>NZ_BIMB01000011.1 GCF_004000865.1 Paenibacillus elgii NBRC 100335 | reverse complement strand
TCGTACCGCGTGACGGGTCTGAGCAGCGACACCCGCTACACGTTCCAAGTCGAAGCGGTAGACGCCGCGGGGAACTGGACGGCCGGCCCGAGCGTCGCCGTGCGGACCGAAAGCTCATCTTCGAGCAGTGATGACAGCAGCGGTAGTAGCAACGGAAGCGGCAGCGGGGCCAATCCGGGAACTCCGGCTAAACCGGAGCAGCCGAAGCCGGAGCAGCCGGCATCTCCGAAGCCGGGCAAGGAAACGCCAACGGCTCCGACGCCTGTACAGGCAGCAAATCCTTTCCGCGATGTGACGGAGAGCTACTCGTGGGCCGGCGAAGCGATTGCCGTACTGGCTTCCAAAGGAATTATTCAAGGCACCTCCGACACGACGTTTGAGCCGGGCCAAAACATAACAAGAGCCGATTTTATCACCCTGTTGGTACGCACTCTTGGCTTGAAAGGCGATTTCGATGCCAACTTCAGCGATGTGAATCCGAGCGATTATTATTATCAGGCCATCGGCATTGCGAAGAAGCTGGGCATTACCGACGGAATGGGAGACAATAAATTCAACCCGAAAGAAAAAATATCGAGACAAGATTTGATGGTGCTTACGGCAAGAGCGCTGGATGTATCCAAAAAGCTCGAAATTCGGGGAGCTGCGGCAGATCTGGTTTCCTATAGCGACAAAGCCGCCGTTGCTTCGTACGCAACGAACAGCGTGGCCGCTATGGTCAAAGCCGGCATCGTGGAAGGCAACGGCAGCGGACTGAATCCGCAAGGACAGGCGACCAGAGCCGAGACGGCCGTCATCCTGTACCGGATCTTCAAGAAGCTGTAATTCATCCTGTTGTATTAAATAAGGGGTTTCGCATACTAGACATATCTAATATGCGAGACCCCTTATTGTTTCCCTCCCACTACTCCTTAAGCTGCCGAATCCCTTGAATGATCTGCTCCTTGACGCTCTCCCGTATCGTGTAAAACACCGGTGCTGAAGGGATATCAAACTTCAAATGAGAGTGGGGAATATCTGTCAGTAAAGCTCCAACCGGTTGACCTTGCTTATTTCGGACAACGTTCCAGAATACACGCGATCTATTGTCTTCCGGTCCCCATTTTTCAAGGGAGTTTCGAAAAATCAAGTTTTTGCCGATGACAAAATCGTCCGCCTCCAGGGTCTCCGATACTTCGAATCCGACTTCTTCCATCCTCTCAAATACAACCGGCATCAATTGATCCAGGAAAAGACCGTACGCCGCATCCTCGATTTCAAGAAAAGCATCGGTCAATTGGACATACATCGACTCGTACAAGGCCCTCCATTCAGATGCAATGTATCGGTTGCCTTCCGCCCCGATTTCTTCGATTGTCATGTCGCAATGGTAGGTGGGAAATGGTTTACTCATCCTAATTGAATACACCTCTTTTCTCAAATCTACTTTCATTCTATAACATATAAGCCAATTGAAAGGTTTGTCGCAAAAGAAGAAGGAAAATCAAATGTGATTCCAGAAAATCTTACAACTAACTTTAATTTTGGTCTTTTTAGGGGAGAGATCGCGAGTTGACCATGCGTCCAAAAAAACTGGCGGCCACGTTCAAGATTAGCGCCAGCACCTTGCGGAATTACGAGGCCAAAGGCCTCATTCCTCCGGCAGAACGATCCGTCAATGACTATCGTATTTATACGGACCTGCATGCAGCATACTTGGCATGTATTCAAGCTATGGCTCCGGCTTTTGGGATGGAAGCGACAACCGAAGCGCTTCATTATCTTCAGCAGGGCAAGACGCATGATGCTTTGTGGGTCATTAGGGAAAAAGAAGTCGCTTTATACGAGGACAAAGAGAAATTAGAGAAGCTGATCGAGGATATTCGACGACAAGTGAACGAAAATACATCTCCATATAAAAAAGAATGCTTCACCATCCATGAAGTGTCTGAGCTGACTCATGTACCTAAATCGACGATTCGCTACTGGGAGCAAGCAGGTTATGTAACGGTGAACCGAGACCCTGAAAACCGTTATCGTTGTTACGATGGAGCTCATCTGCTAAAAGTCAGGTTGATCCAAATGCTTCAAAATTCCGTTTATTCGGAGGAAACCGTAAAATTTAAACAATCAATCGCCGCTGCCGAACATACGGATCTGCAGATGCTCATGAAGATAGCTGAGAAAATCCGCACTTACCAAGATAAGAGGATCGAGTCCCAAATGTGCGGGATATCTTGTTTTTACAAATTAATACAATTGGCAAAAGCACCGATCTGACTCGGACGGAATCATACGTTCATGGGGCCACCCGATTACGTCCGCGGCGGCCCCATGATTTGTTTTAATAGAAAGCACGCTTCAATTGCGGCTTCTCTCCTCATTCCATTGCTGTTCCGTACCGACGAAAAAAACATTGACTGAGAGTTCTTCCTCGGTTCCGTTTGAGCTAAGAACGTATTTCGTTTTCATCGCCTGGGTGCGGATCATGTCAAGTTCAATTTTTTTACGGTTCCCCAGCTTGTCGAGATAATAAAATTTCATTTCTCCCGATGTGGGCGAATCCGACGTATTCAAAATCCCCGTGCGAGGAATGAGGTTGACATACTCCTCCCCCTCGCGCGGCAGCGGAGGACTGCCTTCCTGCTCATATCTAATTTCGACCCATCCCGTATAGCCGTCCGGCAATACATAAATATGGCTTTGCTGATCGTTAATCCCGTAATTCCCGATAACAATTGCACCGATGGAGATTCCAAAAAAGACGACAAGATAGACCACATATAATTTTTTCAACATACGGGCTCACCGCCGGCCGGGCCGGAGGTCTGTTCGACGAACCGGAGAAATTCGCGCATCGCGTAGGAAACGTAGCGCTCCTTGTTCCAAATAACGACGAGATTCCACGGAATCGCCGGATTCGTCATTGGCAGAACCCGTACGTCCGGGTTCACGACCTTGGAGCAGATCGCTTCAGGCAGCAGAGCGACGCCCAGTTCGGCGGCGACCATCTCCACAAGCAAGTCCCATTGGGAGCTTTCGTGCGCGATGAGCGGATGAAAGCCGGCCTGATGGCACGCTTCGAGCACGTGATGGCGGACGCCGAAGCCTTTGGCGAACATGAGGAACGGCTCCCGGCTTAGGTCGGCCAGCTTCACGGGGGGATGCTCCGCCAGCGGATGCGACCGGTGGAGCACCAGTGCCAATTGCTGCCGAATAAAAGGCATCGTCCCGAAGCCCGCTTCCTCGTCGGGAGAAATGACGACGCCCAGATCGATTGATCCGTTCAGGACCCGCTGCTCGACGTTTTTAGCGCCTTCTTCGACCATCTCGAATTGGAGCCGGGGATACAGCTTCTGAAACGGCGCGATGACGCGCGGGAAAAAAACGGAGCTGATCACGGGAGGCAGTCCGATCGTAAGCGTTCCGGTCTTCAGCTGGGAGACGTCGTCGAGTGTAATATACAGATCGTTCACCGCTTGCAGGATGTGATGGATTTGCTGGATCGCCGCGCTGCCCGCATCGGTTAATTTGACCTGCTTGCCCGAACGGTCGAACAATGTAACGCCCAGCTCTTCTTCCATGCTCCGGACCAGCTTGCTTAACGTCGGCTGCGTCATATGAAGCGCTTCTGCGGCTTTGGTGAAATTTTGCAGCTTGGCAACCTCAAGAAGATAAGTTAAGTTTCGCAAATCCAAAAAACTCATCTCCACCTATAATATTTTGGCATCGTTGTTATTCGATGTATGAATTTTACCTCGTGACGTTCCTCATTGTAAACTGGAAGAGCCGCGAGAACTTCCAATTTCGGGATGCAAAATTTCCAAAACAAAACAGCTTCGACAACCCGGTGGTCCAAGATTTTGTAATCGCTATTTTTGGAAGGGTTTGCAATGTATTCATCTTAGAGAGAAAAGAGGACAAGCGCGAGATGATCATCGAAGTTCTGGCCATTGTGTTCGCTTTGGGATTGCTCATGTTTTTTGCTTACCGGGGCTATCCGGTCATTGTATTTGCTCCGATTTTCACCTTGCTGGCCGTCGTCATCTCGGGCAATGCGCTCATGCCCAGCTATACGGAAACGTATATGACGAACGCGGCCAACTATGTAAAAAACTTTTTCCCCATATTCCTGCTGGGGGCCATATTCGGTAAAGTGATGGAAATGAACGGGGCGGCGGCTTCCATTGCGCAGTCCATCGTGCGGGCGCTCGGCTCGAAGCGGGCGATTCTGTCCGTCATTCTGGCCTGTGCGGTGCTGACGTACGGCGGCGTTTCGTTGTTCGTGGTTGCGTTTGCGGTGTATCCGTTTGCCGTGGCGATTTTCCGGGAAGCGAACGTGCCGAAACGGTTAATTCCGGGGACGATCGCGCTTGGCGCCTTTACGTTTACGATGGACGCGCTGCCGGGCACGCCGCAAATTCAAAATATTATTCCGACCAGCTATTTCGGGACAGACGCCTATGCCGCGCCGATCGTCGGGATCGCCGGCAGTCTGATGGTATTTTTCGGCGGACTCTGGTGGTTGGAACGCCGGCGCAAGCAGGCCGAAGCCGCAGGAGAAGGGTATGGCACGGATCATAAGAACGAGCCGGAGCTGCTGACAAACCAGACGTATCCGAGCCTGTGGATCTCCGTGCTGCCGCTGCTGCTCGTGCTCGTCTTCAACTATTTGCTCAGCCGCGGCTTTTTGGACGTAACGACCTGGTATAATGCGGAGCTGCTAAAATCGTTTAATATCGCCAGTGTGAAAACGGTTGCATCATCCTGGGCGCTCATTATCGCGCTGTGCATCGGGATCGTCAGCGCCTTGTGCATTAATATTCGCCAGGTGCAGAGCAAGCTGGCGGCCGGACTGACGGCGGCGGCGATGGGGTCGCTGCTGGCGATTTTCAACACCGCCTCGGAGGTCGGCTTCGGAAACGTGGTCAAGACGCTGCCCGGCTTTAAATTGATTCAGAATTGGATCATGGGGCTAAGCTCGCAGCCGCTCATCTCCGAAGCGGTATCGGTGAACATTCTCGCAGGCGTGACCGGTTCGGCCTCCGGCGGGTTATCCATTGCACTTGAAGTGATGGGCAAAACGTACATGGCCGCGGCCCAAACAGCGGGCATCAGCCCGGAGCTGCTGCACCGGATCGCTTCGATGGCCTCCGGGGGTATGGATACGCTGCCTCACAACGGCGCGGTAATCACGCTGCTGGCGATTACCGGCTTGACGCATCGCCAATCGTACAAGGATATTTTTGCGGTTACCGTGCTGAAGACGTTAACCGTGCTCATTTTGGCCGTAATCTTCTCGTTTATTTAATACATACCCAGCGGAGGGATGGACTATGGGAAATTTCTTAACGAATAAAGTCGCGTTAATTACGGGGGCGGCCAGCGGCATCGGCCTGGAAATGGCCCGCACCTTTGCCAAGGAAGGGGCCCGCGTGGTCGTCTCTGACATGCACGGGGACAAAGCGGAGAGCGCGGCGAAAGAGCTGCGGAGCGCGGGCCACGAAGCGATGGGCGTGAGCCTCGACGTGACGCGGGAGAGCGATTTTGCGGCTGCGGTCGAAGCGGCTCGCGGCGCTTACGGGAGACTGGATATTCTGGTCAACAATGCGGGACTGCAGCATGTCGCGCCGATTGAGGATTTTCCGGTGGAGAAATTCGATTTCATGCTGAGGGTGATGCTGACCGGCGCTTTTATCGGGATCAAGCACGCGTTCCCGATCATGAAAGAACAGGGCTGGGGCCGCATCATCAACATGGCATCCATCAACGGGGTGATCGGCTTCGCAGGCAAAGCCGCCTATAACAGCGCCAAGCACGGGCTGATCGGCCTCACGAAGGTCGCGGCCCTGGAAGGGGCGGCGCACGGCATTACCGTCAATGCGCTGTGCCCGGGCTACGTCGATACGCCGCTCGTTCGCGGCCAGCTGAACGATCTGGCGAAAACCCGTCAGGTGCCGCTGGAGCGGGTGCTGGAAGAGGTCATTTACCCGCTCGTCCCGCAAAAGCGGCTGCTGTCGGTCGAAGAAATCGCCGAATTCGCTGCGCTAATCGCCAGCGACAAAATGAAGGGCGTCACCGGAGCATCACTGCTGATCGACGGAGGCTACACCGCGCAATAAACCATAATCTACCAGATTCTAGAGGAGGAGAGGACATGGGCACAAGTAAAGTGATGGGCTCCATGGCGGAAGCCGTACGGGATATTCAGGACGGAGCCGTGCTGATCGTCGGTGGCTTCGGGCTGTGCGGCATTCCGGAGCATCTGATCGCGGCATTGAAGGAGCAGGGGACGAAGGATTTGACCGTCGTCAGCAATAACTGCGGCGTCGACGACTGGGGATTGGGGCTGCTGCTCGCCAACCGGCAAATTAAGAAAATGGTGTCTTCCTACGTTGGGGAGAACAAAACGTTTGAGAAGCAGTTCTTGAGCGGCGAGCTGGAGGTCGAGCTGGTGCCGCAGGGCTCGCTCGCGGAACGGATTCGGGCAGGCGGCGCGGGGATTCCCGGCTTTTACACGGCGACCGGCGTGGGGACTCCGGTTGCGGAAGGCAAGGAGCACAAGACGTTCGACGGACGTACGTACCTGCTGGAGCGGGCGATTGTCGGGGATTTTGCCTTGGTCAAAGCTTGGAAGGCCGATCCGATGGGGAATCTCGTCTTCCGCAAAACGTCGCGCAATTTCAATCCAATGGCCGCCGCGGCGGGCAAAATTACGATTGCGGAAGCGGAAGAGATCGTCGGCGTCGGGGAGCTGGACCCGGATGAGATTCATACGCCGGGCATTTACGTGCAGCGTGTCGTACAGGGCGGAAGCTACGAGAAACGGATCGAGCGGTTGACGGTCCGCAGCGTGTAAAAGAGGAGGATTCCACACATGAGCGATAGCCGAACCAAAATTGTGAAACGGGCCGTTCAGGAAATTCGAGACGGCATGTATGTGAATTTGGGCATCGGGATGCCGACGCTGGTCGCTGACGAAATTCCGGCTGAACTGAGCGTCATGCTGCACTCGGAGAATGGGCTGCTGGGGATCGGACCTTATCCGAAGCAAGGCGAGGAAGATCCGGACTTGATCAATGCCGGGAAAGAAACGGTCACGGCGATCCCGGGCGCTTCGTATTTCGATAGCGCAGAGTCGTTCGCGATGATTCGCGGCGGCCATATCGATCTGGCGATTTTGGGCGGGATGGAAGTGTCCGAAGGGGGCGATCTGGCCAACTGGATGATTCCCGGCAAAATGGTCAAAGGCATGGGCGGCGCGATGGATCTGGTGAACGGAGCCAAGCGGATCGTCGTCATTATGGAGCATGTCAACAAGCACGGGGAAGCTAAGGTGAAAAAGGAATGCACGCTCCCGCTGACCGGCCAAGGCGTCGTGCACCGACTCATTACCGATCTTGCCGTCTTTGACTTTACCGCTCAAGGGATGGTGCTGGTCGAATTGCTGGTCGAATTGCTGGACGGAACAGGGCTGGATGAGGTTCGGGCGAAAACGGAAGCTTCATTCACGGTCGATCCCCGGCTGGCGGAGAAGCTGGGCAATTAAATTCGAAATGTCGTTTGAACAAAGCTTTAAGGGAGGTTCTCATGAATAACGATGCGGTGATCGTAAGCGCCGTCCGTACGGCGATCGGCGGGTTTCAAGGAGGGCTGTCGGGTATTCCCGCTACGGAGCTCGGCAGCCTTGTGATCAAGGACGCGCTGGAGCGGGCGGGCGTCAGCGAGGAGCAGGTCGACGAGGTGATTATGGGCAACGTGCTGCAGGCGGGGCTCGGACAAAATCCGGCGCGCCAAGCGTGGCTGAAAAGCGGCTTTTCCCATGCGGTTCCCGCGGTGACGGTGAATAAGGTGTGCGGCTCCGGCCTCAAGGCCGTCATGCTGGCGGCGCAAAGCGTGCGGCTGGGCGATGCGGAGATCGTTGTGGCGGGCGGCATGGAAAACATGAGCCAAGCGCCTTACTTGCTGGAAGGCGCCCGTTCGGGGCTGCGTATGGGCGACGGGAAGCTGGTCGATTCGATGGTCCGGGACGGACTATGGTGCGCCATGTGCGACATTCATATGGGGATCACGGCGGAAAATATCGCGGACCGGTATGAGCTTACCCGGGCGGAGCAGGACGAATTTGCCGCTTGGAGCCAGCAGAAAGCGGAGCAGGCGATCCAATCGGGCCGTTTTCGGGATGAGATCATCCCCGTATCGATTCCGCAGCGAAAAGGCGATCCGGTCGTCTTCGACACCGACGAGCATCCGCGCTACGGTACGACGGCGGAGACGCTCGGCAAGCTTCGCCCTTCGTTCCGCAAGGACGGCACCGTGACCGCCGGGAACGCGTCGGGCATCAACGACGGAGCGGCTGCGCTGGTCGTCATGTCCGCGGCCCGTGCAGCGCAGCTCGGACTGAAGCCGCTGGCGCGGATCAGAGGCTATGCGCATGCGGCCTTGGACCCTTCGGTCATGGGACTCGGTCCTGTCGATGCGGTCCGCAAGCTGCTTGGCAAAACCGGCGTGTCGATGGATGACATCGACCTGCTGGAGCTGAACGAAGCGTTCGCCGCCCAATCGCTTGCGGTCGGACGGGATCTTAGCGTGCCGCGGGAGAAGCTGAACGTGAACGGTGGCGCCATCGCGCTCGGCCATCCGATCGGAGCGAGCGGCGCGCGCGTGCTCGTCACGCTGCTCCATGAGCTGGGCAAGCGCGGAGGGAAGCTTGGCCTCGCGGCGCTGTGCATCGGCGGAGGGCAAGGGGTTGCGATGCTGGTGGAGCGGGAGGCATAACGGCTAACGCGATATTTGTACGTAAAAAGAGGAGCGCTCAAGGGAGCGACTCCTCTTTTTGATATCGATATGCAAGGCCCTTAATCGACCGCTGAAGCCAGAGCCGGTTGGTCGCCCGTTTCGGCTTTCGCTTTGGCTGACCAGACGGCTTCGATTTCCTCCAGCGATTTGCCTTTCGTCTCGGGCACGACGCGCCACGTGAACAAGAACGTAACGAGCGACAGCGCGCCGAAAATCCAGAAGGTCATCGCAGGCCCCGCGGTATTCAGCATCGGCGGGAACGACTGGGATACGATATAGTCGGCCGCCCAGAGCGACATGGAAGCGATCGCCGTCGCCCGGCCGCGGATGCGGTTCGGGAATATTTCGGACAAAAGTACCCAGACGACCGGACCGAGCGAGATGGCGAAGGCGGCGACATAGATCAAAATAAAGACCAGCACCAGCGGACCCGATGTCTGCCCGCTATGGAATGCGATGCCGATAACCAGCAGAGAGACGGTCATCAATGCCGAGCCGACCAGCAGCAGCGCTTTGCGCCCCGCTTTATCGATCAGCCACAGGGCCAAAATCGTGAACAGGAAGTTGATCAGCCCCACCAAAATGGTTTGAACCAGCGAGGCATTCGTTCCGGCTCCGGCTTGTTTGAAAATTTCCGGGGCATAATACATGATGGCGTTAATTCCCGTCACCTGTTGCAGCACGGCCAGCACCACACCGACGAGCAGAGCGGTGCGCAGCCCGGGGGTGAACAGCTGGCGGAGCGAGGCGTTTTCCTGCTTGAACGACTCCTTGATGTCCAGCACTTCCTGCCGGGCCAGATCGTCGCCGTGAATTTTGAGCAGGATCGGCAGCGCCTCAACCGGTCTTCCCTGCTTGATCAGCCAGCGGGGGCTCTCCGGGACGAAAAACAGCAGTACCAGAAACAGCACGCCCGGAAGCACTCCGACACCGAACATCCAGCGCCAGCCGGTGGCGATATTCCAGGCGTCATCAGCGTAGCCAGCAATGCCCGAGTTGACGAAGTAAACGAGGAAAATGCCGGTCACGGTGGCAAACTGGTTCAGCGCCACCAGACGGCCGCGGTACCGGGCCGGAGCGATTTCCGCGTTATATAGCGGGCACAAGGTAGAGGTGATGCCGATCCCGATCCCGCCGATCATCCGGGCAATAATGTAGCCGGTGAATGTCGCCGGGATGGCGGAGCCGACCGAGCCGATAATGAACAGCGCCGCTGCGGCGATCAGCACCTTTTTCCGGCCGAATCTGTCGCTCAGCATGCCGGAAAGGGCGGCCCCGACGATGCAGCCGATAATCAGGCTGGAGACGGCCCAGCCGACCTCCAGTTCGTTCAAAGCGAAGCGCTGCTTCATAAAACCGATTGCGCCCGATACGACAGCCGTATCAAACCCGAACAATAAGCCGCCCAATGCGGCAACGATAGAAACAAGCGTGACGAACTTCATGCTGACTTGTCCGTTTGGCGTGTTGGGAATCGTGCTCATCATACATTCTCCTTTCCGTGAATCCGGAAGTGGGTTCATTATAGCACGCGAATCTGCGCGTCTTACCTCCAATTACCCGCACTTATTTGTGCTCTATCCGCATTTAATTCGGAATTCCCTTGCTTCGTCCGCCGCACAGCGCGGGCTAGCATTTTCTTGTTCTCCGAACGCAAAAAAGTCCATGCCTTCTTAAGAGAGCATGGACATCCGCATGATTCGTTTATTTCGTTTGGCTCCGGTAGTCGGTTGGCGTTACGCCGGTCACTTTTTTGAACACGCGGCTGAAGTAATTCGGGTCTTTATACCCGACCTCGAAGCATACTTCCTTCAGGCTTAAATCCGTCGAGGCCATCAGCTCCTTGGCTCTGCCGATTCGCAGGTTCGTCACAAAGTCGATAAACGTTTCGCCTACCTGCTGCTTGAAAATTTTACTGAAATAGTGGGGATTCAAATGCACGAAATCCGCTACTTCCTCCAGCGACAGCTCTTCGGCAAACCGTTCTTGAATATAGCCCTTGGCTTTGTCGAGGACGGTGACCGTCTGCCGCTCGCGCTCTTCCCGAATGCGCTGCAGCGCCAAGATCACGTACGACTGACGCGCCGTATCTCTGGAGCCGGACCTTGCTTCGGGCTCTTGGATCACGCCCGCCTTGGCTTCTTTCAGTTCGTCGAAAAGGCATACTTTGCCGCCCTGCTCGAAATAAGTGGAGGCAAAAACGGCCTCGAAATACGAGGTGCGAAGCCCTTCTGCCTGCTTGCGGACCGATCCGATGCCGACCGATACCGACAATTCGAGCTGCCGCTCGGTTAATTCGCACAGCTTTGCTCCGAACAGCTTGATTTTTTCCCTCCATGCGGCCTCCGAAGCTTCTTCCGGGTTCTTGCGCACGAAAATTGCCATGTGGCGGTCGATCAGCGAGCTGACGATGCAAGGCTCCCCCTGAGCCTTGACAAAGCTGCGGATGAGGTCGTAAATTTTCTTCTTATCCGGTATGAGGGCAAGCTCCGGGAAAGCGACGACCATCGCGCAGCCCTGATCGAGAGGGAAGCCGAGCCATTCGGACAATTGCCCGGCGCCGGCGTCCAGCACTTGGTCGACCATGAACATCAGAGCCAGCTCGTTTTCCATCAAAGGGAGCTGCTGAGACATTTTGTCCCGGAGCTCCAGTTCTTCCGTCCGCTTGCGCTTCTCCCGTTCCAGTTCCTCGACGAGCTGCTGCAAAATGCGGACGATTTGCTCCCGTTTCGCCGGTTTTACAATATATTCTTTTACGCCGAGCGACAAGGCTTCCTTGGCATAAGCAAAATAGTCGTAGGCCGTGACCACGACCAGCTTCGCGTCGGGCAGCCGCTCCTTAATTTCGCGCAAAGCGGCCAAGCCTTGAATGCCGGGCATATTGACATCCATCAAAATAATATGCGGACGATGCTCCTCCGCCAGCTCAATGGCTCTCCGTCCGTTCTCGGCATGAACGACCCGGAACGTATCCGGCATCGCGCGCCGGACGATCCATTCCAGCCCTTCGCGCTCCAGCGCTTCATCATCTGCGATCATCAACCGGTACATACGCCGTCTCGCCCTCCTTTCTGCGGGGAATCCGGATCATCACCGTCGTTCCCTCTCCCGGTTTGCTATCGATGTCTACCAGATCGCTACGCCCGAAAAACAGCTGCAGCCGCTTGAACACGTTGCGCGTTCCGAGCCCGGTGGATTCCTTTTTTGCCGCGCCTTGCTCGGGTCTTGCGCCGTTGTCGTCCTCCAGCCTCAGCAAGGCTTGCCGGACTTCCTCGCTCATGCCGTGGCCGTTGTCCGAGACGGTCAGACACACGTGCTCCGGCTCCTGCCGGACCGCTAGGCGGATCACGGCGCCATGCTCCATCCGTTCGATGCCGTGTACAAACGCATTCTCCACGATGGGCTGAAGCGTCAGAGCCGGGACGGGCTCCTGCAGCGCGGACTCGTCGATGTCCGTCTCAAACCGGAACCGGTCGCGGAAGCGGGCCTGCTGGATCGTCACGTACTCCCGGACGTGCTCCAGCTCTTCGCGCAGCGTCACCGGTCGGTCCAGCTTGCGCAAATTGTAGCGCAGCAGGTTCGACATCGACACGATCAGGTCGCTTGTCCGCTCCGCGCCTTCGAGCAGCGCCAGCTTGGAAAGCGCATTGAGCGTATTGAACAGAAAGTGGGGATGAATCTGGCTTTGCAGCGCCTGAAGCTCCAGCTCCTTCACCAGCCGGCCCATCTCCAGCCGTTCTTTATCCTTCTCGATCAACAGCTTGAGGTCGGCCAGCATCCGTTTGAAAGCATCTGATAAAATGCCCAGCTCATCCTCCGATTGCAGCGGCGGAGGCTCCGGATTCAGATTTCCCCGGGAAATTTGCCCGGCCATCTCGACCAGCCGGTTGACCGGCCCGGTAACGCTGCGGGAGATCCAGATCGCGACTACGACGCTGAGCAGCGTAATGACGACGAATACGGCTGCGGCCAGCTGGTTCATACGGTCGTTTTCCGCCTGAATCTGCTTATAAACCGGCTGATACGAGCTCAGCTCCAGATCGACGAGATGCTGCTCCTCCTCGCGGATAAAGCGGGTCGTGGTCTCCGCTTCCTCGTAACGGGCCGGGGCGCCTCCGGGCAGGGCAGCGAGCGCCTGCTCCATCTGCGTATCGAGCAGATGGAGGTAGCCGGTCAGCTCCGACGTATGGGGAGACGCGCCGCTCAGCCCGGCAAGCGCAGCCCGTAGCTCCAGCAGCTTGGCCCGCTCCCGGTCAAGCTCCGCTTTCCGGTCTTCGCCCGGATTCAGCAAATACGCATAGAGCGTTTTGAGATGATCCTCCGCCGCTTGGGCGGACTGCTTGTACAGCAGAATCCGGTTCATCATCAGATCGTAGCTTTGCTGCACGACTTTTCCGCTTTGGAATAAAAAGAACGTGACCGAGTTGACAAGCAGCACGAGCAGGGGAATAAACAGCAGCAGCTTTTTACGGATCGTCATGGGCAGCTTCCCCCGATCCCCAAGGCGCTGCGGTCGAGCACGGACGTAGCGGTATAGTGCTGCGGCTGCGGCGTTTTTCCTTGAAAATAATCGTGCAGCAGCGCTACGGCATCGAAGCCCATTTGACGCGGCTGTTGGACGATCGTAGCGGCAAGCTTACATTGCCGGATGCCTTCCTTCGTTTCCGGCAGGTCATCGAACGCGAAAATGCGCAGCCCTTGCGGCCGGACGCGCCCTGCGGCTTCCAGCATGCCCGGGCCGTCCAGGGCGCTGAACCCGACCAGATAGCCGGTCCGGGGCTGTGCGCTCAGCATGGCTGCCGCTTGCTCGGCCGCTTGCAGGCGCGAAATGTTCGACGAGCGCACCTCGGTGATCTCTAGCTTCGGATAACGGCCGATTACCGCCCGGAAGCCTTCGAGCCGCAGCCGTTGATTGGGCGCTTCGCTTCCGATCAGAACGCCGATCGTTCCCGAGCCTCCCGACGCCTGCGCTACAAGCTCGCCCATCCGTTTTCCGGCTTCCGTATTGTCCGTGCCCACATAAGCCAGCCGCCGGCTTTCCGGCTCGTCCATATCGACGGCGATCACAGGAATGCCGCGGCCGGCCGCTTTGTCGATCAGTCCCCGGTACTGCGGGTCGCCGATGCCCTGAAGCAGAATCGCATCGGCTTTGGCTGCGATCGCTTTTTCCAGCAGCCTGGACTGTTCGGTCGGGTTGATGCGGAACGGTCCGGTATAGTCCAGCTCCATGCCGTACTCCCGGGCCGCCTCGCGGGCGCCTTGCTCGATAGACCGCCAATACGGGTTATCCAGCTCCTGAGGGATCAGGACGATATGGCGGGGGCGTCCGTCCGAGGGACCGGATTCGAGCGGCCGGACCAGCTCCCTAATGCGCAGCGTAGAGAACACAAATTGCAGCAGCAGGCAAGCAAAGACGGCAAAGAGGAGAAGAAGTCCCAAATTCCATTTTCGATTTGACATGCGGACGCTCCTTATATTCCGCGTTGAAATATAGGCTCATTATACGTGACGGCTTCCCGGGAGTAAACGTAGGACTACCCGGAATTTGCATGCTTGTCATTCCCGACGGTTCGTCAAGCTTGCACCTAGTATTCCCTGACAAGCCAACATTCGCTAGCGAAAAATGTTGAAACAAAAAGTTCAAAAATAGTTCTTAATGTTCTACCAGTTTTAACCATTTTGGGCTAAATTTAAAGTACAACTTGTAAGATGGTGGAGCAGCTCTTCGAAAGGAGGAGGCTGTTAAATGGATTTATTTCAGGCTCTTTCTGTTCTCTTCGCGTTCGGAATGTTTATAATTACATTGTTGGGTTATATTGAAAAGAGGAAATAATCCGCTTGGTTCTTGTTTTGGTGTGAAACCATACTGACTGAGAAACATCCGCCAATTACAAGTTGATTAATGAGTTGGATCATCCGATCTGACTCATCTTTTTTGAGGAGAGAATTCGATTTCTGTTGAATGGGCTTCGGTAAGAAGCTTTTTTATTGCTATTTATATGACTATAAATTATAATTTGGTCATATAAAACGAATATGAGGCGACATTATCATGATACGATCGAAGAAGTCCACCCTCGTTGGCGGAACGGTTAAGCGGGGCTTTGAGGGTGTAAAAGAGGCTTTTGTCCGCAATTTCGAGTGGCTTGGGGAAACCGGTGCCGCGTGCGCCGTCTATTGGCGAGGCGAGAAGGTGGTTGACCTGTGGGGAGGCTACGCGAACCCAGCGCGGCGGATTCCGTGGGAGGAGCATACGATGGTGCCCGTGTTTTCCAGTACGAAAGGGTTCGCGGCCCTCTGTGCCGCCGTAGCTCATTCGCGAGGCTGGTTCGGTTACGACGACCCGGTAGTGCAATATTGGCCGGAATTCGGGAAGCACGGGAAAGAGCGGATCACAATCCGGCAGCTGCTGTCCCATCAGGCCGGCTTGTGCGCGCTGGATGGGCTGGAGCTCCATAGGTATGCGGATTTGGATACGGCGAATGTTGCAAGCCGACTGGCGGAGATGAAGCCGGAATGGGAGCCGGGCTCGGCGCACGGTTATCATACGTGGACGATCGGCTGGTTTATCGGCGAGCTGCTGAGGCGGACCGATCCCCGGGGACGAAGCCTCGGACGGCTGCTGCAGGAGGAAATTTGCTGGCCGTTGCAAGCGGAATTTTACATCGGCTTGCCGGACGAGGTGCCGGATTCGAGACTCGCCAAGATCCGGGGGATCGATAGTCCCTTGGACTTATTGTTTCACCTTCATGAAATCCCGATGGCGCTGTTCGCCGGATTTTTGAATCCGAGATCGCTTACGTCCCGCAGCATGGTGGACCGCAGACGGCTGGTGGCCAACGCGAACTTCAACGATCGGGACATGCTGTCAATCGAGTTCCCGTCAGGCAACGGAATCGGCGAGGCCCGGGCTATGGCGCGGATTTACGGCGAGTTCGCTACGGGTGGGGAGAAGCTCGGGCTGGCTGCCTCTACGCTGAAGGAGCTGTGCCGGCCTGCGGAGCCGCCTGCCTCGGGCTGGTTCGACCGGGTAAACCGGGTCGACCTCGGGTATTCGCTCGGGCTGTGGAAGCCGATCCCCAAGCGGATGTTCGGCAGCAGCCTGCACGCGTTCGGGCATCCCGGCGCGGGGGGCTCGTTCTGCTTCGCGGACCCCGATCATGGGATCGGCTACGCCTACGTTTTGAATCGGATCGGCGGGTATATGGACCGCAATCCGCGGGAGAATGCCGTGCGCCGCGCGGTGTATGACTGTCTGAAATCAATGGGGGAGGAAGAGTAAGATGCCCAAATTTCGCAAAGAGGAAAAAGAAGCGATTCGCGAATGCTTGTTATCCAAAGGAAAGGAGCTGTTCGTCCAGTACGGCTTGAAGAAGACGAGCCTGGACGATATCGTGGCCGCTTGCGGCATCGCGAAGGGCTCATTCTACAGCTTTTTTGCCACCAAGGAGGAATTGTACTTCGAGATCGCCAAGCGGGAGGAAAGCTTCAAAGACCGGCTGTTGGCGGACATGCTGTCCTCGGAGCTTCCGCCTAAAGTCCTGCTCCACGAGCTGTTCCGGACAAGCTTCGAGACGATTGATGCGAATCCTTTTCTGCAGCGGGTATTCCGGCAGGATGAATGGGAGCAGCTTGTCCGGAAGCTGCCGCAGGAAACGCTGCAGCAGCATGCGGAGGAGGATACCCGTGCCGCACAGCAGCTCTTCGAGAAATGGCAGAGCCAAGGGGCCATGCTTCCGCTGGAGCATGAGGTCGTGGCCGGGCTGCTACGAGCGGTCGTCTTCGTCTCGCTGCACAAAGCCGAGCTCGGGGACGTCTACAAGCGGGTAGTGGAGCTGCTGATCCGTTTCGTCGTTAACGGGCTGACGGCTTCGGATACCGATGGAACGAGAGAAGGCCAATGAACCGGCGCGTGGACGTTTGCCGTTTTGAAGACCAGCTACTGGAATACTCGGTTATAGGAGAGGGAGGGCCGATTCTTGTGATGCACGGTTACGCTTTATCGGCTGGAAAAAGGAGGCGTTCCGCCCCGACTTGTCCGGGTCCAACCCGCGGAATCGCGCGTATACGGCGACCCTGCCCGATTTCCCGGTAACGATAAGCAACAGCTATATCGATAACGGGAGTGAGCCGTTTCCATTGCTGGAATGGAACGACGTCACTTATTTGCCGTTGACTTGGAAATACGCACACGACATGCTGGGGCTGGAGCTCGTATGGGACGAAACCAAGGGACTGAACGTCATCGGCGGACAGCAGCAGGTGCTCGGGGCGATTTACTATGACGATAAGGATTACTTGTATATGTACCCCGAGCTTGTTACGGAACCGGGCCGCGGCGGCCTGAAAGTAAAAAAGTCATTGGAAGAGACGCCGATATGGATGACCGAAGAAGAGACGGGGGAGCTGCGAAAGCGCGTCGAGGAGCTGGAGAGGAAGAACGCAGGCGAACCGGTTTCTTTGGAGACGAAGGATGACGGGCTGTATTATCAAGGGCTGCGGCTGATGACCAAGGAGCAGATGACGGTAAGTCCGGGAGAAGCGGGCATGGCGCATATCAGGGAACTGAAGGGGGCGCGTTTTGATCTGTCTTCCGGTATAACGTTGGTGTCCGTTGAAAAAATCACGGCTTACAACATTGGACGTTCATTATATGAATATCGTACGTTCCTCATTCTTGGAAAAGAGGTATCGGAAATCATGGAGCTGAAGCAACCTCTGGATCGGATCATTGCAAATGACGACGGGAGCTTCTGGCTGGTATCAAATGGAATGCCTACGCATGGTCGGATTATGACCGGCACCCAACGGATCGCACTGCTGGACGCCAAGGGTAACGTCCGTCTGGCGAACGAGGCGCTGAATGAATCGGACATTGTGGCGCCCGGCGTATCGACATCGGGACTGAAGGACTTGTTAACGGATGATGGAAAGCTGCTGATTTACCGCAGCGGCATAAGCAATGACGGGAAATTTACACCGAAAGATACGCAAGGGTATTATTGGCTGGACACTAGTTTCAACGTCTCCAAAGTGGACGCTCTGGATGCGCTGGCGAAGGAAGTGAATTCTCCGGACCGTCCGAGCCTGAACAAGAGTGTCTACATGGGGAGCGACCGCAAATTTTACCTCCTACGCACAAAGAACAATACGATATTCAACTACTCGGATAACAAAACGGGCAGATGGTATGATGCTGAGCTGCTCGCCACGCAATAAGTAGCATGATGCTATAAGCGCTCGTGACCGCTCTAGCCCCAGTCTTACAAATCCGGACTGGGGCTTTTTGCGATTCATCGACCGGCCGAATAGAGGGAGCTGAGCCGCTGCTTGGGCGAAAATATAAATGCTTTGTAAACTTGCGGGAGCCAGAGGGTTTTGGCGAAATATGTCGAATTATGTTCAGCATATTCCTCTAAATTTTGCGTCTAAAAGGGAGCTGCCTTCATGAGACTTCGAAGCGTCAAAGCCAAAACGTTCCTCTTGTTTATGCCCGCCGTGCTTGTTTTGTTTGCTGCCGTCCTAGTCGCCGCTTATGTTTATGCCAAAGGGATCATTCTCGACCAGAGCCGGTATGGCATGAACGAGCAATTGAAAAGCATCGCGAACGACATCGACACCCGGCTCGTTGCGCATACGAGGCTGCCCGAGATGATCGCCCATTCGGTCGAGGATACCTATACAAAACTTACGCTTCAGGATTACCAGTCCATGACGAAGGGCGGTTTGCAAGTGAACGGGGAGACGTTCGGTCTCGGGATTTTTTTCGAACCCGGCGCCTATAACGCGAAAACAAAATATTTCTCCACGTATGCCTTTCGGGATAAGGATAGCATCAAATCGACGGAAGACTACAACGATCCCAACTACGATTATTTGAGCAAAAACTGGTACAAAGCCGGCGTCAATCAAAAGGCTGCCGTTTATACCGATCCGTATTACGATGAAATAACGAAAGTGTCTATGGTGACGGCGTCGGCTCCCGTCTATAATGCCGGGAAACAGTTTATCGGCGTGGTGACGGGCGATATCGACCTGTCCACGCTGCAAAAGACCGTGTCGGACATGAAGGTCGGGGCCACGGGATGGGCGTTACTTATCCATAAGGACGGCACCTATTTGGCCGGCCCGGATCAAGGAAAAGTCATGAAATCCAAACTCCAGCAGGACCCCGACTCCGCCTTGGCCGGTTTGGGTCAAGAGCTGCTGCAAAACAAAAACGGGAACACGACGTATGCAGGCGCAAACGGCGTGAATCATGTTTTCTATAAAGAAATTCCAAGGACGCAGTGGATTCTCGCGGTCGTGATGCCGGACAAGGAATTAACGGAGCCGCTTTCGCAGCTGCTGTTTAAGCTTTGTCTGATCGGATTGGCGGGGATTGTGCTGATCGCGGCGGTCATTCTGATCTACAGCCGCGGGATTACCGTTCAAATCGCCAAGCTGAACAAGCTGTCCGAGAAGCTGGCGGCCGGGGATTTCACGCATCACATTACAGTCTCGAGCCGAGACGAATTCGGGCAAATGTCCGAGCATTTCAACCGGACGACCGGCGAGCTTAGACAGATGCTGAATAAGGTGTCCGAGCATACGCTGCATGCCGCGTCCACCTCCGAGCAGCTGTCCGCCAGCGCCGAACAGACCAGCAAAGTGGCGGAAAACATTTCTACGACGATTCAGGAGGTGGCGATGGGTTCCGATGTGCAGCTTCGGGGAGCGGAGGAAACCGTCCGGGCGATGGATGAACTGACGCTCGGGATTCAGCGCATCGCCGAGTCGTCTTCCTTAGTCCGCGATTCCTCCGAGGAAACGACGGCGAAAGCTTCGGAGGGCAACGAAAAAATTCAGGAAGCGGTAGCCGGTATGAATCACGTTAACGAGAACGCCAAGCAGACGGCCGACATCATCCGGCAGCTCAACGCGCGCTCCCGGGAAATCGGCAAAATTATGGAAGTGATCACCGGGATCAGCAACCAAACGAATCTGCTCTCGCTGAACGCGGGGATTGAAGCGGCTAGGGCCGGGGAGCACGGCAAAGGGTTTGCCGTGGTGGCCCACGAGATCCGCAAGCTGTCCGAGCAAACCAAGCAATCCGCCGAGCAGGTCGGAGAGCTGATCGGTCAAATCCGGAGCTTCGCCGCGGAGGCCGCCGCTTCGGTGGAAACGGGCGCCGAAGAGATGGAGCGGGGGACCCGCCTGGTTGGTCAAGCGGGCGAGGCGTTCCAAGCTATTCTGGACCACATTCATGCGATGGACGACCAAATCCAAGAGGTTTCCGCCGCTTCCCAGCAAATGTCCGCCAGCTCCGAGCAGGTGAACGCAACGACGCAGGAGCTGTCCCGGATCGCACGGGAGGCTGCGGCCAATGCGCAGCATGTGGCCGCCTCCAGCGAGGAGCAGCTCGCGGCGATGGAGGAGATTGCCGCCTCCTCCGAATCGCTGACGCTCATGGTCGAGGAGCTTCGGGAATTGATGTCCCGGTTTAAGGTGTGACCCTCTCCTTGCTCTGTCGTTAAACGTCCTGGGTCGAGTGCCCGCCGGATTCGCGGCTCAGAATCTGCACCAGCGCCGGTACGAGCTCCTGTTCGTGATCGTCCGTGACGCCGTCGCTTCGCCAAGCGACGAAGCCGTCCGGGCGGACCAGCACAGCCCCGCCGGGACTCAGCCTGAACGCCTCCTGTCCGAGACCGTCAGGGTCCGAGAGATCGCCATCCGGGCCGAGCAGATAGACCTCGATGCCGATACCGAGGCGCTTGCGAGCCGTGTCGGCGGCTATACGCCATGGCGCCCCGTCGGGTCCGGCCACAAGCACGAAGCTCCGTTCGAACAAGTCCAGCGTGGAGATTCGGCCGCTCCGATGCCCGACCCAGACGTGCGGGGCCCGGGTGCCGGGAGCTGCGTGAAACTCCGGCTGGTCTTGCGGCGCTTCGCACTCGTCGCTAGCAAGTACGGCGGTCGACTTGTAACGGTACCCCATGGCGGTGACGAGCACGTTGGCGAGTGTTCCCTCCGTTCTCCCTTTGAACAAGGACAGCATGCTGTTCGCCGCAATCAAGCCGGCCTGCTTTGCCGTAAACCGGGCGACGGGCCGGCGTTCGTTTTCATACGTTTCCAGCAGCCCGGGGCCTGCATGACCGCGCAGCACCGCCGCCAGCTTCCAAGCCAAGTTGTGCGCATCTTGCACACCGGTATTCGCTCCGAAGCCGCCAGTCGGCGGCATGACGTGCGCCGCGTCTCCGGCGAGAAACACGCGGCCCGCTTGGAATCGCTCGGCTACGCCTTCGGCGGCTTCCCAAGGCAGCACGCTGAGGATTTGAATGTCGAGGCCGGTGAAGCCGAGCGCTTTGGCGATCAGCTCCTTGCACCGCTCCGGCGTATAATCCTCCGGTGATTCGGCCCGCGGGTCGTAGGGGGCATGGAAGCACCAGCGGTCGCTGTTGTTAATGGCAACGAGCATTCCGGTCGCTTCTGGATGCATGATGTTGCAGATGCTGAATTCACGCCCCTGCACCATATCGCGGAGATCCGCCTGAAAGTAGATATTGATCAGAAAACCGTGCGAGTATTCATCCGTCATGGAGATGCCTAAGGCCTGCCGGACCGGGCTTTTCGCTCCGTCGGCAGCGATCATGTAGCGGGCCCTGACGGTTGAGGCTGTTCCCGTAGCCCGATCGACCAGCTCGGCAGTGACCCCGTCGCGATCCTGTCGGAAGGAGCGAAGCTCCGTCGAAAAGCGCAGATCGCCGCCACGGTCGCGGGCGGCCTGCAGCAAGAGCGGCTCGACGCCGTCCTGGGTGCATCGGTTTCCTCGCGTGGGGCTGATGTCGTCGTTCGGAACGAACGGGTTCATAAGGCGAAGCGTCGATTCGGGCACGCCGTTTTGGGGCAGATCCAGCTCGGCGGCGGCCAGCGTTTCCGCCGTATACATCCCTTTGCTTTTCGATAAGGAAGCGCCGGCCTCGCGGATTGCCTGCTCCAAGCCTAAATTCCGGTACAGCTCCATCGTGCGCAGATTGAAGCCGCGGGCCCGGGGATGGATGGACGTGCGGGAATGCCGCTCCGCCAATAGATAAGAAATGCCCTGCCGGTTTAGAAACAAGGCGGCGGACAAGCCGACCAAGCCTCCTCCGACGATAATCACGGGTACGCTGTACGTTGTCATCAAAATGACTCCTTTCACGAGTGGGATTGAATGTAAAATGTAAAAGATGATTCTGCGCTTAAGCTTACTGCACGTTTTTAAATACAGTGTAAATAAATTACAATTTGTTCTCGGCAAGCTGGCGTCCGTAGTAATCGGCGCCGGCTTTTTTTCATCACTAGGCCCCGGACTATTTAATCCTGGCATCAATGAGATGGCGTCAAACTTCCGTATGATGTTATATACATCACATTTTTACCCCCGTTATAATAGCTTCAAGGGATCGCATAATTAAAAATTGTCATGATTGCCATCATGGATCGTCTCCATGAGAGGTCCCTAACCAGAACAGGGGGTAATGATCTTGAAGAAATGGACAACATCGCTCGGGCTGCTTTCTTTGTCCGCGTTGGTAGCGCTTACGGCTTGCGGGACGCCGGCGTCCCCGGGAAAAGAAAGCAAAGATGCCGCAACCGGCGAAGCGGCTGCGGACGGCGGCAAGAAGACGCTGACGATCGCGACGGTGAACAACCCTGATATGGCCATCATGCAGAAGCTGGCCAAAGACTACGAGAAAGAAACCGGGACCACAGTGAAGTTTTCGGTGCTGCCGGAAAACGATCTCCGCAAGCAGGTGACGGTCGACGTCTCTATGGGCGGGGGTAAATACGATATTGTGACAATCGGCAACTACGACGCGGCAATCTGGGCCAAAAACAAATGGATCGAGCCGCTTACGTCCTACTTCGACAGCATGCCTGCCGATGCGAAAGCGAAATATGATCTGGAAGATATTTTTCCGGCTGTCCGCGACGGCCTGACTTACGACAAACAATTGTATGCGCTTCCTTTCTACGGCGAAAGCAGCATGCTCTACTACAACAAGGACATGCTGGCTAAAGCCGGCGTGACGATGCCGGAGCATCCGACCTGGGAGCAGGTGGCGGAGATCGCCAAAAAAGTGAAGGCGGCCAACAACGTGCCGGGGATCGTGCTGCGCGGGCTTCCGGGCTGGGGCGAGGTGCTTGCGCCGCTCAACTCGATCATCCATGCGTTCGGCGGCTCTTGGTACGACATGAACTGGAATGCGAAGCTGAACAGCCCGGAAACGGTCAAAGCCGTAAAGTTTTACGCGGATCTGCTGAAGGAAGCGGGGCAGCCCGGAGCGACGACGACTGGCTTTACGGAAGCGCTCACGCTGATGTCGACGGGTAAAGCGGCCATGTGGTATGACGCGACGGTTGCGGCCGGATTTTTGAACAATCCGAAAAACTCCCAGGTCGTGGGCAAAATCGGCTATGTAAAAGCGCCTTCGGCAGCCAAGGACAACACCGGCTGGCTGTGGTCCTGGAACCTGGCGATCGAAGCGGCGAGCAAAAACAAAGCGGAAGCGTTCAAATTCATGACGTGGGCAACGAGCAAGGAATACATCGCCAAAGTCGGCGAAAGCGAAGGCTGGGTCGTCGCGCCTCCGGGCACGCGCAAGTCGACGTACGAGAATCCGAAGTACAAGGAGGCGGCGCCGTTTGCTGACATCGTGATGCAGTCGATGATATCCGCGGACTACAAGAAGCCAGCCAAAGATCCGGTGCCGTACCAAGGCATTCAATTCGTGTCCATTCCGGAGTTCCAGCAGCTCGGCACGGAGGTTAGCCAAGACATTGCCTCCGCGCTGACCGGCAGCATCAGCGTCGAGGATGCAATGAAGAAGGCGCAGGAAAAAGCGGAAAAAGTCGCCGTCAGCGGCGGATACAAGAAATAAACCCATCCGGCGAAAGGGGAGCGGCCGGTCCGTTCCCTTTTGCCGCACTACATCACGCGAGGAGAGGCGAATGAACACGGTAGAATGGAGTAAAGCCGATATGAAACCTTATACCGCGAAGGCCAGACGGGCGGACAATACGTCCGCCGCGGCAAAAGGGCTATTGTGGCCGGGCATCGCTTTTGTCGCTTTAATTACGCAGATCCCTTTTCTCGTCACCCTGTATTTGAGCGTCCATCAGTGGAACCTGATGCGGCCGGATCAAGGCATTACGTTTGCGGGGCTGTCCAATTTCGTTGCGATTTTGGGCGAAGCGGCCTTCTGGGAAGTGTTGAAAAATACGTTTTTGCTGACGATTCTTTGCTTGGCGTTATGTCTGGTCGGTGGCATGGGGCTGGCGCTGCTGCTGAACCGTGACTTTTTTGGCAAGGGCATCATCCGTACGCTGTTTGTTTCGCCCTTCTTCATCATGCCCGCCGTGTCCGGCATCGTATGGAAGACAGTCATTTTAAATCCGAATTTCGGCTTTAGCGCGTATTTGTCTGCGAAGCTGGGCCTGCCTCCGGTCGATTGGCTCGGACAGTATCCGCTGGAAACGATTATTTTCGTCGTCGCCTGGCAGTGGATTCCGTTCTTCATGCTGGTGCTGCTCGCCGGATTGCAGTCGGTTTCCCCCGATCTGATGGAAGCCTCCGTCTTGGACGGCGCCAACCGGATTCAGCAATTTTTCCATGTGACTATTCCTCATCTGTTGAGATATATAGAGGTGGCTTTGCTGCTCGGCTTGATTTTTATTATGGGAACATTCGGCGAAATTTACGTCACGACGGCGGGCGGCCCCGGCTATGCGTCGACGAACTTGCCTTTTTATCTGTACCGGATCGGGTTCCAAGGCTGGGATATCGGCGGCGCTTCGGCGGTCGGCGTCATGATCGTCATCCTGATGACGGTGTTTATGACCGTGCTGTTTAAGTTTATGCGCAGAACGTTTGGAGGGGAATTGTCATGAGACGACCGCTGTCCATGCTGCTGACGGCCGGAACGTATGTGCTTGCGCTGATTTATTTTTCCCCTGTGCTGTGGCTGCTGATCACCGGCTTCAAGCAGGAGGGGGATGCCGTGGCGATGCCGCCGTCGCTCGTGTTCCAGCCAACCTTGGACAATTACCGCTTGATCTGGGATTCGGGCGCGGGCTCGTTCATGGGGCATTCGGCAATCGTCTCGATCGTCTCCACGATCTTTGCGCTCGCATTCGGCGTACCGGCCGCATATGCGCTCGCCATGTTCAAGATCAAGAAGGCGGACGACATTTTGTTCTGGTTCATCTCGACCAAAATGCTTCCGGCGGTCGGCGTCATCATTCCGCTTTATCTGGTGTTTAAGCAGCTGCATTTGCTGGATTCGTTAACGGCGCTGATCGTGCTGTATACGGCGATGAACGTACCGCTGGTCGTCTGGATGATGCGCTCGTTCTTCAAGGATATCCCTTACGAGACGATCGAGGCGTATCAGGTGGACGGGGCGACCGGCCTGCAGGGCTTTTTCAAAATTACGCTGCCGCTGGTCCGGCCGGGGATCGTCTCGACGTCGCTGCTCTGTCTCGTCTTCGTCTGGAACGAGTTTTTCTTCGGGGTCAGCCTGACCTCGACGGACGCGGCCACGATGCCGGTCTATATGTCGTCGTTCATGACGCAGGAAGGGCTGTTCTGGGCCAAAATGTCGTCCGTCGCCACGCTGGCCGTTCTGCCTGCGCTTGTGCTGGGCTGGTTTACCCAGCGGCAACTGGTCCGCGGCTTGACGATGGGCGCGGTGAAGGGCTAGCTGTGAGCTAGACGAGAAGATATATATAAATTTCCAAATTCGGAAGAGGGAGAACCATATGCAAAAGCAAATGATGAAAGCGGCGGTGTTGGACCGCCCGTTATCGATTGAAGTTAAGGACGTGCCGATGCCCGAGCCGCGTCCGGACGAAGCGTTGGTGAAGGTGCACTGCATCGGGATTTGCGGCTCGGATGTACATTATTACGAGCATGGCCGGATCGGGCGATACGAGGTCAAGCAGCCGATCATCCTCGGGCACGAGGTGGCCGGCACGGTGGTGAAGGTCGGCAGCGCGGTGACGAATGTCGCGATCGGCGACCGGGTCGCCGTGGAGCCGGGCGTGACGTGCGGCCGGTGCGATTACTGCAAGTCGGGCCGGTATAACCTGTGCCCGGACGTCGTCTTCATGGCGACGCCGCCTGTGGACGGGGCTTGGGCGGACTACGTCGCAGTGCGCAGCGACTTCCTGTTCAAGCTGCCGGAAGCGATGAGCTTTGAAGAAGGCGCGCTGCTGGAGCCGCTGTCCGTCGGCATTCACGCGATGACCCGGGGGCGCGTCAAGCCGTCCGACCGCGTGCTCGTGACCGGGCTCGGGCCGATCGGCCTGCTGGCGCTGGAAGCGGCCAAGCTGTTCGGCGTGACCGAAATTTACGGCAGCGACGTGATGGAAAGCCGTCGGGCGCTGGCGCTGGAGATGGGCGCGGCCGGAGTGCTCGACCCGGCGGGTGCGCCGGTGAAGGAGCAGCTCGACCGCTTGACGGGCGGCGAGGGCGTCGACGTCATCGTCGAAACGTCCGGCAGCGCCAGAGCGATCGCCGATACGATCGGGCTGGCGAAGCGGGGCGGGCGGATCGTCCTGGTCGGACTGCCGACGAGCGACGCGATTCCGCTGGATATCCCGGCGCTGGTCGATGCGGAGCTGGACGTGTACGGCGTGTTCCGCTATGCGAATACGTACCCGGCGGCGATTCAATTGCTCAGCCATCGCGAGCACAGCATCGCCAAGACGATTACGCACCGGTTTCCGCTTAGCCGGATTCGCGAAGCGGTGGAAACCGCGCGGACGCAGAAGGACACGAGCATCAAAATCATGATTTACCCGAATGAGAATGAATGAAGAAATGGAAGCGAATAGGGGGAAGCTTATCATGAAAGCTCTGGTCATCGAAGGGCCGCGCCGGGCCGTGGTCAAGGAAGTGCCTTATCCGGCGCCGAAGCGCGGCGAAGTAACGATTCGAGTCAAAAACGTCGGGATTTGCGGCACCGATTTTCATATTTTCGAGGGCGAATTTATTTCCCCTTACCCGATTATTCCCGGACATGAGTTTTCCGGCATTGTGCACGAGGTGGGCGAAGGCGTCACCGGCCTGCAGCCGGGAGACCGGGTCAGCGCCGATCCGTCGCTGTTTTGCGGGGCCTGCGAATTTTGCCTGACTCACCGAAGCAACCAATGCGAAAATTGGCAGGCACTCGGCAACACGGTGAACGGCAGCATGGCCGAATACGTGGCCGTTCGGGCAGGCAACGTGGTGAAGCTGCCGGATTCGATGTCGTTCGAGGAAGGCGCGTTTATCGAGCCGCTGGCCTGCGTCGTGCACGGCATGAACCGGCTGCAATTGCAGGTCGGCAGCCGCGTGCTGCTGTTCGGCGCAGGCGCGATGGGTCAGCAGCTCGTTCAGGCGATGGCCCGGGCGGGAGCGTCGGAGCTGGTCGTCGTCGATGTGGCGCAGGAAAAGCTCGATATGGCCTTGCGCTATGGCGCGACGAAGGGCGTGCTGAGCCGCGACCTGGAAGCCGAGCTAGGCAAGGACACGTATCCTTATGGGTTCGACGCAGTGGTGGACGTGACCGGGATTCCGGCGGTGATTGAGCAAGCGCTGGGATATTTGGGGCCAACGGGCAAGTACCTGCAATTCGGCGTGACGGCGGAGAGCGCAAGCATCCGGATCAACCCGTTCAAGCTGTACAACAAGGATTGGACGCTGCTCGGCTCGATGGCGATCAACCAAACGTTTATCCCGGCGTTTCATTGGCTCAAGGAAGGCCGGATCGACGTCCGCCCGCTCATTTCCCGGACGATTACGCTGGAAGAGACGGTCGAATTTCTGGAAAAGCCCAAAGCGCCCGATCTGATGAAGGTGCAAATTGTGATATAATCGATTGCAAGACAACGAAGGAACGGAGGAGGTACGCTGCAATGGAGCCGCGCTTAACGTTAAATTCCAGACAGAAGCAAATGTTGGCGCTGCTTCTGCAGGCCTCGGCTCCCGTTACGCTGAAAGAGATGGCGGGGGAACTGGGGCTCAGCGTACGCACCATGCAAAGGGAACTGGAAGGGATAAGCCGGAGGCTTGTCCCTTTCGGCGTCACATTGATCAAAAAGACAGGCGTCGGCCTGAGCGTCGAAGGAAGCGAAGCGGCCAGGAAGCAGCTGCTCCAGCAGCTGTCCGTCAGCCCTTCGCTCAAAATTTTTTCCCCGGAGGAACGCAGGCATCTGCTGATCCGGCTGCTGCTGACGAAGCGGGAAGCGGTCAAGCTTTTTTACTTCAGCAGCAAGCTGGACGTGACGGAAGCGACGGTCAGCAACGATCTGGACAAGCTGGAGCCGTGGTTTGCGAAGCATCGGATCGCGCTGGTGCGGAAGCCGGGTCTTGGCGTCTACATCGAAGCCGACGAGAAAAGCATCCGCGCCGCGATGATCGATCACTTGTACGAGCATCTGTCGCAGGAGCAGCTAATGGATATGCTGTCGTCGTATTCGCTGTCGTTTACGAACCAGCGCAAGCTGGAGCTGTCCATCCGCAATCACCTGCTGCATTTTATCGATCCCGGCATCATCGGCCAGATCGAGGAAATCGTCCGCAGCAGCGAAATGCGGCGCGGCTACGAGATGACGGACAGCGCCTACGTCGGCTTTGTCGTACACATTGCGCTGGCTGTGCAGCGGCTCAAGAGCGGGGAAAACATCTCGATTGACGCCGAAGCGCTGGACAAATTAAAGGCGGCGGGCGAGTTCAAATGGGCGCAGCAGATGGCGGAAGAACTGAGCGCCCGCCTGGACATCGACATCCCCGAGAGCGAAGTTGGCTATATTACGATGCATTTGCTTGGAGCAAAGGGAAAGCGCATACTTACGCCGGCCGGGGAACCGCAGGAGAGGGGCGCGGAGGCTTACGCCGCCCGGATGATCCGGATCGTGGAGAACGAGCTCAAGCTGACGCTGGAAAACGATCCGTCCCTGTACGAGGCGCTGCTGGTACATTTGGAGTCGGCGATCAATCGCATCCGCCTGCACATGGAAATTCGCAACCCGCTGCTCGCCCATATCCGCGAAACGTACCCGGATATTTTTGCGGCTGCGGCGAAGGCGTCCCGTTATCTGCAAGAGGAGCTTCAGGCCGAGGTGCCGGAGGAGGAAATCGGCTATCTGGCGATGCATTTCGGAGCGGCCGTCGTTCGGACGAAGACGACCTCGCCGCAGCGCTTCCGCGTGCTCCTCGCCTGCAGCAGTGGCATGGGCACCTCCCGGCTGTTGGCGGCCCAGATCGGCAAAAGCTTTCCGCATATTCATATCGTCGATACGGTGTCTTTGCTGCAGTTGGAGGCAGCCATCCGCAAGCATTCGCCGATCGATCTGATCGTCTCGACCGTGCCGTTCGAGCATGAGACGCACCGTGTCGTGGTGGTCCATTCGTTTTTGGAGCAGGACGACATCGAGCTGATCGAAACGCATTTGCACGGGCTGCCGCTCATCGGGACCACGGCCCGTGAAGCTTATACAGAAATCGAGGATACCGTAATGACCGTGAATCGTTATGGCGAAGGCGTCGTTCAATTGACGAACCACCTGTTTTTTGCCGACGGGCTCGAAGCGGCGTCGAAGAGGGAAGCCATCGCGGCGGCGGCCGCTTTTGCCGGTTCGGTCGTGCCTGGCATTCCCGCGCCGCAGCTGGAGGGCGACTTGCTTCAACGGGAAGAGCTCGGGGGCATCGTCGTGGAGGAAAGCAAGCTTGCGATGCTGCACTGCCGCAGCACGGCCGTCCCGGTGCTGATGGCTTGCGTGCTGCGGTTCGCGCAGCCTCTCTCCTGGCAGGCGCCCGGCCAGGACGCCGACGTCCGGACGGTGCTGCTGCTGCTGGCTCCGCGTTCCGCGCCGAAAGAGCATATCGAGATGATCGGCGAGATCAGCGCGATGCTGATTGAGGAAGACTTTGCCGAGACGGTGGCCGGCGCCCCCTTCGACCTGGTGCAGAAGGAGCTGAAATCGGTGATCGGGCAAGGATATATGAATCGAACCGGCGTCTTCTTTCGGGGGACGCAATGAACCGGATCAATCGAATCGGCCGCTTTTTAAGCTATCTGGTGTTTCAAAATATCGCCGGTCTGATCGGCCTGGGCCTGATCCGCGTCCTGTTCGGGGAGCGTGGGTGGTTCCCGAACCCGGCGGTGCAGGACATTATCAATCCCGTTCTAAAATATTTCCTGCCGCTCCTGTTTGCCTATACCGGAGGGCGGATGATCGGCTCGCACCGCGGCGGCGTGATCGCCTCCTTCGTCATGATGGGCATGATCGCCGGGAACACGACGGATTACAGCATGCTGATGCCTGCCATGCTCGTCGGACCGCTGACCGGCTGGATCATTGCCCGTACGGACCGATGGCTGATGGACCGCATTCCGGTAGGGCTCGAGCTGCTGTGCTATAATGTAGCTGCCGGTTTGATCGGCGTCGTGCTGTGCCTGTTCTGCTATGCGGAGGTGGCCCATTGGTTCGTCTTCGGCATGCAGGGCATTCATGGCGCGGCCAGGCTTGTGCTAGAATCCAACTATTTGCCTTGGGTCGCGCTCGCGGTGGAGCCGGGCAAGGTGATGTTTTTGAACAATGTGATGAATCACGGCATTTTTGAGCCGCTGGGCATCCAGCAGGCGAAGGAATTCGGCCAATCCGTGTTCTTTTTGCTGGAAACGAACCCCGGTCCCGGGGCCGGCTTGCTGCTGGCCTATTATATGCTGTTGAAAAACAAACCGCGGGACAACGCCCGCTCGTCGCTGCTCATTCATTTTGTCGGCGGCATTCACGAGGTGTATTTTCCGTATGCGCTGATGCGTCCGCTTGTCATTGTGCCGCTAATCGCGGGGGGACTGGCCGGCAATTGGGTGTTCGTGCTGCTGCACGCCGGATTGGTCGCGACCCCTTCGCCGGGAAGTTTCATCGCGCTCATGCTGATGGCTCCGAAAGGGATGCACCTCCCGGTGCTGGGCGGGGTGCTGGCTTCCGCCGCGGTCAGCTTTGCGGGCTGTTACCTGGTGCTTTCGTGGAAGGGCGGGCCGGCTTTCGACGATCCGGCGGCTTTGGCAACGGTTCATCACTTATCCGAGAAATCCGAGAAATCTGAGGACGAGATTCCCTTGAAAGAAGAGTCACAGCGGAAGACGATCCGCAAAATTTATTTTGCCTGCGACGCCGGCATGGGCTCCAGTGCGATGGGAGCTGCCCTGCTGCGCAAAAAAATAAAGCAAGCCGGCCTGCCCGTTGAGGTAAGCAACTGCTCCGTGGACGGCATTCCCGCGGATGCGGATCTGGTCATTTCGCAGACTATGCTGACGGCGAGGGCGCAGGAAGCTGCACCGCGTTCGGAGCATCTGTCGATGGTCTCCTTCGTCGACGCCGCGTTTTACGACAGTCTGATCGGCCGTCTTCGCAGCGAGGGGCTGCAGGGCCGCTTGGACGAGCAGGAAATCGGCGGAAGCGGGGCGCTGTTTACGCCGGACCATGTGCTGATCGGGGCGCAAGCCGCCGACAAGTGGCAGGCGATCCGGCAGGTTGGCGGCTTGCTGGTTCGGCTGGGGCTTGTCCGCGACGATTATATCGATCGGATGATCGAGCGGGAGCGGGTGCTGTCCACCTTCATCGGCAACGGCGTCGCCCTGCCTCATGGCGTCGGCGCTGCCGATCCCGGCATCTTGAAGCCGGGCGTCGTGATCGCCCAGTACCCGGATGGGGTGACATTCGACGAAGGGAACAAAGCTTATTTGCTTATTGCGGTGGTCGGCGGGGAACAGCAGATGGGACTGGTCTCGCGGATCGCTTTTATGATCGAGAATCCAGACACCGTCCAAGCTCTCGTGCGCGCTGGGAGTCCTCTGGAAATGCACCGTCGGGTCTCCGCCTTTTTGCAGGAGCCGGCAAGCGAAACGAACGAATGAAAGGGGAAGGGGCATGGTTACAGAAGGAGTCACCGTGAGATGCCAGGCAGGCCTTCATACCCGCCCCGCCAAGCTGTTTGCTCTTGCCGCCCAACGATTCCGCGCGGACATTACGGTGGAATTCGAAGGACGGCAGGCGAAGGGAAAAAGCATCATCAGCCTGCTTCAGCTGGGAGCGCCGAAAGGGAGCCGTCTGTGGGTCAGCGCGGAGGGCGAGGATGAACGGGAAGCGGTCCGGGCGCTGTGCGAGCTGCTTCGCGGTTGCGAGTAACGGGCGGTGCGCGGGTGCGGCGAGAGAGGGATCGCCCCCTGTGCCGTCCCAACCGCGCGTCGAATGGGCACACACGCCTGCACTTGGGCCCGGCTTGCGCCAGCCAGGCAGACAACCCGTAAAATTAGCGGAACTACAAGTGCTCTATTTGGCTCAATATGCTGGTTTGGATAAATTAGAGGAACTGGGATGTGCTAATAGGCCAATTTCGGAGGGTGTGAACATTTTTCGACACGATTAATACCCTCTGAGTTCCTCTAACAATCATGGAACGATTGAATCACCCCTTTTAGCGCACCCTACTTCCTTTATTTTTAAATTGCGGAGGGGTCAAATCCAGAAACCTCGCGGAACCTTGGACTGTTTTTTCCCAAGCTTGCGATCCGAGAGGAGTTTGCCGAAGGTTTGTTCATTGGTTCCAACCCGCAACACAAGCTCAAGGCCGGGCAGGCGTCCGGCCTTTTTCGCATTGCGCAACCCGCGGTGGCCTATCGGAGAGGGGACCGTACAGAGCCCTTCTGTATGGGCCGTTTCACCGGTGCCGCCATCGAGCGCTTCAGCGAGTCTGTCGGCGATCCGCCTTCCCGTCGAGCGCTTCGACGGCGCGTCATTTCGCGATGAGCAGCGACAAAATCCCTGCCGCGATCAGCGGTCCGACCGGGACGCCCCGGAAAAAGGTCACGCCGAGTATCGTCCCGAGCAGCAGCCCCGTGACGACGGTCGGCTGACTCGCCATCAGCGCGGCGCCGCGGCCGCCTAAGTAAGCGACCAGCACGCCGACGCCCACGGCCAGCAGCGACTTCCAATGCAGGAACGAATGCAGCAGGTCCTGCAGGTTTGTCTTGCCGGAAGCGATCGGCGTCAGGATGCCGATGGTCAGAATGACGATTCCCCAGGTCAGTCCGTACTTTTCCAGCCAGGGAAACGTTTGATGCAGGTTCGTTACCCGCAATAAAAGCAGCACGAGCACGGCAATCGTAATGGACGAATTGCTGCTTAGAATGCCGAGGGCGGCAAACAGCAGCAGCACCAGAGAAGACGTATCGAAGGGAGCCATCGGCGGCCATACTCCTTTGTCGAGGGATTTTCTTTGTTCCGATGAAGTGTTAAAATCAAAATTGCTTAAAAATCGAAATACCGTTTTCCGGATCGCCAAAGTCTGAAAACGATACCCGAAAATGGCTTGAAGGAGTGTTCCGGAATGTCGTACGAACTGGAAGTGGCGTTCGGTCCCGCTAATGAGCTTTTGAACAGCCTCCATACGTATCTTTGCAAAAAGTTCTACAAAAAAACCGACCTCGGCTCCCCATGGGCCGGGCAAACGGAGCGGAAGCTCAGCCCAACGTTTGCCTCGGCGCTGGCCGAAACCGAAATTTCGGCGGAGTGGAAGCTGATGTATTTATTTCTGTACCTGTGTCCGCATAAGGAAAACGCAGAGCGTTTCCTGGCCTGGTTCGAACGGATGACGGCGGGCGAAATGTATGAGCTGCTGGCCCCATATATGAGCTCGTTCCCCGGCGAGCTGGGAGCGATCCGGGACCGGTGGCTGCACCTGCTGTCCGAATGGAACCGACAGTATTTCGCGGGCACCGACCCCAAGCTGCTGGAATGGCTAAGTGATGACGCCGCACGCAGACACGCGCAAATCGGAACGCTGCCGCCGGACGCGCTGGCTGAGCAGATTACGAACGGGCTGTATTTCGAGCCGGGAGCCGAGTGCGAAAAACTGGTATTGTCGCCGCAGTATCATTTTCAACCGGCCAACATTATTTATACGTTCGGCAGCTTGACCGTTTGCCAGTATGCCGTCGACGGCTCCTACGACGACCCGGCCGACGAGCCGTCCCGCCGCCTGTACCGCCAGCTTCGCAGCCTCAGTGAAAAAAGCCGCCTGCGTATCCTGCGCTATTTGAACGCCGGACCGCGTAGCTTTACCGAAATCGTGCGTTATATCGGCATTTCCAAAGGAATTACGCACGACCACATTTTCAATCTTCGTTCCGCCGGTTTGCTGCGCGTTCACATGTCCGGAGAATCAGCCGTAGCTTACAGCCTGCGGAAGGAGGCGATCGGCGGGCTGCAGGAATCGCTGCTGGGCTATCTGCTCGCCGATTGACGGCAGGCCGCAGCTCGCCGACGCCTTTGGCGCGAACCTTGCGATGATGATGCATCGGAAGGTTCTTTGGCGTTGGCCTATTCCCGAAACGGGGCGTTCGTTACCCAGTCCGCAAACCCCATGCGAAGCAGCGTCGAGCTCAAATTATCCGGAAGCAGGGCTTCTTTCAACCCGGCATCGTATTGAATCAGTTGAATCATCGCTTGCTTGAAGCCAAGTCTAGGGTAAGTCTCCACAATGTAAAGGAACGCTTCCTCCGGAATATCCTCTTGACGCAAACCCAGAACATCCATCCCCGCTCCGAAATGAACCATGGCGATTTCCGGCTGTTTTGCTGCGGCGATTTCCGAGGTATGCCAAATAATAGCTTCGCGCACCAATTCGATTTTATCTTGAGCAAAACCGTGGGTATGAAGGAAACGCTCCGCGTGATCGGCGCCCTCGTACTCAAATGAATGTTTGCGGCACACGTGGTCGGTCAGCCCGACATCATGCAGGATTGAAGCAAGATAAAATAGCTCCCGGTCGTACTTGAAGCCGTAATGATCCCCTAAAGTTCCGCCAAATGCATAGGTCCTCATGCAATGATTATAAAGAAATTGCGGTGAAATATCATATACCAATCGAGTTGCTTCTTGAGCTGCTTTACTGTCAGGAATCAGCAGATTATACATCCTTTCTCCTCCTTGGATAAGAACATCGATATGAACTAAAAAAGAAACCAACTGGTCTCTTTTTTAGTGTAAATCCACCGATCCGAAAACGCTATCCACAAATGTTGCAAATTTCCAACAAGGGTCAAGCGAAAAGGTGACGTAAAGCGTCTGCCTAGTCTTATTGGCTTTTCATTCGCCGCTCCTCTTCTTTTTATTCGGTTTCCGTCATAAATTCTTCAAATAAAGAAAATTTTTATTGTTCTCTATTTACAGAACAAAGTAAAATATTTATAATGATGCTTATCCATAGCAAAACATATTATACATATCGGAATTATAAAATTAAAGGGGAGCTGGAACTATTTCCTTCTTCCCGATCATGCCGGAGGGGATCATTTATGAAGAGAAAAAAAGCCTTGACGCTGTCCGTGTCGGCGATTGTCGCCTGCTCGCTGCTTCTGTCCGCCTGCAGCGGCCAAGATGCGGCGCCGCCGCCCGGAGGCGGCGATGCCAAAGGCACGGAAGCCGTAGGAACGCCTGGCGCGGGTCAGAACGGGGTGACCGGCATTAAGGATGGCTTGATACCGGCCTCCGACAAATCGAAAATTCCGGAGGCTGCGAAGAAGCGCACGGATACGTTCGTCGTCTCGCTCACCGAGCCGGGCGGCATTTTCAACCCGTACTTTTATCAGAACGGCTACGACGGCAACGTCAACTCTGTCTTGTTCGCCCAACTCGTGGACATCGACAAGAACGGCAAGCCGATTCCCGGGATGGCGGAGAAGTGGGAGCTGTCGGACGACCAGTTGACGTATACGTTCAAGCTGCGCGCCGGGCTTAAATTCAGCGACGGCTCGCCGCTTACGGCCGACGATGTCGCGTTCACGCTGACGCTGCTGCACGACCCTGCGTACGACGGGCAAACCGACATTGCCCAAGCCGCCGTCAAAGGGGGCAAGGACTACAAAGAGGGCAAAGCTGCGACGGTCGATGGCATTCAGGTCGTCGATCCGCAGACGATCAAGATTACGACGGACAAGGTCAACGCGCAAGCCTTGTACCTCCTCGGCGGACAGGTGCTGTCCAAAGCGTACTATGGCAAAGACTACAAGCCCGGCAAGCTAGACTCGATCAAGCAACTGCACGGCAAGCCGCTCGAATCGGGCCCTTACAAGCTGGAGAAGTTCATTCCGGGACAGGAAGTCCGGTTCGTGGCCAACCCGAATTTTTATAAAGGCAAACCGGCCGTCGAGCACTTCATCTACAAAACGACGGAAGGCGACGCCACCCAGTTTTTCCAAACCGGCGAGACGGATTATTCCGGCTTTACGGGCAACCAGGACAATATGGAGCTGCTCAAGTCGCTCGGCTTTGCCAATATCGACGTCTATACAGCCAGCTCGTACTCGTATATCAAGTTCAACCACTCGAAGCCGTTCTTCAAAGACAAGCTAGTAAGGCAGGCGTTCATCTACGGGCTGGACCGTCAAAAAATCGTCGACACCATTTACCAAGGCTACGGGCAGGTGGCGAATGTGCCGGTGTCCCCGATCTCTTGGGCGTACACGGAAGAAGGCGTCAACCCGTACCCGTTCGACCAGGAGAAGGCGAAGAAGCTGTTGGACGAAGCCGGCTGGAAGCCGGGCAAGGACGGCATCCGCGAGAAAGACGGACAGCGTCTGTCGGTTCGCTTCTTCGGCTCCAAAGGGAAAGTAACCGATATTTTGATCCCGATTGCCAAAGAAAACTACAAAGCGGTCGGCATCGATTTCCAGACCGAATTGATGGACTACAACGCCCTGCTGGCCAAATCGAAAAAAGGCGAGCACGATCTGGTTTCGTTCTCGACCTCGATTCTGATCGACCCGGACGACGGCGTGCAATCGTTCAACTCGAAATATAAAGGCAGCTTCACGGACACGAACGGCTACAGTAATCCGAAGGTCGACGAGCTGGTGGCCAAAGCGGTCGGCACGCTCGATATCGAGAAGCGGAAGCAGGCCTACAAGGAGCTGTACAAAGAGCTCAGCGACGACCCGCCGTACATTTTGCTGAACTACCGCAAAATTCTCGGCGCTTCGAACGGCCGGATCAAAGGGCTGGAGCTGAACGGCTTCAACAGCGTGAACGCCAGCCTGCCGACGGTCCAAATCGAGCCGTAACCGCAATTTACGCCCAGCCGGTCAAGGCTGGGCTCACTTTCTTGGGGGGACGATCATGAAATCGTATATCGTTCGCAGGCTGCTTTTAATGATCCCGATGCTAGTGGGGGCGTCGCTGCTTATTTTTGTCGTCTTCGCGATGACGCCGGGGGATTTCGTCGATACGAATCCGAAGCTGACGCTCGAGCGGGCGCAGGAGCTTCGGACCCTTTACGGGTTGGATAAGCCTGTGCTGGAGCGCTATTTTATTTGGCTCGGCAACTTGTTGACGGGCAACCTCGGATACTCGATGCAGTATCAGGAGCCGGTGTCGGACCTTCTGGGCAAGTTCATCTGGAACTCGTTTTTGATCGCGGTGGTGTCGATGATTTTGACGTGGACGATCGCTCTGGTGGTCGGCGTGTTCTCGGCCGTGAAGCAGTATTCCTGGTTCGACGGGCTGGTGACGCTGGGCGTGTTTGCGGCGATGTCGTTCCCGTCCTTCTTCCTCGGGCTCCTGATGATCAAAATATTCGCCGTGGACTTTGGCTGGCTTCCTCCGGGGGGCATCACGAATACAGGCAGCCAGACGGTTGGATGGGCGCGTGTCTGGGAAATGGCGCATCATATGATCCTGCCCGTGACGGTGCTGACGCTGCTGAGCGTCGGGTCGCTTACGCGGTATTTCCGCACGAACATGCTGGAGGTGATCCGCCGGGATTTCGTCCGGACCGCCAGAGCCAAAGGCTTGAAAGAGCGGGTCGTGCTGTTCAAGCACGCGCTGCGCAATGCGCTGCTTCCGGCGATTACGCTGCTCGGCTTCGAGCTGCCGGGGCTGTTCGCAGGCGCGATTATCACGGAGAAAATCTTTCATTGGCCGGGCGCGGGCTACATTTACTTCGGGGCGCTCAGCGTCCGGGATTATCCCGTACTGATGGGCTTCACCATGTTTCTCGCGCTGCTGACGGTGCTCGGCAATTTGCTCGCGGATCTGCTCTACGGGGTGGCCGATCCCCGGATTCGGTTAAAGTAGGGGGACGTCATGATGATCGATGCAAAAAGAACGGCCGGTCCCGGATTGCCCGGCGCTGCGGTGCCCGCCCGGAAGACGGCGGCGGATTCGCCGTGGAGGCAAGCGGCGCGCCGGCTGCGTAAAAACAAGCTGGCTTTGTTCGGCCTGGCGTTTTTGGTGTTTATGATTTTGTTTTGCTTCCTCGGGCCTTATTTGTCGCCTTACGCGAATGGCAAGGTCGACGTCGCCCGGCTCAACAAGCCGCCCAGTGCGCTGCATTGGCTCGGGACGGACGGTCTGGGCCGGGACGTACTGACCCGGCTGATGCAGGCCGGGCGCATCTCGCTGACCGTCGGCGTGGCCTCGGTCGTCCTATCCGTAGCGGTCGGCTCGGTGCTCGGCGCGCTCGCCGGCTTTTACCGCGGGATCGTCGATCAAGTCATTATGCGTTTTGCGGACGTGCTGCTGACCATTCCGAGCCTTCCGCTGCTCATTATTATGGGGGCGGTCATGTCGGAGTGGAAGGTGCCGTCGGACTACCGGATTTATATCGTCATGCTGATGCTGAGCTTCCTGGGCTGGCCGGGCTTGGCGCGGCTTGTCCGCAGCGAGCTGCTGGTGCTGCGGGAGCAGGCGTATATGCAGGCGGCGGAAGCGCTCGGGCTGCGAGATCGGCGCAAAATGTTCCGGCACCTGCTGCCGAACACCGTGCCGACCCTGATCGTGGTCGCTACGCTGCATGTCGCGGGCGCGATTATCAGCGAATCGACGCTCAGCTTCCTCGGACTGGGCGTCGTTCCGCCGACGCCGTCCTGGGGGAATATGCTCGATGCGGCGAACTCGCTCATCGATTTCCAGAAGCGGCCGTGGGTGTGGATTCCGCCGGGCGTGGCGATTTTGACCACCGTCATCGCCATCAACCTGCTTGGCGATGCGCTTCGGGACGCGCTCGATCCCCGATTGAAAGGAAGGTAAGCGGCATTGAACAAAACACTCGTCGAATTCAAACACGTACATACGTATTTTCATACGGAGTCCGGCGTCGTCAAGGCCGTCAACGATGTCAGCTTCCGCATTCGGGAAGGGGAGACCGTCGGCATCGTCGGCGAATCGGGCAGCGGCAAGAGCGTCACGGCGCTGTCGCTTATGCGGCTGGTCGCCGATAACGGGAAGATCGAAAGCGGAGCCGTCGAGATGGACGGTCGGGACCTGCTCTCGCTGAAGCCCGAGGAGATGCGGAGACTTCGCGGCAGCGAGATCGCGATGGTGTTTCAGGAGCCGATGTCGTCCCTCAATCCGGTGCTGACGATCGGCGAGCAACTGATGGAGCCGCTGATGGAGCATCGGCTGCTCAGCCGCAAGGAAGCGAAGGCGGAAGTCCTATCGCTGATCGGAAAAGTCGGCATACCCGACGCACCGCGCGTGTTCGCCGCCTATCCCCACGAGCTGAGCGGCGGCATGCTGCAGCGGGTCATGATCGCTTCGGCGCTCGCATGCAGTCCGAAGCTGCTCATCGCCGACGAGCCTACGACAGCGCTCGACGTGACGATCCAGGCGCAAATTCTCGATCTGCTCCGGCAGGTCAAGGAGCAGTACAACACGGCCATTCTGCTGATCACGCACGATCTGGGCGTTGTCGCGGAGACGGCGGATTACGTCGTCGTGATGTACGCGGGCAAAGTGATCGAGGAAGCGCCGGTAGTCGAGCTGTTCCGCCATGCGAAGCATCCGTATACGCAGGGCTTGCTGAAATCGAAGCCCGTCATCGGCGAGCGGAAGGACCGGCTGTACTCGATCCCCGGTCAGGTGCCGAACTTGATCGGTCTGGGGGACTCGTGCTATTTCAGCGACCGGTGCGAGCACTGCATGGACATCTGCCGCACGAAGCAGCCGCCGATGCGGGCGCAAGGCGCGGAGCATCGGGTCGCCTGCTGGCTTTATGAGGAGGAATCGCGATGACGGACGCCCTGCTGAAGGTTCAAGAGCTCAAAACCTACTACCCGATCAAAGGCGGCGTCTTCGGCGGCCGCGTCGGCGACGTCAAAGCGGTGGACGGCGTCAGCTTCACGATCCGACGCGGCGAGACGTTCGGACTCGTCGGCGAGTCCGGCAGCGGGAAAAGCACGATCGGCCGCACCGTGCTCCGGCTGACGGAGAAGACGGCGGGCGACGTCTATTTCAAAGGGACGGACTTGTACGGCCTGTCACGCGACGAGCTTCGCAAGCTGCGGCCCTCCATGCAGCTCGTGTTCCAAGATCCGTTCAGCTCGCTGAATCCGCGGATGCGCGTCGGCGAGGCGATCGGCGAAGCGCTGATCGACCACGGGCTGGCGTCGAAGGCGGAGGCCCGGGAGCGGGTGCGGGAAGTGCTGGCCGTCTGCGGCCTGCTTCCCGATCACTACGACCGGTACCCGCACGAATTTTCCGGCGGCCAGCGGCAGCGGATCGGGATCGCCCGGGCGATCATCCTGAACCCGGACTTCGTCGTAGCCGACGAGCCGGTGTCCGCGCTGGACGTGTCGATTCAGGCGCAGATCGTCAACCTGTTCAGCGACCTGCAGGAGCGCAGCGGAGTGACGTATCTGTTCATCTCCCACGACCTTAGCGTCGTGGAGCATCTGTGCACGCAGATCGGCGTGCTGTATCTCGGCACGATGGTGGAGCAGGCGCCGAGGGATGAGCTGTTTGCCCGCCCGCTGCATCCTTACACGCAGGCGCTACTGTCGGCGGTGCCGGTGCCCGACCCGACCGTACGGCGCGAGCGGATCGTGCTGAAGGGCGACATTCCGAGCCCCGCCAACCCGCCTTCGGGCTGCAAGTTTCATACACGCTGCCCGCTGGCGCAGCCGGTCTGCCGCGAGCAGGTGCCGGATTACCGCGATGTCGGGGGCGGCCATTACGTGGCCTGCCATCTTGTGTGAGTGAGAGAGGGGAGCGGGGGGAATAGAGCACTGCGGATGCGTTATTGCGTCAGGTAAGCCTTCGCACTGCGTAATAGAGGAACCCCGATGCGCTAAGGGGGCATGATTTGAGCATTATTATTTTTTTCGACACGCATAGGGAATCTGAGGTGTTCTATTTTTCTTTTAAGCCGGACCTCACGAGGCTTAACGCATCTCTGTTCCTCTATGCTGCTCAAATTGTCTATGATACGACTATTTCGGATATTTTTCAGAATCGCCTCCCGGGGGAGGCGATTCTTTGTCGTTTGCCGAAAAGGGTTGAGGTGCTTCCGAATGCGCTCTCTTCAACCAGTCGGCGGCAAAGATTCGTTTGCCCGGTTCGAGTATGTCCAGCACCGTAGAGCCTGCTCTTCCGGACTGTATTCGCCGTTGCTGCATATCGCCCGAATGACTGGATCGGGTGCCGCCACCCGCTTTTGCAAGATGCAAAAACTCGGGTTCCCGCTGCGTTACTTCCGGTTAGACGCTTTCTTCCGCTCATTTTGCGAAGGCTTCAAGCTGCAAAGTACCCGGTCGCCGGAAGACGTCTTCACGAGCCTTTGGTCTGCGCCGCCACGGGGGCTCTCCGCTTCGTCCGGGAGGAGGGCAATGTCGCAAACGCAATCCCGGCAAAGACGAAGGCAATCCCCAGAAAATGGTACCAGTAAAACGACTCATGCAAAAACAACGCCGACATGACGATGGTGCTGAGGGGCATCAACGCGGTAAAAGCCGCCGACGAGCCCGCCGAAATTTTCGCCATCCCCTGGTTGAGCAATATCGTGGCGATGACCGTAATGACGGCGCCCGTGTACAGTACAAGCAGCCAGTCCGTCGTGCTCACCGCGGCAAAATCGAAGCTTGCCGCATTGTAGGCCGCGAACGGCAAAAAAAACGCCGAGCCGAGCAAGCTCGTCATCGTCGCGATGGCGATCGGGCTGACCTGCTTGGAGACGAGCTTGCCGAACGTCAAGAACACGCCTTCCCCGGCAACGGCCAACAGCACAAGCAGGTTTCCCCACAACGTATGCAAGCTCCAGGACGCATTGAACATGCCGCCGAAAATATTGATGGCGAGTGCCCCAAGGACGGCGCATACGATGCCTGCCGTTTGATTCCACCGCAGCCGTTCCCTGAAAAACAACAGCGAAATGAGCCCGACCATCACCGGGGTCATGCTTGTGATGATGCCGCTCTCCAGCGCCGTCGTGTAGGTTAAGCCGTACAGCATAAAGAAGCTGAACAGAAATACGCCGATAAACGATTGGAAAAATAAAACGACCCAATCTCTCTTCGTCAGGGCCGGAAAACGTCCTTCGCGGACGAGCAGAAGCAGCGTCATAATGATGGCGCCGGTTAACAGCCGAAGCTCGGAGGCCAAAAACACGGGAAACGTGCGGATAATGATTTTATTGACGATGACAAAGCTTCCGACGATCAGCATCGCCGCCGCGACTTGCAAATAAGGAACTGCCGATTTCATGACTTCTCGAGTCTCCCCCATAATTTGGTACTTATTGTATTATGAATCTTGAAGAGAGCGTTGTAAAGAAGCAGCATCGATCATCTTGGTGATTAAGGCCGTCTGCTCGTTGATTTGATTGCCCGCTTGCCTTGTTTCCCGTATGGTCCTCCCACAGCCGCCTCGCAAAAAAATCTTGCCTGTAATCCCTTTCATCGCATAAACTGAAACGATGCGGCTGCAAGAAAGGTTAAAGGGGGTTCGGAATTTTTAATCATGAAATCGACAGACAAGCTATCTCAAAAAATAAAACAATTGTTCGTCATTTTGCTTCCCATCCTGGTGACGCAGCTTGCGATGTTTGCGATGAACTTCTTCGATACGTTCATGTCGGGGCATGTGAGCGCCAAGGATTTGGCGGGGGTGGCGATAGGCACCAGCATCTGGATTCCGATACAGACCGGACTCAGCGGCATCTTGTTTTCCGTTACGCCGATGGTCGCCCAGCTGGTAGGGGCGGGCCGTAAAGAGGAAATTCCATTTAAGGTTGTGCAGGCGCTCTATTTGGCCGTGGCCGTATCGGCTGTGGTGCTGTTGGCCGGAGCGTTCGCGCTGAATCCGATTTTGGAGAACATGAACCTGGAGGAGCCGGTGCGCCGGATCGCCCGTTTGTTCCTGATTTCGATTGCGTTCGGCATATTGCCGCTGTTTTTATATACGGTACTGCGCTGCTTTATCGATGCTCTTGGCCACACGAAGGTGACGATGTTCATCACGCTGTTGTCGCTTCCGGTGAACGGGGGGCTGAACTATGTGTTGATTTACGGCAAAATGGGGCTGCCCGCGTTGGGCGGTGCGGGAACCGGTGTCGCTTCGGCGATTACGTACTGGGTCATTTTTCTCGTGGCTCTGGCCGTGGCCGCCCGGATGCAGTCGTTCGCTGCGTTCGGCATTTTCCGCAAGCTGTATCGCGTCTCGATGTCCGTCTGGAAAGAGCTGCTGAAGATGGGCGTGCCGATCGGCTTCGCCATTTTGTTCGAAACGAGTATTTTCGCCGCGGTCACGCTGCTGATGAGCAACTTCAACACGGTAACGATCGCGGCGCATCAAGCGGCGATCAACTTCGCCTCGTTCCTGTACATGATTCCGCTCAGCATCTCCTTGTCGCTGACGATCCTGGTCGGCTTCGAAGCCGGGGCGGGACGGTACAAGGACGCCAGACAATACGGCTATCTGGGCATCGGCCTCGCGGTCGGAATGTCGCTGCTCTGCGCGGTCGTATTATGGCTGTTTAACGAGCAGGTGGCCGGAATTTACACAAGGGAACCGGACGTGCTCGCTTTGACGCAGCATTTTCTGATCTACGCGATTTTCTTCCAGCTGTCGGATGCCATCGCCGCCCCAATTCAGGGAGCGCTGCGCGGTTACAAGGACGTAAACGTGACCTTTATCGTTGCCCTTGTTTCGTATTGGGTCGTCGGTCTGCCGGTCGGCTACGGGCTGGCGAATTATACCGATCTCGGCGCTTACGGCTATTGGATCGGTCTAATATCCGGCTTGGCTCTGGGGGCGTTCGGCTTGTTCGCCCGGCTGGCGAGCGTCCAACGGAAGGCGCGGCTCGGACTTGCGGCTTTCGCCAAGTAACATCAATAGAAATGTGTATCTTAGAATAGGTGGAGGATCGCATGGAACAAAAAGCGGTATTGCAGCGTCGGCTGAAGCTGTGGCATATTGTGGCGATGGGGGTCGGCTATATGGCCCCGATGGCCGTATTCGATACGTTCGGCATCGTATCCGAAGTGACGGCGGGGCATGTGCCGGCCGCGTATCTGCTTACGATTGCGGCGGTGCTGTTCACGGCGATGAGCTACGGACACATGGTGAAGGTGTACCCGTCTGCGGGAAGCGCCTATACGTATACCCGGCAGACGCTTGGGCCGCACGCGGGCTTTATGGTCGGCTGGGTCTCGCTGCTCGACTATTTGTTTCTGCCGATGATGAACGCGCTGCTCACCGGGATTTATTTATCGTCGGCGTTCCCCGATGTGCCGCAGTGGGTATGGGTCGCCGGATTTGTGGTGCTGATTACGACGCTGTGCTTGTTTAACGTCAACGTCTCCGTCTCGGTGAATGCGCTGTTCGTGGCGTTTCAATTTCTTGTCGTGGCGCTGTTCGTCGTACTGGCCGCGTACCGGCTGAGTGCGGGCGGAGAGGCACTCGTATCGGCGCAGCCGCTGCTGTCCGCGGATGCGAGCTGGGGGGCGCTGCTCACCGGAGCGTCGATCTTGTGCTTTGCCTTCCTCGGCTTCGATGCGGTGACGACCTTGTCCGAAGAAACGGTAGAGCCCCGCACGACGATTCCAAGAGGTATTTTATGGATCACGATGCTCGGTGGCGGACTGTTTTTCACCGCCTCGTATTTCGCACAAAGGCTGTTCCCGGACGTGTCCGTGTTGAACAACCCGGAAGGTGCGTCCGCCGAAATCGCGCTGGCGCTCGGCGGCGTCTTGTTCCAGTCCGTGTTCCTGGCCGCCGCGCTCACCTCCACGCTTGCCTCGGGGCTCGTGTCGCAGCTCAGCGGATCGCGTCTCCTGTTTGCGATGGGGCGGGACCGGACGCTGCCGGGTCCGGTGTTCGGCTACATCCACCGCTCGCTCGGCACGCCGGTGTTCAACATTGTGCTGATCGGCCTCATTTCGCTGACGGCGCTCGTGCTGGATCTGCTCGTCGCCACGTCGTTCGTCAATTTCGGCGCGCTGACGGCATTTACTTTTGTAAATTTATCCGTCATCATCCACTATATATTCCGGGAAAAGCAGCGGTCCTGGCTGGCACTCCTGCGCTACTTGCTGCTTCCGCTGGCCGGCATCGGCTTCGTCTTGTTTTTCTGGACACATCTGGAGCCCAATTCCCTTATGCTCGGCGGCGCTTGGACACTGCTCGGCCTGCTGTACCTGCTCTGGATGACGCGCGGCTTCCGCCGGGAGCCAGGAACGATTCGCTACGAAGCGGCCGAGGGCAGCGGCTGACTCACGATTCACTCACGTTTCAAGAAACAAAAAGAGCTTCTTCTCCACATTCCGGACGTGAATCACGGACTGCACCTTCGCCAGCTCCGGCTCTCCGGCTTCGATCGCCAGCAAAATATTTTCGTGCTCGTTGTAGACGACTTGCTTTTTCCGTTTCAAGCCGATGTTTTGCTTGAGCGTAATTTCGAGCGATTTGCGGTACAGCGAAGATAGACTTTCCATCATGCGGATCAGGATCGGATTGTTCGTCGCCGCAATAATCGAGCGGTGAAATTCAAAATCCGCTTCCTGCGCCGTTCCGCCCTCCGTGTTTAAATCGTCCTCCATTCGCTTCAATGCCTCGCGGATGCTTGTGAGCTGCTCCGGCGTCCGTCTGGCCGCGGCGAGAGCGGCGGCTTCCGGCTCCAAAATTTTGCGCATTTCAAACAAGTGCCGGATGCTTTCGGCATCGGCATATTGAATTTGAAAGTGCTGGAGCAGGGAAGAGGGGATGGCGTCTTCCACATAGCTTCCGCCGCCCTGCTGCGAGGAGACGATTCCCATCGCCTGAAGCACGCTGAGGGCTTCCCGGACCGGCAGCCGGCTGACGCCGAAATGCGCAGCCAGCTCGGTTTCCGTGGGCAGCTTGGAGCCCGCCGGAAACCGTCCTTCCTCAATCATCGCGAGCACGTCGCGCACAATTTTTTGCGAAATCTTCTCTTTTTTGGCCATATCGTTTCCTCATCCTTCTTACCCTACGGCATAGGGAATGGAATGCTTCGGCTCCGGAATGCGCTCGCTGATCGATTCTCCGATGGCAATCGATGCGGTCGCGGCCGGGGAGGGCGCGTTGAGAATGTGGATGGAGCGCTCGTTCTGCACGATCAGAAAATCGTCGGCGAGCTTTCCGTCCTTCGTTAACGCCTGCGCGCGCACGCCGTTCGCGGACGGGATCAAGTCGTCCTCCCGAATTTCCGGGATCAGCCGCTGAAGGCTGCGCACGAACACGGCCTTGCTGAACGAGCGGAAGATTTCCTTCAAGCCTTCTCCCATGTTCTGCTTGGCGATTTTCCAGAAAGCCGGGTACGTCATCACTTCCATAAAATCGCGGAGGTCGAAATCCGTCTTCCGGTAGCCTTCCCGCTTGAGGCTCAGCACGGCGTTCGGCCCGGCGTGAACGTGACCGTCGATCATCCGTGTAAAATGCACGCCCAGAAAAGGGAAGTTGGGATTCGGCACGGGATAAATCAAATGCTTGACCAGTCCGTGCTTCTCTGGCTTCAACTCGTAATATTCTCCGCGAAAAGGAACGATCTTCATGCCGGTCTCTAGGCCCTGCATGGCCGCGATCCGGTCGCAGTGCAGCCCGGCGCAGTTGATCAAATAATGCGTCCGGTAGGTCCCGTTATTACATTCGACCTCGATCCCTTCGCTTCCTTCTCGGATGCGCTGTGCCTCGGTGTTCAAGAGAACGTCGCCGCCCCGCTGCCGAATGACGTCCGCGAACGCCACGGCCACTTTTTTATAATCGACGATCCCGGCTGCGTTGACGCGAATCGCCCGCAGACCGGCAGCGTGAGGCTCGATGGCGTGAAGCTGTTCGGCGTCGATCAGCTCCAGGTCCAGCTTGTGCTGCAGGCCGCGTGCGTACAAGTTTTCCAGCAGCGGCAGCTCCTCCGGCTCCGTAGCGACAATCACTTTCCCGCACATGTCGTAAGCAATCCCGTGCTGGTCGCAGAAGCGGCGCAGCGCATCCCCGCCTTCTTTGGAAAAACGCGCCTTCAGGCTGCCGGGCTTGTAATAAATGCCGGAGTGGATGACGCCGCTGTTATGCCCGGTTTGATGAAAGGCAAGCCGGCCCTCCTTTTCCATAACGAGAATTTTCGCCTGCGGATAACGGCGGGTGAGCGCATATCCCGTCGAAAGTCCGACAATGCCGCCGCCAATCACAATGTAGTCATACATATTTTGTCTCTCCTCTCGAGTCGTTCATTCCGATGTCCTTATAAGTTGTTATACAAAAATGAATTTAAAATTAGCTATAGACAAAATGAAAACGCTTTTGTATGATGTGAATGTGAAATTTGTCATACACATATCGCTATCATACGCGATGGGTTGTCGAAAATGCAAGTGTTTTGTCGGGAATTTGTATAACAACTTATGCGTGGTCTGATGCTTTTGTTCAACAACTTAGAAGGTGGGGGGACGTTATGAAAAAGTTTGGAATCGCGTATCAAATCTTCGCGGGGCTGGTGGCGGGAATTATCGTCGGCATCATTTTTTACAAAAACCCCGGGGTGGAAACGTACTTGAAGCCGCTCGGCGACATGTTTCTCCGGCTGATCAAAATGATTGTCGTCCCGATCGTCATCGCCAGCATTGTCGTTGGCGTCGCAGGGATGGGAAATGCCAAACGGCTCGGAACGCTCGGCTTCCGCACAATACTGTATTTTGAAATCGTCACGACGCTGGCGATTGTCGTCGGCTTGTTTTTCGCAAACTTTTTCCACCCCGGCGCCGGTGTCAACATGCAGGAGCTGACCAAAGGGGATATCTCCAAATACGTCGAGACGACGAATCAAGTCGAGGCCAAAGGGCATTTCGATATGCTGATCAACATCGTCCCGACCAATATCGTCGACTCCATGGCGAAGGGAGATTTGCTGGCGATCATCTTTTTCTCGGTTATTTTCGGGCTGGGGCTGGCAGCGCTCGGGGAGAGAGGTGCACCGCTGGTCGCCATGTTCAAGATGGTGTCCGAAACGATGTTCAATGTCGTCGGGTATGTGATGAAAGCGGCTCCATTCGGGGTGTTCGGGCTGATCGGGGTGACGGTGTCGAAATTCGGCGTGCAATCGCTGCTTCCCTTGGGTAAATTGATTCTCGTGACCTACGGCGCGATGGCTTTCTTTGTCGTCGTTTGCTTCGGGGCGGTGGCCAAGCTGGTGAACATCAAGCTTTTCGCCTTGCTCAACCTGCTGAAGGACGAGCTGATCCTGACCTTCTCCACAGCCAGCTCGGAAACCGTACTACCTAAGCTGATGGAGAAGATGGAAAAATACGGATGTCCGAAATCGATCGTTTCCTTCGTCATTCCGCTTGGCTATACCTTCAATCTGGACGGGTCCACCTTGTATCAGGCGCTTGCTTCCATCTTTATCGCTCAGCTTTACGGCATTCATATGTCGATTGGCGAGCAGCTCTCGCTGCTGCTGGTGCTGATGGTCACTTCGAAAGGCATCGCTGGGGTAGCCGGCCTATCGTTCGTCGTGCTGCTGGCGACGCTGAAATCGGTCGGGCTTCCGCTCGAAGGGCTGGCGTTCATTGCGGGCATCGATTTCCTGCTCAATATGGGACGAGCTACCGTCAACGTGATCGGCAATGCGCTGGCTACGATTGTGGTCTCGAAATGGGAGAAGCAGTTTAGCCCGCAAATGAGCGCCAAGCTGGTCCGGCAAAAAAGCGCGTAGCAGCTATAATATAAAAAGAGAATTGACCGCTGAGTTGCCTTAGTCTTGGCGAGAAAGTTGTCAAATGATGAAATAGAAGTTACGAGGGGGTGGGGTATCCACTTCCAACCGCTCTTGTCTTCGGGAAATTTGATTGGAAGCCGCTTAGTAGCGGACATTTCCCGAAGACAAAGGCGGCCGCTATCGCTTCTCCAGTGGATACCCCACCTCCGTTTGCATCTCTATTTTTGTCAAAACCACTTTCTTGACAAGCCTGCCTGACGGTCAATTCTCTATCGCTCTATTTATCCGCGTCATCTCATGCCGCGGCGGACTCTTCGGGTTCGTCCGCTTTTTTGCGGTACGCGATGATAATGATCAAACACGGAATCAGGCAAAACAAGCCGCACAGGAAGAACGCGCCGTTGGCCCCGTAATGATCGGCCGCGTAGCCGGCGAACAGGTTGCCGACCGGTGTCGAGCCGGCGAAGACGAGCGAGTACACGCTCATGACCCGGGCCCGATACTCTTCCTTGGAATGAATTTGCAGCGACGAGTTGCAGTTGGTCGAGAACAGGATGTTGCAGAAGCCCTGCAGCGCCAGCAGCAGGCCGAACGTGTACACGGAGCCAGCCATCCCGTTCAACAGCAGGAAAACCGAGATGAGAAGGCAGCAAGCGATGATCACGGACAGCCGAGGGCCTTTTTTGCTGCGGAACGACATCATCAGCGCCCCAAGCAGCGACCCGGCGCCGAGGCAGGACATCATCAGCCCGTACGTCTTCTCCTGCATATGCAGCACATCTTTCGTGAAGACGGGAATAAGCACGCTGAAGTTATAAGCCATGGTGCCGACGACGGCAACGAGCAGCAGCGTGCGCGCCAACAGCCGGTCCTTGGAAATGTACACGATACCGTCCTTAATCTCCTTGAGCAGCCCGGTGTCTTTTTTCTTCTCGCGGACGTAAGGCGTCGTACGGATTTGCAGCAGCCCGTAGATGACGGCTATGAAGCTAAGTCCGTTGAGCAGAAAGCACCACCCGGCTCCAAGGTAAGCCATCATGCCCGCGCCGATCGCCGGTCCCACGATGCGGGCCAGATTGAAGGTCGTCGAATTGAGCGCGATCGCGTTCATTAAGTCTTCCTTGCCGACGATTTCGATATTGAACGCCTGCCGCGTCGGCATGTCGAACGTGTTCGTCAGCCCGAGCAGAAAAGCAAGGACCAGAATATAGCCGTACTTGACCGTGTCCGTAAAAACAAGAGCAGACAGGATCAAAGCCAGAAACATCGATACCGTCTGGGTCACGATCAGAATGTTCCTTTTCGGAAACTTGTCGATGAGCGCTCCCGCAAATAGTGAAAAGCAGGTAACGGGCAAAAATTGGATCGTTCCTACCAGCCCGAGCAGCAGGGGCGAGCCCGTCAGCGTCAGCACGAGCCAGGATTGGCCGATGTTTTGCATCCAGGTGCCGATTAGGGAAACGCATTGTCCAAACCAAAAGTAACGGTAGTTTTTATGGGTCAGGGCATGAAAGTTGTTATTGACTACCCTCATCCCCGCATGCCTCAGATTCACAAGCGTTCACCTGCCTTCCAATGTAATTTCTCTGCTTATGCTTTCGGCGTCTTATCGTTTTCCTCGTTAAACCGGGCCGCATTGCTGCCCATCTTCTCCAGCAGTTCCAAGGCGAGCCGCTGCTCTTCCTCCGTCAAGCCGTCGGACAAGATGTGCCTCCAGTCAGTGAGTACCCCGCGCACCTCGTCCTTGATCCGCCAAGCCTTCTCCGTCAAAAAGACGCGGTAAGAACGCTTGTCCTCCTCCCGTACCTGCCGGAGCACATAGCCTTGCGCCTCAAGTTTTTTCAGCGCTTTGGCCGTTGTTCCTTTATCGATTTTCAAATAGCTCGACAGCTCCTCTTGACTGAGGCCGTCTTCTTTATACAGCGCGTTCAGAAAAATATGCTGGCCTTTGCCGATACCATGCGCTTTGAGCCGCTCGCCGATGTACATTTGTCCGTAACGGTACAGCAGCGATACCCACCTTGTAATCGTATGGCGCTGATCGATCATCCGGCTTCCTCCCGCTCTCAAAATAGTTGCACATGCCACTAATTACAGTATAGAAATAACTTGCCGCGTTGACAAACCGGACATACGCCGGATTTTACCCTTTTCAGCGAACAGGGCCCGAATTATCGAAGAAATTAACCGTCTCTCTTAGGGCCATCGGGTTGGATAAAATATTTCCAGCCAGGGAAACATGTGTACAAAACCCGCATCAGCGAGAGAGGATCTGCCGTGAACTTATTTTCCAAGCTCTTTTCGAAGCGGTTCGGCTCTTCTCGACAAGCAACTGGGATGCAGCAAGGGCCCGAAATGCGGACAGACGAGCTGTCGCTTAGTCTGGTGGACAACCTGGAGACATTAACCGCGCTGTATGAAAATTGTGCGGATGTCATTTTTCATCGTTTTCTCATCTACGGGCAGACGGACGCCGTCCTGATTTTCGTCGAAGGCATGTGCGATACGGGAATAATCGACGAGCATATTTTGGCTCCGCTTAAGCAGGACACCGGGCAGCTGGAAACTCCGTTCATGAAGCGGATCGCGATTTCTCATGCCCAGAAAATCAATACGGTAGAGGAGATCAACGATCATATCGTGAACGGCAATCCCGTCCTGCTTGTGGACGGAGAGAAGGAAGGCGTTTCACTGTGCGTAGCCAAATGGGATAAAAGAAGCATCGACGAGCCCGTGGCCGAAGCCGTCGTCCGCGGTCCGCGGCAGGGGTTTATCGAGACGCTAAACGTCAATACCACCTTGATCCGCCGTATCATCAAAACGCCTGCCCTTAAAATAAAAAAGGTCAAGATCGGGCGTTATACGCAAACGAAGACCGCCATCGTGTATGTCGAAGGCTTGGCCGATGCTTCTTTGATCGATGAGATTGAGAAACGGCTGGGGCGCATCGACATCGACGGCATTCTGGACAGCTCCTATATCGAAGAGCTGATCGAAGACAATCCGCGGTCCGTTTTTCCGCAGCTTCTGTCGACCGAGCGTCCGGACGTGGTCTGCGCGAATTTGCTGGAAGGCCGGGCCGCCCTGTTGATTGAGGGCAGTCCGTTTGCTTTAGTGATGCCGATTACGTTTTTCTCGCTGATGCAATCGCCGGAAGACTATTACGAGCGTTTCTGGGCGGGAACCTTGATCCGTTGGCTCCGCTACCTCTTCCTGGCGATCGCGCTGATCATTCCGTCATCGTATGTAGCCATTTTGACCTTCCATCAGGAGATGATCCCAACGACGCTGCTGCTGAGTGTCGCCAGATCGCGGGAAGAAATTCCGTTTCCGGCCCTGGTGGAAGCACTCCTGATGGAAGTATCGTTCGAGGCGCTGCGCGAAGCCGGTGTCCGGCTGCCGAAGCAGGTCGGCGCGGCTGTCAGCATCGTCGGTGCGCTGGTCATCGGCCAAGCGGCGATCGCCGCAGGGCTCGTCTCCGCCCCGATGGTCATGGTGGTGGCCATTACGGGCATTGCATCGTTTACGATTCCGCGGTACACGCTGGGTATTTCGGTCCGGCTGCTCCGGTTTCCGCTCATGTTCCTTGCGGGCATGCTCGGGCTTCTCGGCTTGATGCTCGGAGTCATTTCGATTGTTGTCCATATGAGCGCGCTGCGCTCCTTCGGCGTGCCGTATCTGGAGCCGGTTGCCCCGATGAAGTGGGGGATTTTCAAAGAAGTACTGTCGCGGGCGCCGCTATGGACGCACAACACGAGGCCGCATTTGACGGGCAGCTACAATCCGGTCCGGCAGTCTTCCGGACTGAAGCCGGGGCCGGAGCAAGGGGAGAACAAGCATGATTGAACGCGGGAAAATATCCGCTTTTCAGATGGGACTCCTGATGTACGCGGCGATTTTGGCTACGGCCATTCTTATCGTGCCCTCTCTCACGATGGAGCGCGCGGGCCGCGACATGTGGCTCTCCCCGGTCTGGGGCCTTTTTCTCGGGCTTGCGCTGATCTTAACGACGCACCGCTTGCATGCGCTGAACCCGGGCCAGACGCTGATTGCCATCGGCGAGCGGGTACTCGGCCGGCTGCTTGGCAAGCTGTTCGGCTTTCTGTTTTTTTTCACCTATTTGCACGACCTTGGTTTTGTAGCCCGGGAATATAGCGAATTTGTCGTAGGGAGCTTTTTGCCCCGGACGCCGGCCATCTTCGTGGTCAGCTGTATGATAGCCGTGTGCGCTTATGCCGTCCGCGGCGGCTTGGAGGTCATCGCCCGCTGCGCCCAGCTGTTTATTCCGTTTTTCGTCTTTATTCTGCTGCTGTTTATCGCTTTGCTGATTCCGGATTTCAATCCGGAGCATATGTTTCCCATGCTGGAAAACGGCATCAAGCCTTCCATCAAAGGCTCGCTCGTGCTTCAGAGCTGGTTTGCCGATTTTTTCATCCTTTCTTTTCTATTCCCTTTCGTGGCTGACCGCCCGAAGAGCCTGCGCTGGGGACTGCTGTCGCTTCTCGCCGTCACGGGGACGATGGTGGTCACCAATATTGCGGTCTTGCTGCTGTTCGGCGATATTACGGTGGGGTTTACTTATCCGCTGATGATTGCGACCCGCTATATCGCGCTGGCGGATTTCATCGAGCATTTGGAAGCTTTCCTGATGGCGATTTGGCTGCTGGGGATGTTCGTCAAAATTTGCGTTTACTACTACTTACTGGTCTACATAGCTGCGGAGTGGCTCGGTCTTTCCGATTATCGTCTGATCGTTCCGCCGATCGGATTGCTGGTAACGGTATTCAGCGTCTGGGTCACGCCCAATTTGCAGGTCATGGCTCATTTCTTCGCGACGAGCGGGGCGATCTATTTGTGGGTGGTCAAAGGGGCCTTGCCGATGCTGCTGCTGGGCGTGGCTTTGGTACGGCAAAAAGCGGGAGGGTAACCGCCGAACGAATCTGTACCAAAAGAAAGGAGGCATATTCCATGGTACCGGGAGCCGGTTGGAAGGGGCTCAGGCTTGCGATGACGGCATCGGCTGCGCTGCTGCTCTTGCTGCTGCCCGGCTGCTGGGATCGGAAGGAGGTCAACGATCTGGCGATTATTATGGCTGCCGGTTTGGATAAGGCAGAGGGCGGGCTCGTCAAGCTGTCGGTTCAGCTCTTCGTTCCGCGAGTTTCCGGAGGCGGTGGGCAGGATAGCGGAGGCTCCGGGGGAGGCGGAAAGACGTCTACCAGCGGGCAAACGATTCTTCGTTCGGCAACCGGCTATACACTGGCCGATGCGATGACCAAGCTGCAGGAGAAGCTATCGCGGCGTATATTTTGGGGACACGGCGAGGTTTTCGTTTTTGGCGAAGCGCTGGCGAGAGATGGCATCCGCGAGAACATCGATTTTATAATGCGGGACCCGGGTCCGCGGGAACGGGCGGAGATGTTCATATGCAAAGGGCGTGCGCAGGACATTTTAACTCTGATGCCTCCACTGGAGCGAAGCTCGGCCGAGTCGCTAAGGGAAATGGCTAAGTCCCAGACCGGACTTAAGGTCACGGTCAAAGATTTTGCGGAAATGCTCGTTAGCGATGCCGGAGCGGCGGCCCTTCCCTGGATCGAAACTTTGCCGGCGCAGCCCGGAAGTGATCCGAAACGGACGGATGCGTACATTAACGGCTCGGTCATATTGAAGAAGGACCGGATGGTCGGCTTCATTGACGATCGGGTGACTCGGGGGCTGCTCTGGCTCCGCGACGAGGTGGAGGCGGCTACCGTTACCCTTGCCCCCAAGGAAGGAAAGGGGCTCATCTCGTTCAAAATTTTGGACAGCCGGACAAAGCTGCTTCCCCTTATTGAAGGGGACCGGTGGAGTGTGACCGTCCGGATTCAAACGGAAGATGGCGTCATCCAAAACACGACAAACATAAATCTGGTGGACACGAAAGTGACGGAAAGCTTGGAAAAGCAGCTGTCCGCAGAAATCGAGAAGCGTATCCGCGAGGCGCTGGTTCATCCGCAAAAGGAGCTGCACGCGGATATATTCAACTTCGCAGAAGCGTTTCACCGCCGCTATCCGCAGCTCTGGAAAAAAGAAAAGCAGCGCTGGGAGGAACGTTTTCCGCAAGTCGAGGTACGTATCGAATCGAGGGCGCGTATTGTCCGCACCGGGATGGCTACGGTCCAGGCAAGCCGGCCCAAAAACGAGGTGAAACCGAAATGAAGTGGGGGTCTGTTGTCGTTGTGACTGTGGCCGTCTTGTTCATGATCGGATACGAATGGCCTAAATTCCGGCAATATTCCAAACGGGAAAAGCGGGCTTTCGCTATGCTTACGGCGATAGGCTGGGTATTGACCCTGCTGCTTGTTCTTTTCCCGGACCTGCCCGGGCCGACGCAGCTTGTCGACTTCCTTTTCGGACCGTTTGGCAAGCTGCTGGAGTGACCGGGGGAGGTCCATGATCGCGCGTTGCGACACGGAGGGATATATTCGTTTAAATTGATAAAAAAACTAAAAAAGTAATATTTTATTTAAAAAGTAATTTACAACCATGTTCTCGTGGTGTATATTATGTTTCAAGAACTCCTCAATCGAATATGTTAATTAAGAGAATCTACCTTCTGCAGACGGATGGATAGGAACTCCCCTCGACGCTTTTTTTAAAATTTTAAATGGAAGCGATTACATCATTCGTCCGCAACGATGCGTCGAATGGATTTGGATTATACCAAGGAGGGGGAATCTATGAAGCTGCTGATCGGAGCAAGCGCCTCTTCGGCGATCATCGAATTGCCGTATTATATACGGATTTTTCAGGACAAGCTGCAAGCCGAAGTAAGGGTCGTCGTTTCGGACAATGTTTCCAACTTCATCAACCCGCAATTTTTGGGCGCACATATCGAAGGGAAAGTCTATCAAAAAATGCTCGACCCTGCATATGACGTCGCCGTGCCTCATTCGTTCCTTGCCTCGTGGGCGGACATGTTCATCGTACTGCCCTGCACCGCCAACACGTTAGCCAAAGCTGCCAACGGAATCACTGATAATCTCCTGACGATGCTCATCCTTTGTTTTCCTAGACCTGTCTTGTTCTTCCCTACGATGAATATGAACATGTACAACACGGCCGTCGTACAAGCCAATGTGCAAAAGCTGCTGGATTTGGGCCACCGCGTTGCCATTCCGGACGGAAATGTAACCGTCACCGCAACGGGAGAAAAAATGTCGGGAGGCCATCCGCCTAATCCGTATACCTGCGCGAAATACATAAACAACATGTACGAGCTTTATTGTACTACCACATGATGATCCATCTTTTTCTTCATGAAAGGAGGTGATATCACATGAAAATGGAAAATACTTTCCATGGTGTAGACGTATTGGACGAGGCTGTAGATTTGGCGGAATTGTCCTCGATTATCGGCGGCGAAGATAGCGATGCGAACGATAACTGTAACAATTGCTAAGTATCACGGAGCTGGAGACATTCGTTTCCAGCTCTTCTAACTCTTAAAGAGGGCGGTGAATGGAATGGAACCATTTACAGTATTGCCGCAGCGCGAAGGGTCAACCGGTAAAAAAAGGTATCGCGCCTCCCGCTATAACATTAAGGCGGCGGAGCCGGATGGAAGCATGTACATCACGAATACGATGTCAGGCGCATTTATGCATATTTCGGCCGAGCAGGTTCCCTATATCGATCAACTGCTCAAGCTAGGAGCGGATGAACCGTTGGAGGGCGCGGCCGCCGTCTTGAAGAAGCAAGGCTTCCTCGTCCGCGAGGATATCAACGAGTTTTTTCGCGCCCGCATGCTGCACGAAATGATCGGGAGAAGCGAGCAGAAGCTCAGGCTCATCTTTTTGACGACCGAGCAGTGCAACTTCCGGTGCAAATACTGCTATGAGAAGTTCGAAAAAGGCAAGCTGCAGCCGGAGGTCATTCAAGGCATCAAAACGTTCCTTCGGCACAAAGTCCGCTTTCTTAACCATTTGCAAATGAGCTGGTTTGGAGGCGAGCCCCTCCTTGCGCTTGATGCGATAGAAGAAATCTCACGGCATATCATTCCCTTGTGCGACGAGTACGGCGTGAAATACCGGTCGAACATGACCACGAATGCATACCTGCTGACGAAGAAAACGATTGAGCGGCTGTTTGCCTGTCGCGTATTCGCTTTCCAAATTACGCTGGACGGCGACGCCGAGCAGCATAACGCCAACCGGTATTTGCAGAACGGCGCTCCCACGTTCGAAACGATTTTTCAAAACCTGCTGCACCTCAAGGAACGCCCCGAACCGTTCCGCTGTAAAATCCGCATTAACTTTGACCAGACGAACGTGCATCAGATTCCAAGCTTTATCCAAAAGCTCCGCGTCCATTTCGGAGAAGATCCGCGGTTCCGCATCGATTATTTCCCGATCGGCAAATGGGGGGGGAAGAACGACGACAATCTGGAAGTGGTGTCGCTCAAGGAGTCGGTGAAGCATCAATTGAATTTGTGCACGATGGGCCTAGAAGAAGGGCTTGGCAACGACCTGGAAGACATTTTGAAGCCGGGCGGTTACGTTTGCTATGCGGCCAAATCCAACTCCTTCGTCATTGGTTCGGACGGTATCGTCTACAAATGCACCGTAGCCTTGTACAACGAAAACAATCAAATCGGGCGCATCACGCCAGACGGACAAATGCAGCTCGATGCCGACAAGCACGCGCTGTGGATTATGAACGACGAGTCGGAAGATTCCGGCTGTAAATCCTGCTTCCTGCGTCCTTCCTGTCAAGGCGCGTCGTGTCCGCTTGTGCGGATCGAGAAGGGGGTAGCCCCCTGTCCCCCGCTGAAGTCCAAAATTAAAGACGTGATCCGCATCGTCGGCAAAGAAAAGCGCAAAATGGCGGTACAAAAGGCCACCTCCGCAAACGCCTAGGATGCGCGAGAAAGGGAAGTAAACCATGCTCAATAAAAATTTCCTGGCCTTTGTCGCATGTGGAATGGTGAGCAGCATCGGGGACTTGCTTTACTTTTTCGTATTTTCCTGGTATATCGCGTCGGCGACGCATTCCGTTCAATATATGGGGACGATTATGCTGGTCAGCGGGATCACCCAATTTGCCGCCAGCATATTTTGCGGGGCCTGGGTCGATGTATGGGGAGCCAAAAAAATCATCGCCGTCTCTAATGTGATACGTGCGCTCCTAATGGTTGGATTGATGCTGGTGAGCACGACCCAGGCCCCGTCCTTGGTTGTGCTTCTGCTGATCGCTATCGCTTTTGCCATCACGGATGCCAGCTTTTATCCTGCGGTAGAGACGATCAAGCCTCAGCTTGTGTCCGAGGACCACTTAAGCCGAATGAACGGCGTGTGGTACACCCTTGCCCGCGTCTTGTCCCTGATTGCCCCTTCCATAAGCGTACTATGCATGAATCTGCTCGGCATTCAAGCTTCCTTTCTTTGTATGGCCGGATGCTATACGGCATCGGCACTGCTTCTTCTATTCGTTCGTATCCAAAAGACGCAAACTGAACCTAAAGCGAAATCCGGCAAATGGAAGCATTATACGCAAAGCCTTACGGAGGGCTGGGTCTTTATTCGGAACAGCCGAATGATGATGACGCTCCTATGGCTTATTTTTTGTGTAAATATCGGGGCGAACAGCAACGGCTTGCTGCTTCCGTTTCTAATGAAAAGTATGAACTGGGATGCGCAGCATATGTCGTATATTTATACTTGGCAGGCCGCTGCCGGGATCGTCTGTGGGAGTTTATTGTCGGTGAAAAGCGTGAAGCAGCCGTCCTTCCTTTATGTATTGATCGGATTTTTGGGCCAGGGATTGGCGATTTTAACGGTCTGCTTTTCTTCCACCCTTGTGTTTTTATGTCTAAACTTCGCGTGGCTGAGCGTATGTACGGCATTGGTCAACATTTTTATCCGCACGATGATGCAGAAAGAGGTGCCCAATCGCTACATGGCGCGGGTCGGCAGTCTGTTTGCGGCGATTAGTATGACTTCTACGCCGCTATCCCGCTTTTTTACGGGATTTCTGACCGACCGCCTCGGGGTAAGACAGATGTATTTTTGGGCAGGTGCATTTGAGGTTATCGTGGTCGTTGTGTTTTTCATGCTCTATAAGCAAATTACCGCTCAGCCGGGGGTGAAATCGCAAACGGAGGTTAGCGGATAAGGCCGAACGGCCGAATAGAGTGTTGAGAAAGAGGTTTTGACTGAAATAGAGAAACATACGGAGGTGGGGTATCTACTGGAGGAGCGATAGCGCTCGCCTTTGTCTGCGGGAAATACCCGCTGCTAAGCGGCTTCAATTAAAAATTTCTTGCAGACAAGAGCGACCGGAAGTAGATATCCTACCCCCTCGTACACCTCTATTACTTCAATTAACCACTTTCTCAACAATCACCCGGAGAGCGACGCTCCGGCTTTTTTTTGTGCCGTTAATGATATGTAGCGTCAACGATAAGCGGCGTTAAAGAATGGAACATGCGGAAATCCCGGCAAACCTGTTATACTAATCCTTAGCGATGTCAGACGAAAAGAAGAGGAACAACATGATCGGAGCCTACTGCAGCTTGTACAAATCGTGCAAACGCTGCGGACAAAGCAAATATTACCGGCAGTTCCCGCCCCGAAGCGGCCGGAAAGCAAGCGGGTCCTCCCGCAAAAACATATGCCGCAAATGCGAGCGGAAAAAGCCGGCTGCGCCAGCCCCGCAAGCACCCCTGGTGCCTCGAGCGGCGAAGCTGCTGAGACAAGACCGGCAGGGTATGATTCGCATGAAGGGAAAAAGCAATAACGGCAGGCCGTGGATGCAAGAAATCGAATGGAGCCTCGCAGTGCTTTTGGTAGAGGAACAGGCGGCTGTCGTTGTTACGCCATACATGATCCGCCGATTGTACAGCAACGATGATTTCCGCAGCATGATTATGACCCGGGATCATTATACGTGCCGCTATTGCGGAGGATACGGCGATACGATCGACCATATCGTCCCGAAATCCAAGGGAGGCCATACGACGCCGGTGAACTGCGTATGCTCCTGTTATGCATGCAATCAGAGCAAGGCCGATCAAGATGCCGCCGGGTTTATGGAAAAGCAGCGTTCCCCCGTCTGAATGGAGACAGCGCCGGTTCGTGCTGCTGGGCGAACGCCACGGTTGCCGGCTGTCTGCTCTTGATTCATAAGAGGAGCTTTACGGTTAAGTAACCTCCAAGCACAATTCCAAGCTAAGCTGTCGAATATACGGCAGCGGAAGGGGGAAGGTGTGATGACGAGAACCGTAGAGCCCGGAGATCGGGAGCGCGCTTCGTTCGATGAAACCGGATTCGACATGGGTACGCGAACGTCCTTCGGCCGCAGAAATGCGAAGCGGCGGATAGGATTCGCGGCTTTTTTACAGCAGCTGTACTGCCGGTTTCAAGACGATGAGGTGCCCGCATTGGGGGCGCAGCTTACGTATTATTTGATTCTGGCTTTTTTTCCGTTTCTCATTTTCGTTATTGCTTTCCTTAGCTTCACCGATATTACGGCAGCAGAAGCTATCGACAGCATGGCCCGAATAATGCCGGAATTGTCAAGCCGAGCGGTGGCGGACGCTTACGAAGAAATTCAACGGTCGCGCAGCGGCTCCGTGCTTTCTATCGGATTGCTTGCTGCCCTGTGGTCGGCCTCGAACGGCATCAGCGCGGTTATTAAGGCACTGAACAAGGCGTACGACGAGGAGGAGAGCCGTCCGTTCTGGAAGGTGAAGGGAATCGCCGTTCTCTTTACCTTCGTCTTAGCCGTTGTCATTTTGTTCACCCTCGTGCTGCTAATCTTCGGCAGGATTATCGGTTTGGCGCTTTACAATATTGTACATTTCCCGGGAAATTTCGATTTGCTGTGGAATTTTGCGCAATACGCTATTCCGCTTGCGACTATTGCTGTCGTATTCGTCCTGTTATACCGCTTCACGCCTAATTTGCGGCTTACGTTCAGAGAAGTGCTGCCCGGCGCTCTGTTCGCTACCGTCGGCTGGGTGACCACTTCGCTGTTATTCTCCTACTATGTCAACCATTTCGGCAACTATACGAAAACGTACGGCAGCATTGGCGGCATCATCGTGCTTCTGACGTGGTTATATTTGTCGAGCATCGTCCTGATTCTCGGCGGCGAGATCAACGCCACCCTTCACTTTGAACGGCACGGCAAACGGAAGCCTGCCTGCAAGCCGTTCGGTTTCCCGCTGCGGTCGGACCGGCGAAATTGACGCGGTCTAATAAGACCGGGCAGAGCGCGCTCGCCAGGCTTCGGACCGATTCCGTCTAGCGAATGCGCGGGAAAGCGATCCAGCTCCACAGGTTGAGCTTGGATTGCTTTCCCTTTTCCCGGACCTGCTGAAAAAATTCCCCTAAAAATCGTTCCCACTGCTGTCCCACTTCTTTTTTGGCCGCTGCGTCCGCTTGGACATGAAGAATGCTTTTATTCAGCGCCGCATCCAAATGGGACAGCGCTTCGCGCAAATGGAAATCGACAGAGGGCTCCTGCATGCTTCAAGTCTCCTTTAGTTCCGTTTCTCGATTGCCGTCTCCAATCAAAAAGGCAAAAAAATGTCCCCATTGCTCCGACATTAATTGATGGGCTTCCTCATTGGAAGCTTGCAGCTTGGTCGCAGTTAAGGCTTGCTCCAGATGGAGCCGCGCCTGTTTCAGGTGAAATTCGACAGAGTCATCGTTCAAGCGCAGCTTCCTCCGCCTCGCTGCCGGTCAGCGCCGGTCCGAACTCATCCCCCGAAGAGGCGATTTCAAGGTCCAGCTTTTTTTTCATGCGCTCGAACTGTGCTTCGGCGACGATATCTTCCAGCTCCTCACGGGCCCGCTGCAAGGACGAACGGGCCGCGCCCGCCGCGCTCCGCAAGCCTTGGTAACCCGCTTCGGCAACAGGAAGCAGTGTGGTTTTGACAACGGGAAGGAGCGCCGACGCCGCAAATGTAAGCGCGGCGCCGACCAGCCATTTTTCGATTTGTTGTTCTCTCATGATTCTTACCTCCGAATAGACAGCAAGCTATGCGACGACGGCCGTCCGCATTTGTCGAACCGGATTCGCTGCCCCCGGGCGTCCCGACTCGATCCATGCCACGAGCGGCTTCGACAGCAGCGTTACCGAGCCGGCAACGGCAAGCACCGGAATCCAGTGGCTCCATGCGATCGGGGCTGCATGGAAGAAGCGGGCCGCCGGCGGTATATACAGGGCGGCGAGCAGCGAGAGCCAGGATACGCCGAGTGCTCCGACCAGAAAGCGGTCCTGGCTCCAATCCTTGACCGACTCGGCTGAGCCCTCCTGCCGCCACGAGAACGTCTGCATGAGCTGGCCCGACACCAGCGTGGCAAAAGCGATGCTCCGGGCTGCCGGGAGAGGAACTCCGGACGCGAGGCTTGCCGCGAACAGTCCAAGGGAGCCTAAGCCAAGCAGCGCGCCGCGTGCGAACACTTTCCGGTACAGATTGCCGTCGGCGATTTCGACACGCTCCGTCAGCTTTGTTTTATTCCCGGGATTGATGGCCAGAACCATAGCGGGCAGCGCATCCGTGATCAAGTTCATGAGCAGGATCTGTACGGGTACGAGGGGCAGCGGCATGCCCAGGATAACCGCGGCGCTCGACACGATGATTTCCGCCAAATTGCCGGTGAGCAGGCAGCCGAGCGCCTTGCGGATGTTGCCCATAATCGTCCGGCCTTCCTTTACGGCCTCGACAATCGTGCCGAAATCGTCTTCTTTCAGCACCATATCCGCCGTTTGCTTCGTCACCTCGGTGCCGGTTCTTCCCATCGCGATCCCGACATTGGCTTGCTTGATGGCGGGCGTGTCGTTAATCCCGTCACCGGTCATCGCCACAAGGTGGCCTCGCTGTTGAAAGGCGCGCACAATCCGCAGCTTATGCTCCGGCGACACCCGGGCAAAAATGGCGGTGTGCTCGACCGCTTCCTGAAGCTCTTCGTCGGTCATCCGGTCGAGCTCATGCCCCGAGAGCACCCGCTGCGAGCCGTCGTACATGCCGAGCTGTCTGGCGATCGAAATGGCTGTGATCGGATGGTCGCCCGTAATCATAACCGGCTTGACGCCAAGCGCCAGCGCTTCCTGGATGCTGTGCGCGGCCTCCGGCTTCGGCGGGTCCATCATGCCGACCATACCGACGAAAATCATGTCCCTCTCGTCCGGCTCGGGAAGGTCCCCATCCGTGAGCGGACGATAGGCGAAACCGAGCACGCGCAGCGCTTCGCCGGACAGCTTGCCGTTCTGCTCCAAAATGATTCGTTTGCGTTCCTCGGTCAGTTCGAGCAGCCGGCCATCCGACTGGACTTGGGTACAGCGCTGTAAGAGCATTTCTACAGCCCCTTTGGTAAACACATAGCAGTCCTGAGATTCGGTCCCGGCCGTATCCTTGCACACGACGCTCATCTTGCCGGTGTTCGAATCGAAAGGAATTTCTTTGCCGCGATGCCATTGCCGCATAGTTTCCGGACGGGTGCCCGCTTTGGCGGCAAAAGTAAGGAGCGCTCCTTCAGTCGGATCACCTTTGACGATCCAATGTCCTTCGTCGTCTTGCTCCAGCTTCGCATTGTTGCACAGCAGGCTGATTTGCAGGATGCGGGCAAGCTCAGGCTGCTGCGGGCTCTGTTCGAGTGCTGCAACTGCTCGGCCTGAGACGGCCGTACGGCGAATTTCACCGGACGGATCGTACCCGGTACCGCCCACTTCCCAGCTCCGGTTCAACGAGATGACGTGCCGGACGGTCATTTCGTTTTTGGTCAGCGTTCCGGTTTTGTCCGAGCAGATAACCGTCGTCCGGCCGAGCGTTTCCAGAGCGGACAGCTTGCGGACGAGCGCCTGCTTGCGGGCCATGCGGAAGATGCCGGCGCTCAGCGCGATCGTAATGGTTACGGGCAGCCCTTCGGGGATAGCCGAAGCCGCAAGCGCAATGGACGTGGAGATCATCTCCATCAGCGGAATGCCCCGAAGCAATCCTGTGGCGAACACGATGCCGCAGACGATCAGTGCTCCTTTGATGAATTTTTTGCTGATGGAGGTGACCTGCTTCTGCAGCGGCGTCAATTCTTTTTCGTCGTTCTGCAGCAGGGACATAAGACGGCCCATTTCCGTATGCAGACCGGTCTGGACGACGACGCCGGTCGCTTTGCCCCGGGTAACGTCGGTGCCCATATAGATCATATTGGAGCGTTCTGCCAGCGGGAGCGCTCCGTTGACGGGGGCTTCCTGTTTCGGGACAGGGACCGATTCCCCCGTCAATGCCGCTTCGCTGACCTGTAGATTATACGATTCGACCAACCGGATATCGGCAGGTACGCGGTCGCCGGCCTCCAACTGCACGATATCGCCGGGGACGAGCTCCAGTGCCGAAATCTCTTCCAAGGTTCCGTTACGGAGCACCTTGCAGGTCGGGGGCTGGTACCGGTTGAGCGATTCGATGACCTGCTCCGCCTTGCGCTCCTGCATCGTGCCGACTGCCGCATTGGCGAGCAGCACCGCACTCATGGCAATGCCGTCGTACAGGCCGCCGGTAAAAAACGACAAAGCCGTCGTCCCAAGCAGGATTAAGGTGGTAAATTCTTTGAACTGTCCCAAAAAGGAGGCGATCCAAGGCGTCGGCGGTCGTCCTTCCAAATGATTGCTGCCGTGAGCGCTTCGCAGCGCATGAACCTGTTTCGATTCAAGCCCGCGCCCGGTATCGGTGCCATAATGGCTGACGGCCCGCTCCCACGGAGCCTCGTGCCAAAGAACGGGCGCTTCCGCCGTAGCAGCGGCTTCCCGGTCGCCCGTCACAAGCTGCGGCAGAGCTGCCCGCTCGCTCGTTTGCCGGAAAGCGGACATAAACGCCAACGAAAGGGCGTCGGAAGCCAAATTGACAAGCGGCGCACGAATGAAGCCGAATGCTGCCAAGGCGGAGCCCAGCATGTTCCAGATTGCGGTAAGGCGGTAATTTCGGTGTACGCTGCGGTCCATGCGGGCGGCCAGTTCCAACGTCCGCGGAAGCTCGGACAACTGCTGCACCGTGATCGATGGAATGCCATATTCCTGACACAGGGCATGAACAGGCGAGGCATCGCCACTGGTCACCAGCAATGCGTTCTCTCCGCGCGGAACGCCGGCTGCCAATCGTTCGGCCCATTCGCCGGGCTGAAGCGATAGCCAGTGCGTATCGAGACCTTGCCGCTCCAGCAGCGAGATGTCCGTCCCTTCGCTGCAGCTTAAAGCGCCGATCGACCATCCTTGCGCTTTCAATTCGCGAATCAAGGGGGCGTGTGCCGAATGAAGCTGCCGCTTTTTGCTCAGCAATCCGATGCAGGTTCCCCCGCTGCTTTCCGCCTTAACCCCGATGAAGAGCACATCCGAGCCTTGCCTCGCCAATCTCTTGGCTTCCAGCTCGTACATTCCGCAGTCGATGCCCTGTTCCTGGCAGTAGGCATAGCTCCCGGCAAACACGCGGGAGCCGCTGATTTTGCCTTGTACGCCCTCCGCCGACTCTTCCACCTGAAACGCCGTCCGTAGGGTACGGCACGTTCGTCTGGCTTTTTCCGATAGCTCGGCTTTCCACGGATGGCTGCTTTTTTCAAGCAATGAGGCCGTTAAGCAAATCGCCTTATCGGGCTCCGTTTCTTTCGTCAAACATTGAATTTCTTCGCTTTCATCCCGATAAAGCGACGAAGCATCCTCCAAGAGCAGCGTTTTCGTTCTTGCCAGCTTGGACAAGGAGCCGCTGTCCGGCAGCAAGGCTCGATTTTCGGCGCACACAAGCTCCGCCTGCTGCCAGCCGTATTCCGCCGGAATGAACGCCGGTCTGGGGTTGGCGGCGAGCAGCACCGCAACCGCGCGCAGAGGATCGCGCGTTAGCGTAAGAGTCGCTCCGGCGCCGATTAGCCCCCATTTGTTCGCATTCTCCGTATATCGCTTAATTTCAGGTGGAAGCACCGCCGGCGAGCGGTTCGCCGCCACCTGATTTCGTTTCCACTCCACATATTGCAGAAGGCCGATTCCCGCCAAAACGATCAGATTTTCCCGCACCAAAGCAAGCGCTAACGCGCCCGTTCCCAGAAGCAGATCGGCGTTCCACCTGCGTTCCTTAGCAAAGCTGTGAAACCCCCGTCTCAGCAGCGGATAGCCCGTAATGACAGAGAGCCCGGCGGATAAATAAAATGGAGCCGGACTACGGGCCAAAGCCGATCTGCCAAGCAGCAGCTGCTTCGCGCCAAGCACGGCGAGACCGCCCATGCTGAGTGCAAGGGGAAGAGGCATGCGGTCTGAAGCTCCCGCTACGCATGATGCCTCAGGTGGCTCCGCCGCGGCCGCGGCTTCCCGCTTGGCGTACGATGCATCCGGGGAAGGGGAGGACTGCTCCCGAGTCGGAGGAGCATCATGTGCCCTGAACGGTTTCGGGTCGCCACAAGGCTGCGAAAGCTCCTCTTCCAACTGTTCGATGCGTTCGAGGACTTGCTCTGCCTTCAGCTGCCGCTGATCGTACGTCAGAAGAACCCTGCCTGAAAGCGGGCATGCCCGGACGAGGGTAATTCCGGTCCAGACTGAAAGCTCCGCCTGAATCTGCTGTGCCGTATCCGGATTGTTATGAAGACCGTAAAATTCGATGCGAATGCGTCCTGGCAGCATTCGAACAAACCGTCGATGTTTCAAGCTTTCCGTAGGCATACATACGCTCCTTGGGCTTCCTCGTTTTGGAGTCTGGGGCTGATTTTCGCTAGTATACACAGCCTTTAGTGATTTATGCAGCTCGTGTTCATGCATAATTTTTCGTCAATGTGGGATGATCTGTAGTACATTATTTTTTGAAAGGGTGGGGTGAGACCATGGCGAAGCTGCCGATCGGTTATATACTTGCGGGTGCCGCGATGATGCTGGCATTTTCCCCGGAAGCCCGGAAAACGATGCGCAAATTTGCGGTAAAAGGAACGGAAGCCGTGTTGAATTTGACGGAGCAGGCCAAAGATACGGTGGGAGGCTTACGGAAGTAAACCCGAGGGTCTGACAGAGTGTTTTGAATGCGGACAGGGCAAGCTAAAAGAACGGCCATGTGATGGCCGGATGACTCGAAACGAGGTGGGAGCATGTTTCAAAACGGTTCCGTATGGACCGGACTGATTTCGGGCGGCTTGTCTCAAATACAGGATACGAATGCGCTGGCCAAAGGGCAAATGAAGACGAAGGAATACGCCGTGCAAACCGTAGAAAATGTGACGGGAGCCGTCGGCGTTATGGCCGGGGTAGAGTACGGCGCGATGCTCGGGTCAACCGTGCTTCCGGGCTTCGGAACAGCGGTCGGCGCAGTGTTGGGCGGACTTGTAGGCAGCTCGGTCGGGCGCAGTGTTGGCCATCGGGCCGGGGATGCTTTGCTCAACAACCGAACGGTCCAAGGCACGAGTCAACCCCTGCAGCCGCAGCAGAATCAGTAAGAAGGGAAACCGGGGGACAGACTCCCGGTTTCTGCATGAATGGAGGCTACAACGGCGCTCGGCAGTAATCTTTTTTGAAGTAAAAAATCATGTTTTTCAGCTCCTGATTCACTTGCTTCGTATTTCCCGCCTTGATCTCTCCGAGCACTTCGTCCACTTGATAGCAGGCAAACGCCCTGCGCAATCCGATCAAGTCGTTCAGCAAGCTCCGTTCCCGCGTGTTCAGAGGACGGCTTCGCTCATAGCCGGCTATCACCGCCTCCAAGTATCGATCCCCTATGGCTTCGGAGGTTTCCTCGTTTTCCTTGTCCGCGGCATAAGCCAGAAACGATGCTTCTCCCGCCAAATGGCCGACAAAGACGTCCGTTCCTGCCAGATGAAAATCAATCACGCCGCACAGACGTCCGTTTTCATCCGCAAGCCAATTGTTTAAAGAAAAATCTCCTTGCACCGGACCGCCCGGCAGTTCAGACCAACCTGCCCGGAGTATGGAACGTTTTTCACGGTACAGGGCGAACAACTCTCGCACCAGTGGCGGCTCTGCGCCGCTAGTCTGGAGCGCCTTTTCCAAGGCTTGAGCATCCTGATCCAGCTCGTCTTCCTGGCCGAACAGGCTCCACGGGCTTCCGGAGGTAAAAGGGATCGGTGCGAGCGCCTGGCCAGCAATCCGGTGCATGGCTCCGAGCCATTCGCCTGCTTGTTCGGCGAGGCCAATCGCTAGGCTTTCCGGTTCTTTTCCCGGCAGCCAGGTTTCCACAGTCGCCCAGATCTCGCGTCCTTTCCGCGACAAAATCAGGTAAGGACGTCCGTCGCTTCCGTACAAGCGTGTCGGGACGTTAAGTCCGCCGCCGGAGAGCAGCCCGCACAAGGAGGCTTGTCCTGCAAGGTCCTCCAACGCCGAATAGGAGTTGGATATCATCCGCACGGCATAGCTCCGTCCGTCGGACGTCGTTGCTTTAAAAATAATGCGCAGGTCGTCCGGCTCCTCTTCATGCTGCACCCGGCTCAAACCGGCGAACGCCGGCAATTGAAAATGATCCCGTATTTTGTTTAGCAGACCTTCGTCATCGAACACAGCCCGTCAATCTCCGATCCTTAAAAGATATACTCCTCATACGGAAAAACCCGGTCATTTGTTGCAGCGTCAAACTAAAAAAAGGAAGACTCCGCCTCTGAAGACGGAAATCTTCCCTATTTTAACGTTGTATGGTCGGCTTACGGCTCTTCGTCCTGCACGAGTGACGATACTTGCACGACGTAAGCTTTCACCGTCTTGTTTCCTTGCTTCAGATCCTCGGTTGAAGTGTACGTGCCCGTGATGACCGCCGGGCCGGTGCCGAACTTGAATTTGCCAGTCAGCACGAGGAACACGTCGTCAGCCTTGACGATGGCACGGTTATCCGTAACCGATTGGATGTCGCATTGGAACACGACCTTCGAGTTTTTGTACTTCGGCAGCTCGTTGGCCGTAATGCTTTTAACTTCCTTCGCGCCTTCTTTGGCATCCTTAGTCGTGACGTCCTTCGGATCTTTTTTATCCGCGTCCGGCTTCACGTCGCCGTTTCCGTTCGTGACAGCGTTGTTCCCGTTTTCTTCGGACTTGACGAAGACATACCGCCCGCCGCGGTATTCGTAGACCGCTTTTGCTCCGGCTTGGGAGCCCGGGGCTGCCGTACCGTTCTTGTCCGTACTATTCTTGTCGGCACCGTTCTTATCCGTCCGCTCGGGCACGGGATTATCGGCGCTTATGACACCCGGACGCACCGACTCCAGCTTATCGGCCTCCAGATCGAGAATCGGCTTAAGCTCGGACCCGTGCGCTTCGAACGCCACATAGCGGGCTTTCCGCTTCTTGGAAGCCGCTTCGAGCAGCAGGACGGGCTGTCCTTCCGTGCTGAGCTCGTCAGCAGGACGAATCGATTTAACTGCGGCCAGGTCGCCCGGTACGGCTCCTTCTGCGATCTCGATGCGCTGGTCCGTGAACAGCCGGGCGAGTACGAGCTTTTTCTTGTCCATAACCGCAGCGGCAGCCGATTGCGCGCCGTTCGACCCTTTCAGACTTGTGGCGGCGGTGAGGGCGCCTTCGATCCCGGCCTTTTGAAGCAGCACGGCCGGATCGCTTTCCAATCGGCGCTGACCGAGCGCCTGCAGCTCTTGGGACGTGTCGCGGTAGGTGCCGAGCGTTTTGTACAGCTCTTCGGCCTCCGCATACTTTTTCGCGGCGATCAGCTGCTCCGCCCGGGCCATTCGGCCGTTCACCACCGTTTGGATATACCCGTTCAGCTTGCTGCCGCTGCCGAAGAACTCCTTGTAGGACTGCACGGTTTTGGCAGCGGCCAGGAAGCCGCCCAGATCGTTTTTCTCCAGCTTGGCCAGCGTGTCTTGTGCCACCTTCTCAAGTTTTGCAGAGACCCAAGGAGCTTCCCAGCCCCGATCCTTATATAATTTTTGGAGCTCCCCGCCTTCCTTCAACATTTCGTCCAGCGATTTGGATTTGACGAGTGCGTCCAGGCGGCCTTGGTCGTATTTTTGCAGCAGCGGGTTTAGAGCTTTTCGCTTCGCCGCTTCGTCCTTATAATAGACCGCGGGAATTTGCAGCAGGAAGCCGACAGCGGTATCGGCATCGAATTTTTTCTTGGTGACGGCGCCTTCGACGCTTTGGATCAGCGCCGTCTTGACCGAGCCGAACGCTTCGGCGAAGCGCGCGTCGATATTGTAGGAAGCCGCGGTTTCCGCGAACCGCTTCTGCGAGCCTTCGTCCAGCTTCGCGACCTGCGACTTAGCGCTCTGATACGATTCGTACGCTTTCACCAAGCTGCCGGCGTCGTTGACGGCAACCGCCGACGCGATCTGGTCGTTCAGGGACGAGAACAGCCGCTTTGCTTGCGTAACCGGCTGAAGAGAGCTGAGCGCCTGCTCCGTTTCCGCTTCTTTATAATCGACGAAGCCGATTTTTCGCGCCTTGAGGAACAGCTCTTCGGCTTCGACCGCGTTGCCTGCGGCAAGCTGGGCCGCCGCCTGCTGGTAAAGCTCCGCTTTTTGCCACCAAGCGTAGACTTTGACGCCCGCCGCCAAGAGCGTGAGGACGAGGACGGCAATCGCGGCGTTTCTGTAACGGATGGATCGTTTATACGTAGAGATAGACATAGGCAGCCTCCTTTCCTTTCTACAGGATGCCTTGGAATTCCGGGTCGAAGTCGTATTTCAGCTTCACGGCATCGCGCGCTTTCTGGGTCAGCTCGGGATCGGCGTCCGGCTGCTCGGCAAGCAGCCGGCACAGCCGCAGCAGCCGTTCCTTCGGCAGCTCTTGAGCGTGGTCCAGCAGCAGGCTGCGGTACGCGTGCAGATTGGATTTCACGCGCAGCGCGGCTCCGGCCGCCGCCGTGAGAACGTCTCTTCCCTCGGGAAGCCTCTCGATCATGCCCCGGTATTTCATGACGTAGTCGAGCACTTCGCGGGTGATGAGTTGCGGACGCACTTTGCCGATTTCATGCATGTATTCGACGACGTCTTTGTCGAAGCGGTTCGGCAGAAGGGAGCTGAGCTCGAGGTCCATGTCACTGCGCAAAATAAATTTGTTCAGGCAGTACACCTTTAAAATTTTGATCGAGTCGTCTTGAATGAAATAACCGATCTCGCGGAACTTTTCATAGGCGGTCTTGAAGTCTTCCGCCCGGAGGTCCGCTTCCGCATCGTCGATGTCGAGCAGCAGGCCTTCGCGAATTTTTTGCTGATCTTGCAGGAGTAAACGGCCTAACGTACGTCTATATAAGATAGGCTCGTAGCGCTTATGCAAAAAAATGTACAGCGCGAGCAGCAGAGCGGCGCCGACGACGGACAAAATCATCTGCTCCGCATTGCGGGCGAGCAGGAAGGCGAGGGCGCCGATCGCGCCAACAGCCAGCATGCCGGTCTGCCTGCGGTGCTTCAGAACCGCTCCGGCCTGCTCGGGGACGGCGCTGCGGCTATCCTCGGCTTCGCACGAGAGGCAGCGGTCGTCCCACAGGCAGGAATACCGGCTGCAGCGCCGGCACTGCTTCAAGCGGTCGAACAAATGCGAGGTCGCCTGCGTTTTGCGGAATTGAACGGCGGTTTTAGTCGTCATGGCTTTCACCTGGATCACCTTGATTTAATCTTGCCGCGAATGCAGCATCGATGTCCGCAAGCGGGACGTCTTGCTTCCGGCTATAAGAGCAGTACATAAAAAATGCTAGAAGAAACAGGGCTCCAAGAGCCAACACAGCTACGGTCAGCATGATTCTCTCCCCGGTATTTTCGAATTTGAAAGGCGATATCTTAAGAATTCTGTAAGGTTTCGCTAGTGGAATTTTACTTTCTGACCAGTTAATATGTAGATTAGTAGACGACATGCAGTTCCATTGTACTACCCTCTACGGCAATTTACTACACTATACCATATTGGTTCGGGATGGTTCGACATCGGGCCGTCCATAGGTTTGGAGGAATGAACCACGTGAAAATCATCAAAGCGCTGCTCCGACCCGCCGCTGCTCTGCTGCTCGCCGTCCTGATGCCGCTTCAGGCCGCTGCGGCCCCGGCGGGCGCCGTCGATATGAAGATGGACGCCGTTCTGTCGGTGGACGTCAGCACGTCCATGAACGAAAGCGACGTTAACAAAGTCAGCAACGAAGCGATGAAAATGTTCGTCGATATGGCGTCTGTGCAGGGCGATAAAATCGGCCTCGTCGCTTATACCGACCAAGTGATGCGCGAAAAGGCGCTGCTTCCCATCAACTCCGCCGCGGATAAGCAGGACTTGAAATCGTTCATCGACAAGCTCTCCAAGGGGCCTTACACCGACATCGCCGTCGGCGTAAGCGAAGCGGTGAAGGTGCTTGAATCCGGTACCGAGCCGGGGCACGTGCCGCTCATCGTGCTGATGACTGACGGCAACAACTCACTGAACGCCGGCCGCACGCAGCAGCAGTCCGATCAGGAGCTCAACGATGCGATCAAGAAAGCGCAGGACAAAGGCATCCCGATTTATACGATCGGGCTCAATGCCGACGGAACGCTGAACAAGGCGGTGCTGGAGCGCATCTCCAACGAAACGAAAGGCAAATCGTTCATCACGAGCACGGCGGACAATCTGCCGCAAATTTTGAGCGAAATTTACGCGAGCCATTTCAAGCTGAAGGTCGTGCCGCTGACCGGCTTCGTGGCGAACGGGCAGTTTCAGGATGTGAAGGTGACGATTCCGAACGCCAGCGTGCAGGAAGCGAACATTTCGATCATGTCTTCGAAGCCGGTGGAGGTGAAGCTGTTCGACCCGTCCGGCAAGGAGCAGAAAATTCCGTCGGATCGCGTCGTTTATACGGCTTCGAGCGCTTACTCTTTATTGAAGGTATTAGCGCCGGCGCAAGGCGACTGGAAGCTGCAGGTCAAAGGCGTCCAGAAGGAAAAAATTAACATTAATCTCGTTTACAATTATGATCTGCAGCTCGTCATGGAGCCCCTGGCATCGACGACGCTCAAGCCGGGCGACGAAGTGCAGGTCAAAGCGTATTTGCAGACCGCCGGACAAAAGACGGCCGATGCGGATTTGTACAAGGGCTTGAAGGCGTCGGCGGTCTTGACGGACCTGGATACGAAGAAGACCGAGGAGAAGCCGCTGACGATCGGCGCGCAAGGCATTGCGGGCAGCTTCAAGGTACCGGATGCGCACGATTACGAGCTCAAGCTCAAGGCGGAAGGTACGAACTTCCTGCGCGAGACGGCGCCCGTGAAGCTCACGGCCAAATCCGGCGGAGCGGCATCCAAGCCTGTGTCCGAGCCGACGAAGGAGGCGGCCGGCGCGCTCAGCCCGACCGTATGGGCGGCGATGATCGTCGGGGCGCTTGTGCTTGCGGGAGCCGTTCTGTATGCGCTGTCGGCTTACCGCAAAGCGAACAAGGGCTTCGTCGGGCAACTCGTGATTGAGGTCAAGGACGAGGACACGGGCGAGCGGACGAATCCGCAGTACCGCAAGCTGAACGCGTTCAAGGGCAAGGTGACGCTGCATCAGCTGCTCCAGCTCGCGCCGGAATTTGCGGAAACGCAAAATATCGTCTTCCGGCCCGGTCCGAACGACACGGTGCTGCTGCATAACGCAACGCCTTGCGTCGTCGAAAAAGGCGGGCGGGTGTTCGATGCCGCCAAAGGAAAAGAAATTCGTGCAAATGACCGCATCAAAATCGCACTTCAAAACGTCAATAAGTCGATAAGCGTCGAATACTTGAAATAAATATCCCATTTGGCCTTGGTAACAGGAGGAGTCCGGACATGAAAGCAGTAGTCAGAGAGCATATACAGCAGTTGGACGTATCCTTGGGCGGCGGCATTGTCAGCGAGAAAATCCGCGTTGACACGATCGATAACCCGATGCTGGTCATCGGTCTCGGAGGCACGGGCATCGATGCGCTGCTGCGGCTCAAGTATCAGGTGAACCGGCGGTTCAAGCTGCCGGAGGACCCGTTCACGAAAAAAAAGCGTGAGAAGCCCGACAACATCGAGTTTCTCGCGTTCGAGACGAACGAGCACGACCGCAACAAGCGGTACAAGGGCATCGGCCTCGATCCGATGACCGAATTCGTGCTGCTGTCGAACGCGGAGATCGGCAGCGTGCTGCAAAACCGCAGCATTTTGGAGCCGTACATGAAAGAATGGCTGTCTCCGGAGCTGACGATTACCGACGGCATCAACGGCGCTTCGGGCGTCCGGCAAGCCGGCCGTTTGCTGCTGTTCACGAAGATCGTGCAGGTCGTGCAGACGATCGAGCGCAAAATCAAGACGCTGTCGGTGGGCACGAACAAGAAGCTGATGGTGTTCTTGTTGACGGGTATCTCCGGCGGTACGGGCAGCGGCTGCTTCCTCGACATCGCGTATATCGTGCGCGGCATTCTGGAGCGGGATTACGGCTCGGCCGGCGTCGACAAAGTCGGCATTCTCGGCTACCTGTTCACGCCGGATGTCAATCTGGCGAACAAGGCATTGACCGAGCATTCGCGCGAATATATCAAGAAGAACGGCTATGCGGCGCTCAAGGAGCTCGACTACTGGATGAACGTGGATGAGCGAGGCGACCGGTTCAAGCAGCAGTACGCGAACATCCTGACGGTCAATTCGCCGATGCCGCCGTTTAACCTTGCGCATCTTATTTCGGCGACGAATCTTGAAGGCAAGCAGCTCGAAAATGCGTACGACTACTGCATGAACGTGACAGCGGAGAACATCACGAACTTCATGGCGAGCGAGCAAAAGCAATCCGGCGAGGAATTCGCCATTCACGACTATATCAGCAACATCCGCACGAACATCAATCAGATGCCGAAGACGTATGCGGCGAACTATCAATACAATATTTTGGGCGCGTCGTCCGCAGTTTTGCCGATCGAGGAAATGACGACGTTTTTGGCGTACAAAGTATTTCAGCGCATGTCGACGATGTTCGAGGCGGGTCCGAGTCAGGAGGACGTCGAGAAGCTTGCGCATAAGCTGGGCTTCGACCCGGATTCGATCCACCGCGAATTCGACAAAAACGTGCCGGAGCCGCTGCCCGGCTACCAGAACAGCGAGCGGCTCAGCTACAACAACGTCGTCAAGCAGCAGATCGTCCATATCGACACGGAGCTGGAGCAGAGCTACCTGTCCCGGGCCCGGGAGGAGTACATCAAGGCTCGCAAGCAGTTGCCGGGGGAAATCCGGGAAGTGTTCGCCGAGCAGATGGGCAAAATGTTCCGCCATCCCGAGCAGGGACCGTTTTACGTGTCGCGGATCATTTTGCAGGATAAAGGCTTCTGCCTGCTGAAGCTGATCTCGTCGTACATCGAATCGCTGAAGGAAAGCGTGTACCGCATTCCGCGGGATATCGAGGCGGCGGGCGATACCGCCATGCAGAAGCTGACCGAAGCGAAGAGCGCGTTCATCTCGAAGGACAAGAAGAAAGACGCGTACATCGAAGCGAAAATCCAGGAGTACCTGCTGCATGCCGACCGAGAGCGGATGGAGCAGATGATCGAGTTCTACGAGGATCTGTACACGCTCATCAACAACGACAACTCGCGTATTTATCAGGTGTTCACCGAAATCCTGAACGAGCTGAATAAAGTTTTCCAGAAAAACGGCGATATCCTTACCAAAGGCCAGGAGGAAGTCGATCACAAGGGCAACCGTACGTACTATTGGAACATCGTCAGCGTGCCGGATATGGCGAAGCTGATCGGCGACGTCACCGATGAGAAGAACGTCACCGAGCTGATCCGCGACTTTACGCAGGAGCTGCTGGAGAAGTCAAACCAGTGGATCAAGGAGCAGGAAGTGGACGTCGTCAGCTCGATTTCCGAGTTTTTGACCGAGCAGTTCAGCGACCTGATTACGAAGTCGATGGAGGATTTCCTGATCATCAAATATGGCCACGAGGATTCGCTGGAGAAGCTGGTGGAGCAGAAGATCGCTGGCCGTCTGTACGAGGAAGCGAAGCCGGTGTTCCATCTGACCAACAGCTCGGGCAATTTCAACTTCCCGTCGTGGGGCTTCGTCTCCGTGCCGGTGAAGGCGCCGAATATTTTCAAGGGCATCCGCAACTTCCAGGACAACGCCATCGCGAACTCGCGCTTCACGATCAAGGAGAGCGAAGTGAAAAACCGCGTCTTCTGGCTGAACACCCAGAACGGCATTCCGTTGTTCCTGTATACGCCGCTGAAAGTATATGAGGAAAGCTACGAGCGCTCGATTTTGGAGCCAGAAGGCGTCGGACGCCATCTCGTCCAGACCGAGAAGACGAACTGGACGTACCTGCCGTCACCGATCCCGGAAAAATCGTGGGGCGACACCTACGAAAACGCCCGCGTAAAACATTACAACGCCGACGTCCGCAGCATGTTCGACCAATCGCTGTCCTTGCGCATTATTCACGAAAAATCGGCGGATCAAGGCACAACGGGCCGCTACGAGTGCGTATTCACGAAGTCGTTCGATCTGGAGCAAAAGCTTACGGCGTATCCGATGCAGCTTGACGCGGCGAAGCCGAACCTCGGCGAGATCAAGCGCTGCGTCGCCGACTTGAAGGCGCTTGTGGCAGGCGGTCTGGAGCAGGACGGCCTGAAGGACATCTTCGGCAGCGTGAACGAGGAAATGGCGAAGGAGAACTTGATCCGCTCGCCGGAGCTGCTGCGCCGCGTCCGCGAGGAGTTGGGCAAATACCGCCGGATCGAAGCGAAAATCGCCGAGCTGGAGCAGGTGCTCGCCGCCCATCAGGACGAGGAGAAATTCATCCAGCAGTTCATCGAAGCGATGTATACCGGCGCGATCGTCAAAAAAGGCGCGCTGTACGTATACGACCATGAGGCGGAAGAGGACCCGTGGGAGCCGTTCGTCAACCTGATGCAGTCCGGCAAATTCCCGGAATACGAAATTTACCGCAAAATCCGCGCCCTCGACGCGAAGCGCCTTGGCCTGCTTCAGCGCAAATCGTCGAAGCTCAGCCAGCAGCTTACCGCTCAAGAAGACATCAGCGGCCTGTTGACGAAGCTGCAGGACATGGCCGGCGCTTATCAGGACGCCAAGTCCGCGCTCGACTACGACCGCGGCGAATATGTCGACGGCGAAGATATGTACCAATTCTACAAGCAAGTCGCCAGCAAGGTGAGCGACATCCTTCGCAGCTTGAAATAGCAGCTTGGTAGCGATAGCGATAGCATATAAATACGCAGCCGATCCAAGGCTGCCGCGGTTTTTTAGTTATATTTCGTTTGAGATTTCGTCGTGAAACAGGTGACCTGTCCCCCGGAAGAAGCGCTTGCGCTGTCCGCCTTTGAAATCTGTGAAAATACCATTAAATTTCAATTCAACTTTCACAGGTTTCAAGAGCGGCTGGAGGGGGATAGGTCACCGTCCCAACAAACGGCGAAATCTCAAACTCCCCGATGGGAGGGTCAGGATCATGCGGGAGAAATTGATGCAATTCGCGAGCGCATACGCCGCGGAAACAGACAGCATGGGAACGGGCGGGGATGAGCTTCGCAGCATCAACCATCCCCTCGTGTTCCTGTTCGTCGGCGACCGGTCGGCAGAGGCGCTGGAGCAGGTGTACGACCTGAACCGGAAAAAGTGGAACAACAGCGCCGGCGTCGTTTATTTACATATCGGCACGGAGGATGGCGCACAGGAAGCCGCCGCGCGGGACAACGTCTACAGCTGCCGTCTTGGTGGAAGCGGCGGAGACAAGAAAACGCAGCGCGCCGAAGGGTATAAGCAGTTTTACCGGGACGAGGCGAAGCTGCTTGAATTGAACGTTCTCCTGCGGCAGATGAACAGCCGCATCTCGGAGTACGGACGGCTGTACGCCTCGCTGCAGCGGGTCAATATCGCCGTGGTCACGCGGGTGGACGATCCGCTCAACGCGCTCGTGCCCGAGCTGACGGTGCTGATGAAATCGATCTTCAGCGAGAGCTTCCGCTCCGTGGTCGTCGACTTGTACGGACTGCTGCAGGAGCAGCAGCCGGGCGACGATTTCGCGTATGCGGCATCGCTCGGCGTCAGCTTTATGCGCGAGCTGGACGAAGTCCAGCGGCGGGAGTTCCGTTTCAGCGCGGAGCTTCAGGTGACGGGTGACGGCATCAGGCTGCCGGTCGAGCACCGGGACGCGGCATTGTTCGACACGGTGTATATGATCGGAGACAAAGACGAGCGCGGGCTATTTGCGGCTGGCGGCATGCAGCGATGCTATGAGATCGTGTGCCATTTGAACCTGCTCAAGAACCGCAAAGCCGCTGACGAGGTCGATCCGAGGCATGGCGCTTACAACCACCAGCAGTTCAAGCAAAACATGATGCCGCCGGGCGAGGCGGGCGGCATTTACGCCTCCGCCGGATTCGCCAAGGTGACGCGGCCCAATCAGGCGATCGCCCTGACGGTGCTGTATCATCTGTACCGGGGGATGCTGCAGCGGATGCGCGATAACGCGGTGATCCATCCGACGGAGCTGCTGGAGCTGGCCGAACTGGACCCGCGGAAGGCGGAGGCCAGCGTCCGGGCCGTAGCAGGGGAACGGGCGAATCCGGTCGACGCCATGTACGGCTTGCTCTATGAGAACGTGCCGCACCACGAGCTGCGGTCGATGTCTCTGCGGCAGGCGGAGGCGGCTTTGTTCGGGGGGAACGCTCGGGCCTTCTTCGAGACGAATGCCGTTCGGGTCATGGAAGCGGCGCTTGAGGCGCGGGACGGGGCCGGAAGGCTCGCGCAAACGCTGCAGCGCAAAGCGGTTGACCATCCGTCGTACGGTTGCTACTGCATGTATCTGTGGACCTCGGAGCAGGAACGCGGAGCGGAAACGCCCAGTCTTATCGCCATGGTCCGGGAGTGGCGCTTCGAGGCCGAGCGGCAGCTCGAAGACGGCAAGCTCGACCTCGAGGCGCTGTACGAGGAGCGGGTGGAAGATCAGCGGTATGCCAAAGGCTCGCTGCTCGGTTTTCTATCCGCCAAAAGTCAGGTTAAGCCGCTGGCTCGCGGAATGCTGGAACAAATCTACGGCTTGAAATACGAGCTGCTGCTGCTGGAGCTGACCATCCGCGAGCTTCGGAGCTACGAGCGGAAGCTGGAAGAGCTCCACGACCGGATGAAGCGGTATGTCCAGCGGCTTCACGACATCGAAGCGACGCTGCTCGACGCAAGCCGCCGCAGCATCTCGGAGACGAACGACGAACTGGGGCGGAACATAAACGAATACTACGGTCATGTCGTCGAAGTGATCGCCGCCGAAACGGAAAACCGCCGGGGGCCGCAGTTTTATTTTGACGAACGGTGGGTCGGGAACGTCACTGCGCTGCTTGAGCAGAGCGACGAAGCACTGATCGACAAGCTGATTGCGGCGGCGAAGCGGGAATGGTTCGTCCATCCGCTGTTCCATCAGCCGTTCGAGCAGGAGCTGCTGGCGCGGGCGAACGTGGCGGTCAGCTACGACAACCGCGAGGTGCTGACGAAGGAAGAGCTATACCGCGATCTGTACGTGACGCTGGAGAGCGAGGCGGCGATCCGGCTGGACGTTTACAACTACACGCACAAGCATCGATATGAAGAAAAATATTTTTTCGGCGATTTTCAAAGCGAATTGATCCAGTATGCGTACAGCGTCGATCACGGCAGCCGCACCTACAAGCTCGGCTGCATTCATGAGAAGAAGCAGAGCGGCGTCGAGAAGCTGAATCTGATGGGCGGATTCCGCATCGCCGACCTGATGTACTACCGGAACGGCAGGCGGTATTACGATACGTATGTGCGCAGCGGGTATGAGTTTCACGGACGTGAGATGCCGGAAGAACCGGCGGCGGAAAGGAGAGAGGACGGCCATGATGAGCGATAAGGGCTCGCCCGTGTATATCCGATTTTTCGAACCTGCGGATGCGGAGGCGCTGCTGGCCCTGCATGTGCGCAACCGGGACTTTTTCCAGGCGTATATGTCCATCCGCGAAGAATCCTTTTTTACGCTGGAGGCCCAGTCGGACTGTATCCGCCAATGGAGCGACGAGCGAAATCAGGACCATCGTTATGCCTTCGGCATATTTCTGGCGGAAACGGACGAATTGATCGGGCAAATTTCGCTGTTCAATGTCATACGCGGGCCGGTGCAAAAGGCCACCATGGGGTACTGCTTGGACCAACGGCATAACGGGAAAGGATATGCATCCGAGGCGGTACGGCTGGTCGTGGATTTTGCGTTTAATGAGGCCGGCTTGCATCGGATCGAAGCGGGCGTGATGCCCCGTAACGGGGGCTCCATGCGCGTTTTGGAGAAGGCGGGCTTCCGCCCGGAAGGCTTGGCGCGCAAAAACGTGAAAATCAACGGAGTGTGGGAAGATCATCAAATGTTTTCGCTTTTGGACGAGGACGTTTGAAGTAGAAAGTGAGGAAGGCCGATGAAACGTCGGAAATGGAATCCGCTGCTGACCGGACTCAGTATCGTGGGTGGCTTTCTAGGATTTATTGCAGGGGAAATGATGCTTAGCCGGTGGGAAGGAACGCTGCACGAAACCGTGCTGATGGGGCTGTATTTCGGGGTGTTCGCCCTGATCGTCGGGCTGTGCTGTCTGCTGGCGGAGATCCTGTCCCCGCAATTGAACGGAAGAAACTGGCGTCTTCGCTATGCCTCCGACGGATGGAAGCTGCTCGTTCCCGGCACGCTTCTTCTTCTTTTTGCGGCAGGGGCGCTGTTTCAGTGGGCCTATGGGCTATATTTCGATTCTGCGAAATCGGGGCGGCCGCAAGATTACGTGCTCATTTTGGATACGTCCGAGAGCATGAAGCAGAACGACCCGAACAAGCAGAGCTTGCAGGCGGTCAAGTCGTTGATCGGGCAAATGGACAGCAACAAACGGGTCGGGGTGCTGACGTTCAATGATACGGTGACATGGGTGCAGAAGCTGACACAGCTCAGCAGCGAAGCCGTCAAAAGCCAGGTGCTGGCGCAAATCGACGCGATTCCCGCCCCGACCGGGGGAACCGATATCGCGCAGGCGCTTACCCAGGCGATCGACCATATGCAGAAGGAATCGCATCGCAAAGGAGCCGTTATTCTCATCTCGGACGGCTACAGCGATGTGGATGTCGCCCGAGTCGTACAGCCTTATAATCTGGAAAATGTCACCATACACACGATCGGGATGAAGCAGCCGAACGAGGAAGGGAGCCAACTGCTGCAACGGATCGCCGAAGCGACGGGCGGAACGTTCCAAGAGGTGAAGCAGGCCGAGCTGGTGACGGACGCATTCCGCAACATTTATTTGAAAGACCATCATTTCCATCTCATGAACGAACGGCAGGGACAGATGCAAGGCAGCGGTTGGCATGCGGCGCTGCGGGTCGTGCTGATTCTGTTCATCGGCGCGCTGCTCGGGCTGTCGCTTGGCATCGTGTTCGACAACCGCTTCCTGGCGCGCAGCTTTGCTCTAGGGGGCGCGGTAGCAGGCTTGCTCGCAGGTCTGATGCTGGAATACGGCCTGCCTTCGGAGCATCCGGGCACCGTGCGCGCTATAGCGGACCTTATTCTGGCCGTCGTGCTGTCGCTGTCCACCTTGCTGTTCGCCGTGCATGAAAGCACCGGCGCGAACACCGGGCTTCGCCGCGGCAGACCGCGTGAGCTGTATGATGGTCCGGATGGCGAGAGCAGCCGCTATGGCGGAAGAGACGGCAGCCGGACCGGCAAGCGGTTCCGGTAACGACGGGAGGCTGGCAGATGATGCAATGGAGCGAACCAGACGAGCGGTACCGGATTACGAAAGCGGCCTCCGAGGTCAGGGAAGGTGAATGTCTTCTGACCTGGCATTGGCCGAAGGAAATCACTTACGTCTACATCGACAGCTTCGAAGACGGGGTCGAGCAGCCCCCGGACGGGTTGGACCCGAAGCGGCTCAAGCTGTTTACCCGGGAGGAATACAAGGCGAAAAACGGCTACCGCGCCCGCGTCGACTTTACGGGGCCGTACTTTTACCGGATCTATCCCTGCGTGATGCTGAAAGGACGGTTGACCCCGCTGCTGCAGCGGGACGGAGACAATCTGACCCGCGTCAGCGGAGGCCGCGCGAAAATCCGCTACGGCATCAAATACGGCGGCGGCTGGTTCAGTAAATATAAGACCGTGCAGATCCGGCTGTTCTGCGAAATTCCGGTCCCCCGGGAAGCCCTGTGTTATGTGAAAAAAGAAGGAGCGGCCCCGCGAAATAAGGAAGACGGGACCTTTTATCCGTTCATGAACGATTTTCCGCCGGGGCGCACGGAGCTGCCGCCCATCGAGGTCGGCAAAAACGACTATATCCGGTTGTTTTTTACCGACGGACCGATCTATGGCGAGCGGTTTGAACTCATTCCGGACTAAAGGAGGGATCTGGGCATGTTGGGGTTTTTTAAGCAATTTTTCGAAAAAAAGCCTGTGGAAAAAGAACGTCCGCCTTATTACAGCATCGTTTGTCCGTACTGCTTCCATAAATTCGAGCCGGACGAGGTCGTGTTCCGCGCCGCGCATACGAAGGAGAACGACGACGAATTCACGCTGCAGGAAGACGAGCGACTGAACGCATGGCGGCGCAAGTTCAATCTGTCGCAGCAGGACATGGAGGCGGTGATCGAGCCGCACACAATCCCGGAAGAGAACCACGTCTATTCGGAAAACGTGCTGGTGGCGGTCATCGACCGTTACGGCGTGGCGACGCGCCGGCGGCTCTGTCCGAGCTGCCACAACGAGCTGCCGATTTCGTCCGGCAAAATGCCGAGCAACATTATTTCCATCGTCGGGGCGTCGCAGGTCGGCAAATCGGTCTATATGACGTCGCTCATCCATACGCTGCAATCCTCGACGGCTTCGAATTTCGACGCGGCCTGCATGCCGCTGAGCGCCGAAATCAGCCGGAAGTTCCGGCAAAATTATTTGGAGCCGATCTTCGACCGCGGCATGATGCTGGAGTCGACGAACCCGAACGAGCAGCAGGAGCCGTTTATTTTCCAGTTCGTGTTCAAGGACGACCGGCGCGCGCCGCTCACGCTCGTCTTCTTCGATGTTGCGGGCGAGGGCATGGTGGAGCGCGATTATTTGGAAATCTATGCGTCGCATATTAAAAATTCGTCGGGCATTTTGTTTCTCGTCGATCCGCTGCAAATCCGCACGATCCGGGACAAAATCCGCCTGAACGTCGGCCAGGAGGAAGGCGAGTTCGCGAGCCGCTACGACGAGCCGCGCGAGGTCGTCATCAGCTTGTTCGAAAACTTCATCGCCCACCAGCAGGGCAGCAAGACGAAAATTCCGACGGCGATCGTTCTGACGAAGAGCGATATGCTGCAATATTTGAAAGAGGAAGACAGCGAATATATTCAGTCCAACAGCAACGTGTTCCGCAACGTCATTCACAAAGGCTATTTGGACCAGACCGAATTTGAGAATATTAACGGCGAAATCCGCCGTTTTATCGAGAAGGTGGACCGGCCGTTCAAGGATGCGGTCGACGTGTATTTTCAGAATACCGCGTACTTCGCCGTATCCGCGCTCGGCTCGAACCCGGTGAACCGGCAGGTGACCGGTGTCATTAGTCCGACCCGGGTGGACGAGCCGTTCATCTGGCTGCTTCACCAGCTCGACTACATCGACAGGAGAGATGCGCCGTGAGCCGGGATCGAAATATTCAGCAGCACTATTTTACCCGGGACCGGGAAGGAATTTTCCGCACGAACGAAGGGTTCGATACGGTAGCGAAATCCGCCGGGCTCGATAACGGTTTTATTAAAGCGGCGCTGCATCCGTACTGCGTGTACAAGGCGCCGCAGGAGCTGCTCGCACGCGGGGAAGCGGACGAGGGCCGGTATCCGGAAGCGTTCGGCGTCTTCCATGCCGACAGCGGGGAGCTTGTGATCGGACGTACCGTTTACGTCAGCGCCGACTTCACCGGACAGCGGAGCGCTTTTTTCACGCATCATTACGTTGTGCCCAAGGAGCGTCAAGAGGCCTTCGTGCGCGAACCGGAACGCTTGTTTGCGCTTCGAGGCTTCCGAAGCAGCTACGATATTCAGGACGGGAAGACGATTCCGGAGCTGGACGAGCTGGATTACGGCGCCGCGGCCAAACCGGAGAACCCGGACCGGCTGCTCGGCAGACTGAAGCTGGACCGCACCCGGTTTCTGCAGCTGCTTTACGCCGTGATGGCGTCGCTTACGAACAAGAAGAAAGTGTACGTCGCGCTGGATGCGGACGTGTCGGCCGGGAGCGAGGAAGCGAAACGGCTGATGGAGCTCGTCTACCGCTGCCTGCCGTATGCGATGCGCCGACAGCTTGGATTCGTTACGTACCAGAGCGAGCCGGAAGGCAAGCAGCATTACCATGTCATGTTCGTGGAAAAAGGCAGCATCCGTCTGCCCGACCGTCAGCTTGAAAAAGATTATTTGTTCGATCTGCCGAATGAGCGGGTCCATGGCGTGGACGCATCCGGCACCGAGCATTCGGTTCTGGACTATGTCTGGGAGCACCGGGGAGATCGGGATGGCCTGGAACGGTTGTACGACTTTTGCGAGGAAGCACTGCTGGACGTTGGTCATCCCGCTGCGCTTGCCGTTCCGACCTATTCCCAGCTGAGCGAGCTGTTCCGGATCGAGCAGGGGCAGGACAGCTTGTATGAGCAGAATCGGGCGGGCACCGTGAAAAGCATCCTTCAGTACTTGACCGCGGAAACCGCAGGACGGAAAAAACGGCTGAACGATATGCTAGTCAAGCTGATCCGCAAGGAATTGATGGATGGGGACAGCGTGCCAACCGCGGAATTCGTTATCCCGCTGCTGGAATATTACGCTTTTGCCGACGAGGGAACGAAGAAGCTGTTGATTGCCAGCTTTGCGCTGTATATCAGACGAGCGGCTTCTGCAGCCTCCGGCGATATCCGCGCGGCGGTTCCGCTGATCGATCCGCTGCGGCAGCAGAATGCGGTTTTTCTCTCCGTTCTGAAGCAGCTGCACGAACAGCATCCCCAGACGGCGGAGCAGTATGCAGCCTATCGCATCACGGCGAGCGGATCGATCAAGGAGTTTTTGGAAGAAATCAAGTTTTGGCTGGTCTCTGCAGATGATCTGCTGCTGCAGCACTTCTTCCGCAACGAAGTATTGAAAAAAGTGAAGCAGCTGCTCAAGGCGGAGAAATCAAGACGGATGGAAGTGGCCAAAAATACATACATCTACTTCGACCGTTTGCCGGAGCGTGAAGGAAAGCCGCAGTTCGAGGACTTCTGCATGCAGATCAAGCTGGAAATCCAGCTCGAATTGCTGGAAGACCTGACCCCAGCCGGACTGAGCTACGAAGACCTGATGCAGCTTGAGTTTATGCTGGACCCGCCGCAGCCGGAGCTTTTGCACAACCTGAACAGCGGCGGACGCATGACGCTGGACCTGCTGACCGCCGTATACCGGGTGCTGACGCTCGAGCGGCGCAAGCCGACCGATATCGTAGCAACCATCGAGCGGCTTGGTCCGCTGGACTTGGAGCGGGCGCAGGAACTGCTGAAGAAGACGCTCGGCGATAAGGTAGGACCGGAGACGTTCGGCAAAATCGCCTACGCCTTCAGCCGTCCGGATGCGGGAGTCCGGGGCGGGGGCGGATACGAAGCCGGGTATGACTTCGACCGGATGCTGGAGTACGTAGCCGCTCAGACCCGGGGGACGGATACAATCTACGAATTTATGCTATGGAGCGCGGGAGATTCCCGGTTTTCCGGCGGCTCGGGAATCGACGTTCATTATCGCGCTGCGTTGACGCGGTATTTTGACCGGCACGATTCCAAGGCGTTCAAGAACAAGCCGATCAAGGAAATGCTGCTTGGCGTGCCGAACGAAGCGTTTGCCGCGGTGTTTAAAGAAATCAAGCTGAAGCAGGACCCGGGCATCGTCCAGTTTGTGCTGCGGCGTAAAAGAAAACTGTTTCGGCTAGGCCTTCTCGTGCTTCCGCTGCTGCTCATCATTATTCTGCTGTCCACGTTCTGGACGCCGATGATGGGCTCGATTCTTCGCCCGACCCCTACGCTCACGGTCGAGACGCTGCCGGAAAAAACAGCCCAGCCGGTTGTTACCGTGAAAGCAAGCGCGACAGACGGCGGCTACGATCCGAGCCCGAGCATTTTCATAAACGGGCAGCAGGTCGGTACCGGTCAGGTATCGGCGCCTGTCGTCCTGATGATCGGCGAGAATACGATCGAGATCAAGGCGGAGAACAAATACGGCAAAGCCAGCGAGCCGATCGTCAAAAAAGTGAAGCTCGACCTTCCGATGCAAGGCCCGCCGCTTCCGGCGAGCGGAGCATCCAAAGCCGGCGGAGGAACGCCTAGCGGCGGCGCTTCCGGCGACCAGGCCCCCTCTGACCCGGTCGCGGGCCCGAAGTTTACGCCGGCGAACGGCAAGGGGAAGCCGGATCAGCAGGCCAATCCCGGCGCGCGCTAAATCAAAGCAGCCTGAATCCTTTCACGACCGAAAGGGTTCAGGCTGTCTCCGTTTCCGGCGCTGCTCTACGATGGATTACTTGTGACGCGTTAGCGCGACGAGCACAACATAACCGACGGAGCTCGCGAACGTCAGAAGCATGAGTGTTAGCTGCAGTGCTATTCCGGAGAAGCCTGCCGCGGGCAGCAGTCGGCCTCCCCAAAGCGAGACGGCGCCGGTTAGCAGCAGCAGGACGACGGCGTTCATGACAAGCCTCCTCCCGGAGAAGGACAGCTTCAGATCGCGGCGGATCACGGTAAGATTCCACAGCACCGGAATCGTTTCAAGCAGCAGCACGCCCACCGCTATCCCGGTATAGCCCCATCCGGGAATTCCGGTTAATACGTAAAGCGCCGTTATGGAACAGGCAATGCCGGCAAGAATACCGCGCATCGGCTCTTTTTTCAGGCCGACGGCCCATAGAATGCTTGTTGTCACTTCTCGTAGTCCCGCAAGCAGCGGACAGAGCGAAAGCAAGCGAATCGCTGTCGCAAGCTTCTCTTGGTCGAACAGCAGGCGCGCCAATTCTTCGGCGAAGGTGAACAGGAAGAGCGACGCGCTGATTCCCCATAGTATGGTTAGGTTATGAGCCTTGCCGATTCTCCGGAAGGCGCGGTCGAACTGCCGGGCCTGCCAATCGGCGGCTATTTTCGGGGACAGCGTATGGGTGAGCGAAAACGTGATCAGGGTCGGGATATAGACGATCGTCATCGCCATGCCCGTCATTTCGCCGAATATGGCAAGTGCTTGTCCCGGTGAAAGTCCGGAGGCTTGGAGCTGCATAGGAACGATGGACGCTTCCAGGAAATCGGACAAAGGAATGATCAGCCGGGTGGCCGTCAAGGCAAGCGCCGTATGCGCGAACATGCGGAGATTGTGATCCGGCATTGCTTGACCTGAGACGGCACTCACGGAAGAAGACCGTGAATGGCGAAGCAGCATCACAAGCAGGAAGGCCAAGGCGCAGACGGCCCCCGTCGATGCGCCCAACGCAGCCGTGCCCAAGGCTTGCGGCATGCTGAGGCTCGTGCCGATCGAGAGGAGCAGAAGAATGGTCCCGACCCGGAACGCTTGCTCGACGAGTTCGGAGACGGCGATAGCCCCGAACGCCTCCAAGCCTTGAAGATAACCGCGAAGCAGGCTTAGTAGAGGAACGAGCCAGAGCGCCGGCAAGAACATGCGAATCGCCAGCTCCAGCTTCTCGTTGCCGAGCCGAAGCGCAATTTCGTTCGTGAACAGGAAGAAGCTTGTGCACAGCAGCGTACAAACCCCGATGTAAAGCACGGACATGTTGCGGTAAATCCGCCAGCCATTTCCGGCGTTTTTGGCGGTGAACAAGGTCAGCGCCATAGGCATGCCGCCGGTGAGCAAGGTCAGGACGAGGCCGTAAAACGAGTAGGCAATCTGATATAAGCCCACTCCTTCCGGACCCAGATAACGAAATAACGGAATGCGGAGGAGCAGCCCGAGCAATTTCACAATTAACATTGCGCTTGTCCGAAGCGCCATCTGTTTGAATATCGGGGGCAGAATCATCCGCATCACCACCTCGGCCGGACGGGAAAGTATTGTCCACTTTCATCTTATGTCCGAGGCGGCGATCGTATGATTTCCCTAATCGGCGATATGAATCAATACAAAATGGGTGTAATTTTCCCAGCCCAGATCAAAGGGAACATGGTAACGGTCTGTCGTGTGGCAGTTGATCAAGGGCAGTCCCTGCTCATCCTTGCCCACGACGACGGCAAAATGGTCCACGTCGTTGTTGTACATGTAAGCAATCAGGTCGCCCGGCTGCAGTTTGGACCAGATGCCGGGCGCCGAAGGGTTCCGCATAATCTGGTTGAAGGTGCCGCTGGCGATGACTTTCCCGTAACCGGAATAAAGGAGGAACGACTTTAAAGCGTCGGTGCTTACCCAGGCCCGGCTCCCGTTGCCGCCGCTGTACCTCCATGTAGGTGTCATCGGCAGTCCTCCGCCTTCGGCCGGATCGCCGATGACTTGAGAAACGAAGTTCGTACAGTCGCCCCCGATGCCGGTATAGTCGCGGTATTTTGGATTGTAACGGTTATCGTTCCCGGCTCCCCAAGCCGTACCGGCGTACTTATTGGCATACGCCACGGCTTTCTCGCGGTTGTATCGCCGTTTTTTCGGGGACTTAAACACCGTTTCGGACTCCAGGCTTTCGGTTTCCTGCTCCGGATTCGATGGGGCAGAAGACTGGTGAAGCCAGGCATCGTCTGAATCGATATCGAGCGGATCGAGATACCATTCTTTAAGCACCCGCAGCTGCCCGTTTTCTTTTTTCAAGGTAAGAACATGCCGTGTTCCGATCCCGAACTCAGCCGGCGTTCCGTTCCCTTGGGCATACGAATAAGTGACCTTCATCCTGTGCACGAGCGATACCTTGACCAGCGAATCGGTGGGCCTGATGCGAAAGATCTTCAGCATCCCTTCGGCGGCATGGACGGCGATGTCTCTTTTGCTGGCCCAGGCTTGAAAATAAGCCTTCCGTTTTTTTTCAAGATACAGGGCTTGCTGGCTTGTTGGCACCTTTTCAAAATAAAAGGTATCGATCGGTACGTCCCGGATTAGAAATTCCGATCGAGCCCGGTATAAATCCGTAAGAAAATTGCGGACCTCCTCGGTTTCCGACGAAGGCTCGGCACTGGCTTGAAACGGGCCCAACATCAGCGATAAGACAATGATCCAAGCGATACGGCGCATGCCGTTCCCTCCATCCCATCACACATTCAATCCCGCATTAGTATGAGAAAAATCGGGGAAAACATACTTCCTTTTACTCGGCTTGCTGATTTCCGGGAACCAACGCTTGCGAAACGATCGTGAGAAAACACAGTGCGAACGGAATTTTAAGAAAGGGTTAAGAAACTTGTTGACAAATTGTAATATTATTTTAAGCTTATTTTAATGATCGTAATTTATTCTATTAGCAACTAGTAAAATATGAAGTAGGGACGGTGTGAGGATGAAAGTTTTTGTAACCATTCAAAACAAAGAGATCCCCGTTTTCGCCGACAACTTGAATAAAAAAACATTGAAGCTCCTCAAACTGGCGCTGGATAAAAAGGTAGAAAACGGAAGGCGGACATTGAAAAAGTGTCTTCAAACGTTAATCAGCATCGAAGTGATCGGCTGCGAGGCCATTCTGCATTCGTTAAACGAAAAAGATTCGCTTGCTTTGTCTCTCTACTAAACAGAGAGACTTTTTTATTTCCGGCGTTCGCCGCTTCGATAGGCGCCCGGGGAAATGCCGAACTTGTCCTTGAATACCCGGTGAAAATACGAATATCCGCCGAACCCGCAGCTTTCGGCAATTTGTTCGAGTGTCATGGCGGTATATTTCATCCGTTCCAGAGCGGCGGCCAGCCGAATTTCGAGCGCGTATTCGAGCATCGTTTTGTCATAGCATTCCTTAAACAGATGAACCGCCCGGGATACGCTGAGCCCGGCCTGACGCGCGGCATCCTCTACTTTGAACGTCGAAGTGGCATGCTCCTCCACGAACCGTTTCATCCGAAGCGCCGTAAAGGACCGGCCATAGGAGGGGGCGCTTTCCGTCGCCGCCCGCTCAAGCGACAGGCAAAGGGCCTGCAGCAAGCAGCCGATGAGCTCGCCGGTCTGTTTGTCCGCCGGACGCTGCTTTTCAATAATCAAGTGTCGCCACAGCGCCAGCAGCTGCTCTCCCGGATCGATCCGCGCGAGCGTCGGCTTGTCTCCGCGTTTCCACCATTGGTCCATCCAACGGCCTCCGCAGATCAAGTAGTAATCCCCGCTGGAAATCGATCTTCCCTTGGACGTTGTTTCGTATTCGTCTATGAATAGCTCGTAGGTTCTTCCGGGATTCAGCAGCAGCAGATCTCCTTGTCCGAGCCGATGCGTTTTGCCGTCGATCACCGCCTCGCTGGCCCCTTCCGTCTGAAGCCGGAACAAATAGAGCGGCAGCCCGGTTTTATAATGGGTATGAAACCGCTGTGCATGATACGAATACCCGCATGTGAATACTTCCGCTTCCATGGCCGTCTCCCCGATTCGTAAAAAATTAATAGCAAAATTGTTGATGTTACGATTATATCGTTTATGTTCATTTTAGGACATTCTCGTGTATGATGAAAGCAAATAAGCAAGCTATTCCTAAACTAGGGAGTGTTCACGATGAGAAGAATGGGCATCGGGCTTCAGCTTTACACATTACGGGATGAAACCGCCGCCGATTTCCGCGGCACGTTGAGGAAAGTGGCGGAGCTTGGCTACGAGGGCGTCGAATTTGCCGGATACGGCGGCTTGGCGAAGGAAGAGCTGAGAGATTTGCTTCAGGAGCTGGGACTTAAAGCGATTGGCAGCCATGTCGGCCTGCAGCAGCTGCGGGACGATCTGCAGGGCCAAATCGATTATTTAAAAACGATCGGCGGACAATATTTGATTTGCCCTTATGTGGCCGAAGAAGACCGCCGTACCGAAGAAGATTGGAAATCGTTGTTTGCCTTCCTGCAAGAAGCGGGAACGGAAGTGCGCAAGCAGGGGCTTATTTTCGCCTATCACAATCATGCTTTTGAATTCGAAATGAACGTCGGCAGCTCTTATGTATTCGACGCGATGTACGAAACGACTTCTCCCGAAGCGGTGCAGGTCGAAATGGACGTCTGCTGGGTGCAGTTCGCCGGACAGGACCCGCTTTCCTACATTCCGAAATACGCAGGCCGGCTGCCGCTGCTGCACTTGAAAGATTTCGGCAAAGACGACAACGGGCAGATGAAAACGCTGGAGCTGGGCCTCGGGGGCGTCAACCTGCCTAAGGTCATCGCCGCCGCGTCCGAAGCAGGAGTAGAGTGGCTCGTCGTCGAGCAGGACGTATGCCAGAAGCCTCCGCTGCAAAGCGTGACGAACAGCTTGCAGTGGGTGAAAACGAACTATTTGCAAACGATTTAATTTAACAAAACGAAGGAGCCTTGAATTCCATGAGCAAATTGAGAGTGGCCGTGATCGGCTGCGGCGCGATTTCCAAACACCGTCATATTCCCGAGTACGCCGCTAATCCTCATGTGGAGCTGGTCGCTTTTTGCGATCCGGTTCAGGAGCGAGCCGAGCATTATGCCGGACAATACGGGGCAAAAGCTTACACCGATTATGAAACGCTGCTGCGCGAGGTAAAGCCCGACGCAGTGAGCGTGTGCACCCCAAATGCCCTGCATGCTCCGGTATCGATTGCCGCAGCGAAGGCCGGAGCTCATGTGCTGGTCGAAAAGCCGATGGCCGCGACGGAAGAAGAAGCGCTGGCGATGATCGAAGCGGCGAAGGAGAACGGCGTTTATTTGATGGTGGGCCACAACCAGCGGCTGATGCCTCACCATATGAAGGCCAAGCAGATTTTGAACGCGGGCGCTCTCGGCAAAGTGCTGACGTTCCGTACTTCGTTTGGACACCCGGGACCGGAAAGCTGGAGCGTCGACGGCCGGGATAGCTGGTTTTTCCGCAAGGATGAAGCGATTATGGGTGCCATGGGCGATCTGGGCGTGCACAAATCCGACCTGATCCGCTGGCTGCTCGATGACGAAGTGGCGGATGTCGCCGGCTTTATCGGCACGCTCGACAAAGCGGGAACGGACGTTGACGATAACGCGGCTTGCGTGCTTCGCATGAAGAGCGGCATCATCGGTACGCTCGTCGCAAGCTGGACCTATTACCAAGGCGGGGACAACGGCACAGTGCTCTGGTGCGAGAACGGCATCATGAAAATTGATACGCATCCAGATGATCAAATTATCGTGGAGCTCCGCAACGGTTCGATCGAGCGGCATAAGGTGGGCGCCATTGCGACCAACGAGAAGCAGACGGTCAGCGGCGTGATCGATGCGTTCGTGGAATCGATCGTGACGAAAACCCCGCCGAGCATTTCCGGGGAAGAAGGCATGCGTTCGCTGAAGGTGATTTTGGCGGCGTTCGAATCGCAGGCTACAGGCCAGGTCGTCAGGCTGTAATAACGAAATAAGGCAGTTCTTCGCATTCGAAGGACTGCCTTTTCTCATGGACTATTACCCTGCGTTAAGCGGCTATCCGCCGCAGCTTGCGGTACTGCAGAAGCATGGCGGCACGCCATGGAACGATCATTCCGAAAGCCAGAAGGAAGAAGATCGCTCCCGTCTGCGGAATCGATATATATTGCTCGATGTAGCTGTGCAGCGCCAGGCGCAAGACGAGGAGCCCGAGCAGCACGAACATAAACGATTTGGACCGGTTAACGTACACTTCGCCGCCGCGAAGCTCCAGTTTGGAGCTGTGGATAAGCGGGTAAGAAAACAGCAGCAGCCCCGCGGCCAAGGCAAGCAGCGCCCACAGCGCAGGGATCCGGCAAGCCGGTGCGGCAAACATGAGAAATCCGGTGCTCATGCCGATAGGCGGCATGACGATTTTCGCCGGGGAGACCGGTTTGCGGCTTGCCCGCGTCCGAACGAATATCGCCAGCAGCGCCATCGCCGCCATGCCGATGCCCGATACCGCCTGCAGATGAAGTGCGCCGAAATGGATCATAGAACGCATCCCTCCTAATACTCGTCGCTATTTTTCATTATATCACTGCGCGCATATGGTTATCTACAATCGGAAAATAACTTCTCCTATGAGAAAATGTGACTTCAGGCGCAGAAATGTAACAAAATTCGCGTTTTTTTTGAAATTTTGTTCAGAAACATATGGACGATGGTTAAATAAAACTATTATAATGGAGATTGCTACAGAACTTATTTTAACGCTTACATACAGATATATGGAAGGGGAAAACAAAAATGAAAACATGGTTCAAATCGACGGCAGGCCTCGTGCTCGCGGCTACGCTCGTCCTGAGCGGATGCGGAACGAAGCCGGCGCCACAAGATGCGGCTGGCAGCGGCTCCAAACCTGCGGAGAACTCTGCGGGAGCCAGCAAAAAAGGGGAAAAATTTAACATTGGCATGGTAACCGACATCGGCGGCGTAAACGACAAGTCGTTTAACCAAAGCGCTTGGGAAGGCTTGAACGAGGTTAAGAAAGAAACCGGCGCCAATGTGAAATACCTGCAAAGTAAAAGTGACGCGGACTTTATTCCTAACCTTAATCAATACGTGAAAGACAATTACAATCTGACCTGGGGAATCGGGTTCCTGATGGGCGACGCCATCAAGACGGTTGCGGCGCAAAACCCGAAATCGAACTTTGCAATTATCGATAACGTTGTGGAAGGGCCGAACGTCGAATCCGTAACATTCGCGGAGCAAGAGGGAGCGTATCTGACAGGTGTCGTAGCCGGTCTGATGACCAAAACGAATAAAATCGGCTTCGTCGGCGGTCTTAAGATTCCGGTCATCGAGCGCTTCGAAGTCGGCTTCAAGGCCGGCGTTGCTGCGGTGAATCCGAACGCGAAGGTCACGATCAACTACGCTGCGGCTTTCGACAAGCCCGATCTTGGAAAAGCGGCGGCAGCCACGATCTATAACGACGGCGCGGACATCATTTTCCATGCGGCTGGCGCAACCGGCAACGGCGTGTTCAACGAAGCGAAAGACCGTGTCAAAGCAGGCAAAAAAGTATGGGTCATCGGCGTGGACAAAGACCAGTCGCTTGAATTCGGCGACGACGTAACGCTGACCTCGATGGTAAAACGCGTCGACCAAGCGGTTAAGCGCGTGACGATGGACGTGATCGACGGCAAATTCCAAGGCGGCAAAAACGTTGTCCTCGGCCTCAAAGACGACGGCGTAGGCTTGCCGGAAACTTCCAAGAAGAACGTACCGGCCGACGTGTTGAAGAAAGTGGACGAATACAAAGAGAAAATTGTTAAAGGCGAAATCAAAGTTCCGGAAAAATAAATTCCAATTCGACAAGGCTGGTGACCCACCGGCCTTGTCGTTTGATTTGCACCTTGAACTGACTTGTATATTTTGCGGGGAGGGAAGCTCATGAGTTCACCCGACATGATGGTCGAGCTGCGAGGGATTACGAAGCGTTTTCCCGGCATTACGGCCAATGACTCCATCAGCTTGAAGCTGCGCAAGGGAGAGATCCATGCGCTGCTGGGCGAGAACGGAGCAGGCAAATCGACGCTGATGAACATTTTGTTCGGTCTGTACCAGCCGGATGAAGGCGAGATCTGGGTAAAAGGCAGCAAAGCCGCCATCGACAGCCCGACGAAGGCGATCGAGCTGGGAATCGGCATGGTGCATCAGCATTTCAAGCTCGTACAGCCGTTCACCGTGACGGAAAACATTATTCTTGGCAGCGAGCCCCGGAAGGGCGCTTCCATCAATTATAAAGAAGCGAACGAGAAGGTTAGAAACATCTCGGAGCAGTATGGCCTCAAAGTCGATCCAAGAGCAAAAATAGAAGATATTTCTGTCGGCATGCAGCAGCGTGTCGAGATTTTGAAAACGCTGTATCGCGGGGCGGACATCCTCATTTTCGACGAACCGACCGCCGTGCTCACGCCGCAAGAAATTCAAGAGTTGATGGATATTTTGCGCCGGCTCGCCGCCGAAGGGAAATCCATCATTCTGATCACGCATAAGCTGAAGGAAATTATGGCGATTGCCGACACCTGCACGATTATCCGCCGCGGCAAAGTTATCGATTCGGTGAAGGTAGCCGAAACGAATCCGCAGCAGCTCGCCGAGAAGATGGTCGGGCGCAGCGTTACGTTCAAGGTCAATAAGACCAAGGCTTCGCCGGGAGCTCCGGTGCTGCAGATCCGCGGCCTGACGGTCAAGGATAACCGGAATCTTCCCGCCTTGAACAGCCTCTCGCTCGAGGTGCGGGCCGGAGAGATTCTTGGGCTCGCGGGTGTGGACGGCAACGGGCAAAGTGAGCTGATCGAGGCGCTGACGGGGCTGCGTTCCGTGGACGGCGGAGAGATTATACTGAAGGACATGCCACTGACCAACCGGTCCCCGAGGTTCGTCTCCGAGGCCGGCGTATCGCATATTCCGGAGGATCGGCATAAACACGGACTCGTGCTGGACTTCTCGATGAGCGAGAATATGGTATTGGAGACGTATTACCAGCCGAAGTATAACCGCGGCGGCTTTTTGAACAGCGAGGCGATCGATACGCAGGCGCAGCGGCTGATCAGCGAGTTCGACGTGCGTACGCCAAGCATCTATACGAAGGCGCGCGCGCTGTCGGGCGGGAACCAGCAGAAGGCGATCATCGCCCGCGAGCTGGACAAAGATCCTGAGCTGCTGATCGCGGCGCAGCCGACCCGGGGCCTCGACGTCGGCGCCATCGAATTCGTGCACCGCAAGCTGATCGAAGCCAGAGACCAAGGGAAAGCCGTGCTGCTGATCTCGTTCGAGCTGGATGAGATTCGGAACGTATCCGACCGGATTGCGGTCATTCACAGCGGCCAGATTGTCGGCGAGGTGGACCCCGAAACGACGAATGAAGAAGAGTTGGGACTGCTGATGGCCGGACATGGACAAGGAGGGACCAACCATGGATAAATTGATTAAAATCGTAACCAAAGATTCGGCGTTGGTCCCGCTTGTCGCGATTCTGATGGGATTGCTCTTCGGAGCACTGGTGATGCTGGCTGGCGGCTACAATCCGCTGACCGCCTATGGCGCGCTGGTGGGCAAAGTATTCGGAGACCCTTACGATTTCGGTGAGACGGTCCGCGAGATTACTCCGCTTATTTTGACAGGATTGTCCGTCGCTTTTGCGTTCCGGACCGGGCTGTTCAACATTGGCGGGGAAGGACAGTTCATGATGGGGATGACCACAGCCTCCGTCATTGGGATCAAGCTGCAGCTGCCCTGGTTTATCCATGCGCCGCTCGCTGTTGTCGCCGGCGCGCTGGTCGGCGGGCTGTGGGGCGCGATTGCCGGATATTTGAAGGCGAAGCGCGGCGTGAACGAAGTTATTACAACGATTATGCTGAACTGGATTGCGCTGTTTTTGTCCAACTACGTGGTCAATCAATTTTTACTGCAGCCAGGACAGCAGCGTTCGTACCCGACGCAGGACTCAGCCTCGCTCTCGTTCGGCTGGCTGTCCGAAATGATGGGCAACGCCCGGATGCACTGGGGCACGTTCATTGCCTTGGCGGCGGCAACGGTATTCTACGTGCTGCTGTGGAAGACGAAGCAAGGCTATGAGCTGCGAGCCGTCGGACATAACCCGCACGCCGCCCGCTATGCGGGAATGAACGTGAACCGCAACATCGTCAAGTCGATGTTTATCAGCGGCATTTTTGCGGGACTGGCCGGCGTTGTCGATGTTCTGGGCGTGTTCCATTACCAAACGGTGGTGGCCGCTACACCAGGCTACGGCTTCGACGGGGTCGCGGTAGCGCTGCTAGGCGGCAATACTCCGCTTGGCGTCGTGCTGGCCGCTGTGTTGTTCGGCTCGCTAACGTACGGGTCCGCCGGGATGAGCTTCGCTGCGGACGTTCCGCCGGAAATCATCCGCGTCGTCATCGGCTCGGTCATTTTCTTCGTAGCCACTCACGGTATCGTGCGCTGGGTACTGCTCCCGATATACGCCAAACGTAAAAAAGAGGAGGCGGCTTAGATGGATGTATTGAATGTCTTCGGCGAGCTGATCAACACCACGCTGGTGTTTTCCACTGCGCTGATCTTTGCCGCCTTAGGCGGTATTTTCTCGGAGCGGTCGGGCATCGTCAATATCGGCTTGGAAGGGCTGATGATCGCCGGCGCATTCGCCGCCGCCATTGCCACGCATTTCGCCGAAAAGGCGGGGATGGACGGAGCGGCGCCGTGGATTGGTCTGATCGCCGCCATTATATTCGGAGTCGCCTTCTCCCTGATTCATGCCGTGGCGACGGTCACGTTTAATGCGAACCAAGTCGTCAGCGGCGTCGTCATCAACTTTTTGGCGGCCGGACTTACGGTATATCTGGTCAAAATTCTTTTCGAAGGGTCGGGGCAAACGGAAACGCTGAATGCGGTATTTACCAAAGTGGCGATTCCGGGACTGTCTTCCATCCCGCTGATCGGCGAGGCCTTCTTTAAAGCTTATCCTACGACGTACCTGGCGCTCATTCTGGTTGCCGTGACCTATTACGTCATCTATAAAACGCCGTTCGGCTTGCGTTTGCGATCGGTAGGGGAGCATCCGAGCGCCGCCGATACGATGGGCATCCGCGTCTCGCGTTACCGGTATATCGGCGTCATGATCAGCGGAGCGCTTGCCGGACTTGGCGGGGCGACGATTACGCTGACGACGACAAGCAGCTTTTCGCATAATACGATTTCCGGTCAAGGCTTTATCGCTCTTGCGGCGATGATCTTCGGCAAATGGCACCCGGTCGGCGTGTTGGGCGCTGCGCTCTTCTTCGGCTTTGCCCAAGCACTCCGCAACTTCGTGCAGCTGTTCGATTTTGCCAAGAGCATTCCGATGGAGTTTCTCTTCATGCTGCCTTACGTGCTGACGATTCTGGTGCTTGCCGGCGCCGTAGGCCGGGCAGTGCCGCCCGCTTCGCTTGGCGAGCCTTACGAACCCGGCAAACGATAATTTCTTTGGCGAACAAGGACGCAACGTTCCGAACGGAGCGTTCGCGTTCTTGTTCTTTTTTTGTAAAAACGGGAGGAGAACCTACTTTTCCATAGAATGTTAACTAATAGGACATGGCAGCCCGCTATGTCCGGATGCCTTTCGATGATCGATCATTTCTGATAACTGTAGGCTCGAAACAGGAGGCACGCATGAACTTTGACGTGGACTTGGACCTCACTTCACATGCTCTTTTTTACCGAACCTTTCAGTATAGTCCAAATGCGATAGCTCTCGTTTCTGCCGGCGGCCGCTGTCTTGCGGCCAATCCGGCGTTGTACCGGCTCTTGGATGAGACGGAGCCGAATTTGAAAGAGCGTTCGATAGCCCAGCTTTGCCATCCGGACGATGGCGTCGTTTGGGCCGAGTTTTGGCAGGAATTGACGCACAATGTCCAGGATGACAGTCCCCGCGAAATATCTCTTCGCTTCCTTCAGCGGGAAGGGGACGCCGTACCGGTAAGAGTAACCGTGACACGCTGCTCGTACGAACAAAATGAAGCGCTTACGTTCTATATTGCATATATCGCGGCTTGCGATCCCGTACGCTGGCAGCCGTACGAACAGCGTTACCGTTCATTGTTTGACGATCATCCCGATCCGTTGTTTGTATTGGATTTGGACGGTTATTACGTGGATGTGAATCCCGCGTTCGAGAAGCTTGCAGGCTATACGCGGGAGGAAATCGCACAGATGCGGCTTCATTACCGCACAATGATCGACACCTCGGAGCATAGCAAGGTTCGCGACTGCTTGACGCTGGTGGCCCAAGGGGCACCCCAGCGTTTTGACATTGTCGGGATCGACCGGCGGGGGCAGTACCTGAACCTTGATGTGACGGTCATTCCTTTTGTCGAGAACGGTCGGATCACGGCGCTGCAGGGCATCAGCAAAAACGTTACCGAACAAAAAAAGCTTTGGGAGCATTTGTGTGAAAGCCAGAGGCAGTACGAGCTGATATCGTCCCACAGTCAGGACATTATTACGCTTTGTTCGCCGAACGGCAGCGTCCAGTATATTTCTCCGGCCGTGTGTACGCAGCTTGGATACGATCCGCAGGAATTGATCGGCGTTTTGGGACAAACGCTGGTTCATCCCGAGGATTATAAGCGTGTCTTCGATTCCGTCGCCTCGGCCCGTTCGGACGAGAACCGGCATATGCTCCGAAAGCGCCATAAACAGGGTCATTACATTTGGTACGAGAGCTCCATTAAATTTATTCGGGACCAGCACGGTGAGGTTTGCAACATTGTCGCCGTGGCGCGGGATATATCGGAGCGAATGCAGGCGCAGGAAAAGCTGTTCCATAGCGAAGAAAAATACAGGTCGCTGGTGGAGGAGCTTCCCGTAGCGGTATTTATCCATCAAGCGGACCGGTGGGTTTATGCCAACGATACGGCGGTCAAGCTGCTTGAGGCATCCGCTCCGGAGGAACTGCTCGGCCGGTCGGTTTACGATTTTCTTCACCCTGATTATCACGCGATCGTGCTCAACCGGATTCGTATGTTGGAGGGCGGTCAATCTCTGGCTCCCATGAAGCAAAAGCTCATGACGGTCGGCGGACGGCCGATCGATGTGGAGGTGTTTTCGTTTCCGACCTGGTTCGAAGGACGGTTCGCGAGCCGGGTGATGGTAAGGGATATTACCGATGCCGAAAAAGCGCGGGAGCTGCTGGAGCATTCCGAAAAGCTGTCGCTTGTAGGCCAACTTGCCGCAGGTATCGCTCACGAGATCCGCAATCCGCTGACGGCGATCAAGGGCTTCATTCAACTGCTGAAATCGAACGCTTCGGACAAGCCGTATTATTTCGATATCATCGCCTCCGAAATTAACCGGATCGAGGAGATCATCGGCGAGATGCTGGTGCTGTCCAAACCGAAGGAGGCGCAAATTCGCCCGCAGGACATCCGCCCTCTGATCGGACATGTCGCTACGCTTATCGACGCGCAGGCGATTATGAACAATATCGAGGTCGTTACCGAATATGAGGAGGACTTGCCTCTTCTGGAGTGCGACGAGAACCAGCTCAAGCAAGTGTTTATCAACCTGTTGAAAAATGCGGTCGAAGCGATGCCGAATGGGGGAAAGCTGACCCTGCAAGTGGCTGCGGAGGCCGGGGGAAGGCAGATCGCCGTACGGGTCATCGATCAAGGCTGCGGCATCCCGGCGGAGAAGCTGGCGAGCATCGGTCAGCCTTTCTACACGACGAAGGAGCAGGGAACCGGGCTTGGCATGATGGTGAGCATGAAAATTATTGAGAATCATGACGGCACGATGTCGATTGCCAGCGAAGAGGGACAAGGAACGAAGATCGAAATCCGTTTGCCTGTCAAGGCTCGCCCCAAGGAGAGCCCGGCGTATGAAGAGCATCCCCCAAGAGCCGGACATTAACATAGGAAAATAGGGAACGTAAACAAAGTGCTTCCGTGCCGCAGGTTATGCGTACGAAGCACTTTGTTTTTGCGTTACGGCCCGGTTTCTTCTTCGCCCGGATCATCGCCTTCGGCATATCCTTCAACAAGAAAGCCTCCGAACGGCTCCAGCAGCTTTTGCACGAAAGCGGAAAGGGGCTCGGTGCGATCCAGCCGGTAGTAGGCTTCCAGCGCTTCGTACAGCTCTTCCGCCAAGGCCGGGTCCGACTGCTTAAGGCTGCGCTGCAGCCACTTCCCGTCTCCGATCCAGAAGCCGCCGGTCCGCAGCGCGAATTCGGCGAGCATCCCGGCGAGCTTCGCCGTTATGAACAAGCCTTCCGCTCGCGAGGCGGTGCATTCCAGGTCCGTCAGCGTCTCGCCGATTTCATACCGTGCCCGGTCCAGCTCTTGGATGGACCAGGCCGGGGGACCGGCATCCAGATCGCGTCTGGCTTCCTCGATGATGGACGCGATGTGCTCGTGACCGTGGAGCACAATACCTTCCGAGCACATCCGCAGCAGAGAGGGGATGGCCGAATCCACGGCCTGGTCGAAAAAGTAGCGGTACGTATCCCTATTCAATACGAACGCTTCGATGATCCATCCGAAAGCCCGGTACGTCTTTCGGAATGGCCCAAATTGGGATTCGTCGAATAGAACGAGGTCCAGGTCCGACCCCGGCGTCGCACCGCCTTGGACGACGCTTCCGGCCAGAATGGCCGCTTCGCTTTGCGGAAACCGCATAGTCACAAACCGCTGTGCGGCTTCGAGGCCCGACAGGCTCATGGCAGACATCACGCTCGACTTAATTAAGATAGTTCAATATATGCTTAAGCCGGCCTGATGTTGCTTCTTTTCGCCGGGACTTTCGTCATTTTCGGGCAACGAACAGGGCGTGCTCCAAGTAATCGTGATTTGCCGCAATCAGATCGTCGTGCGCAAGCGACGTTCGCCAGACGGATGCATCGAGCACGGTTCCCGGATCCATAACTTGATTCATATCGGGGTAGGCAATTTGGTCGTCCGTGATGTGCTCGACAAAGGCGGAGCGGTCGCAAATGGTGATTTCGGCGAAACCGGACGCCTGAAGCAGCTCGATCCACTTTTGCTCCGTGAGCAGAGCGTTCAACTGAAAAAAGCCGGTGACCTCCCGGTAAGCCTCTTCCGTGATCGAGGGCGTCGCGATCACTTCCCGGTCATAAAGAGTACCGCCGGGCCGGAGCACCCGGCCGTATTCGGCCAACGCCCGCCCGATGTCGGCAAAATTCGTAACTGATTCCGCCAGCACGATGTCGAAGGTCGCGGCTTCGAACGGCAGCGCCGTGATATCTCCTTCCACGAACCTCACGTCAAGCTGCTCGGCTTCGGCCCGGAGCTTCGCTTTGGCCAGCATCTCGGGACGAAGATCGAGCCCTGTAATGTCAAACCCTTGCTTTGCCAGATAGCAGGACGTTCTTCCCGTTCCGCATCCGACCTCCAGCACGCGGCTTCCCGCGGGCAGCGGAAACCGGGAAAGCTGGGACATGGTGGCGGAGAAGCCGCCGGGGTGCGCGCTTCCGACGCCCAAGCGGGTCAGCATATCCAAATAATTCACCGCACTGCTCCTTCCTCTTCCGAAAGTACAGATCACTGTATTGTATGGAAAGGGAAGGCATCTGGTTATGGATGGATGTCCGGGGTGCGCAACTTTTTTACGGGGTTCGTTTTGCCGTAGGTCAGCAGCTCCGATACGGTAACGAAACGAAATCCGCGCTTCTTCAGCTCGGGTAAAATTTCTTTGAGCGCATCGGCGGTTTGGCCTTTCCCTTCAACATAATCGTGGAAGAGCACGATATCCCCGTTGCGCGCATTGCCGAGAACCTTGTTGACGATTTTGTCAACTCCGGGGGTACTCCAGTCCCTCGTATCATGATGCCAAGACCACATCACGACCATGTATCCTTCACTCTTTGCCATTTGGATCAGCTTCTCGTTATAGAATCCCCCTGGCGGCCGGAACAGGCGGCATTTTTGCCCGGAGGCTGCATAGATGAGGTCCTCTGCGCGCCGTATATCTTCTTTCACCTTGGCAACGGATCCGTTTCGTTTAAAATACGTATGGCTGTACGTATGATTGGCCAACTCGTGGCCTTCCTCCGCCTCGCGCTTCACCAGCTCCGGGAACCTCTCTACCTTATTGCCGACAAGGAAAAACGTTGCTTTCGCCTCGTAGAGCTTGAGAAGATCGAGAATTTGCGCGGTATCGTCCGGATCGGGGCCGTCGTCGAACGTAAGCGCAATGACTTTTTCCGCCGTCGGCACTTCCCAGATGACTTCGCCTCGTTGTTCGTAGTAGGCCCTTCCTTTGCGGGGCGCGTCCTCCGCCGTAACGGAGGAAGTCTGAACCATAAGCAGGCCTACGGCGGCAGCCGCCAGTGTAGCCGTAATGATCTTACGAATGACCGATCCCTCCTGAACGCAAATGTTAGATTTTAGGATGGCCTGTCCGGTGAGGATTATAACGTTCTTCCGCTTCTACCTTTTTCCTTGTGTGAAAATGCCATCGAACCGGCAAGCTAATGTCATATCCTTGAAGGTACGGAGGAAACGTATGAAAAAAGGGGTTCTGATCTTGGCGGCGACTGCGGTCTGCATCGGTCTTGGGTCGCTGCCCGTCCGCGCAGGGGCGCCTGCCGCTCCGGCCAAGCTCACCTTCGTCGTACAGACTTCGCCCGAATCGGCTATGCGCAGCGAGCTGACGGTCCGATCGCCCAAGCTGCTCAAGAAGCTGCTGCCGGATAAAGTACGGCCTGTGCAGCAGGTTCCGCTTACGGATGTGTATGCGGTACTAGAGAAGCAGGGGGCGGCGGTCCGGTATGCGATCGACGCGCATGGGAACTGGTATGATACGCAGCATAGGCAATCGCTGGAGCTGCCGCAGGTCCTTAAAGATCGGCTTCACGGCTATGCCGAAGCAGTCCGTACCGCCCACTACGGCCAATTGGCTTCGTGGGAGGAAGCGCGCAAGACGGTTGCCATGAAAGCGGTATGCCGGATCGTCGACTTGGAGACGGGCCTCGCCTTTCAAGCGCAGCGCCGCGCCGGCAGCAGCCATGCGGATATGCAGCCGCTGACCAAAGCGGATACTGCGGTAATGAAAGAGATCTACAAAGGCGCATGGAGCTGGAAGCGGAGAGCGGTATTGGTCGAAAAGGACGGGAGGTCGTTTGCCGCTTCGATGCACGGCATGCCGCATGGCGGGGACGGCATTCCCGGCAACGGATTTTCAGGGCATTTTTGCGTTCATTTTCTCGGGAGCACCACCCATCGCTCCAAAAGTGTCGACCCCGATCATCAATGGATGGTATATAAAGCGGCCGGACGCCTGGAGGAAGGCTTCAGGCTTGCTTCGCCTTATGCCGTGACGGACAGCTTCCTGATCGCGATCAATCAACAAGACCCGCAGCTGCTAAGGTACGCTTTCGGCGATACGGCGAACCCTCAGCTGGAGCAATACATAAGCGGCATAGACAAGATAAAGGCCATCCGTCGAATCCATCCGTTCCGTGAACAGGATACGAGCGGCCAGCTTGGATTGGAGCTGCCCGTCGATGTGACGGTCCATGAGGTCGGCCGTCGGCCGAAAAAGCAGAAGCTTACCTTTCACTTGAAACGCAGTGACGAGAGCGCCAGATGGGTTATCGAGCGTATCGAGCCTCCTTCTTTTCCCCCAGCCAAATAAGTCCGCCCCGTCTGTCGCGCGCTTGCCAGCGTGATACGGCGGGGCTTTTTGTGCATAAAATGCAGGGATTTCAGGAATAATCTGCTACATAGCAGTGTTCGGATCGAGGAGGGGAGGAGGAACTGCCATGCTGCGATTTTTGTTCCGCCAGCGGCTTCGGAAGCAGCAGACAGCTGGCGAGACTCCGCAAGAACCGGTAGCCCGTTTAACGGAATCGGTCAAGCACAACGTATCCATGATCAAAGAGCTATTGGGTTCTCCCAACGACCTGATCATCCGCGAATTCAGGATCGGGCCGCACAAGCATCTCTGCTCTTTAATTTCCATCGACGGCTTGATTAATGCCGATCTGTTGGACGAAGAGGTGCTCCGGGTGCTTTTAACTGGAAGATGGTTAGAAACCCACACGGCCCCCGCCGAAGGCAGCGCCTTGCTTGACCTGCTGCACAAAGAGATCCTATCGGTAAACAGCATCGATCGGGTCGATTCTCTGGACCAAACGATGCTGAGCATATTATCCGGGCTTGCGGCGCTTTTGGTGGACGGTACGTCCGACGCGCTGCTGATCTGCAGCCAGCGTTGGCAGGAACGACCGGTGGAGGAGCCCCAAACGGAGGCGCTTATTCGGGGGCCGAGGGACGGTTTCACGGAAAATTTGCGGACCAATACGGCATTGGTGCGCCGTCGGCTCCGCGACCCTCATCTGCGCTACCTCTCCTACCGCATCGGCCGCAGATCGAGGAAGGAAGTCATTTTTGCTTATATCGACGGCATCGCACATCCCGATCTGATCGCGGAAGCGAAGCGGCGATTGGAAACCATCGACATGGATGAGGCGGAAGGCTCCGGCTATATCGAACAGTGGATGATGGACAGCTTTCTTACCCCGTTTCCGCTGATTCATAGCACGGAACGCCCGGATAAAACGGCTTCGGCGCTTCTGCAAGGAAAGGTTGCTCTATTGGTCGACGGTTCGCCGTTTACGTTGATTATGCCGGTCACCATCGGCACCATGTTTCAATCGCCGGAAGACTATTATCATCATTGGCTCATTTCTTCGTTGATGCGGCTTTTACGGACGGTTTCCGCTTTTTTGGCGACGTTTCTTCCTGCGCTGTATATTGCGCTCGTCGAATATCATCAAGGCATGATCCCGTCCAAGCTTGCTTTTTCGATCGCAGGCTCACGCGAAGGCGTGCCGTTTCCGGCCGTTGTCGAGGCGATGCTGATGGAAGTGACGCTGGAAGTGCTGCGCGAAGCGGGCATCCGGCTGCCCAAGCCTATCGGACAAACGATCGGCATCGTCGGCGGGCTTGTGATCGGGGAAGCGGCAGTAGCGGCGGGTATCGTTAGCCCGATCATGGTTATCGTCGTTGCCATAACGGCCATTTGTTCGTTTTCGCTGCCATCCTATTCGTTTGCGATCTCGCTTCGCATGCTGCGGTTTCTGATCATGCTGGCCGCGTCCATGTTCGGCTTGTACGGGATCGTGCTCGTGTATATCATGATCAACATCCATATCGTGAACCTCAAGAGCTTTGGCATTCCGTTTACCGCACCGTTCGCACCGTTCTTTTGGAACGATTGGAAGGATCTGATTCTGCGCGCGCCGGTTACGGTGCTCGAAAAACGGCCGCAGCTCATGCAGACGCTGGACAAGGTGCGGATGAACAAAAAGGGTGGATCGAAGGGGCAGGAATAAAAAAGCAGGAAGACAACCTGACGGAAACGGAGGACTTCACGTGAGAAGGTTCGAATACAGCGATGATGAGATTAATGGTACGGAGCTGCTGTTTTCCGTCGCTTCGATGATTCTCGGCCTCGGCGTATTGACGCTGCCGCGCGGCATCGCTAAGGCAGTGCCCTCGTCGGACGGCTGGATCGCCATTCTGATTGCCGGCCTACTCTGCATGATGTTCACGTTGGTTTTGGCGAAGCTGGCGATTCGCTTTCCCAAGCAGCCGTTCACCGAGTTTGCGCCCCGCATTGTCGGGAGACCGCTGGCTGTCGTCTTATCCGTATTCTTCTTCATCGCGTTTGCCATGTTCTCCAGCTATGAGGTACGGGGGGCGGCGGAAGTCGCTAAAGAGTATTTATTTACACGTACGCCGGTCGAAGTCATCGGCCTTATTTTTTTTCTGGTTGTCATTTACGCGGCGTCCGGGCCGCGGGTTGGGATCGTGCGTCTGAATTTGCTGTTTCTTCCGTTCGTCATCGTCGTTTTTGTGCTGGTGCTTGTGATGAACGCCGTTTTTTTCGAATTCGAGCAGTTGAAGCCCGCAGGGATCAGCGACTGGAGGAAAATGGGCGGGGGCATCGAGACAAGCTTGTTTTCATTTTTGGGTTTTGAATGCGTCGTTTTTTATGCCGCTTTAATGAACCGGCCTAAGGATACGGTCAAGGCCGCCGTCATCGGCATGTCCATACCGCTTATCCTTTACACGGTCTTGTTCATCGTGACGATAGGCGTCTTCTCGGCCAAGGCTACGGCGGAGCTGCAGTATCCGACGGTGGAGCTGGCCAAAGAAATTGAGGTGCCCGGGGCGATTCTCGAACGGTTCGAGTCGTTTTTTTTTACGATTTGGCTGATGACGATCTTTAATTCCGCTGCGATGACGCTTGACATTTGCATTTGGATCGCAGGCACGTTTTTTCGCCGGTCAAGCAAACGGACGGTAGCTTTCGCCTTGGCTCCGTTCATTTATCTGGCCGGTTATTTGCCGAAAGATTTAACGCAGCTCTCCGCCTACGGGCGGTTGTTTAGCTATGTCGATTTTTTTGCCGGTATTTTGATCCCCTCGCTGCTGCTTGTGATTGCCAAGCTTAGGGGGGTGTCGGGCAGTGCTTAAAACGCCGGTTACCGTTCTGTTGGCGTTGGTTCTTCTGGTGCTGACGGCGGGGTGCTGGGATCGTGTTGAAATCGACGAGCGCGGCTTTGTGATCGGTGTTGCGATAGATGTTCCAAAAACGTCCCAAAAGGCGGAACAGCGAAAAGCTGAGGGGGAGAAGAGATCCCGAGGCAAGGCGCGATATTCGGTAACGTATCAATTCGTCGTACCGGGCAAGCTGCAGAGCGCCGGCGGTTCGAAAAGTACCGCCTCGGGTCAGGCTTATCTGAACCTGACGTCGGAGGGAGACGCGTTGTTCGATATTGACAAGCAGCTTGCGGGACGTGCGAGCCGCTATCCGTATTACGAGCATTTAAAAGTGATTGCAATCTCGGATCAGGTGGCGAGGAACGACCATGAATTCGCCCGCGTGCTGGATTTTTTCCTGCGTGAGCCCGAGATGCGACGCAGCGCCAAGGTATTCGTCACGGCAGGCAAAGCCCGGAACATATTGAATGTCGAGCCCAGCAACGAGAAGCTGCCGGTCATGTACATCAATTCCGTTTCGGAGAATAGCGTAAGGAACGCCAGTATTTTGCCGGAAACGAAGCTGGGGGACATTCATGAGCATTTGCTCGGTCAACGAAGCTTTGTCGTTCAGCGGATGATGAGCGCAGAGGACAGGCACGAGGTGAAGCTCGAAGGGGCGGCCGTAATCCGGGGAGAAAACTCGCAGATGGCCGGGGCGCTTGGGCCGGAAGAGACGGAAGGCCTGAACCTGCTCACCGGGAAATTTCGGACCGGAAATGTGAAAGCCGAAGTGAAAAATAAGCTGGTCGTATGCGATCTCACGATGAAGAAGAGAACCATCGCCGCCGACGTCAGCGATCCGCAGCATATCCGTTTTCAAATTCGCATCGAAGCGGAGGGCTCCATAGGCGAAAGCTACGCGCAGTCACTCGATTTATTGAAAAGAAAATCGGTGGATAGGGTCGAGCAGGCGGCGGAGCGGGAGATCGTCCGGATGACGAAGGCGGCGATTCGCAAGCTGCAGCGCGATTTTCAGGCGGATGCGATGGGTCTTGGCGCCAACTTGCAGCAGAATCATTACAAAGTATGGAAACAGATCGGCGATGATTGGGAAAAAGGGAAGCGTTACTTTACGCAATGCGAAATCCAAGTGGAGCCCCGTGTCATTATTCGCCGGACCGGAACCGTAGACCGTTCGAACCGATAGGAGGCGATTGCATGATTCAACTCATAAAGGAATATACGCCGGCGGGCTCGATTTGGCTGTGCGCATTTTTATCTTGGGCGATCCCATACACCATTTACCGGATCAACCGCAAGCTGCACGAATTGGCCGATCCGCCTTGGAAGAAGGAGGAGCAGGATAAATCAAACTAGGAAAAGAAGCGCTTGGATCTTCGACGGATCGATCGGCCAACATGTGAAAAATCCCCTGCAACGGCGCATGGACTTAAATAAAGTTAGAACAGTAGGCTGCATCAGCGATCGGGAATATAACGGCGGCGGTCGCCTTAGCCTGCAGGAAACGTCCGCCGCCAAGCGTGATACCTTGCACCGGAAGCACTATCTGGTCTGAGTCGGTACCCTCTGCCCTTGATAACCGCCTGGCCAGGTTGGATACCCTGCGCCCGGAGCGCCCCCCGGCCAAGTTGGATACCCCGCGCCCGGAGCGGCCCCCGGCCAAGTTGGATACCCCGCACCCGGAGCGGCCCCCGGCCAGGTTTGATAGCCCGCGCCTGGAGCGTATCCCGGCCAGGTTTGGTACCCCGCGCCCGGAGCGTATCCGTCGGGCTGGGATGGATACCCCGCGCCCGGAGCGTATCCGTCAGGCCGGGATGGATACCCCGCGCCCGGAGCGTATCCTGGCCAAGTTTGGTACCCCGCACCCGGAGCGTACCCTGGCCAGGTTGGGTACCCCGCACCCGGAGCACCCCCCTGCCAGGATGGATACCCCGCGCCCGGAGCGTACCCCGGCCAGGTTTGGTACCCTGCGCCTGGAGCGCCCCCCGGCCAGCCCGGATATCCACCGGCGCCAGGAATACCGCCTAGTAAGCCCCGATAGCCCGTTCCCGGGGTGCCTCCATACGCACCAGAGCCCCCGCGTTCGTCGGGATGTCTTTCCTGGTTTGCGCCATCGTCTGGTGTCTCGAACTGACCATGCGAATCGACGTAAGGAATTTCCTCATAACTCATGGAACCCTCTCCCTTTTGGCTTGGTAGGAAGCATATGTACTATGCTAATGTCCATAGTCCTAACCAAGTATATGAGACGGACGCCCAAACTTGACCGGAAAAATGGAAGAGCTTGTTTCTTTTTTTACAGCGAAGATTGGCTTAATATTCTACTTCGGGCCGACCTGCCCTCTATCGTTCACGTCAATGGCTTCCTCGGCGTTATGTCTTCCGTAGCCCGGCTGCCTGTAATCCGAGTTGCCCAGTTTCTCTATGATCCGCATCTTTTCGATATGTCCGCGCGTTTCGGGCGTCCCCAGCCGATAGATCATAGTGTACAGCTCCCGTACTTGGGAGTTGTACTCATCCGTCGCCTCGTCATGGTCCGCCGATTTATAGGGCACTCCCGCGCGGGCGAACGTCTTTTCCGTTTCAGCCTCGTAACTGCCCATCAGCCGCCGCAGCTCCCGAATTTCCTGATCGGTGGCTTCCACCGCATATTCATAGGAGTAGTTTCCAAGATCCGCAAGCGTTTGCGCATCCTCGATCGTACCTGTACCGACGGAAACGTAATAGCTTTTTTTGAGCATAGTAAACCCTCCCGTTAAGAAAACGTAACTCTTCTTAACCTGAGGGGGAGAGCTTGAACCAAAGCACGGACCCTAGCGGAGCTGAGCGACCGGAAGTTCTGTACAAATGTTCTTTCCAACGCCCGTATCACTCTAAAAATATCGCGGCAATCGCCGTAACGATCAGCCCCGCGACGACGGGCTTCAAATTGCGCCGCGCCAGTTCGAACGGATCGACGCCGCAGATGGCAGCCGCCGGGATAAGCGCCCACGGCACAAGGGTGCCTCCGCCGACCCAAATCGCGGCAATCTGCCCGAGTGCGGTCAGCGTGGCAACCCCCGAGCCGATCGCGGCGGCGAATAGACGGGCGATCGAGCCGGCCAGCGAAATGCCGGAGAAGCCGGAGCCGTCAAGACCGGTAATGGCGCCGACGGTCGTCAGCGTGACCGCGCCGATCGCCTGATTAAGCGGCACCGCATGGGCGAGCGCATAGCCGAGATCGTTGACGAGACCGTGCGAGCCTTCGGGCAGCACGCTGCCGAAAATGTCCGTAAGTGCCGAGTCGCCAAGGTAAAAGAACGCGGCTATCGGAATGACCGGTCCGAATACCTTAAAGCCGAACAAGAAGCCGTCGATCAAATAGCCGGTCGCCCGTTCCAGCCCTTGCCCCCGGTGCGTCAGCAGCGAGACGAGAAGCATCGCAAGCAGCGCGGTTCCGCCGACAAGCGCAGTGGCATCGCCGCCTTGCAGCTTGAACGCGAACATGGCGGCCACATCGGCGGCGAACAGCATCGCTATGACCCAAGATAGCGCGACCCGGCCCGCGCGCGGCAGCAGGGCTGCTTTGGCCTCCGTTTTGCCGACTTCTGCCTCGTAAGCCGTCGCTGCGCTGCCGATGCTCGACGGAAGCCGTCCCTGCCGCATCTCGCGGCGCAGCATCCAGAAGGCGGCGATTGTCGTCACGGCGCCCATGACAATGACGAGTGGCACGCTGGCTTCCATGACGGCCGCAACGGGGATACCTGCCGCATCGGCCGTCAGCTTCGGTGCGCCCTGGATGACATAGTCGCCGGACAGCGCGATGCCGTGGCCGAACAGGTTCATCGCCATTGCTGCGCCGATTGCTGGCAGGCCTACCCTTAGTGCGACCGGCAGCAGGACCGCGCCTACCAGCGCAACGGCCGGGGACGGCCAGAAAAAGAACGACATCGCCATCATGAGAATGCCAATGACCCAGAAAGCAAGCGCCGGGGTCCGGATGAATCGGGCAAACGGCGAGATCATGGTCTCGCCTACGCCGCTCTGTTCCAGCACCTTGCTCATCGCCACGACGATACAAATGATCAGGATCGTGCCGAGCAGCTCTTTCATGGCATAAATAAAGCTGTTGAATACGCCGCCGACCGAAGCGTGAAGCGATCCCGTCGAGAGCAGCCCGATCAGCACAATGCCGGCAATGCAGACGATCGTCGTATCCCGGCGCATCACCATGAATCCGATAATCAGCAAAATGAACAGCAGGTACGCATAATGAAGTGAAATTAGAGTGATCCCCAATCATCCCACCTCCACTGGACAAAAGCCTAACGCCTTTGTACTACAGCGTATGCGGACAGCGGAAAAGGGTGAGAACATGCTGTGCTTTTGCCGATGGAGCAAGCGTCGGGGCGAAGTACGCCAAAAAGACCGCTCTAGGAGCGGTCCGGCTATTACAGATGTCTGCACAAGCTTTCATAGCTTACTAACGAGCTAGTCCGATATTACCGGGACGTTCCCCGTCCTGATCCGGCATCAAGCCTCAGTTGCCGCTCCCTACTTCTTCGCGGCGCAGCACGAATTTCTCGACGACGTGCTTGACGCCGTCCTCATTATTGCTGAAAGTCACATAATCGGCGATTTCCTTCAACGACTCGACGGCATTGCCCATCGCGACGCCAAGTCCCGCCACCTCCAGCATTTCGCGGTCGTTCCAGCTGTCTCCGATACCGATGACCTGCTCGAGCCCAATGCCGAAATGCTCGGCTAAATGCGCAAGCGCATGCCCTTTGGTGCCTTCGATATGCACGATCTCCAGAAAATGCGGCTTCGATTTCGTAATATGCACCTGCCCGCCGGTCAAGCCGCGGAGCCGCTCCGCGACCCGGTCCAGCAGCTCCGGTTCGTCGATGATCAGCAGCTTCATCGAAGGCTGGGCTGCCAGTTCTCCGAAGTTCGGGTACACGGTATAGGGGATTTTCGAAAGCGCGGCATATGCTTTCGCTTTATCGTTGTCTTCCTTAACATACAGCACGTCGTTTACGTACGTTTGCAGATGCAATCCTTCGGATTCGCAAAAATCGAAAATGAGCCGCGCCGCCTCGGCGGGCACGGTCCGTTCGTACAAGACTCGTCCGTCGATTGAATTTTTGACGAGCGACCCTTGATATGTAATCAGCGGCACGTTCAGTTCCAACTGACCGGCGAGCTGTTTGGCCGAAGCGTACATGCGCCCGGTGGCCAGCGTAACGATGACTCCTTCGGTCAGCGCTGCGGCGAGTGCCCCTTTGGTTCCTTCCGTGATCTGCTTCTCGTCGTTGATCAGCGTATCGTCGATGTCGATTGCAAGCATTTTGTACATGGTGCGGTCTCCACTCCCGTAAGTCAAATTGCCCTCATTATAACGTACGGCGCATATTTTTCAAGCTTTTTTGTTCGTACGCTTGATAGGGAACCGTTTCGGAGGCATATGCCGGCTGAACAACCCTTATATCAAGTCCCTCTGTACCTTACTCTCGATTCGTTTTTGCAGCGTGCCGTCCACATCGAAATCGGTTTCTCCTTGTTCCGCGAGTAGACAACCGTCCTTGACAAAAACCATAATGTCCTCCAGCTAGTAACGAAGCGTAAAAGCCGTGATGCCAGATAGTCTTGCGATATCGCTGGTCGAATACATATCGCATTCACCACGCGCTGGCAGCAAAAAAATGGAAAGAAACATTACACTCATCCATCTGAATGATTTCTATGCGAGATGACAAGGGATGTCTATTTTTGTGAGTAATTAGTGCTAAAGAATTAGTTCGAATTACCCGATGATTAATTTATAATTAATTTATTGCTAATTTAAGGCTTAGACTTGTGCAGCGCTTCCCTTGGCATCAATACGCGATACAACAATGAGATGAGGCGGATGGATATGGACTGGATCGCTTGGCGTAAACCGATGATCGCGGTGATAGCGGTCTATTTTGCGGTATTCGCTGCGGCAAAATGGGGCTTTGGGGCGGACGCGCGCTTTTTCCTGCTGTGGGAGGTCATTCCGCCTGCCGCTTCGGTAGCGATGCTGCTGAGGACTTATCGAACTCAGCGGGGCAGCGCGGGAACGTTCTGGCTGCTGATGACCGCGGGCGCCTGTTTCTATTTGCTGGGTCAACTGGTATGGTCCTTCTATGCTTGGGTGCTGATGTTTCCTCTCCCGACGATCAGTTTAGCCGATCTGTTCTGGAACCTGCAGACCGGGCTGTTTTTTGCCGCTTTGTGTTATTTGTTGTTCCGGGAAAAAAGCATCTCGCAAGGCATCCGGTTTCTCTTCGACTGTATCATGATCCTGCTGATCGTCGGTACGGTCAGCTGGGAATTCGTTATCAGTCCCAACCTGCACAGGATGCTGTCCCATCCCGACGGGTTCGGTCAGGCGGCGGTGCTGTCGTATCCGATAACGGATTTCGGGATATTGCTTTGCCTGTTTGTCTTCCATTTTGCTTATACGCCTTTGCTCGACCGGCGGGTACTTGCCTTGATCACCTTCGGGTTCGTCGTCTTTGTCGGTGGGGATACCATTTATGTGCTCGACGTGATCTCGGGGCAATATCAGGGAGGGCAGTGGTACGACCTGCTGTGGAGCGCGGGGCTGTTTGCATACGGTTTCGCGGGCTGGCATGCTTCCCACCCCAATGACCGGCCCGCACCGGAGCCGCGCTTTGTCGTTTATGCCCGTCTGCAGCGTCTACTTTTTCCTTACGCCGGCTTCGCGATCTTATTCATGTTAATGCTTAACCGCATCGACAAGCCGGACGCTGTCGTGACAGGAACGGTCTTGGTTACCGTCTTGATCTTGGTGCGCCAAATCTCTATGCTTCTGGAGAATGAAAGGCTGGTCAGCCGGCTCAAGCAAATGCTCGAAAAAAGCGAATTTCTCGCAACGCATGACGACTTGTCCGGGCTTCCGAACAAGCGCTTGTTCGAGCGGAAGGCGCAGGAAGCGATCGAGAACGCTTCACAGGACGGACAGCCGCTTGCGGTGCTATTTCTCGATCTGGACCGCTTCAAATACATAAATGACAGCCTGGGGCATGTGACAGGCGACGAATTAATTCGTCAAGTGGCGGAACGGATTCGGGGAATCGTTCCGGAGACTTGCATCGTCGCCCGTCAGGGGGGCGACGAATTTACAATCTTGACCGGGCCTCTGGCCTCTTCCCGGCAAGCGCAAGCGCTTGCGGAGTCGATCCTTCGGGCCGTCGCCGAGCCTTTCAAGGTGAGGGTCCACGAGATTCAGACCTCAACCAGTATCGGCATTGCGGTCTATCCGGAAGACGGGCTGTCCATAGCCGACCTGATGAAGCATGCGGATGCGGCCATGTATCAGGCCAAGGAGCTGGGCGGAGGCCGGTTCCGGTTCTTCACGCCTACGCTGAAGGACGGCATGCTGAGAAGCATCCTGATGGAGCGCGCGCTGCGGCATGCGCTGGATCATGACGAGCTGTTTTTGTGTTACCAGCCGCAGGTATGCTCTAAGGAATTGACGATCGTCGGGGCAGAAGCGCTGCTGCGCTGGAGGAAAGCGGACGGGCAGCTGGTGCCGCCATCAGACTTTGTGCCGCTTGCCGAGGATACCGGCTTGATCGTGCCGATCGGCGATTGGGTCATTCGGACAGCTTGCAGGCAGGCCGTTCAGTGGGAGAGGGAAGGGAGACCGCCGTTGAAAATTGCGGTGAACGTCTCGCCCAGACAGCTCGTGCAGGATGGCTTCGTAGAGAAGGTGGCCGGTATTTTGAGGGAAACGGGAATGAGCGCCAGCCGGCTCATTATCGAAATTACGGAAGGCGTCGCACTGCAAAATACGAAGGAAACGACCGATACGCTTCTGCGCCTTAAAGCGTTGGGGCTGCAAATCTCGATGGACGATTTCGGTACGGGGTATTCGTCGCTCGGCTATTTGCGGACATTCCAGGTCGATTCGCTCAAAATCGCGCAGTCGTTTGTCGGAGAAATGGCCGAGAACGGAGGGCATGCCGGCATTGTCAAAGCGATTATGGCTATGGCCCGGAGCCTGAATTTATCGGTCGTCGTCGAAGGGGTGGAGACGGAGGAGCAGGTGAAGCTGCTTCAAACGATCGACGACTGTACGATTCAAGGCTATTATTTTTATAAACCGCTGCTGCCTGACGAATTTTCCGCTGTGCGGGATAAGGTGAAGCAATAAAACCCGCAGTCCTGAACGAGCCAGGGCCTGCGGGTTTCCTTGAATAGCGGCGTTATTTTTTCAGATCCAGCCGGATTTCGCGGCCGTCGTTCGGCAGGGGGAGAGGTTGGCCGGAAGCACCCTTCTCCTTCATATAATCGACCCAGGCATCCAGCATGATCATGCCGTCCTTCCAGTCCTTCACTTCGCCGAACGTCGTGAATCCGTCCCCGGCGCCGGTCGACATGAAGTCGTTCGTCGTCACTTTGAAGGTACGGCTGTCGTTCAGCTTCCCGTCGACATAGATCGGAGTGCCATCCAGCAGCGTAATTTTGCTGTATTTCTGACCTTGCGGCTTCGTGTTATCCCACTCGACCTTCAAACCCGAGAATTGCATGGCCGGCAGCTTGGAATATTGGTCCGTGACCTCAAGCAGCGTTTTGATTTGCGCAGCGGTCATCGTGCCCGTGCGGTTGTAGTTACCGAACGGCAGCACCTCGAACATCATGCCGTAGGTTACTTTGCCCGGCTCGATATCCGCGCGCAGCCCGCCGATGTTCGTGAAGGCGACATCGGACTTCTCGGCCCAACGCATTGCATCGGTGACGGAGTTGCCGATCGGCGTCACGCCGTCGCGCACCTGATTGCCGTTTGCGTCGTAGCGGTAGGAGCGGGTCGTCCATTTTTCAGAGGCTACGGCGATTTGCTTGTTGGTTTGCTCGGCGATTTTCGCTTGGTAGTCGGCGACCGTTTTTTGCACGTCTTTGTTCGCAGTCGTCAGATTCGTGTACGTTTCCAGCAGGCTGGCGTTCGAGGAAACGACTTTTTTGCTGTTCTTATCGACATAAAGCTGAATGTGGCCGACGGCGTACAGCCAGCTCTGCGCTTCAACGACCGGAATGTGGTTCACGATCCCCGCTACGCGCTTATGGGAATGACCCCCGACGATCGCATCCAGCGTGCCGTTGCCTGTCCCGTTCGCGAGCTCGACGAGCTCGCCCATAATTTCCTGCGATTTGGCGTCCTGCTCGCCCGGCAGGTGGGAGGTCACCAGGACGATGTCGGCGCCTTTGGTGCGCAGCTCGGCCGACAGTTCCTTCGCGTACGGAACCGGGTCGGCGAACGTCAAGCCTTCGATGTTGGTGGACTTGGTCGTCGTCTTGGTCTGCGGCGTGGCAAGGCCGATAATGCCGACCTTCAGTCCGCCTTTCTCTACGATGGTATAAGGCTGCGTCCAGTCGACGCGCTTGCCGGTTTTGTCTTCGATGATGTTGGCTCCGAGAATCGGGAACTTCGCTTTCTTGATATTGTCGATCAGCGTGTCGCGGCTGAAGTCGAACTCATGGTTGCCGATGGCAGCGGCGTCATATTTGACCTGAGCCATCGAGTCCATGACAGATTGCCCGTTCGTCGTATTGGAGATGAGCGTTCCTTGCCATGCGTCTCCGCCATCCACGACGACCGTGCCGCCGGGATTGACCGAACGGAAATCGTCGACGATGCCGCCGAGCGTTTCGATGCCGCCCTGCGCCTGATTGCGCTTCTTGTCGAAGCCCACTTCGATATGGCCGTGAATGTCGTTCGTCGTAAGAATATCGATAACTTGGAAAAGGACCGGTTTCAGCGCCTTGACCGCTTCGTCGCGGGTCACGGAGCCCTTCGGATCGAAATTGCCGTCCAGCTTCGGCTCAAACAAGCCCGCAAGCGCGCCGTAAGCGACAAACGGACGGGCCGACTCGCTGATGGAGGAGGCGTCCTTGAAGTAGCTCAGCACGTTCTGGTTTACTTTCGGCGCTTGGCCTTTGGTGAGCGCGCGCACGACGAGAACGGCCAGCTCTTCGCGGGTTACCGGTCGGTTCGGCTCGAAGAGGCCGCTGTCGCCTTTGGATACGATGCCGGCGGCGACGGCGTTGGTAACGGCTTCAAGCTGCCACGCCTCCAAGTCGGAGAAAGGCTGCGACGATTTGTCGCTCTTCGCCAGCTTGGCTGCCCGGTTCAGCATGGTGACGAGCTCCGCGCGGGTCACCGGCCGGCTGCCGCGCAGGTCGGTTTCGTTCGGATATCCTTCTACCGCGCCCTTCTCGAAGGCTAGCTGCATGTCCGTTTTGGACGGTGTCGAAGCGGCGGCTTTGGTCGCGGCCGCCGGTTCGGCCGCCAGCGCGTAAGGGGTGCCGGAGAGTCCGGGCGCGCTCAGCAGCGAGGCGGAGAGCACCGATAGGACGGCAGTTTTTTTCCAGTGGGACGAATGCTTGGTCAAATGATTTTTCCTCCTAAATCATGGTTATATATGGGATCGAATCTATTATAACGGATAATTGTCATCGTGGTATGAACGCAATTCATATTTTTTTTTGATGAAGCGGGCCTTGAAAGTTTGCTATAATAGAACGATCATGAACGATCGAGGTGCGACCGATGCAAAAATATTTAGATCTGCTGCAGGACATCATGACAAGCGGGGTGCGCAAGGAGGACCGTACCGGAACGGGAACCATCTCGGTATTCGGGCGGCAGCTCCGCTTCGATTTATCCGAAGGCTTTCCGCTGCTGACGACGAAAAAGCTCCACATCCGCTCGATCTTGCACGAGCTGCTGTGGTTTTTGAGCGGGGACACGAATATCCGCTATTTGCAAGAGAACGGCGTCACGATATGGGACGAGTGGGCGGACGAGAACGGCGATCTCGGGCCGGTTTACGGCTCGCAGTGGCGTTCGTGGCCGGCTCCGGACGGCCGGAGCATCGACCAGATCGCCAAGCTGATCGAGCAGATTAAGCGGAACCCCGATTCGCGCAGACATTTGGTCAGCGCGTGGAATCCTGCCGAAGTGGACAACATGGCGCTGCCGCCTTGCCATTATGCGTTCCAGTTTTATGTGGCGGACGGCAAGCTGTCGTGCTTGTTCAACATGCGTTCGGTCGATACGTTTCTCGGGCTGCCGTTCAACATCGCAAGCTATGCGTTCCTGACGCATATGGTGGCGCAGCAGTGCGATCTGCAGCCGGGCGAGCTGATCTGGACGGGCGGGGACGTGCATATTTACGCCAATCATGTGGAGCAGGTCAAGCTGCAGCTGACCCGCGAGCCGTATCCGCTGCCGCAGCTTGTGATCAAGCGGAAGCCGGATTCGCTGTTCGATTACCGGTTCGAGGATTTCGAGATCGTCGGGTACCAGAGTCATCCGGCGATCAAAGCGCCGATTGCGGTATAACGAGAGCGTACGGGGGCATCATGAGGCAAAAAGGACGCTTGCAGTTCGCGAAGCGGCATACTATACGCAAGGAGAGGTTCGCGTGACGATTTCTTTCATTCTCGCGATGGACGAAGCCCGCGGCATCGGCATCGATAATACGCTGCCGTGGCGTTTGCCGGCGGATTTGGCTTATTTCAAGCAAACGACGAAGGGACATACGGTGCTGATGGGCCGCAAGACGTTCGATTCCATCGGCAAGCCCCTGCCCGGACGCCGCAATGTCGTGCTGACCCGGGACGAGCGATTCGCCGCGCCGGGCTGCGAGGTGGTCCATTCGGCGCAGGAAGCGGCCGACGACTACGGCCGCGGCGGAAGCCGGGCTTCCGAGGAGCTGTTCGTCATCGGCGGCGCGGAGGTGTACCGGCAGCTGCTTCCGTTCGCGGACCGGCTGTACATTACGGAGATCGCGCACCGGTTCGCGGCGGATACATTTTTTTCCGAGCTTGAGCCCGGCGAATGGCGCGAGGTGTCGCGGCAGCGCGGCGTGAAGGACGAGAAAAACCCGTACAATTACGATTTTGTTGTGTACGAGCGGGCCGGAATGTAACGTATCTCCAAAAAAGGAATGAAGCCGTGGCTTTTCGCGCATCTTAAAAGTTGAACCGTGTGCACATCCAGCATATTGAGAGGAAGATGCCGAACATGACACAGGTCAACCAGCATCAAATGCCGATCCGGCATGTGATCGACAACGCGGAGAAAGCGATCCAGGTGGCCAAGGACGCCGAAATGGCCGTCCGCCATGCGCAGCTTCAGTCCGACCCGCACAAGCTGTCCTCTGCGCTTGCGCAGCTGGAATCTGCGCATCAGGCGCTGGCGAAGGCGCAGAGTCAGATGGCGGCGCAGGACCACGCGCATCACGGACAGGAGCTCGTGCAGGTGCAGGACCAGTTGAACCAGACGCAGCAAAGCTTGGACGTGGTCGCATCGAACACCGAGCAGCCGAAGCAAGTTCGCTGACCGGACGCAGATTCGCGCCGCCCTGCGGCATTTAAGCGAAAAAAAGCACAGGCCCGCCGATCAAATTCGGCAGAGCTTGTGCTTTTTGTATATTATGGAACCTGGAGCAATTCGAGACCGTTTCTCGGGACGCTACCGTTACGCCTGCAAGTGCTGTCACGCCGGTAGAAACGATCCCTTGAACCGAGTGTAACGTATGGAATGCATTTCATAGCAAGCGTTTTTTTCTATGAAAAGCGATGTGTTACAATACAGCTAATGAGGCGAGGAGGCGGACGGTTATGGCAAACATAAAAGAAATTGCCCGCATGGCAGGCGTTTCGGTCACGACGGTTTCCCGCGTGCTGAACCGCCACCCGTACGTGAGCGAGGATAAAAGAGCTGCCGTGATGGAGGCGGTGCGGAAGCTGGACTACGTGCAGAATTTGAATGCCGTCCATTTGATCAAGGGCAAGACGTCGATGATTGCCGTCGTGCTTCCTTATGTGGATAATCCGTATTTGAGCTCGCCGGTGGAAGGCATCTTGAGCGAAGCGAACCGGTGCGGGTACCGGGTCGTCCTCTGCCAGACGAACTACCGCCCCGAGGAAGAGCTGAAAGTGCTCGAAATGCTCCGAATGAAGCAGGTCGACGGCGTCATTATTACGTCGCGGACAAACGATTGGGACGTGATCAAGCCTTATTTGGCTTACGGTCCGATCGTCGTTTGCGAGGACGCCGGGGACGAGCCGCTGTCCTGCGCCTATATCGATCACTATCGCAGCTTTGAAACGGGCCTGTGTTATTTGACGGCCCAAGGACACCGGCACGTCGCTTGCTGCATCGGCAGGCGCGGCAGCAATACGAGCCTGGCGCGGGAACGCGCCGTTCGCGAAGCGCTCGCCGCCGTGCAGGAGCCGCTGCGGCCGGAGTGGATATTCTACGACGCGCTGTCGATGGAAGCGGGCGTTGAGGTCGCGCATCGGCTGGCCGGCATGAACCCGCGCCCGACGGCGGTGCTGGCGGGCGCGCATCAGACCGCGGCGGGGCTGGTTGCCGAAGCGCGCAAGCTCGGGCTTCGCGTACCGGACGATTTGGCGGTGATCGGCTTCGATAACCATATGCTCGGACAGTTGCTTGACATTACGGCGGTGGAGCAGTCGAACAAGGACGTGGGCCGCGCCGCTTTTCAAATGCTGCACCGCTATATTGCGGAAGAGCGGTATGAGGCGGAGAAGCAGGAGCTGCCGGTCCGGCTGGTGGAGCGGTCGACGGTCTGAAGCGCGTGGAAAGCTGGACAAGCAGAGCGATGCCGGCTATACTAATACCTAGAATTACGATACATAGATTTACGATGCTTATTCCGAAAGACAGCATAGGCTTGGAAAGGAGGCGCGCTCTGCCATGAAGCTCAGCAAGGAACTGCTGAAAGGAAGCACCGGGACGATGATACTTACGCTGCTCGGGCGGCGCAACATGTACGGGTACGAACTAATTAAGGAGCTGGAGAAGAGCTCCGGCGGGATGTTTTCGCTGAAGGAAGGGACGCTGTATCCGATTCTGCACGGCATGGAGGCGGAGCGCTGGGTTGAAGCGTACTGGGAGGAGGCGCAAGGGCGGCAGCGCAAATACTACCGCATCACCGAGGCTGGCAAAGGGCATCTTCAAGAGAAAACGGCGGAGTGGAAGCAGTTCCGCGACGCGGTCGATCTCGTTTTGGGGGAGGGAAAAGCATGATCCGTGAGCACGAGAACGTGCGGGATTATTTGAGCAGCGTTTGCTCGCAGATACGGGCGAGGGAACTGCATAAGGACATCCGGCGGGAGCTGGAAAGCCACTTGGAGGAGCTGGTACTCGACAAGGAAGCGGAAGGCGCGAGCCGGGAGGAAGCGGTCGCCTGGGCGATCCGGCAGATGGGCGACCCGGTAACGGTCGGCCGTGAGCTGCACCGTATCCACAAGCCGCGGATGCATTGGGGCTTGCTGTTTGGCTTGATAGTGTTTTTAGGGTTGGGTGTCTTCGCGATGTACAGCATCGAATCGAGTTATGCGGCGATGCGGCCCAACGGCCTCGGCGGAGTTGGTTTCGCAATCTTTAAAATGTTTTTCATCGCGCTAGGACTGCCGGTTTTATTGGTGTTTTATTTTATGGATTACCGGAAGCTGAAGGCTTGGTCGCTTCTTATGTATTATCTTGCCGCCGTCGGTATGCTTTACGTGCTGCTGTTCGGACATCAGGTGAACGGGGCGAGAAGTTATCTGTCCATTGGGAGATTTTCAATAGATTTGACAACCGTTACTTCTTATTTATTCATCGCTGCGGCGGCTGGCTTGCTTCTCGATTGGCGGGGGCAGAAGCGTAATTTTTGGCTGAAATCGATGCTAGCTTTTGTTCTCGTACCGGTCATGCTCTATATTATGGTGCCTTCGTTATCGACCATTCTATTTTATCTGGCAAGCTATGGGATATTATGTGGGGTCGTTACCCGTAAATGGTGGCTTGCGCTGCTGCAGACGGGAGGAATACTGCTTCTTCTAGGTGGAGCGTTCTTGATCCGGTTTTACTTGAGTCAGCGAGTGTTGGCCTTTCTTAATCCCGATAGAGATCCTTCGGGCGCGGGGTATATGTATATCCAGATGAAAGAGGCCCTGGGCAGCGCCGGCTGGTGGGGCCACGGATTCGGAGCGGTCAATCCCAAGCTGCCCTATGTACATAGTGAACTGATTTTCACTTATCTTGTTTACAGCTTTGGTTGGGGCGTCGGTATCGCGGTTGCAGTCGCCGCCGTATATTTCGTCGCCCGGCTGCTCCATTCGATGGGGCAAGTCCGCGAGACATACGGCAAAATGCTGATCGTGGCCGCCACTTCCATCATCGGGGCGCAATTCGGCTACTGCATCGGCATGTCACTCGGCTTGCTGCCGATTACCTCGGTTGTCCTTCCGTTTGTCAGCTATGGCGGCACCCATACGCTGATCGAGATGGCGGTCATCGGCCTCGTTCTCGGCATATATCGGCGGAAGGACATGATCCGCCTTGGCAGGACCTTCTGACGGCAAAAAAGACGCCAGTCGCACCCGGCACAGCGGGACGGTGGCGTCTTTTTGCATGTCTAAGCGGCTACGTCCCGCTTGCCGAAGATGAAGAACGACAGCGCCATAAACAGCACAAAATAAGCGAGCAGCATCGTAACCGAGAAGCCGAGGGTCATTCCTTCGATCAGCGGTTTCCCTTTCAGATATTGCGTCAGATCGAGGTGGGCGAACAGCACATACTTGACCCATGGATATTCGCGAAGCCCGTACACGATGCTCGTTCCGACAAAGAGCAGGGCAATGGAGCCGCCGATGGCGAAGGAGCTTGACCGGAACACGGTGGAGATCATGAATCCGAACGTCGCCATCATTACGAGAGAAACGCTGTTCAGCGCATACGTTTGAAGCAGGGAAGCGACCATGCTTTGTTCGATCACCATGCCGTCCCTTACGTCGAGAACGGGCTGATGAAGCGCGCCAAGTCCGTAGAAGCCGATGCCGAGAAGCCAACTGATGGCGAAAACGGTAACCAGCAGAAATAAAGCGAAGCCGAGGGAGGCGATATATTTGCTCAGCAGCACCTTCCACCGTTTGGCCGGCCGAATCAGGATGAGCTTGATCGTACCTCCCGAAAACTCCCCGGCGACGTTGTCCGCCGCGACGACGATCGTGAAGATCGTGATCAGCGTGATCAGGTTTGCTCCCAACGTGACGGGAGTCCATAAGCTGCGTTCGTTGACGGGAATGTCGTGCTCGATGGCATACCGGTCGAGGAGGATGCTTTCCTGAAGACGCAGCTTCTGTCCTTCGCCCGTCCGCGCGTCACTCATCATTTGCTCATTCTGCTGAATGTTTGCTTCGAGCCGGGTTTTCCAGTCCCTTTGATCATTCGGCTTGTCCATAAATTGGACGGTGGACAGAAGCGTCATAAATACGACCAAGCTCGCGGCCATCACCCAGGTTCGCCACCGGCGGAAAATTTTCATCGATTCGTTCTGCACTAAAGGCATCAGCCTAAGCATGCCGCTCCCCTCCCGTCAGCTCCAAAAATTGCTCCTCCAGCGTCCGGCCCGAACTGCGGACGCCGTACACTTCGATGCCGGCTTGCACCAGCGTGCGCACAGCGGAAGGGATGCCCCGTCTGGCGAGCCTGCCTTCGACGGCGCCTTCGGACGTCCCGCCGCGTTCCGAACCGGTACACTCGAAGGCTGCTTCTGGATACGAGGAAGCGAGCAGCAGCTGCGCGCTCGCCGGCTCGTTCACCTCGAAGACGACGGGGAGCTTGGCGTCAGAGGGCCCGGCGGCCAGCTCCCGTACCGGACGAACATCGATCAACTCGCCTTGCCGAATGATGGCTACCCGGTCGCACATCAGTTCCATCTCGGACAGCAGGTGGCTGGAAACGATAATCGCCAGCCCTTCCGTCTGGGCCAGCCGCCGCAAATAATCGCGCAGCTCCCGGATACCGGCGGGGTCCAGGCCGTTGGTCGGCTCGTCGAGGATAAGCACCTTCGGACGGTGAAGCAGTGCTTGCGCGACGCCCAGCCTTTGGCGCATCCCGAGAGAGTAGGTGCGCACCTTATCGCGAATCCGCTCCTTCAAGCCGACCAGTTCGGCGACCTCGTCGATTCTGGCTTTCGTCACGCCCTCGTGCATTCTCGCAAAATGCAGCAAATTGTGGTAGCCGGACAAATACTTGTACATCTCCGGATTTTCGACAATAGCCCCGACGCGCTTCATGGCGTCTTCAAACTGCCGTTTGACGCTGAGGCCGTCGATCATCACTTCCCCGCCCGACATGCCGATGAGACCGACGATCATGCGGATGGTCGTCGTTTTCCCTGCGCCGTTCGGGCCGAGCAGACCGAATATTTCGCCAGCCCGCACCTCCAGATCGAGCCGGTTGACGATCGCCTTTCCCCGGATCGTCTTTGTAAGCCCGCGAATCTGCACTACGGGCGGCCGATCCTGCCATGCCTCGGAACCCGTTTGTTCCGTCGGGCGCTTTTTTTCTACAGCATGCTCTGCTTGCCTGTTCAAACCATATCCCCTCCGTACGATATCCTTCCGATCAAAGCTCAGTATAGCCGGGACATCTTAATAACTAGCGGAGGAAATTCTTAACAACATCTTAAATTCAGGTGGACTGGCAAAAGGGGGAGCGCAACGACGAAGAGGACCGGAGCAGCGCCCGGTCCTTACAAAGCTATATCATGGTTAATTGTGTACATGTATAGGAATCAGAGCGGCTGCACATGCTGGTAGGTCACAATCAGAGCGAACGTGAGCAGCAGACTTAAGAGCGCATACTTCATTTGCTTCAGCGTGAAATTCATGAGCTTCCCTCCCTTTCCTAGCCTGTGAGATTCATTGTAACGCAGGACAATAGGTCTTGGTGTTAAGATTTTGTAACGACACGTCTAGCGGTCCCTTAGCCATCGGGTCGTAGATAGTTGTCATTACCCGTCCGATTGTCTGCCTGAATCATAGCGGCAAGGTGAATAGTTAAGTAATTTAATTATCAGCTATTTATCATCCGATTGCAATTGAAGTAAATGGAAGAAAAGGAGACGATAGTTTTGTAGATGATAGAGAAGGAGAGAGGGATCGTGGGATCAAGAATCATGCACTACTGCATAGGCCAGCGGATTGCACAAAAGCTTTCTATCGAAGACCGCAGCGATTTTTTGCTTGGGGGGCTTGCGCCGGACGGCCTTCATGAAATGAACCATACCAAAGAGGTTACCCACTTTGTCGAAAGAGAGCCAACGGGGAGACGCCGCATTAACTACCTGAGGTTTGTTGAAAAGTACAAAGAGCGGATACGGGAGCCTTTTTACTCGGGCTATTTATGTCATTTGATTGCGGATGAAGTGTGGTCGGTGGATACGTATTTTCAAAAGGTGCGGTCGTTGTCGGCAGAGGAACGGAACGAGGCGCGGAACATGACCTACAGAGACTTCCGGAGACTCAACGGTGTCATTATTGCGCGATATGGGCTACAGCGGAACCCGCATCCGATTCCCGAAGTGGCTATGGACGAAATCAATGCGGAGTCCGTTGCGTCATTGCTTGACGATTTGGATAAAGATTTCGATTATGACGAAACGGTGGCGCATGAGCCACTGGAGTTTCTGCGGCGCGACGAGGTTTTTCACTATATCGAAGCATCGGTCAACCGGTGTACGGCCTTCCTGCTGGAGCACGTGATGGAGCCCAAAGTTGGCGAGCTTCAGCCGGCCGCTAGCCCAAATCCCGCGGCAGGCTGTTCCGGCTGCGGAAAGCTGTCGGACTAATGCCATAAAAGGCGGCAAACTGCTTTGAAAAATAATGGATCGAATCGTAGCCGAGGTTGTCCGAGATGGACGTGACCGATTGCCGGCTTTCCAGCAGCAAATTGGCCGCTTTTTTCATTTTCATCCGCAGCAGGTAATCCTTCGGGGTCATGCCGGTTTCCTGCTTGAATAGCTTGTAAAAGTAGGACTTTTTCAGCCGGCATTTGCGGCACCAGTCCTCAAATGAATAACGGCGCTCCGGGTGGCGCTCCATCTCCTCCATAATTTGCAGGATACGGTAATCGTTCGGTGCAGCGCTTTTGATGCTGTTGAACCAACGCAGCAGGAACGCGCGCATCAGCGATCCCGTGATCGCTTCCGCATAAAAAGGAGCGTCCTCCGATCTGGCGATTTGCACAAACAGTTCAATCAGGTGCGGGTGGGGGCTCAGCGACATTTTGGTCGGAAACTCGTCCAGTTCGGGGCAGGCTTCCTGCCAGGTCAACATCGACCGGTCGGGCGGATCGGGATAAAAGGCGAAGCGCGGCTCCGGAATCGGATGCCGCTCCCATAAATCGCAGTAAATGTTATACGAATCAAGCGGAAAGCCGGGCTTATGGTGAAACGAATGCACCTGTCCCGGACGAATGAAAATCAGGGTGCCTTTTTCCACGGAATACGTGACGTTATCTACGACGATATCTCCGCGGCCGTCCAGAAACAGATGATAGGCGAACGTATAGCCGACTCTTGTTCCTTCATGCTCGCCGCCGTTATACGTATAAGGAGCCGCCGAACGCACAAACGGAGCGATGTCTGCCAAATTCTTCATCTCGGGTTCCTCCGGGCGTTAGGTTTTCGCGAATAGCGGAATTTTGTACAAATCGATGGAAGGCCTTTCAAATACATGCCCAACGTCCTAATGATACAATAACCCCGACAAAAGAAAAAGCGCAGGAGGCTGGAAGGCGATGGAACACGCTGTCTAGACCACCCGATCAATAAAGCCACACAGCGGCTTAACTCAACTACACCAAGAAAGCGAGGTCGCCAAACGATGCGATTCCGACAAGTACACTTAGATTTCCACACCTCTGAAATGATCCCGCATATTGGGCGGAAGTTTTCCAAGCCGCAATTCCAAGAAATGCTCAAGCGGGGGCACGTCGACTCGATTACCGTCTTCGCAAAATGCCACCACGGCTGGGCGTATTTTCCTTCCGAGACGAACGAGATTCACCCGCATCTCGACTTCGACCTGCTCGGCGCGCAGATCGAAGCGGCGCACGAGATTGGCGTGAAGACGCCGGTCTACTTGTCGGTCGGCTTCGACGAGAAGCTGGCGCGCGTCCATCCCGAGTGGCTGATGCGGGATGAGAACGACCAGACGAACTGGGTCAAAGGATTCATGACGCCGGGGTATCACCAGTTTTGCCTGAATTCGCCCTATCTTGATCTGATGATCCGCCAAGTGGAGGAGGTCGTGCGCAAGTACGATGCCGACGGGATTTTCCTCGACATCGTCGGCGTTCGCACCTGCTACTGCCATACCTGCGTGGCCATGCTGCGCCGGGAAGGAAAAGACCCCCGTGAGAAGCGGCACGTTGTTGAGCAAGGCGAGCGGATTTATGCGAATTACACGCAGCGGATTCGCGAAGCGATCCATGCGATCAAGCCGGAGATGCCGATTTTCCACAACGCGGGGCATATCTCGCAGGGGCGCCGGGACTTGGCGGCGATGAATACGCATTTGGAGCTGGAATCGCTGCCGACCGGCGGCTGGGGCTACGATCATTTCCCGCTGTCGGCCCGCTACGCGCAGCCGCTCGGTATGGATTTTCTCGGGATGACCGGCAAGTTCCACACGTTCTGGGGCGAGTTCGGCGGCTACAAGCATCCGAATGCGCTGCGCTACGAAACGGCGCTCAGCTTGGCGAACGGGGCGCGCTGCTCCATCGGTGACCAACTGCATCCCGAAGGGCTGATGGACCCGGCCACCTACGAGCTGATCGGCAGGGCGTACGCCGAGGTCGAGCGGAAGGAAGCGTGGTGCGCGGATACGACGGCGATCGCGGATATCGGGCTGCTGTCCGTCGAATCGGTCGGCGTGGACAAAATGGGCGGCGCAATGTTCACGGGCAACTCCGACGCTGGTGCGGTGCGGATGCTGCTCGAAGGCAAATTTTTGTTCGACGTGATCGATCCGGACGCCGATTTCGACCAATACAAAGTCATTATACTGCCGGACCACGTGCTGATCTCGGACCGGCTGCACGCGAAGCTGGAGCAGTTTCTCCGGCAGGGCGGGAAACTGCTCGCTTCGGGCAAGTCCGGCCTGGATGCGGAGGAGCGCGATTTCGCCATCGATTTCGGCGTGCGGCGGGTCGGCGAGAATCCGTTCAAACCGGACTATTTCCGCCCAAAATTCCCGCTGCGCAGCCTTGGCGAAGCGTCGTTCGTTATGTACGCTGCGGGGCAAAAGATCGCATTGGACGGCGGAACCGAGCTAGGCCGGCGCGAAGATCCTTATTTTAACCGGGAAGTATTCACGTTCTCGTCGCACCAGCATACGCCCAGCTCGATGAATGACGGCGGCCCGGGAATGGTGGAAGGCGCCAGCGGCATTTACATCGCTTGGAACGTCTTCGAGGACTATGCAACGAAGGGCAGCCTGTTCCTGAAAGAAATCGTGCTCTACGCATTGGACCGGCTGCTGCCGGACAAGACGCTGACCACAAGCTTACCCGCTCAGGGGATCGTTACGCTGCAGGAGCAGCAGGTCGAGCGCCGTCTCGTGAACCATCTGCTGTACGCCGTGCCGGTCAAGCGCGGGGACGGCGTCGAGATCATTGAGGACATCGTTCCGCTTTATAATATCGATGTGAAGCTGCGTTTGCCGGGACGACGGGTGAAGGGCGTATACCTCGCACCGCAAGGAACGCCGCTCGATTACAGACTAGGCGCCGAAGGCATCGAGTACACGCTGCCTGAGCTCGAATGCCATCAGATGGTCGTCATCGATCTGCAAGACTAAGACAACTTCAACGTTTTACCAATCCGGAGGTGTTCCAATGCACCTCCGTTTTGTCCTATAATGAAACTCTGATAGCGCTTACTGCGGGAGAGGTGACGGGGCTTGCTGACAGCTATGAAAAACCGCGTACTGGACTATTATTACTCGCTTTCCGTCAATAAAAAGATCACGCGCTCGTTTATGACCGTCCTGTCCTTGCTGCTGATTTTGCTGTCCGTTTTTACGTACCGTGTCTCGTCCGCTATACTGATCGACAAAGCGATCGAGAATACGGAGCAAAATTTGCGGCTGGTCTCGGAGAAGCTGGAGATCATCCTCGACAACTCGGAAAACTACTCCAAAATCGCGATTACGAACAACAGCGTACAGCGCTACCTGAGCGCTCCGCCCACCTCCGACCCGCTGGAAAATTATAACCGATCGGTTGAGGTTTCGAATGCCCTCGCCGATATCGTCGATTCCAAGACGTTCGTTGACGGTATGCTCATCTACGACCGCAACGGCCACCTGTACGATTCCGGCGGGCTCAAGAACGTCCGGAACGTCAACGACGAATATGTCCGGGCATTCTCAGGTTCGACTTACGGACCCGTATGGAAGGATACGGCCAAAAGCAACTACGAGAAGGAAGGGGGGGCTCACCCCGTCGTCTCGCTCCTTCAGAAATTCAACACCGCCAAGGACGGGAGTCCCCTTGGAGTAATCCAACTATCTATCGACGAGCGGTACATTGCCGATCAATACGCTCATATCAATATCGGGCACAGCGGCGAAATTTTTATCGTCAACAAGCAGGGCACGATCGCTTCGCACAGCGACAAAAGCCGACTTTACGCTTCCATCGGGCAGGAGCCGTATTATTCCTGGGTGATCGGGCATGAGGGCGGCCGGACGTTCAGCTTGAACGGCGAGGACAATCTGGTCGTGGCCCGCACCTATCCGCGATTGAACTGGATTATTGTCGGAATCGTGCCGATTAAGGAGATTACCCGCGATAACCAGATTTTGATGGAAAAAACCTTTTATTTAAGCCTCATTTTTGTCGTTTCGGCCATCATCCTGACCATTCTTATCGCCAGATCGATTACGAGGCCGCTGAATCAGATCAAGAAGACGGTCAAGAGCGTACAGGAGGGCAACCTCGATGTCTGGCTCGAGCTGAAGGAGCGCGACGAGATCGGCGCCCTGGCCAGAGAGTTTAACAAAATGGTCGTCCGCACCAAAACGCTCATGGAAAACATGGTAGAAGAGCAGAAGAAGAAAAAAGAGTACGAGCTCGCCGTCATGCAGTCGCAAATTAATCCGCACTTTTTGTACAACACGCTGGAGAGCATCTGCGCGCTTGCCGATTTGAAGCGGAACGCGGATATCGTGAACATTGTCAATCAGCTGGCGCTGTTTTACCGGGGTGTACTCAGCAAGGGCAGCCATATCATCTCCATGGAAGATGAAATCATCATTACGCAAACGTACTTGGAAATTTTGAAGGTGCGCTACGGCGACCGGCTGGATTCCCGTTTCGAGATCGACGACAACGTGTACAAGTACTCGACGATCAAGCTGCTGCTGCAGCCGATTGTGGAAAATTCGATCAATCACGGGCTTCGAAATAAAAGGGGAAAAGGACTGATCCGCATCCAAGCTTATGTTCTGGACGGCAAGGTGCGGATCGAGGTGAGCGATAACGGTACGGGCATTACGCCGCAGCGGCTGCGGCAAATTTTGAAGCCGAACCCCGGGCATTACCGAACAAAAAGCTTCGGGCTGAAGAGCACCGACGAGCGAATCAAGCTTTATTTCGGTTCCGAATACGGGTTGGAGATCGACAGCGTGCCCGGGGAAGGAACGACCGTACGCATGACGCTGCCGGCGATCGAGAACGGGGGGATACCGCATGATTCAAGCGATGATCGTCGATGATGAATATTTGATCCGGGAACGGCTGAAGGTCGGTGTCGATTGGCAGGAGCTCGGTTTCGAGATCGCCGGGGAGGCCGAAAACGGGGAGGAGGCGCTGCTGCTGCTTGAGCATGCGCCGATCCGGCTGGCGATCGTCGACATTAACATGCCGATCGTGGACGGCCTGGCGTTCGCAAAGGCGGCGCAGCACCGGTTTCCCGAGCTTCGCATCATCATCCTTACCGGCTACGGGAGCTTCGACTATGCAAGAACGGCTTTGCAGGCAGGCGTGTCCGATTATTTGCTGAAGCCGGTCAACATGGAGGAGCTGACGCAGGTGTTAACCGCGATGTCGGCCAAGATTCGGGAAGATATGGCGCGGCATTCGCAGCAGGAGGATTTCAGGCAGAGCGTCCGGGAAAGCAACACGATTTTGCGCCGGACCTTCATCCAAAGCTTGCTGGACGGCACCGGACCCGGCGGACCCGAGCACAGCCCGGACAAATGGCGGCAGTTTTGCCCGAATCTGCGGGACGATGCGCTGCTTGCCATGGTGTTCTCCATCGACAAATCTCCGGGAGACGGGAAGGAGCAGCCGCCCTGGAAGCGATTCGCCGTATTCAATATCGTCGGCGAGCTGTTCGGCGGGCTTCGGCCGTGCGAGCTGACGCTGGATGACGACGACCGGACGGTGCTGCTGGTGCATCCGCATGATGGCAACAGCCGGGAGAAGGAGTGGCTGGAGCGGCGGGGCGCGGAAGCGGTGGAAGCGGTACGACGGTTTTTGAAGTTTACCGTGACGGCCGGCATCGGCCATATCGCGCAAGGCCCCGGCGGTATTCCGCAGTCGTATAAGGAGGCGGTCCTGGCGTGCAAGCATCGTACTATCCTCGGCGGCGACCGGGTAATCCCGTTCGAGCGCTTGCCGAAGCCTGCGCTGAAAGCGGACCTGTCCTTTATCCGGGAGACGCTGATGGTCCAGCTCAGGCTGGGCAACAAGGCAGCGGTGGAGCACGAGCTGCGCCAATGGCTGGAGGGGATCGTGCGGCAAAAGCTGTCATTGGATACGCTGTACATGACCGTCTACGAGCTTGTGGCGACGCTGAATCTGTACGCCGCGGAGAGCAAGCTGGATATGACGTTTTACGGGGGCGATACGTTCAATCCGGTGCGGCTGGTCGACGAGCTGGAGCGGATGGAGGAGATCGCGGATTGGGCAGCGGCGCTGTTCGGACGGGTGCTAGAGCAGACGCACAGCTTGAAGCAGTCGACGCCGGCCAAGCTCGTGGATAAGGCCAAGCAGTTTATCGACGGGCAATATGCCGACCCGGACCTCGACTTGAACGCGATTGCCAAAAGCATTTTTATTCATCCGAGCTATTTGAGCCGTATTTTCAAGAACGAGACGGGCTATTCGGTCGTGGAGTACATGACGAGGCGGCGGCTCAACAAGGCCAAGGAAATGATGGAGAACGGATGCAAAAATTTGCTGTTCGTCTCCGAATCCGTCGGCTACAAAGACCCGCATTATTTCAGCAAATGCTTTAAAAAGCATTTCAGCGTGCCGCCTTCCCGGTTTACCGGGAGCGATTCCCGCGAATGATTTTGTCGAAGACGGCCCCGTTGTGCCGCTGTGCGAACGGGTGCGGTCTTTTTTTGCATGGAATGTTCACGGAATGTTAAAAATATTCCCGGTGCCGTAAAGATATTGCATTCATGCGGCGAGCGGCGCCCCTTATAATGACACTATGTCGAACAGACAAACAGCAGTTGAGATCAAAACATAAAATGGGGAGGTTGCTTAACACATGAAAAAAAGAGCGCTTACACTAGGGCTGGCATCGCTGTTCGCTGCTTCAAGCCTGCTGGCAGGCTGCGGTTCGAATGACGCCGCTCAAGGCAATACGGGTACCAAGGGCGACAGCAAAGGCGGCGACAAAGTCAGCATCCGCATCTTGACGCGTATCTCGGGTACCGATCCGAAGTCCGTAGCGTTCCAGAACCTGCTCAAGCAATTTATGGAGAAAAACCCGGATATTACGGTAGTCGACGAATCGTTGAACGACGAGGCGGCATTCAACAACAAATTCAAAACGGCCGTGGCCACAGGCAGCGTCCCGGAAATTTGGATGAACTACGGCGGGGTGGCATTTAAAGACTACGCGAAAAACATCGCGATGGACCTCGATCCTGTCCTGAAAGAAGATAAAGCGTGGGCCGACTCGTTCCTGCCGCTGTTCGACACATGGAAATACAAAGACCTTCCCGGAACGTACGGCGTGCCGAACGAGTTCTACAGCGTCGCGATCTATTATAACAAAGAGCTGTTCCAAAAAATCGGCGCCGAGCCGCCGAAAACGATCGAGGACTTCGAAGCGGTCGCCGATAAATTCAAAGCGATCGATGTTGTACCGATGGCGATGGCCGATAAAGACAACTTCCGTGGAGGCCACCTGCTGACGAATCTGGCGCTGAAAAAATACGGCTTCCAGAAAACGGAAGACTTGATGGGCGGCAAAGCGAAATGGAACGATCCCGATATGGTTTCCTTGCTGCAAACGATGAAAAATTGGCAGGATAAAGGCATCTTCGGCAAAAACATGGTCACAACCGACGGCAACGCGATCACGAGCATGTTCCTCGGCGGCAAGAGCGCGATGATGTTCGAAGGCGTCTGGGCGATTTCCTCCATCGCCGCTTCTCCGATTGCCGACAAAATCGGGGTTATCCCGTTCCCGGGCTACAAAGACAAGCCGGAATTCAAGGACAACTGGTTCGGCGGAGCGGGCGGTTATTCCGTCTCCAAAGAAATCACTGGCGCGAAAAAAGACGCTACGATCAAGCTGCTGAAGTTCCTGACTTCCGTCGATGCGTTCAAGTATTTCCTCCAGGAAACGAAGGGCGGCGTCTATCCGGTCAAAATGGATTCGGGCTCGGCTCCGGTCGATCCGGTCACCGCAGAGTACGTCAAGGCGCAAAGCGCCGCGAAAGACTTCAAAGGCGAGATCGAGGAGTACAGTCCGATCATGCAGCTGCAGGACAAGGTGCGCAACGAAGTCCAAGGCATGTTCGCCGGCAACCCTCCGCAAAAGACGGCGGATACGATTCAGAGCTTTGTCGATTCGACAAGAAGTAGGTAGGGCGGAAAACCAGCTTCGCGTTTTAAATTTTCCGTCATAGACCGGTGGGGTATATCCCTCCAGCCGCTGCCCTCCCCCGGAAAGTGAAGGGAGACCTTCGAAGCTTATTCCGATTACTTTCCGGGGACCCCTAATTTACCCGCGAAAGTTTGATTAAAAGTAGAGGTGTTTTCGCGGGGTTCAAAGGCGGACGTTGCACTCTTCCGGGATATACCCCACCTGCTATTATTGGAGAATTGTTGAACTACAAAAGCTAGTTTTCCTCGCGGAAAAGGAAGCAATAATGAGAAGCAAGCTTTCCGATGGAAAGCTTCAGGCTGTCAAGAAAGTGGTTTTGACAAGAATAGAGATACATGCGGAGATGGGGTATCTACTGGAGGAGCGATAGCGTTCGCCTTTGTCTGCGGGAAATATCCGCTGCTAAGCAGCTTCCAATTAAGATTTCCTGCAGACAAGAGCGACCGGAAGTAGATACCCCGTCCCCTCATAACCTCTATTACCTGTTTTTCCATCTTTCTTGACAAGCTCCGGCTTTCCTAAGGAAAGCCCTGAGGAGGGGAACAACATGGTCGGCCGAAAGCCTTATTTGATCGCAGCCGTTTTTTTGCTGCCGGCGCTCTTGTTATATACGCTGGCGTTCATCGTGCCGATCTTTCAGACGGCTTACATGTCCTTTTTTAGCTGGAACGGCATCAAGAACGTCGCCTTGGAATATGTCGGGCTGCAAAACTACAGCGCCATGTTTCAAAAGCCTGAATTTTACCGTTCGCTCAAAAATATCGGCGTGTTTATCTTAGCTTCGTTCGTGCTGATTTTGCCGGTCGCGTTCGCGCTGGCGCATATCGTCACCAGCAAGATGAAGGGAAGACGCTTTTTCAAGATCGCCTTCTTTATGCCTTCCGTGCTCCCGCTCACGGCCGTCGGCCTGATGTGGCAGTTTTTGCTCAAAGGGGAGGGCGGCCTCGTCAACATGGTGCTCTCGGCGATCGGCGCCAGCTCGCTGACCCACGATTGGCTCGGCGAACCGGCCATTGCCATCTACGTCGTTGTGGTGGTCAACGCCTGGATTTACTGCGGGCTGAACATGATCATTTTCGCCAGCGGCATGGTGGCGATTCCGGAGCAACTGTACGAGGCGGCGGCTATGGACGGAGCGGTCGGCTTCAAAAGACTATGGTACATTACCGTGCCGATGATGAAGGAGACGCTGAAAATTTTCTCGATTCTTGCCGTGACGCAGTCGCTTCGCGTGTTCGGGCAAATTTTCGTCATGACCGGCGGAGGGCCGAACGGCGCCACGGATGTGCCAACCACGCTGCTCTATTACGAGTCCTTTAAATACAACAATTTCGGGATGGGCAATGCCATCGGCACCTTCATTATCGTGGCGGCACTCTTATCCACGGTCGTACTCAACAAGCTGATGAACACGAAGACGATGAAATAAAGGCAGGTGAAATGGAACATGACGCTTCGCTCGTATAAAATTCCGGCATATTTGTTTTCTACGCTTTGCGCGGTTATTTTTATGTATCCGTTGTTTTTTTCGGTGATTTCTTCACTCAAGGACAATCTGGAAATATACAATAACGTCTTTTCGCTGCCCGAGGTATGGCGCTGGAGCAACTACAAGCTCGCTTTTGCCACCGCACACATTGATAAAGCCGTATGGAACTCCTTCATTTATGCGATCGCAGGCACGCTTTTGACCTTGGTCTTGGGAACCATGGCATCGTTCATCCTGACCCGGATCTCGCTGAGGTGGAACGGCGCTTTATATATTTATTTCATCATGGGGCTGATGATCCCCGTCTATTCCCTCGTCATTCCGATTTCCCGGATGATCGGCTCGTTCAACGGCTTTAACAACTATCTTGTCATGATCGTGCTGTACGCGACATTTCAACTGCCGCTCACGATATTTTTAATTACCGGCTTTATGAAAGGAATTAACAAGGAAATCGACGAATCGGCGGTCATGGACGGCTGCGGCCCGGCGACGCTGCTGTTCCGGATCTTGGCGCCCTTGTCCATGCCGGCCATCTCGACGGCGGGAATTCTGGCCTTCTTTGATATTTATAACGATTTGATATGGAACGTCATTATGGTCAATGACCGGAGCATGTTCAACATTTCGATGGCGCTGATGTCCTTCGTAGGGGAACGGGGCAGCTCGCAGATGGGCCCGACGTTCGCGGGCATCATACTCACGATCATTCCGACCATTGTCATCTATTTGCTGTTTCAGGAAAAGGTCGAGTCCGGCTTGAGCGCGGGAGCTGTGAAGGAGTAACGGAAATAAGCCGGCCTTCTCGGGAAGGGCTCCGGCGTGATCGGCTGAAAGCCCGGCAGAGGGGCTTTCAGCGCCTAGTGTTTTTTTAAAACTACCCTACTGTACGTTCGAAAAATTTCGCAGCAGCGCGTTCTGCCCCTTGAGTTGGACCGGCATCAACCGCTTTTCTCCCGTTTCCGGGTTCAAAATCCACCTTTTCGCCTCCTTGAAGCTCCCCGACTTCGGCGCGGAAATAAAGGAAATTTCGTTGCGGTCCAGCGCAATCAGGTTCACGTTATTGTGATGCTCGGCAGTCGGGGGGAAAATCGTTTTGACATTCGCGCTCGCCAGGTCCATATATTCAATCGCTCCGCCTTCCCCATTGGCCCCGGTGTAGCTGATAAAGGCAACATGGCTGCCGTCCGACGTCCAGATGGCTTTCCCGATGGCCGAACGGTCGGAAGGGGAATAGATCATATTATTTTGACCGCTCGTCAGGTCATAAACCCACAGGCTTGAGGCCAGCCATAGCGGAACATTTTCTCCTTTGGCATAATTGCGGTTCAACGTGGCGCTGTACACGATCCGATTCCCGTCGGGGGAAAGGACCGGCGCGGCAAACTCGACCATCAAATACCCTCCGGCGTCGTCGAGCGGAACCGGCTTCCCTCCGTATGTTTTTACTATTTTATCCAATTCGTCTTGGGTCTTATAAAACTTCATCCGTTCTTCTCCGTTCTCTTCTTCCGCTCGCTTGACCAGCCAATTTCCGCCCTTGACCAAGGTCTTGACTTTCCCGCTGCCCGTATCCAACACGCCGATCTCCTGGTCGACATGGGTGGTCTGGTCGCTTTTCACAAACAAGATCCTCCGGTGATCGGGGAACCACGAGATCGTCTTGATTTCGTTCATCGCAGGGAGGTTGTCGAAAAATACGTTTTGCTTGGAGCTTGTCAGCGATTGAACAACCAGATACCTGACCGTCTGCTGCTCGTTCCATTGGGTATAGGCGGCTTTTGTCCCGTCCGAGCTGATCACCCCGAAATTGTCCGGAGTCACGTTCGGCAGCTTTAAAATCGTCTTGCTCTCCACCGGCTCCGGATGATAAGCGACAAGCAGGCTCCCCGTTCCGTCGGCCGTAATGCCCGCAAGCCAGCCTCTATAGTCTTGAGCGCTCTTCTGACCCTGGATGCTTGTGATCAACAGGTGCACGATCCACGAAAGACCGACAATAAGGATTAAAATTAACGCGATGATATGGAAGCGGTTTACCGTTTGCTTAGACCCCATAATTCCACCCCAGCCTGAAAATAATCGTAAACCATTCGGAAAAAAAGGTGCTCCTGTTCCATCATTTCTCAAGAAAGGAGCACCGGTAAAGCTGCAATCGGCCGTAAAACGGCTTATGCTTGAATAGATGCGGACGACCCGTTAAATATTACGGATTCCAGTTTTCCAACGGCACCAAAGTTCTGGAGTAAAACACGCCGTCGCTTGTGTTCCCGTGGAGATCTTTAAACACGGTTTTGTCCAGGTCGGCGATGACCTTCACGTAGCGGCTGCCCGGGCATTGGTTCGGACCGAAATCGTTTCGCTTGATCGTCGACGCCTTGTCCTTATCCACATCCCGGATGGTGAAGTTGATGTTCATTTTGACATCGACCGTAGTTTGCCCCGTTGTGCTGGAGCCGTTCCGGTAAGGCAGCGCATTTTTTCCCGACGTATTATACCAGGTGGCGTTGCCGTAGCTGAGCAAATATTTGCTGCCGGAGGAATTTTGCAGCTCGCCGATCGTATGCCGGGCATACGTGTCTTTCTTGTTGCTGCCGCACTCGTTCGGATTCCAGTAGCCGATCAGAATAGGGTTATTTTCCGTGTCGTAGCGGCGTTCTGCAGCGGCCGCATTCAAGCCGTTGTTCTTCAGGCCCGGTAGCAGCGCTTCGAAAGAAGCTTGTTGGCTTTGGAGCGCTTGCTCCTCCGGCGTCGCGTATACGGCTCCGGGCATGTTGGACAGGACGGACCCGCCGATCGCGTCCTTGTGGATAAGGACTCCCGACTGCTCCTTTCCCGCAAACGCCGACGACGTCGTAATGGCGCCTAGCAATAAAGCAAACGACAAAACTTTCACGAGCTTTTTTTCCATGGCACACAACACCTCCGACAAAAAGTTCGTTTTGTCATGTCATGTTGTTATGTATTGAAAGGTGGCCACCCGTTCAATCGCAAAAAAAGTTCACAAAATCTAAATAATTGAATAAATAACTATATTTTCCTGTTTATATCAAGGCTACAGGATGGAATTCATATTTTCAATAGCTTCTCATAAAATGGTAGCTTCGAACTAGCCTGATTCGAAAAAGATAGCTCTTGTCGTCGCAGTTTGTCGAGGGTACGAGAGGAGGGAACGTTCAGGGAAGAAAGGCTCTGAGGCCGGGGCCATATTCGATTGTTGCGCGTCGAATAGGAAAAGCCGTCCGGCTTGTGCCGCACGGCTGTGTGATGAATAGCATGAAGCGCCTTTACTTGGAAAATCCTGCGACGACATCCGCCGCTGCCCGTACGAGCTCGGGATCGACTTTATCCTGCGCACGGTTCCCGCGGCGCACGCCGGTGCCCATATGTACCTCGCTTACGCCGGTATCCCGAATAAACGAGGCCAGCGATTGGAGATTCAGGCCGCTGCCCGCAAGAATGGCGATCGGACGCGACAGCTCGATAGCCTGCAGCCGGAGAATCTCGTCCCGGGCGTCCAACACGCTCGGCTTGCCGCCGGACGTCAGCACGCGGTGGATTTGCGGATATTGGGCGAGTACGTGCAGCGTGCCCTCCAGATCGTCCGTCTCGTCAATCGCCCGGTGAAAGGTGACCGACAATTCGCCGACCTCGGCCAGCAGCTTCTCGAGCAGCTCCGTATCCACTTTGCGTTCCGGCGTCAAGCAGCCGGTTACGATTCCGGCGGCGCCGAGACGCCGTACCGTCCGAATATCCGTCAGCATCGTTTCGAGGTCCCATTCGTCGTAGCAGAACGAATTGCTGTGCGGGCGAATCATGACATTGACGGGAATGCTGACCGAAGCGACAACCTGTTCGATGAGTCCATAGCTTGGAGTTACGCCGCCTTCGCAGATGCCGGAAATGAGCTCGATTCGTCCCGCTCCGTTTTTTTCGGCAATAATTGCATCGGCCACGCTCGTGGAAATGACTTCCAAGATCATGTTGACAAGCTCCTTTTATATAAATTGGGAAATATGCGAATTGACCATTTTAGCGCGAATCAATCGGAACCATCGCGGGCTTTCATACGCCGGAGCTCCTTCAAGGAATAGAAGGTGCCCCTCCAATAAATCCCGCCTTGCTTCAAGGTCAGCCAGACCGAACGGGTGACGATATAACATAACAGAACGACGCTCAGCGGCATCAGCAGCGCCTCGAATCCGCTTTTTCCGGTGATCGAGCGAATAAGCAGAAAATAGACGGCGAGCATCAGCGCGACCGACAGCGCGAAGCCCCAGGCTGCCGGGCCGGACAGAAGCAGCATGCCCGCCCAAGGGAACAAGAACAGCGCAAGCTGACCTAGCACGCCGAGAGCCGCGAAGCTTAAACGGTAGCCGAAGCCCGAAAACAAGTTTTTCTCCAAACCGCGAATGGCCTCCCCAAGGCTTGTATACCATTCGACGGCAATATGCTCCGTGCCGGAGGCGAGCCGCTGCCGGAGCCGCGCTTCCTTGACCTTCCGGCCGAGCTGAAGATCGTCGTCCGGCCGCAGTGCGATGGCCTGGTGCGTGCCGATCCGTTCATACGCCTGTCTTGTGATCAGATTGAAGGCGCCGATTCCCATCCCGTGCCGGTGCTGGAAATCGTCGTTCCCCCGCCAAGGGCGGACAAACAGACTGAGCGTAAAAAAGAAATACTGCACGAACGTTCGAAGCCATAAGCCGCGGACAAGCATCCGGGGCGCCAGCGTCACATGATCCGCCTGCTGCTCCTGCAGGAAGCGAACCGCATCCTCCACCGTTCCCGGCTCGAACTGCACGTCGGCGTCCGTGAACAGCAAATATTTGCCCCGCGCCTGCAAATAGCCTTGGTACAGCGCATGATTTTTGCCAAGCCAGCCGGATGGCAGCGACGTGATGTGAATGACCCGCAGCGGCACCGCGATGCCGGCCCGTCCCTCGGACCACCGCCGCAGCTCGTCCAGCTTGCGACCGGTCGTATCCTGCGACCGGTCGTTCACGGCGATGATTTCGATCCGCGGGTACGTTTGCCCGAGCAGATGCTTCACCGTTTCAACGATGGACGATTCCTCTTCTTTCGCTGCGATAATAATCGAGACAAGAGGCGCTTCGGATTCTTTGCCGTCCTGAGGAGTTCTGCCCATTCTCCATCCCGCTTGTCCCGGCTCCGAGCGGGGAAGCTTCAGCATCCATTGCCGCGCCCGCAGCGTATCCCACAGCATGAACAGCCAGTAGGCAAGCGCCGCCAGCGCCCATATGTCCATGACCCCCATCGGGTTGATCCCTGCCTTCCGCCGGTTCTGAGCTGTACTTGCGCTCACCTTGCTTTGTCCGAATTATAGCATGTCTCACGCCGCAGGAACAAATATTGAAAGCGGTATTCCTATGAAGTATGCTACTATATAAAAACAAATGGAAAGGGGAAACGCAATGACGAATGAGCAGACGCAGCCGTTATTCCGCAAGAAGCTGAAGGCTGCCGAGCTGCCCGATTTTTTGCGCATGATTCGAACGCGCGGCTTGACGGCGGAAGACTTGGTATTTCTGTGCATCGGCACCGACCGCTCGACGGGCGACGCCCTCGGACCGCTGGCCGGCACGATGCTTCAGGAAGCGGGATACCCGCATGTGGTCGGTACGCTTGCCCATCCGTTTGATGCAAGCAACATGCGGGAGCGGCTGAATGAAATTCCACAGGGGAAAACCGTGATTGCGATCGACGCTTGTCTCGGCCAGACCGCCTCATTAGCTTGGTACCAGGTGTCCAACCGCCCGCTGGAGCCGGGGAAGTCGGTCGGCAAGCAGCTTCCGCACGTCGGCGACTATTCGATTGCCGGGATCGTCAACGTGGACGCCGGGCAAAAATACGCGATCCTGCAAAGCACTTCCTTATTCCGCGTCATGAACATGGCCAGAGAAGTCGTGTCGGCCATCCGCAGCGTATTTCCACCAGAGGAAGTGGCTTGTGCCCAGATCAGGGAAGAAGCATGACCGTCCGCACGGTTACTGCCGTCACGCAGCAATAGAGCCGCCGCTCCGTTGGGAGCAGCGGCTCTTTGCCGTTTGGCGTACGCCGTATGAGATTAGGCCGTTGCCTTCAATCCGACGATGCCGCCGACAATGCACAGCAGGAACAGGACACGCAGCAGATCGCGCGGCTCGCCCAGAAAAAACATCCCCACAATGACCGTACCTAACGCGCCGATGCCGGTCCATATCGCATAAGCCGTACCGATCGGCAGCGTCTTGAGCGCTTGAGACAGAAAATAAAAGCTGACAATCATCCCTGCGATCGTCACGACGCTCGGCCAAAGCCGGGTCCAGCCCTGCGTATATTTTAAGCCGATCGCCCATACGACCTCCATAATCCCTGCAATCGTCAAATAAACCCATGCCATACTCATCCACTCCCCTCTAGGATGTTCTGTCTTCCGCAATACCTTTCCAGTAGATTCCCCAAACGGCTGCCAACCGATGCTCCCAGTCGTTGGGCCGGTAATAGAACTGCTGCAGGAACGAACCGTCCAGCAGGCAGTAGAACGAGGCGATCAAATCCTCGGAGCGCTCGTGTCGCAGCACGCCTGAAGCCATGCCCTCCTCGAAAACCTTCTGCAGCAGCCCGGTAAGCTGCTCCTCCGATGCGGCAAACCGATCGCGCAGCACCTCCTGCAGCGCATTCGGCGGGAACAGCATCGTCCGCTTAAGAAAGGTCGAGTATTCCTCGCTAAGCAAGTAGGTGCGGCACACGTCATACAGAATCGTCCGCAGCTTTTGCTCCGTGTCGAGCCCAGTTAGCTTGTCGGTCAATTGCCGGACACGGGAGGCGTGCTCCGCCAGACAATCGTCGTATACGGCCAGAAACAGCTCTTCCTTGCTCTTGAAATGTGCGTAGAGCGAAGGCGTCTTGATCCCGACCTCCTTGGCGATTTCCGATAGCGGCACCGCATCGTAGCTGTTCTGCGCGAAGAGCCGCAGCGCGGATGCCTTGATTTTGTGAACTGTCATATAAACAAGCACCTTCCTAACTAACGATAATTAGGTTAAATTCATTATAGACCAACATTCCTTCCGGATCAACCTACTTTTTTTAAAAATTACACATATCCCGGTTCGTCCGAATATATAATGGGTATTACCTTTTTAGTGTTCAACGGAAAGGAGCATACACATGAGAGAAGTGAGACATATCAATCTGAGTGATTCGGACGGCCGGGTGTACTGCTGTCTGCGGAATAGAGTCGTGAAGCTGGATGATGGACAAAAACAAGCTTTTTGCAGCGGCTGCCGCATGTATGCGGGGGAAGCGAGCGGGAAAGGCGTCGAATGCGTATGGGAGGACCATCGTCCGGTGAGCGATCCGCATGTGGTCCGCGATCCGTTCGCCGAGCTGGCCAGCAATCAGAAGAGGCAGATTTGGCCGACGGATCATCTGTCCACCTGTATGGTCTTTGGCGGATGAGAAAAAGAGGGATTTGGAAAGAAAATGTCGAATGCTATGCAGAGAGGTCGCAAGCCTGTTTCCCTCAGGCGCAACGACCTCTCTGCGGCGTTTAGAGCATATCCCAAATTTGCTTGCCGATCAAGATGGCGGTAATTCCGATAAACAGCGGCTTCACGTACCTGGAGCCTTTACGGATGGCAACCTGCGAGCCGACAATCGAGCCGGCGATCATGGCTAGGCCCATCGGCAGACCGTAGCCGAGATGCACTGATTTTAACCAGAAAAACGACGCCAAGGAAGCGACGTTGCTGGCGAAGTTGAGCACCTTGGCGTTGGCCGAAGCGCCCACGAAATCAAAGCCCAGCATCAGAAATAGAAAAAGTAGGAACGAGCCGGCGCCAGGGCCGAAAAAGCCGTCGTAAAAACCTAAAGCGAACGCGCATACCGCCGTCGCGAGCCCGCGGACGAACGTGAACCGGACCTGCTGTCCCGAGCCGTCCCAGTTTTTTTTCAGCAGCGTATAGATGAGAATGACGATCAGAAGACCGACCACCAGCGGCTTCAGGAAGGTGGATGGCACCAGATGGATCGTATACGTGCCGAGAGCCGATCCGATGAAGGACAGCGGAAACAGGAGCAGCACCAGCTTGCCGTTAATTTTGCCGGAAAATAAAAAGGAGACGGTGCTGGTTAACGAGGATAGCGTTCCCCCCAGCTTGTTCGTTCCGAGCACCATATTGGTCGGAAGTCCGGTGAACATCAGCGCGGGAACGGCGATAAGCCCTCCTCCTCCGACGACGGAGTCGATGAAGGCGGCGGCGAACCCGACAATAACAAGAAACAAAATCATATCGAATGACGGCAGTTCCACGAGCAATTTCTCCTTACGACGTCAAGTCAAATATTGGCGGACCGAAACAAATAATGCATTCTAAAGTATAAAAAAAAATACAGGTTTGTACAATGTTAATTTGTTGGGGACATTACTTGGGGGAGAGGAGAGGGTCCATGATTCGCATCATGCGGCCCCGGACGGTGAAGCAGCGTTTTCGTCTGTGGATTGCGCTGGCCATTCTCATGCTCGGGCTTTCGATCAACATCGCCTTTTATATATTGTATCAGCAGGAAGCTCAGGCGGAGGCGCTGCGCAATTTGTCGGACAAGCTGAATCTGCAGACGTTGTTCATCGACCGGTGGGTGCAGGAGCGGGAGTTGGATATGCGTCTGCTTACTGAGGATGAGGCCGTCAGAACGCTGAACAAACCCTTGATGGAGGCAATCTTCCGCGATTTCACCATATTGCAGAGAGACTTTGCTTCGCTATCCTATGTGAACGCTGACGGTGTCACGGAAGTGGATACGTATTCGGCTCTGGGCCTTCAGGTCAACGAGCGCGATTACTATTGGGCGGCAAAACAGGGCAAATCGTCGATGTCGGATGTCATCATCGGCAAAGCATCCGGCGAGCCGGTCATTATTTTCTCCGCCCCGACTTATGACCAAGAAGGACGATGGAGCGGGCTGCTGCTCGGCTCGGTCAAGCTGGAAACGATTCAACGTGTGGTAGGTTCCCTGAATACCGGGGAGACGGCGGATTTTTATCTCCTCGACCGGGTCGGCGTGCCGGTGACGAAGCCGCGTTTTATCGACGACGTACGCTCAAACCCGCGGCCGATCTCGACGGAAATTACGCGCCGGGCAGCGATACAGTCGGTCTCGAAGGAGGCGTATGCCAACTACAAGGGAGACAGCGTGTTCGGTTCGTATCAGTGGATAGCCGGCCACCGCTGGCTTCTGGTGGGCGAAGTGAGCGAGAAGGAACTGTATGCGAATTTGTACGGGCTGATGTTTGTTTTCATTGCTATAACGTTGGCTACGCTGGTCCTGAGCTTCAGCGGTATCGTTATTCTCACGCGACGGATCGAACGTCCGCTTGAATTTTTGCTACAGGGCACCCGCATCATCAAGGAAGGGCAATATGGATACCGCATCGACCCGGCCGTCTTCAAGCATGCCCCTGCCGAGCTTCAGGAGCTGTGCGATACGTACAACCTGATGAGCCGTAAGCTGAAAACGACGGTCAAGCTGCTTGAGGAGTCAGCAATGATCGATCCGCTCACCGAATTGTACAACCGCCGCTATATGATGCAGAACGGCAGTCTTCGGCTCCTTCGGACCTTGGAAGAGGGGTATCCGTGCTCGGTGCTATTAATCGATATCGATTATTTTAAGCAGGTCAACGACACGCACGGCCATTTGGTCGGAGACCGGGTGCTGAGGCATGTAGCGGGAGTGCTTCAGAGGCAGACGGGAGGCGACGAACTGGCCGCGCGGTACGGCGGAGAAGAATTTATGGTGCTTGCGCTGCGCTTGGAGGCCGTGCAGGCCAAAGCCTTGGCGGAGACGATTCGCCGGGCGATAGCTGCGGAGCTTTACGAAGCGGATGGCATACGTATCGCGCTGACGGTCAGCATCGGCGGCGCAGCGTGCACAGGTCTGGCCGAAGGGGCGGACGCGAAAGTGCTGCTGGAGCAAATGATCGAAGAAGGGGACAAAGCGCTATACCGGGCCAAGCAGCTTGGCCGCAACCGGGTCGAATGGGAAGCCGGACCGCCGGGAGACGGCTGATTGGCCACCGGTGTGTTCAGGAGCGGGACCTGCCTTTTCACCTCCGGGCGAAAGCCTGCATATACTGGGGTCATTGCTCTTGGAGGCGCCGGTGCTACAGCCGAGGGGCTGCCGGTTTTGTTGCTGCAATTCGATAACCATAGGAAGGCGAGGCGAAACTATGGCCAAGCATGCCATCGTTGCAGGGAGCACAGGTCTTGTCGGGCGCGAGCTGGTAAGCTTGCTTCTTGAGCACCCCGCATACGACCGGGTGGTCACGTTGGTCCGGAGCAACTCGGGAATCCGGCATCCGAAGCTCGAACAGCATGTCATTTCCTTCGACCGTTTGGCTGACGAGGCGGCTGGCGGCTTCGAGGGCGCTGACGTGTTCTGCGCCCTCGGGACGACGATCAAGAAAGCGAAGACGCAGGAGCAGTTCCGCAAGGTCGATTACGGCTATCCGATGGAGCTCGGCCGGCTGGCGTCCGTCTCGGGCGCCGCGCAATTTCTCATTGTCACGGCCATCGGGGCGGACAAGCAGTCGGCCTTTTTTTACAGCCGGGTCAAAGGCGAAGCCGAAGAAGGGCTCCGAGCGCTCGGGCTGCCGTCGCTGCATATTTTCCGTCCTTCGCTGCTGCTCGGCGAGCGGGAAGAGGTCCGCTTCGGGGAGCGCATGGCTGCGCTTCTGTCCCGAGTCGCCGGTTTTGCCATGCGCGGACCGCTGCGGCCGTACAAGCCGATCGCCGCGCGAACGGTGGCCAAGGGCATGCTCGAAGCGGCGCTCCGCGGTGCCCCGGGCACTCATGTGTACCCGTCGGACCGGATCGAAGCGCTGGCTTTCGAATTATAAATGAGAAAGGCCGCGGTTCGCGGCCTGAAAGGACTACTGGCCCGGCAGCTTCTTAGGCTTGCTGCCGAACCACTTCACGTATAACGCCTCGTACGTTCCGTCTTTGCTTAGAGCTTCGATTGCGCCGTTGATTCTTCCGAGATGCTTGTTTTTCTTTTTCGTGACAATGGCGTAGCTTTCTTTGTTCAGTACTTCCCCGACCATCTTCACTTTGCCTTCCCCGTCGTTTTGCAGGAAATGGTGAACGTTGCGCTCGTCGAAAATGACTGCGTCCAGCTTTTTATTTTTCAAGTCGGTGTAAGCATCCGAGATGTCGGGATAGCCCCGGATCTCTTTGGTGCCTTGGATTCCGCCGGCATAAATATAAGAAGTCGAGCCGCTCTTGGTTCCGATGACTTTTTCTTTCAGATCGTCCTTGCTCTTGATCTCTTCGTTGTCCGAAGCGGTAAGCAGGACCAGCCCGGTCTGAAAATACGGATCGGAGAAAGCAAAATTATCCTTGCGGGCTTTATTGACGGTCATCCCCGCGATCGCCATGTCCACTTGGCCGGATTTTACGGCTTTGCTCAGCTCCCCTTGCGTCATCGGAACTAGCTCGTATGGCAGGTTCGCTTTTTGCGCGATCGCTTTCCACAGCTCCACTTCGAACCCCTTGTTCTCTCCGTCCTCGGTATACGTGAACGGGCGGAAATTGCTCTCTATCCCGACTTTGACCGGTTTTTCCTCGCCGCATCCCGCGATCAGGAGCGTCAAGAGGACGGCCAGCAGTCCGATTCCCCGTCCGCTGCGAATTACGACATCCATTCCCTTCGTACCTCCTTTTCAGGTAAACAAAGGTATTGTTTGTCTTCCGAGGGACGGTTATGCAATCTTGCTGCCGGGCGGATAAAAAAAGAGGGACCCGTTTGGCATCAGCCCCCGAACGAGTCCCGGAACGCTTTGGCCAAAGCGTCCGATTCCACTTCCCACAAGGCGGCCACTTCGCCGCAGACGTTCTCGTCGAACCAATCAGCCAGCACCTTGCGGTTGTCCGCGTGCTCCGAAATATAAGGCAGGTTCAGCAGCACCTTTTTGTAATACAGCTCCTCCGCCTGCGCTACCGCTGGCTGAGGGATGTAACGTCCCAGCTTTTTGCGGGCGCGGTACAGCTCCCGGCTGCAGGTACGGCGAATTTGCCGGGCGGACGGGTAAGGCCGACTGTGCTTCATTTGGTTTGCTGGATTCATCGATAGCGGCATCTCCTTCCTGCCATTATGCTATGCGGAAGAAGAGCGGGCGGGTACTGCCGACGGCGGATTTTGGAAAAGGGGCGGCGTCTACTCGTCGATGACCAGGTAACCGACCATCGGTCCGTTGTGCGCCGTATCGGGATGGGTCAAGCAGATAATCCGGTAGACGCCCGGGTTGGAGGCGCGGAAGGAAATGACGGTTTCTTTTCCTTTTTTTACCTCCCCTTTGATGTTAAGACCCTCGATGATAAAAGGATGGCTGGCGCCGTTGACGCCGTAGATGCTGAGCCGGATGCGCTCGCCTTTCTTCATATAGATCGTTCCCGGGTCCCAGCGGTAAGCTTCGATCGTTTTGCCGTCCGATGTCGTCGATTTGAACTCGCCGGTCACGAGCTGGATCGTCCGTTCGGGTCCGGAAGGGCTTATCGCGGCCCGGATCGTTTCGCGTTCCCAGAAGAGCAGCGCGGCACCGGCCAGCAGCACGGCGGCGGCTCCGATTTTCAATCCCTTCAGTCCCTTTTGGCTCAGCACATATACCTTGGTCATCGGCATCCCCTTCGGTTTCGGTTCGTTTGTACGAGTATATTCGGGTGCTTGTCTGAACATGCAAGATCGGTTTCAAACCGGAAAGCGCGGGGTAAAGGTTCTTAACTTAAAAAGACACCAGGGGGAGGACGATCCATGATGCGCTTAAAAGGTAAGCTGGCTCTGCTGGGGCTGTGCCTCGTTCTGCTGATACCGTGCACAGCAGGCGCGCAAGCCGGATCGGCGCGGGAGGCCGCGGCAGAGCTGCGGGTCCGAATGGACGCTTTGCTTGGCGAGCATGCGCTGCTGGCTGTTTTCGCGATGCAAAAACGGTACGACGGCGCGGCTGATCATGAACAAGCTGCTGTGCTGCTCGGGAAAAATACCGAACGGCTGGCAGCTACGCTGCGGTCGACATACGGGGAAGAGGCCGCCAAAACCTTCGAGCCGCTTTGGTCGTCGTATGTCGAGGCTTTGCTGAACTATGCGCAAGCGGCTGCGGCAGGTGAAGAGACGACACGGACGCAGGCGGCGAACGGCTTGGAGGCCTACGATAAGGAGCTGGCGCTGTTTTGGGCAAGGCTCCTTCCGGATCTGGGAGCAGCGGGGCTGGAAGAAGGAACGAAGCGGCATACCGATCTGATGCTTCAAGCATTCGATGCCTACACGGACAAAAATGACGCGGCAGCGTATAAAGCGATGCGCGAAGCTTACGCCCACGCAGTGGCGAGCGCCGATCTGCTGGCGGCGGGCATGGCTGCGCAATCGCCTGACCGGTTCGACGCGTCCGGCATGAAGACCCGCAAGGCCGATTTGCGCTCGGCGCTCGGCCGCTTGCTTGGCGAGCATGCGCTGACAGCCGCATTTGCGATGCAGAAAAGCATCGACGGCGCAAGCGACTTCGACTTCGATCAGGCGGCTACGGCGCTGAATGAGAATGCGGTGGATTTGGCCGCCGCCATCGCTTCGGTCTACGGGGAGACGGCCGGCACATCGTTTCATACGGCATGGACTTCCCGTACCCGCTATATTTTGGATTACGCCAAGGCGGCAGCATCCAAAGACGAGTCAGCGCGGACAATCGCAGCGGGCAATCTGGAGAAGGCTCAAGCGGAGCTGGCGCAATTTTTCACGGATGCGAACCCGCAGCACGGGAGCAAGCCGGAGTTGCTGAACGGTCTGAGCACGCAGATCGGGCAAATGACTATGGCCCTCGACCATAGTGCGCTGGGCGAGTACGCAGCCGCTTATGAACGTACGGAGACAGCCTATGCTCAGATGTCTCCGCTAGCCGACCTGCTGGCGCAGGAAATCTCGGATCAGTACCCTGACCGGTTCCCGGACGCTCCGGCATCCGTACAGAAAACTGTGACGATGCAAATTGGCGTTAAGGAGCTGACCGTGAACGGCCAGACGATCCGAATGGACGTCTCTCCCGCGCTTCGGGAGGGCGTCGTCTATATTCCACTGCGGGTTGTCGCAGAAGCCGCCGGCGCCACGGTGACGTGGGACGCGGCGACGAGTACGACGCGGTTAGCTTGGGGTGGCAACCAGGCGTCCTTCCCCGTCGGCTCGGATCAAGCGGAAGTCAACGGCAGGAAGAAATCGGCCGGAGGGGCTCCGACCGTCATGCAGGACGGGCGGGTCATGGTGCCGATTGACATTCTTGGCGAAGCGACAGGCTGGAAAGCGGAGCTTGGAAAAGACGACGGGTCGATTCGCTTGACCACGACCGTTGAGGAACGTTTCTAGCCATCCGGCAAGCATGGATAAAAGGAAGGATCGCCCTCCCGGCTGTTGGCCGAATCGAAGGCGATCCTTTTGGTGCGGGTAGCTCAATGCGGCATTCGGTTATTTACGCAGCGCGGAGGCTTGAGGCTTGCCTTTGACCAGCGTACCCGAGACGTAGATGGCCAGAAATAGAAGCATCGCCAGCGCCGATAGCAGATACATCGTGGAATAGCTTGTCCCCGAAGCGATGCCGCCCAGCAGCAGGGAGCCGAGCGCGATCCCGAGATCGATCGAGTTGTAGAACGTTCCGTTCGCCGTACCGCGCATTTCCGGGCTTACCTGCTTCACGGTCCAAGCCTGCAGCGATGGTTGCAAGATGCCGTAGCCGATACCGTAGCACAACGCCGAGGCGAGAAGTCCGGTCATGCTGGATGTATACGATAGCAATACGAGTCCGACGGCTACCATGAGCGCGCCGGGAGGCAGGACGGCGAAATGGCCTTTTTTATCGAAAATTTTGCCGGAGACCGGGCGAACGAGCAACACCGCTCCGGCATTGCATAGAAAGAACCAGCCAACGTTCCCGATATGCACCGCTTTGCCGAACAAGGCGAGGTAGCTGATCAAGCCCCCGTACGTAATCGAAAGCAGCATGTTCAGAAAACAGGGCAGCGCGACCCGTCTGTACGTTCCGCGCGTATCCGGAGCAGCGGCCGGTGAAGGGGCGGTCGCCGGCTTCGAAGCGGACGGGGTGCTGCGGATCAGCAGCGACAGCGGGATGATCAGGATCGCGAGCAGCGTCGAGACGAGAATCAGCGTGCTGAACCCGTAGCTGCCGAGCAGCCACAGCCCGATGACCGGAGCAGCCGACATCGAGAGGCTCGTCGACAGGCCGAAGTACCCCATCCCTTCGCCCATCCGCCGGATCGGAATAATATCGGATACCATCGTGCCGAACGCCGTGCTGGACACGCCGAAGCCGATGCCGTACAAGATGCGGATGAGCAGAAATAAAGCCAACGTTCCGGCGGCGTAATAGCTCGCCGTTGCCAGCATATAGACGGTAAGGCCAAGCAGCAGAATAAGCGCGGTTCGCCCGCGTTTAAGCCAGGCGCCGGCGAAGAAGCGGGTGACGATGGCCGATAAAGCGAACAAGCTGATGACCAGACTGACGGTCCACTGGCCCGCTCCGAACTGTTCGGTGACATAGGCGGGCAGCGACGGTGTGATCATTTGCAGATTCAAATACAAAAATAAATTGCTGACTGTAAGCAGGACGAAGTCCCGGGTCCACAATTTTGAAGCGGGTATGTCGTGTTGTTCCTTCATGAAGCGGTTCTCCTAGTCTTAAGGTTTCAGTAGAGTATCCAGATGGGTTATCAACCGAAGATGAGTCTGTCTGAAGGCTTCGAGCTCCGATTCGGACATCCAAGAGAAAATATCTTCGATCGTTTGCCGTTCGATTGGCATCAGCACTTGGAGCTTATGCCGGCCGTGCTCCGTCAGATAGACGAGAAACGATCTCCGGTCCGTCGCGCTCGTTTGCTTGCGCACCAGTTCTTTGCGGATCAGACAGTCCAAGATGCGCGCGGTCGTAGGCTGATCTTTCACCGTACGGTCAGCGATTTCTTTCTGGCTGATGCCGTCCGATTCGTGCAGGCGGCACAGCACCGAAAACTGCTCCGGCGTCATGTCGTGCTCTTTCAGCCGTGAGGTCAAGACGTTCAGCATCTTCCGGTACGTTTGGCCGATAATGAAGCCGATGGACCATTCGTGCGGGTTAGAATTCAATCGCAGCACCCCCTTTATTCCGAATTAATTGTCACAACAATTATAAGTCTGACATGTAAAAAAGTAAACAGGTTTCGACAAACGGGTCAAATGTCTGTGTCGAAACCTGTTTTTGTTTGTCGCAGCGCCGGGTTTACAGCCAGCGCTGCGGATAAGTGCGGCGGCATACCCGGTGGTAGCCCCAAGCGACGGCAACGATCAGCAGAGAGCCGAGCAGCACTGGGCTCCATAAGAAGCTCCAAGCGGAACCGGCCATCATGACGAGAAGCGGATCGGCGCCGGCCGGCGGATGCAGCGTGCGCGTCCACTGCATCGCCGTAATGGCCAGCCCCAGGGCAAGCGCGGCGGACCAGGCGTGAAAGCCTGCCGTGTGCAGCAGCACAAGCCCGATGGCGGTGCTGAGCAGATGGCCGCCGACGATGCTGCGAGGCTGGGCAAGCGGGCTGTCGGGGACGGCGAAAGCGAGCACGCATGAGGCTCCGAAGGGAGCCATCAGGAGCGCGACTTCGCTCCACTGCCCGAGCAGCAGAGCGGCCAGCACGGCCAGGAACGCTCCGGCTCCCTGCAGCCCGTAGGCGATTCCTTTGCGCAGCGCCGACGGCGTTGTTGAGGATGGATTCATGGGGCATTCTCCTTTATCTAATTGTTCTGGACGAAATGATTAACGTTATGCTAGCATGAAAGTAATTCATTTGTGAAACGAATGTTATCGATGCTATTCATTTCATTTATCGATATCTAAGCTTTTGTTTCCCGCAATTTTTCGTCTGTTTACGAAACCTGTGGAGAAGGAGCTCGTATAAGGTATGATTGAAAAATTGGAAGGCCGTTTTTTGGTGACGTTTCTGGCCGTGCTGGAAGAGAAAAGCTTCAGTAAAGCCGCCGAGCGGCTCGGTTATGTGCAGTCCACGGTAACCTCGCAAATGCGTCAGCTGGAGGAAGCGGCCGGGCAAAAGCTGTTCGACCGGCTTCCCCGCGGCGTGGAGCTTACCGGAGCGGGCCGCAGGCTTGAGGTCTATGCACGCCGGTTTATGCAGCTCGGGCGCGAGCTGGAGGAAGAAATGAACGAGGAAGGCGCTCCCCGGGGAACCGTGCGGCTGCGGGTGCTCGAATCGTTCGCCGCGACTGCGCTGTGGGGTCCGCTCCGCTCGTTCATGGACGCTTATCCGGACATCGATGTGCAGGTCGAAGCCGGCTTTCAAGCGGAGACGCTGGAAGCCGTACGGTTGCGGCAGGCTGATATGGGGCTTGTTCCCGCAGACCCGTGCGCAGCGGATCTCACGTTCGATCCGCTGCTCGAAGACGAGCTGCTGTGGATCGCCGCGCCGCGCGAGGCAGAGACTGTCGGCCGCGAAGGCTGGAACGCGATCCGCCGGATGCGCATCGCCGGCTTCGGCGAACGATGCATGTACTCGCAGGCCGCCGAGGCTCAGCTTGCCGTGCAGCGAACGGCTCCGGCCGGGCGGGCGGAATTCGCCTCGATGGACATGATCAAGCGCGCCGTATGCAGCGGTTGGGCGCTTGCGTTCGTCCCGCGTTCCGCCGTCGCGGCGGAGCTGGCGGCCGGCGTGCTGGCGGAGTGCGCGCCGCTCGGCAGGCAGCCGATCTGCCACGGCTTAATCCGCCATAAACCGCGCGAAGCGAGCCGGGCGGCGCAGCTGCTGCACCGATATTTGCTGGGATGCGGCATGAGAGAGGTTATGATAGAATAAGATAGGTTGAGAGAGAGAACGGACCAATACGTATTCGGAGAGGAAGAGGGCTGAGCAATGCTGCATGACTTGATTCAATCGGCGCTTCTGTTTATTGAAGGGCTGGGCGTATGGGGAATTTTGCTGGGCTTGATGCTTGAAGTGATTCCGAGCGAAATCGTCCTCGCTTACGGAGGGTACCTGGTTTCCCGCGGGGAAGTATCCCTGGTGGGCGCCATCGTATTCGGCACGATCGGCTGCTTGTTTCAACAAGTGATCTTGTACTGGATCGGGCGATATGGCGGCCGACCGGCCTTGAACAAATTCGGCAAACTTCTCCATATAAAGAGCAAGCATTTCGATATTGCGGAGGGCTGGTTCAACAAGTACGGTCCCGGCATGGTGTTTCTGGCCCGGTTCGTCCCCGTGCTGCGGCAGGCGATTTCCATCCCGGCTGGCATGGCGCGGATGCCCATGTGGAAGTTTTTGTTCTATACGCTTCTCGGCACGATTCCTTGGGCGATTCTGTTCGTTTACCTTGGACGGGCCCTTGGAGACAACTGGGAGCAGATTGATGAAGTGGCGGCACCTTACACGAAACCGGCTCTGATCGCCGTTGCCGTCATTGCTGTGCTGTATGTGCTGTGGAAAGTGCTGACCCGCAAAAAGTCCGGCGGCAAAAAGGGCCACCGCGCCGACACGAACAACGGCTACGGTGTGGAAGGCGAGAAAAGCACAGCCCACCAGCTCAAATATATCGGCGCAGAGTACCGCGTTTTGCATGGACGCCGCGTTCATGCGGGCGGCGGTACGCAGGAATTCGACCATATCGTGGTCGGGCCCAACGGGGTGTTCCATATCGACTCGAAGCATTGGTCGGGGGACATTCATTTTACCGGCGAGGGAGTCGAACGCGTCAAACCGCATTCCGACCGCGGAAAGCAGGACGAGCCGCACAGCCAAGATCCGACGGCGCAGCTGTACCGCCACGAGTATGTGCTGAAGGAGCTGTTCAAGCAGCACCGGATACAGGCCGATTTGGTCGGCATCGTATGCTTCACCCACCCGAACTGCCGTCTTGTCGGGACGAGCCCGGCATTTGCGACGCTCAAGCTGGACCGCCTCGTCCATCACATCAAGACCTACAAACCGAAGCGGACGTTAAGCGCCGCCGAGGTAGCGTCCATCGAAAAACTGATCAAAGAAAACAGCAAATAGCGAGCCCGGTCCGTCTCCTTTTGATTGGAGCGGACTCTTTTTTTTGGTACAATGAACCATAGTGTGAACATACCGAAGGAGGAGAAACGTTATGAGCAAAAACTTGAGCGCCAAGCTGCGCCAAGGCTTGTCCCCGCAGCAGTTTACGGACGGCATGACGAAAAATCAGGAGAAATTCAAAGAGTGGTACGATCTGTTCGTATGGGAAAGCGAAGAGGACAAGGAGTTTTTCGAATCGCTCAATAACCGCGACGATCTCCGCTGCCTTATCCTTGCGGCGGACTGGTGCGGCGACGTGGTGCGCAATGTTCCTGCCGTGTTCCGCGCGCTCGAAATCTCCGGCATTCCGACGGAGGTGCTGATCAAGGAAGAGCATCCGGACGTGATGGCTCAGTTCCTGACCGGCGGCGGAGAAGCGATTCCGATCGTCATTTTTACCGATTTCAGCGGTTTCGTCCTCGGCCATTGGGGGCCGCGCCCGGCGAACGTGCAAGCGGTCATGAACAAGTTCAAGCAGGAGAACCCGGACCGCGAAGCGCCGGATTACAACGATAAAATCCAGATCGCCCGTCAGGAAATGGTCAAGCAGTACGGCGAAGGAACCGGCTACCAGACGGTGATCGTGAAAGAGCTGCGCGAGCTGCTGTCCACATTCTAGTCCGTCATCCGACGTATATGTAAAGGAGCTCGTCACCCTATGGAAACGAAGCAAATCAAAATCGAAACCTTCCCGCTCGGGCCGCTGCAAACAAACGCTTATCTCGTCTCCTTGCCCGAAGAGAACCGCGGCTTCGTCATCGATCCCGGGATGAACCCGCAGCCGCTGCTCAAGCGGATCGAAGGCATGGAGATCGAAGCGATTGTCCTGACGCACGCTCATTTCGATCATATCGGAGGTGTGGACGCCGTGCGGCGTCTGAAGGGCTGCCCCGTGTACTTGCACGATGCGGAAGCGGACTGGCTGACGAACCCGAAGCGCAACGGCTCCGTGATGTGGCCGGAGCTGGGCGGGCCGATCACGACCGACCCGGCGGAGTATGCGCTGGACGACGGGCAGAAGCTTAAGCTGCTCGGTCTCGTCTTCCAAGTACTGCATACGCCAGGCCATTCCCCCGGAAGCGTCAGCTTGCTCTACGGAAATCATCTGTTCGGCGGCGACGTGCTGTTCCGGCTGTCGGTCGGACGCACCGATCTGCCCGGTGGCGATCAGCAGGATCTGCTGGACTCGATTCATGACAAGCTGCTCAAGCTGCCGGATGAGACGATCGTCTACCCGGGGCACGGAAGCCGGACGACGATCGGCTACGAGCGCGAGCACAATCCGTATCTATAAGCCACAATGCAACGACTGTCCCGTTCCGGGCGGTCGTTTTTTTATTCCCTTCCGGACGAAGCCTCTGTCAAAGCTCCACTCTCGCCCCTAACCACTTGTCGAAAAATATTATCGCATAGACGTTTTTTTAACCAGTTTTAAATGAAGGCTGGTAGATTGATAAATGGATTTATCCAACACATAAAGGAGAATGCCGATGGTTTCAGCTTGGTTACAAAAAAAACTTATGCCTCTGCGCATCGTTATGACTTATGCGCTTATTGCCGCGCTCCTTGCTTTGGTCTGGGACGCTCCCGCCAGAGCGAGCGGCTCCGGCTTAAGCGGCAGCTCGTTCAATCCGTTTTCGGTTACGGCCGAGGATACGGTTTATTACAGCGGCTACTGGCTCGGTTCGGGAAATTATACGAAGGAGACCCCCGTCTATCACTTCGCATTTTCGCCGACAGAAGAGCTGCAAGCCGGAGATACAATTCAAGTGCAGCTGCCTTATCAATATAATTTCTTAGGCAATTCGGGCTTTTTCTGGTCGCCCAATGTTACCGTTCCCGGCGCTAGTGTGAATTCTACCGTAGGCGGAGCGCCGGACAGCCTGTTCGATGCCGTGACAACGCAATTGTCTCCGGACTGGCATCCGGCGCTGGCTTTCCGCTTATCCAAAAATGTACCGGCCGGTGCGAGCGTGGACATTCGCTTGGCGAATTTCTTGATCACGCCTGATTATCATCACCGCTCTCCCGGACTTGAGGAGTTCGCTATCGCCGCATCCTCCAACACCGCTCCGCTGACGGCACAGCACAGCATCTACATGCGCAGCGTTGCGAATTATTACCCGGATGCCGATACGTATGCGACCGCTACCGCGACGGGGTATCATTTTAAGTTTACCGTTATGCAAAAGATCGATCCTGCGGACAATGCCAGGATCACAATCACGTTTCCGCAGGGAATGAGCCTGCCTGCTTCAATTGGCGCGCCCAGCATAAAAATTAACGGCATGGCGGTCTCCTCGGCGGTTGTGAACGGCAATCAGCTGATTCTTCAGCCGTCCGTCGCGCTGCCGAGCTACTCCGGCGCTGCTATCGATATCGATGCTTCGGCACAAATCAAGAACCCCGCTTCGCCCGGATATTACGATTTTGGTTTGTCCACCAGCGTAGACCCGCTGTCGGCTACCCGGCGGATCGGCATCATTTCGGCGTCCGGCGCTTCCTTGGCCGATAACCCGTTGGGGGATAAGGGGTATGTATTGATTGCACAAAACGGCAATTTAAGGTTTATGTTCGCCAGTCCGACAATTTTGAAAGCGGGAGACACTGTCACCGTTACCAGTCCTCCGGGAACGTTATTGGCAGATCCGTCCGTCTCTCCCGGCGACATTCGGCTGGATTGGCCGTCCGAGGGGGTGGAGCTGGACGGCACCGCTGCCTCAATAACCCGTCTAGCCGATAACCAGCTGCAATTTGTACTGCCGTCTAATTATTATCTCGACCCGGACTATCATCTCGTATTCGAGCTGCCGAACCGGTTCGATCAAAAGTACGGAACATACGATATGCAGGTAACCACTTCTCGAACGACCAAGCCTGCTACCGTGCAACTGTTGATTGCGCCGCCTACAGCCCAGAATTTCACCGTGGCTGCAGGCGTGAAATGGGCAGGGGCGTCTCAAGTGCCATATACGTTTCATTTTCAGACGAACGTGCCGTTGTCGGCAAATGACGGGAATACGGTTACGATCGTATTTCCGCCGCAAATAGCAGTACCGCCCGGTATCAGTCCAAGCTTTGTCACCGTTAATGGACTTCCTGCTCCAAGTGTGAGCTACTCCGGCTTTACTCATAACCTTATGGTAGGCATACCCAAGGATATTCCCTTACTCGGTGACGTAACCGTTGCGATAAGCGGGAATGCCGGGCTGACGAATCCCGGCCCCGGAACGTATTCGTTCAGCGTTTTTCCAAACTGGGACGACTATATGAAAGCACAGGCTTCGATAGAGTACGGAACGGAACCGGTTGTAACCAGCATTTCGGCAGCGCCGAAAGAAGTGCGGCTGAAGCTGGGCGGTACGGTCGTCCAGCAGCTACAAGCGACGGCGCGGCTATCCGACGGCACCGCGAAGGATGTAACGGCGGCCATCTACGGCACGTTGTATAGCAGCAGTGATGCGAATGTCGCCGTCGTTACTGCAGACGGGCTGGTTCAGGCGAAACGGGAAGGGCAGGCCATCGTTACCGTTACAAATGGAAGCTATTCCTATACCGTGCAGGTAGCGGTAGAGAAAGCCGATGTTCCGCCTCCGATCGTTAAAGTGACGGGCATCTCGGCAGCGCCAAAAGAGGTGCGGCTGAAGCTGGGCGGTACGATCGTCCAGCAGCTGCAAGCGACGGCGCGGCTATCAGACGGCACGGCGAAGGATGTGACGGCGGCCACCTACGGCACGTTGTACGGCAGCAGCGATGCGAATGTTGCGATCGTCACCGCAGACGGGCTGGTTCAGGTGAAGCGGGAAGGGCAGGCAACCGTTACCGTTACGAATGGGAGTTATTCCGATACCGTGCAGGTAGCGGTAGAGAAAGCCGATGTGCCGCCTCCGTCCGTCAGTGTGACGGATATTTCGGCAGCGCCGAAGGCGGTGGAGCTGAAGCTGGGCGGTACGGTCAGCCGGCAGCTCCAAGTGACGGCGCGGCTATCCGACGGCACAGCGAAGGATGTGACGGCGGCCACCTATGGTACATCTTATGCCAGCAGCAATACGACCGCGGTCATCGTCACGGCGGACGGATTGATTCAAGCGAAGCAGGAAGGGCAGGCTATCATTACCGTTGCGTATGGCGGCTATACCGCTGCCGTGAACGTGACCGTGCGGGCTGCCGATTCGAATTCGGAGAGCAGCGGTGATACGAATTACGGTTCTTCCGGCGGAGGAACAGGCTCTGCCCCGGCGCCGTCAACCGGTTCAACCGTTTCGCAAAAAAAACAAAGCGTGGAGCGGGAGATCATGGCATCCCGTGGAGGTACGGTGGAGTTGAACGGAGTAGCTTCCGTAACGATCCCCGCAGGTGCGCTTCCGAAAGACGGCACGGTTAAGGTGGCCGTTGTTCAGGCCGGCGAATCGCCTTCGACAGCGGGGAGAGAGAGTCTCGGCTCCATCGTGGAGTTTGCCAGCACGACGGGTCAATTCGTGGGGCAGCCGCTGAAGTTCACTTTGACGTACGATGCGTCCAAGGCCGGGGCAGGCTCGAAACCGGCGGTATACTATTACAATGAAACCCTTGCTCGATGGGTATATCTTGGCGGCAGTGTCACAGGGAACGGTCAAATTACGGCGGAATCGAAACGTTTTGCCAAGATCGCCGTTTTCCCGACCCGTCTGACGAGCTTCTCCGATATGACCGGCCACTGGGCGGCAATCTATGTGGATCGCTTGGTGGGGATGGGGGTCATCCATGGCTTCGAGGACAGCACCTTCCGGCCGGACCAGACGGTAACCCGGGCCCAATTGGTGAAAATGATTGCGGATGCGCTCGCCCTGAAAGCAAGCGGAACGCCGACCCGGTTTGTTGACCGCGATTCGATGCCCGATTGGGCAAAGGACGCGATTGCGGACGCCGTACAGGCCGGAATCATTCAAGGCTACGAGGAGAAGGGCGCCTCGTGGTTTAAACCGGATCAGCCTTTTACGCGCGCGGAGCTCGTCGTTGTGCTCGCCAGAATACTGGAACAGAATTCCGCTGGCGGGACCAAGGAGATAGCAGGCTTTACCGACCAAACGGATATTCCGGACTGGGCTCAGCAGGCCGTTCAAGCAACCTTCGCTAAAAAAATCATCAGCGGCTACCCCGACGGATCGTTCCGTTCCGGAAACCATGTGACGAGAGCGGAAGCGGCCAAAATGATCTATATGCTGCTGGATTCCTTATCCATGTAAGCGGGTTTAAAAGATTCAACACAGGGACAGGCGAATGAGAGCATTCGACCTGTCCTTTGTTTGTGTATCCACCGGAAACCGCCGATGGATGGGCCGTTCGATCGATCCGAAAGTCCTCTTGGGGGCTGCTCGGGGCAAGCGTCTAATTTTGCACGGCTAGGTGAATACCGTGTTCCTTATAGGTGCTACACCATAGACTGATGGTGTGTTCGATGGGAACACGTAACCAATCAAGTTGCAGATCCGGCGCCGCTGCCGGCTTTGCAATTTGGGTAAATTTCACGGAGGTGTTCATCTGTATGGAAAAGTTTCAACCGAATGCGTTCCCTAAACAGAGCATGGTGTCGCCATTATCGTCGAATTTTCCACCTTCTCCAAGCGTATCGCCGTATTCGGCGCCAGGGCCGAATATCGCTCCCTACTCCGCTCCGATGTCGAATATCGCTCCCTACGCGGCTCCGATGCCGAATATAGCGCCGATGCCGAATATGCCTCCGATGCCGACAGCCGTCTCGCCTGCATTCGTAGCTCCTACGTCGCATTATCCAACGGCAAATGTTCACAACATTAATGAGATCAACGTTATTATTCCGAAGAAGAAGAAACACCACCACCACGTCTATCCTTGGCGCGGGTGCGGGACAACGACAGGCATTATCCTCGTCTTGTTTATTTTGTTGGTCATCGTCCTGCGCAGCAGGCACCGTCACCATTGCTGACGCGTAGCGCAGGCGGTCATGCTCGGTAGTTCTCTACCGGCTCCACCGCCGCTATGCCAAGGCTCCCTGCGGTAACGCCCGGTCATCCTTCGATCTGAGCATTGCTCGTTGATTGCCGCGCGTTACGACGGTTCGATCGCAATCGGCGAAACCGTCCCATCCCGCAAAGTGTGCAGGGAGCCTTGCGAGGGTGGAAAAAGGGGTTGACAGGACAAAAATTTGCGTGTTATTGTTTTAAACAAACGTTTAATTTAAATAAATGTTTAATTAAAGTACATACCTAGAGGAGAGTACACACGATGTTTCAAGCTTTGCGCGCGTATTTGAAAAAGCCGGCGACGATTATCGGGATCGTTACGGCGATGATGTTCCAAATTATTTTCAGTCTCGTCTGGATGTCCGGTTATCAAGGGGTGAACGAGAACGTCAAGCAGCTCAAAATCGCCGTCGTTAACGAGGATCAAGGCGTCGGTAAGCGGGTGGAGGAGCAGCTTGTATCGTCGCTGCCGTTTCGCATGATCAGCGAGCCGTCGCTGAGCCGGGCTCAAGAAAAGCTGAACAACCGGGAGGTGCAGATGGTGCTGCATCTTCCGGCCGATTTTTCCAAGCAGTTGCAGGCGCAAGGACAAAAGGGACGGATCGATTATTACATCAATGAATCCAATCCCGCACTGATCAAAAGCATCATGCAGGGCGTCGCGAACGGGGTAACCGCTACGGTCGGCAAAGAAGCGGCGGCGATGGGCATGCAGGCTATGCTGGTTCAAGCGAATATGCCCGCGGCCCAGGCGCAGAGCGTGGCGCAAGGGATATCCGATAAGGTAGAGTCCAACATCGAGTCGGTCAATCCGGTTCAAGGCATGCATAATCAAATGGTGCCGATGATGATGGTGCTCGCCTCCTACGTCGGAGCGATGATTATGGGGATGAACATACAGCAGGCGACCGCGATGCTCGGCCCGAGCTTCTCCAGATGGAGCAAGTTCGGTGCCCGGGTGATCATCAACGTCGTATCCGCCGTGTTCATCGCGCTGATCGGCTCTTCATTGGTTGTGGCAATGGGCGGTCAGACCGCCGCCGGTTTCGTATCGCTGTGGCTGTTCCAAACGTTGTTTCTGATGGCGTTCATGTTCTTCTCGCAGATGTTTCTTATCGTCTTCGGAATGGCCGGCATGCTTTTCAATATTGCGATGCTGTCGATTCAGCTGGTTTCGTCGGGGGCCATGGTGCCGCGGGAACTGCTTGGGGGCTTCTATCATACGTTTAGCGAATTTTTGCCTGCGACTTATGCGGTGGACGGCGGCATGAACGTGCTGTTCGGCGGTCCGTCCGTATCGGCCGATGCGGGGGCGCTCGTAGCCATTACGCTCAGCTGCCTCGTTGTCGGCTTGGCTGCCACCGGACTGCGCAGGGAAGGGCGTGCCGCCGTGAAGCCCGCAGGAGCAGCGGCCGCTAACGCGTAATCGGAAACCGGGGCAAACGGCCGGAAGCTTGGGCGCGATCCGGTCCGTCTTCCGGTTTTGTGGTACAATAATGAAACTTATACAGTCAAAACGGAAGGGGACGCTTTAGTTGGCCCAGACGGAAACGGATATGAAAATGCGTATTTTATACGCCGCCAAGAAGCTGTTTGCCCGGCAGGGCTTCGAAGGGACAAGCGTTCGGCAAATCTGCGAGGAGGCAGGCGCGAACGTCGCCTTGGTCTCGTATTATTTCGGCGGTAAGGAAAAAGTATTTCATGCCATTTTCGAGCATTTTTTTCCAGGCCGGCAGCAGCTTTCCGGAGGCGAGGCTGCTTTTGCTCACCCGGTTCGGGGGCTTAGTCTCATTGTTCGGGAAATCATCCGCTTCAGCCTCACCGATCTGGAGCTGAGCACGATCATTCAACAGGAAATGGTCCTGAATACGCCGCGTGCAGAGGTGGTAAACTCCTTTACCTCTCCCGTCTGGAGCATGGCCCGCAGTATGCTGGAACAAGGCCGGAAGGAAGGCTTGTTTCATTACGAATCGTTGGATCAAGCGCTGCTGTTCGTCATGGGAGCGACGCTGGCCCACAAGCAAATCGGCTGCGGCCGGGAGCTACTGTCACTGCCGAACCTGCTTGCAGACGAGACGGCGGAGCACACGCTGCATTTTATTTTAAAGGCGCTTGGCGCGCCCGGGTCACCCGCCTAAACCTTCCGGGCGCCTCTCCCATACAATAAAACAAGAAGAATAAACGAGAGGGGAGAGCGCAGGGTGAGCAAGCTGCCTACGGTATTCCGCAGCGTTAACGAAAGCTTGGATGAAATTTTGACCTCTTTCGACAAACTCAATTCGATCTACCAGTCGGCGAAACAGATGTCCCCGTTGTTGAAGCAGGCGGCCAATCTGATTGCCGAGGCGAATGCGGCTGCAGCGGAGCAGCAAGTGAGGCTAAGCGAAGCGATGAAGACCACAAGGAACAGGCCGGTCGGAGGAAAACAAGGCAAAAGGAGACCGGCCCGCAAGCGGAGGCGGATGCTTTAAATCGAATCGGATGCCGGGCTCGGATGAGCCGGGCTTTTTTTGCGCGCAGTTCTTTATCCCGCTTGCACCGTTTCCATAGCAGCTTTTCGTTGGCACGGTGTGGTCCGAAGCGGTATACTGGGTTTGGGAAATTACGGGATACGATCCGATACAACGGGGAGGGTAACTTTACATGGCTTTTATCGATTGTCATTTTTTCTCCGAATCGCTCGGGCTGTCTACGTCGATGTACGTTTTATTGCCTCAAACGACAGTGGGACAGATTGGCTTAAACAACCGCAGTACGGGGGGGAAGCACCCAGTGCTGTTTTTGCTGCACGGCCTCTCGGACGATCATACGATCTGGCTGCGCCGAACGTCCATCGAACGGTATGCAGCCCCGCTCGGACTCGCGGTTGTCATGCCGGCCGTGCATCGCAGCTTTTACGCGGACATGGCGAGCGGTCCGAAGTACTGGACGTTCGTCAGCGAAGAGCTGCCCGCGCTTGCGAGGTCTTTCTTCCCGCTGGCAGAGGAGAGGGAACGCACCTTTGTGGCCGGCCTGTCGATGGGCGGATACGGCGCGCTGAAGCTGGCGCTCCGTCATCCCGAGCGGTTCGGGGCGGCCGCCAGCTTGTCTGGCGTAACGGACATCGAAGCGATGGCGCGGGAGCGGCTGTCTCGGGAGGAAACGGCGGCGATATTCGGGTCGGCGGACAGTCTGCGCGGCAGCGATAACGATTTGTTCGGGCTGGCGTCCGGATTGGCGCGTTCGGATGCGGGGCAGCCGAGGTTGTATCAATGCTGCGGCACGGAAGATTTTTTGTACGAGGACAACATCCGTTTCCGCGACCATTGCCGGAAGCTCGGATTAGAGCTTACTTACGAGGAGGAGCCCGGGACGCATGATTGGAGCTATTGGGACCGCAAAATTCAAAGCGTGCTGAATTGGCTGCCGCTGGAGAATGGTCTGGCGAACAACTAAAAAGGATCGGCTTATAGGCTTGGGTATGCTCCGTTTGGCGGGCGCATCCAAGCTTTTTTTGTTGATTGTCCTTATAAGATCCTTATAAGACAAGGACGGCTCTGCCGGTTATCCGGGTATTCACAGGGATCTTATAGAAATTTATCCCTCTTTCTGGAGGAAATTATCCGTTACAACGTGGGAGCGATCCCTGATAATGGAAGCAAGAAAGATGAGAGGAGGAATATCGCCCGATCAACGACGATGATATTAACCGGATTGCAAAGGATTGTTTGCCGGAAAGTAAAATGTAAACAAAGGAGCTGTTGTAGTTAATGATGAAACGAAAAGCTTGGGCGCTGCTGCTGGTCGTCGTGCTGTTGGCTTCGCTGCTGCCTGCGGCTGCCTTCGCCGCTGCGGCTTGGGCGCCGAATACCTCGTACAAAGCCGGTGACATCGTCTCCTACGGAGGCTCGGACTATCAATGTCTTCAGCCCCACACGTCGCTCGTCGGATGGGAGCCGCCTAACGTTCCCGCCTTGTGGAAGCTGCATAGCGGCGGCGGGACGGATACCCAACCTCCTACCGCACCGGCCAATTTGACCGTGACCGGCAAAACATCGACCACCGTCAACTTATCCTGGGGCGCATCGACCGATAACGTCGGCGTAACGGGATATGACGTGTACCAAGGCGGGACGCTTGTTGGAAGCGCTGCCACAACTTCGTATACCGTAAGCGGCCTGAAGCCGTCGACCTCGTATACCTTTACGGTAAAAGCTAAGGACGCCGCCGGCAACGTATCCGCTGCCAGCAATGCCGTCACCGTCACAACGGACGGGGGGACTGGCGACACGACGCCTCCTACGGCGCCGACAGGTGTTAGCGCTTCCAACGTAACGTCGAGCAGCGTGACGTTAACCTGGACGGCATCGACCGATAATGTCGGCGTAACGGGATACGACGTGTACCAAGGCAGCACGCTTGTTGGAAGCGCTGCCACGACCTCGTACACCGTAACCGGTCTGACGGCTTCGACGTCGTATACGTTTACGGTGAAAGCCAAGGACGCTGCCGGCAACGTATCCGCCGCCAGCAATGCCGTTACGGTTACGACTTCCGGCACCGGCGGTGGTGGCGGCAAGAAAATCGTCACGTACTACCCGGCGTGGGCGGTCTATGGACGCAACTTCAAAGTACCGGAAATCGACGCATCGAAGGTTACCCATATCAACTATGCTTTTGCGGACATTTGCTGGAACGGCAAACACGGCAATCCGGATCCGACCGGACCGAACCCGCAAACCTGGGCTTGCGCCGATGAGAAGGGCAATATCAACGTACCGAACGGATCTATCGTGCAGGGCGATACTTGGGCCGATACCGGCATGTCGTATCCGGGAGATACGTGGGATCAGCCGCTCAAGGGCAGCTTCAATCAATTGATCAAGTTGAAAAAGGCGAATCCGAACCTGAAGACGCTCATTTCCGTCGGCGGCTGGAGCTGGTCCAACCGGTTCTCGGACGTGGCGGCCGATCCGGCGACACGGTCCAATTTTGCCAAATCGGCGGTTGACTTCATCCGCAAATATCAGTTTGACGGCGTCGATCTCGACTGGGAGTACCCGGTCACCGGCGGTTTGGCAGGCAACAGCAAGCGTCCGGAGGATAAGCAAAACTTCACGCTGCTGCTGCAGGCGGTCAGAAGCGAGCTGAATACCGCCGGTGCGGCCGACGGCAAGCAGTACTTGCTTACGATTGCTTCCGGGGCAGGCCCGAATTACGTGAACAACACGGAGCTGTCCAAGATCGCGCAAACGCTCGACTGGATCAACATCATGACGTACGATTTCCACGGCGGCTGGGAATCGAAGTCCGGACACAACGCTCCGCTGTATTTCGACTCGGCGGATAACAGCGAAGATCCGGTCAACTTCAACGTCGACAAGGCGGTTGCGAATCATCTGAATGCCGGCGTGCCGGCCTCCAAGCTGGTGCTCGGCATCCCGTACTACGGCAAAGGCTGGCAGGGCTGCGCCTCTGCGAATAACGGCCAATATCAACAATGCTCCGGCGTATCCCAGAAAGGAACATGGGAGAACGGATCGTTCGACTTCTACGATCTGGAAGCCAACTACATCAACAAAAACGGCTATACGCGCTACTGGAACAACGTAACCAAAACACCGTTCCTGTATCAGCCGAACGGCGGCATCTTCATCTCGTACGACGACGCTGAATCGATTCAGCACAAGGTCGATTACATCAAGTCCAAAGGACTTGCCGGCGCCATGACGTGGGAAGTGACGCAGGACCGCAACAAAACGCTGCAAACGATCGTGAAAAACGGTCTGAATCCGTAAAACACCCGACAACGAGAGCACCGCATACGCTTCATACCGCACTAATGATTTCCGGCCTTCGCCCTCATCGGGCGGAGGTCTTTTGTTTATCCTGTAGCGAAGGATGCAGGTACAGCAGTGAACCGGCCGTAGAAAGCAAGCCGCCCAGCAAAATGGTCCCGTGCGTTCCGAACTGTTCGGCCAGCACGCCAGCCAAAAAAGCCGCCACCGGCATCAGCGTCCACGTCATAAACCGGCTCGTCGCCTGAACGCGTCCTAACAGCCGGTCGGGTGTCAGCGTTTGCCGGATCGTCACGATGCACGGGTTCATAGCGGACGCGGTGATCGTCCCGGCCGCATTCGACAGCAGCAGCACGGCGTAAGTCTGCGATTGGCTAAAGACGACGACGGACAACCCGCCCAGACAGGAAGCGGCGAATAAAATGGTCCGGTAAGAGAATCGTTTGCGCAGCACGGCCGTCACCAGCGCTCCCCCGACCGCCCCCAGTCCTCCCGCAGACAAAAGCCAGCCGATGCGCCCGACAGGCAGCTGAATCGTTTCTTTGAGATGAAATACCATCATTGTCAGGAACAGGGTCGTTCCGAAGACGGATACGAGCATCGCCAGGTTCGTAAATAAAATCGGCTTCGTCCGCACGACAAACTGAAAGCCTTCTTTTAAATCTGCATACATGCCGTTTGCCTTATGGGCGCCCGCAGCCGTCTTTCGGATGGGAAGGCTGAGAACCGTCAGAAACGAGATAAAAAACGTAGCGCTGTTGACGAGCACTGCATATCCGGGATTGTATAAGCCGATCACCATTCCTCCCAGACCGGGCGCTGCGAGCACGGCCAAGTTCGCAAAGCCCGAATTGACCGCATTCACCGTCTGCAAATCGCTTTTTCGGACGAGATTCGGCACGGAGGCGATTTGCGCCGTCGTATAGATTTGACCGAGCACGCCGGCGGCCAAGGCGGCGATGTACACGTGCCACATTTCCAGCGAATCCATGATAAACAGAAGGCCCAGCAGCCCCGTAATGACACCTCTGCCGAGATCACAGAGCAGCAGCAGCGTTTTACGGTTCAACCGGTCGGACCAGATGCCGGTCAAGGGCTGCAGCAGCACCGGCAGGCGTTCGAGCGCGGTTACGATTCCCATGCTGACCGGTGAGCCCGTAATCGCCAGAACGAGCAGGGGAATCGCGATAAGCTGAATTTGATCTCCGCAGTAGGAAATAAAGCTGCTTCCTACGAAGCGGAAGACCGGGTAATTTCTTTTGAATTCCGGCAGCGAAGGCTCGGGGCTTCGTCCGGCAGCCGATGCTTCCATGTTCCGTCCACCTTTATTCGTCTTGTCGTAAATAATCGGCCAGCTCTTGGGCCAGCGTATCGATGGCTTTCGTCTTGACGCGGTACTTGGCATCGCGGATGTCGACCAGCCTTGCGGCACGGAGCAGCTTCAAATGATGATGAATCGTCGATTTTCCGATATTCAACCGATCCGTCAAATCTTGCAGGCTCCGGTCCTCTTCGGACAGCAGCTTGACGATGCGCAGCCGGATTTCGTCGCCGAGCGCCTTATGTTTAAGAACGAGCGAGGCGTCTGGCATGTACTTGTCGGCAGGATGGATGCTATCGCTCGCTACAGGATAATGAAAGACCTTCGTCCCTTCGATATCCGCTTCGATGTTCCATGGCCGGTAAACGATTTGCGGGATGAGCAGCACCCGGTGAACACTCGGCTCCGGCGAATACGTGACGCCGCCCGTGGCCCATTCGACAAGCTCTTCCGGGGTCATCCTTTGCTGCATGCTGCGCTTGGCTTCGCTATCTCTGGTCAAAACGGCAAGGAGCTGCTCCGCTTCCGGCTCGATAACTGCCTCGTACCAGCCTGACATCACTTCCGCGAGATGACGCTTCAGCTCCGCCGGATCGGTTGTGCAGATAAAATCGATATAGGCCGGGAAAAACGGGTTCCCGTTTGCGAGTTCCTGCAGCCTTTGTGCAGCCTTCCTGTCGCCGGAAGCCGCCTGCTTGCGCGAGTTCTGGTGCTCTTTTCCGAGATAGGGAAGACAGATGCTTTTCAACTCCTCCGGGGCCAAACGCTCGATATAGGCCAGAAAATCGGGCAGGGAAGTGAAAGCTTGCTGATGGAGCAACTGAAGCAAAGCCTTCCAAGTATTGTGCTTCTCTACAAAAGCCAAGTGCTCCAGCAGTTCTTTGGATAACGAGGCTTTGAGCTGCTTCCAATGTTCCGATGGTTTCTCCAACGTATGGAGAAGCGGCGTGTTCGTCACAGCCGCAATCCCCATCGCGCATTCCCACAGCAGCGAATACTCGAGCTGCACTTGATACGTCTCCCGCTTCCGTCCCGTAGCTTGAATGATGTCCAACCTAATCACCTCTTCGAATTAAATGATTCTAGTGTATTCTATAATATTAGAATTTTAAATTCAATATTTTTAGAATTAAAATTCAAAAAAGACCGACGGTCTTCCTTATTTGAGGGAGACCGTCGGCCGGGTGAAACGTTATTTCGCTACCGTCTTGTTATACTGTGCAAGCTTCGACGATATTTCTTTAGCTGCGCCGTCCAGCGCTTCTTTCGGAGACTTCTTGCCGTTCAGCACTTCTTCGATTGCGCCTTCGGTAAGCTGGCGGGCTTCCGGGAACACGCCCATAACCGCGCCCTGCGTTGCTTTGTTCGCTTTCGTTTGGTGCAACTGGTCGACAGCTGTTTTAAACTGCGGATATTTGGTCAGATTGTCCTTGACGAGCTGCTCGTCATACGCTTTTTTCGTGATCGGGAAGTATCCCGTGTTGACGTGCCAGTAAGCTTGCTGCTTCGGATCGGTGAGGAATTTGATGAACTCCCATGCGCCCTTCTGCTCCGCTTCGGAACGGTTGTTCAAGATGTACAAGCTCGCGCCGCCGACGATGACGCCGCCATCCTTCGCGTCCTTCGGCTTCGGCAGGAAGGCGGTACCGACTTGGAACTTGCCTTCTGCTGCACTGACAATCCCGCGCAGGGAAGCGGTCGAATCGAGCGTCATCGCGATTTGGCCGGCGGCAAACGCTTTTTTCGTATCGTCGGTTTTGCGGCCGAGGTTCAGCATCGTTTTGTCGTCGATCATTTGCTTCCACCAAGTCATCGTGTTGACGCCGGCATCGCTGCCAAGCAAAGATTCCGTTGCCGGGCTGGTGCGGCCGTTGCCGTTGTTCAGCAACTCGGCGCCTTGGTTCGCGAAGAACTGCTCCATGAACCAGCCGTAGATGGCGAAGGAAGCGCCGGCTTTGCCGTCTTTAGTCAGCTTTTTGGCTGCTTCGGCGATTTCTTCGTAGGTGACGGGCGGCTTTTCCGGATCGAGACCGGCAGCTTTGAACATGTCTTTGTTGTAATACAGAATCGGGTTGGACGTGTTGAACGGCATCGAATTTAGCTTGCCGTCCACCGTATAGTAGTTCAAAATGTTTTCTTCAAGCTGGGAGACATCGTATTTGTCAGCATCGATAAATTTTTGCATCGGTGTGATCGCTTTGGAGTCAATCATGAAGCGGCTGCCGATTTCGTACACCTGAATGAGCGCCGGACCGCTTTTGGAATCCATGGACGCTTTCATTTTGTTCAAGCTTTCGTCGTAGGTGCCTTGGAATACGGCTTCGACGACGACGTTTTTCTGGGAGGCGTTGAAATCGGCGACCAGCTTGTCCACCGCTTTGCCCAGCTCGCCGCTCATCGAGTGCCACCAGACGACCTTGACCGGCTCCCCGGATTTCGGCACTTCCTTATTTTCTGCGCCGCCGGCCGCAGGCTTGTCGCCAGCATTGCCCGCCGTGCCGTTGCCGCATGCCGCCATAAACATCATGACGAAAGCAAGCAGCAGAAGCAGCATGCTTTTTTTGTTCAGGTGCTTCATTTCGGTTGATCTCTCCCTTTAATTTGTTATTTATATATAGAGCGAGGAGGGGGTTGGAAACTCGTCGACTCCGTCATGCGGAGCGAGCCAAGAGCCGGTCCTCGCGCTATGTCTTACCCTTTGATCGCTCCGGCCGTCATCCCGCGGACGAGCTGCTTTAGACCGAGCAGCAGCAAAACAAGCGACGGCAGCAGCACCGTCACGACGCCCGCCAGCACGACGTTCCAATAGGTCAGCTCTTCGAATTGCAGCATGCTGATGCCGATCTGGACCGTGCGCATCGATTGCCCGTTCGTGACGAGCAGCGGCCACAAGTACATGTTCCAGTTGCTCAGGAACGAATATACGCCGAGCGTGGCGAGCGCGGGCTTGGCCAGCGGCAGCACGAGCCGGATAAAGCTGCGCAGATGGCCGCAGCCGTCGATTTTGGCGGCTTCGAACAATTCGCGGGGGAGCTGCAGGAAAAATTGGCGCAGCAGAAACGTGCCGAAGGCGGTTGCCAGAAAAGGCACGATCAGTCCCTGGTAGCTGTCGAGCCAGCCCCAGCTTTTGACGGTCAAATAATTGGGAATGATCGTCACTTCCCACGGAATCATCATGGTGGACAGGAACAGCGCAAACAGGAAGCTTTTGCCCGGAAATCTCATATATGCGAATGCATAGGCGGCCAGACTTGCCGTCACGAGCTGCCCGAGCATGATCGTGCCCGAGACAAGGAAGCTGTTGGCGATAAATTGACTGACCGGAATTTGCTTGAGCACTTGGATATAGTTCTCCCAGTGCAGGCTGCCCGGCAGCAGCTTCGGCGGATACGAAGCCGATTCCGCGTTCGTCATGAACGAGGCTGCAACGGTATACAGGATCGGATACAATGTCAGCACCGCAGCGACGATGAGCACGGTGTACACGAACGTATTTTGCAAGCGCGAACTCATTGGTAATGCACCTTCCTTTCCAGAAAACGGTACTGGAGGAGGGTCAGAATCAGCACGATGGCGAACAGAATGAGCGCCTGCGCGCTGCCGATACCGAAACGGAAGTTCACGAACGCATCTTGATAAATATTAAAGACGATGACGTCGGTGCTGTTCATTGGGCCACCCTTGGTGAGAATGTGAATTTGTCCGAACGATTGGAATGCATGAATGACCGAGACGATCCCGACGAAAAAGAGCGTGGGCGATACGAGCGGCACCGTAAGCTGGAAAAAGGTGCGCAGCGGGCCGGAGCCGTCGATTTTGGCGCTATCGTAAATTTCCTCGGGTACGCTCTGCAAGCCGCTAAGCAGGACGATATAATTGAAGCCGAGATTCATCCAAATCGTCATGATGGAGACCGAGATGAGCGCCCAAGCCGGATCGGTCAGCCAACGGACCGGTTCCACGCCGAGCAGCGTCAAAAAATAATTGAGAGTGCCCAGCGTCGGATGATACAGCATCATCCAGATGACCGAGCCGGTGCCGACGGAAATGGCGACAGGCAGCGAGAACACGAATTGGAATGCTTTCATCCCCCGAAGCTTGCCTTGGGACAGCGCAGCGAGCAGCAGCGCAAGGGCAATGCCGACAGGGACGGTGAGAACCGTGAAGGACAGGGTGACTTTCAAGCTTTCATAAAATTTATCGGAGGCCAGCAGCTCGGTGAAGTTGTCGAGGCCGGCAAAAGCGGCGATGCGCCCCCGGGGGTCGGTCAAATGCAGGCTGAGGTAAACCGACTTCAAAAGAGGATAGAACAGAAAAATACCGAACAGCAAAAGAGAAGGTAGCAGGAAAGCATAGGCAAGCGACGCTTCCTTCCACTGGGTCACGCGCAGGCTTCGCCGGCCGGCGGCTGCCGCAGTTTGCCTCTTGGCTGAATTTGGGGCCGGACGAACCGCTGCGTTACGGTCGAGCAAGGTCATGCGGACGCTCCTTTCAGGGACTGGTCTGAACGAGCTAATTATAATGCGGGGGTGTTATCCAAAGGTTAATTGTGCGTTAAGATATTGTGGAGAACCGCTTGAAATTTACAAATTCTAAATAAACGGCGGCAAATCGGTTGTTGAAATTTTGGTAAAACTATGATAATTTATAAGCAATCTCATTACATTGTGCGGAAGAACCGCCTTATGTCATGCATTGTTTGCATGCGTAAGGCGGTTTTTTGTCGTTGTCTGCGAACGAAAGGCGGGGGAACGAAATCATGCTGCATTACGGCTTACAACCGGGTCAGACGTTGACGGGACGCTACCGGATCATGGCTCCTCTGGGGAGTGGCGGGATGAGCCGGGTGTTTCTGGCGGAAGACTTGAAGCTGAAGGGGAAGCGGTGGGCCGTTAAGGAGACGTATATCGGGGACGACCCGTCCGCAGGGGAAAGCGGCCAGGAGGCGGCGCTGCGGCGGCACGTGCTGCTCAAGGAAGCGGAAACGATGAGCCGTTTGAGTCATCCGAATTTGCCGGATATCGTCGATTACGTTCCCGCTAATGCCCACGGTTTTTTGTATCTGGTCATGGATTATATCGAAGGGGAAACGTTGCTGCAGCGTTTTGAACGGCTGGGCCGCCGCATGAGCGAGGGACAGGCGGCGGAAATTGCGCTGCAGCTTTGCGGGCTGCTCGATTATTTGCACTCGCTCCGCCCGGAGCCGATCATCCACCGCGATTTGAAGCCGTCCAACCTGATGCTGGACGCGGACGGACGGGTGCGCTTGATCGACTTCGGGACCGCCCGCAGCTTTAAAGCGGAGCAAGCCGCCGATACGGTGCTGCTCGGCACGGTCGGCTTTGCCGCGCCGGAGCAGTTCGACGGGCGGCAGAGCGATCCGCACACCGATCTGTACGGCCTCGGCGCGCTGCTTTATTTTTTGCTGAGCGGCGGCGCGTATTACAATCCGCAAAATCCGTATCGCGAAGCGGAAGCGGCGATCCCGCCCGGGCTTGCACCGATCGTGCTGCGGCTGCTGCGCGCAAGCCCCGACGGCCGCTTCGCAGACGCGCGCGAAGCTGGCGCCGCGCTGGCGGGCTGGCT
>NZ_BIMB01000010.1 GCF_004000865.1 Paenibacillus elgii NBRC 100335 | reverse complement strand
CGAGCCGCTGCTCGGCCAGCGCCAGCGCCGCTTGCGAGGCGTCGCCGAGCCCCTGCTGCTCCGCCTGGAGCGCCCGGATCGCCACGTCCGTTTCCTTGAAACGGGCGGCGGTTTTCGCGCTTAGCCGATCGCCGTACGGCTCAAGATGGAACAAGCGCTGAAGCATCGCGCGCCGGTCTTTGCCCGTCAGCGTCAGAAACTCCGCGAACTTCCCTTGCGGCAGCACGACCGCCCGGGTAAAATCGGCCATCGACAAGCCCAAAATATCTTGAATCTGCTGATTGACCTCGCCCGCCTTGTCTGCCAGCACGATCGCCTCGTCGTCCCGGTATTGAATCAGCCGGCACAGGCTGCCGAGCACCGAGACGTCGCCGCCCCGCTTGAACTGGCGGTCGACGCGGTAGCGCTTGACGCCGAGCGCATGCCCCAGCTCGAAGGTAAACGAGACGGACAACGTCTGCTCCGCCTGGTTCATAATCGCCTGCGTGCCGCCCGGCGCCCGCTCCACCTTCCCGAACAAGGCCAGCGTCATCGCATCGAGCAGCGTCGACTTCCCGCTGCCCGTCGGCCCGAAAATGCCGAAGACGCCCGCACCCGTCAGCGCGCTGAAATCAATGTCCTGCGCTTCCCGGTAGCTTTGCAGCCCCGCGATTTGCAAATGAATCGGCCGCATGAGCGAGCCCCCTTTACATCTACCTTATTAATATCCGGCTACACCGCCGGATCGTCTTCCTCCGTATGTAGCAGCTCCAAAAACAGCCGAATCAGCTCCGGCTCGGGCTGCGCCCCTCCAGTCTGCCGCTCGTAGAAGCGGCGGAACAGCTCGTCCATCGGCAGCTTCGTCGCCGACACGGCTTCCTGCAGCGACGTCTCCAGGTCCGGGTACACCGGCCGGATATGAATAAAACCGTCCCGGGCCAGCCGCAGCCGGTGCAGTTGCTCCATCGACATCGTCTCCTGCAAGTGAACCTCCAAATCGATCCAAGCGTTGGCATCCTTGCCTTCGTCCAACCAACGATGCACCTCGGCCAGCCCGCCCTTGGCTTTCCATTCCACGAGCGGACGCCCGCTGGATAGGAAGATCTCCTCCAATTGGGGAGCCGCGCCCGGCTTCAGATCAAGCACCGTAACCGATTTGGCCTGCCCGGCCTCCGAGAAGCTGTAGGCAAGCGGCGAGCCGCTGTAGCGGATCGTCGTCGTCTCCGACTTCAAAAATTGCGGCCGATGCAAGTGGCCGAGGGCAACGTACTGCGCTCCGGCTTCCAGCGCCGACGTATCGACCGTATAGGCGCCTCCGACTTGAATCGGCCGTTCCGATTCCGTTTCCTGGCCGCCGAGCACATACAGATGGCTCATGAGCAAATTGACCGTATCCGCGCGGTAATGCTTCGCCTGCTCCGCGACGATATGCCGTACCCGCTCGGAGTATACGGCCCGCAGCAGCGTCTCGTCGGCCCCCTCCGACAGCAGCTCGCGCAGCCGCGATTCGGACGGATACGGCAGCGCGAACAGCACCGCCGTTTCGCCCGTGCGCCGGATGTCCACCGTATGGACCCGCGCTTCCGGCAGACCGACCAGCGTGACGCCAAGCTTGTGCGCCAGCGGGTCGGCAGCGGCCAGCCGATCGGGGTGATCGTGGTTGCCCGCAATGACGTACACCGGCCGCTGTCCTTGGTCCGACAGACGCGCCAGTGCATCGTAAAACAACTGCTCAGCGGCGGCCGGAGGATTCACCGAATCGTAAACGTCTCCCGCCAGCAGCACCAGATCGATCTGCTGGTCCTTCACGAGAAAGGCCAGCTCGTCGACGAACGCTTCCTGCTCGGCGAGCCGGCTTCTTCCTTCCAGCGTCCGGCCGAAATGCCAATCCGCCGTATGCAATATCCGCATAGTTTTCCTTCCTTCCCTAGTCGCGTCGCAATGGGGCAGTGCTGCTGAGAAAGTGGTCAATTGAGGCAATAGAGGTGTCCGAGAGGCCACTTTCTCAACACTCTGCGCTTGGCTTGAGCCAAGCCATGTCTTGCTCCGCTTCCATCATCGACACCTGCTCATGCCGTGCGTCCATTCACAGCTGCACCACATGAGCGCCGTCGAATAAAAAGATATATTTTCCGGTTACCGGCCGCTTCCAGATCGTCTCGACGGCTCTGGCGTATAAGTCGAGCTGCAGCCGGTATTTTTCCGCCGCTCGAAGCGGAGAAGCGCCTTTTAACCGGTCCGTCTTGAAATCCACCAGCACGAGGCCGTCGCCTTCGTCGATCAGACAGTCGATCACGCCCTGCAGCATCACCGTCTCGTCCGACAACCCGCCCCGTTCCGGACCGTAGATGTCGCGTGCAGGCAGCCCGAAGCTGAACGGCATTTCCCGGTGCACCCGCTTGGCCTGAAGCAGGCGCCGGCCCAACTCGCTTTCAAAAAACGTTACGATCACCGCAGGCTCGATCAGGCCGCACTGCTCCTCCGTCAGCAGCTCTCGCTGCACCAGAATGGCCAGCAGCTCGCGGACGTCGGATTCTGAAGGGAGCCGGTCCATCGGCATATGCTGCATCACGGTGTGAAACACCGTTCCGCGCTCGGCCGCATTCGGCCCGGTTCGCTCCATAAAGCGCGGTCTCCGGACAATCACTTTGCGAAAAGCCGCGCCGTCTGCTCCCCGCCGGGACCTCTCCTCCGTTACAGGTTCTCCGGAATCCGTCCCGACTCCCGGCCACAATGCCGCAGACGGCTCGTCCGACAGCAGCTCAAGCAGCTTCCGGTGCTCCGAATGCCGCTTCAGCTCCGTAACGGACGTTTTGGACAGCACCAGCGTCGCATCCTCCCGTGGGTAATTCCAGGACAAACGCCGCCATACTTCGTGCTCCCACCGCTCCGTTTCGTCGACCGGCTCCAGCCGGACCACCGACTGCCAGCGGGTATCGGCAAAGCTCACCGCCGCCGCAGCCTGGGATATCCCCGCGAACAGCTCCGGCCTCAGCAGGTGCACCTGCCATTCGGAGGGCTCGCCATCCATAAACGACCAGAGCCGAAAATCCAGACCGCCCGCTTCCCGAAGCGGTTCCGCGTCAGGGTGCCGGATCAGCGCCGGACCGATCCAATCCAGATAACAGCGCGCGCCCGCCAGCGCATCGTCCGGCAGCGTCAAACGGTCGTGGAGGACAAACCGTCCCCACGCGTCCAGCTGCTTTTGCAAATTTTTGACCGAAGCGATCAGGATCAACTTCTCCCGCGCCCGGGTCAGCGCTACATACAGCACGCGCATTTCTTCGGCCAGCATTTCCATTTCGATTTTGCGCCGGATCGCCAGCCACGGCAAGGTCGGATAACTGACCCGCGTGTCCGTCTCCATCAGCTTTGGTCCGAATCCAAGCTCCTTGTGCAGCAAAAAGCTGTCCGTCAAATCCCGCCGGTTGAACGCCTTGGCCATTCCGGCGACAAAGACGACAGGAAATTCCAATCCTTTACTTTTATGGATCGTCATGATGCGGACGACGTCCTCCTGCTCGCCAAGCGCCCTCGCCGTTCCCAGGTCGCCTCCGCTGTCCTGCATCCGCTCGACAAAACGCAAAAAACGGAACAGCCCGCGAAACGATGTTTCCTCGTATTGCCGCGCCCGGTCGTAAAGCGCCCGCAAATTGGCCTGCCGCTGCGGACCGCCGGGCATGGCGCCGACAAAATCGAAATAGCCGGTTTTTCGGTAAATGTCCCAAATTAAATCCGCCAGCGAGCTTTGCTGCGACTGCAACCGCCACTGCTCGAGCCAATCGAGAAACAACCGCAGCTTGCGCCGCGTTTCCGGGTTCCGCTGAATTTCGTCCCCCGTCCCGTCGCTCTCACAGGCCTCTTTGACTACGTGTGCCGCGAACGTTTCGGCGGCCCCGGCTACTTCGCAGTCCGCTTCGGAACCCGCAGCCTCTCTTGGCGCATAGGCCCTCACCGCGTCGAAATACGCCCCGTGCGGCCGGCCTATGCGGATATGCGCCAACTCCTCGGCGTCGAGCCCTACGATCGGAGAACGAAGCACGGCCGCAAGCGGAATATCCTGATACGGATTGTCGATCACTTTGAGCAGCGACAATACCATCTGCACTTCAACGGCTGTAAAATATCCGGTGCTCAGCTCCGCGTAAGCCGGAATGCCCTGCTGCCGCAGCTCTTCGATCATGACGGGCGCCCATTGCTGCGTCGCCCGCAGCAAAACGACGATGTCCCGGAACTGGGCGTCGCGCATGCCTTTGGCGGATTTGTCGTATACCTGCCGTCGCCTTCCGCCGTCCATCCCCATCATCTCGCGAATTTGCCGCGCGATATACCGCGCTTCGAGCTGCACCGTTTCCAGCTCGCGCACCTCGGCTGCCGCATCGTCCGCGGGCTCATCCGTCCCGGCGGCAAAGCCTTCGGGGGAATCTCCCGCGTTTTCTCCCGGCGCCCCGGCATCCTGCGGCGTCCGGTCGATCAGCACAAGCTCAGCCGCAAATGCGCCGCTTGCGTTCGGCGGCTCGGGATAACCGGCGCCGTAAACGAGCTCCGCCCGCTCGTCATAGTCGATCTCGCCGACGTCTCCGTGCATCAGTTGGCGGAAAATAAAATTCGTGCCGTCCACCACTTGACGCCGGCTGCGAAAGTTGCGCGCCAGATCGATGCGCTGCCCCGGCCCGCCGCCATCGGTACGGTAGCTTTTGTACTTCTCCTGAAACAAGCCCGGCTCCGCCAAGCGAAACCGGTAGATGCTTTGTTTTACGTCCCCGACCATAAACCGGTTGCCCGGTGCGTCCTTGGCGATCAGTTGGACAATTGCTTCCTGCACGCGGTTCGTGTCCTGATACTCGTCCAGCAGCACCTCGGCGAACTGCTCCCGGTATTCCAGCGCCGCGTCGGAAGGAACGGGCTGCTCAGGTAGCGACTCATCGGCGCTGAGGATCTTCAGGCAAAAATGCTCCAAGTCCGCAAAATCGACGAGACGTTTGCTCATTTTGGCCGTCCGGTACCGCTCGCCGAAATCGATTACCAGGCCGATGAGCGCCTCCATAAGCGGCCGCATCGTCCGCAGCTCTGCCTCGTACTGTTCCGGTGTCCGTCCGAACAGTTCTTCCTTCAGCTCGTTCAGCCGGTCTTTGACTTCGCCCCGCATGTCCTTCACTTGCTCCTGAAGCGCTTTGTCGAAGCCGTCTCCCCGGCAAGCCTTCAGCTTGCCGAAAGCGGCGCCTTGAAACGCATGATACAGCGGTTCCCACGAGCCTATAACGGCCAGCTCAAGCAGCTCTCCCACGACCGCGACGTCATCTTGTAGATTGGTCAAATACGGCGCCGGTCCTCCGGGCTGCTCTGCGATCCGCACGGCTTCCCGAAGCCGCGCCGCCATAGCCTGAAGCTCCAAGCGGACATACGCAAGCAAGCTCGCCAGCCACGGATTATCACCGGAAGCGACGGGCCGCTCGAACATGCGAACGCACTCGTTCAACCAATGCTCCGGCCACGGGTGGCTCCGCGAATCGTCATACAGCCGCTGCACCAGCGAGAACAGCGCGTCGTCGTTTTTATCCCCGCTGAACGAATCCGCCAGCCGCCAGAACAAATCGCCTTCACCGGCTTCGCCGTACCGCTCCTCCAGCAGCTCCTCCAGCAAATCCTGCCGCATTAGCGCACTTTCCGTTTCATTGGCGATTCTGAAGTTCGGATCGAGTCCGATCCGCTGGTAATGCCGTTGAATGACCTCCATACAAAAGGAGTGCAGCGTCGTAATCGACGCTTGCGGCATCAGCGCAAGCTGCTTGCGCAGGTGATCCGAGCCCGGATTGTCCGCCAGCGCCTTCTCCAGCGCCTCGCTGATCCGGTGGCGCATTTCGGCGGCCGCCGCCTTGGTGAACGTCGCGACCAGCAGCCGGTCTACATCGAGCGGCTCGCGCTCGTCCGAAATGCGGCGGATAATCCGCTCGACCAGCACGGCCGTTTTCCCGGAGCCCGCAGCGGCAGCGACGAGCGTGGAACGGCTGCGGACGGCGATGGCCTGCCATTGTTCGTCCGTCCAGGTGCTGTTCTCCGGCTTCGGCATCATTTCCGTCATTGTTCGTTCCCTCCATTCTCGTTATCCGGCTCGCCCGGGACGTTCTCTTCCTCCGGCTCCGCTACCCGTCTCTCTTCCGCAGTCGGCCGTTTCGCAGCGGTGCGCGGTCGGTAAGCCGCTCCGGCGGAGCGGGGAGCGGGAGCGGCCTTTTGCTCCATCATTTCCCATATCCGGTCTTTGCCGATCGGCGTAAGCTGCTTGTACGCATTACCGTCGAGCTGCGTGTCGAACTGACATACGGAACGGTACGCGCACATCGTGCAGGCTGTCGCTTGGCCCATCCGGTAAGGCGCAATCTCGATAGTGCCGTCCGTCAGCGACGTCCCGATCTCGCGGATCGTCCGCTTGACATATCGCCGAACGGTGTTCCACTGTTCTTCGGAGGCGACCGACGACGTTTTATAGAAGCTGCCGTCCGTCTTGAGCGCCACCGGCAGCAGATCGGAATGCCCGCCGGCTTCCGCCAGCCCTCCGTCCATCAGCCGGACCGTATCTGCATCGGCGCGAAGCAGCCCTCTCATCTTGAATCGCTTTTTCAATTCGCTGTCGATCTCTTGGACGGAAAGCCCGTTTCTTGCGTTCAACACCGGATTATGTACATGAAAGTACAAAACGCCCGCCGGCTGCGCTTCGCGGCCGAGCCAGATCGGGGCATGCGTCAAAATGACATCCAAATACGTGAGCATTTGCAGCGATAACCCGTAATACACTTCGGTCATATTCAGCGCCTTGGCGCTCGACTTGTAGTCGATCACCCGTAGCAGCGTTCCCCGCTCGGTATCCGCCCGGTCGATCCGGTCGATCCTTCCCCGAAGCTCCATATGCACGCCGTTGTCCAGATCGTAAAGCAGCGGCGGGATAGGCTGTCCGCTCCCGAAGCCGACCTCAAGCCCGATCGGCCGGAACTGCCCCCGCCGGGCATGCTCGCCCAGCATCAGCGCCGCCCGTCCGATCACCTGCTTGAGCTTGCGCGCAATATAGGAATACCGTTTGGAGCTGAGCAAAATTTCCCCCTGCAGCTTCGGCGCAAGCGCGTCGACGACAAGCGCCGCCCGCTGCTCGCATTCCGCGGCCGACAAGCCGCCCCAGTCGAACCCTTCGCGCTCCGCCTGCTCCGCAAACTTGGTCAATGCGGCGTGAAACAGCTGCCCGATATCGGGCGCTTCCAAGCGAAAAATACGGCGTTCCTTCAGCCGCAGTCCGTGCGAAACGAACTGGGAAAACGGACATGCGACGAAGCGTTCCATCCGGGATACGCTCGTCTGGATGCTTTCTCCGTACAGCTCGCGGCTCGTCTCGGCGCTCAATTCCTTTGCCCGGTTCGAATAGAGCAGCGCCTGCACCATCCGCGACAGCTTCAGGGCGTGTTCTGGCTGGCGGGCGAACCAATTGTATACCGACCACCAGACGGCGTTCATCGGAGCCCCGTTCATCCAATGCTTCAGCTGCACCATCAGTAAGGACAAGGCTTTGTCTGGGCGGGCGACATATTCCATTTGTTCGCCGGCGTGGCTGTCCGGCGTCGGATCGTTCAACAACAGCCGCTCCTGCAGCGACGGAAACATCCGCTTCACCTGCCGGATCACGTCCGAGGGCAGAAGCGACCTTCCTTCCTCGTCAGCCAGCGGATAACTGAGCCATAATCCGTGCGAAGGCGCGCAAAACGCGCAGTAGATCAAGAACGACTCATCTAGCAGTCGCCTCCGGCTCCCTTCGGCGGTCTGCAGCCCGCTTCCGGCCAACTGCTCGCGCTCCGCTTCTGACAATACGCCGCTTTCGGGCATTTTGGCGGGCATGACCCCTTCGCTTACGCCAAGCACGAACATGTGCTTGATTTGGCCGGAACGGGTCCGGTCCATGCTGCCGACCAGCACCTGATCGAGGGTGGGCGGAACATGGCCGAGCTTGATGCTTTCAAACCCCGTGTCCACCAGCTCCGCGAACGTCTCCGAAGTCATCGTCTCGTCTCCCATCAGCTCGGCGAGCTGATCGAACATATCGACGACGCACTCCCACACTTGGGCGTGCTCCCGTGCTTTCTCCGCTTGTCCGTGCGCGAGGGACGCCTGGCTCCAAGCCTCCAGCCGCTCCGGCACCCGCAGCTGCTCCAGCAGGCCGTACAGCGCCTCCACCCGCTGAAGCACCGTCGCTTTCTTGCGCATGCGCTCCTGCAGCGCCCCGAGCGGTTCCGCCACCAGCCTGCGGCAGGCGTTGAGCTTGCGCAAAAACGCCTCGTCCGCCTCGCTCGCCTGCGTCTCATCCTGTTCGAGCGTGGTCCGGTACGAATACGTCCAGTCATTCATCCATTTGTATCCTTGAATGCCGAACGCCAGCACATAGTTTTCGAGCTGGTCCATCGCATGCCGGTCGATGATCAAACCGTCCTCCCGCTCTCTTTCCTCCCCGAACGGCAGGAAAAATCCGGTTTTGACCGCGCGGAAAACCGCTTCGTATTTCCAATAATGGTTGACCGTTTCGAGCGCAGAGCGAATCAATTCGACGAGCGGGTGATGCACAACCGGCCGCTTATGATCCAAAAAGTGCGGGATGCCGTAGTCAGCAAACGTGCCCGAGATCAGCTCGCCATACGATTCCATGTTGCGGACCGACACGGCGATGTCGCGCCATCTAAGCCCTCCGTCGCGGACGAGCTTGACGACGTCCCGGGCCAGCGCCTCCACCTCCGCCCTTCGGCTGGCCGCCGCCGATATGCGCACGGCCGGCGGCCGGTTGTCCCCCGGCTCGGGTCGGAACGGCTTTTTCACCCGCTCCTCCCATTGCGCCTCCAAAAAGCCGATCGACGGCGCCTCCCGGAACCTTGCCGGAGGCGACGACGGCAGAACGATCGAGGCTTCGGTTTCCACCTCCAAGGCATCCAAGCGCTCCCGGAGCGTCTTCATCGTCCGGGCGGTCGGATGGAACAAATCCAGCTCGTGCGGCTGCTCCCCGCCCGCGTACGGACGGTTCAAGCAAAGCGTCATCGTGACCCGGCCGGCGTGCAGGGCAAGCTGCTCCAGGACGGCAAGCTCCTGAGGCGTGAACCCGTGAAATCCGTCGACCCATATTCCTGCGCCCTGCAAATACGCCGATTCGCCGACCTGACGGGCCAGCAGCGTCAAATAATCTTCCCCGTCCAGGTACAACTTGGACAATTCCGTCTCGAATTCGCCGTACAAAAGCTGCAAATCGTGCAGCTTGTCCGGAAACGTGCCGGAAGCATTGCCTTCAGTAGCAAAGCGCGACGAATAAAACTGCTCAAGCTGATCGGGGCTGATACAGTACCGTTTCAGCTCGGAAAACAACTCGTTCAATTTATCCAGAAAGCCCGTTTGTCCCGCTGACGCTTGAAAACGGCGCAGACGTTCTTTTTGTTTATGTAAAATGCGGTGAAGCAGCAGTTTTTTGCCTGTTTCATCGATCGGCAGGCGCGAGGTGCCGCCCACCTCCTGCATGACGCGCCAAGCAAGCCGCCGGAAGCTGAGCACTTGAGCGCGCAGCGTGCCTCCGAGCTCAGGGGAGGACACCAGCGCATATTCCGTCTGAAAGCTGGCCTGCTCCGGCACGAGCCAGATCAGCGGCGCACCGTCCGGCTGCTCCAGCAGCTTTTGTTTGATCGCGTTCAGGCAAAACGTCGTTTTGCCGCTGCCCGCACGGCCGAGCACAAATTGAAAAGCCATAGTCGCTCCTCCAAATTTCGCTTCAATTCACGTAACTCTACTATTCTACCAAAATGTCGGACATTGCGGAAAAGACAGGTTTTGGTATAGTATAGCACAATCGAATACACCGGAACACCCGTTCCGCCCGGGCTTATCCTTTGACGAAGGCATCGGCTCGACAGAATAGGAAAAAACCGGGAAAAGAACTGCGCTGCAGGACAGCACGCTTTTCCCGGATTTTTCCATGTGATCGAAGCTTGAAGCTTTCTAGAAACGTTCCCGCTTTTGTTGAAAACGGGCGATCGCCTCGTATTCCTCCTCCATGTTTCTCGCGATTTTAATGTAGATGGGCAGAAGCTCATGGTAGATTTCGGCATGCTCCCGTATCGGCTTATGCACATGCGTATCGCCGACCATCCGGGAAACGATATGCAGCGAATCCGCTCTCCCCGTTGCGTATAAGCCAAGCACGACGGCTCCGAGACAAGAGCTTTCGAAGCTTTGGGGGACGACCACTTCCTGGTCGAAAATATCCGCCATGATCTGGCGCCAGAGAGAGGAGCGGGCAAAGCCGCCGGTAGCATGAATTTTTTTAGGCCGCCCCATCCGCTCCCCCATCGCCAGCAGGACGGTATACAGATTAAAAATAACTCCTTCCAGCACGGCGCGGATCATATGCTCCTTGCGATGGTGCATCGTCAAACCGAAAAAGGAGCCTCTTGCATTCGCATTCCATAAAGGAGCGCGTTCCCCGGTCATATAAGGATGGAAGATCAAGCCGTCGGAGCCCGGACTGACCTTCTCCACAATTTTCGTCAACAGGTCGTAGGCGTCGATTCCAAGACGTTTGGCCGTTTCAACCTCCGATGCGGCGAACTCGTCCCTTGCCCACCGGAACAGCATGCCGCCATTATTGACAGCTCCGCCAATGACCCAATGCTTTTCCGTCAAGGCATAGCAGAAGATTCTCCCCTTCGGATCGGTTGAAGGCTGGTCGATCACGGTACGGATAGCGCCGCTGGTGCCGATGGTCGCCGCCACAATCCCGGGCTCGATCGCATTCATGCCAAGGTTGGAAAGCACGCCGTCGCTCGCGCCGACAATAAACGGGGTCGACCCGGCAAGGCCCGTCTCTTCCGCAAAAACGGCCTTCATTCCTTTCAGCGCGTACGTCGTCGGGACAAGTCTGGACAGTTGATCTCTCGATACTCCGGCAACGTCCAGCGCTTCCTCGTCCCAGTCCAGCTTCTGCAAATTCATCAGACCGGTCGCCGAGGCGATGGAATAGTCGACCACGTATTCGCCGAACAGCTTGGCAAATACATATTCCTTGATCGAGATGAATTTGCCGGCGTTTTGAAACAGCACCTGATGATCGTGGCGAAGCCACAGTAGCTTGGAAAGCGGCGACATCGGATGGATGGGCGTCCCCGTTCGCAAATAGATCTCATGCCCGTTCATGTCCCGCTTCAAGCGTTCCGCCCAGGCGGCGCTCCGGTTATCCCCCCAGGTGATGCAGCGCGTTAGCGGCTTGCCTTCGGCATCAACCACGATGACGCTGTGCATGGCCGAGCTGAAGGAGACAAACAGGACTTGCTCCGGCCTCGCGGCGCTTTGCGCCATTACGCGCTTCAACGTTTGGATCACCGCGCGGAATATGCGGTCCGGGTCCTGCTCGGCTATAGACGAAGTAGGCATATACAAAGGGTATTCCTCGTCCGCCTTGGTTACGACTTTCCCGTTTTCCTCGAATAAGACGGCTTTCGTGCTGGTCGTTCCGATATCAACGCCAATCATATAGGCTGGCTGGCTCAATGAAATAACCCTCTTTCTTAAACCATGGCGCTAAGGAGAAGAATGAAAAGCAGTCCCACCACGGATAAAATCGTCTCCATCGCCGTCCATGATTTTAATGTTTGCGCTACGCTCATGTTAAAAAATTCCTTCACCATCCAAAAGCCCGCGTCATTCACGTGGGACAATATCAGCGATCCTGCGCCCGTAGCCAGAACGACAAGCTCCACATTTACGCCCGGATTCAGCGCAAGGACAGGAGCGACGATGCCCGCGGCCGTCGTCATGGCAACCGTGGCCGATCCTGTCGCGACACGGATGAGAGCGGCGACAAACCATGCAAAAAAGATAATGTTCACATGCGCCTGAGTGGCCATCGCGGCAATAGCTCCGCCTACCCCGCTGTTAATCAATATCTGCTTAAAGGCTCCGCCGGCCCCGATGATCAAAATAATCGTTGCGGTCGGGGCCAGGCATTCGCTGGCAAAACGGGAAATGTCCTCTTTCTTAAAGCCCCTCGCAAAGCCGAGCGAAAAGAAGGAGAAGACGACCGCGATGAGCAGGGCGATAATTTCATGGCCGATAAATGTGCTAAACCGGGTGAGGCCGCTCGTCGCTTTCGGATCGAGGATGGTGGCGATCGATCCGATCAGCATGAGAAGGACGGGCAATAAAATCGTGAACAGCGTGATTCCGAACCCGGGAAGGCCGCGGTTATTTTTCGCCGCGAACTGCTCAGCCAAGTCGGCCGGCGGCTCTACCGACAAGCGTTTGCCGATAAATTTGCCAAACAGAGGGCCGGCAATAATGGCCGTCGGCAGCCCGACCAGAATGGAATACAGAATCGTCTTCCCCAGATCGGCATTATAAGCCGCAATAGCAATCATCGGCGCCGGATGAGGCGGAACAAGCCCATGCACGGTAGAAAGCCCGGCAAGCAGCGGAATGCCGATTTGCAATAACGACATTTTCGTCTTGCGCGCCACGATAAATACGATAGGAATCAAGAGGATGACCCCAACCTCGAAAAACACGGGAATCCCTACAATAAACCCGACGACCATCATCGCCCAGTGAACGCGTTTTTCACCGAACCGGTCGATCAGCGTGGTTGCGATCCGCTCGGCGCCTCCAGACTCCGCCATCATTTTGCCGAGCATCGTTCCGAGCCCGATGACGATCGCAATCGTTCCGAGCGTGCCGCCAAGCCCACCTGTAACCGCTTTAATGATGTCTTCAGGCTTCATGCCGGCCAAAAAGCCCAATAGCAACGAAGAAATCAAAAGCGTCACAAAAGGATTCCATTTGAATCTGGCGATCAGAACGACAAGAAAAACAATGGCAAGTAACGCCCAGATAATCAAGGTCAAGTTGTGATCAAGACCAAAAATTCGATTCATAAGCAGCTCTCCTTCTTATTCATGCGAGCATGGTTCGGTATCCAGAGTATGCCCAATGTATAGCATGGCAATGAATTTATACATGTATACTTGTCGACAAGTATGAGTAATGAAAAGCCGCATAGCAGCGCCCTTTTAAGGAAACCTGCTATGAAGCGTTTTATGCGAGTCCGCAAAATATTGCTGAACGACGGATTGAATGACAGTGACGTCCTTCGATTCGAGCCCGGCCACAATCGACCGGTGCTTATCGACGACGGATCTGAGTTTGTTCTCGCCCTTGGAGAATACCTCCGCCGTCGTAAGATACATGACGGTCAGCACGATTTGGCGGATGCTTTTCCACAAATGCAAGATCCTTGCATGCTTGGCCTCCACGATGATGGATTCGTGAAAGGAAAAGTCCAGGTACGAAAATTCCTCGATATCGCGATGCTTCATCGCCAATTCCATCTTGTCGATGTTCCGTTTCAGATTGGAGAGCAGCGACTCTTGATTTCCTTCCGCCAAGCGCTGCTGCGCAAAGCTCTCGATCAAATACCGGACGTCATACAGCTCTTCGACATCCTGCGAGCTCAGACCGTTTACGACGGCGCCCATTCTTTCCAGACGAATGAGACCTTCGTTTGACAACGTTTTCAACGCTTCCCTGACCGGCGACCGGCTTGTTCCGAATTCCGCGGCCACCTTATTTTCCGATATGACTTCGCCCGGCTTTATGTCCCCGGCGATAATTTGCAATCTTAATTCGCAAGCCATACTTTCTCCCAAAGACAACCCTTGCAACCATGCAGCAGGATAACGCATGAACAACTCTCCCATACAGACCGTTTTTCGCTAACTGCGATAAGATATCGTAGACAAGTATTTCTAGATTTTATCACATAGTTATGAAACGAATCCATCGGGAAAATCGGTCTTACGAATTTCTTACGACTTCATGACCGCCGAATTCATTGCGCAGAGCGGCTACCACCTTGCCGTGGAACGTATCATCTTCCATGGACCGGTACCGCATCAGCAGGGACAACGCGATGACAGGCGTGCTAATTTCCATATCGAGCGCCGTCTGAACCGTCCATTTTCCTTCTCCGGAGCTTTTCATAATTCCCCGAATCCCGTCCAGCTTGGGATCTTTGGAAAACGCGTTTTGGGTCAGTTCCATCAGCCATCCCCTAATTACCGAACCGTTCGCCCACACCCGCGCAACTTCTTCGTAATTGAAATCGAATTGGCTTTTCGATAAAATCTCGAAGCCTTCTGCAATCGATTGCATCATGCCGTACTCGATGCCGTTATGGACCATTTTGAGAAAATGCCCGCTGCCGTGGCCACCGGCATACAAATAGCCTTTGTCGACCGCAATGCCTTGAAACAGAGGTTCAATGGTTCCAAACGCGTCTTGCTCTCCGCCGATCATGAAGCAGCCGCCATGGGCTGCGCCCTCCGTGCCTCCCGATGTTCCCACGTCGAAAAAATGGATGCCCCGCTCCTTCAGCTTATCGGCCCGGGCCACCGATTGCTTGTAGTGGGAGTTCCCGCCGTCAATCACGATATCTCCTTGCTCCAGCAGCGGACTAACCGTGTCGATCACCTGATCCACAATCGGACCGGCCGGAACCATAATCCAGACGATGCGGGGAGCTTCCAGCTTCTCTACCAGCTCGTTGACGGAAGCGGAAAGCTGTGCGCCGCGTTCTTGCAATTTCTTTCCCGGTTCGGGATTGACGTCGTACACCACCACTTCATGCTGATGCTGTAGTAAATTTTGCACGAGGTTGAACCCCATTTTCCCAAGTCCGATCATCCCCAGCTTCATCATTATCACCTCAACAATTATTGTGTACTTGTATACAAGTATTCATGTACTCAAAAATAATATACCTCTATCCCGCCTGTCTGTAAACTGCGAATTGCTCTCCTCCTCCGCGGGGAGAGTGTCGGATTTCGGAACAGCTCCGTATTGCGCCATAACAAATGCCTTGCCCCTAGAACGTATGTTTGGTAATATTGTGGGAAGATATAACAACGTAATGTTTGAAACGGAGGAATTTGATATGATGCCGCTTGCCGAACAAGACTGGAAGCGCGATGCGGCGGACGCCGCATCCCGCGGCTCGGCTTCCGCCTTAACGGCTGCCCTGGGCCCGGTCCTCGGCACGCTGCCCGATAAACAGGCACGCGCCGTCAAGCACCAAGCGCTGCAAGTGATCGAAGCCGCGCTGCCCGACCCGAAGCGGCTCGTCCGCTTGGCTTCCGGACTTGCACAATCCGAGGACGAAACGGCGCAGGAGCTTGCTGTCTTTCTATTGTCTGGCCATTACCCAGCCGCTCCCGACGAGACAGCCGAACAGCTGCGCTTCTTGGCGGACAGCCCGCACGCCACCGTCCGGCGCTGGACGGGGGAAGCCTGTGGAACGCTGCTGGTCAAACAGTTTCACGCGTTTTATCCCCAGCTGGCCGCTTGGTCCAGCTCGCCTCTGCCGCACGAGATCACAGCCGTCGCCCACGCCGTCCGGATCGCGGCCAAAACCCGCAACCCGGCATGGAGCGGGCCGCTGCTGGATTTAACCGAGCAGTTGATGTCGGGCGCCCCCTTCCCCGCCGGAAAAGCAAAAAGCCCGCTCACGCTTGGTGAGGGGCTGCTGGCTTCGTATCCGCAGGAAACGGCTGAACGGCTTGACGTATGGATCGCAAGCGCCAACGAGGCGGTCCGTATCCACGCGGCGAATATGTATGCCTCAGCCGCAGCGGCTGAGCATTGGGACTTGCTCGCGCCCGGCTTCGCCAAGCTGGAGCAGGATGAGTCGGCGGCGGTGCGCAGAGCCGCCGCCCGGGCCCGCAAGCAGTTGATGAAACGGCTACCTCCGGAACCATCCGGCGAAGCCCTTTAATCCGCTACGTCCAGTCAACTGTCTGGAACGTGCCGGTGAGCGCCGACTCCCGTGCTTTCAGGCAAAGGAGCGCGCTAAGCAAACCGTCGTCGAGCGTGCTTATCGACTCCTCGGTGCCGCGGATCATGTTAACGTAATTTTCCGCAAGCGCCGCGTCGCCGCCAAAATGGTCTTCCGCCGCGTCGATCTCATACGTTTCCACCCGTGGCGTGTGATGCATGAATACCTTGACAATACCGGTCGTAAAGTCGAACTCAACCGTTCCTTTGTAGCCGAGGAAACGCGCGGCGCGGGAGCCTGCTTTTTGCCGGGCGAAAAAGTTTTGTGAGTACGACACATGCATCCCGGTCTCGTAACGGATCAACGCGCTGCCCGAGTCTTCGTTACCCGTATCTTCGGCAAAGGCGCAGTAAGGCCATTCCTGTTCCATCGGCGTACCGACCGTGCTCTCGGCGCACGTTTTGTTATCCCCGCACTCGACGCACCGGAGCCCCGCAGGCTTCGTGCCCTTGAAAATTTGCTTCGACGTCATCGCGCAGACGCTGACCGGACGAAGCCCCAGCACATGGTTGATGTAGTCGAAATCGTGGGTCGCCTTTTGCAAAAACAGGCCCCCCGTTTCGTTCTCATCCCGGTACCAATTGTGAAAATAAACGCCGCCGTACGGAACGTTGTTGACCGCTTGGACATGCTCGACCGTCCCGATTTTGCCGGAATCGATAATTTCCTTCACCAGCTTCACGATCGACGTGACGCGCAGCGGGAAAGAGACGATGACCGGCGACGGACAGGCCTCAAAGCCGCGCTTCAAGCGCAGCGCATCCTCCATCGTCGTAGCGACCGGCTTTTCGAGATAGAGCGGAATTCCGCTTGGCAGCACTTTCAGGGCCATCTCCGTATGCAAAGAGCAGCGGGTACCGATCAGAACGCCGTCCGGCTTCTCCTGCTCAAGCATTTCCTCGGGCGTGTCGAACAGCCGGATATCTCCCGAACCTTCTATATCGTTCAGCACCTTATCCTTGCGGATGTCGACAACCGCCGTAACCTTGCATTCAGGGTTAGCCTGCTGCACATATTTCAGCACCCCGCGTATTCTCGCTCCATAGCCAATGACAGCCAATCTCATGTCTGACTCCTCCTCGGGCAATCCGTATGTTAATGGGTTGGGTACACTTACCCCCATTATAGAAAGCCGGAGCGGCCGTGGCTTTGTCTTGGAAGCCGCATTTTTTGCAAAATGAGCCCGTCCCACAACGCTCAACGCGGGGCCGCTTTTCAGAAGCCCGGAGCCAAGGTATGATGGAGATAAGAACGAATCGGGAGACGAAGGACCGGATGAGCTATCAACGAACGCGCTTAAAGCCGACAATTGTGATCGACAACATCATCACGATATACTATTTCGAATTTGCCAAAAACTATGTCTTCCCGGGCGAGCAGCACGATTTCTGGGAATTGGTTTATGTCGACAAGGGCGAGGTCGAGGTGACAGCGGGTACGACACAACACCGGCTTCGGCAGGGGATGGTCGTGTTTCATGAACCCGACGAATTTCACAGCTTTTACGCCTGCGAAGGCACCGCTCCGAACATTATCGTCCTGACGTTCGACTGCCGGTCTGAAGCGATGAAACGGTTTGCGCGGCAAATTGTCCACTTGGAGGATACGGAGCGGAATCTTCTGGCGGAGATCGTCAAGGAGGGAAAGCATGCGTTTGAGTTCCCGTTTCGGTACCCGCTTAAACGGCGGCAGGACGTGCCTACCGGAAGCGAGCAGCTGATCCAGTTGTATTTGCAGACGTTCCTGATCCGCCTTCTGCGCAGGCTGGGACATGCGGAGACGAGCAAGCCGCTTTCGTTTACGGCAAGGGAAAAGGACAACGAAGCGCTGGCCCGAAGGGTCATCGGTTACTTGGAGGACCATGTGGAAGGAAACGTGTCGCTCGGGGAAATCAGCGAGGCGCTGCATGTGGCCAAAACCCGGCTGAAAGAACAATTCAAGCGGCAGACCGGGCTGTCCATCATGTCTTATTACAATCAATTAAAGATCGGCCGGGCCAAATCGCTGATTCGGGAGAAGACGTACAACTTTTCCGAAATTGCCGCGATGCTAGGCTTCAGCGGGCCGCATTATTTTTCCAAAGCGTTCAAAAAATCGGCCGGCATGAGCCCTTCCGAATACGCCCGGTCCGTCCAGGCCCGAAGTCAGACGGATTCGGAATAGCCCCTGCGACGCCATGGGAAACAGGTCACAGCTTGCTGTCGGCCTCGCCGGTCATCCATACCGTTTTGTCCGCGGCCGGACGGCGCTTGCCTTCGGATGGCGTCGTCTCCGGAATGCCGACGTACACCAGTCCTACAATCGCATCGGCTTCGCCGAGACCGAATGCCTGCTTCATCCGCGGATGATAAGCCGGCTCCCCGGTCCGCCAGATCGTCCCGAGTCCGAGCGCATGCGCCATCAGCAGCATATTTTGCACGGCGGCGTGCGCTGCGGCAAACTCCTCGATGCGGCTGACCCCTTTCGCCATGGATGGAGATACGACAATGGCGATCACCACCGGCGCACGGAACGCTTTGGCTGCCTGCTTCGCCCGCAGCTCCTCCAGCTCTTGCCCGGACACGTCAGTGGCCCCTTCAGCTGCAATATCTGCATACGCATCAGCCAACGCTTGCCGGCCGCTGCCGGTCATCACATAAAAGCGCCAGGGCTCGGTTGCATGGTGGCTGGGCGCCCAGTTGCCCGCTTCCAGCAGCTGCTCGATCACTTCCCGCGCGATCGGGTCGCTCTTGACACGCCCTACGCTTCTCCGGCCGCGAATCGCCTCGCTTAATGGCATGTTCGAATTCATCAAATCTGCACCTCCGAAGTCATCTTATGAAAGAAGTTACCGCAAGGATCATAATACAACGGCCTACCCGCCGTCAAATCTATCCCTAAGGAATCAAAAAGCCTTAGTACGGCTGCATACCGAACTAAGGCTTTCCTTGCTGATTCTGTTATCGTTTGCTGCGAACTTCAAAAATAGCGAACTTCAAATAGTTGCCTTCGTCCACCCCGAGAATGCGGGGATGGTCCTTGCCGGCATTGCGGAATTCGATCAGGCGCAGCGTTTTGCCCGCATCGTAGGCAGCCGCATGGATCGTTTCGAGGAACAGTTCCGGCTTCATATGGTAGGAGCAGCTCGCCGTCACCAAATATCCGCCTTCGTTCACTAGCTTCATGCCGTGCAGGTTAATATCCTTGTAGCCGCGGCACGCCCCTTCGACCGCGCTCCGCGACTTGGCAAAGGCTGGCGGGTCCAAAATGACCACGTCCCACGTTCTGCCTTTCGCGGCAAGAGGCACGGACGTATCGACCTTCCGCTCGCCCGCTTTTCCCCGCTCCTGACGCAGATCCAAGCCGCGGGCCTGCTCGCGCAGGTAATCGAACGCGTCGGCGACGACGAACTCCACCCGGTCGCTGAAGCCATTAAGCTCCACGTTCCGCTTGGCCGTTTCGACGGCATGCTCGGAAATGTCGAGGCACGTTACTTTTTTGGCGCCGAATTGGCACGCATGAAGCGTAAAGCTGCCGGTATGCGAGAAGCATTCCAGCACCGTCGCGCCGTCCCAGTAAGGAAACGTCACTTCGCCGCCGTTCCGGTTGACCGGCACGCGCTTGACCGTCCCGTCGTCCAGCACCCGCTCTTGCAGCTCAATGCCGCCCCGTTTGCCCCAGCCCTTCATGAGCGGTTCCAAGGCGGCCCGGTTTTCCCGCTGGTCGAAAAAATAACCGGTCTTCTGCCCCTGCGCAATATCCACTTCCAGAACGATTCCGTTCTCGCGGATCGTGACATGCTGCGGGCATTCGCCGTATAACACGCCGGTCCGTTGCTCCAGGCCTTCGAGCTGCCGCACAGAGACGTCGCTGCGCTCGTAAATGCCGGCCGGCCGCATTACCTCGACCAACGCGGAAACGACCGCCTCACGCACCGTCTCCATGCCAAGCGTTAAAATCTGTACCACCAGCACGTCCTCAAATTTGTCCACGATCAGCCCCGGCAAGAAATCCGACTCGCCGTAAACGAGCCGATACGAGCCGGCGTTCGGCAAAAACCGTTCCCGGTACTCCTTGCATTCCTGAATCCGGCGGACAAAGTAGGCGTGCGTCATTTCTTCCATCGGTTCGTAGGAAACAATCCGCACGGTCAACTGTGAAGCCGGATTATAATACCCGGTCGCCAAATATTGACCGGCGTGCGTATGTACGGATACGAGCCCTCCCGGCGGCGCTTCGCCTTCCACGCGTTCGATTTCCGAGCGGTACACCCATGGGTGGCCTTCTTCCAATCGTTTTTTTCTTTTTTTCTGCAATACGACAACAGCCATGGCCGAAGTCCTCCCAATGTTTAGTACGGCGAGGTGCCGCTGAGCCCCCGTTTCAGGTTAAATCCGGTCATTGCCCGTTCACTTCATAGCCCAGCGCATTCAGCGCCTTTTGGAGAACGGAATCGTTGTTACCGTATCCGGAATGCGTCTGCTGATGCCACGCCTCAAGCGGATGAAGCCATTCAACGCCGCGAATTTCCTCGATCTGCGCCTGCAGAGTGCCTCCGGTCGCTTCCACCAGAAAATAGTGGACCTCTTTATCGATGACCCCGCCGTTCATGGCGAATTGGTACGTGATCGTCTCTAGCGGATGCACGATGGTTCCCGTAATTCCCGTTTCTTCGAGAATTTCGCGCAGCGCCGTTTGCTCTATCGTTTCCCCGGCTTCCATCTTGCCTTTCGGCAGCGTAATTTTGCCGTACCGGTCCTGGATCATTTGCACCTGCACGTCGTTTCCGATTTTGCGAAACACCACGCCACCTGCCGAAATTTCCTTCATCGACATCACCCTTTCCTATTGGAAATCGAAAGGACTTCACCCGGCGGACACAGGCGGTCCTGCCGGCGGCTTGAATCACGGATGCCGCAGGAAAGACGCACTGCCTATCGTCGAATGAAATCCTTCGTTTTTCAGCTTATACGATCGCTTTAGCCGCTTGTCCCGGAATCGTCTCGGCCGAAGCGTCTGTGCCCGTCACTCTGGACGGCAGGTGAACGGCTCCCGCTTCGGGGGCGCGGACAAGCTGGCCGCGGCATTCGTTGACTCCGGCTTCGGTGACCTTCACCCGGCATACTTGGCCGATCCAGTCCTCGCTGCCTTCGAACACGAGCTGCAGGTAATTGTCCGAATAGCCCATGAGCAGGCCGCTTCCCGGCTGACCCTTGTAGTCCCGCTCCGGAATGACCTCCAACACTTGGCCGACAAACGTTTCCGCGTAGCTGAGCTGCATCCTTTCGGACAAATCGATCAGCTCGTGCACGCGGGCGTTTTTGATTTCCTCGTCAATCTGATCCTCCATCCGCGCGGCCGGCGTACCGGTCCGTTTGGAATACGGGAAGACGTGCATTTCCGAAAATTTCATCTGTTCCATAAACTGGTAGCCGCGGCGGAACATCTCATCCGTCTCCCCCGGGAAACCGACGATAACGTCCGTCGTAATCGCGACGCCCGGCATAATCCGGTGGATGTGCTCGATTTTGCGGGCAAATTGCTCCGTCGTATATTTCCGGCGCATCCGCTTGAGCACTTCGTCGTCTCCGGCTTGCAGCGGAATGTGCAGATGACGACACATTTTGTTCGAGGCTTGCAGCACCTCAAGCACCTCGTCCGTAATTTGGCTCGCTTCGATCGAGCTGATACGAATCCGCTTCAGGCCGTCGACCTTGTCCAGATCCCACAGCAGCTTGGCGAGGCTGTAATCTTCCATATCCTCCCCGTAGCCGCCGGTATGAATCCCCGTCAGCACGATCTCCTGATAACCGGCGTCGACGAGCATGCGGGCTTGATTCAGCACGCTTTGCGGCTCGCGGCTGCGCATAAGGCCGCGAGACCACGGAATAATGCAGAAAGTACAGAAGTTGTTACAGCCCTCCTGAATTTTCAGGAAAGCGCGCGTACGATCCGAAAAGTCCGGCACGTCCAGCTCTTCGAACGCGCGTGTTTTCATAATATTGCGCACCGCGTTGATCGGCTGACGCTCCTGCTCGAGCTGTTTCACGTAAGGCATGATTTTGTCCCGGTCCTGCGTTCCGATGACCAGATCGACGCCCGGAATCGCCATGATTTCGGCCGGCGACGTTTGCGCATAGCAGCCGGTCACCGCGACGATCGCTTCCGGGTTTCTGCGAATGGCGCGCCGAATCATCTGGCGGCTTTTTTTGTCCCCCGTATTGGTCACCGTACAGGTATTGACGACATAGACATCGGCTGTCGATTCGAAATCAACCTGCTCGTAGCCTTCCTGTTTAAACAGCTGCCAGATCGCTTCCGTATCGTAGAAGTTGACTTTGCATCCAAGCGTATGAAAAGCGACGGTTGCCATTTATTGTTCTCCCCCCATCTCTCCGGATTCGTATAAAATGCATGTGAGTCCGACCATGGCGGCCGTCTCTGTTCGTAGTATTCGTTTGCCCAAGCCGACCGCCACGCAGCCGGCCGCCTCCGCTTCGGAGACTTCACGCTCGCCGAACCCGCCCTCGGGTCCTACGATAAGCATCAGCTTGACGCGGCTTCCATCGGCCCGATTGCTTCTCTTGGAAACCGCTTCTCGTATTGCCCGGCGAAGCTGCTGCGCATCCTGCTTCTCATAGCAGATCCAGGCGGCATCCGCCTCCGAAGCCGTCCGCAGCAGCTCCTTCCAGGAGAGTACGGATTCGACTGCGGGAACTCGGTTGCGGTGCGCCTGCTCGGCCGCTTCTTTGGCAATTTTTTGCCAGCGTTCGAGCCGCTTGCCTTCCTTTTTGCTATCCAATTGAACGACCGTACGCTCCGAAACGAACGGCAAAAAACGGACCGCGCCGATTTCCGTCCCTTTTTGGATGACAAGCTCCATCTTGTCCCCTTTGGGCAGGCTTTGAGCGATCCATACGTCAACCGCCGCTTCGTTCTCCATCGGCAGACGGTCCACAATATCCGCCGTCACCTGCCGGTCCTCCAAAGAACGAATGCGCACAAGCGCCTCACGGCTTACGCCGTCGCTCACAATACACGTATCTCCCGGCTTCGCCCGCATCACGCGAATCAAATGATGCGCATCGTCTCCGGTTATCGTAACCACAGCATCCGCAAATTCGTCCGGATGAATGAAATATCGCTGCATTCCGTATCCTTCGCTTCCACAAAAATAGGTTGACCGCTTATACGAGACGTAGAAACGGTCATCCTTCATCATACACTTTTTTCGCTCCAAACGCCAGTTTCCGAAGAAAATTAACCAATATTACCGGAAGCGGCTACGCCCGGAGACCTGCCCCGAACATCAGCTTCGCCACGGAATCGAACGCTTCAAATATAGGACCCTGCAGCGCAAAGATCGGCCCCAGTGTAACGCGCCGGATCGGCGGGATGAAGAACATCAGCAAAATCGCGTAAAACAGCCATTGCTCGTAAGGCTTGATCTTCATCATGATGCGGCGTGGCAGCAAATCCTCCACAATGCGGTAGCCGTCCAGCGGAGGGAATGGAATCAAGTTGAGGATAAACAAGAAAATGTTCATCAGTACCATTCGGGTAAAAAACAGTTGAATTGCCAGGCTTACCCCTTGCGACGTTCCGGTTAATGCGCCCATACGGATCAGCGCATAGAACAGGATTAAGCTTACGAAAGCAAGCACCAAGTTGCTGAGCGGCCCGGCTAACGATACGATGATCCCCATTAGCCGGGGCTTTTTGAAATGACTGCGGTTGACCAAAACCGGCTTCGCCCACCCGATGCCGACGAGGAGAAAAAAGATCATCCCCAGCAGATCGAGGTGGACGCGCGGATTCAGTGTAAGCCGCCCCATCGACCGCGGCGTCGGATCGCCGAACCGGTCGGCAAAATAGGCGTGCGCGAATTCATGCACAGTAAAGCCGATCAACAGCACAAGGAAAACGAACGGCATTTCCTCCAGCGGATAGGCGAAAAAATTCCAGCTCATGTCGGCTCACCTACGGCTTTCTGGCAACGAGCACAACCCAATCCTGCTCCTCGGTTTGCTCGATCAATTCGAAACCGGCCGCGGTCAACGCTTCTTCCACCGCCTGCTGCTTGCTCTTGATGACGCCGGATACGATATAGCGTCCGCCCGATTCCAGCACCTCGTACACGTCCTGCACGAACAGAAGTATAATTTCGGCCAAAATGTTCGCCACAACGACCTGCACGGGCAGCTTGACGCCGAGCGCGCCGCTTCCCCCAGCTTCCGCTTTGTTCTCGTTCAGCACCTGCAGCAGGTCGCTCAGCTTTACGGTAATTTGCTGATCCAGCCCGTTCAGATGCACGTTCTCCGTCGCGCTGGATACGGCCACCGGATCGAGGTCAAGCGCCAGCACATGCTTCGCGCCCAGCTTTGCGGCCGCGATGGCCAAAATACCCGAGCCCGTGCCGACGTCGATCACGTCTTCGCCGCCTTGCACAAACCTCTCCAAAGTACGCAAGCAAAGCGATGTCGTCGCATGCGTGCCCGTCCCGAAAGCCATTCCCGGGTCCAGCTCCAGAATCAGCTCGTCCGCTTCCGGCGTATATTCTTCCCAGGTTGGTTTAATCGTCAGCCGATTCGTCACGCGCAGCGGCTTAAAGTACTGCTTCCACGCGTTCGCCCAATCCTCGTCGTCCACGTCCTTTAATTCGTAGACGGGATTCCCGGTATCGATATCGTATTCCGCAAGCTGATCGACGGATCGCTTCAGCTCCTCCAGAATCGCATCCATATCGGTTCCTTCGGCGAAGTAGCCTTTAATGACGGCCCGGCCTTCCGGAATATCGTTCAGCGGCAGCTCATACCATTGTCCGAGCGACGTATCCCGCTTTTTGTTAAGCGTCCCGGACTCCTCGATCGACACCCCGCCAGCGCCAAACTCGTGTATAAAATTCGAAATCATCTCGATTGCTTCTTCTGTCGTATGTACCGTTAATTCATGCCAACGCACCGGGTATTCCCTCCCATATTTTGCTTATGCAAGCACACGTAAATCTTAGTATACAACAATTACGGGCGCGGGTAAAACGGCATAGCCACATGCGAAAAACGGTTCCCCGCATGTCGGACATGCAAAGAACCGTTATCACTGGCTGCGAATGCCGCGTGCCGGGCTTCAGATGTTGCCGCCCGCCTCGCGAATGACCCGCATCGCTTGGTCGTAGGTCGCTTCATCCAGGACGACCGTCAGCAGAATGTCCCGGCGCGTCATGTCCTCCGGGTCCGGCGCCAGCAGCTCTCTGCTGCCGTCGGCCATCCCGCTGGCATCCACGTCGACGGCGGTCAATATCCGCGCATCCTGACTCATACCGGACCCGCCGAGCGTTAAATAGGCCAATCCCGGGAAATCGCTGTTGCTCAAAGGATTGAACGTTTCCTCCACGCCATGCCCCGGATACTCCCCGAATTGATCGATTTGAATATCGGCGGCACGCAAGGCTTTCAGCTTCGGCACACAGCTCTCCGCTTGCTGCCTGGACTGGAAATAAGCCAAGATGCTTTTTTCAGCCATGAGAATTACCCCGCTTCCCTACGCTTGCCCTTGTTGTCTCTCATCGGCATCTGCCGCACGCTCGCGCGCTGCGACGTCCGCTTGGTCCGCCAATTCGGAAGTAAATTCAACGTCTTCGTTCGTGGCGATGGGAAGCTGCCGATTCGCTTGATTAGCCTGACGTTCATTTTCACTCATGTCAGTTTCCTCCTTCACGTAATCTATACGGTTTGGATAACCACCTTTTGTATTATCCGCCAATCGGACGGAAAATATGCAAAAAAGCACCGCAGCGAAAAATCGCCGCCGTGCTTTCGTATGTTTCTTGATCTGCTTAATCGCCTAAAAAGGCTTTTTTCATCCGCTCGAAAATCGATTGATTCTGCTCGTGCGTATGCTCGCCGCTGAGCCGCGCGAATTCGCGAAGCAGTTCCCGCTGCTCGTCATTCATGTTGGTCGGCGTCACGACGACCACCTTCACGTGCTGGTCGCCTTGACCGTACCCGCGAAGCCGCGGAACGCCTTTGCCTTTCAGGCGGAAATACGTATCCGTCTGCGTACCGGCCGGAATTTTCAGCTTCACCTTCTCGGTCAGCGTCGGAATTTCAATTTCGTCCCCAAGCGCCGCTTGCGCGAACGTCAGAGGTACTTCGCAGTAGATATCGTCGCCTTCCCGCTCGAAAAATTCATGCGATTTGACGCGAATCACGACGTACAGATCTCCCGGAGGACCGCCCCGGGTCCCAGCTTCACCTTCTCCTGTCACGCGAAGCTGCGCCCCGTCGTCCACGCCTGCCGGAATGTTCAGGCTGATCGTGCGCTGCTTCTTGACTTTCCCCGAGCCATGGCACGTTCCGCACTTGTCTTTGATGATTCTTCCCTGTCCTTGACAAGCGGAGCATACCCGGCGGTTGACGATTCGCCCGAAGGCCGTATTTTGCACGACCTCTTGCTGCCCGGACCCGTGACAGACGCCGCACGTTTCAGGCTTCGTTCCCTGCTTCGCGCCGCTGCCTTGACACGTATCGCACGTTTCCGTGCGAGGAATGTGGATGTCGGTCTTTTTGCCGAATACCGCTTCCTTGAATTCGATGGTCAGCGTATATTGCAGGTCACCGCCTCGCTGCGGTGCATTCGGGTTGCGCCGCTGACCGCCGCCGAAGAACATATCGAAGATATCGCCAAAGCCGCCGAAGTCCGCACCGTTAAAGCCGCCGCCCATGCCCTGATTCGGGTCGACATGGCCGAAGCGGTCGTACTGTGCTTTCTTCTGATCGTCGCTCAGTACGTCGTACGCTTCTTTCGCTTCTTTGAACTTGGACTCGGCATCGTCCGCCTTGTTCACGTCCGGGTGGTATTGGCGGGCGAGACTGCGGTAAGCTTTCTTGATATCCTCTTGGGAAGCGTCCTTACCTACTCCAAGCACTTCATAGTAATCGCGTTTACTCATTGTTCCACTCCCACTCCCCGGGCGACAAACGGAAAGTCAAAGCCGAATGCCGGCTTTGACTTCCTGCTAACCGCAAGGGTTATTACTTCTTGTTCTCGTCGACCACTTCGTAATCCGCGTCTACCACGTTGTCTTTGCCTTTGGCTGCGCCTTGCGTGCCTTCGGCGTCTGCGCCGCCGGCCGCTTGAGCCTGTTGCGCCGCTTGCTCATACAGCTTCGTGGAAAGCTGCTGAACGACTTGCGTCAGCTCCTCGGTAGCTGCTTTGATCTCATCAAGGTCGTTGCCTTCAAGCGCTTTTTTCACTTTGTCTTTCGCCGCATTCGCTTTGTCGATTTCAGCCTGATCGACTTTGTCGCCCAGATCTTTAATCGTTTTGTCGACGGAATAGACGAGCTGATCCGCCTGGTTGCGGGCTTCAACAAGATCCTTGCGCTTGCGGTCTTCGTCGGCATTCGATTCCGCGTCTTTCATCATGCGGTCGATTTCCTCTTCAGACAAACCGCTGGAAGACGTAATCGTAATTTTTTGGCTTTTACCGGTGCCTTTATCCAATGCGCTTACGTTGACGATACCGTTGGCATCGATGTCGAACGTAACTTCGATTTGCGGCACGCCGCGCGGCGCGAGCGGGATATCGCCCAAGATGAAGCGGCCCAGTGTTTTGTTGTCGGCCGCCATCGCGCGCTCCCCTTGCAGAACGTGGATTTCCACGCTCGGCTGGTTGTCCGCGTATGTGGAGAACACCTGCGATTTCGTTGTCGGAATCGTTGTGTTGCGGTCGATCATTTTCGTAAATACGCCGCCTGCAGTTTCGATCCCCAAGGACAGCGGAGTGACGTCGAGCAGTACGACGTCTTTAACGTCGCCCGTCAGTACGCCCGCTTGCACGGCAGCGCCGAGTGCGACGACTTCGTCCGGGTTAACGCCTTTGTGCGGCTCTTTGCCCGTCAGGCGTTTAACGGCTTCTTGAACGGCTGGAATCCGCGTGGAACCGCCGACCAATACGATTTTGTCGATTTGGTTCGCGCTAAGGCCCGCATCGCTCAGAGCTTGACGGGTCGGTCCCATCGTTCTTTCCACCAGCTCGGCGGAAAGCTCTTCGAATTTGGCGCGGGTCAGGTTCATCTCCAAGTGCTGCGGCACGCCGTCCACAACCGTAATAAACGGAAGGGAGATCGTCGTCGTCAGAACGCCGGACAGCTCTTTTTTCGCTTTTTCGGCCGCGTCTTTCAGACGTTGAACCGCCGCTTTGTCTTTGCTCAAATCGATGCCTTGTTCTTTTTTGAACTCGGCCACAAGGTGGTCGATGACAACTTGGTCAAAGTCGTCGCCGCCCAGACGGTTGTCCCCACTGGTCGCTTTAACTTCGAAGAAGCCGTCGCCAAGCTCCAGAATGGACACGTCGAACGTACCGCCGCCAAGGTCGTATACGAGAATTGTCTGGTCTTCACTTTTCTCCATCCCGTACGCAAGAGCGGCTGCCGTCGGCTCGTTGACGATCCGCAGCACTTCGAGGCCCGCAATTTTACCTGCGTCCTTCGTCGCTTGACGTTGGCTGTCATTGAAATAGGCTGGAACGGTAATAACGGCTTGCGTGACCGGCTGGCCAAGGTAAGCTTCCGCATCGGCTTTCAGCTTCTGCAGAATGATCGCCGAAATTTCTTGCGGCGTGTACTCTTTGCCGTCGATTACTTCTTTGTGGTTCGTCCCCATATGACGCTTGATGGAGATGACCGTACGGTCAGGGTTCGTAATGGCTTGGCGTTTCGCCGTTTCGCCGACGACGCGCTCGCCGTCTTTCTTGAAGCCTACGACGGAAGGGGTCGTACGGTTGCCTTCCGGGTTCGGGATAACGACGGCCTCGCCGCCCTCCATAACGGCTACGCAGGAGTTGGTTGTCCCAAGGTCAATACCGATTACTTTACTCATGAGGGTTAGCCTCCTTAATTTCGCTGTGCATTGTATGGGTATACGCTTATCGCGTTCATAATTTATGCTTTATGAGCTCACTTTGACCATGGCAGGTCGGATGACTTTGTCTTTCAGCAGGTAGCCCGCTTGCACTTCTTCCACGACGATGCCTTCCTCGTACTCATCGGATTCCACCTGCATGATGGCTTGATGGTACTCGGGATTAAAAGGTTGACCGACCGCTTCCATCTTTTGCAAGCCTTCGCTTGTCAGCACTTGCTCCAGCTGGCGGAAAATCATATCGATCCCTTTCGTCAAGGCTTCGTAATCGCTGCTGCCTTTGCTGGCGGCAAGCGCCCGGTCGAAGTTATCGACCACCGGAAGCAGCTGCTCGATCAGCTTGAACGAAGCATATTTGGCGAATTCTTCTTTTTCCTTTTGCGTGCGGCGTCTGAAGTTGTCAAAATCGGCTTGCGCCCTCAAAAAACGCTGGTGATTTTCCTCCGCTTGTTTTTTGAGTTCTTCCACTTCCGGATAGACTGCCTCCTGAGCCTCCGATTGGCCGGTTGCCTGTTCCGTGTCGGCAGCGCCTTCGGCCGATGCTCCGGCGTCATATGTAGCTCCGGCTTCTTGCTCGTTGGTTTCGACGTCCGTTTCCGGGCGTCCGTTTGCTTGCTCTTTTTGTTCCGCGTTCAATTGTGTCACCTCCTTAACCGAATCGGCCGTCCGGCCTATCTATCTCTACTTATTGTAACCATCCCTTGCGGCCGGAAAACGCCCGGCATGTTTAAGCCCTACTCTTCCGTTCCCGGACGCATCTTAATGACCGTGTGAATGCGAAGCACTGCGCACGCTACCTCGCCGGCAGCCTGCAGCGCATGCAGCTTCACCTCTGCCGGGTCAACGACGCCGGCGGCCATCATATCCGCGACGCTTCCGGTATCGCAGTCGATGCCGAGCGCATCGTTGCTTGAAGCGATCTGCGCCGCCTTCACCTCTTCGACCTTCTCGAGAGGGTTGTAGCCCGCGTTCACGACGATCTGGGCCATGGGCTTGCGCAGCGCCTGCGCGACGGCGGCAATGCCGAAGCCTTCCATGCCCTGCACCGTCTCGCGGTGCCGGTCAAGCTCGTGGGCGACGGCCATTTCGGCCGCCCCGCCGCCGGGCAGGCAGCCGCCGCGAAGCGCGGCCTGCACGCTTGAAGCGGCGTCGCGGGCGATGCGCAGCCGCTCGCCGACCACCTCGCTCGTGCTGGCGCCCACGACGATGGATACTTGCGTGCGGCCTTTGCCTTCGGCCATCCGCACGCTCTCCAGCCGCTCGTCGTAAGCGACATGCCCGGCGAAGCCGAGATAGCCCGCCAGCTCCGAAGCGGGCTTGCGCAGTCCGCTGCGGCGAATCGGCCGCGCGCCGGTATATTCCGCGATGCGGCGCAGCTCCGCGCGCGGCAGACGCTGCAGCACCATGATCCCATGGTCGGTGCAGAACTGCTCCGCCTCAGGATCGACGGCCCGCTCCGAGGCCACGAAGCCGACGCGCAGCTCGACGAGCTTCTCCAAGAGGGCGCGGAATTGCTCCCGCAGTTGCGTCTGCTTATGGAAGCCCGCATCGGTCATGAGCGCTTCCTCATCGACCGTCTCTGGCTCGAACGCATCTTGAAACAGCAGCACCTGAGCCGTATCCGGCGGAAAATCAAGCTGCGCATTAGCCGGCTTTTTGTTAATCAACAGGCCCGGCCAAACTTCATTCGCTGCTTTTCCGTGCGACATCACGACGTCGGAGAAGCGGAAATGCGGCTCCCGCAGCTTCGCCGGGCCGAGACGCTTCGCCCCTTCGACGATCAGCTTGGCGAGGTCGGCGTGCTCACGCCCCGCAATGTACGCGATCCGGTACAGCAGCGGATCGCTCATTCCTTCCAGCGGGCGCGCCCGGCGGGCCAGCGACTCCAACGCCGCGCCCACGCCGTCCTGTACCCCGCGGACGACCTTCGCCACCGGTACGCCCCGCGTGACCTGCGCTACGCCTTCGGCGACCAATGCACCCGCCAGCACGGTGGCCGTCGTCGTACCGTCCCCGACCTGATGCTGTTGGGAACGGGCGACTTGAATGAGCAATCTCGCGGCGGGGTGGGTGACGTCCATCTTTTCCAAAATGGTCACGCCGTCATTCGTAATGACGACTTCCCCCTGCGTCCCGACCAGCATCGTATCGAGCCCCTTCGGTCCAAGGGTTCCTTCTACCGCCGAGCAAATGGCGCGGATCGCATTCGCGTTGTTCCGCAGCGTTGCAAACGCCTCTTCGCCTTCTTGGCCTGTCGGCTTGATTTGGCTCATTTGTACCAACGCCCCATCAACTGATTCAAATCTTTTGTCAAATGATCGAGCAGCTTGATGACTTTACCGTAATCCATCCGTGTCGGTCCGAGGATGCCGATCGTCCCTAGCAATTGCCCGTCCATCGAATACGAAGCGGTGATCAGACTACAATCGTTCACGGCTTCCAGCTTGTTCTCGCTGCCGATCCGCACTTGTATCCCGTCCGTTTCGCCGGTTCCGTCAAACAGCTGCACCAGCTTCGGTCCTTCGGCAAGCAAGTCCAGAATGCTTTTCACCTTATCGACATCCTTGAACTCGGGCTGCGTCAGCATGTTCGTCGTACCGCCAAGGAAAATCCGCTCTTCCTCCCCGCGGTCCATCACATGATCCAGCATGAGCAGCAGCTCTTCGTAACCGGAGACGTAGCTGCTCAGCTCCGAGGCGATCTCCGTGTACAGCTTCGACTTGAAATGAAGCAGCGGCACGTTCTTGAGCCGGGCATTGAGCACGTTGACGAACTTCTCGATCTCCGTCATCGGAACGCCTTCGGGAATCGTGACGGTCTTGTTCTCCACCTGTCCGGTGTTGGTCACGATAATCGCGACAGCCGTCCGCTCGTTAAGCGGAACGATCTGCAAATGCTTCATCGTCGTGCCCAGCATCTCCGGTCCCATGACGATGGACGTATAATTCGTCAGCTGGGACAAAATTTGCGCCACATGCTGGATGGTACGTTCCATCTCCTGCATTTTTTCGGCAAAAAACTGCTTAAGCATGTCGACATCCTGAACAGGAAGCTGGTTATAATGCATCAGATGATCGACATAATATCGGTAGCCCTTGTGGGAAGGAATCCGGCCAGCCGACGTGTGCGGCTGCTCCAGAAAGCCCATCTCCTCCAGGTCGGACATTTCGTTGCGGATGGTGGCGGGGCTGAATCCCACATTGCCGCGTTTGGATATGCTGCGGGAGCCGACGGGCTCTGCAGAACGGATGTAATCATCGACTATGGCGCTTAAAATATGACGTTGACGTTCGGTTAGCACACCAAGTCCCCCTTACTTTCGAGGTTTTTCGGAACAAAAGGGAATTGACTGCGTGAAAGGAACTGCAGCCTCCGGCCGCTGTTGAACTCGGGTTCTAATTGAACTTACCTGTCGGTAAGAACCCGAGTTCAAAGGCGGCACGTAGACTCTCCGGCTGCAGTTCTTTCCTCCGTCAAAAGCTTTTTACCGAAAAACAAATATATTAAAAGAAGTAAACCAAGGCATACCTTGCTCGCCTTGTTTCTAAACATTCAAACCGCGCTTTCGTTAGCACTCCGCGTTAGTGAGTGCTAAGCTAATACAAAAATAACAGACCCATAGGGTCTGTGTCAAGTCAGTCGAGCCGTTTCAGGACGGCGATTTCGTCGCAGCAATGCTGCTTTTTGCAGTGGATGCAGTCGCGCCATACTTTCTCGGGGAAGATCTCCTTCTCGACAACGGTAAAACCGTTTCTTTCGAAGAACGCCACCTCGTAGGTCAGCGCCATCACTTTCGGGATGCCCTGCTGCTTCGCTTCGTGAATCAGCGAGTTGACGAGCGCCTTGCCGATGCCTTGACCTTTGTATCCGTCCGAAACGCCGAGCGACCGGATCTCGACCAGATCCTGCCCGAGCCTTGTGAGCGAACCGCAGCCTACAAGCTGGCCGTCAATCTCCGCTACGACGAACGTATCGAGCTGCACAGACAGCGTCTCCTTGGTACGCGGGAGCATAATTCCTTTTTCAGCATAGCCTTGAATAATGTCGTATAATGTATCAATGTCCTGCGCAGTCGCTTGTCTGCAGGTCAACGTCGTCGTCATAGCGGTTCCCACCCATCGCCTAGTAGTATCTCATGTAGAAAATGATATGAATAAATATACAACAAGACGTATAAAGGATCAACCTATTTTTGACGTATTTTTTACGGCTCCCAAAAATTCGCCGAACACTTCGTTTCCGAGCAGCACGCCCCGCTCCGATAGCTTGTAGCCCCCGGCGCTCCCCTCTAGCAGTCCGAGGCTGCACTGCCGCTGGAGCACATGCCCGAACACGTCATCCAGCTCCATGCCGAACTGCTCGTTAAAATCCGCCTTGCGCACACCGCCGAGCATCCGCAGCCCAACCATCATGAAATCTTCCATCGCTTCATGAACTTCCACCGCGCTCTTCTCCAGCAGCGGCAGCCCGCTGCGCGTCGCGTCGATATAAGGCTGTACGCCTTTAATATTGACGTGCCGCTGACCATGTACGTAGCCGTGAGCACCGGCGCCAAGGCCGTAATAGCTCTGATTGCGCCAGTACATCGCATTATGCCTACTTTCGTACCCGGGTCTGGCGAAGTTGCTAATTTCATACTGGCCGTAGCCGGCCGAACGCAGCCGCTCCATAATCAACAGAAACATGCCGATTTCCTCATCCTCTTCGGGCAGCGGCAGCTGTCCGCGCTCATAGAGCGTGTGGAACAGCGTATTCTCTTCCACTTTTAAGCTGTAGATCGAGTAATGCGGCAGGTCCAGCGCGAGCGCTTCTTTCAGCGTCGCTTCCATTACCGCCTTGGTCTGCTTCGGCAGGCCGAACATCAGGTCGATGGACAAGTTCGTAAACCCGGCCTTCCGCGCGTTCTCCAAGCTTCGGTACACGTCGTCGGTATTGTGGATGCGTCCGATACCTTCAAGCAGCCCGTTGTCGAACGACTGCACTCCGAAGCTGATCCGGTTGACGCCTCCTTCTTTCATCGCTTGCAGCTTCTCCAGATCGGTTGTGCCTGGATTCGCTTCCATCGTAAATTCCAACTGTGGCGACCAGGCCGGGAAATAAGCGCGGACGCGGCGCAAAAACACTTCCATCTGCTCTGGCGTCAATACTGTCGGTGTGCCGCCCCCAACGAAGATCGTCTCGATCTCCCCCGGCGGGACCGCCTGCACCATCCGTTCCATCTCGCGCTCAAGCGCGTCCAAGTAATCCATGACGGGCTGGCCTTTCAGCACGTAGGAATTGAAATCGCAGTAGTGGCATTTGTTCGTGCAAAAAGGGATATGAATATACACCGCTTTGGGTGTCTGGGTTCGCTGCAGCATTTAGGTTCCCCCTAATGGCAAAAGCAGGCGTCCGGAACTCCGAAGCACCTGCCTGCTTTTTTCTTAGTTATCGTCGATCTTCAATACGGCCATAAACGCTTCCTGCGGCACTTCTACGCTGCCGACCTGCTTCATGCGCTTTTTGCCTTCCTTCTGCTTCTCCAGCAGCTTCCTCTTCCGCGAAATGTCGCCGCCGTAGCATTTGGCGAGGACGTTCTTGCGCATCGCCTTCACTGTCTCGCGCGCGATGACCTTCTGGCCGATCGCCGCCTGCACCGGCACCTCGAACATTTGGCGCGGAATGAGCTCCTTCAGCTTCTCGCAAATGATGCGGCCGCGGTGGAACGCCCGGTCGCGGTGTACGATGAACGAGAGCGCGTCCACCTGCTCCCCGTTCAGCAAAATGTCCATTTTCACCAGATTGGAACGCTTGTAGCCCGACAATTCATAATCGAACGAAGCGTAGCCTTTGGTGCTCGATTTCAATTGGTCGAAAAAGTCATAAACGATCTCCGACAGCGGAATATCGTAAGTGAGTGTCACGCGGGTCGTGTCGAGATATTCCATATTGATATATTCGCCGCGCTTGGTTTGGCACAGCTCCATGATGGCACCGACATAATCGTTCGGAACGATGACGGACGCCTTGACGTAAGGCTCTTCGACGAAGTCGATTTTGCCCGGCTCCGGGAACAGCGACGGGTTCTCGATGTTCAGCACGGTGCCGTTCGTCTGCGTCACGCGGAACACCACGCTCGGCGCGGTCGTAATGAGCGGAATGTTGAACTCGCGCTCGATCCGCTCCTGGATGATCTCCATGTGGAGCAGCCCCAAAAATCCGCAGCGGAAGCCGAAGCCAAGCGCCGTGGACGTCTCCGGCTCGAAGCTGAGCGATGCGTCGTTCAGCTGCAGCTTCTCCAGCGCTTCGCGCAGATCGTTGTAATCGCTCGTTTCGATCGGATACAGTCCGCAGAATACCATCGGGTTGATCTTGCGGTAACCCGGCAGCGGCTCAGGCGTCGGATTTTTAGCGTCCGTTACCGTATCCCCGACTCGGGTATCGCCGACGTTCTTGATCCCGGCAACGATGAAGCCGACATCGCCGACCTCCAACGAAGGAACCGAGCCCATGCGCGGCTTGAATGCGCCGACCTCGATGACCTCGAACGTTTTGTCCGTCGCCATGAATTTGATTTTCGAGCCCGCTTTGATCGAGCCGTCGATAACACGGACATACACGATAACACCCTTGTACGGATCGTAGTGCGAGTCGAAAATGAGCGCCTTCAGCGGGTTGTCCGGATTCCCTGTCGGTGCGGGAACCTTCTGTACGACCTGCTCGAGAATTTCTTTGATTCCGATCCCGGCTTTGGCGGAAGCGAGCACCGCATCGCTGGCGTCAAGCCCGATCACATCCTCGACTTCCTGCTTCACCCGTTCCGGCTCGGCGCTGGGGAGGTCGATTTTGTTGATGACCGGCAAAATTTCCAGATCGTTATCCAACGCCAAGTAAACGTTGGCAAGCGTCTGCGCTTCAATCCCCTGCGCCGCGTCCACGACGAGCAGCGCGCCTTCACAGGCGGCAAGACTGCGGGAAACCTCGTACGTAAAGTCGACGTGTCCCGGGGTATCGATCAAATTCAATATATATTCTTCACCGTCGTCGGCCCGGTAGCTAAGGCGAACCGCCTGCAGCTTAATCGTGATGCCCCGCTCGCGCTCCAGATCCATCTGGTCAAGCACCTGCTCCTGCATTTCACGCGACGTCAGCGCGCCGGTATATTCAAGGATGCGGTCTGCAAGCGTCGATTTCCCGTGGTCGATATGGGCGATGATACAAAAATTTCTTATTTTCTTTTGTCTGGCTTGGATATCCATCGGCAGCTTTACCCTCACTAACCTGCAAATTTACAATACTTCTAATTATAGCAGTTGTGACGGCAGGCAGCAATGGACACCCCTAAACTTCCATCTCCGTCCCCTTCCCGAAGACGGAGCTTATGGACTGATCGCTTCAAATATGGAAACGACGAAACGGATGCCGTGATACGCCGCAATCTGCAGCAGCTCTCCCGTTTTGTTCCCGACGCGGTTGATGCCCGTGTTCGCGGCTGGATCCTCCGGCATGGCCGGCTTTGCTTTAGCCTCCGCAGGTCGCTGCGCATGCGGCTTGGGCACCGGCCCCGCTCCGCTCGCTCCGGCCGGAGACGCGGCGCCCGGCTTCCCTGCAGGTGCGGAGGTATACGCGTGCTGCTTCGCCTCCGCAGCCCCGGCCTGCGGCTTGGTCAGCGGGCCGTGAATCCGCTCGGTTCCCTGCGTGGCAAGCGCGACGCCGAAAAAGATGCAGAAGGCCATCGCCAATCCTACGGCGCCGACTTTGACGAACGCATTTCCTCTCATCGCGCTTTCCTCTCTTTCTCGCCGGAGGTCCGATACCGGCCGTTACTTTTTCCCGTCTTTTCCGTCCGTAACCGGCGCATCGACCTTCTCCGCATTCAAGATTACTTCGGAAACCGCTTTGGCCAGCGCATCCACGGTACGGTAGCATTCCTCCAGGCTGTTGTCCACGCCGCCGACTTCGATCAGCACGCTGTTCGGGGAGAAGGTCTGGTTGTAGACGCCGTTGCCCTCGCCGTTTTTGGCATGAATTCCCTTGGAGAGGCCGGGATACTTCGCTTCGAGCACGCGGTCGATCTGTTCGGCGAACTGGTAGTTTTGCTTCCAATTCGGATTTTTGCCGCCGATGATAAAGTAGATTTGCGCGTAATTTTTTCCGTTGATCGTCGCCGTCGTCTTGTCACGGCGCTGCGAGTCACGGTGAATGTCGAAATAAAATTTCAAGTCTGGGTGGCCGGATACGGCCTCTTCCAACGTTTTGAACGAATATTTGTAGGAGTAGTAATAGTTGAAGCTTTTTTCGATAGCCGGATAGTTTTTATCGGAATGTACGGCGCCGATGCCTTCTTTCTCCAGCATCTGCGCCAGCCGCAGCCCGACCAGCGTTACGTTCCGTTTCGGGTCGTACGCCTTGTCCGGATCTCTAACGCCCGGCAGCTCCGGCAAATACGATTCCTGATTGTGCGATTGATAGATGAAAGCGACGTTCCTGCCGGCCATTCTCGGTCCTTCGGCCGCAGGCAGCGGGATGGCAGGACCCTGCACTTTTCCGTCGTCGACCGATCTCGCTCGGGGATTAGCCGTGATCGAGCCCGCTTCCCCCAGGTCCCCGCGCTGGAACACGTCCGACTTGGGGCCGTAGTCCTCGGGAGAATCGACAACGAAGCCGTCAGCGCCGCTCAGCAGCACGGAGCGCTCCTGCGACAGCCCGGGCACCTCCCGGGAAATGAGTGTTTTCGGATCTTTCGGATTCAGATCGGTAAACAGCGAGAACAGGAAGCCCGACACGTTCGATTGCGAAAACGTAAACGACTTGCGGTCCTCCTGCAGGCCCGGCACCTCCATCCCCATCATATCCATGAAGAAACGGCTGGATACGGATGCCGCCAGTCCCTTCATCGACGTGGAAGGGGAAGGGTTCGAGACGGTCGAATGCACATACCCCAGCAATCCGATGGCTATAAAAAACAACAGACATCCTGTCATCAGGATGGTCAACGTCTTTGAGTACATGCCGATGGCTTGTCCCATTTTCCGGTACCTGCTTAAATTGACGGTTACGGCCGGCCACTTCATGATCCATTCCTCCTTGTTCGGCTTCTGGTGCATCTTCGGCTGAGCAGGCACCCCCGGCACTTTTTGCCGCCGGGAGGTAAGTCTGCTTCTCTACTACCAACTCTATGAAGCCGCGCTAGAAGATAGAACCTGAAAATCATAGATCAAGAGTGAATTTACCGGCGTATCAAAAACGCCCGAGTCGGAGGATCATCATCCTGCCGTTCCCGGACGTTCGTTCGGCTTAATGCGTATACGCAGACACGTTGCTCGTATCGACTGCCTCATGCAGCGCAGCATTCAGCCCGCTGGCAATAATGTTGGCGATATCTTCGATGAACTGGTCGATTTCCTTCGGCGTAACGAGCAGATCGTGGCCGAGCGGGTTCAGCACTTCCTTCACCAGCTGCAGCCGCTCTTGCTCCTGCATATTGTCGAGAAGACCAAGAATATGTCCGGTATTCGCCGTCTGCTTGCGAAAATGGTTATGCATCATGTCGAACGCATTATTCACGATCGTCGACGCAAAAACGACGGTCGGCACACCGATGGCGATGACAGGCACCCCAAGCGTATCCAGCGTCAAGCCTCTGCGCTTGTTGCCAATGCCCGACCCGGGATGAATGCCCGTATCCGCGATCTGGATCGTCGTGTTGACCCGCTCGAGCGAACGGGACGCCAGCGCATCGATGGCGATGACCAGATCGGGCTTCGCCTGTTCCACGATTCCCTGCACGATCTGGCTCGTCTCGATCCCGGTCGTCCCAAGCACGCCCGGCGCCACGGAGCTGACCGGACGATAACCCGGGCTGACCTGATCCGGCATCAGCTCAAAATAATGGCGGGTCACCATAACATTTTCCACGACCATCGGTCCCAGCGCATCGGGCGTCACGTTCCAGTTGCCGAGTCCGATGATCAACACACTCGCCTTCGGCCCGATATTCAGCTTGTGCAAAAATTTCTCGAACTCCTGCGCGAATATCGTAGCTACCCGGTCCTGCAGATCGCTGTCTTTTTGACGCAGCGCCGGCACGTCCAAGGTTATATAATGCCCCGGAAGCTTCCCCACCGCCTGGGAGCCCTCCTGGGAAGTAATATCGATCACGCTGACCCGGACGCCTTCCTCCTCATACTGTGTCCGCTCGATGCCCGGTATCGTCATTCCGCCGGCCGATGCCAAATCGTGCGCCTCAAGGGCCAGATCCGTCCGCACGGAGTAAGCGCTCAAATCCAATCCCATGCTCTTGTCTCCTTTCATTCTGGCTCGCCAAGTTATTGTGTGAAAAAGCCAAATCCGTTATGCAAAAGTTTTACAGGTTCAGTCCGGCGTTTCTATTGCATTTTCATATGGCCCATGTTAGAATATTAAGAGTTGTCAACAAAACATGACCTATGTTTTTTTGCAAGTTGTGGTAGGAGGTGAACGTCATGCCAAACATTAAATCCGCGATTAAACGCGTGAAAGTAAGCGAGAAGCGCCGTCTTCGCAACGCTTCGCACAAATCCGCGCTCCGCACGGCTGTAAAAACAGCTGAAACTGCAATCGCAGGCACCAACGTGGAAACGGCTAAAGCCGCTCTGATCGCTGCCAGCAAAAAGTTGGACAAAGCAGTGACCAAAGGATTAATCCATAAAAATGCCGCTGCCCGCAAAAAGTCCCGTCTCGCGAAAAGACTTAATGCTCTTTCCGCTCAATCGTAAGGTACTTAAGCGGCGTTGCAGCAGGTACGAGGCTTTGTCTCTACCCGTTGTCAACAACATACATGCGATAAAGAAAGACCTTCAGGCCATTCGTCCTGTCGGTCTTTTTTATTTACATGAAGGAGATCGTATGAAGAAGGTTCTCATCATTGGCATTGTAGCCAGCGGAAAGACAACTTTGGCCAAGCGGTTGTCCAAAAAAATGAATATTCCATGGTATGAGCTGGATGGTATCGTTCATCCTCAGACACCGGACGGACGGTATAAACGTACAGCGGATGAGCAAGTCGAGGTTATTATGGATATCGATAAAAGCGGTGCTTGGATATTCGAAGGAACGGACCGGGAATCGTATCAATGTTTGTTTGATATGGCGGACACCATTATTTTTCTCGATACACCGCTATGGAAACGCAGAATCCGAATATTTACCCGGTTTCTTAAGCAACAACTGGGGATTGAAAAGTGCCATTATCAATCGGATCTTGCAATGTTAAAGATGATGTATAAATGGACGCGGGATTTTGAAAGCAACAGAGCAAACTTCGAATCCAAGCTGCCGTCATATCAACACAAAGTTATTCGATTACACGATAATAAGGACTTGAGCTTTGTAAAGTAAACACAACAAGAGCATGACCACCCCTTCCCGGAACGATCATGCTCTTTTCTTGTATCCTTAGGACGCCAGTCGAAGCAAAAACATTTCCAAGCCCAGCACCTTGTCGATTTTCCCGCTCTTCATCCGGTAATCGAGATCCGCAAGCTGCCGCAAAATGTCCGCCAGCTGCTTCAATTCGAACTTGTTCGCCTGACCGGCCGCCACCTTCACGCCATAGGAATGCAGCCCGAGTTGGCTGGCGATTTGCTGCTGCGAATAGCCCTGCTGCATCAAATCCTTCACTTGGAACATAATGCGGAACTGCCGGGCGATCAGCATCACGATTTTGATCGGCTCCTCCTTGCGGCGGATGAGCTCGCCTAGCATCGTAAACGCCTGATCCAGCTTGACCTGAACGATATGCTCGATCAGCAGGAAGATGTTCTGCTCGATGCTTCTCGTGACAAGCTGCTCCAAATCTTCGGCTTGCAGCGTTCCGCCCTGACCGACGTAACGGGCGCATTTCTCCACTTCTTTTACAAGAGCCTGAAGGCTGGTGCCCGTGTACAAAATAAACTGCTCCGCGACCCCGGGACCGAACGAAAAACCGGCTTTTCCCGCTTCCTGATTAACCCATCCCGTCAGTTCGTCCGCCGACAGCATGGCGCATGGGACAAGCGCATCGGCCTCCTTCAGCGCCTTGACGATCTTTTTGCGCTCGTCCAGCTTGTCTGCCTCGACCGTGAAGACGATGATGGAAAAATCCGTCGGGGCCTTCAAATAATCCGCAAGCCGTTCGAGCGAATGCTCCACTTTGCCGCTTTCCTTGGCGCCTGTCAGAAACAGCGCATTCGTCGCGACGACCAGCTTGCTCGGCACCATAAAAGGCAGCGTCTCGGCCTCCTCGATAACGACATCGACCGGCGTTTCCGTCAGATCGTACCGCGATACGGCAAACGCTTTATGCTCCGGCTCGATCAGCTTGTCGGTCAAGCGGGCGATCAGCTCCTGAATCAGATAGCTTTCTGCCCCGTAGGCTATGTATACGGGCTTAAACTGCCCCTTGCTGATGTGCTTCATCGCCGTTTTGTAATCCATCGTGCCGCCCACCGTTCCTTCCCGCTCTGCTTACGTCCTTCATGATACCAACAACAAAGGGATTACGTCAAAGCCCTAAGGCCCGACCTAATCCCTTTGCCCGAAACGCATCTATATAAACACCCGCCGGGCAGGCTCTAGAAACCGGCCCGCAGATGGTCATACGACGTGAATCGTCTTCCGTCTTAATCTATTGTATATATACGTGAATGTACGCCGCGGGGTGCAACAGTTCTCTTTACCAATATGTTAAACTTTGATGAATTTGTTGAAACCCGGCTTTCGGTTACGGCTTGCTCGGTTTGACTTCCGATTCGTTCTTGGCTTTGAGATCGATGACGAACGTCTTGGACTGTTCGGCCATGTTGACCCGGTATGTCAATTTCCCGTCGCCGGACCATTCCACAAGCTCGATGCGATCCGCGCCTTTCCAATTGTAGCCGGACGCATACAGCTCCTTGCCGTCTTTATCAAAAATAACAATTTTATCTTCCCGGACCGATGCCTTATACTTCCCGTCCGAGGAGGCAAGCTCATGAGCTGCGGGCTTCGAGTCTGGTTTCGCGGCAATGCCCATATGCGAGCCGCCTTGAGCAGAGCCTTCCAGCGGCGGCTGATTGTCCAGCGCTTCGGCACCGCCCATATCGGAGGTGGCCGCTTCTTCCGAAGGGTCGGATGGCCCCATGACGTTGAAGCCCTTGGCTTGCTCGCCGGTGCCGTTCTTCGGCGCTACCGTCTGTTGACCGCCACGGTCCCCGGACGGAATCCCTTTTTCCTGTTCCGGAGGAGAAACGGGCTGCTGAGAAGGCACCGCTGCATTATCGGTTCTCTCTGCCGGAGCCTTCGGCAGCTTCTCCTGAACGGGCTGTTCCGGTTCCGCCGTCTTGTTCCCGCCTCCAGACGTCTGCTGCCGGGGTACGGCAGTCTGGTTCCGGTCCGCATCCGCTGCATCGGAGCTTTTCGATTGGACGGCAGCTTCTTTGTTGGCGTCGCCGCTTCCTGCCGACGAAGTTTGGGGCTTGTGCTGCTCGGACGCCGCTTTGTTATCGGAGCCGCCTGCGGGAAGAGACTTATCCGCCTTGCCCCCCGCCTGCGCCGTCGGCTGGTTTTTCGCCGCATCGGTCGCTTGACTGGCCGCAGCATTTTCCACTTTCTTATCCGTCATCGAGAGCAGCAATCTTCCCGCATCCCCATCGGGTTTGGACTGGTGCTGGAACAGGAAAAATCCGATGACGAGCCCGGCCGCTACGACGCCGCCGAACACGGGGAAAGAAATCCATTCCCGCATATTTTTGCGCCAGCTTCCCCAGGTCGGTCGTTCGTCCGCCGGAGCGGCGGCCTTAGCCCGCAGCGCTTCCGTCTCGCGCTCTATTTTGTCGGAAGCGGCGTAAGCGGCATCCGGTAAGACTCCCGCCGCCTCAAGCTGCTCCAGCTTCGGCAATATGGCATCGACTAAGCTAAATGGCGGCGTTACCTTGGGCAAGCTCTCCAGCTCGTTCGATAAATTAACAAGACGTTCGAACAATTCCGTGCACTCCGGACACTGCTGCATATGCTGAAGCATCCGGTCGTACTCCGTTTCATCGAGATCCCGGTCCAGGTATCTCTGCATCAGTTCGATCACCTCTTGACACATCATCCCCGTACACTACCTTTCCGTAACGATTCGTATATCCTCTTCATGCTGCGCCGCTCACCCTCGAACCGCGTCGCCGCTTGGCTTTTTGTACTCCCTCAGGATGGTTTGGAGCTGTTGTCTTGCCCGGAACAAATAAGATTTCACCGTGTTGATCGGCAAGTCGAGCGATTCCGCTATTTCATTGTAGGAAAAATCCTGCAAGTATCGAAGCACCACGACGGACCGATGGTGCTCGGGGAGCTTGTCGATTGCATCTCGGATGTCCTGAGCGATATACGTAGACATCACTTCGTCTTCCACCGTTTTATGGTCGGTAAAGCTCAAATCGTGCTGCTCGATCGAAACCGTAGGCTTGGCCCGGCGGAATTTATCGATGCACAAGTTGGTCACGATGCGCTGCACCCACGTTTTAAACTGAGCCTTTTCTTCGTAGGAGTTAATCTTTGTATAGATTCGAATTAACGCTTCCTGAGCGGCATCCATCGCATCCTGCTCATTGTTCAAAATGTAATAAGCGGTACGGTAGACGTGATTTTCAATTTCGCGCAATAGGGTAATTTGAGCGTCGCGATCGCCCGACTGGGCAGCCTTGATAACTTCAGGCGCTACCACTGGGATCCCCCTCTCTTGCAACCTTATAAACGAGTGCGTCGGGCAAAATGTTGCACCCGGAACACAACTCTATCAGCATATCAAATTTTGACTTCGAGGTATATAGAATTTCTCAAGCTTGAACAGCCGATTCATGTCGTTCAATTATACGTGTACGAGGTTTTTTTGTTTCGCAGCAAAAAAGATCGGATTCCCCGCGGCTCCCGGCTGACGATACCCGTTAAGGCTCGTCCTGGAGATTCGCTTGGAATCCGATGATGAGTTCAAGTATAAAGCAAACGTATTGCTTCCGGTCTATGTCACCGTTTGGCAGCCGATGTTCGGGCCGTCTTGCTGTAAGCGTCCTTTCGTCCCGCAGGAAAGATCGTAGCGAGCGCCCCGGCGCATACGATCGAGGCTGCGCCGATTAATGCCCCTTGGTAGTGCCCGCTGCCCGACACCATCCAGCCTGCGGCAATCGGACCGATCATCTGCCCGGTGCCGTAAACGGCGGTGAGTACGCCGACGAATCTTCCGGAATCGGCCGGCATCCGCTGCCGCGTCCACGAAATGGTCAGCGTCGTGATGCCCATGAACGTCAAGCCGAACAGCACGGCTCCCAGCAGCACGCCCGGCCATACCGGATAAATGACGGGAAGCGCGATCCCGGCCGCTTGGAGTACCAAGGCCGCAAATAAAGCCGGCCTGCTGCCAATCCGGCCCGCGAGGAGGGACCACAGCCAGCAGGAAGGAATGGCCGTTGCGCCGGCCAAAATCCAGCTCCACGCTGAAAAAGACTGCATTGCCGGAAGCTGCTGCACGTAAGCGACCAGAAACGTACCGGTCACGATGTAGCCGAGCCCTTCCAGTGCGTAAACGATCAACAGCCGTATTTTGAAGCTTGTCAGCGAGCTGCGGTCCTCGGGAACGGATGAAACGGCGCGGGCCCCCGCAGCCACTGAATCCGCTGGTTCCCGAAGCTTTGTCCACGCCAGCGCCAGCAAAACGGCGCATATCAGCGCCATGCCAAGCCACGTGCCGCGCCAGCCGTACTGCGCATGCAGCCAAGGGACCGCAAAGCCGGTCGCGGTTATGCCGAAGCCGACGCCGCTGTAAAAGAGCCCCACCGCATGATGAGGCTTCGATAGCCCTGCCAAGCCGTCCATAACCAATCCGGACACGTAGACGAAGATTACGGCGCTTGCGAAGCCGGAGACGAAGCGCAGCGCCAGCCATAGCGCATAGCTGTCCGCGATCCCCATCCATGCCGTCGTTGCCACGCTGACGACAAGCGCCAGCTTCAACCGGCTCAATCTGCTCTCCTTTCGAGCCTTCAAAGCAGTCATAATCGCTCCGGCCAAATAACCCGCATAATTCGACGACGCCAGCACGCCTGCGCCCGCCTCGGAGAATAGCTGCTGCTTCAGCATAAATGGAAGAATCGGCGTATAAGCGAACCGCCCGACTCCCATTGCGATAAAAAGAGAAGCGATTCCCCCGCCGACCAATACTAGCGAACGCTTTTTTTGCTCGTTCATCCCGATCCCCCCGCTGTCTCGTTCAACAAAACGTTATTGACTTGTTTATCGTAGACGCAATTTGATATCATGTAAATTAAATAATTTAGATAATATGTATCGCTTTTTCATATACCAAAGGAGGCACCGATCATGCCGCTGGATACCGCAGCTCTTCAAGTTTTTCAAGCCGCCGCGCGGAGCGGCAGCGTCTCCAAGGCCGCGCAGCTGCTAAACTACGCACAATCCAACGTCACCACGAAAATCAAGCAGCTCGAAAAAGAGCTTGGCGCCCCGCTCTTTTACCGGCATAATCGGGGCATTACGCTGACTTCTGCCGGCAAAACGCTGCTTGAGTACGCCGACAAGGCGCTGCGTTTATTGGAAGAGGCGCGCAAAGCAGTTCAAGATGCGTCGACGCCGACCGGGCCGTTGTCGATCGGGTCGATGGAAACGACCGCCGCCGTGCGGCTGCCCCACCTGCTGGCAGACTTTCACCGGATGTGCCCAGAGGTCGATTTGTCTTTCGTAACAGGACCGTCGCAGCAATTGATTCAGGCGGTGCTCGATTACAGCCTGGACGGAGCGTTTGTCATGGGCCCCGTAGAACATCCGGAGCTGCTGCAGGATTCCGTCTTCGAGGAAGAGCTTGTCCTTGTCACGGACGCATTGCATCCGCATCTTGATTTTCCTAAGGAATTGACGGGCCGTACCGTTCTCGTGTTTCGTTCCGGCTGCTCCTACCGGGCCAAGCTGCTTGGCTGGCTTCAAGAGGAAGGCGTCATGCCCGTCAAAGTTATGGAGTTCGGCACCTTGGAAACGATTATCGGCTGCGTTGCCGCCGGACTTGGCGTCTCGCTGCTTCCCGAATCGATCGTGTGTAGCAAAACCAAGGAAAGCCTCGTCCGATCCTTTCCGATCCCGGAACGATACGGACGGGTTCAAACGGTATTTATCCGCCGGAAAGACGCCTATTTGACGCAAGCCTACAAGGTGTTTCTCCATGAGATCAAACACCGCTTCTTTGTGCCGCACGGCCCCGGTCAGCCATCATAATTTGAGATGACGGGTATCTGCTATTGCGATTTTACTTGATGAAACGTATTGCTTATGATGAGAACATAGCAGGTTTGGATATGCCGTCATAGTTTGGAAGGAGTGCTTTACCATGTTTTCTACCCTGATGACAGAACTCGTCGGATGTTCCTATCCCATCATACAAGCCGGTATGGCCGGGGGGCCGACGACGCCGGAGCTCGTAGCCGCCGTGTCGGAAGCCGGCGGGCTGGGGACGATTGGTGCCGGATATCTGACGCCCGAGCAAATCAAACGCGCCATCGAGGACGTCCGTCGTCTAACGGACCGCCCTTTTGCTGTCAATTTGTTTACCCCTGAATCGTTCGGTCCGCCTGATGATACCGCAGAACGAATGAATGAGTGGTTAAACCGTTACCGGGAACGGTTTCAGCTTGCTCCAGGGGCCATGCCCGCTAAGTTTCAAGAAACGTTTGAAGCGCAGCTTCAAGTCGTTCTGGACGAACGCGTGCCCGTGTTCAGCTTTACCTTCGGCATTCCTTCGCCCGAGCACATCGGCAAGCTGAAAAGCGAAGGCATTAAGCTCATCGGGACCGCGACCACGGTTCGCGAAGCGCTGGCGCTTGAGGCGGCGGGGATCGATCTTATCGTCGCCCAAGGCAGCGAAGCCGGCGGACACCGCGGAACGTTCTTAGGCCGCTACGAGGACGGGCTGGTCGGAACGATGGCGCTGGTCCCTCAAATCGTTGCTCAAGTCCGCACCCCCGTCATTGCCTCGGGAGGCATTATGGATGGCCGCGGAATCGTCGCCAGCTTGGCGCTGGGCGCTTCCGGCGTACAGATGGGCACCGCTTTTCTGACCTGCGACGAAAGCGGAGCCCACGAGCAGCATAAACGGACCATCCTTCAAAGCAGCGAAGAGGATACGACAGTGACCGTTGCTTTTTCCGGAAAAGCGGCCCGGGGGATCAAAAATGAATTTATTTCGGATATGGAGCAATATCCGGGCCCCATTCCCGAGTACCCTATCCAAAATAAATTAACACAAGATATCCGCAAAGCCGCGGCGAATGCAAACAACCCGCAGTATATGTCGCTCTGGGCCGGGCAAGCGCTGCGCTTGAATAGGACTCAGCCCGCAGGGAAGCTGATCGGCGAATTGATGCGCGAAGCAGCCGGTACGCTGCAGCGGCTAAGTCACTTCGGGGAAGGATGATCGCACCCGGCATATAAAAAAGAGGCTTCTTCCAGGCAGATTCACATCTACTCGGAAGAAGGCCTCTTTTTGATTTACATAAAACTGTTGCTGCCGGTCGCTTATCGCGGCATGTCCGTTTGGGGCTCCGTAAGGTTCCGTTCGCTTTGGCTCGCGCGCTTGCTTTTCCATTCGGATACGACGATGCCGGCAAAAATAAGTCCGATGCCGAGCCATTGGAGCAAGCCGGTCTGCTCATGAAGGAGCAGGCTGGAGCACACAATGACGACGGGCAGTTCGATCGCCCCGATGATGGAGGCTACGCCGGTACTGAGGTGCGGAGCACCCTTGGTATACAAGTACGGCGGAAGGATCATGCCGAACAGGCTTAGAATGACCGCCCATCCCCACAGGCCGTTCGTCAGCGCGCCGCTCCACAGAAACGTCGGCGGATAAATAAGCGACACGACGATGACCGCTCCCGTCAGCATCCACGAGCTGCGCAAAATCGCAGGCACGTCTGTCGCAACCCTGCCGCTGAAATAAACAGTCAGCGTATAGCTTGCGGCCGCAAGCAGCCCGAGCCCGATACCGGTCCAGCTAAGCTGAGGCACGCTGCCTTCGAGAAAGCCGGAGGCGAACAGCGTGCCGGCCAGCACGATGACAACGCCGATGAGCTGAAAACGGTTGGGCGCTTTTTTTTGCAGCAGCCAATCCGCGAGCAGCCCCATCCAGGTGAACTGGAACAGCAGCAGCACCGCGAACGACGCACTCAACGTTTGCAGCGCGAAGTAGTAAAACACGCCGGTAAGCCCCGTAAACACCCCGCTGCCGAGCAGCTTCAGAAAGACGATCCTCGGCATCTTCTTCATGTAACCCCAGCAACGGATGCTCAGAAGCCACAAAGCCACAAAGCCGAACATTACTTGGCTGCCCGTCACTTCAGCAGGCGAAAAGCCGTCCTTATACGCCAGCTTGACGCAAGTGGACAGTATCCCATACGATGCAGCGCCGGTCAGTACCAACAAGCTAGCTTTGAATCGCTGCGAAAATATCATAACCGATCCTCGGTTCTAGTTAACCCTCACCCACCCGCGGTGGCTCCGGCTATTAAAAGCGGAAGCCCCACAAACAAAAAATATAGCAAACTCTGGGCCGAGTTTCAAGACTTGTTTTTTATAAAGAACTGACCACGGTAAGTTTTCTGTTTGAAAATGGCTCAAATTGTGATAATATTACTGATATATTTACCTGACCACAGTAAGGTAAAATGAAGTCATAGAACCAAGGTGAGTACGATGAGCCGAAGAGAAGAGATTAAGAAAGCCGCCATAGGGCATCTGCTGCAATACGGTTACGAGGGCACGAAGCTGGCGGATATTGCCCAGGAGGTAGGGATTAAGAAGCAGTCGATGTACGCTCATTTTGAGAGCAAGAAAGATTTGGTCGTGGAAATTCACGAGGACGCAACAAAGCAGGAAATCGCCTACTTGACCACGTTTTTTCACGAGCATAAAGGGGAGCCGCTTCAGACGCTGCTACGCACCTTCGTTGAAGAGATGAAGGACCGCTACGCGACCAACCGGAATGTGAAGCTGATGTTTCTGATGGCGTTCATGCCTCCCGAGCCCCTGCAGGAACTGTGCATCACCATGTACGAATTGTATTCGCATCATTTGCTTCATCTACTGGAGCTTGCTTTTCAGCTTGATTCGACTACTCAGGTCAATCCGAAGGAAGGCGCCCTCGCCGTGCATACGATTTACGAAGGCTTGACCAACAAACTAATTTTCGGCAGCCCGGATTATTTTATCGAAGCGTCCGAAACCACCTTTTCCTTATTGTGGAAAGGAATACTTTATAGAGAAGATAGTTAGAGGTGTATGATGCAACTTGAAAACAACAAGCTGACAGCCCTGGAATCCGATTCCGTAGGCAAAGTATTCGTCCGTTATTTGGTTCCATCGGTTGTCGGTATGTTTATGATGTCCATCAACGTCGTGATTGACGGCATTTTCGTCGGGCAGCGGCTCGGCGAGGTGGCTCTGGCAGGGGTCAATGTCGCCTTTCCGGTATTTTCGATTTATTTTGCCATATCGCTGTGGGTCGGCATCGGCGGCGCGGCTCTGTATTCCAGATCGTTAGGCGCCAAGAACGTAGAGCGGGCACGCTCGATCTTTACTCATTCGCTTACGCTCATTTTCAGCTTGACGCTCGCGCTGGCGGGGATCGCTTATTTGTTCCGCGAAAAGCTGGCGGTGTTTCTCGGAGCCAATAACGAGACGATGCCTTATGCGATGGAATTTATGACCGTGCTGCTAAGCTTCGGCTTTGTCGTCACCGTGCAAAATGCGTTCAGCATCTTTGTACGGAACGACGCCAATCCGAATCTGGCGATGATTTCGCTGCTCGTGACAGCCGTATGCAATATTGGGCTAAATTACGTGCTGTTGTTTGTTCTCGACTTCGGCGTAGCCGGGTCCGCATGGGCGCTGATCGGCGCTTCGGCCATCGGGGCGTGCGTGCTGTTTACGCATTTTCTGCGCAAGGACAGCACGCTCCGCTTCGTCAAGCTGCGTTTGTCGTGGAAGCTGGCCAAGAGTACGTTCACGATCGGCTTTCCGAGCTTTGTCGCGGAATTGGGCATCGCCGTCTTTACGGCGGGCTACAACATGGCTATGGTCCGGTGGGCGGGCACGTTAGGCGTATCGGCCTTCTCCATTCTAAATTACGTGCACAGCGTAGTGCTAATGATATTCATCGGCATGGGCTCAGGCATTCAGCCGCTGATCAGCTACTATCGGGGCGCAAAGCAGCATGTCCGGGAGCGGGAGACTATCAACATCGCCGTAAAAACGTCGATCGGCATCGGGCTAGGCGTGTTTCTGATCGGCTTGCTTACGGCCGACAGCATCGTTTCCTTGTTCGGTTCGTTTACCCGGGAGGTTCAGGAGCTGGCCGCTTCCGGCATACGTCTATTTTTCATCGGCTATCTGTTTATGGGCATCAATTTTGTCATGATGACGTACTTTCAATCGACCGACCAAGTCAAAATGGCGACTTGGATTACCGTAGCGCGCGAGATGCTGATCATGGTCGCTCTGCTGTTCACCCTGCCCCATGTCATGGGAACGACCGGAATTTGGCTCGCTATCCCGCTTTCGGAGCTGATCGTCGTCCTTACCGTCTATGCTTATATCCGCAGGCGCTCCCGCACCGTTGCTTCGGTGAATGCCGCCTCTTAACGCAGGCTGCGCCTTCACCTGCGTTTCCGCTTCGCCCAAGCCGCTTGGCCCATCATCGCATGGACCGGGCGGCTTTTGTCGCGTTATGGCGTGCAGTAGGCGCCCGGTTCCGCCATACCTTTAAGGCCGGAGCTTCGTTCGCGTATAAATCTTTCCGTCACGCACGGTCATCTGCACCTCCCCGTCCCTGTCCGTCCGCTGCACGCTTATACCGTGCGACGTCAGCCGCTCCAGCACCTGCCGGTTCGGATGCCCGTAAATGTTGTTCTCCCCGGCGGAGATGACCGCGTGCTTCGGCTGCCAAGCGTTCAGCCACTCTTCGGCCGTAGACGACTTGCTCCCGTGATGGGCGACCTTCAGCACATCGACGGGTTTATACACCTGTGTGGCCGTCCCAGACGACACAGCTTCTCGAGCGGCAGGAGCCAGCGCCTCTCCTTGAGCGAGTCCCGGCGTTACCGCTGACCAGCGGTCAAGCAGCTTTCGCTCCTCGGCCTGTCCAATATCGCCTGTGAACAGCCAGCGGGTGCCCGCCAGCTCCATTAAAAACACGACGGAGCTCGGGTTTTGATCCTGCTCCACACGCACGCCCTCCCTCGCTCCCTCCGGCAGCGGATACAAGAAATAAAGCGCCGTGCCGGCGTCGACCTGCAGCGTATCTCCCGCCTCCACTTCGACTAGCTCCGTCCCCTTTTCCAGTGCGGTTTGAAACAGCTTTTCTACGGCCGGCAACGGCTTCAACGTCCCGTTGAACAAAAACCGCCGCACCGGAATGTGCTCAAGCACTGCCTGCAAGCCGCCGAAATGATCGGCATCCTGATGCGTCAGAATAAGCTCGTCGATTTGCTGCACGCCGCGTTTTTTGAGCAGCGGCACGAGCATTTTCCGGCCCACTTCATATGGGTCTCTCCGCTCCTTCCACGCATCCCCCGGTTTGCGGAAGGAAACCGTTCCGCCCCCGTCCACCAAGATCGTATGGCCTCCCGGCAGCGTCTGGATCAAGATGCTATCGCCCTGCCCCACATCCAAAAACTGCACGCGTCCCTCCGCTGCTCCGCGTTCCGGATCGTAGCCGTACCAGAGCAATCCCACAAAGCCGAGCAAACTGGCGGGCAGCAGGACGTAACGGTTCATCGCTTGCCGGTTTAGGAACGGCAGTTTATTCGTTTTCACCCCGTAAAGCATCGGCTCGGGGGCAACCCCTTCGTCCTTGGCCGCGAACGGCTGCAGCAGCACAAGCGCCGCGCACAACAGCCCGTAATAAGCCAATATCCATACCGGCGAAGGGGTCGGCCAAATCGTTTGAACCGCATCCGGCTTGCTAGCTTGTTCCACCACGTAAAACAGAAGCTCATTCGTCTTGGCAATCAGCCACCCAAGCCAGCCCGCTCCGGTCCCCCAGACGAATCCAAGCAGCATGGCCGCTGTTCCGCCCGGCATCACCCATGCGCTAAATGCAGGAACCAGCGCAAAATTGGCAGCAAACGACATTAGAGAAAATTGGTTGAAATAATAAATCGACAGCGGAAACGAAATCAGCTGTGCGACTAGGGTAATCGAAAGCGCGTCTCTCAGCTTCACATGCTTTACCGGCAGCAGCTTGTTCATTTGCGGAACGCCGAGAATGAGGCCGAGCGTCACCAGAAACGACAGCTGGAAGCTGACGTCCAGCAAGTAATACGGATTCCAGACGAGCATGCCGACTCCAGCAATCAGCGCGATGTGGAGCCCGTCCTTGAGCCGGTTCCGATAAGCGGCATACAAGCCAATCATCGCCATCAGGCCGGCGCGGACGATTGAAGGCGAAGCCCCGGTGACGGCGATATACAGCGGCATGAGCGCAAGTGCCGTAAGCAGAACCGTTTCCCTTGTCAGTCCGAAGCGGCGCAGCAGCCAGATCAAGCATGCCAGAAAAATAGCGACATTCAAGCCGGAGATCGCGATAATATGGGTCAATCCCAGCCGGGAAAACCGCTCGAATTGCTGCGGCTCGATCTCATCCGTCAGGCCGATCAGCATCCCTTTCATAAAGCCGCTTTGATCCGGAGGGAATAACTGGTCTACCTGCGCAGCCAGCCGGTCCCGAAAGCGGTCGATGCTGCGCATGGCAAGCCAGCCGCCCCATTCACCGGATTCCGGTGGCGTTACGGCAAGTCCTGCGGTCCCTTTTGCCGTCATCTGCCAATGAATATGCTGCAGCCGCAAATAGCTCCGGTAGTCGAAGCCGCCAAAGTTACGCGCTTCCGCCGGACGGCGCAGCGTTCCGTCCAGCTCGATCCGGTCGCCCCGCTCCCAACGTCTGGCCGTCTCCTGCTCCTCCCGAGCAAGCAAACGGATCGAAAACTGCATCTGCTCGCCTTTGCCGCCATTTTCCGGTACGCCATACTCAGGAATCGCTATGGACTCAGCTTCCGCTTGAAAGGAAACGCGGTCCCCGTCCACCGAAACCGGCGTCACGATCCTTCCTTGAAAATGCACGCTGCTTACTTCATCGGTCTGTAATTCGACCAAGCTCCGGTTTCGGACATCATGGTCGCCGTATACGCCAGCCGCGGCGGCGACGATCAACAGACTGCGGAGCCAAACGATCCCCTTTGGCCTCATGATCATCGCGGCGCAATACAGCATTCCTGCGGCCATAGCCAGCCACAGATTCATCCATGGCAGCGGCGCAATCACCGCAACGGCATAGCCTATACCCCAACATACCGCGAACGTTACGATCGGTCTTTGAGCCATCCGCTCCTCCTTCCAGCAACAAAAAAAGAACCTCTCCCGGGCGCATGCCTGATGCACGCCCCAAAAGAGGTTCTTCCTCCTAGGCTTTGGATCGTTCTAATTTTTCACTTCGCTGACCGTTCCGGCCGGTGGCTCGTAGTTTTCAAGCTGCCGGAACGTCATTCCGCGCTGCTCCATCAGCGCCCGCACCTTGTCGTTGTCTTTCGGATACGACCGGTGGAATACGATCTCCGATACGCCGCTGTTCGCGAGCATATTCGCGCACGTCCAGCACGGCTGGTCGGTCACATAAACGACGGACCCCTCGCGGTCCTCGCGGTCCGTAAACAGCAGCAGGTTTTGCTCCGCATGGATCGTCCGGATGCAGCGCTGCTTCTTGACCACCTGCTCCTTGCCGTCCGATGCGACCAATTCGTACTCTTCCACGAGCATGCAGCCCGCTTCCGAGCAATCCGGCACGCCCATCGGAGCACCGTTGTACGCCGTGCCGAGCAGCTTCTTCCCCTGCACCAGTACGGCTCCAACGTGCCTTCGGCTGCATTGGGAGCGGGTGGAAGCCATATAGGCGATATCCATAAAATACGTATCCCAATCTTTACGTGCCATCATGCTGATTCAAGCTCCTTTATGTTTTCCGGCTCTATTTTTGGCTTGCTTGGATCGCTTGATCCAAATCGTAAATAATGTCGTCGATCGCTTCCGTCCCGATGGACAGACGAATCATCCCCGGCGTTACGCCCGCCGCCGCCTGCTCCTGCTCGCTAAGCTGCTGATGCGTAGTGCTGGCCGGATGGATGATGAGCGACTTCGAATCGCCGACGTTCGCCAAATGGGAGAACAGCTTTACCGCATTGATCACTTTGCGCCCTGCTTCTACACCGCCTTTGATGCTGAACGTCATGATGGCGCCCTGGCCTTTAGGCAAATACTTTTTCGCCAGCTCATGCGACGAATGGCTTGGAAGGCCGGCGTAGCTCACCCAATCCACAGCTTCGTGCTTCTCCAGGAATTCGGCAACCTTCTGCGCATTGAAGCTGTGGCGCTCCATGCGAAGATGAAGTGTTTCGAGACCTTGCAGCAGGAGGAACGCGTTGAACGGCGAGATCGAAGCGCCCATGTCGCGCAGAAGCTGCACACGCGCCTTGATAATGTAAGCGATCGGCCCGACGGCGTCAGTATACACGACTCCGTGGTAGCTCGGGTCCGGATCGGTCAGACCGGCAAATTTGCCGCTGGCTTTCCAGTCAAAACGGCCGCCGTCGACGATGATGCCCCCGATCGAGGTGCCGTGTCCACCGATAAATTTGGTCGCGGAATGTACGACAATGTCCGCTCCATGTTCAATCGGACGGCATAGATACGGGCTCGGGAACGTATTGTCGATAATCAACGGAATGCCGTTCTCATGCGCAATAGCCGCTACGGCAGCAATGTCGAGAACGTCACCCTTAGGATTGCCAATCGCTTCCGCGAACACGGCTTTCGTTTTCGGCGTAATGGCTTTCCGGAAATTTTCTGGATCGCTTGCATCGACGAAATGCACTTTAATGCCGATTTTCGCAAGTGTATTTGCAAACAGATTGTAAGTACCGCCGTACAAGGTGGACGAGGATACGATCTCGTCGCCCGCTCCGGCAATGTTAAGGATCGAGTACGTGATGGCCGCTTGGCCGGATGCCGTCGCCAGAGCCCCAGCTCCGCCTTCGAGCGCAGCAACGCGTTTTTCGAACACGTCGGTCGTCGGATTCATAATGCGCGTATAGATGTTGCCGAACTCTTTGAGAGCAAATAAATCGGCGGCATGATCCGTATCGCGAAATCCGTAGGACGTCGTCTGGTACAAAGGAACTGCTCGGGACATCGTCGTTGGGTCAATTTCCTGTCCTGCGTGAACGGCCAACGTTTCCAAAGAAAGCTTGCGCTCTTCTGACATACTGCATCCTCCTTATAATCAACAGAAATGATGGATAATCGTACCTATTTTCGCACATCTCGCAGCAAAACGAAAGCTTTCTCCGCAAAACATTCCAGACATAATTGCATAGCTTGGCCGAATCAAGGCTCCAAAGTGACGAGAGGCTTTATTTTTTTCAGCATTTTTTCGCCGATTCCCTTCACTTCCAGCAGCTGGTCCACGGATTTGAACGAACCGCCCAGCTTCTTGCGAAGCTCGACAATCGCTTCCGCCCGGCTGGCCCCGATTCCCGGGAGCTCGTCGAGCTGTTTGGCGGTAGCCGTGTTCAAATTGATTTTGCCCGAAGCGCTCTCCGACGGCTTCCCGGCAGCGGCCTTGACCGGATCGGAAGCCGCCCCGACGGCGGTAGCTTCTTCCGGCGGACTGCCCGCTGCGGTAGGCTTGGGCGCTGACTCTGCGGCAGCCTTCTCCGCGGTCGGATTCCCTTTCGGCTCCGCCGCAGGGTTCTTTTCATCCTTCGCTGCCTTCGCCTCGCCCGGAAGCCCATTCGCTTGTCTTGCTTCGTTCTGCTCCTGAAGCAATTTTCTCATTTCCTCGTCCGCCGCCTTAAAGCCCACCGGTATTCCATCAGAGGTCCAAGGGCGCCAAACCAGCAGCACAATGATAATACCAGCGGCGAGCGTCAGGCCGGCAAGACGCAGCAAAGCTTTTTCCGAAAAATGGGGCATTGCTCCACCTCGTTTCTTCATCGAATCTTGATCGAAAAATCGAATGCATGGTTTTGCGCCCCGTCTCATATACATGAAAAAGGCTGCAATCCAATCAGGGGGGATGGTCATGCAAATCGGATTTATCGGAACAGGCAGCATGGGCAGTATTCTCGTCGAAGCGTTCATTCAATCCGGCGCAGTCAGCCCGGAGCATCTTGTTGTGACCAATCGCACCGCCCGCAAAGCGGAGCAGTTAGCGGAAAGCTACCCGGGCCTGCAAACAGCCCGTTCCAATAAGGAAGCTGCATCGGGGTCCCAGCTTCTTTTTCTATGTGTAAAACCTATGGAATTCAAAGCGGTCATCGATGATATCCGGGATGTCGTCACTCCGGACACGGTCGTCGTCTCCATTACAAGCCCGGTGCAGATTCGTCATTTGGAAAAATTGCTTCCCTGCAAAATCGCCAAGGTCATTCCGAGCATTACCAACTATGTACTCAGCGGGGCAACTCTGTGCATTTATGGAGAGCGGATGACCGACGAGGATCAAGCCCGGCTGGAACTGCTGCTTTCTCACATTAGCGCCCCTATCCGCATCCGCGAGGAGTATACGCGCGTCTCTTCGGACATTACAAGCTGCGGCCCGGCGTTTCTGGCCTTTTTCGTGCAAAAATTCGTCGATGCCGCCGTTGCCGCCACCGGCATCTCCGAGACGGAGGCTACGCAGCTTGCGGCCGAAATGACGCTCGGTACCGGCAGGCTGCTGACTACCGGAGGCTTTACGCCCGCTTCCCTGCAGCAGCGGGTATCCGTTCCCGGCGGCATTACCGCGGAAGGACTCCGCATAATGCAAAAAGAGCTGTGCGGGGTCTTTGACGACCTGATCCGCACAACTCATGCTAAATACGATGAAGACGTGGAAAAGGTGAAAGCCCGGTTTTTCAGCCCGTAGGCCGAATAGAACGCGATGCTTTCACGTCCTTTTCCGATATGAACCGCCGTGCTCCGATTCCGGAGCGCGGTTTTTTGTTTTCCTGACGCCGCTTCTTACCCTACGACGATATTGACAAGCTTGCCTTTGACGGCAATCACCTTGCGGACGGTTTTACCCTCCATCGCTTCTTTTACTTTATCCAAGCCAAGCGCCAGCTCCTGCATCGTCGCTTCGTCGGCATCCGCCGCGATTGTGGCGCGGTCGGCGATTTTGCCGTTCACTTGGATCACGATTTCCACTTCGTTGTCGACCGTCCACGCTTCGTCGTATACAGGCCATGCCTCATAAGCAACGGTGCCGGAATGACCGAGCTTCTCCCACAGCTCTTCCGCCAAGTGCGGCGCGATCGGAGACAGCATTTGCACGAAGTTTTCCATCGCCGCTTTCGGCAGACGGTCCGTCTTGTACGCTTCGTTGACGAAGATCATCAGCTGGCTGATCGCCGTATTGAAACGCAGCGCCTCATAGTCTTCGGTGACTTTTTTAATCGTGCGGTGCCAGGTCCGTTTGAACGCTTCGCTGCCCGCATCGCCATCTTCGGTAATTTTCGCGCTCAGCCCACCGTCTTCGCCGACGAACAAGCGCCAAACGCGGCTCAGGAAGCGGAATGTGCCTTCTACGCCGTTCGTGTTCCAAGGCTTCGTCGCTTCCAGCGGGCCCATAAACATTTCGTACATGCGCAGCGTATCCGCACCGTACTCGCCGACGATTTCGTCCGGGTTGATGACGTTGCCGCGCGATTTGCTCATTTTCTCCATGTTCTCGCCGAGAATCATGCCTTGGTTGACCAGCTTGTAGAAAGGCTCCTTCGTTTCTACAACGCCGAGATCGTACAGCACTTTGTGCCAGAAACGGGCATACAGCAAGTGAAGCACGGCATGCTCTGCGCCTCCGATGTACAGGTCGACCGGCAGCCATTTGCGCTGCAGCTCCTTGGAGCAGATCTCGTCCTTGTTCTTCGGATCGATAAAGCGCAGGTAGTACCAGCAGCTTCCCGCCCATTGTGGCATCGTGTTCGTCTCGCGGCGCGCTTTGAGGCCGGTCTCCGGATCTACCGTATTCACCCAATCCGTCACATTGGCCAGCGGCGATTCGCCCGTGCCGGAAGGCTTGATTTCGTCCACTTCCGGCAGAAGCAGCGGCAGCTGATCCTCCGGTACGGTTTTCATCGTGCCGTCCTCCAGATGGAGGATCGGAATCGGCTCGCCCCAGTAACGTTGACGGCTGAACAGCCAGTCGCGGAGACGATAGGTGACCTTGCCTTGGCCTTTGCCGTTGGCTTCGAGGTGCTCAATCATTCGCGCGATGGCCTGCTCGTTATTCAAGCCATTCAGGAATTCGGAATTGACGTGCGGGCCGTCGCCGCCATACGCTTCCTTGTTTACATCGCCGCCCTGCACCACTTCCACAATCGGAAGGTCGAACTGCTTCGCGAATTCCCAGTCGCGCGGGTCGTGCCCCGGCACTGCCATGATCGCGCCTGTTCCGTATCCGGCCAGCACATAGTCGGCGATCCAGATCGGCACCTTGCTGCCGTTGACCGGGTTAACCGCATAAGCGCCGGTAAAGACGCCCGTTTTTTCCTTCGCAAGATCAGTGCGCTCCAAGTCGCTTTTGCGGGCCGCACGTTCCTGATAGTCTTGCACCGCTTGAGCTTGCTCCGCCGTCGTAATACGGGCTACGAGCTCATGCTCAGGCGCCAATACGCAATAGGTGGCTCCGAACAGCGTATCCGGACGGGTCGTGAATACCTTCAGGCTATCGTTTCCGTGTCCGTCGATGGCAAACGTCACTTCGGCGCCCGTAGACTTGCCGATCCAGTTGCGCTGCATATCCTTGATGCTTTCAGACCAATCGAGCTCCTCAAGATCCTCTAGCAGGCGCTCCGCGTACTCGGTGATTTTGAGCACCCATTGGCGCATCGGCTTGCGAATGACCGGATGGCCGCCGCGCTCGCTCAAGCCGTCGATGACTTCTTCGTTGGCCAGCACCGTTCCGAGCGCCGGACACCAGTTCACCGGCACCTCGTCCACATAGGCGAGACCCTTTTTATACAGCTGAACGAAAATCCATTGCGTCCATTTATAATATTCGGGATCGGTCGTGCTGAATTCGCGGTCCCAATCGTAAGAGAAGCCGAGCGATTTGATCTGTCTGCGGAAATTATCGATATTGCGGAACGTGATGTCGCGCGGATGCTGCCCCGTATCGAGCGCATGCTGCTCCGCCGGCAAGCCGAAGGCGTCCCATCCCATCGGATGCAGAACATTATAGCCGCGCAGCCGTTTATAGCGGGATACGATGTCCGTCGCCGTGTAGCCTTCCGGGTGCCCGACGTGAAGACCTGCGCCGGAAGGATACGGGAACATGTCAAGCGCGTAAAATTTCGGCTTGCTCTCGTCGTCCAGCACCTTGAACGTTTTATTTTTCTCCCAATATTGCTGCCATTTCGGTTCAATCGCCAAGGGATTGTACCCTTGCTGTTCTCTAGCTTCCTGTGCCATATTGTGTAGACCTCCTTCGATTCAAACAAAAAAGCCCTCATCGCTAGCGCAACGCTAGGGACGAGAGGCTTATTTCCCGTGGTACCACCCTAGTTGACCTAGACATGCTTTGCCCGGGCCCACTCTCCCCTTAACGCGGGGTACGTTTATGGCTTTGACCGGCGAAGCTTGCGCTTTGTTGCGGTCTATTGGCCAAACGGCTCGAAGATGAGTTCGCTGCCTGCTTCTACCGGTTCCCACCCGCCACCGGCTCTCTGAAAGAAAGCGCTGCAGTTACTAGTTCTTGTCACGGCCTTTTGCATATATGCTCCAATTAGGTTTCATTATATGAAAAACGATTCCTCCGTGTCAAGCCGGGCTCCCGATTTTCCCGAAGCAGCGGGATAAAATGCCGCCGGGCCAATATCCAGCGACCCTGCTCCGGTTACATCCTCCACAACTTGGCCATACTTGTAATAAAAGTTTTCTATTCAAAGCTTACGGAGGATGAGCCGCTTGAAAGGATTGATCAACGGAGTCATGCTGTCGCTCCCGCTGTGGGGGATGATTCTGTGTCTGCTGCAACTGATTATCCATTTAACACGTTAACGTGATGCGTCCCTATCTGTTTGCCCCACTTCAATCTCAATCCCGCTGCTTCACGGCCACAAAAAACGCACGCTGCGTATCGTCCTTCGGCGCTTCGAACGAAAAGTCGGCATAGCATGCCGTCTCGGAAAATCCGGCCGCACGCAGCCGCTCCTGCACCCAATCGAGCGGATACGCCCGCTGCACATGCAGCTCCTCGATCCGGTGATATCGCTCCGTAATGGCATCGTCAGACCCTTCCGCCCAAGCGTCGCCTTCCCGTACGAACAGCGTCAGCTCGTGCTCGATTTCGCACCGGCCCGGATCGAAATCGCAGGTCCAGATGTAAGCGACATCGTCGTCGTTCAGGAAAAACGGCTGCGATTCCGCATAGCTCTGAAGCTGGCTCTGCGTATGCATGTCGAACACGAACACCCCGCCGGGAGCCAGCCCATCGTATACCTGCTTAAAGGTCCGCTCGATGTCTTCTTCCTCCAGCAAATAATTCAGGCAATCGCAAAATGAGATGACCGCATCCACCGGGTGGCCAAGCTCCCATTCGCGCATGTCCTGCTGAAGCCACATCACGCTTCCGCCCGCAGGAAAAGACTTGCTCCGCTGGGCGCTTTCCGCTTTTTGACTAGCCATGGAAAGCATGTCCTCCGACAGGTCGATGCCGACGACTTCGTAGCCGAGCTGCGCCAGAGGGACCGCGATGCTTCCGGTGCCGCAGCCCAGATCGACTACGCTTCGGGGCGTTCCGAGCTTGTCCCAGCACTGGTGCGCAAAGTGGAGCCAGTCGTCATAGGGCATGTCCTCCATCAGCCGGTCATACAGATAGGAAAATTGTTCGTAAGCCACAGCTTGCTCCTCCTTCAGCGAACAGACAAAGGCCGGCTCCGAACGACCTTCATTCGGATGCCGGCTGCGATGCCGCTTCTTTTTTCAAATAGGTCCAGCTGCCTTCCTGATAAACCAGGCCTTCCTTCATCAGCTTGCCGATGGCGCGCTTGAAGGCGGACTTGCTCATCCCGAACCGTTGGCTAATCAAATCGGCCGGCGTTTCGTCCGAATACGGCATCGCCTGATTCGGGCGCTCTTTCAGGAAGGCCAGCAGCTTCTCCGAATCGGTGTCGCGTCCGACCTCCTTACGCTCGCGCATCGAGCAGTTGACGTTGCCGTCCTCGCGCACAAACGTGACGCGCACTTTCACCTGTTCGCCGAGGCGCAGCAAGCGGGTTCTCTCGGACGCGTGAATGAAGCCGATGACGCCAAAGCCGACTACGCCGCCGTCGCAGACGACGAATGAGCCCATTTGCAGCGGCTTGTAGACGCGGGCGTCGACCCAAGTGTTGCGCCAGCTTGCCGGAGCGTCAAAGCACAGGCGCTTGAGCTGGTCTTCTCCGGCCACTTTGGCGACAAGCCGTCCTTGCCGGTCATGAGCGAGGACGACGAATACGCGGTCTCCGACTTCGGGACGAAGCTCCTTAAGCTCGGGCAGCTCTTTAAAAGGAAGCAGCAAATGACGCCCGAGCCCCATTTCGAGAAAGCAGCCGAAGCGCGGATGAATGTCGACCACTTCGAGAAGTGCGACTTCTCCGAGCGTCACGAGCGGCTTGCGCATCGTCGCCGCCAGCCGGTCCTCGGTGTCATGAAACAGGAATACTTCAACCTGCTCCCCCGGCTTCACTTCCCCGATGGCTTCGTTGTAATGGAGCAGCACGTCTTGCGTGCCGTCCGTCAAAAAATAGCCGTGCGGCGATACTTCTCTCGCCACGTCCAAACGTCGGATCGTTCCGGCTTCCAGCCTCATACCCGTTCGACCACTTTCGCGTCAGACCACAGCCGCTCAATGTTGTAATATTCGCGTTCGTCGCGGTGAAACACGTGAACGACGACGTCGCCCAAGTCGACAAGCACCCAACGGGCCGTGTCCATGCCTTCGAGGCCGCGAATTCGTGCGCCGCGCTCTTCAGAACGTTTTTTAATCTCGGTCGCGATCGCTTGCACCTGCGTTTCGGAATTCCCGTGGCAAATGACGAAATAATCCGCAATCAAAGAAATCCCGCGCAGGTTCAATGCCGTTACGTCCATCGCTTTCTTGTCTTCGGCCGCATCGACCACGAGCTGCATAAGCTCATCCGGTTGAATGGTCATATCGTTTCCTCCTGTAAGTAAATCATACCGTTTCTCCCCGCTCCTCCAGCTCCCGGATCAGTCCGTTGCGAGCTTCGAAGGTCAGCGGATAAATTCGCTTGCCTTTATCCAATAAAAAACGGATCGTTCCGTCAAATCCGGTTATAAGTGCCTTCTCTAAACTATGTTCGGCGTTTTGGCGAATATTATGCACGCCCGGAAAATCCCGTCCCGGCTCCATGTAATCCGCCAAGCAAACGACCTTGTCCAGCAGCGTCATTCGCGCGCGCCCTGAGGTGTGATAACGAATCGCATCCAGCACTTCCTCGTCGCTTACGCCGTACTGCTCCCGGGCGATCCAAGCGCCTGCGTGGGCATGCCATAGCTCTTTGTCGTATTCGAGCAAATCCGGAGGCAGTCCGTTCTCGCGGATGATGCGCGCTTGCTCGTCCACACGCCAATATTTGCAGACATCGTGGAGAATGGCCGCCAGCTCGGCTTTGGCCGGGTCCGCGCCGTAACGTTCCGCCAGCCGCACCGCCGTTTCCATGACGCCAAGCGTATGGTTCCAGCGCTTCTCCGGCATCTGGGAGCGAACCGATTCGATCATTTCCTCACGCTTCATACAGACGGTTCACCTCGATATAATGATTTACCCGGTCCGGGACCATGTAACGCACCGACTGCCCCAAAGCCCGCCGCTGCCGAATCAACGTGGACGACAGCTCGATTTGCGGCATCGGCACAAGCTTCACCGCCTGCCGAATGGCATCGGGAAGCCCCTCGTACCCTGTATCATAGCCCGGCCGCTGCAATCCGGCGAAAGTAACCAAGCGGACCAACTCGTCGATCTTATACCACTTCGGCAAATATCGAACCATATCGGCCCCGATAATATAAGTAAACCGACAACCGGGATGCTGCGCCCTAAGCATCGTTACCGTCTCGATACTGTACGATACGCCGCCTTTGCGCAGCTCCATATCCGAAGCCCGGAAGTGCGGATGCCCTTCGACGGCAAGCTCGACCATCTCCAGCCGCTGCCGCGGGGAAGCTCCGGGCGCCTGTTCTTTATGCGGAGGCACGTTCGTCGGCATAAACCATACTTCGTCGAGTTCGAGCCTCTCGCAAACGCTTTGGGCGGCAATCAAATGCCCGATATGAACGGGATCGAAGGTGCCGCCCATCAAACCGACCTTCATCCGGCATCCCCCTCTTTTTAGCTGAAATGCCACTTCCGCCGCCGTAGGCTTAAACCGGAAGCTCGATCGTTTTATTCTCGCGGGATTCCTTGTAGAGCACGATGATTTTGCCGATCACTTGAACCAGCTCCGCGCCGGCGCCTTCCGCCAACTGCTCGGCCACTTCGTTCCGGTCCTCCATACAGTTGTTAAGCACCGTGACTTTGATCAATTCGCGGACTTCCAGCGCCTCGCTGATGTGGCGGATCAGATGATCGTTTACGCCGCCTTTGCCGACCTGAAAGATCGGATTCATATGATGCGCCAAAGAGCGCAAATACCTTTTTTGTTTGCCTGTTAACATGGTTGTGTGTTTCCTCCTTAAGTGAGCACCCTCCTAAATCCTCCCTAGTAGGGAGGACCCCAAAGGGCTACGCCCTCTGGACACCCGAAAGGGGCGTGCCTGCTGCGGGGCCGGCGTTGAAGGAACAGCGGCGTAGGAACGCTTTCGTCCCTTCGGGACACGCTCACATGCGGCGTTCTCTCCATACGTTATGCCCAGGGTGCGCTGTGTTGCGTCGTGCGGTTTTCATTTATTGCGGGGAAGGAGCCGCCTCATGACGCTGTCATGAAGCTCTTGTTCGGCGCAAAGCGCAAACCGGGGCGTCAGGGGCTCATGACCTTGTCATGAAGCGCCCTGTACTGCAACATCTCAAACCCCTAACCCGTTTGCCAAATCCGTGCCTAGCCAAAACATAGAAACTCTTCCAAATTGTTTAAAAAACTCTAATGCTCCGCATCCATAAAAGATTGTTCCACCACTTCGCACATGGCGGCGATTGGGGCGGGCTGGCCGGTCCAATATTCGAAGGCGTAGGCGCCTTGGTATATGAACATGCCGAGGCCGCTGTGAATGACGGCGCCGCGCTGATCGCGGGCTTCACGCAGGAAACGGGTGATCAGCGGGTTGTACACCAGATCGCTGACGACCGTCTCAGGGCGAATCAGCGAAATGTCCATCGGCACTTCGTTCACGTTCGGATGCATGCCAAGCAGCGTGTTGTTGACGATCAAAGCGGCCTCTCCGGCCAGCTTCGGAATCTCGTCCAGGCCGTGCCCGGATACGCTGCCGAACTCGCTCATCGATGAAGCGAGATCCAGCGCCTTCTCCTTCGTGCGGTTCGCAATGTAGATGTGCTCCGCGCCTTCGCGGGCCAGCGCGTAGCCGACGCCGCGGGCCGCTCCCCCTGCGCCGATCATCAGTACCTTGCGACCCTTCAGCGAGATGCCCGTCTCTTCGCGGAGCGAACGCATATAGCCGATGCCGTCGGTATTGTAGCCGATCAGCCGGCCGCCTTCGTTGACGATAGTGTTCACCGCTCCGATGGCGCGGGCTCCTTCGTCGATCTCGTCCAAATAGGACATGACCTCGACCTTGTGCGGAATCGTCACGTTGACCCCGCGGAATTGCAGCGCCCGGATGCCGGCCACCGCGTCCTTTAACGTGCCGGGCAGGATGTGAAACGCTCCATACGCCGCATTGATTCCCGCCGCTTCGAATGCCCGGTTCAGCATGATCGGCGATTTGGAGTGCCGGATCGGATCGCCGAACACTCCGTACAAAATCGTGTGGCTGTCCAGTTTATGCTTGCTCATTCTCGTCCGTTCCTCCCGCTCCCCGCTAAATGACCGATTCCCGAACCGCGACCTTCACGCCTTTGGGCACGTGGATGACCAGATCCGCTCCGGCAGTGCCGTTTACTTTGATCCAGCCGAGGCCCGAGACCGAGACGTCCAGATTCGCATTCTTCGGAATGCGAATCGGATGCTTGGTCAGCTTGGGCAGCTCCTCCAGCTCTTCCAGGCTTGGCGGCGACAGAAGCACGCCCCGGTGCTCCTCGTACAGCTCGTCCGCCCGATCCAGCTTCGTCCGGTGGGCCTGGAGCGCGTTGGAAACGTAGAACGTGAACGACTGCCGTTCGCCCTGCACGAAATCGAAGCGCACCAAGCTGCCGAAGAAGATCGACTGTTGATCGTTCAATTGGAAAACCAGCGGCTTGATCGGCCTGTCCGGCATCACCTTCATCAAATCCTTCTTGCTGACGAGCTCCGTCAAACGATGCTTGTACACAATGCCCGGCGTATCGATGATCGAGGCGCCGTCGTCCAGCGGAATGCGCACCAGATCAAGCGTCGTGCCCGGATATTGCGAAACCGTCAGCTCGGCGTCCAAATCGCTGTAATCGCGAATAAGCCGGTTGATGAGCGTCGATTTGCCGACGTTCGTCGCCCCGACGACATAGATGTCGCGCCCTTTGCGGTGCAGCTCCAACGCTTCGATGACCCGCTCGAAGCCCATATTTTTTTTCGCTGAGCAGAGGACGACTTCCACGACCCGAAGTCCCGCTTCCTTCGCCTGTCTCTGCACCCAGTTCACGATCCGGTTGTAGTTCGTCACTTTGGGGAGCAGATCGATTTTGTTCACGACCAGGATGACCGGGTTAGTGCCGACAAACCGTGCCAAACCGGAAATCATGCTGCCCTCGAAATCGAAAATATCGACAATGTTCACGACCAGCGAGTCCGTTCCCCCTACATGGGTGAGCAGCCGCAGAAAATCGTCCTGATTGAGCGTAATGCCCGAAGCTTCATTGTAATTCTTGATGCGGAAACACCGCTGGCAAATGATCGGCGTGCGCGCAAGCGCTTGAGCCGGGACATAGCCAAGCTGCTCCGGCTGCTCCGTTTGGAGCGCTACGCCGCAGCCTGCACAGCGGTTCGTTTCGGAATGTTGATTGTGGGCCGTCATACGTTCCCTACCTTTTCATTATAGTCAATGCGGCCTTTTCGATCCTTCGGTTTACCTTCGTAAAAAAGCCCTCGTCCGCAAGAGAAATCGGCTTGACGAGGATGGTATAAAGCCCCATCCGGTTGCCTCCCAGCACGTCGGTCAGCATCTGATCCCCGATGACCACCGTCTGCTGCGCCCGCAGATTCATGATGCTCATGGCTCTCCGGAACGCTGCGCTTGTCGGCTTACGGGCGCGATAAATGAAAGGCAGGGACAGCGGCTCGGCGAACTTGGTAACCCGGTTGCGCTGGTTGTTCGACACAATGACGACCTGAAAGCCGATTTGCCCCACGACTTTCAGCCAATCCAGCAGCTCCGGCGTGGCAAGAGGCGCTTTGGCTCCTACCAGCGTATTGTCCAAGTCCGTTATGATGCCGCGGTATCCCTGCTCCCATAACGCTTGAAGATCTATGTCAAATATCGTGTTGACTTGTTGACGCGGAATTAGCTTTTTCAGCAAAGCGTTCACCTCGAAAGACATTAGGCTGTATACGTCAAACTATACCATAACTGTCCATTTTGTTGCAAAATAGCGAACAAAAAAAGCAAACCGCCCTCCGCAAAGGCGCGGCCTGCCGATCGTTAACATTTACATCTGCGAACGCAACCGTTCGACGATTTGGTTCGTTTTTTTCCAGTCTTCCTCGGTGATCTCCGCTTTTCCGTACTTCGCCTTCTCGAATACGTGAAGGACGGCCTCCAGCTCGTCGCTCATCCACCGGCTCTGAAGTGACCAGCGGCGCACCGCTTCGCGCAGCGTCTCGTGCTCCTCGCGCACATACCCGTTGCGGCGGAAAATGCGCAGCAGCCGTTCGCACTCCACAATGACCTTCTGCTTCAGCAGCGATGCCCGGCGGCGGCGCGCGCGTTCCTTCAGCAGCTCGACAACCTGCAGCTTCCAGGCAAGAAATGCGGCGACGACGATCACAACGGCGGCCATGCTCCACGCTGCCGCATGATGCGTTTCGACGGCTGGCTCTGCCGGCTTCGGCTCCGGCTTCGGAGCAGGCTGCGGCTCTACCGGCGAAGCGGACGTTTCCCCAAGCAGTACGGCGCGCGGCATCGCGAAGCCGGCCGTCGGCTCGAACGGAATCCATCCGTAGCCGTCGAAATAAACCTCGACCCAGGAGTGGGCGTCGGAGTTGCGTACCGTGTAGACCCCGCCGCCGTCCGGGTCCACCAGCAGCTCGTGGGGGGCGAAGCCTTGCAGCTCCGTCTGCTGAAAATCCGGCGTCCCCGACGCATAGCCTTTGACCCAGCGCGCCGGCAGCCCGATCGCGCGGGACAGAACCACCATCGCGGTAGAGTAATAATCGCAGTAGCCTTCTTTAATTTCAAACAGGAACCGGTCGACAAAATCGCGACTCTGGCCCTTGCTGAGGTCGGGCTTATTTGTATACGGAAAGCTCGTCTGCAAGTACTGCTCAAGCTTCTTCGCTTTGTCGTACGGAGTGGCCGCATCCTTCGTCAGATCCGCGGCCAGCTTGCGGACCCGCTCCGGTACGCTGCTAGGCAGCTGGACGAATTCCGCCATATCCTGCCTCAGCGGCGCAACAGGCAGCTTCCGCAGCGCTTCTTCGTTTACAACCGGCATTTGCGACACAATCGTATACGTCTGCGGGTACGGCTGTCGCTCGCTGTAGCGGATCTCGGATTGGGGAGCCGACCATTGCAGCGGGTCGAAGCCGTTTTTGGCGCCGTTCAGCCCCATCACCTTCTGGATAGAGTAAGCTCCGAACAGCACGGGATACTGCTGCTCCGACATCAGCGTAACGGTCTGCTTCACCTCCACCGCCTTCGCCTTGGACCCGGCTAACCGGGCGTCCGCCGGAAGTGAAGCTTCGGGCCTGATCACGTTCCACGGACCTCGCCGCTCGCTGTCGCTTTCCTCCCAGCCTTTGCCGGTATAGTGCGAACGCGTCTCGCCCCGCCAATAAGCGCGGTGATCCGTTTCGATCTTCATGACCGGCGTGTAGTCGAACCGAAAGCCGCCTCCCAGATTCGCATCGCTCCGGCTGTAGCCCGACGAGGAATCCATTGCTTCGCTCGGGGGGACGGTGACCCCTTTGCCCGTGGTGAAGGCCATCGGCTCTCCCCGGGATGCGCGCCAAGCGGTATACGGGTCGGTCAGCATCGGCCCGACCTCGGGCATGAGCGATCCGGCGAGCACCGTTACCCCGATTAAGGAGGCGACCGTCATGGCGATGGAAGCCGGATATTCCGCCAAATGCCGCCAAGCGGCCGGATCTTTGCGCCGCAGCTGCGCGAAATGATTGAGAATGAGCAGCAGCAGCCCGCAGCCGACGATCGCGGCCACTTGCGGCCACAAATAGATGGACGAGAACGAATCGCGGATGCAGAGCGCAAGCACGCTGACCACCAGCAGGATATATACCCGCCACTTGACTTCCACCCACCAAATAATCGTCACGTACACGACCCAGGCGCCCATGCCGAACCACAAATACGGCGTAAGCTCGTACAGATTCAAGAACAGCTTCGAGCTCAAAAAGCTGGACGCCTTCATCGGCGCGATGACTTCAAATTGCTCGAGAACGAGCACGTTGATGACCACGACGGAGACAAGCTGCAGGATGCCGCGAACGATCCAATGCAGCCGCGTCAAATGCTCGAACGCAAAGACCGTCAGAAACGTTAGCTTCACGATGACGACCGTCTCCGAAAGCCAGAAGCCGTCTTCTTTGGCAAACCAGTATACGAACTGGAGCAAAATTAAACCGGACAACAGCACCGACAAGCGGTGCGGCCATTCGTCCAACAGCAGACGCTTAAGCCATATTCGCTGCTGCTTCATCCCTTCCGACCTCCCAACAACCCGGGCAGCTCCGACAGCTGCCTTACCGCGTAGCATGGCACGCCCCGCGCATGCAGGTCTTTGACCCAGACTTCTTGACCGCGGGCGCCTCCGATCCAGAGGTGGCAAGGATTCATCTGCTGCTGCTTCAGCCAGGTCAGCACCTGCAGCATCGGTTCGCCGGACAGCGGGCTGATCAGCGTGACGAAGCTGCCGGGCACCAGCTGATGCACTTTCGTTTTGAGCACATGGCGGATGTCATGGACGCCGTCGGCCTCCACATCGATAAAATGCTGCTGCGCCGCCTGATACAGCGCTTGCCCGGTCTTGGGTTCGAGATGGACGTCGTCCGCGCCCATGGAGACAAGCCCGAGCGCAAGCCCCCGTTCCAAGCCGTATTGAAACAAGGACGCGGCTACGGATACGGCCAATTCGAACTGATCGGGGTCACCGTAGGCTTGCCCCGCCCGGTCGAGAATCAAGTACGACTTGGGCAGCGATTCACGCTCGAATTCCTTCGATTTCCAAGTGCCGGTCTTGGCAGTCGCATTCCAGTGAATGCGGGAGAGGCGGTCGCCGTAAATATACTCGCGAACCCCGTTGATCTGCGTCGTCTCCCGGACCGCCCGGGTCGTGGACGAGTGGTGGCTCGTTCCTTTCATCATTTGGTTGTACTGCTGCCATTCCCGGATCGGCACGGTCTGTGGCAGCACAGCGATGCTCTGGGGCAGCTCCAGACCGCCCTTGTGCTCGAACAAGCCGAAGACGTCCTCCGTCACGCATTCCGTCTGTCCGAACGTATAGCGCCCCCGACGCATCGCCGGGGTCCGGTATTCCCATTCCGCACGCCGCCGCCAGTCGGGAACGACCGTCGCTTCGAACGTCAGCTCGCGCCCGCTTTTGTGAACCAAGCAGTCCTTGATAAACAAATAAGGGATCGGCCATATGCCCGGAATTTGCAGCTGAATCGTCACGCCGAGCGAGCTTCCGGCCGGCAGCAGAGAACCGTAATCGCCACTGGACAGCGTGCGTACGCCTTGGGTCCGCTTAATGCCGCTCCATTGCCCCAACAGCAAATAAACGCTCAAAATCGTCATCATCGCGAACAGCATTAAAGCCAGCTTGCCGCCTTGAAACAGCAAGAAGCCGAGACTTCCCGCAAAAGCGGTCGCCACCGCCCAAAATTTGCGGCTGAACCGCAGCCTGAACGGGGGTCTGTGAGCGAAGGAAGGTTTCATCATGCTCACTTCTCCCAACGTACCGGCACTTTCACCTGCTGCACGACCGATTGCAGGACAGATTGCACCGTAGCCCCCTCCATCCGGGCTTCGGCCGTCAGCAAAATCCGGTGGCCGAGCACGTACGGCACCAAAAATTTAATATCGTCCGGGATGACATAGTCCCGTTCCTGAATTAACGCAAGCGCCTTGGAGGCCTGCACAAGCGCAAGCGTCGCCCGCGGACTGGCGCCGAGATAAATCGAGCCATGCTCGCGCGTCAGGCGGGTGACGGCGACCAGATAAGCGGCAACCGCTTCGTCGAGATGCACCTGCTTGACCTGCTTCTGGATCGACAAAATCTGCTCGCTGTCCACGACCGGCTCCAGCTCTTCGAGCGGATGGATGACGCTTTGCGCCAAAATCATCTTCGTTTCCGTATCCGCATCCGGGTAACCGAGGCTGAACTTCATCATAAACCGGTCCAACTGGGCTTCCGGCAAAATGTACGTGCCCTCAAAGTCGATCGGATTTTGCGTTGCCAGGAGCAGAAAGGGCTTCGGCAGCTCGTACGTTTCCCCGTCGACCGTCACATGGCGCTCCTCCATCGCTTCGAGCAGCGCCGATTGCGTCTTGGTCGTCGCCCGGTTAATTTCGTCCGCCAGCAAAATATGCGTCATGATCGGTCCGGGACGGAAAATAAATACCTCGTCCTTCGGATGATAGATCGAAACCCCCGTAATATCGGTGGGTAAAAGGTCGGGATTGCATTGAATACGGCGGAACTGGCCGCGGATCGATTTGGCAAGCGCTTTGATCAGCACCGTCTTGCCGGTACCGGGCACATCCTCAAGCAGCACATGGCCTCCTGCCAGCATAGCGGTCATCAGCAGCACAATCTCGTCCGTTTTGCCGAGGATGCAGGATGCCAAATTCGCTTGTATGCGCTTCAAGGCTTGAATATCTTCTCGTATCATCGTTTCCATCGTCCGGGCCTCCTCGAAATGTTATCGTACAAAGTATATACGTATGAACGGGAAATAAAGTTGTCAAAAATGGTTCCATATGGGGAAAATAAAGCCAAATTGCAACAAAATGTAACAAATTCGGAATGATCCCTCTCAGGGCACCTATTCCTTTATTGTACAGGATTCAAAAAACGGCGTATACGGATAAAACCGGTGTAATTGTTCAGCGGAATGCAAAAAAGCCCCGGAAAATCGCCGGGGCGCGCTCGGACGGGCCGTGACTCAGGTCCGCTCAGCCTTGCGGTCTGAACACGAGCGCCGCAAGAAACGAAAAGATGATGGCCGCCGAGATGCCCGCGCTCGTCACCTCGAAAATGCCGGTAATAATGCCGACGATGCCGTGCAGTTTAAGCTCGGCCAACGCGCCGTGGACAAGCGAATTGCCGAAGCTTGTGATCGGCACAGTCGCCCCCGCCCCGGCAAATTCGATAAACCGGTCGTACAGGCTCTTGTTTCCGATCGGAATGCCGCCGATAATCGCTCCTGCGACGACCAACGTGCTCATCGTATGCGCGGGAGACAGCCGCATGACGTCAATCAGCAGTTGCCCGATGACGCAGATGGCCCCTCCGATGATAAACGCCCAAACAAACTGCATCCAATCCATAGTCTAACGCACCTCGCTTTCGATCGCTACCGCATGGGCGATGCAGGGGATGCTTTCGCCTTGCTGGAAGGAAAGCGGAGACAGCAGCGCTCCCGTCGCCACCACGAGCACCCGCTTCAGCTCCCCCTTTTTCACGCGCTTCAAAATATGACCGTAGGTGACGACGGCAGAGCAGGCGCACCCGCTGCCGCCAGCCTGCACGTTCTGCTTCTCCCGGTCGAAAATCATCAGGCCGCAGTCTTTGTAGGTCGTTTGGTGAATGGGCACCTTGTGCTTTTCCAGCAGCTCGCACGCGATTTCGTAACCGACCTTCGACAAATCGCCGGTCACGATCAGATCGTAGTAGCCCGGCTCCCGCTGAAAATCGCGAAAATGTGCCTGCAGCGTATCGACCGCCGCCGGGGCCATCGCAGCCCCCATGTTAAACGGGTCCTTGATGCCCATGTCGATGACGCGGCCGATCGTCGCCCCGGTCACGACCGGTCCCGGGCCGTGGTTCCCTACAACGGCGCAAGCCGCGCCCGTTACCGTGTACTGCGCGGTCGGCGGCTTCTGCGAGCCGTATTCCGTCGGATAGCGGAACTGCTTCTCCGCCGTGGAATTATGGCTGCAGGTGCCGGCCATCACATGATGGCCGAACCCGGAATCCACGATCAGCGACGCGACGGCAAGTCCCTCCATCGAAGTCGAGCAAGCGCCGAAGATGCCGAGGTACGGAATTTGCATCGTCCGGACCGCAAAGCTGTTGCTGATAATCTGGTTCAGCAGGTCGCCCCCGACATAGAACTGGATGTGCTCTTTGGTCAAGCACGCATTTTCGATGGCCAGCTTCGCCGCTTCCTCCAGCATTTTTTTCTCGGCCTTCTCCCAGCTGTCCTGCCCGATCGTCGTATCCGCGTGCACGATATCGAATTCGTTGCCGAGCGGTCCGCTGCCCTCGTCCGGTCCGACGATCGTAGCCGTCCCCCGGATGACCGGCCGCTTCTTGAATTCCCAGCTTTGGGCTCCCTTCAGCATCTTATTTGCCCCCCAATCCGAACAGACAATGGATAAGCCCGATCACAAATGCGGATACCGTCCCGTAGACGATAACCGGACCTGCCAGCTTGAACATGTTGCCTCCGACGCCCAGCACATAACCTTCGCTTTTATGCTCCAGCGCCGCAGAACACATCGAGTTGGCAAATCCGGTTACGGGGACGGCGGAGCCCGCGCCCGCCCATTGGGCGATTTTGTCGTATACGCCCAAGCAGGTCAGAACGACGGACAGGAAAATCATAACCGCCACCGTCGGATTCCCCGCCGTTTTTTGGGTAAACCCGAACCAGTAAATAAAAAATTGGGTCACGAATTGTCCGATCAGACAAATGAGCCCGCCCACAATAAAAGCACGAAAGCAGTTTTGAAGCACCGGACGAGCCGGCTCTCGCTTTTTCGCAAATTCCTGATATTCCTGCTGGGTCCAGGTCAACTTTTTCATTTTGGACTTTGTGGTCATGCTCGCTGCTCCTCCCGCATGGTTTTATCGCTTCAACAGAGGCTCGGCCTGTTCCAAGATCCGGTTCATTTGCTCCGCGCAGCTCTCATACACGTGCTTCGCGCCCTCGTTCTTAACCGCCAGAGCGTACAGCGACAAATCCGCTTCGCACTTCTTAAGCGTTGCAAACAACAGCGGCTTCGACACATCGTCAGGCACGAGAAGCATATCGTCGTACAAATCAACGTGCAGCCCCCCGTAGACGTCCACTTGACCGATGAACACGTTCTCCGGGGTCACGCCGATTTTTTCCAGCTCCGTCAAGAGCCATTCCCGGCTTAGCCCTGCAGTGGCGAGCGGCTCGTCCATAATGTTGCCGTCGATAATGACCGCCTGGGATTCGCGTTCGGGCGCCGTTTTGATTCCGAGATGCTTCGCTGTGAGCGGTTGATTTTCTTTTTTCAGCAGCACGCTGACTTCCCCGCTCGGTTCCAGCATCGCAAACTCCACGTCGGCCACGTTAAACACGTTTTTGGCACGTAACTGCTCAAGCAGTTCGTCGGCGGTATAGCGTTCTTTCTTCAAATTGTCCTCGAGAATTTTGCCTTCCTTGATGAATACCGTTCCTTTTCCTTCGAACCAGTCCCGCAGCCGCTTGCTTTTCAGCGTCAGCATCTCCAGCAGCAGCGGAACCGCGAACCAGAGGAACAAGGCGATAAAGCCGTGCATGTAGTTCGCCTCGACGTCCGTGGACATAAACCCGGCAACCTCGCCAAGGGTAATTCCCGTTATGTATTCGAAGAAGGTCAATTGAGATATTTGTTTTTTTCCCAAAATTCGGGTCATCAAAAACAAGATCGCGATCGTCGAAATCGCCCGAAAAACAATGTGCATCCAATCCTGCAACGAATCCCTCTCCTTTTCCGTGCGAGCTTAGCTTTCATGGTGTGACGAGATCAATTAAATTATTTGCCGAATCGGAAGAGTTATGGCAGGTAGTTATTGACATTCATTAGCTGCCTCTTAATCGCGCACATTATCGTTTGTGGAGGTGATAACGATGACCGTGGCAAGCCAAGTGAAAACGACGCTGGCTTCGCTGAAAAGCGCACAAGCCAGCTTGGAAACGTTCGCGCTGGGCACGCAAAATCAGGAAGCCAAGACGCTGTTCCAAAATTGCGCGCAGCAAACGCAGCAAATCGTTGACCAAGTCAGCGCGCGCGTGCAGCAGCTTGAGAACGAGGAGCCCCAATATAAAGGGTTTTAAGGCAGGACGAAAACAGCCCGGTCCGTTTCTCCCAAACGGCTCCCGGGCTGTTTTTACTGCGCTTTGTATTCCCGCGCCAGTGTTCGTGTATAGCGGTTTGCATCAGGCCAACACCATCAAAACGATCAACAGCAAAATAAATAAGATCAGAATGAGCAACAAGGAAGTGAAAAATCCCATCGGCATACGCCCCTATCCGGATGGTTTGCAATCGTCCCTTTCATGCTATGCCCGGTTAAAATAAATGGCACGGGCAAACGCCCATCTCTATCCTAAAGTGAAAATAAGTGCTATAATATTAGCATTGTTCACGTGAACATTAATCGATTTTCGGGAGGACTACCGATATCATGACGATTGCAACCAAGGAGCAGTTGACCGCTTTTGTGACCGAAACGGTGCGCACCACCCCGGTCACCGATATTCATACCCATCTGTTTGCCGAATCGTTCGGAGACCTGCTGCTGTGGGGAGTAGACGAGCTGCTGACGTACCATTATCTGATCGCCGAAACGTTCCGTTTCCGCCCGGATTTGTCTTACGACGCTTTCTGGCAACTGTCCAAGCAAGAGCAGGCCGACTTGATCTGGCAGACGCTGTTCATCGACCATTCGCCCTACAGCGAAGCGTGCCGAGGCGTCGTCACGGTATTGAACCGGCTCGGCCTCGATCTGTCGAAGCGCGATCTGGAGGAGTACCGCGCGTATTTCCGCAGCGTCAGCGCCAGCGACTACATCGACCGCATTTTGAAGCTTGCGAACGTGAAGACGGTCGTGATGACCAACGATCCGTTCGATGCTTACGAACGCGGCAAATGGGAATCCGGCGCAAGTCAAGACCCTCGCTTCCTGGCCGCACTGCGGATTGATCCGCTGCTTAATCTGTGGGATAGCTCCTGGAGCAAGCTCAAGGAGCAGGGCTATGAGGTCAGCGCCGACTTGTCCGGCGGCACGCTCGCCGAAATCCGCCGCTTCCTGAAGGATTGGATTGCCCGGATGAACCCGCTGTATATGGCCGTTTCGCTGCCGAACGATTTTGCGTATCCCGAGGATTCTGCGCGCGTCCGCATCATCGACGAATGTATCGTGCCGGTTGCGCGGGAAGCGGGAATTCCGTTTGCGATGATGATCGGGGTGAAGCGCAAGGTCAATCCGTCCCTGAAGGATGCGGGCGACAGCCTGGGCAAAAGCGACATCGGCGCGGTCGAGCGAATCGTCAGCAAGTATCAGGACGTGAAATTTTTGGTCACGATGCTGTCCCGGGAAAACCAGCACGAGCTGGCCGTCACCGCGCGGAAAAACCGCAACCTGCTCGTATTCGGTTGCTGGTGGTTTCTGAACAACCCGAGTCTGATCGAGGAGATTACGCGGATGCGGCTTGAGCTGCTTGGCGGCAGCGTCATTCCGCAGCACTCGGATTGCCGTATTCTGGATCAGCTCTTGTACAAATGGGATCACTCGCGCGCGATTATCGGCAAAGTGCTTTGCGATAAATACGGCGACCTGTTCGACGCCGGCTGGCGGCTGGAGGAAGAGGAGATCCGCCGCGATATTGAGGATCTGCTAGGCGGCGTATTCTGGAAGTTTCTCGGCAAGCCGGACCCTGCGGCCTAATATCGGTTCTTCGATTATTCTAAGAGACGGCCTTCTGCGCGGCGCAGGGGCCGTCTTTTGCGTACGTCAGACAATGTTGGAATCTTTGTTTTTCCCTTTCAGCAGATCGCCGGTCCAGCCTTTCCAGTGCATCCAAAAGTAAACGGATAAGGTTAGTAAGACAATGGCTGAGATGGCCAGGGCATAGCCGAACGGCAGCTCAAGCTCGGGCATGTTCTTGAAGTTCATGCCCCAGATGGAGCCGAATACGGTAGCCGGGGTACAGATGACGGAAAATACGGTGAGCGTCTTCATAATTTCGTTGCCCCGGTACGTCGCGATATTGTTGTCGATATTCAGCAGGATGTCCAGCTCGGTGCGGTAGCGGTTCAGCCGGGAATGCAGCCTTTGGAGCAGCAACTCGTTGTTGTCATATTCGTGACAGGGGCTGTCTTCCGCCCACCCTTTGGCGGCGGCGTGAAACTCTTCGAGCGGCTGAAGAATGCGGTGCCAGTCCAGCACTTCATACTGAAGATCCATAATTTCATCCAGCACCTTCGAATCATTGCTTCGCTTCATCCGGCCTTCCAGCTCCTCCAGCTTCCATTCCAGCTCTTCCATCTGCGATAAAAACGTCAGCGCCACTTCTCCGATCAGCATGCAGAACCCTTGCAGCGCCGTCCGGCATCGATCCATGCAGGAAAGCATATGCTTCTCCTGTTCGTCGTCAAACGGGTACAGCCCTTCCTGCAAGGTCAGCAGTTCCGATTCGTCGACCCGGTAAAACATTTTTTGCTGCCCGTTCTCGGGATGCAGCGAATAAACGATAAAGCCTTGCAGCAGCTTCGCAGTCCCCCCGGAGCGAACCCGAGGCATCCTGGTGTCCTCACGGGCCGTCATCAATGTCCACGACCATCTGGCGTTAGGAAACCGAACGGTGCGCTGGTCCATAAAGCTTCCTCCATTCCGGCAAACGTTCTTGTTTCCTCATTAACCTCTTCCTTTGCGGCCTGAAACCGGCGCTGATTCATGCGAAGACGCGTCGGGTAAGAAAAGCATGAAACGAGAAACGGACTTACGGTCCACTGGACAAAGGAGGCGAACATCTATGTTATACTGGTCGCTAGTTTTTCTCCTCGTCGCCGTGATCGCCGGTATTTTCGGATTTTTCGGGATCGCCAGCGCAGCGGCGGGAGTCGCCAAGGTATTGTTCATCCTCTTCCTGATTTTGTTCGTAGTCACGCTGCTGATAGGCCGGCGAACGAAGGTATAGCGCAAGTCCTTCAGCCGGATTCCCGGGCAAACGGGATGAAAAAAGCTTCCTGCACCGTAAGGGCGGGAAGCTTTTTGACGTATCAGAAGGGGCGGTATGTCTGGGCGGCTGTTGACAGTTAGCCGTCAGGACGGGTAATAGGAAAAGGACCCCTTGCGGAGTCCTTCCAACGGTGAACGATTTTGGTATTTTGCCTTGAACCTCGCCTAAAGCTCGGGTCTTACCTCATTCACGATCGCAGTACGTGTACTACTCTAACGTGTCTTTGGCACATCCCTCCGCTTCTATCTCGATTCGGAAGCAACTTCCCTGGTATTTCTCGTTGAACTGTTCAACGGAACCACACCTCTCTTTTCACCGTTGATTTTAGCATGTACCACCTGCGACTTTTCTATTCATCCTTTTTTAAAAAAAGTCGGGTATACCCGTTCAATCCCGTACGATAACTACCGTACCGAGCGGGATGTGACGATAGAGCCACTCGACATCTCGATTATGCATGCGGACGCAACCTGACGAAGCGCTGCTGCCGATCGAGTACGGCCGGTTCGTTCCGTGAATGCCGTATTGATACCCTCCGGAGCCCGGGACGTTGATTCCCATCCAACGCGTCCCCAGCGGATTCCGCGGGTCCCCTCCGGGAATTTGCTTCCGCACGTACCACGGCTTCACGATTTTGGTCACAATATGAAACGTCCCTGTCGGCGTCGGGTCCTTCGTCCGTCCTGTTGCAACGGGAAAGCCGTATGCCGCCCTCCCGTTCACGATGACGGTCAGCCGGTTCTCCGATTTATCGATCAATAAATATACGCCTTCCTCCTCCAAGCCGGCCGGGGGCGACGTCCCAGTCGAAGGTGACGGGGCAGCTCCCAGTGCGCTTCCTGCCGGCCAGGCGCCGAACCAAAGCATCAGGAGAAAAAGGAATATTTTCAACATCCATCATCCTTACTCTTTCGTGATGAAGTCACACGCCGTTTTAGTGTGCTCCAACGCGTAAGACGCCTATTCGCCCGATTTAGACCGTTCCCGTCGTCAGATCCGGCATACGCCAAGCGGACACCCGGCGCAGCCGACCATGGCCTGGAAGAAAGGCAAATTGGTTATAACCAATCTTCCGTTCTCCAACTCGATGGCCCCAGCCGCCTTATATTCGCTAAGCATCCGGTTTACCCCCTCTCGGGTCGAACCGATCATGTTCGCCAGATCGGTATGCGTCAATTTGATCGTGATGCGAATTCCCCTTTCATCCATTTCGCCATAAGAGTTAGTCAAACGGATCAAAGTCGAGGCGAGCGCGCCGTTTTTGCCGAACAGCAGCAAGTCCCGGAATTTGGACTGCACGAATTGCTGCATCTGGCTCATCCATTTGAATAGCTGCATCGCCATATCGCCGTGTCTCCAAATGAGGACTTCCAAGTCTTTGATCAGAATGACACCAAGCGACGCATCTTCCATCACGATGCCGTCATACCCGTAAGACTGCGGTTCGCCGCTTCCGAACTCGCCGAACAGATCGCCGGACTGCGCCACTTGCAAAATGAACGCTTTGCCGTCCTCCGTCGATTTGCTCAACTTTACCGTACCCCCGTGAACATAGTACAGCCTATCCGCCTTATCCCCTTCCCAAAACAAATAGTCGCCCTCTGCCGCTTGTTTCGGGTACATGATCTGCGTAAGCCGTTCCATGTTTTCATCTGACAAAAACTGCGGAATATGATGAGCGGCTTTCGGCATCGTTCGGTTAGCGGTTCCCATATACACCATCCTTATCCAGGATATCTCCCGACTCCTTATGATAAATAATGGTATCATATCATTATTAGATAAATGTTAGAATTCATTTAGGCATTTGTTTTATTTGCGAATATCGCAGCGAGCGTCAATGCAGGCTGCCTTTGCGCAAGCCGGAGGGCGGGCAGCCGAACCTTTTCTTAAAAGCCCGTTCGAAATGCGTCAGCGTGTTAAAGCCGGAAGCGTGGCATATTTCCGTCACCGGCAGGTCGCTTGCGGCCAGCAGCGATTTGGCAAACGTCAGGCGCAGCTCCTGCAGGTAGCTCTGAAACGGAATGCCGCTCAGCTTGCGGAACGTATGGCTGAAATAATTGGGCGTCAGCTTCGCCTGCCGGGCGACTTCCTCCAGTGTCAGCGCTTCCCGGAAATGGTGGTGAACGTACATAAGCGCTTTCTGCATGCCCGGGTGCGCCGATCGTAAAGCCTCTCGAATGCCCGAATCCGACGGCCCGCGATCATGCCGGCACTGCCTCGCAAGCCCGACCAATATGCGCGTCAGCGTCGCTTTAATCATCAAGTTTCCGCCCGGCCGCGAATCGTTGAATTCCGCAAGGACACGATCAAATTCCGCCTGCATGCCGCTTGCCTCCACAGCGTCGAGCCTTGTCTGAAGCTTCAAGATACCGGGAAATAACAGCTCACGCAGTTCGTCCGTCAGCACCTCCTCCAAAAAAACGAGGTTGAGAATTTCCATCGTTTCTCCGGGAACAAGCTCGATTTCATGAAAATCAGCGGGCGTCAGCAGAAACATGCTGCCGGGCTCAAGCCCATGCGGCTCACCGTTCACGATATTGGTTCCGCGGCCGGAATGGACGAAGCACAGCTCGTAAAATTCGTGCCAATGCAGGTCGACGCGTCCGGCAACCGATTGACGGTAAACATGAAAAGGAGCGTTCGGCGCCACATAGTGCACGCTCCGCAAGCGCTCCGGTTGTTTGGGTCCCATGACGGCCCTCCCGCTTTTTCATCTAAGAGTTCATTGGATAAGTCCCATTATACAGGAACGAACGGGTTTCCAGCGATGTCTTTGCCGCGCGCCAGCCATATTTTGAAATTCGGATTTTTCTCGGGCAGCACCTTCAATTCCGTGGAAAAATAACGCATCGTGTAGCCGCAGCGGCGGTGTGGGCTCGTATTCGGGGCGGCGCCGTGAATAATCCGCGAATCGTGCAGCGAGCATTCGCCCCGTTCCAGCTCGAAGTATACTGCATTCCGGTCGTCAATTTGTTTAATTTGCGTCGGAAACAAGTTCCGGCCGCCGTCCACCGGCTCGTACTCGGAAAATCCGTTCCGGTGTGTGCCGGGAATGACCCGCATGCAGCCATTGTCGCGGTTGCTGCGGTCGATTGCGAGCCAGACGGTGACGATTTTGTCATAGCCGCTGAGCCGTCCGTTCCAATAGGCCGAATCTTCATGCCACGGTGTCGCCCGGCCGGTGAACGCATCCTTGCATATGAAATGGCTGGACCACAGCCCGATATTCGGACCGATCAGCGGCTCCACCAGGTCCAGCACCTCGTCCGCAAGCAAAAACTTCAGCAGCCGTTCCTCGCGAAAATGCGGCGTATCCAGCTCGTCGGACAGCTTGCTCCCCTTTTGCGCCAGTTGTTCCTCGAAGATCGAGGTCAATTCCCCCAGCTTTTCTTCCGAAAACAACGGCTTGTGATGCAGCAAATAGCCGTTCTCGGCATAAAACGAAACCTCTTCTTGGGTTAACAAACTCATGCGTAACCGCCTCCTGTCAGCGTTCGGGTATATCCTGACTATAGGGTGTCGGGCCCGGATTGGCTCATCGTTTGTTACGGAGAAGTACGCTTATCTTCCGATGGCATGATGGGAATTTTACGAAAATGAGCATAAAGCTTGAAACTTTTTGAAGCTCCGCTGCGTCTTAAAAGAAGCGAGTTGGCAGTTAATGGTGATTTTTCCATGAGCGCAAAGTGAATTTCGAGGAGGTATTCCAAGAAGATGAAGAAACGGACCTTAGTCTCGGCGGCATTAGCCATGCAGCTTTTCTTATGTACCGGGGCGTTCGCTTACGAGAGCGAATTTACGAATTCCAAAGCGGCGAATGCAGATTTGCCGACCAAAGCAAAACTGGAAGCCTATAAAGTCGGGAAGGACTTCATGACGACAAAGGTTCGCGCCGAGTGGACCAAAGAACAGATTCAAGCGTTTCAAAGGCAGGGCATTTTCCGCAACATTCCCGCTCTGGCCTTTCAGACCGATGCCTCCGATGCTTTGAAGCCCAAGGTCATCATGACCAATCTGCCCGGAGTCAAGGTCGATCTGAATACCGGGGGAGAAGATGCGGGAGACGAAGTCATCGTATCGATTCTTGGCGGAGATCGGCTGAATCCGGACAAATCGTACACCTTGTACACAGGATGGAGCTCCCGGGAGGGCAGCGATAAGCCGATCCTGACCTTGCACTCGCTGCAGAGATTCGGCCAGCCTGGAGGCACGATCAACGACTTATCCGATACCAAGGATCAGCTCGCCCGCATCGAGTGGAAGCAGGTTAATGAGAAGAACCCGAATTTCAAAACGGCTCCGGCCGATTTCAAAGTTTCTTTCCCATCGCATGCGGATGAAAAAAACATCAAAAAAGTAAAGGGCGAATATACGAACATTTACTCCAAGGAAACGTTGGAGCAATACCGGAAGGGCGCTGCGGAGCGGGTGGGAATCTTGTCGGAGCAAAGCATATGGCCGTTTGCCGCCACCTTTAAGAAGTCCACCGCCACGGATCTGAAAATGCTGGCCGAGCAGTACAAACTGAAGATTTCCCAGGCTTATGCAATCGGAACAACAGCGGACGGTGAGGAATATACGGTTGTTTGGTTTGGCGACGACATCAACGATTTGTCGCTGCTCGAAGAGAACCCCAGATTCGTGAAGTTCCACATCGCCGAAATCGAGGGCCGGGCCAGCGGCGATTCGCTGCAAAGCTTAAGCATTAGCCCGAGCGTCAGTCTGGTCGATGTGGAGGATAAAGACCGGCAGCCGACGGGGATTTACTGGCTGGACCAGCTTGGTTCTGCCTCGAAGTAACAGGACCTCATTGGGGAGAGTCCATGCAAAAAGGGAGCCACAAGGTGACTCCCGGAGTGTTGAAGCTGCGGGCAGACCGACAGATGTCGGTACTGCCCTTTCTTAGGATTGCTGTCGCTACCCGATCCGTTCCACGACGACTTCGTCGAGCAGCCGTTTGACGTCCTCCGGCTCGACGTAGCCCGCCCGGGCCGTCAACGCGTTTGCCGTCCCGGAGGCGGTGGCCAATCTGAGGCATTCCTCGACGGGAAGCCCTTGCGCTGTGCCGATAGCCATGCCGGCCACGTAAGCGTCCCCGCTGCCGACCGCATTCACCGCGTCGACCTTCGGGGCGCGTACCCTGTAGCAAGCGCCGTGAAAAGCGGTCAGCGAGCCCTGCGCTCCCATCGATACGCTGATGCAAGGAAGGCCGGTCTCGTTCAGCCGCAGCAAGCCTTGCTTTAACGCGTTTTCGTCCTCGATCGAATGGCCGAGCCACTGGGCGACTTCGTCCTCGTTCGGCTTGATGAAGTAAGGCTTTGCTTCCGCCCCCCGTATCAGTGCTTCACCGCTCGTATCCAAAAATACGACGGCGCCTTGCTTTTGAGCGATGCCGATCAATTCCGCATAAAAGGACTTTGGCACGCCGGCCGGAAGCGAGCCGCTGAAAGCGACGACCTTCGCCCGCGCGGCAAGCTGCGCAAGCTTTTCCCGCATGGCCTCCATCTCTTGCCCGGCGATCGTCGGTCCCGGTTCCAGCAGCTCCGTCGACACGCCGTCTTGATCCATAATGTTCAGACAGATACGGGATTCGCCCTCGATCTTTACGAAGTCATGCGCAATGCCCTGCCGCGTCAATCCGCGTTCGATAAAATCCCCGTTGCTGCCGCCGGCAAATCCGGCCGCCAGCACGGGAACGCCTTGCAGCGCGACGACGCGGGCGACATTAATCCCTTTGCCTCCCGGCTCCGCGTACACCCGGTCCACCCGGGAAACTTGCCCTGCGGCCAGCGCAGGCAAATGATATGTCTTATCGATGGCCGCGTTCAAGGTGACAGTGACGATCATCGGAGGTCTCCGGCTTTGCCGATGCAGCCGACCATACGCATTTTTTCAATCGCCGCTTCTTTTACCGCCTGCTTGGCCGGAATCATATATTTGCGCGGATCGTTCTCCTGCGGATTGTCCGCAAATACGGCCTTGATCGCGTCGGAGAAAACGATACGGATCTCGGTGGCGATGTTCATTTTGGCCATGCCCAGCGAGACGCAGCGCTTCACCTGCTCTTCCGGAATGCCGGAGCCGCCGTGCAGCACGAGCGGTACCGAGACGACCTCGGCAATGCGCCGGATGCGGTCGAAATCGATCTTCGGCTCGCCCTTGTAAATGCCGTGAGCCGTGCCGATCGCAGGCGCCAGCGTATGAACGCCGGTCCGCTCGACGAATTCGGCGCACTCCTGCGGGTCGGCCATCAGCGCTTCGTGCTCGGCCACGACGATATCGTCTTCCACGCCGCCCACTTTGCCGAGCTCGGCTTCAACGTTGACGCCCGCTGCGCTCGCCACTTCGACGACTTGCTTCGTCAAGCGCACGTTTTCTTCGAAAGGCAGCATCGAAGCGTCAATCATCACCGACGTGTATCCGGCCCGAATGCACTGCACGATCGTTGCAAAGTCCGTACAATGGTCCAGATGAAGCGCAATCGGCACCCGGGAACGGTTGGCCGCAACCGTAGCTGCCGCCGCAATATAATCGGGACCGAGATGCTTGACCGTCCCCACTGTCGATTGAAGAATTAAAGGCGATCCGGTTTCTTCCGCGGCGTCGACGACCGCTTGCAGCATCTCCAGCGTATGCACGTTGAATGCGCCGATTCCGTAGCCGCCCGCACGGGCCGCTTCCAGCAATGAGGTGGATGATACTAATGGCATATCGATGTCATCTCGCTTCCGGCTAAATTTTGACCACTTGCGTCAGGTTGCGGGGCATATCCGGGTCCACGTTGCGTTTCATGGCCGTATAGAAGCCCAAATATTGCAGCGCCGGCAAATAAAGCACCGTGCGGGCATCGTCGCTCATCTCCGCTCCGCCGACTTCGAAGACCGCATCCGCGAACGCGGTGTCTTCCCCGGCCTTTGCCGTAACAAGCAGCACGAATGCGCCGTACTCCTGCATTTCCTTGGCGACCTTCAGCTCGTAATCGCGTGCTTTCTCGGACAGCAGCAGGCAGACGAGCGTGCCCGGCTCCACAATCGACTTGGGACCGTGACGGAACTCCAGCGTACCGTACGCCTCCGTCCAAACGTAGGACATTTCTTTAATTTTCAAGCTCGCTTCCAGCGCGATGCCGTAGTACGTGCCCATGCCGAGGTAAATGACCTTGTGAAAATCGTTCGTGTCGACCAAAGGTTTAATGAAAGCGTCGGCGGCTTTGACGACTTGATCGTCCGTTTGCGCGACCGCTGCAAGCTGTTCGAATTGATCCTGCTTTCCCGCCGCCTTGGCGATCGCCGCGTGCATCAAAAACGTCATACTGCTGAACGATTTCGTCATAACGGTGCTCGTTTCTTTACCGAGCGGGGATACCAGACAATCGGCCAGCTTCGCCATGCTGCTCTCTTCGTAGCAGGTGATACCCGCAACCTTCACGTTAGGAAGCGGCTTCACGGCTTCCAGCGCCAGCAGCACTTCCGTCGATTCGCCCGATCTCGATACGCCGATAACCAAATAATTGCGGTTTGGAGGGAGCGTCTGCTCGCGGAACAGGAACACCTCCGAGGAAGGATACGCCGTTGCGCTTTTGCCCACCCAAGCCCGGTAGACGGACGCCATCGCCAGTGCTTGATAATAGGATGAGCCGCTGCCGATGAACACCGTCTCGTCCGTTTCCGAATCGAGGAGATGCTTTTGAACCCAATCTCCCTGCTGTTGAAGCTGTGCCAGCGCTGCATTCAGCGCCTCCGCCTGTGCCGAAATTTCAGGATACGTATATTGACCGAATGGCTTCACAATATTACCCCTTTCGTCTTATTAATGATAATATAAATCATAATTTTGATTTTTTCAATCATTTTATTCAAGCATTACGTCTCGTTCTATGAGCCGTCATCCATTTTTTTAGATTTCTTGTAAGCTAAGGGTGTAATCTTCATAGACTTGCGGAATTGATCAATAAAATAGCTTGTACTATTAAACCCTACTTGGTAGGCGACTTCCGTCACATTCGATTCCGCTTGCTGCAGAAGGACTAAGCTTTTTTGGATTCGGTATTCCGTTACGTAGCTTAGCGGCGTCGTCTTCAGAATTCGCTTGAAATAGCGGCAGCATTCGGACCGGCTCAATTGGCCGGCTCTGGCGATATCATCGAGCTTGATTTTTTCAGTATAATGGGTATGAATCCATTGCAGCATGTGCTTGATTCGCCGGTTCTTCTGCATTTCCGTCCGGTCGTATTCCGGCTCAAAGCCATTCCTAATGAGGTTTTGCCAAATTAACGACAGCTGCACGGTGATACTGATTTCATAGAACGGCGGTTTCTGCTGGAGCAATCGATGAATGCTGAGGATGGCATCCAAACTATTTTTCCCCCAAGGCTGGCTAGGATGCAAATGTAAGTATGAAAGATTTGTCGCTTGAATATATGGATATACAAAGGTCGTGTAAAGCTCTTGCGATAATACGAAATGGGAAGAAACATTCAAGCAAATGTAGACGCAGCCCGATTGATCCATTTCTTCCGCCATATGCAGGCAGCCGCTATTGATAAACAAGCCCTCGCCTTCCCGAACCGTTATGCGATCTTCATTGATTTGAAAAAGGGCTTCTCCTTTTACAATCAGCACCAGTTGAATTTCCTCATGCCAATGAAGCGGGATATAGCCGTGTATATTTTGATTAATTACGGTTTCGTAGCATGCCATCGGCAGCACGACCGTTCGGTGCTCGGTCAGTTCCTTTAAGCTTTGGTCCATCTTGAAATTTTTAATTTGCATGATGACTCCGACCTCAAAATCCTTATATTTATTTATCCGATTCTAATATCTTCAAAGCCCGCTTTCTCCTATATAATACTATTATTATATTTTAAGGTGGAGACTTGTTTATGGACAGACCTGCTAGAAGAAAAGGATTATTTCTCGTGATAACCGGAGCGGTATTATGGGGAATCAGCGGCACCGTCGCCAAAAAGCTGTTTCAACATTACGCTATCGAGGTCGATTGGCTGGTCACGACCCGATTGCTGATTGCCGGTATTTTACTCTTAACCGTGCAATTTTTCACAAAAGACCGTTCCCAAATTACCGGAGTCTGGAAAAACCGAAGAGTGGCCATTAAACTGGTTATTTTCGCGTTATTTGGCACGCTCGCGGTTCAATACACGTATATGGCTTCGATCCAGCATGGCAATGCCGCCGTCGCTACGCTGCTGCAATATTTGGCGCCGGTCATGATCATTATTTATCTCATCCTGCGAAAACAGACGGTGTTCACCGTACAAGATCTAGTCACCGTTTCCCTGGCTTTGGTCGGCTGCTTTTTATTATTAACCAATGGCTCTGTCTCCCAGCTATCGGTGCCGATGCCTGCCATCGTTTGGGGAGTGTTATCCGGGGTAACGCTAGCGTTTTATACCGTATATGCCGTTCCTCTGTTGAAGCAATACGATTCGCTTGTCATCGTGGGATGGGCGATGATCATCGGGGGCGCCGCCTTAAGCTTTATCCGTCCGCCCTGGCAGGCGGATTTTGCCGGTATGCCGCTGGAAGCCTGTTTATACTTGGTCTTCGTGATCATCTTCGGCACCATGCTCGCCTTTTGGTTTTATATCGAAAGCTTGCAAAGTCTTTCCCCCAAAGAAACGAGCCTCGTCGGCAGTCTGGAGCCGCTGGCGGCTGTGTTGACCACGGTTCTTTGGCTGAAAGAGCCGTTTGGAATTTTCCAGTGGGTCGGCACGTCGTGCATCATTGGAATGATTTTATTATTGGCCTTAAAAAAAGCCCCTACGAATCAAAAAACAAACGCCGCCGTCTCTTGAGACAGCGGCGCTTGTCGCCTAACCGGCCAGACGGAAGCGTCCGGCCGTTATTTTTTCTCTTCGTCGCGGTGTGTTTCGAGCAGCGATGCGCCCGCAATGCCCGGATTCGTCATTTCGTACGGGTCCAAAATCAAGTTCAGCTCGTCTTCGCGCAGCACATCGTACAAGAGGCAAAGCTCGCGGACCGAACGGCCGGTTTCGATCGCCTCGCGGGCGATTCTCGCCACCGGCTCATAGCCCAGATGCGGATTCAGCGCGGTAATGACGCCAACGCTCCGCTCCACGTATTCTTTGCAGCGGTCGATGTTCGCTTGGATGCCGTCGAGGCAATATTTTTTGAACACCTTGAACACCTGGCTCATCATGCTGAGCGATTGCAGAAGATTGAACACCAGCACCGGCTCCATGACGTTCAGCTCAAGCTGTCCCGCTTCGGAAGCCAGGCAAATGGTATGGTCGTTGCCGATTACCTGAAACGCTACCTGATTGACAACCTCACACATGACCGGGTTCACTTTGCCCGGCATGATCGAGGAGCCCGGCTGACGCGCCGGCAGGTTGATCTCAGCCAAGCCGGTACGCGGCCCCGAAGCCATCAGCCGCAGGTCGTTCGCCACCTTCGACATGTTGATCATGCACACCTTCAACGCCGCAGACACTTCCGTATAGGCGTCGGTGTTCTGCGTCGCATCGACGAGGTGCTCCGCGCTGACCAGCGGGAAGCCGGTCAATTCGGCCAGCAGCTCCGCCACGCGCTTAATGTAGCGCGGGTCGGCGTTCAAGCCGGTGCCAACGGCCGTCGCACCCATGTTGATCTCGTACAAATGCTGCCGCGTCTGCGTAATCCGCTTGATGTCTCTCGCAAGCACCCGGCGATAAGCTTCAAACTCTTGGCCGAGGCGGATCGGCACGCCGTCCTGCAGGTGCGTCCGGCCCATTTTGATCACGCCGTCGAATTCTTTCGCTTTGGCCTCGAAGCCTTCGTGCAGCTCGTTCATCACCTCAAGCAGCTGATCAAGCAGCGTCAGAACGGAAATATGAATCGCCGTCGGGAAGGCGTCATTCGTCGACTGCGCCATGTTCACATGCGTATTGGGGCTAAGTGTAAAGTAATTGCCCTTCTCGCCTCCGAGCAGTTCGATGCCCCGGTTGGCGATGACTTCGTTCGTGTTCATGTTGATCGACGTACCCGCCCCGCCTTGAATCGGGTCTACAATAAATTGATCGTGCCATTGTCCGGCGATAATTTCTTCAGCCGCCTGAACGATGACCTTCCCAAGGTTCGGATTCAGTTGTCCGATCTCCATATTGGCGATAGCCGCCGCTTTTTTGACCGTTGCCATGGCGATAATCAGCTCTTTATGAATCCGGTATCCGGTAATCGGAAAGTTTTCTACGGCCCGCATGGTTTGAACTCCATAATAAGCATGGACCGGTACTTCCTTTGTGCCCAAAAAGTCTTTTTCCACCCGATATTGCGCGCTGGTCATGACCTGTCTCCCCTTTATGGCTGCGATAACTTACAACGGGATGATCTTACAAGCAATGTCATCTCCATACGTTATTGTATCTCAATTTACCATCGGTTAAAAGGGCTTGACATCGGAAAATAAAACGTTTCCATGCTTGGCCCGTCAATTTCCGCGAATCAGTTGGTCCAGCTCCTCCCGAGACGGTAGGGCGGGAATGGCTCCCTTGCGGGTCGTCGTAAGCGCACCGGACGCATTGCCCGAGCGGCAAACCTCGCCGAGCTCCTCTTCCGTCAGCGCTTCGGGGCGCTTCCCGGATTCCATCAAGCGGAACAGCGCGCCGGAAAAGAACGCGTCGCCCGCGCCGGTCGTATCGACGGCTTTCACCGCAAAGCCCGGCACCCGGCCCGTCCGCTCGCCCTGACGGTAAAAGCTGCCGTCCGGCCCCAGCGTCACGAAGATCAGCGGAGTGCCGTACTGCTCCTGAAGCTGCCGCGTACCCGCCTCCAAGTCCCGCTCGCCGGTCAGAAAATGCAGCTCCTCCTCGGAAAGCTTTAGAACGTCGCTGTAAGTCAGCCCTTCCAGAATGAGCCGCTTTGCACGGTCCAAATCCGGCCACAGCAGCGGACGCAGATTCGGATCGAAGGAGACGAGCTTGCCTTCCCGGCGAGCATAGGCAGCCGCGCGCAGCGTCGCCGAAGCCGACGGCTCGTGCGTCATCGAGACGGAGCCGAAATGAAACAAAGCGGCCTCCCCGATCCGCTCCCAGTCGATCTCCGACTCCTGCAGGAGCATGTCCGCCCCAGGGTTGCGGTAAAAGCTGAAAGAACGGTCTCCACTGGCATCAAGGCTGACAAAGGCCAGCGTCGTACCGGCTTCGCCGGTAAATACCATGCCGCCCGTATCCACCCCGTGCTTCTCCAGCTCCCCCGTCAAAAAACGGCCGAAGGCATCCTCGCCGACTTTACCGATAAATGCCGTCCGTTTGCCCAGCTTGGTCAGCCCGGCCATCACATTGGCCGGCGCGCCGCCGGGGTTTTGCTCGTAACGCGGCAGCCCTTGCTCAGACACCCCCGCAGGCGTAAAATCGATTAGCAGCTCGCCGATGGCGACGGCATCTAATCTATTCATGTCCATCCTCCGTCCATTTTATCAAATTCCAAGCGGTTCGCGGAACCGGTTTCCGGCTCCGCAGACGTTTAATGAAAACGTTCCCTTCCTATTGTAGTCGCAGGGAAATCAAACCGTCAACGAACAATCCGCCCGGCTTAAAGTGCTAACAAGCTTCTTGTCTGATCCGGCGGCGGGAGGTCCGCACCGAGCAGCTTCCCCATGATGCCGACGATCGCGTCGGCTTTGGCGCGGATCTCCTCCTCGGTCCGGTCAAAAAAGCCCGGGTCGAACATGAACAAAATCGCCGTGAGCATGAATTCGGCCGTTTCCGCCGGATGCGCAACCTGAAACACGCCTTCCTTCACGCCCTGCTCAAGGATATGCGCGATCGGCTGCACCATCGCGGAAATTTTCCCGGACACGAACCGCTGATGGATCATTGCGTTGCTCTCGTGGTGCAGCACTTGCAAAAAATCCCGGTAATTCGGCAGGACGGCCGGACGCTCGAGCAGCGCCGCCACCAGCTTCCGGTCCGCGGCTATTCCGGGCTGCCCGGCAACCGAATTCACATATTCCATTTGCTCTGACAGCGTACGCTCGATCAGGGCGAAGATAACGTCGTCCTTCGTTTTGAAATAGTAATAAAACGTCCCTTGAGCGACCCCCACCTGTTTGACGATGTCGCTGACGGACGTCCGCTCGACGCCTTTATCGCCGAACAATTGCACAGCCGCGTCCAACAGTTCGTTCCTGCGCACTTCAGGGTCCTTTGTTATTCTGGCCATAAGTCGCACTCCTTTGCTAATTGAGAGAAATGCACGCTTCTCGTTTTAGGGTAATCTCCATAATTTCATTTTACTTATTGACTGACGATCGGTCAATCAACTATAATGCGTAATGTACAAAACTGACTGGGAGTCAGTCAAAAGTAAAAAGGAGTGATCTCATGAAATCCCGCATCATCTTGTATTTGATCGGCTTCAGCGCCTTTGTGGCGTCTTTAGCGCAAAATTTATATTCCCCGCTGCTGGTCGAGGTTCAGGAAAAGCTGCACACGACGCAGGCGATGGTCAACCTGACGGTGACCGTATTTACCGTAGCGCTTGCGGTCATGCAGCTTGTCTTCGGTCCGCTCTCGGACCGGAAGGGCCGCAAAATCGTCCTCCTCCCGGCCATCGCCGTCTACACGCTGGCCTCGCTCGGCTGCGCCTACGCCGCCTCGGTTGATGCGCTGCTCGTCTTCCGTCTGCTACAGGGCATCGGTGCGGCGGCCGTTCCGGTCGTGGCAGCAGCCGTGATCGGCGATGTGTTTGAAGGAAAGGAGCGGGCCCAAGGGATGGCGACTTACCAGTTGATGCTCGGACTGTCTCCGGCCGTCGGCCCATGGGTCGGCGGAATGATCGGCGGCCGCTACGGCTATGGAAGCGCGTTTTTGCTGCTGTGCGCCGTATCACTGATCCTGCTTGCGGCCAATGCTTTCCTGCTCCCCGAAACCCGGCCGAAAGCAACGGCCGTGCGCAAGGGCCTCGATTGGAGTTCCTTTGTCCGGTTGGCCCGCCATCCCCGGGCGGCTGCCCTGCTGACCGTCGGGTTCGTGCAGTTTTTGGTCTACTTTGTCTTTCTCGTTTACATTCCGATCATCGCCCATCACCGCTACGGCTACGAGCCGGCGCAGACAGGAACACTGATGCTGCTCATGGCACTCTGCTCTATGATTGGCGTCAAGGCCGGAGGATGGGTCCAAAGCCGGTTCTCCGGAGAGAGCGGCTACTTATGGGGTTGCGCGGCTAACGCCGCGACGGTGCTGCTGTTCGCGTTCACGGCCGGACTATCGCTGCCCGTGCTAACCGTCGCGTTCTGCCTGTTCGGCCTGACGATGGGACTTACCATGTCGATGCCGGCGACGCTCCTTACGGAAATGTTCCCCGATGACCGCGCGACCGCCGTCGGCGTCTACAATTTTGTCCGCTATCTGGGCATGGCGGCGGGCCCGATGCTCGGATCGCTCCTGTTTGTCGGAGAAAGCATTCCGCTGCTGTTCGGCGTAAGCGCCGCCTTGTACCTGGGCGGAATCGCCATAGGCGGCCGCCTCACGGCCCGCAGAACGGGCGCAGCTTCTTCCTGAGCGCAAACGGCAAAAAAGCGTCCGGTGATGGGCCGGACGCTGAGCTTGTTGAGAAACCCGCTTCGCGTATAAAATTCTCCGCATACGCCGGTGGGGTATATCCCTCCAGCCGCTGCCCTCCCCCAGAAAGTGAAGTAACTTGGAAGCTTATTCCGATTACTTTCCGGGGACCCCCAATCAACCCGTGAACTTGATTAGAATTAGCGGTATTTTCACAGGTTTCAAGGCGGACGTAAACTCTTACGAGATATACCCCACCTCTATTTTGTCTGAGATTTTCTACTTCTAGGGCTTCTCAAAACTAGAGCGTCCGGCGATGCGCCCGGACGCTCTTTTTTGCCGCTATAAGGTTTTCATAAATTGATAAATCTTATCCTGCATTCCTGGTAGCCCTTCGTGCCCGAAGTCCGGGTAAATTTCCAGCTGCACCGGCGACGTGACTTTGTTGATCGCGGCAAATTGGGTGGAAGGCGGACAAATCGGGTCCATCAGCCCGACGCCGATCAGCAGCTCCGCCCGGATGCGGTGTGCCAAATGCTGGATATCGATGTAGCCGAGCTTGGTGAAAATCTCCTCTTCCCGTTTATGCTGCGGATCAAAATGGCGGAAATACGTGCGCAGCTCGGCATAGGCGTCTTCGGCTAAATCCATTTCCCATACCCGCTTGTAGTCGCTCAGGAACGGGTATACCGGCGCAGCCTTGCGAATCCGCGGCTCCAGCGCCGCGCAGGCCATCGTCAAGGCGCCGCCCTGCGACCAGCCCGACGCCCCTACCCGGTTCTCATCGATCTCCGGGAAGCTCATCACAATGGAAGCCAGCTGCGCCGTATCCAGAAAAATATGGCGGAACAGCAAATTGTCCGCCTCCCCGTCCAGACCGCGGATAAAATGGCCGTGATGCGTCGTCCCCTTCACCCCGCCCGTATCCTCCGACAAGCCGCCTTGACCGCGTACATCCATGGCTGCCACGGAAAAACCCAGCGCCGCATACTGCAGCTTATCCTGCCAATCGCCGGAATTTCCCGTATAGCCGTGGAATTGGAGCAGGGCCGGATGCGGACCGCCGGTTCGGGTCGGTCGCACATATTTGGCGTGAATCCGCGCGCCCCGGACGCCGGTAAAATACAAGTCGAAGCATTCCGCGAACGGCGTCGTGAACTCTGACGGCACCAGTTCGACTAGAGGATCGGTCGCCCGCATTTCCTGCAGTGCGGCTTCCCAGTATTCGTCCAGGTCGGCGGGACGCGGATTGCGTCCTTGGTACGTTTTCAGTTGATCCAGCGGCATATCCAACAGCGGCATCGTCGCACCATCCTTTTTTACATAGTATGGAACCCACTTCTTATTCTCAATGTAATTCAGGTCGGCTGGAATCTCAAGTCTCATCTCGGACTCTATCTTGTCTTTTTTCGAGCTCTTCGGCCGGATCGATTATAATCGTTTTTTCCGTTGACAGTACGAGCAGCCCAATGGTACAGTGACATTTGTAGATTATTTCCAAGAAAGGATGGCTGCCAAATGATGCTGCTCGCTAGAGACCGAAAATTTCGCGCACATCTTCAATACAACCGGATTGTTCGGTGCAGCCACTCCGCGCTGGAATCGTAACGGCTCGTTCGCCGTTCCACGAATTTCTTCCGTACACGCGGCGCATGGTTACGCACCCTCGTAATCGTGCGCCTTTTTTATCGGTCCGCAGCAGTTAGAACCTGCGTATGGTGTTTGTTGCGAACCGATAAGATAAGCATCCTTGGATACGGATGCGCTAAGGCATATCGCTTACGAGCGGTATGCCTTTTTTGGCGTCGTTTTCCAAGCGCTGCCGCATAACCATTTTTTAGAGAACCGGAAAGGAGTACGCTCGCATGTTTATCGTATTGAAAAAGCTGCGCTGGTTTTTCGCCATGCATTGGAAGCGATACAGTTCCGCGATCCTGCTGCTGCTGATCGCCGGAATTCTGGAGGTCATTCCCCCGAAGCTGATCGGCTATTCCATCGACGGCATTCATCAAGGGACACTGACCGACACGCGGTTTTATCAGGTGCTTGGCTTCTGGGCCGCCGCAGCTCTGTTATGCTACGCGATCACTTACGTCTGGATGTATCAGCTGTTCGGCGGCGCCTTCGTGCTGGAGCGGCTGCTCCGCTCGCGTCTGATGCGCCACTTTGCCAAAATGACGCCGACATTCTACGAACGAAACCGGACGGGCGATTTGATGGCCCGGGCGACGAACGATCTGCATGCCGTCTCGGCGACCGCAGGCTTCGGAATACTTACTTTGATCGACTCCAGCCTGTACATGCTGACGATCTTGACGATGATGGCGGCGTTTATCAGTTGGAAGCTGACGCTCGCTTCCCTGCTGCCCCTGCCGGTTATGGCACTGCTGATGGGCAGGTTCGGCAAGCGAATCCATGAGCGCTTCACGAGCGCACAGGACGCGTTCGGCCAATTGAACGACCAGGTGCTGGAGACGATCGACGGCGTTCGGGTCATCCGCGCGTTCGTGCAGGAGAAGGCCAGCGAGGAACGGTTCCACCGCACTTCGGACGACGTGTTCCGCAAAAACATCGCCGTCGCCCGCGTCGATGCGCTGTTCGATCCGACGGTGAAAATTTTGGTCGGCATCAGCTATTTGATCGGGTTGTGCTACGGCGCTTATCTGGTGTTCCACAACGAAATTACGCTCGGCGAGCTGGTTTCGTTCAACGTATTCCTCGGCATGCTGATTTGGCCGATGTTCGCGATCGGCGAGCTCATCAACCTCATGCAGCGGGGCAACGCTTCGCTGGATCGGGTCAACGAAACGCTCGCCTACGAGCCGGATGTGGAAAATCCGGAGAATCCGGTCCCGGTCGACGTGCCGAAAAGCATCGTGTTCGACCGCGTAACGTTCCGCTATCCTTCCTCGCCGATCGATAATCTCGTCGATATCTCGTTCAAGCTGGAGCGCGGTCAGACCCTCGGAATCGTAGGCCGGACGGGAAGCGGCAAAACGACACTGCTCAAGCAGCTTCTGCGCGAATACCCTTCCGGCCAGGGAGCGGTCCGGCTGTCCGGCGTGCCCGCGGACTGGATCGATCCCGATACGCTCCAAGGCTGGATCGGTTATGTGCCGCAGCAGCCGATTTTGTTCTCGCGGTCGATTCGCGAAAATATTACGTTCGGCCGCAGCCAGGCGGACGAACCGGAAGTGCAGCGGGCGCTGGAGCTGGCCTCGTTCGCCAAGGACGTGCGCTTCCTGCCCGAAGGGCTGGAGACGCTGGTCGGCGAAAAAGGCGTGGCCTTATCCGGCGGTCAGAAGCAGCGCGTGTCCATCGCCCGCGCCTTGATCATCGATCCCGAAATTCTCATGCTCGACGACGCGCTGTCGGCGGTCGACGCCAAGACGGAGGCGGAAATCATTGCGGGCATTCGCCGGGAACGCGCCGGCAAGACGACGCTGATCGTCACCCACCGGCTGTCCGCCGTACAGCATGCCGATTGGATCGTCGTACTGGACGAAGGCCGGATCGCGGAAGAAGGCACCCATGAACAGCTGCTTCAGGCCGGGGGCTGGTACAAAGAGCAGTACGACCGCCAGCAGCTCGAAGCAAACATCGGGGCGTAAATTCCCCGTTCAAAATAAGCCTACCGGACGGAAACGCTAACCGAATAGCGATCCGTCCGCACAGCGGAAACGAAGGTGATTCCTCATGAAACATACCGGTATCCGGTTATACCGCTATGCGGCGTTATTCAAGCGGCCGATCCTTATTGCGCTCGTCCTGCTGACCGCTGCCGTCTGTGCGGAGCTGGCCGGACCGCTTGTCGCCAGACAAATGATCGACCGCCATATTCTCGGCGTGGAATACCCATGGTACGAAGCGGCCGCAGGGGGCAAAGACACCGTCGTCTTTGACGGCAAAACGTACAAACGGCAAGACCGCTGGGCGGAAGGCGAAACGAAGGGACGCGAGGTCCGCGTGCTGCAGGTCGGACGCAGCTACTATTTCGTCGACGGCCCGCTCCGCTTCGACGGCCAGCGCAGCGTGCACGGGAACGAATTGACGGTCGCCGGCGACGGCGGGCAGGCCGTCTATCCGGTGCGGGAGCTGAAGACACCGCAGCTTTATGCCTTTTACGAACCGGAATTCGGACGGCTCGTCGTACTTGCTGCCTGTTATTTCGGCTTGATCGCGCTGAGCGCCCTGTTTGCTTACGGGGAAAAATACCTGCTGCAGACGTCCGCCAACCGGATCATTCAAACGATCCGAAAAGACGTGTTTGCTCAGGTCGGACGGCTGCCCGTCCAATATTTCGATAATCTGCCTGCGGGCAAAGTCGTCTCGCGCATTACGAACGATACGGAATCGATCCGCGAGCTGTACGTCAACGTGCTGGCGAACTTTTTCTCCGGTATCGTCTACATGGCGGCCATTCTCGGGGCGCTGTTCTTTCTCGACGCGAGGCTGGCGCTGATCGCGCTGCCCTTGGTGCCGATCCTCTACGTGTGGATCGTCGTGTACCGCCGTTTCGCTTCCAAATACAACCATGCGATCCGGTCCAGACTCAGCGACATCAACGGAATGATCAACGAATCGATTCAAGGTATGCCGATCATCCGGGCGTTCCGCCGGCAGAAGGAGACGCTTGAGGAGTTCGAGCAGCTCAACGAGCAGCATTTTACGTATCAGAACAAGCTGCTCAGCTTAAATGCGATCACCTCGCACAACCTGGTGGGCGTCATCCGGAACGTCATTTTTTTGACCGTCATCTGGATGTTCGGCGGCGGCTGGCTCGGTACGCTCGTCACGGTCGGAGTGCTGTACGCCTTCGTGGATTACATGAACCGGATGTTCCAGCCGATCGTCGGCATCGTGAACCAGCTCAGCAACCTGGAAACGGCCCTCGTGTCGGCGGAGCGCGTGTTCGAGCTGCTGGACGAGAAAGGCACCGAGGTGGCCGAAGGCAAGCTGGAGCGTTACAAAGGAAACGTCGCCTTCGAGAACGTCTCGTTCGCCTACAAGCCCGGCGAGGACGTACTCAAAAACATTACGTTCCACGCCCGCCCGGGCGAGACTGTAGCGCTCGTAGGCCATACCGGCTCCGGCAAAAGCTCGATCCTGAACCTGCTGTTCCGGTTCTATGAGGTCCGGGAAGGACGTATACTGATCGATGGCCGGGATATCCGGGATATTCCGCAGCAGTTGCTCCGCCAGCATATGGGGATCGTGCTTCAGGACCCGTTCCTGTTCACCGGTACGATCGCCTCGAACGTCAGTCTGGACGATCCTTCCATTACACGGGAGCAGGTGGAGCGGGCGCTTCGCGATGTCGGGGCGTACGAGATGTTCGCTGCCCTGCCCGGCGGTATCGACGAGCCCGTCATCGAGAAAGGCAGCACGCTTTCCGCCGGTCAGCGGCAGCTGGTTTCGTTCGCCCGGGCGCTGGCGTTCAACCCGGCAATTCTCATCCTGGACGAAGCGACCGCCAGTATCGATACGGAAACGGAAGCCGTTATTCAAGCGGCGCTGGAGGTGCTGAAGAAAGGCCGGACCACCTTCATCATCGCGCACCGGTTGTCGACCATCAAAGCTGCCGATCAGATCCTGGTCCTCGACCGGGGCGAAATTAAGGAAAGCGGGACGCACGACGAACTGATGCGGCTGGGCGGGAGGTATTACCAAATGTACCGGCTGCAATCGGGAGAGCTGCAGGCGGAGGAAGCTTCCGAAATCAGGACCTCCGAAGGAGAAGCTCAGGGGCCGGCTATGGTATAATATGGTCATCACGCTTCGAGGAGGTACGATATGACCTTTGTCTTTATCCTAGTCCTTGTTGTTATCGTAGTATTGATCGCTGCCTCTTCTTCCAAATCGGGAAAAACGAACCGGCGCCGGCCAGGGCCGGGCCGCGGGACGAGGCCGCTAGCGCGAAAGCCGGCAAAGCCGGATTACCGGAGCGAGCCGCTGCCGGCCGGACTCGGTCTTCAGCCCGGCGTTCCGCTGAAGCCTGCCGCAGATCGGCTGGAGCAGGCGCTGCAGGCGGAATTCGGCGACCGGCTGCGGAAGCGGGTGCTCGGCAAGTATCCATCCATGAGCGAGGCCGAATACGAATGGAAGCTGCTGGAGCTGAAACGATACTTTTTGATGACCACCGTGCTGAAAGAAGTGCCGATGTTCAGCGAAGCAGTCGACGACATCTGGCACGAGATGCTGATGTTTACCCGAGAGTACCAGCGCTTCGGGGAAACGCTGCTCGGCTCGACGATTCACCATGCGCCGCATACGGACGGCACGCCGGACCCGGGCGGTCGCGCCTGGTTCGATTGGGTGTACGCCCACTTGTTTACGTCCACGCCGTTTACGGGGCAAATCTGGGGCAGCTTTTTCCGCTATCCGCTTGATCGGCAGCGGGTCGACCGGCTGAGCTCGGAGAGCGAGGAGGAGCTTGAGCAGCTTTGGTTCAACCGGAAAGCGGCGGCCCAATTCCCCGAAATCGGGCAAACGGTCCGGTGGTTAATCGAGCAAGCGAAAGACCAGCTGCGGCAGGCTGCAGTTCATCCGACCTATACGGAGCGGCCTTCCGAATCGCACGGTCCTTCCTTGATGCCGTACTTGGCCGGCGCTATGCTGTTCTACTCGGTAACGGAATTTACCGGCTTCAACGAACAGATGCAGGAGCTGCTGACCGAGGAGGAAGCCAAACGCGAGGCGGGACAGCAATCGGGAGCTTCGTCCTCCTGCGCCTCCAGCGGCTGCGGCAGCGGTATCTGGTCCGACAGCGACAGCGGCAACGACGACGGCGGCTCATCCGGCAGCTGCTCGTCCGGAAGCTGCTCCTCTTCAAGCTGTTCGTCCTCAAGCTGCTCCTCTTCGTCCAGCTGTTCTTCCGGCTGCGGCGGCGGGGGCGACTGAGCCATAGTCAGAAAAAAGCCAAGGGCCCTTATTAGGGCCCTTTAGCTTGTTCACTTCTCCGCTGAGATGATTAAAAACATAGGTCTTCGAAGTTCGTCTTGCATGTCAGGATCACTCTTCAACATTTCTTCGGAAGGAATCGGTTCCTTGACTGCTCTTATCCTAAAGCCTGCATCAATTAAGTCGTTGATATAAGTGGAAAGCGTACGATGATATTTGATTACGTTCTCCGTTAAAAATGTCGTTTCACGCACACCTTCCGATTGATAATCGTCAACTGCCCAATGCAGACGATTCCCTTGGTCGTCGTAATACCAATCTTGTTCGTTTCGAGACGTAAAGATGGGATGTTCAACCGAGAAAATGAATGCTCCTCCGGGTTTCAGACAAGCATAAACCTTTTTGCAGATGGCTTCGAACGACTTAATATAGTGAAAAGCCAATGAACTGATAACCACGTCAAATGGAGCAACTGAAAAATCGATGTCTTCAATAGGCATTTTGAGATACGATATCAACGGATCGTTCGTCATTTCGCGAGCTTTTTGAAGCATTTTGTCCGATAGATCCACACCGATCACCGAACTTGCTTGCTGCTCGCGGGAATATCGGCAATGCCAACCAAAACCGCAGCCCAAATCAAGTACACTTTTATTTCGCAAATCCGGTATTAACGATTTTAATACATGCCATTCTCCTGCTGCTTCAAGTCCTTTGACCGACCTTTGCATTTTTTCATAGGCAGAAAAGAAATTCACATCATCATACTTGTTTTGTTTCATTGATACATCTCCCCTCCCAATAACCGAGCGCTTCACCGACGCGTACCTTGCTGCCAACATCGAGACCGTCGCGGAACGCGAAAGCTTCCTTCTCAATCAGTAGTATAACCGTTGAACCGAATTCGAAGAAGGCCAACTCCTCTCCCCGGTCCAGCCGGACGCGCAGCGACTCCGTATACCGAATGCTGCTGACGTTCATCGCTCCCACCTTGACGACCGTTGTCATGCCGAACCGGTGTCTGATGCAGGTAATCAGCCGATCATTGCTGACTCGGCGTCGGGATCGATGGGGCGCAGTCCGGCTTTTAACCGACTAATAAAAAAGTCGTTCAGCGATTCGTAGGCGTCAAGCGGTTGTTCGGCTTCCTCGACCCGAATGCCGTACGTTTTCGCAAAGCGCCGGATGAGCCGGCGGCTAGCTTTCGACTTGGTAAACGAGCCGATTCAATTGGTTCATCGCCAGCCTTCGTTATAATAAATACGCTAACGAGACGAATTATAAAGGCGGCGGGCAGTTGCATCAATGACGAATTTCCTATCGTTACGATAGGAGTGCCCAATGAACGAATGGATGAGTCAGAACAGCCCGGAGACGGTGTCCCAATAGTAACGGACCGGCAGCGCAATGCAGAGCAGCGTCAGGATGTAGCGAAATCCGGTTTCCATGAACGAACCCGTTTCGATCGCCATAAATTTCGGCAGCAGCCGGAATTTGAGCTTGATCGGCCACAGCAGCTCGACTCCCTGCTCGTTGAACAAATCGATGAAAGCATGGGACGCGTAAGCGAGCAGAAGGCTCCAGAACAGCGGTTCCGGAAGTGGCAGCAGCAGCGCGGCAATGCCGCCCAGGAACAAGACGGAGTGCGTCAGCGTCCGGTGCCGGACGTTCAGGAGCCGCAGTACGAAGGACAGCGGAAAAAATACTTTGGCCATTGTCGATCCCTGTTTGTCGATGTCGGCCAAAGGCCCTGCCAAGCAGCCAAGCAGAAGCGCAGCGGCGGTTTCCCAGGACAGAAGCGGCACTTGGAAGTGCAGCAGCACCCCTTCCGCGGCCAGCAAACCGGCGACGCTGTGCGTTTTTTGCAGCATTCTTATATCCTCCTCGTTATTCTGTGTTGTCGCGGCCCGGTCAAGAGCTTTCCCATTATACCAAACATATGATCGCATTTCTACATCTCTCACCGCCGGATACAAATTCGTTCGCTGGCGGCCCCCTTTTTCCGTTCCTCCCGCGCTTCCTTCCGCAATTGTTAAGAAACCGTTAGCGCATGCGGTCCAAAACGCCGGGACAAGCTAATTTTTATCTAACCGAAAAATGCTAAAATTTTTTTGTCCGGACCTTGAGGAATTTGTCGAATCCGGATCGTCTATAGTAGAGGACGCTGGGTGATGCCCGATTCGGAGCTTCGCGCCGTCCGTGCACTTTATTTACATCAGGAGGCTGCTTTATGCAAAAATTCATGCTGGTGCTTGCCGTTGTATTCGCCGTCAACTTTTCCGCCTCAGGCTCGACGCCTGCTACGCGCGCAGACAACAGCGGCCTCGTTACCGCGCACCGCGGCAGCTCGCACGCCGCGCCCGAGAACACGGCGAGCTCGATTCGCCAAGCGATCAAGGACGGCGCAGGCTATGCCGAGCTTGACGTTCAAGAGACGGCCGACGGGGTAATCGTGCTGATGCACGACGATAGCGCCAAACGGACGACGGGAATCAACAAGCCCATGTGGGAAATCCCATACGGCGAGCTGCGCCAGGCGAGCGCCGGCGACTGGTTTCACTCGCAATTTCGCCAAGAACGCGTCCCGACATTGGAAGAAATCATCGAGATCGCCCAAGGCAAAATCAAGCTCAACATCGAGCTTAAAAATAACGGCCATCAAAAACGGCTGGCCGAGGAAACCGTCGACATTATCGAGCGCCGCAAATTCACGGCGGATTGTACGGTAACTTCGTTCGATCCGGCGCTTTTGCGCAAAGTCAAGCAGCTCAATGCAAGCATTCGAACCGGTTTGATCGTAGGGCAGAAATCCGCAAACCGCGAAGCGCTGTTTACAGACCATAACTACGAAGTGCTCAGCGCCGCTTATCCTTTGGTCGACGAAGAATTTATGCGTCTTGCCGCGCAGCATCGCAAGCAAGTGTTCGTCTGGACCGTCAACGACATAAAGACAATGAACCGCATGCTGAAGCTCGGCGTCGACAGCATTATTACGAACGAGCCTGCCCAGTTGGTCGAGCTTCTTCGCCAACGTCGTGCCAAGACCTGACAGAACGGCAAAACCCGCCTAGCCGCAGTCCATCCGACTGACCCAAAGGCGGGTTTGTTTTGTTCATAAGCTTCCGATATGTTTATGTCACGCTCTTGCGAATGACGAATTCGTTCTCCATCATCGTCCAGATGCCGGGATCTTCCATACCAAGTCGCCACAAAGCGATGCCCCGAATGCCCAGACGATGGGCAAGCTGCATTTTCGACCGGATGCTGGCCGCATTTTCAAACCAAACCTCGTGCTTATTGCCGGACTCATCCGTATAAGCAAACATCGGCGTCTGCGTTTTCGCGTCGAAGATCACTTCTTTGTTATATTTTCTCGCTAAATTCATCGCCATGGCATAGGTCGCATACGTATTACGCCCCGTCGTCAAGTTGAAATCGAAGCCGAACACGGACACGGCAGCCGTAATTTTGGAGGCGGGCATTTTGGTCAGCGCATATTTGACCACGCTTTCCATCCAGCCGATCGAGACGACGGGCCCCGGCCCGCTTCCCGGCCAGCCGTGCTCGTTGTACAGCATTAGCACGAGTTCGTTGACCGCCTGCCCCAGCACGGAATAATTGAACGGCGCAGAGAACGGGTTCGTCGGTTCGTCCGAGGTGCGCGAAGGCGTATCGACGGAATAAAAATACCCGTGATCGTGCAAAGCTCTGCCGAGTTCCCGGTAAAAAGCCGAAAGGCGCTCTCTGTCATCGTAACGGACATCCTCGAAGTCAATGTTGACCCCGTCGAAGTTGTAACGCTGGATCAGCGCGATCACGCTTGAAATGAACGTCCTGCGCGTATCCGGTGTGGCTAGCATCCCGTGGATGACTTCCTTGTTGACCTCCTGATGCCCTCTTTCGTACAACAAATTATGTACCGTCGGCAGCATTTTCACATTATGCCGATGTCCGTAATCTACGACCTGCCGCATGTAGACGTCGGTGAACGTTGCCGGAAACTTCTCGATTTCCGTCGGATGGGCCCGGTTGATGCGAAAATGAAACATGCCCACGGAGGACAACTGTGCGGTATGCTCCACAAACACTTGATGCGAGCTGGGAAGCGTCGGTCCTTCCCTTTCCGTGTAAAAGCCCAGCACCTGCTGCACCGGGCGTTCCCCGCCGTGAGGAACGATCCGGACGAGGTCCCGGAGCACCCAGCCGATCCGTCCGTCATACAGCCGCACCTGCACCCAGTCGCCTTCGATGCCCGTCACCGGCAGTCTGGCTCCCCGGTCCATCTGGTCGATGAGCGGCGAGGTCGTTCCCGGATACTTGCGGATGTTCACCGTGTTCGCGTTGACAATCGCCTCCGTATAGACGGGAATACGCAGCCTTTGTCCGACCTGCAAAGCCGTTGACGTCAATCCGTTTAAAATCATGATCGCCTGGTACGTCGTCCCGAATCTTTGAGCGATCAAATAGAGGGAATCCCCCCGCCGAACGACATATGTAATCATGGTCTTCTCCTTTGCGAAGCATGTTACTACTATTCGTATTCAGCCGAGGGACGCAATACGATCGGTGCGCATAAATTTTTTGAACGGGTTAAATAAAACCGCCGTTGACGCGCAGCGTCTGGCCGGTGATCCATTGGGACTTGTCGCTGACCAGCAGCTCGACCGCATCGGCGATGTCTTCGGGTTCCCCTATACGGCCGAACGCATTGAGCTTTTTCATGCCCTCGATCTGCTCCTCGGTTTTACCTGCCGTAAAAAGCTCCGTATTCACAGGGCCGGGAGCTACCGCATTAATCGTAATTTGCTTGGCGCCGAATTCCTTCGCAAGCTGACGGGTGAATTGTTCGACCGCCCCTTTCGTGCCCGCATAGACGCTGTACGTCGGAAACATCTGCCCTATGATCGAGGTCGAGAAGTTCACGATTCTGCCGTTGTTTTCCATATGCTTCATCGCTTGCTGGCATGCGAAAAAGGTGCCTTTGACATTCACGGCGAACTGTTTCTCAAAATCGCTCTCCGTCACGTCCGAAAGCGGTTTGTTGAGCATCAGCCCCGCGTTGTTGATCAGAATATCCACCTTCCCGAATTCGGCGATCGTTTGGGCAAACAATCGTTCTATATCGCTCACCTTGGCAAGATCGGCGCGAATGGCGGTCGCTTGACCGCCCTTTTGAACGATGCCCGCCACCACTTCCGCTGCCTTCTCCGGGCTCCCGGCATAATTGATCGCTACCTTGGCCCCCAATCCGGCCAACCGCTCAGCAATGACGCGGCCGATTCCCCGCGACGATCCGGTAATGATGGCTACTTTACCTTCCAATGGTTTCATACGTGCTTCCCTTCTTTCTTAGTCGTTGGTTTTGAGGCCTTGCTCGATCAGAGCCCACACATCCGAAAACTCGGCGTCGATCGCCGGGCTTTTCCATTCGTAAGCGTGGGCCGGATGATGAAACCGCGCCGTAGCGTAAAAGACGGCACCGGCCGACCGTTCGGGCTGGTCGGACTTCAGACCGCCGCGGAGCATGATATCCGTCAGATGTCCGATTATACGGCCAATGTGCTTGGAGATGAGTTCGGCGGATTCATCCGTTACTTTGGCATACATGGCAAACAACGCTTCGTCTTCGCGGGCATAGTGCCGCTTTAACTGTACAAGCGTCCGGATATACGCTTGTACATGTCCGACTCCGCGCAAAGAAGAGTCGCGACACACGTCCGCAAGCGGCGCGATGATCTTCTCCTCCAGCCACTGTTCCGTCGCCGCTTCGAAAAGCTCCGTCTTGCTTTTGAAATGGCGGTAAATGCTGCCGTGACTGACGCCTAACGATTTCGCCACGTCCGTTACCGAGGTTTTCGCCATCCCGTATCGTTTGATCGTTTCTTCCGTTGCCGCAATGATTTGTTCCTTTGTTAACACGTCCGAGGATTTTTCCATGAAAATACACCCCCCTTGCCATTAGAATAGCACACATTAGTAACAACTGACAAATTTTATTTTTTGTCAGTTGTTAGGCATTCGCCATCTCTTAGCTGCATGATGACGCAGCCGGCCATAATCCAGCATTTGGCTTCTCTGGAAGCGGAGGCGGGGGAATCTTTTTTTATAAGAACTTCAAGAAAAATCATCCCGACGGAACGAGGAAAGCAGCTATACTCGCAGCTGGCGCCTCTAATCGAATCGCTGGAGGAAACGAAGATGGCGTTCAAATCCATTTCCCTGCCCAGCCTACGAGCGATCCGAATCGGTTCCGCGCATGAGTTTTATTTGGAAAAAGTCATTCCTCTGCTGCCCCGGCTCAAAACGTGCACCATTTCCACCTTCGGAACGGCCGATCCATTGCTGGAACTGTTGAAGGAAGATAAGGTGGATATCGTCATTACTTCCAAAAAGCATGTGACCCCGGGAATCGAGTATGTGAAGCTGTACGACGAGCAATTTGTCGTTGTCGCCCCTGCCCGGCTGGAAGTGCCTGAAACGGATAGTCTGAAGCAGAGAGAACAGTGGCTTGCCGCCCAAAATTGGATCAGCTACGGCTTGGAGCTGCCGATTATACGAAGGTTTTGGAGAGGCACAGCGGCCTGATTGCTTTTTCCCTGGTTTACGAGCGGTGGCCGCGTCAATTAGCAAAAAAATGCCCGGCACCTTAAATCGGTACCGGGCTTCGTTTGTCTCACAGCCTGCACGCTTACATACGTCGGCAGGCGATTAGTTTTTCCGAGAGGTTAATTTAGCTTGCGTAAACAGCAGCAAATAATCGTAGCCGCCCGCTTTGGAATCCGTACCGGACATGTTGAACCCGCCGAACGGATGCACGCCGACCAGGGCGCCGGTACACTTGCGGTTGATGTACAGATTGCCGCAATGCACCGTTTCCAGAGCTTCCTCGATCCGGTCTTCGTCCGAGGAGAAGAAGGCGCCCGTCAAGCCGAATTCGGTATCGTTATACAGCGCGATCGCTTCTTTCCAGTCTTTCGCTTTGCCGATGGCGAGCACCGGCCCGAAAATCTCCTCTTGCATGATCCGCGCTTTGCCGTCCACATCGGCAAATACCGTCGGCTCGATATAATAGCCGTTGCCTTCCGCCTTGCCGCCGCCGGCAAGCAGCTTGCCTTCCGTCTTGCCGATCTCGATGTAATTCAAAATTTTATCGTAGGAGCCTTGATCGATTACCGGTCCTACCGGGGCATTCGTTTCCGGCAACCCGACTTGCAGGGCTTTCGTCAATTCGACGACCTTCTCGACCACTTCGTCGTAAACGGACTCGACGATAAACGCGCGCGAGCCGGCCGAGCATTTCTGACCTTGGAAGCCGAAAGCCGAAGCGACAATCGCTTGGGCCGCCGCTTGAAGATCGGCCGTTTCGTCGACGACAATCCCGTCTTTTCCGCCCATCTCCGCAACGACGCGCTTGATCCAGATTTGCCCCGGAGCCGTCTCCGCCGCCAAGCGGTTGATGCGCAGCCCGATTTCCTTGGAGCCGGTGAAGCTGACGAAGCGCGTTTTCGGATGCGTTGTCAAGTAGTCTCCGACTTCCGCACCGCTGCCCGGAATATAGTTAATGACCCCGGCAGGCAGTCCCACTTCTTCCATCAACGCCACGAATTTATGGGCGATGACCGGCGTCGTGGACGCAGGCTTGAGCAGAACGGTGTTGCCCGATACGACGGCGGCCGCCGTCATGCCTACACAAATTGCCAGCGGGAAGTTCCACGGAGGAATCACGACGCCGACGCCAAGCGGAATGTACGTCAGGTTGTTCGTCTCGCCCGCGATTTTCGTCAAAGGCTGGGTTTCGTTAATGCGGCTCAGGCGCAGCATTTCCCGGGCATAAAACTCGATGAAATCGATCGCTTCCGCAGTATCGGCATCGGCCTCAGCGTAGTTTTTGCCGGATTCCAGAATCATGAGCGCGGAAAACTCATGCTTGCGCTGGCGCATCAGCTCCGCCGCTTTAAACAAATAGTCCGCGCGCTCCGCAGCCGGAACTCGCTTCCACGATTCGAATGCCTGCAAAGCCGTCTGCATCGCCTCTTCGGCCAAAGCCTGGTCGGCTTTGCTGACGCGGCCGATCACTTCATCCTTGTCCCCCGGATTAATCGATACGATGCGCGCATCGGTCATCACTTTTTTGCTGCCGATATGCAGCGGGTATTCCCGGCCAAGCTCGGCCTTAACCTTGGCGATTGCGGCTTCCATCGCCTGCTTGTTCTCTTCCTTGCTGAAATCCGTAAAGGGCTCATTTACAAAAGGCTTAACATTTGTCAACGTATTCATCGATTATTCCCCTCTCAATTGATATCAATGGATTATTTAAACATATTTTTTAGAACAAACCAGACATTCGCCGGACGCTCCGCCAGCCGCCGCATGAAGTAGCCGAACCAATCGATGCCGTACGGAACGTAGACGCGCACCTTGTAGCCTTCGGCGACCAGCCGGTTTTGCAGCTCCTCGCAAATGCCGTAGAGCATCTGGAACTCGAACCGGTCGTTCGGGATGCCGTGCTCTTTGACCAACTGCTTGGTAAACTCGATCATATGCTCGTCATGGCTGGCGACCGCCGTATAGTTTCCGTTCAGCAGGTGCATCTTGATGATCTTCTTGTAATTTTCGTCGACGTCTTTCTTTTCCGGGAAGGCGACCTTCGGAGACTCCTTATAGGCTCCCTTCACCAGGCGCAGATTGGCCCGCAGCTCGTTCAAATCCTTAATATCCTGCTCCGTGCGGAACAAGTACGCCTGAATCACGATCCCGACATTGTCATAGGTCTGACGAAGCTCGCGGTAAATATCGAGCGACACTTGGCAGTGAGCGTAATCCTCCATATCGATGCGCACGAAATTACCATATTCCTTGGCTCTGTCCAAAATTCTGCGCATGTTGCTCATGCACAGCTCTTTGTCGATATCCAGTCCAAGCGAAGTCATTTTCAAGGAAAGATTGGATTGAACGCCCGATTCCGCGATCGCATCCAGCGTGCGCAGACACATTTCGGTCGATTCCATGGCCTCGGCCTCGGTGGAAATAAATTCGCCCAAATGGTCCAACGTGACGACCCGGCCGGACTGATTCAGCTTGCGAACCACTTCGATCGACTGCCCGATCGTTTCGCCTGCTACGAAGCGGGCCGCGCCGAAGCGCAATCCGTATCTTTTCGCCAATTGATTTGCGGAGCGGTTCTTTCCTATCGCTTGAAACATATTCCGCATGAGCACTTCCATGGACACCGAATCCTCCTTCTAAAACCATCCATATGTTGTCATATGAAAGCGTTATCTGTATTTACACTATACAACCAAAAGACGGAATTGTACACACATTTAACAATAATTTTGTTTATTTTAATTAACTTGTCTATTTTTGAACATATTACAGCTTGATTCGAAAATAAACCCCAACGCCGAGCATGGTTAAAAGCCCCCCGGCCGCCTGAAGCCAGGTAGGCTATTCATTCAATAACAGATAAGCCAAAATTGATCGCCAAAACCGGCTTTCCGATAACCGCCATGGACACCGTCGCCGCGTTTACGTAGGCTAGCAGCCAATTGAACAAGCGCCAGCAGCACAAAAATGCCCCAGTCCGTCAGCGTATAATACGCAAGTGTATAATGATTGAACACATTGAACATAAAAAACAGCAATGCGGATGACACGAGCCATCAATGAACCCCGAGGTAAGCCTTGACCACGTTGTCGTCCGCAAGCAGGCTGGCGGCGCTGTCCTCCATCGTAATGGACCCCGTTTCCAGCACGTAACCGCGATGCGCCAGTTTGAGCGCCGCCTTCGCATTCTGCTCGACCAGCAAAATCGTCGTGCCTCGCTGTTGGTTAATCTGTTTGATGATCTTCATAATGTTGAGGACAACGATCGGGGCAAGCCCCATCGAAGGCTCGTCCAGCATCAGCAGCTTGGGCTCCGACATAAGAGCCCGACCGATGGCCAGCATCTGCTGCTCCCCGCCGCTTAATGTCCCCGCCATTTGCTTGCGCCGCTCGGCCAGCCGGGGGAACATTTGAAAGACCATGTCCAGATTTTGCGCCAGCCTCGCCTTGTCCCTTTTCTTGATGAAAAAGCCGAGCTCCAGATTTTCCGTCACCGTGAGGCCGCCGAACACCCTCCGCCCCTCCGGCACATGCACGACGCCCATTTCCACGATCACATGAGGTTCTTTTTTCGTCAGATCCTCGCCCATAAACGCGATGCTGCCTTGCGCCGGACGGATCAGCCCGGAGATCGTTTTCAGAATCGTGCTTTTGCCGGCGCCGTTGGCCCCGAGCAGCGCGACGATCTCGCCTTGCTTCACCGTAAAATCGACACCGCGGACCGCCTGAATTTTGCCGTAAAAGGTCTCCATGCGCTTCACGTCGAGAAGGTTGCTCATCCCGCCTCCTCCTCCTCTTCTTTACCCAGATACGCTTCGATCACCCGGGGATCGTTCAGCACGTCCTGCGGCGTGCCTTCCGCAAGCTTTTGCCCGTAATTCAGCACCATCATGTGATCGGAAACCTGATTGATCAGTCCCATATCGTGCTCGATCAAGACGACGGGAATGCGGTAAGCTTCGCGGATTCGACCGATCAGACCGATCAGATCCCGCTTTTCACTGAAATTGAAGCCCGCCGCCGGCTCGTCCAGAAAAAGAATTTTCGGCTGAATCGCCAAAGCTCGCGCAATTTCCAGATAGCGCTGGGCGCCGTAAGGCAGGTTCTTGGCCAGCCTGTTGGTGTACGCTTCAATCCCGACAAAACGGATGCACTCCTCGGCCACCTGCCGAATCCAGGCTTCCTCCTTGCGGTGGCCGGGCGTGCGCAGCAGCGCTCCCAACAGCCCTTGCTTCGTTCTGGAGTGCATGCCCGCCATTACGTTCTCCAGCACCGTCAGGTTCGGAAATACGCGCAGGTTCTGAAAAGTCCGGGCCATGCCCATCGACGTAATCCGGCTCGGTTTCTTCCCGACGATATTTATGCCGTCGAATAAAATTTCGCCGCGCGTCGGCCGGTAAAAGCCCGTAATCATATTGAACAAAGACGTTTTCCCCGCCCCATTTGGCCCGATGACGCTCATTACGGCATTGTCCGGAATCTCAAAGCTCAAATTGTTCACGGCCGTCAATCCGCCGAATTGGAGATGCAGATTGGAAATTCGCATGTTCGCCATATGGCTCACCTCGGATCGCTTATTCTTTGCCCCGGCTCTCGGGAACGAGTCCTTGCGGACGGAAAATCATCAGGATCACCAGCGCGACCCCAAAAACAAGGAAACGGTACCGGTCGATATCCACATCCAATTGAATGAGCTTATTCAAATCCCGAAGCGACTCGGGAAGAACAATGACGATGATCGCGCCGATCACAACGCCGGAAATCCGGCCCAAACCACCCAGGATGACCGCCAGCAAAATCATGACCGACTGCATGAAATTGAAGCTTTCGGGCGCGATCGCCGTCATTTTGACCGCAAACACCGCGCCGGCCAGTCCGCCGAAAAAAGCTCCCACCGAATAAGCGGCCAGCTTGCTGCGCACCCGATTGATGCCCATCGCTTCCGCCGCGTCCTCATCCTCCCGGATGTACGCCCAAGAACGCCCGATTCTCGATTGCCCGAGCCGCTTGGAAGCCACGATCGCAAGGACCACCAAAATCAGTATCGCCCAATAGCAGTACGTCAGGTTGTTGATCGTAACGCCCATGAAGGTCGTCGGAGCGGGAAACGGACTCAGGATGCCGTAAATCCCGGACGCTCCGCCGGTAAATTCGAGATTTTTGGCCGATATTTTGACAATTTCGCCAAAACCTAATGTGACGATCGCCAGATAGTCGCTGCGCAGCCGGAGGGTCGGCGCCCCGATTATGAGGCCGGCCACGGCGGCGAATATACCGCTAAGCGCAAGGGCCAGAAAAAAATTCATGTGAAACTGCGTCATGAAAATGCCCGTCGTATAAGCGCCGACCGCGAAAAACGCGGAATACCCGAGGTCGAGGAGCCCGGCGTAGCCGACAACGACGTTCAATCCGAGCCCGAGAACGATATAGAACACGGCGAGAAAGCCGACGTCCAGCCAATAAGGCCCGGCGAAGAAAGGGAAAAACGCGGCCAGCACCATCAGCACCGCGAGCGCCGAGGTTTTGGCATTGATTTTCGGACGGTTTAAAACAACGGTTTGTTTCGTCGCATTTTCCATACCTTTACATCCTTTCCGTCACTTTTTGGCCTAAAATGCCCGTCGGTTTGACCACCAGCAAGGCGATAAGAATGAAGAACGCAAAGACGTCCTTCCATTCGCCGCCGAATTGGTACGTACCGATCGTCTCCAGCACGCCGAGCGTCATGCCGCCGAGCATTGCCCCGCGAATGCTGCCGATTCCGCCGATGACGGCGGCCGTAAAGGCCTTCATGCCAAAAATAAAGCCCATCGTAAACGTAAGGCTGCCGTAATAGCTCGCATTCATCATGCCGGCGGCAGCAGCCAGAAAAGAGCCGACAAAAAACGTCAACGAAATCACTTTCGTCACGTTGATGCCGACCAGACTGCTGGCCGTCGGATCGATCGCAATCGCCCGCATCGCTTTGCCGTAAATCGTCCGATGGATGAACAACTGTAAAGCGAACATAAGGAGCGCCGAAACGGCGATGATTCCAATCTGGGCATACGTAATTTTGACGCCAAGCAGCGAGAACCCTGTCGTCGGCAACGTCACGGGCATGATATACGGCTTGGCGCCATAGGCCGCCATAATCGTATTTTCAAGCACCAGCGACATGCCGACCGCGGTAATCAGTATCGATAAACGGGGAGCCTTCAGCAGCGGCCTGTAGGCGATTCGTTCGATTCCCATCCCCAAAAATCCGGTGACGATCATCGCGATGACAAAAGCCAATCCCATCCCCAGCAAGCTTTCCCCTGTGCCGGTCAGCTTGGCCAATACCGTGTAGCCGACGAAAGCGCCGACCATGAACAAATCGCCATGGGCAAAATTAAGCAGCTTGATGATGCCGTATACCATCGAATAACCGAGCGCAATCAAGGCATAAAAGGAGCCTACGATCAAGGCGTTAATCGACTGCTGCACAAAAATGTCAGTGGTAAGCTGAAGTTCCATCGGACCGCTCCTTTTTGAAAAAAATACACGGCACGCTCCTCACATGCCTCACGTTCGAGTACTTACTTCGATGGAGCAAATGTGCCCCCTTTGACTTGCAGCACGACAAAGTTGGACTTCGTCAACGTGCCCTGCGGGGTAAAGGAAACTTGCCCGGTGAGCGTTTTTAAATCGGTTTTGGCCAAAGCTTCGGTAATCGCCTTCTTGTCGATGGAGCCGGCGCGTTTGATGGCATCGGCCATCACCTTAATCCCTTCGTATTGCAGAGCGGAGTACGGGCCCGGCTCCTGAGAGAACTTGCCTTTATAATCATCGATGAATTTCTTCGCCTCCGGCAGGAATTCCGCCGCCGGGCTGCCCGTGATGAACGTGCCTTCGGCCGCATCTTTACCGGCAATGTCGATCAGCATCTTGTCGTTCGCTCCGTCGCCGACTCCGATGATGCCGGAAACGCCTTGCTGCTTGAACTGCCTAATGAACAGGCCGCCGCCCTTATAGTAAGCCGTCCAGTATGTCGCGTCGGGCTGCGCTTGCTTCAGCTTGGACACCAGCGAGGAGAAGTCCGATTCGTCCGGGTTCACGGCGTCGAATACGACGACTTTCGAACCGGCGCTCTCCACCTGCTTCTTCGTCACTTCCGCCAAGTCTTTGGCGAAAGCGGAGTTATCGTGAATGATCGCAACTTTTTTCGCTCCGTTCTTATTGACCATATGCTCCGTCGCCTTTTGCGCCTGATGCTGCCCCGTGCCGTTCATCATGAAGATTTCCGGAAATTTCTGATCGGCGATTTTTTGCGAGTCGGCTGCCGTTACGACCATCGGGATGCCGTTTTGATGGAACACGCCGGTGGCCGGGATGGCCGCACCGGAGCAATAGCCGCCGACGACGGCGGTTACGCCTTCGGAGACGAGCTTGTTGGCGGCAGCCGTAGCGGTCTGCGGATCGCAAGCGTCGTCCTGGGCGACAAGCTTGATTTTGCTGCCGTTAATCCCGCCGGCGGCGTTGATCTCCTCGGCTGCCAGCTCCGCCGCCTGCTTCATGTCCTGGCCCATTTTGGCCTCGTTGCCGCTTAGCGCGAACATCATCCCGATTTTAATTTCCTTGCCCGAGGCCGATCCTTCCGCCGAACCTGTCGCAGGCTTCGCTCCGTCGGGATTCCCTCCACAAGCCGTAATCGCTAGCATGCTTAACATAACCGCACCGATTCCAATTGCCGTTTGCTTTTTCATCCTGTCAGACGACCTCCCGAATATTATTTTATAAAGCGACAAAGTAATCGCTTTCACAAACCTTTTGTATGGGATTCTCAGCAAGCTTTCGTTACCGTTATACAGCAAAGCGTCGCAATATTAAAGCAAATGGATACATCAACGATGGACAACAAAGCATGAATGGCTTGATGAACAGCATGGTGTCGGAGAGAAGCAGGGTTCAATCGATGGAGTGTAGTGGACTGTTTAAGATGAAGTTTCAAATCTGATGCATGGTTTGAAGTTAAAGCTTGCAAGGATTCTTTTATGAGACGGCACAGTTATGCAAAATCGCTTTATTTCTCTCTTAATTTCCCTTATTTATCATTTTTTTCATCTTTTATGCATCAAATTATACATACTTATTTCTATTTTGTACATACTATTGACAAAAAAACTTTTATCGTTCGTTCTTTATGTTCAAAAATGAACATATTTTGCATGATAAATAATCCAAAAGACCGCTTGCATTCAGTTGTAACCCGTTCTCTTTCATGTTAATTTAATTATAAAACTCATGCGAGGCTGCCTATGTTCAATGCTGAACAATTACCTATTCATCGACAACTGCATATGCTCCCTCTTCATTCGACAATCGGCGACATTTCGACACATCTGCGACAGGACGCCGCCGTCTGCATCCTGAAGGATAACGGCGCTTACTTGTTTACCGCCGGGGACCTTTGGCTTTTCGAGCACGGGCATGACAAAACGGTCGACGAATTGCCCGGCAGCCCGAATCTGCTGTCAACCGTTCTCCCCTATTCGGAGGCTGCCGCCGGGAACTATGAAAGCTTCTTACGGCTGCCTGCCGAAACCCAGCGACCTATCATCTTCCGGGAAGCGGACGAAGCCGTGGTCGGCTACAGCTACATGGCCGAGCTGTTGGCTTTTGTATATAAAGAACAGCAGCGGCTTGCCTCCTACTTCCTCACGCTGGCCGAAACGGTAACCGATGCGGTCACGGTCGTCGACCAAACCGGCACGGTGATCTGCTGGAATACCGTCGCCGAAGAGACGTACGGCATCGCCAAGAAAAATATATTGGGAAGACGCATCGGCGAGCATTTCCAGCCGGAAGCGCTTATGGTGCTCCGGATGCTGGACGAAGGCCGGATGATCCGGAATACATATCACCGTCCGCGTCCCGGCAACCACGTGCTCGTTAACGCTTCTCCCGTTGTGGATTATAACGGTCATATTATCGGCGGGATTGCCACGGAGCAGGACATCACCCAATTGGTCCGTCTGAACGACGAGCTTTCCTCGACCCATATGGCGCGCTTCGACGAACAGGCGAGCCAGGAGGACCCCTTTTCCTTCATCAAGGGCAAAGGCGAGCTGATCGGCAATGCGATCCGGCTGGCGCGAAAAGTGGCTGGGGCCGAAAATCCTTTGCTGGTCATTGGGGAAGCCGGGGTGGGCAAGGAGCAGCTCGCCCAAGTGATCCATCAAGCGAGCCCGCGGGCCGATAAGCCGTTCATGACACTGCATTGCGGTTCCGTTCCTGCAGGATTGCTGGAAACGGAGCTTTTCGGCTTTCAAGGGGGCGCCTTCTCGGGGAATCCGACCGGCAGCGCCGGCAAATTGGAATTGGCCGATCAAGGCACGCTGTTCCTGAACGAGATCGACCGGCTGCCACCCGACATTCAAGCGAAGCTGTCGCAGTATATTCAGACGCAAACGGTCGTCCGGACAGGCGGGACCGTGCCCATTCCGGTGCATGCCCGCATCATCGCGGCGACCGATCAGGACCTTCAGAAGATGGTCGAAAAGCAGCTGTTCCGGTCCGATTTATATTACGCGCTGAACGTCATTTCCATCGCGCTGCCTGCGCTTCGCGAGCGAAAGGAAGACATCCCTTCGCTGGTTCAAACGTTCGTCAGACAATTCGCGCTGCAGTATCAAAAGCCGGTTCCGCAGCTTGACCCCGAAGTTATGCTCGCGTTCTCCAATTACGATTGGCCGGGGAATATCAACGAGCTGACGAGCGTCGTGGAGCGATGTCTGATTCTTAGCGAAAACGAACGCATTACGATGACCAATCTCCCTGCGCATTTGCAAAAGGAGCAGCCGCAGCTGGACAAGCCCAAAGCGGAGCAGCCCGACCAGCAATTGCGAATCCTGAAAACGCGGAATACCGAGGAAGAGGAAAAATCGTTAATCGAAGACGCCTTGGCCAAGACGCTCGGCAACAAGAGCGCCGCTGCCAAGCTGCTGGGCATCTCCCGGGGAACTCTGTACAACAAAATGAAGGAGCTTCATTTGGGATAACCCGGCCACCTGCTGAAAAATAATAGCGGCAACTCCGAGCGCATGACGATACCGCTCTGCGGGGTTGCCGCTTTTGCCGTTTTTGCCGTTTTTGCGTCAGGCTTGGCCTTCCTGCTTGCACAGGACGGAGCCGAGCCTGAGCCATGTAGCGCCTTCTTCAATCGCGACTTCAAAATCGCCGGACATGCCCATCGACAGGTGCCGGACTTCGTACCTAAGCGCCCCCGCTTCGTTCAGCTCGTCGCGAAGCTGCCGCAGCCCGCGGAATACGGGCCGGGCCGCCTCGGCTTCCCGGTCCAGCGGTGCCATCGTCATCAAACCGACCACCTGTACGGCATCCAGCTTGGACACCTGCCGCGCGAACGGGACAAGCTCCTCCGGCTGCAGGCCGTATTTGCTCTCCTCCCCGGACACGTTCACTTGAATGAAGCAGCGGACCGGTTCGCCTAAGGCGTCCGCTTTTCGCTGAATTTCCGTCGCCAGCGACATCCGGTCCAACGAATGGATATACGCGAACTTGCCGACGACGTCCTTCACTTTGTTCGTCTGCAGATGGCCGATAAAATGCCAGATGCCTTGACCTCCCAGCGCCTCCCACTTCGGCTGCGCATGCTGCCAGCGGTTTTCGCCGATGTGCGCCATCCCGAGCTGCAGCATCTTCGCTGTCAAATCGGCGGAGCCGTATTTCGTAACGGCGATGATCCCGACGTCCTCCCGGCGCCTCCCGGCGCGAAGGCACGCAGCCCGAATACGGCGCTCGGCCGCGGCTAAATTAGACGATATGCCGTCCATCGCCCGCCCCTCCTCTTCATAAATTCTACCGCCCGAATTCGCCGCTAATCCGCGAAATACGCCTTGGCCTGATACAGCCCTTCTGCCAGCCGGTCGACTTCCTCTTCCGTATTGTAGGCAAAAAAGCTCGCCCGGGCGGTCGCTTGCGCCCCGAGCCGTCTCATCAGCGGCTGACAGCAATGATGCCCCGCCCGTACGGCCACCCCGTACGCATCCAGCGCCGTCGCCAAGTCGTGCGGGTGAATGCCGTCCAGGTTAAAGGTCACCATCCCGATGCGCCCCTCTGTCGGGCCGTAGATCGTCAGACCTTCGATCCGCTCCATCCGCGCGACGGCATAAGCGGTCAACTCCAGATCGTGCTTCTCGATCGCATCCATGCCGATTTGGTTCAAGACCTCGATCGCCGCGCTCAGGCCCACCGCTCCGGCAATGATCGGCGTGCCCGCCTCGAACTTCCACGGCGCCTCCTTCCACGTCGCTTCCCGCAGATCGACATGGCCGATCATCTCGCCGCCGAATTCGACCGGCTCCATCGCCTCCAGCAGCGCCCGTTTCCCGTACAGCACGCCGATGCCGGTTGGACCGCACATCTTATGCCCGGAGAATGCATAGAAGTCGCAATCCAGCTCCTGCACGTCCACTTTCCCGTGCGCAACCGCCTGCGCTCCGTCAACGAGCAGCTTCGCCCCGCACCGGTGCGCAATCTCGGCGATCCCCTTGACCGGATTGACGGCACCGAGCACGTTGGAGATATGGGAGACGGCGACGATTTTTGTCCGGGACGTGACCGTTCTCGCCACGTCCTCCAGCGAGAGGGTGCCGTCCTCCTGCAGCGGAATATAGTTCAATACGGCCCCTGTCGCCTTGGCCGCCTGCTGCCACGGGATGAGGTTGGCGTGATGTTCCATGGGGGTAAGGACGATTTCTTCCCCTTCCCTGCACATCGTCCTTGCGTACCCGGCGGCGACCAGATTAATGCTCGACGTCGTCCCGCGGGTAAAGACGATTTCTGCCTCCGAGGCGGCATTCACAAAACGCGCGACCTTCGCGCGCGCCCCCTCGTATGCTTCTGTCGCCCGCGAGCCGAGGGTGTGCACCCCGCGGTGCACGTTCGCGTTGTCCCACTCGTAGAAGCGCTTCAGCGCTTCGATGACTTGAACCGGCTTCTGCGCCGAAGCCGCGCTGTCCAAATACGTCAGCGGATACCCGTTCACCTGCTGCTTCAAGATCGGAAACCATTCGCGCAAGGCCGAAACGTTCATCCGGCTCCCCTCCTTGTCCTTTAAAAAATCGCGTTCGCTTCGACGATGACCTTGACCTCGCGCAGCGTCAAATCCTCCGGACCTTTCACCGGAAGTCCGACCTCCAGATGATCGGCGATATAAGCGATATGCCGCTCGCCGATCACTTCCCCGGGGAGCAGGATCGGGATGCCCGGCGGGTACACGTAGATCGATTCCGCGATGATGCGGCCGGTCGATTCCAGGAACGGAACCTTCTCCGTGTCCCCATAGAACGCGTCCCGCGGCGTTAACGAAAGCTGGGGAATATCCGGCAGACGGATGTCGCGCTCCACCGTTTGGCGCCCGCTGCTCCGCTCCTTGGCAAGCTCCGCCAGCGACCGCAGCAGCACGGCAATCGATTCCTCCGTGTCCGCCGGGGTAATCAGGCACAGGATGTTGTACAGGTCGCTCAGCTCCACCTCCAGATTGTGCCGGTCCCGCAGCCGATTTTCCGCCTCGTACCCCGTCATGCCGAGCCCCCGCACATGGATCGTCAGCTTGGTCGGGTCGAAATCGTATGCCGTCTCCGTCCACAAAATCTCTTCGCCGAAGCAGAATAGCCCGGGAATCTTGTTAATTTTCCGCCGGGCCTCCTGGGCCAGCCGAATGGTCCAGTCGGCTATTTCCCTCCCGCGTGTGGCGAGATTTTTACGGGCGGCATCAAGCGATGCGAGCAGGATGTACGAGGTCGATGTCGTCGTCAGCATGCTGAACAGCGTCTGCGCCCGTTTGACCGAAACGAGCCCTTCCCGCACATGCAGCAGGGAGCTCTGCGTCAGCGAGCCGCCCAGCTTGTGCATGCTGGTCGCCGCCATATCGGCTCCCGCCTGCATCGCCGACATGGGCAGCTTGTCGTGAAAATGGAGCAGCGCCCCGTGCGCTTCATCCACCAGCACCGGAATGCGGTAGCGGTGGGCCGTCTCGACCATCGCCTGCAGATTCGTGCAGACGCCGAAGTAGGTCGGATTGATGACAAGCACCGCTTTGGCATCCGGATGCATCTCGATCGCCTTTTTCACCGAGCGGACGGACACCCCGTGGTCGATCCCCAGCTTCTTGTCCCGCTCCGGAGATACGAACACCGGCTTGGCCCCGGAAAAGACGATGGCGGACAAAATCGACTTATGCAGATTGCGCGGCACGATGATTTTGTCTCCCGGTCCGCAGACGGTCATAATCATGGTCATAATGGCGCCGCTGGTGCCCTGTACCGAGAACAGCGTATCATCCGCCCCGAAGGCAAGCGCCGCCAAACGCTGCGCCTCCCTGATGACGCCCGTCGGCTGGTGCAAATCGTCCAGCGGCGCAATATTGATCAGATCGATGGACAAAGCGTTGTCGCCGATAAACGACTTAAAGCCGCTTTCCATCCCCTCCCCTTTTTTGTGCCCGGGGATATGAAATTGGTGCGGCTGTCTCTGCGCATGCTCCAGCAAAGCAGAAAATAGCGGCGTGCGCTGTTGATCGATCATGAAGATTCCCTTTCTTTCTCTCTGGATGATATACTTACGGAGTCCAGTATAAGCCTACCTGATCTATCGTTCAATTCAATTATTCGTATCATAATCATAGTTTGAACCTATCGTTTAACCGTCTTTGTATGCCGCGCCGGCCTTATCCGTCAGGCGTCGTTTGACCTCGCGATCGTTGTTGCAGTATCATGATATATTGTAATTAAAAGAATAGGGTTAATCGGAATGAATGGAGGAATACAGATGAGCCGCATCGCAAAAAACTTAACGGATCTGATCGGGAATACCCCTTTGCTGGAATTGTCCAATTATCATAAAAAACAGGAATTGAAAGCGACGCTGCTGGCGAAGCTGGAATTTTTCAACCCGGCCGGGAGTGTCAAGGACCGAATCGGTTATGCCATGATCATCGATGCGGAGGAGCGGGGACTTATTCGTCCGCAGGAGTCCGTCATCATCGAGCCGACAAGCGGCAATACCGGCATTGCCCTCGCATCCGTAGCGGCTGCACGGGGGTATAAGCTGATCTTGACCATGCCGGATACGATGAGCCGGGAACGGATCAATCTGCTGAAGGCGCTCGGCGCGGAGGTCGTGTTAACGCCGGGCGGCGAAGGGATGCTGGGCGCGATCCGCAAAGCGGACGAGCTGGCGGCGGAAACTCCGCATTCGTTCATCCCCCAGCAGTTTAATAACCCGGCCAATCCGGCGATTCACCGGAAGACGACGGCGGAAGAAATATGGGCGGACACGGACGGCAAAGTCGATATTTTTGTCGCAGGCGTCGGGACCGGCGGAACGGTGACGGGCGTCGGCGAAGTGCTGAAGCGCCACAATCCAGCCGTACGCATCGTTGCGGTGGAGCCGCACGATTCGCCTGTGCTGTCCGGCGGCAAGCCGGGACCTAACCGCATCCAGGGGCTCGGTGCGGGCTTCGTGCCGGAAGTGTTCGACCGGTCCGTCATCGACGAGATCGTCAAAGTGCGCACGGACGACGCTTACCGGACCTCCAGGCTGCTGGGTCAGCAGGAAGGGTTGCTGGTCGGCATGTCGTCGGGCGCCGCGGCCTTTGCCGCTACGGAGCTGGCGATCCGGCCCGAGAACGAAGGGAAGACGATCGTCGTGCTGCTGCCGGATTCGGGCGAGCGCTATTTGTCGACCGACTTGTATCAGGAGGAATAGCTGCGCGAGCGACATGCGTGGCATGCTGAAGTGCGCGGCGCCGAGGGGCGGAGCTGCGCAATGAAAGAGGACGTACGCGGAACGATCGCCAAGGCGATTGCGGTTCCTGCGCACGTCCTTTTTTATTTACCAATTCCGAAAAATTTGATATGAGCACAGCGTATCTGCATGATCCCGGTCGGTCAACCGCTTTATTTCAAAATTGCTGGCCATGAACGCGCTTCGAACCTATTTTATGACAAGGACGGGAATCCGGGCGTGCTGCACAACATGATGGCTCACGCTTCCGAGCACCCATTCGTTGAGGCCGGACAAGCCCCGGCTTCCGATCACGATAAGATCCGCACCGATCTCCCCTGCATAATCCAGTACGGAGTCCGCAGGTTGGCCTTGCAGCAGGCTGGCTTTTGCTTCCGGAAGCCCGGCGATTTCGCGCTTCGCTTGGTCGATGAGAGACTGCGCATGCTGTATGTACTCTTCTTCATAGCTTCGTGGAGGAGACACGACCGCTTCGCCGATGACGACAACAGGATGATGCAGCACATGAACGACGTCAAGCTTGGCGTTCGACTCTCCCGCCAGCTCTTTCGCTTTGGCCAAGGCTCTTTGAGACAGCTCGGAACCGTCGTACGCAACCAATATTCTTGTAAACATGGTAACCATCCTTTCGGAAATCGATAGCAGGCAACATAACAAGTATAGCACACCTGACGGACAAATAAACGAAAGCTTGTCAAGGCGCTGTCATCGGTATGACAGCAGCGCCGAAAGCCAGCCTGACAGAAAGCCCTCCCTTTAATTCCGACTATTCCAAAATGATTTGTATGGTAAACTCGTGCCTCATGCTCTATACTGGATTCAGACCACGATACAGGCTTGCATTTTACACACGGGAAGGGGCTTTTTCGATTGACAGACCTCGCCAAGCACATTCAAGGGCAAGAAAAACTTGTACCCGATTTTCATGAGCATTTAAAAGTCATTTTACTCGGGACCGGATCGCCGCGGGCGGTATACGGGGTCGCCAAACCGGGGGTGGCCGTGCTCGCCGGCGGCAAAGTATTTCTCGTCGATTGCGGAGCCGGAACCGTCGGCCAGTTGCTACTGGCCGGCATCATGCCCCAGCGCATTTCGGACGTGCTGTTCACGCATCACCACAGCGATCACAACTCCGGCTTTTTCGACGTGTTCATCAGCAGTTGGAGAACGCATGTTGTCCCGGGCGCCGTCTACGAGAACCGCACGGTGCCGATGCAAGTATACGGCCCGGAAACGACCCGGGACATTATCGGAAAAATGGAAGCGTCGTTCGCCTTCGACGTCGATCTGCGAATCAATTACAACAAATCCGCCCTGGGCGGTTCCAGAATCGAGTATCACGAGTGCAACGAAGGCGTCGTATACGATCGGGACGGCATCCGGATTACGGCCTTTGAGGTTGACCATCGTCCGGTATACCCGGCCATCGCCTACAAATTCGAATATAACGGGCAAGCGGCCGTCATCTCGGGAGATACGCTTCCGGTAGACAATATGGTTCGTTATGCCCAAGGAGCCGATCTGCTCGTTCACGAGGCTTACAACAAGGAGTGGCTCGATGCTTTGATCGCCATGTATCCGGAGCAGGCGACAGGCCTCGGTAATCCGGCAAAATACCATACGACGACGCTGCAAGCGGCCGAAATCGCCCGCCAGGCGAACGTCAAGCATCTACTGCTCACCCACCATATTCCGGCCCCGGCCAACACGCCGGAAGCGGAAGCCGCCTACATCCGGGGTATGAGCGAGATTTATGCCGGACCGATTACGGTGGGCCGGGATTTGATGGAGGTGGATTTGGGCGCTTCCGCCTCGTCTTGACCGCCCGGCGGTCTCCCCTACTCGCCAACACAAATCAAAAACGCCAACCGTCATCTCGGCTGGCGTTTTTTTATTGCGGCAATTCGAAAAAATAGCGGAACGTGGATGCGCTAATCCATGCGAGCGGTCAGGGCTGGAACAATTAGCGGAACTCCAGGTGCGCTATCGGCCTAAGCTTAGCGCGAACGAATGTTTTTCGACAAGGATAGAGCATCGTATTTCCTCTATTCCCCTACGAGCATTCCAAACGCTCTGCTTAACGCATCGCAGTTCCTTTATTTTCCCAACTTAGGCTGAACGGGCCGTGTGACAACTCAAACCGCCCATCATGCAGCGTTACTGTGCCCTCCGGGCGCTTCGCGGCGGTGCATTCCAATGACAGCGCCAGTCTCTTGCACTCGGCGGTCAGTCCCCTACCCCGCTTCTTCCGCGGCAGACAAGTCGCACGTGACGATGCCGTACATCAGCGACGGACACAGCCCGCGCGGCTCAGCTTTCTTTCAACTTGCGCACCTCCTCGATGCTCGGATAAAAATCCGGGCTCGCGCTCAGCAGCCAGTTGCGGTGCTGTTTCGCCGTTTCGTCCTGCTCCGGCTCGCCGTACGGCCACTCTTCCCCGATGCCGACGGCATAATCCTTCATCAGCATGAGCAGCGCGGCGCTCCATTGGCGTGTGCCGCTGATCGTCGGCACAAGCGGATAGTATTCATCATGAGCGGCGCGGATGAGCGCATGCGACACTTCTTGCAGCAGCGGCGGCACCTCCGCCTCGTCCAGCTTCTCGACGATCTCGGGCGGCAGCTGGACCTCGTCCGTCGAAGCGTACTGCTCGTACACCTCCGGCATCACAAGCCCCTTCTCCTTGGCCGCCCACAGCTTCACGCGGTCCAGCGCAGGCTTGTAAACGGCCGGAACGGAAATGGTCAGCTCCGGCTTCGGGTTGTCCAAGTCGATGACGAACGACTCGTTGAACTTGTACAGCTTTGCATTGCCGCGCACGCCAAGCCAGCGGAGCGCCAGCAGCGCGTGCGTCCGCACCTTCGGCTCGATGGCGACGTTCCGGCAGACGCGGCGCAGCAGCTTTTCGCTTCGCGTGTCGGGCAGCATGCAGAGCAGACGCACCGCCGAGAGCGCCGAGTCCTTGTCCTCGAGCCACCACTGCAGTTGCTCGTAAATCGTATCGACCGGCGCTTCCAGCAGCCAGTCCAATTGAATCGGACGCGCCGCATACTCTTCCAGCGTCAGCATGCCGCGGCTGTGCAGCGATTCCGCGCCGTACTTCGCGACCAGATCCTCGTAAGCCCGCTCCGCGTCCTCCGCAATTTCCGTGAACGCCAGCTGGTCCTTTTCGGGAATGCCGTTGAATTCAACGACCCGGCGCAGCCATTGGGCCAAAGCGTGCGGATTTTGCTGCCACATCATGAAGACGAAGGTCAGCAGATCGCGGTCGAAATCCAGCCCCGGCTGTAGCGCGAAGCGGGCGAGCGTCGTGCGGATCTCTTCCTCCCGGCGCATCAGACTGAGCGAAAGAATAAGTCCGTTCCACGCGTTTCCGTTGAATTCGTTTTCTTTTATAGCCCGATAAAAGCAAAAGGCGGCCGCTCCGTACGATTCCATCTGGAGATGATGGCGGCCATACCCGGTCAGTTCGTCGTTTCGACTCATGTTCTACCCCCGTGAAATATGGATATCCCCAATATACTGGGAAACGGGCGCAGACTCAAGTTTTTTTGCAAAGTTAACCGATCTTAATTGCAGCAGCTCTCGCTTTAAATCGTCCGGATGCCACCACTCCTCCGAAGGCAGCGATGCGGAGCGAGCCGGTTTCAAGCGAAAGAGGAAAGATCGAGGAGTCAAAAGGACATTGACCGGAAATTGAGGGTGCTAGTCAGGAGGATCCTCCCTTTTTCCTGTTCGCAAACGGACCTGTGGACCTGCCGGTAAACAGATCTGCAGACGCGTCACAAAACGGCTTCTTCGGTATATCATCAGGATGTCGCCATCAAAAGAACTGAGCTTCACGACCGGGCCGGGATTTCCCAGCACGCGCCTTGGCCGAACAAGAAAGGAGCATATCTCCATGCAGCAAACTACCATGAATGACATGGCTTTAGCCCCAAAACGGAGCACCTTCGAACGCTTCACCAAGAGGGCGGTATGGCCCGCTTACGCCGGCTGCGTTTGGGCGCTCATCTATGCGGTGTTCGTCCGGTTCTATCAAGCAGCGGGAGGAGCTATAGGCATGTCGGGGCAACCCAGAAACCCTGAGCTGGGGTTTTATATGGCGAGCTATCTTGCGGGCGTATTGATCATGATATGCGGATTTATACTGCTTGGGCTCGTCAAGCCATGGGGACGGACCGTTCCGGCATGGGTGCCGTGGATTGCGGGGAAACCGATCCACCGAGCGATTATTTTAATCCCCACGCTCCTCTGCACGGCCTTCTTGCTTGCGCATGGAGCGGCCGGAATCGTCACGAGAGCCCTTTTTCTAGCCGGTATCATCTCTATCAACCTGCCGGAGCAGTACTGGATCGACATCGATCTGCACGGCATGGCTTTATGGGATCTGCTGGTTTACGAGCCATGGTTTCTCGTTATGGGCCTATTATCCGGTTTAACGGCCGCTCACTACGCGCAAGCCTCCGGTATTTCACTGTCCGCTTTGCGTCGCGGCACGGCGCTTTACTTGATATTCGCCGTACTCCTGACCACGCTGTTCGTATGCTCCATCGCCTTTGATTTTGTCGATAAAATTAGCTTTTAATCACTCACAACAGCGGGAAAACGCAGCTGCCAAAAAAGCGGCTGCTTTTGCCCGTTTAGCCCGTACAAGGTTTTTGCAGCAAATTTGGCATTGACAACAAAAACAAGCCCGGATTATGATACAGATGATTAATATCCCTAGTATTTCCATCGAAATTATTAATCATCGACCAGTCCACTGGAGAGACATGATTGTGCCATGCCTTCGAAGCTTTCCCGCTTCGTGGTTCGGTGCATTGATGTCTTTTTTTATGAATTCAGTTATTTCATCTGCTGCGGAGGGATTAGCATGTCGCTGGACAACATCGAAATCGACGAGCAATGGGTAAAGGAACTCGCCGAATTTCCCTTGGTGGAAGCGCTGTTCGGCCGCCGGCTTCCATACGTCGGAAATCTTTTTTACGGACGATTCGGGAACGTATATTTTCCAGACGAGAGACGCCAAACCGGTAGCGGAGCTGATGCAGCAGGCGCTCGGGCTCAGAGGCTGGATGTTCGACGGCATCGACCGGGCGGGTCACACTCGTATTTGCGCACCCATGCGGAGCATCTGGAGAAGCAGCACGGCATCAAAAGATAAAGCTCAATCAAAACAAAAGCTGCCCCCTCCCAGCACACGCCGATCGAGCGTCAGTTGACTTGAGGGGCACTTTTGTACCTAAGAATTGTCCATGAACATGTTGCTTTCAACGATTTTCATTTGGGAAAATTTTGCAAAAATCACCATTTTGCCTTATGATCAATTAAGTATAACTCGACCATATCCATTCGGGAGGGACACAGATCATGTCGTCAACCCGTCTGCTTATTTTGGGCGTTCTGCTCAAACGTCAACCGATTCACGGATACGATGTACGCAAGGAGCTGGAAATTTGGCATGCCGGCAAGTGGGCGAACATCGCTTACGGGTCCATCTATTTTGCCCTGAATAAAATGGCTTCCGAAGGGCTTGCGGAAACGACCTCCCCCGAGCAAATCATCGAAAATAAAAAAGGACCCGCCCGAATCGCTTACCAAGTAACCGAGAAGGGAAGGCAGGAATTCGAGCGGCTGCTGGACAAGGCCATATGGGAATACAAGCCGGAGTTCGATTCGTTCCACATCGCGCTGATGTTCATGAACCGCATTTCGAAGGATCATCTGCTCGGCGCCTTCCGTCACCGGATCAACCTACTCCGCGCCGATATCGAAAGCTTTAAAGCCACCGCCGATTTTAACCTTTTCCCCGCCAATTCTCCGCATTATTTAAGCGAAAATTTGCGGCTCTTCTCGGCGCGTCTGGAAGCCGAGCTGCAGTGGATCGAAGGCATGGTCGGCAAACTTGAGCAAGGCTTGCTGTTCTGAAAAGGAACGAATGCGATGCCGAATCGCTTTTTATCTACAGAAAACGCAGGACGCCGGATCGCTCCCCGCACCCGGCGTCCCGAAAAAACCACCTTCGCCCCCGACGCTTACGTCGAACCCGCTGTATCGTCAGCCGGCCGCAGCGACCTTCTGCCGGCTGGCGGCTTGAATTCTCACAGCCATTAAAGCGGCGACGAAGCAAGTCGCTCCCGCTAACATAAACGGCAGCGTATAGCTGCCCAGCCAATCGCGCAAAACGCCCGCCGAATAAGCGGCCGTCGACGCGCCGATCTGGTGGGCGACCACAACCCAGCCGAAAATCATGCCCGCGCGCTCTTTGCCGAAAGCATCCGTCGTGAGCTTCACCGTCGGCGGCACGGTCGCGATCCAATCGAGGCCGTAAAAGACGGCGAATACGAGCAGATGCGTCGGACCCAGCCCCAAGGCCTGCGGCAGGTAAATCAACGAAAGACCCCGCAGCGCGTAATACCAGAACAGCAGCCAGCGGTTGTCGAAACGGTCGGAAAGCCAGCCCGACAGCGTAGTGCCCACCAGATCAAAAACGCCCATCAGCGCAAGGAGCCCCGCCCCAGTCACCATTGAGATATCAAAATCGCCACAGGCTGGGATCAAGTGCGTCCCGATCAAGCCGTTCGTCGTGAAGCCGCAGAAAAAGAACGTGCCCGCCAGCAGCCAGAAGGTTAAGCTGCGGGAAGCGAGGCGAAGCGAGATCAACGGCTCCAGAAACAAGTTTCCGCGAAACGGGCTCGGCTTCACCAATTGCTCCTCGCCATAAGGCGCGGCGCCCACCTCATACGGATGATTCCGCATCCAGATGACGACAACCGGCAGCAATATCAGGAGGGCGGCCACGGCCGCATAAGCGGAATACCGCCAGCCGAGCTCCTCCGTTATTTTGGCAAGCAGAGGCAGGAACAGCAGCTGTCCCGTAGCCGCGCTTGCAGTAAGCATTCCTACGACGAGCCCTTTTCGTTTGACAAACCACCGATTGGCTACCGTGACGCCAAGCACATTGGCGAGTGTCCCCGTCCCGATGCCCGCCACGATGCCCCATACAAGCTCAAACTGCCATAGGGAAGTCATGAAAGGGGTCAAGGACAGGCTCGCGGCCAGCAGCAGCAACGAGATCGCCATCGTCCGGCGAACCCCCAACTTTTCCATCCATGCCGCCGCAAAAGGCCCGATCAAGCCGTACAAGAGAATATTGGTCGCTACCACCGTAGAGATGTCCGAGCGGCTCCAGCCAAACTCTTCTTGAAAAGGCAGCATAAAAAGGCTCGGTACGGAGCGGATTCCTGCCGCTATCAGCAAGGTTACAAACACAATTAGCACGACGACCCACCCGTAATATATTTTGGATGGCCCCGATCCGCTCTTCATCATCATCCACCTTCCTTATCCCAAAAATGCGTTCTGTCGCTTCCCCTTTTACAAGGTATTATTACGATACGACATTTCGCTGCATCGGTAAAATTGAAATTATCGAACCAATCCATTGATTTTTATGATAATATGGAGCCAGACCTTTCAGTAAAGGAGGGTGTAATGATGGAAATACGCCATTTTATTACGTTCAAGAAGATTATCGAATGCGGCAGCTTCACCCATGCGGCCGAGCAATTGGGATATACCCAGTCCACCGTCACCTCGCACATTCAAGCGCTGGAAGACCATTTGGGCTCCCCTTTGTTCGACCGGCTGGGACGAAAAATCCGCTTGACGGAAACCGGCAGCCGCCTTTTGCAGTATTCGCAGGAAATGTTGAAAACGTATGAGAAAATCGAAAATATGGCTAACGAAACGGGAGAGTTGAAAGGCGAGCTGCGGATTGCCGCTCCGGAATCGCTGACTGTCTATCGCCTGGAGCCGGTTTTAAGAGAGTATCGAAAACGATTCCCGCACGTCAGCATCAGGCTGAGCAACGCGACATGCGGAGCCAACAAAAGAGCGCTGCTGAGCGGGGACGCGGATGTCGCCTTTCTCATCGTTCCAGAGCTTCAGGAGAGCGATCTGGTCGTGCATCCGTTAGCGGAAGAGCCGATTGTCGTCATCGGAAGTCCCGATCATCCGATCACCGCCCTGGACAGCCGTTATCACAACCGGACGCTGGAGGAATGCCTCATTGCCAACGAGAGGGATTGCAGCTACCGAACGATGTTTGAAGAGTATTTGCGAGACAGGCACATTACCCCCTCGCACATTATGGAGCTCTGGAGCATCGAAGCGATGAAGCGCTGCGTCGCCAGCGGCTTGGGCTTCGCCTGCCTGCCCCTGTTGGCCGTAATGGAAGAGCTGCGCGACCATAAACTCAGGCTCATTCCGTTCGAAGGAAGCTTCAGAAAGGTTTTCTCCCAAATGATTTATCACAAAAATAAATGGCTCTCCCCAGCCCTGACCGCGTTTATCGAAATCACGCTGAGACATGCGAAGGATTGGTCCTACGAAGAGTTCACGGGTTTAAAACCGTGAGCGCAAGCTCAAAAGCCTCATACCGGTGATTTCGCCGGTCATGAGGCTTTTGCATTTTATGTCATATCAAGCTTTGTGCGAAAATCCTGAGCCGGTGCCGGGGCTTCCCGCTTGCTCCAATTCCCGTTCACGCCGCAAAATGTCTTCCATCGACGTATTCAGCGCAGCCAGCGGACCGGGGAAATGATTTTTGTAATAGGCCACATCCATGATCACGAGCAGGAGGAGCATGGCGGCGAGCGCATAGCCGGCCGTTTCGTTCGGCGGAATCACCATGACGATGCAGATGAAGACGATCCAGATCAAGGCCACCACGGACACGAAATCGCTGTATTTGCCGAGGTTCCAAGGGCCGAGATGCTTTTCCTGAAACCGTCCCTGCGCCTTCGCACGGAGCTTCAGCCAAATCGGGATGCCGTAGGCCACGTACAAGCCAACGACGCTGACGGCGGTCAGAAACGCGATCGTTGTATAGGCCGCGTCCGGGTTGACCGTCTTGATGATATAATCGACGAATGCCAGCAGGAACGAAAGAATAATCGCAAGCCAGATCGCTTTGGCCGGCGTGCGGAATTTTTTGGAGATTTGCGCCCATTGGCTGCTGAACGGCATACCTTTGTCGCGCGAGAAGGCGTACATCATCCGGGAAAACGAAGTAATGGAGGATAAGCCGCAAAACCACATCGCGGCGGTAACGAGCCACAGCACGACGGAACCGAATGTACCGCCTAACGCCTGGCTGATGACATAAATAAACGCGTTCTCGGAGCCGGCGGCTGCGGCTGCGTCCTTGATCGAGAGCGTAACGAAAGCGAGCATCAGGAAACCGATGGCAAACGAATACGCAACCGAGGTGAAAATGCCCCAAGGCGCGCGGACGCGGGGATTGATCGTCTCTTCAATCGTATGGGCGGAGGCGTCGTAGCCCGTAAACGTCCACTGCGCTTGCAGCAGCCCGATCAGAAAAGCGAACAGGTAAGGCTTGTCGGAGAACGTCTCGCCAACTTTAAACAAATAATCGACGCTGTTCAAACCGTTTTTCGTAAAAAAAGCCAGGGAGACGACAAGTACTGCGACGATGATAATGTGGTACCAGGCGGAAAAATCATTGAGCTTGGCGACGATGCGGATGCCGATGTGATTGAGAATACCGTGGGTAAGCAGAATGACCGTGAAGGCGATGAGAACGGTCGTATTGTTGGAGGTGTAGCCAAACACGCCGCCAAGCAGCGGATCGGCGAAGAGCGCGACGGAGTAGTCGATCCCGGCAACGATGCCGATCTGACCGATCAGATTGATCCACGCCGTGTACCAGCCCCAGCGCTTGTTTTTGAGAATGGCTGCCCAGTGGTACAGCGCCCCGGCCGTCGGAATTGCGGAAGCGAGCTCCGCCATAGCCGCAGCTACGAACATGACGAACAGCGCAACGATCGGCCAACCGAAGCCCATCATGCCCGGCCCGCCGTACGTTAAGCCGTGACCGTATAAAGATACCGCGCCGGTCAGGATGGAGATGATCGAGAACGAAATCGCAAAGTTGGAAAAACCGCCCATACTGCGCAGCAGCTCCTGCGCGTAGCCGAACTTGTTCAAATCTTGTTTGTCCTTGTCGTGATGATGATGGAGATGTTCGCTCATGGTTCCCAGCCTCCTTCATAAGGATAACAACAGGATGACAGTGGAAGGTCCGGTCCGGTCGGCTTATTTTCCGAGGAAGCTTTCATGCTCGCTTTCGTCGTAGGTCCGAATGCTGTTTCCGGCAAGCCGGACAATCCACAAAGCAAACAAGCAAGTGACGGCGATCAATACGATTCCGATCGTCATAGCCATGCAGTCTCACCTCCCTCCCCGGCGCATTGGATTGGCAAGCTCTCTTTCACGGTTATGCGGGTTCGTCTGCGAACATGTCTTTTTTTGCAAGCGTTTTCCTGTTAGATTTCCAAGCGGACTCCGCTTGCCTGCTGTTCAATCATTTTTTTCAGGATCGTGCCGATGTGGGCGCCCGCTTCGACCGGAGGCGTGCCGCCGCGGTGAATGTTGGAGACGACGGTGCGGTCGCTTTCCACCGTTCCTTGCCGGGGGCGGAAGCACATATAGGCGCTCATCGATTTTGACGACACCAGCCCTGGCCGCTCGCCGATCAAGAGCACGAGCACCTCCGGCTGCAGCAGCTCGCCGATCTGGTCCATAACAGCCACGCGTCCGCCGCGCACGAAAAACGGGGTGCCGGTTTTCAAGCCGTAGGCTTCGAGCGAATCCAGCAAGGACGGATAGACGTCACGCAAATTGGCATCGACCGCGTTGGCGCTCAAGCCGTCCGAAACGACCACCTGTACCTGCGGCTTCATGACGCACCGCTTGCGGATCAGCTCTATGCCCTCGTCCGTTACGATCCGACCCATGTCCGGGCGCTTCAAATAATTTTCGGTGTTCCCGTAGCGCGTCTCCACGGTAAACATGCCGAATTCGTCCAGCACTGCTTGATTAACTTCGCCGTAAATGGAATCGACGGCGGCGGCGTGATCGCAGCGGAATTTGAGGATTTCCCGGGTCAACGGCCGCGTTCCCGCCCGCCATACGCCAATCCGCGCGGGCGTGTTGGCCAGCAGCTCGTTCATGCCTTCGGCCCACTTCGGATTCGGGACATTATGCGACGCCGAATCGCCGAAGCCGAGGATACCGGGCTCCTCCGCATGGAAGCCGGCGTCCGTCATAGGAGATTGGCGCGTATGCTCTTGGCTACCGCCTCCTGTGCTTGGGGCCGTGTCTTGCTGTGAATCGCCTGCTTCCGTTGTGCTTTTAGGAGCCGGCGCATCTTTTTTGTCCGGCAATCCGGCCGTGCCAAGCTTCTTCTCCAGCTCCGCCATCACTTGATCGACAAGCCGGTCCAATGAAATGGTCATCGCTTCTCTCCTCCTCTCGCAGCGCTATACGAATGGCTACATAAACAGTGTCGGGTCCCCGGCCAGCGGGGTCAGGCGTCCGTTTTCCATAATGCCCATCTTGACCAGCCAGCGCTCGAATTCCGGCGCGGGGCGTCGCCCCATCATTTCCCGCAGCGTGGCGATATCGTGAAAGCTCGTGGACTGGTAATTCAGCATGCAGTCGTCCGCCATCGCCACGCCGATGAGGAAGTTGACGCCGGCGGAGGTCAGCAGCACAGACAAATTGTCCATATCGTTCTGGTCCGCTTTCATATGGTTCGTGTAGCAGACGTCCACGCCCATCGGCAGTTGCTGCAGCTTGCCCATGAAATGGTCTTCCAGTCCAGCGCGGATAACCTGCTTCGAATCGTACAAATATTCCGGTCCGATGAAGCCGACAACCGTGTTGACCATGAACGGGTTATATTTCCTGGCGAGCGCGTAACACCGCGATTCGAGCGTCACCTGATCGATGCCATAATGCGCCTCGGCAGACAGCTCGGAGCCCTGTCCCGTCTCGAAATACCACAGATTCGGCCCGGTTCCCGTCCCGTCGCGCCGGATCAAGTCGTCCGCCTCATCGAGCAGCGCCACGTCGATACCGAACGCTTTGTTGCCCGCTTCGGTGCCTGCCAGACTCTGGAACATCATGTCGGCGGGAGCGCCCTGCCGGATCGCCCGCATCTGCGTTTTCACATGCGCGAGCACGCAGTTTTGGGTCGGTATCTGCCACTTGGTCATCACTTCTTTGGTCGCGTTCAACAGCTCCTTCACGCTATCCGCCGAATCGATGACAGGATTGATCCCGAGAACGGCATCCCCGATTCCGTAGCTTAACGCTTCGAACAAAGACGCTTTCATGCCCTGGATGTTGTCCGTAGGGTGATTCGGCTGGGCCCGGCCCGCGAGTACGCCCTTCTGCCCGATCGTAATGTTGCAGTGAGTCGTCACTTCCATCTTGGATGCTGCCTGCATCAAATCGAGGTTGCTCATCAGCTTGGCGGCAGCCGCTACCATTTCGCTGGTAAGTCCCCGGCTGATGCGGCGGATTTCAGAGTTGCCCGTCTCGTGCCGCAGCAGCGTTTCGCGCAGCTCGGCTACGGTCCAGTTGCGGATTTCCGCGTAGATTTTCTCGTTGACACCTTCCTCGATGATCCGCGACACTTCGTCGTTTTCCGGCGGCAGCAGCGGATGGTTGCGAATGTCCGCCAGCGTCAGCTCGGACAGCACCAGCTTGGCCGCCATCCGTTCCTTGGCATCCTCAGCCGCAATCCCGGCAAGCTGATCTCCGGATTTTTCCTCGTTAGCCTTGGCCATCACGTCTTTTAAATCGCGAAATTGAAATGTTTTGCCGAGTAAAGCGGTTTTCAGCTTCAATGTCGGTCCCCCTCTCTGCCATGAAACGCCAGCGTCTTGACGACCACGGGAATCATAATGCCCGCAATCGGTTCCCCTAAATCGATATAGTCGCCGTGCTCGACCTTGATCTGATCGATGCACACGATCTTCGTCCGTTCCTTTAGCCGTTTTTCGAGCGATTGACCGAGCGCCTTGGCGATGTCGGTGTCGCAAACGACGACCATCACCCGGCTGTCCGGAAAATAGTCTGTGAAGCTTTCGCTCAGCCGGTCGGCCAATCGCTGAAGCGAGGCGTAGCCGCAATGTTCAAGCCCGGCCAAAGCCAGCGCGAACGGCGGCGAGGCGTCCCGTTCGAACAAGGCTGCGCCGCTCTGCATCGTCTGCCCGACAGCCGCAGCAAGCGAAGCCGGCTGTTCGAGCAGCGATAGCGTTAGCTCCAGCTTGCACACCGGGAGGTTGCGAATCGGCAGCAGCGTAGAGTCCAGATGGACGGTAGCTCCGCTGATCTCCGTGCTCTGCATGCCCGCTCCGATGACCGTCGCCCGGACGGTCTGGTCGGGCACCGCCAGCCGGATCGGATACCGCGCGGCGCACGCTTTAAGCGTATGCGCCAGCAGCGGTCCGATATCGCCATGCTTGGCGGCTTCGGCCAAGCTCTGCGGCTTCGCTTCCTCCATTAGCCGTCCGATGCCGCCGGATACCGTCCATTCTTCGATCGGCGGCACTTGCGGCAGCGGAGCACCCAGCGTCAGCTTGCGAACCGCATCGCGCTCTTCGGGAGCCGTCATGCCCGCCAAATCATCGAGCATGGCGAGGCTCATCGCCCGGCACAGGTCCTCAAGCAGCGCGTAGCTGACCGTATGCCCCGGCTCCAGCCGGTATCCGGCAGCCTCAAGCCATGGGCGGATCGACGGCGAGACACTCGTCACCGTCCCCCCGGCGTTCAGCTCGATTAGGCGTCCGCCGATATGATACGTCACCGTGCCGACCGCTTTTCCCCGGTGAAACACGGCTGCATTGGCCGTCCCTCCGCCGATGTCGATATTGGCGACGGCGCCGCGTACCTCCAGCGAGCGGCGATCCGCTCCGGCGCCTTTGCCGGCCAGCAGCCCTTCGAGGTCGGCTCCGGCCGTCGCGACGACGAAGTCCCCGGACCGCTCGGCCAGCAGGTGCACGATCCGCCGCGCGTTTGCTTTCGTCGCCGTCTCGCCGGTAATGATCACCGCGCCCGATTTCAGCTCTTCCGGCCGGACGCCGGCCCGCTCGTATTCATCGGTCAGAATAGCCCAGATCCGCTCCGCATCCACCTCGTCCTCGCCGAGCAGCGGCGTGCTGTGGATCGGGCTCGCGTAGATCAATTCCCGCTGCGCGATGTCAAAGCGGGGAAGACTGAGCGCGCCTGACGTCCGCACCAGCCTCAGACGGCTGACGATCATTTTGGTCGTGCTCGTGCCGATATCGATGCCTACGCTGGTAATCCATTGTGGCTCCATGCGTCTGCTCACCGCTCTTTCAAGAACCGAACCAGCGCTGCGGTCCGTCCTTCAATATTCCATCCGCCAGCTTGATCAGCGGAATGCTTTCCGCCATCGAAGCGGCGCGCATTTTCCGGTACGCTTCTTCTTCATCCAGCGCGAAGGTTTTCATGACGATCCCTTTCGCTTTCTCGATCCGTTTCCGCTCCTCGATCGACTGCTTGAGCTGCTCCAGATCTTTTTTAAGCGAGTCGATCCTTTCCTTCTGACTGAGCGCAATTTCGACCGCCGGGATCAAGTCCTCCTCCGACACCGGTTTGACCAAATAGGCGGCAACCCCGGCACTACGGGCGTCCTGCACCAGTTCTTTCTGGCTGTACGCCGTCAGCAGCAGGACCGACGTTTCCGTGTCATGCAGACTGCGAATGATGCGGGACGCTTTGATGCCGTTCATCACCGGCATTTTCACATCCATAATGACCAGGTCGGGCTTAAGCTCGGCGACGAGCTCGATCGCTTCCTCGCCGTTTTTCGCTTCCCCCGCCACCGCATAGCCTTCTTCCTCCAGCATTTCGCGGATATCCATTCGAATGATCGGGTCGTCATCCACGACGACGATCGAGTTCTTCATCCTGACACCTCCTCATAAGTCCGACGAATATGATCTGCCGCTTGATCGGCGGGGTTTAGACCGGCCTCGGCTCCGCCGGGAAAAGCGGAAATGTAATCGTGACCTGTGTGCCCTCCCCGGTGGAAGCCATCTGCAGGAGACCTCCGAGATTTTCGCGCACAAGCGTTTCCGTAATTTTCAACCCGAGATGGCCTTTGCGGGCACCTTCGCCCGTGGCGGGCAGCCCGATGCCGTTATCTGCTACCTCCATGCGCACGATCTGCCCGCTGCAATAGAGCGAGATCCGAATGTCTCCCTGCTCGCGGTCGACGAACGCATGCGTCACGCAATTTTGCACAAGCTCGTTGGAGACGAGCGCCAGCGTGGTGGCGATGTCGGACGGCAGCGTCAACGTATCCCCCGAAATGGCGATGCGGATCGCTTGATCCGGCTTGGTCGTGGAGGAGACGACATTTTTGGCGATGCGATCCAGCACATCGTTGAACTGGATCGTTTCCAGCCCGTCGTAAGCCAGCATCTCATGGATGACGGCGATACTGTTGATGCGGTTGATGCTGTCGCGATATATTTTCTCGACCTCTTCCAGCTTTGTCCGGCGCATTTGCAGCCGAAGCAGGCTGGAGACGGTTTGCAGATTGTTTTTGACCCGGTGGTGAATCTCCTTGATGACAGCCGATTTAATGACGAGCTGCTTCTCTTTTTCCTTCAAATCCGAGATGTCCCGGATCAGCATCAGCCCAAGGGCTCCCTGCTGCTGCCGGTTAATCGAGACGGTTTTCAGCTCCAGCGCGACATGCCCGATCACAAGCTCCTGGCGAACGATTCCGGTCGGTGCGAGCAATGAATCGCGATCAAGCTTGCCGTAAAACAGCTGGACCAGACTTGAGCCTTCCGGCGCGCCGCCGTGCCCAATCTCCTGCAGCATTTCCCGGGCTCGCGGGTTCGTATAGGTGACATGCGCCTGCCCGTCGAACAGCACGATGCCCTCGTGCATGAGCGATTGGACGCTGCTTTCCGATAAAGCGACCGCAAGCAGCGTTTCGCTGAGCTGCTCCGTCGTTTCGCGCAGCCGCTCCACGTTTTTTTCCTGCTCGACGATCTCCGAAATGTCCTGCTCCATGATCAGCACGCCGATCACGCGGCCGGTTTTGGCCCGGATCGGAACGACATTTTGCCGCATCGCGATCTGCTCCTGGGATATTCCGCGGGAACCGATGACCGGCTGGCCGGACAGCAGGCAAAACATGACGGCTGGCTCGTTGTGCGCATAAGCGTGCATCCCGACGACCGACGAGCGATAGAGCGACGGGGCCGTCGTTGGCCTCGCTTCGGCTACGACGAGTGCCGTGCCTTGATCTGCAAGCGGGCAATCGATGAACACGTCCGATTGGAACACGTCGGCGAACACTTGCAAATGTCGCGACAAATCTATAATAACTTCCACTTCTTCTGTAGATAAAAGGGTGCGCTCCGCGCACAGTTCGGCAATCGAATGCATAAGCAATCCCTCACGACGTATCGATTTGTACATGCACCGATTTTATTGTTACACAAACCGCGCTGCGAAGAAAGCCCTTACATCAGGTAAATTTCTTCCTATATCCTTCGCTTGCCGGTAGGTTTCCCTTTCGTACCAATGGCTACACGCTCGAAGCTATCGGTTCATCATGCCCAGCAGCAGCTCCTTCAGCTCGGCTATGCCTTCGCCGCCAGCCGCCGACGTCAAGAGGATCTCGCCTTGAGGCAGCGATGACCGGAGCAGCGAGACTGCCCGGTCCGGATCGGCCTTCGGATGATCGATTTTCGTAACGGCTCCGATGGCCGGAATCGGAAAGCCCCCGGAAAACCCGGGCGGAAAATAGTTCCGGCCGCGGGTCGCATCCTGTATGAGCAAAATCGCCGCCGCTTGATGCGATGTCGCCATCAGTGAACGATAGTAGAGCGGATTCTCGCTGTACTCTCCCGGCGTATCAATCAGCCAGTCGTGAAATACGAGGCTTTGCGTTTTGACCGCCGCTTCCTGCTCACCCATGAGCGCTTTGACCAACGTCGACTTGCCGGCGCCTACGGCGCCGATGATCATGACTTTACGCATGGCTTACGACCTCGTCAAAGGAGCAATTGAAAATTTCAGCTTCTCGTGCAAAAAGTCGTTGACCGACTCGATGGCCATTTCGACCGCCGATACGTCGCCCACGATGACCAGAGAGCCGGTGAAGCGGTCCAAATAGCCGATATCGACGTTCGCGGCTTTCGTGGCAATATCCGCCGCGATGATCGCCGTTTCTGTCGGCGTTAACGTCAGAATGCCGATCGCGCTCGCCTTCTCGATCCCGAGCTTTGTGTACAGCACGGGATCAGGGTTGGCTATGACATGTGCGAGCGTAAGCTGCTTGCCGGGTACATATTCCTGAATGACCCGCTGTTTCTCCTGTTCCATACGCTCCTCCTAACCGCCGCTGTCGTCGCCGACTTCGAAGCTGTCTACAATGCCGACGATCATGGCGTCGATGGGCACCATTTTACCGCTGAACAGCACGCGGGCCGGACTCCCCCGGGACACGATCACATTCTCGCCGACGCCCGCTCCGATGCGGTCTGCGGCGATGACCGGCTGCCCCGCTTCGCGGTCCTTGAAATCCATCGGCTGGACGACCATCAGCTTCAGGTTGTCCATGCCTTCTTCCTTCTGCGTGGCCCACACGCTGCCGATCACTTTCCCCATAAACATAGGACTTCACCCTTTACTCCGCATACTGGACCGCGACGTCTTTCTCCTTCAGCAAATCCGCCGCCAGCGGCGAAACGATCGTTCCCTTGCCCAGAATCAGCTTCCGCACGTCCGGTGCGGTATCCGTCTGCCGCTTCACCCATTCGGCGGTTAGCAGCTTGCCTTCGAACACGGTACTGCCTGCCGCTGCCGTACTGCCATTCGTGATTCCGGCTTGAGCACTTACCGGTTCCGGCGACGATGTACTGCGAGCCGGCGCCTCTTTGTCCGGCTGGTGCTGCGCCACACCGCATTTGCGCACGACCGCTTCCGCCAGCAGCTTCTGCGGAGCGAACTCCGCGCCGAGATCCGCAAGCTCGCGTTTATAGCGCTCGAACAGCTTGACGTAAGGCTTCGGCAGCGTCAGCGTTTTCAGCGTACGCCGGTCCGCCCGTTTCAATCCGGGTATATCGTCCCCGATCAGCACGAACTTATTCAAGACGAGCGCGGAAAACAAAATTTCCGCCTTCACCGTCCCTTTCAGCCCCTGGGCAGCCCTCGCGGCGTTATCCACATCGATCTCGGGAATGACGATCCCGTCGTATTCGAGCGGCAGCTCCAGCGGCGCAGGCGCGTATTCGTCGGCGGCAATGATTTTGCCCGGACCGGCGCATTCGATTTTATGCAGGCCGAGCCATGAAGATGTTTCTCCGTCGAGAAACAGCATATCGTAGCAGATTCCGCTGTTTTTGAGCAATATAAAATGATCCGTGAACGCTTCGTGCGCGGTGCTGTCGCAGAACAGATACAGCACTTTGGGCTTTTTCGCCTGCTCCGCCTGCATCGCCTGCACCAGCTCACGGACGATCGATTCGATCATCGGTTTGATTTCCATCCTTCGCTACCCCCTTTCCACACGCGTGAACACGCCGTTTTTGCCGATCATTTGTACCGTGTCCCCGGTGTTCAATTGAGCGGCGTTGGCTTCATCCGTATCGAGATGAACGTCAAGCGCATAGCGCGGGTTCACCCGGACCACAACGTCCATAAACGCTAGCGGCCGGTCGCCGCGGGTCTGCAGGATGAGGCGGTCCCCGTCGGACACCTCAAACCTCTGGGCGTCGTCAGGCGACATATGGACATGGTTTTTGGCGACGATCAAGCCCTGCGTCAGTACGACCGCGCCCTTCGGGCCGGCCACCGTGATGCCGGGCGTGCCTTCCAGATCGCCCGACAGCCGGACGGGGGGCTTCACGCCGAGCGCAAAGCCGTCTGTCCGGGAAATCTCAACCTGGGACGCCCCGCGCGAAGGTCCGAGAATGCGGGCGTTCTGCAGAACGCCCTTCGGACCGATCAGCGTAACCGTTTCCTGGGCGGCAAATTGTCCGGGCTGCGACAGCTCCTTCAGCGGGGTAAGCTGGTAGCCCTCGCCGAACAGCGCCTCGACATGCTCCGGCGACAAATGCACGTGCCGGCCCGAGACGCCGACGGGAAGGACCGGCGCATCGGGCGCCGGCTCCACAGGCGAAGCCGCCGGAGCTTCGGCCTTCAGACGCTGGATGGCGATGCCCCGGCTTTTCAGAAAATCATTGGCCGCCGGCGTCAGCAGGTCCCCGGCCGCGATCGGATACGGATTCGGGAGCCCCTGCGCCAATCGGCTGCGTAGACTCGTTTCCGTAATCAGCGCCATAGGGATTAGCCTTCAAGCTTCGGCAGAATGAATTCAATATCCGTGTGAGGACGCGGAATGACGTGCACGGAAACCAGCTCGCCGATTTTTTCCGCAGCTGCCGCGCCGGCATCCGTAGCCGCTTTTACTGCGCCTACATCGCCGCGCACCATGACCGTCACCAAACCGCCGCCGACATGCACTTTTCCGATCAATTTAACATTTGCCGCTTTGACCATCGCATCCGCCGCTTCGATCGATCCTACGAGTCCTTTCGTTTCTACCATTCCGAGTGCTGCCAATTCTCCTGCCATTGTCTATTCCTCCCTGGAATAAAAAGTAGTTTATAATGCAAAATGGAACTTATCCGATTAACTTACCGAGTGAAACTTACTTGGCTTCCAGTTGTAATTCAGATAGCACGCTGCGGACGATCTGCAGAACATCCTCGCGCGAAATCCCCGGATTAGCGGAGGCTTCGGGCTGCAGCTTTTCCATCGTCCTCTCTACCGCCTGCGCCGCCGCGGGGGCGATATCCATCTCGCGGATGCCAAAGGCGACGCGCTTGATGTTGAGCAGATGCTGCGGACCGATGTTGTCCGACGTAATATTGTTGCCGAACGAGCCGCAGCCCAGCGTAAACGACGGCGTAATGCCGGTCGTGGCGCCGATGCCGCCGAACGTCGTGCCCGAATTGACGACGATGCGCGAGGCCGGCTTCTCCAGCCCGAACGCCTCGATGACGGATTCGTTCTCGCAGTGGATGCCGAGCGTATGCCCGAGTCCGCCGAGCTCCAGCAGCTCCATACAGCGGCTGCAGCCCTCCAGCCAATCTTTTACGGTGTAGAGCGCCAGCACCGGGCTTAGCTTCTCTACGGAGAACGGATACGCGTGCCCGACGCCCGTTTCTTCCGCGATCAATACCCGCGCCTCCGGCGGAACGGTAAAGCCCGCCATCTCCGCGATCACCTGCGGCGAACGGCCGACGACCTTCGGGTTCAACCCTTTGCCGATCGTCAGAATCGAGCCGACCTTGCGCTTTTGCTCCTCATCCAGAAAATAAGCGCCCTGCCGCTTCAGCTCTTCGACGAGCTGCGGCTTGATCGACGCGTCGGCGACAATCGCCTGCTCCGAAGCGCAAATCGTGCCGTAATCGAACGTCTTGCTTTGCAAAATCAAGCTGACCGCGCGGGACAGGTTCGCGCTGTGGTGCACGTACACCGGGACATTGCCCGGCCCGACGCCATACGCGGGCTTGCCCGAGCTGTAAGCGGCCTTGACCATCGCCGTGCCGCCGGTCGCCAGGATCACATCCGTCCGCTTGTGCCGCATCAGCTCATTGCTCGCCTCGACCGAGGGCTTCGACAAGCAGTGGATCAAGCCGGCGGGAGCCCCCGCCTTCTCTGCCGCCTGCCGCATCACCTTGGCTGCTTCCAGCGAGCAGCGCAGCGCCGACGGATGCGGACTGATGACGATCGCATTGCGCGCTTTCAGCGCGATCATGCACTTGAACATGACGGTCGACGTCGGATTGGTCGACGGGATGATCGCGGCGACGACGCCGACCGGCTGCGCCACTTCCCATACCTTGCGCTCGTCGTCCTTACGGACGATCCCGACCGTCTTCATGTCTTTCATCGAGCCGTAAACGTTTCGGGCGACGAAAAGATTTTTAGCCGTCTTATCGGCAACTTTGCCGTACCCGGTCTCTTCCACGGCCATTTCGGCCAGCCGTACGGCTTCCGCCTCGGCCGCCCGGGCCATCGCAGCGACGATGTCGTCAATCTGTGACTGAGTCATTTTTTCCAGCAGCTTCTGGGCTTGACCCGCTTCCTGCAGAAGGCTGCGCACTTCCTGTATCGCCTGCAAATCGGCGTCCAGCTTCATATCGGGTTCTCACTCCCTTCAGTCCTTCTTCTCCGTAAGCAACCGGATCAGCTCGGCCTTCGCCGCCGTGTTGATGCCGGAAGCGTTCAGCGGGAATCCGGGGGTGGTACGGGCCAGCTCGCGCAACTGCTGCAGCGAAAGCTTGGCCAGCGCCTCGGCGGATTCCCCGCCTTCCGTCCCGGAAAGCTCCGCCGCTTCATCCGCTGCCGCCTCGTCGTTAGCCGGCTTCGGCTCCGCCGGGGCGTTCTTCCGCCATATGCTCTCCAGCATCGCCGAAACGGAAAGATCCGGCCGCGGAATCACATGCGTCCCGACCAGCTTGCCTACCCTGCGAGCTTCTTCTCCGCCTGCCTCTACGGCCGCCCGAACGGAGGCGACATCTCCTACGATATATACGGTAATGAGTCCTGCATCCGCTTTTTCAAACGTCATAACCCGGACGTCCGCCGTCTTCGCCGCCGCATCAGCCGCAGCGATCAAGGCGGGTACGCCGATCGTCTCGATAAGTCCCAACGCTGTCATCGACTGTGTCATCTCCATCACCCGCTTTCGTTAACCAGATTATTTCGGCTCCCGCGCGACGCTGAGAACGGCATCGGCAAAAGCGCTCGCCGCCGCGGTACAAGCGGACTGGCTGCCCGTCAGCAAGCCGCCGCCGAAGTTCGTTTCCGTCGGCGGGCCGTAAAATTGGCACAGCCTGACGTCCGCCGCCTTCAATGCGGCATCCAAGCCGTACACCGCTTCGAGCGGCGGCGCGATCAAATACGCGAGCGGCTCGCCTTCGGCGATGCCCGCCACCTGGGACAAGTAAGAACCCGTTCTCGAAATGACGTGAGCATAGTACGCATGCGTGCCCTCGCTGTTCAAGGAATAAAAGCACGCGCCGTTCTCCATCACAGCGATAGCCGCGTCCAACCCGCTCTTCACCTCGGCCGGCGTCCGGCCGCCCAGCATCCCGATAAATTCCCCCGAGAGCGGACCCGAGGCATGCGCCGATCCCGCGTAAAAGGAACGGGCATATACGACTTCCACCGCCGCCTTCTTGGTCGCCTCGTCCAGCGCCGTATAGCCAACGTCATCGATGCTCGACGTTAACATCCCCAGACTCCGGATGTCCGGCTTCAGCTCCAACTTCCGGGCCAGCTCCAGATCCACATTCGGAATGATGCGGACGGCCAGCGGCACGGCTCGAATCGGCTGCTTCACTTGGTTCACCTCCGCTGCATACATCAAAAGACGACAAAAAGGCGCCCCGGACTGAAGAACACGTGAACGCGTTCTCCGATCCAAAGGCACCGTTGCCTTCATGCTATTTTTTTATTGGTGTTCATGATTGAATTGTAAAACAAATCACTCGATATTGCAAGCGCTGTCATCGATCTAGGCCGTCACAATTTTTACCTTGACCGCTCAAACCGGCTTATTCGGCCTTTTTTCTTCTCCCGTTCGGCCGCCTCGTCCTCAAGCTCGGACATCCACAACAGGCCCATAGATAGCGCAAACGTTATGCCCACCAGCGCGATGCCAAGCATCAGCTCGCCTACGATTTGCAGATACAGCAGCACGGCGGCGGAGGCCAGCATGCAGCCGAAGATGACCCATCCGATCCGCCGTGCCGTAATTCGCTTCATTTTTGTTCCTCCCCCGTTTCCGAATATCCATACTACAGCTTATTCGGAGGAAAGGAGCTTTAGAATCTTATTAAAGCTTGAAGGCATTCACCTGCCGCTGCAGCAGAACGGACATTTCCTTCAAATGGCCCGAAGCACTGGAAATCTCCTCCATGGCCGCCAGTTGTTCCTCCGAGGACGCCGCCACATTCTGCGTATTGTCCGCGGCCTCTTGGGCGATGCGGGCGAGCTCTTCCAGGGAAGCGGCGACTTCTTCGGTGCCTGCCGACATTTCCTCGGAAGCGGCCGACACCTCCTGCACTTGGCCGGCCACCTGCTGAATGGCATGCAGGATGCGTTCGAACACTTCGCCGGCTTGCCCCGCGGCCGCCGATCCTTTGGACGTTTCGTTCACGCCCGCGTCCATCGAGGCGACCGCCCGCTTCGTGTTGGCTTCGATCTCCCGTAGCAGAGCGGCAATATGCTCGGACGATTCCTTGGACTTCTCCGCGAGCTTCCTCACCTCGACGGCGACCACTGCGAACCCTTTGCCGTGCTCTCCCGCCCGGGCCGCTTCGATGGACGCATTGAGCGCCAGCAGGTTCGTCTGATTCGCGATATCGGCAATCAGCGCCATGATCTCGCCGACTTCCTCCGAGCGGGTCCGCAGCTCGTGGATGACGCCGCCGGTCTCGGTCATGACCGACTCAATGCGGTTCATCTGCGCGATCATCTGCTGCACGACCTCGTTGCCCTGCGCCGCATCCCGCGACGTCTGGGAGGACAGGTCGGCGACGACGCCCGCCGATTCGGCAATCCGTTCGATGCCTGTAGCCATCTCCACCATTGCCCGCTTGCATTCCTCGGCGCTCTGCAGCTGATTCTCCGCACCGGCGGCAACCTCTTCGACCGCCCGGGCCGCTTCGCCGGTCGCCTCGGCCGTCTGCTTCGCGCTGACGGTCAGCAGATCGGACGATTCCGCCACTTCGTCGGAATGGGTTTTAATACTGCCCACCAGTTTGCGGATGCTTTCGACCATATGGTTGAAATTCTCGGAGACAAGCCCGATCTCGTCGCGTCCGTTCACCGGCACGGAAACGGACAAATCCCCTTCGGCGGCAAGCTTCGACACCTCTGCCATCCGTTTGAGCGGACGGACCGTTCGAATCAGCAGCCAAATCATCAGCCCGATAAACAGACCGCCAATGACAAGACCGATCAAAATATTAAGCAGCAGCGCGTGGTTCAAATCCGATTGAATCAAGCCGTAGTCGAAGTCGAGGCCGAACACGGCGACCGTCTCGCCCTTATCCGTGCGAATGGCGCTCAGAATGGAAATCCACGTGCCCGAGGCATCCGTATACACGTCGGTCATGCCCGTCCCCTTCTTCAGCGCATCCTCATACGCCCGCTGAAACTGAGCCGACAGCTCGTAATCCTCCAAAACCTTCGCACCGTGTTCGTTCAAGGCCCGATTGGCCTGCATCATCTTCGCATAGTGCTTATTGTCCTTCGTCGTCATCTCGGTTGACATCAAGTAGCCGTTGGTGACGATATGGCTTGTGAGCATCTTCTCAATCTGCGCCTGAATACGAACGTTCGCCGGGTCGGCCATATATTTGTCGTAGCTGAGCGACATCTTTTGTCCGGCCGCTTGGATATCCGCGCTCTGCAGCTCCAGTTGAGCGTCCATCGCCTCTTCAATTTGCAATAACGATTCGAAATACATAGCTCTTTCCCGAAAATACGACATCGTGGTAAATGCGGCCGACATGGCAATCAGCAGGATCACCAACACCCATCCGGCTTTGACGACTAAACTGCGATTCTTCATAGCAAGCACTCCTTCATCCGTTGAACTATACTGCTCTGGCCCGCCGAATCTACCGTGCGGAGCAGCGCTGTCGTTTAGTAATATTATCGTTAGGAACCGCCCTTAACTTTAGAAAAATTATACAGATCCACAAAATTCCCGCAGTTAACCGCTTTCCTAACTCTGGGAGCAACGCAAAAAAACCACCGGTTTCCCGGTGGCTGGCGATTCATTGTTGTTCTATGGTCAAAACCGTTTCTGGCCAATTTAAGCGAAGCTCTCGGTGCTGCGTTTGGAAGAATCGTCCGATTCCCGCGTCCGCTGCGAGGAGAGGCTCTTCGAGTTGAATTCACGAACGCGCCGGTCATTTTCAATGGAAATGAACAAGCAGACGCTTCCCAACATAACCAATATGACCGTAGTAATCGGAAGTAACAGATCCATCCTTTTCTCTCCCTTATCTTCCCTGTGTAAAAATGATAATCATTATCATTATTGTAACGTATTTTTACGAAATTACAATGGTTTTTTATGACCGCCGGAAAGAAAGCGCGAATTCCCTCGGAACGCAAGAAAAAAGCCCCCGGCTTTCGCGGGGGCGACGAATCCGGCCGCAGCCGGAACGGTATATTATACAGCAGCTTAGGAGCGAAGCAGCCGGAGTCCGTTCAAAATGACCAGAATCGTGCTTCCTTCATGGCCTACGACCCCAAGCGGCAGCGGAATTCCTTTGAAAAAATTGGCGGCGATCAGGAAGGCGATTACCGTAACGGCAAAAGCAATGTTCTGCTTGATGATCCGCGTCGTGCGTCTTCCCAACACAATCGCTTCCTTGATTTTGTCCAAATCGTCGTTCATCAGCACCAAATCGGCCGTTTCCAGCGCCGCATCGCTGCCTGCCGCCCCCATCGCGATACCGACGGATGCCGCGGCCAAGGCCGGAGCGTCGTTGATCCCGTCTCCCACCATAGCGACGTGCGTGTACTTCTCTTTCAAGGTTTTGACGATGTTCAACTTGTCTTCCGGAAGCAGCCCGGCATATACCTGATCGATGCCGGCCTCTCTCGCAATCGCCTCGGCCGTCAGCCGTTGGTCTCCCGTCAGCATGACGACTTGCACGCCCAGTTCCTTCAGCTTGGCGATCATCTCCCTGGCTTGCGGCCTGATCGCGTCCTGAAGAGCGATCATTCCGGCAATGCCGGCTGCATTTTGGATCAAAACGACGGTTTTGCCTTCCTGCTCAAGCTTGCGGACATCGGAGAGAATCTGCTCGTCAATCCCGCTTTCTTCAAAGAAGCCCGGCTTTCCGATTTTCCAGAATTCCCCGGCTAACCCGGCTTGAACGCCCCACCCGGCCAACGCCTGAAAATCGGAAGGCCGCTCCAGCTCCAACGACAATTCTCCGGCCTTGTCTACAATGGCTTTCGCGATCGGATGCGTGGATATGCTTTCGATGGAAGCCGCTATCCGCAGCAGTTCCTCTTCGCTCCAAGCCTGGTAAGTCAGGAAATCCGTCACCGACGGTTTGCCGTACGTCAAGGTGCCGGTTTTGTCGAACGCAATGGCGCGAATGTGCGATACGCGCTCCAAGTGGGCGCCGCCTTTAAACAGCAGCCCTTTTCTCGCGCTGTTGGATATGGCAGAGAGCATCGCCGGCATAATGGAAGCCACCAGCGCGCACGGCGAGGCTACGACCAAAAACACCATCGCCCGGTAAAGCGTATCGTTCCAGCTCCAGCCGAACAACAACGGCGGGAACGCGATGAGAAGCAGCGTCGCCAAAATGATGGCTCTGGCATAAATGCGTTCGAAGCGTTCGATAAACCGCTGGGATTTCGGCATTTCGCTTTGCGCTTCTTGAACGAGCCGGATGATCTTCGAGAACAGCGTCGACTCGCTGGATTTCGTCACTTGCACGAACAATGCGCCCTGGCCGTTCAGGGTGCCGGCGAACACTTCGTCCCCCGCCGCTTTATCTACCGGAATGCTTTCGCCGGTAATCGAAGCCTGGTTGACGGCCGAGCTTCCTTCCTGGACGATCCCGTCGGCGGGCAGGCGCTCGCCCGGTTTGACCAGCACCAGATCACCAATCTGCAGCTGTTCGACGGGAACCCGCTTTTCCGCCCCTTCTACCCATACGATGGCCGTCTCCGGCTTCAGATCCATTAAGGACGAGATGTCTCTGGAGCTCTTCTCCATCGTGAACGTCTCCAAGGCGCCGCTGAGCGAGAAAATAAAGATCAATACGGCGCCTTCCGTCCAGTAACCGATGCTGGCTGCGCCGATGGCCGCGACGATCATGAGCAGGTTGACATCCAGATCCTTTTCGCGGACAAGCGTGAGCCATCCTTCCTTGGCCTTGACGAATCCTCCAATCAGAAAAGCGAAGCAATAAAGCCATATCGAGAAGGTCGGGGACGAGTGTCCCGCGACCCAGGCGGCCGCAATCAAGACGCCGCTTGCCAAAGCGGCGATCGCTTCGCCGTAACGCGACAGCACGGAAGCGATCGTGCCTTTCTTCATCTTTACTTCCGGTTTGTCGATAGGTTGAGCGGTATCTGCCGAGTGGACCATGTTCAGCAACTCCTTTTTCATTGAGAATGACTATCGTTTTTATTCCCCTAAAAATGACTCATGCTGTTCCCTAAGAAGGGAACAGCATGGAAGTGAGAATGATTTTCATTTTTGTATCGGCGCATCATTTTTGTGCTGGGGCAACATTTTATAATTATTATAAGGCTGCGCCCTTCGAAAGTAAAGGGTTATTTTGTCTTCTCTCATTCCCTTTGCGAGAGGCGGCGCTCAGCTTTGATTTACGTAATTATTCAGCACGAGTGAGGCCGCGCCGATGACGATGGATCGCTCCTTCAAATCGGAAGCGAGGATCTTGAACCCGCCGCGGAACGGCTCCCAGACGACCTGTGCGCACTGCTCCTCGATCAGTGAGACGATATCGCTGTAATTTTCCACCATGTTACCGCTCAGGATGACGGCGTCGGGATTATACATGCACACGATATTGTTGATCGCAATGCCGATATACAGCGAGGTCCGCGAAATAATCTCCTTCGCCCAACTCTCGTCACTGCGGGCCGCTTCGAACAGCTGTCCGATATCGCCGATCTCGACGATCCGGTTCGCCTCGTGCAGAATCGCCGATTCGTCGATGTACGTCTGCAGGCAGCCCCGCTTGCCGCATTCGCATAAATTACCGTTCGGATCGAGCGTCGTATGTCCGAGCTCGCCGGCGCTGTTGGAGCCGCCGCGAAAAATCTCCCCGTCGATGATCAGCGAGGAGCCGACGCCGGTGCCAAGCTCGATCAGCGCCGTCTTCTTGGAGCCCCGGGCGGAGCCGCACAAGTACTCGGCCAATATTTTGACCTTCAGGTCGTTGTCGGTCACCGTATCGATCCCCGTCCGCTCCTTAATTTGGGCGGCGAGCGGCACGTTTCTCCAGCCCAGCGTCGACGAATACTGAACGACACCCCGCTCGTGGTCGATAACGCCGGGCACACCGATGCCGATGCCGATCAGCTTCGAGCGGTCCAGCCCCTGCTCCTTCACCAGCCGGTTGATCGTGTCGGCAATGAGATCGATCGTGCGGTCGGCTTCCGTTTCGATAGCGGTATGCCCGACCGGAAGCTCGTACAGCAGCTTGCCGCTGAACTCCATCACGCCGAAGCGTACGATCTTCTTGCCAATATCGACACCGATCGAAAAGACGGCCTGCGGATCGATATCGAGCATAATCGCCTTGCGCCCGACGCCGCCGGACGAAAGCTCCGTTTCCCGCACGAGCCCTTGCTCGCACAGCTCGCCGACAATGCGCCCGACGGAGGTCGGACTGAGCTTGGTAATCTTCGTGATTTCCGCCCGCGAAATAGGCCGTTTTTCCTTAATAATATCAAGGATCATCTGCTTGTTGTGCTGCCGGATGACGTCTTGATCGTGCTTCACAATTTTTTTCATACGCCAAAACCTCTTTATTCCACCCATGTTAATTAGAGTCTTAACAAGCTCAACTACCAAGTCGTTGCAAGACATAAAAATGTGGACCGCCAAACTGAAAGCGGTTAAAATTCATTGGGCCTCTATAATTAATCCATCGGTGTTAATAATTGAATCATAGCACGGATTTTTCATTTGTCAATATTTGTTTGTAAATCATGGAAGATGTCAAAAGTCCCCAGCCCTAAGCGATGATGAAACGATGCCTAAGACTGAGACCTCGTACGGACGAACCCGCTCCCGGAACGCCTTCGTATCTCCTGCTCTAACCTTTTTCATTAAGCTTAATTCATCCGTACGATCCACGGTGTGCCCCCTTTTCATTGCCTTCTCATAATTATTAGACAATGAACGGATGCATTTGGTCTCAAAACGACGAAATTTTTTTTGAGATAAAAAAAACGATCCGGATCCCCGATAAGGGAACCGGACCGATTGGTTACGGCGTTACGGCTAAGTCCTCGCTTAATGCAAAGTCGACAGCACATTCCGCATGGATTCTAGTGGTATCGTACAGTGGGATACGGCAATCCTCCTGCGATACAAGCATCGTGATTTCCGTGCATCCAAGAATAATGGCTTCCGCTCCTTGTTGGCTGAGACTATCCATGATCCTTAAGTAAGATTTCTTGGATGCTTCGTTCACGATTCCAAGACAAAGCTCTTGATAGATGACGTCATGTACAATCTTTCTATCCGCTTCATTGGGCACGATAACTTCAAGCCCGAACTTTTCCGTCAGTCGGCCTTTGTAAAAATCTTGCTCCATCGTGAAAGAAGTCCCCAGCAAAGCGACTTTCTTCATGCCATCCTTCACGATTGCTTGCGCCGTTGCATCTGCGATATGAAGCAGCGGGATCGAAACCGATTCCGCCACTTCTTGCGCCATCTTGTGCATCGTATTCGTGCATATGACGATGACATCGGCACCGGCCGCTTCCAGTTTGCGCGCCGAATCGATCATGAGGTTTGTAGCTTCATCCCATTTCCCTTGGTGCTGGAGCGTCTTGATCTCTTGGAAATTGACGGAATACATGAGACTTTTGGCCGAATGATGCCCGCCCAGCTTTTCTTTTACGCGCTGATTGATGATTTGGTAATAGAGCAAGGACGACTCCCAGCTCATGCCTCCAATAAGACCTATGGTTTTCATCAGATTAAGCACCTCTACCTATGGTTATCGTTTACATGGCTCCTCAACATCTTAAATCTTACTTCGCCAATGAGCAAGATCGTACCGTTGATTGCTTGCCGTAACCGCTTTTGTCTTGAAGGCCGAGAACAAATAGCATCCGATGATCACCACGCAGCCCCCGATCCCTTGGATCCATGTCATTTGTTCCCCTAAAAATAAAAACGCTAAAATCACCGTGAATACCGGATTGAAATTCAAAAACATCCCCGCTGTGGTTGCGCCCAGCTTTTGGACCCCGATATTCCATAACACGATACAGACTACGGTTGAGATCACGCCTGTATATAAAATCGATTGGATAAACGAACCGTTGATATTGGACACGGTGAAGTCGGAGAAGTTGAACGGAAGAAGAACGATAAGCCCGAATATCCCGGAGTAAAGCGTAGACTTCATGGGTGAGGTGTTGTTCTTCATGGCCCATCTGCTGCAAACGGAATAAATCCCCCACACGCACACAGAGCCCATCATCCATAAATCGCCCGTATTAAAATGAAAATCCTGAAGCTGATCGACATTTCCTTTGGAAAGAACAAGAATGACGCCAACCAGCGAAAAAAGCATAGAAAGGATTTGCAGCAGGTTGATTCTTTCTTTTAGAAACAAAAAGGAACAAACGGAAATCGAAATCGTATTCAATGCGGAAATTAATCCGACATTTGTCGCCGTTGTTCGTTCCAACGCCATAAATTGAAAAAGATTAAATAGAACGACGCCTGTAATTCCCATGAAAAACAAGGGAAGAAGGGCAGCCCGCGAGGGGAGTATCGTTTTTTCCTTCCACCAGACGATGGGGAACAGACACAACATGGCAATGATCCATCGGATGCTCGTCAACGTCGTCGGAGAGGCATGACCCACAAGAGATTTTCCGACGACAAAATTTCCTCCCCACAGCAAGCTTGTTAATAGCAACAGCAAAACGTACCTATTCGGCATGTCATTAGCTCCTTTACCTTTTCACCGTGACAGCGAAAAATGGAAGCCATTGTGCACAATGACATTTACATTCGAATTCATTAACGATCATATCATTTTTATTGATCGAACTGTAGATCATTTTGTAAGATATAGATAATTCAAAATAATATAAGTTAAAAATGCCGTCTTATTGAATTATATTCGTTTCCCAAATCGAAACCATCCTGTTTTCCGAATATTGTAAAGGGAGAGAAAATTGCATGGAATCTTTTGTAAGCAAAGTCCTGGACGAAGTGGATATTCAAATTTTGGATCTGATGCAAAAAGAAGCGCAGTTAAGCAATGCTGAGCTTGCAAGGCGGGTAAACTTGTCTCCGCCGGCTACGCATGCGAGGGTGAAACGGTTGGAAAATGAAGGGTTTATCGAACGCCAAGTCGCGATCTTAAACCAGGAGAAGCTTGGCTTTGATTTATTATGCTTTGTTTTTATGAGCACGAATATTCATCAAGCTGAGCAACTGGAAGTGCTGGAGAAGGCATTAAGCTCCATGCCTGAAGTATTGGAGTGTCATTGTTTAACGGGGGAGTACGACTATCTTTTAAAGGTAGCGAACAAAGACCGCAAGGAATTGGAGGGCTTTATCCGAAAGCTAAATAAGCTCGGCATCGCGCGAATTCAAACGAGCCTGGCGTTAAGAGAAATTAAATATTCTACCGTTTTGCCTATAGTGGACCAATAATATGTCAAAAAGGCTCCGGCCCAAGCCATGATTGCCTGAGACCGGAACCTTTCCTTTTCTAACCTTTCAACAAGCCTAATTCTGCTTTCCAAACTCCGTATTCAAAGACAATCTGTACAACTGACCGCCTCTCGTAAAGTTAGCTACGATGGTATCCTTGCCCTCGCTGCTGAACTTATAGTCTCCCCAATCGTCATCTACGGTTAGCGTGTAGCCTGTCAGATCGGTTCCGTAAATTTGTTGAACAGCGGCCTGTACGATAGCCGTAGCTTGTTCCTTGGTCAACGATTTTTTCGTTTTGTCGCCCAGTGCCTTCAAAAATTCCACCCGGTACACTTTTCCCGTCTTGGCGCCGATCGTTGCAGACGCCACCCGCTGCTTTCCGTCTTCATCCATGCCTAACGCTTTGTCATTTCCGGTTACAAGCCGCTTCAATTCCCACACTTCTCTTTCATCGTCACGCTGGAACTCGGCATCGGTGAAAGGCTGATCATCCGCCTTCGACAGCAGCCCCACCGCCTGCTCGGCCGTCGAAACGGCCTGCGGATCGACATCCGCCAGCTTATATTGGAGGAAGGCGGCTGTCGCTTCATTCTTCACGGCATCCACCCTTACAAATTGGTGGTCGTTCGTGGAAAAATGGAAGTCGTTCGTACCCAGCGTCTCATCCCTGAAAAAGGAAGCCTTCTCGAACTTCACATCCGCGTTCCCGTACAATTGCCGAACGGCCACTTCCGCCATCGGCAAATATTTGGCATATTCCCCCGTCATTTCGGCAAGCTCGAATTTCACGCTAACCGTCAGCACTTTGTTCGAGTCGGCGTCGACCGTGACAATCGCATCGCGGGTTTTCGACTGAATGATCCAGTGTACTTTTTTCGTATGATCATCTGCAAAATATTCGTCCTTTAACGCCTCTTCCAGTTGGAACGATTTGCCGTTGCCGTATTGCTCGACGGCTTTTTGGGCTGCCGTCACATAGCGCTGGTCCACTTTTGCGATCTGGATAAGTCCAGGATCGTGGAAAGGTTTCTCCACATTTGCGGCGATTGCCGGTGTGGCGGAAAGGATGCTTAAAGCAAGCATCGGTGCGAGTAATTTTTTTGTCGTTTTCATAGAAAAATCCTCCTCTTTAATCGCTCTAGCTTTTCTCGGATTCCATTCGGTATTCCCAAAACTCGCCTTTGGCATTGATCTTCGCTTTGACGGTCGCCGCCCCTTGCTTCGTAAACGTGTACTCGTTCCATTGAACGTTCGCCCGATAACCCTCCAGATCGAGTCCGAACAGCTTCTTCACCTCCGGACCGACGGCTTCCAGAGCTTTCTCCGCCGTATAGTATGGGGTCGCGAAGAGCGTCCGGGCTTTTACCTCGTTGCCGTATACATCGTCCTTATAGGTTAGGCTGGCCGACGTCACTTGATGGGTTACCGCTCCGATATCCGCAATGAAACGGCTTCCCGGACCAGCGAGCTCCCATACGTCTTTGAGCGGCGTTTTTACCCGCTCCACGCTTCTTATCCGCATCTCCTTGCCGTTCGACAGCGCTGCGTACGCTTGCTCGGCGGCTGCTTTAATTTGCGCGTTCACCTCCTTGGGAGAATATTTTAAGGCAGCTTTCGTCACGGCCCCCGTGACCGCATCGATAACGACTTCGGCACGCTCGCCGCGAATGATCCATTCGTTCTGATCCTTCGTGTTGAGCCGTTGTCCTTGTTCGAACCACCCGTTCTGTCCGGGGTCCAGCTCCTGCATCGCCTGCTCCGCTTTATGCCGCAGCGCATCATCCAGCTTGTCGTACGCATAATTGCGGCGAAGAATAAACGGCTCGCCTGTTGCTTTATCTACGATGGCCATGCCGGCATCCTCCCCCTTCAAATGGAGGAACCACCGGTCGTTCAGCTCGGTCACCCCATACATTTCGATAAGCTCGCCGGGAACCAGCTCGCGCATGGCTTTCTCTGCTTTGGCTACGATCTCGGGCTTGTTCAAGTCCTCTACGGTCATATCGAATGCCCTGGGGACTTCCGATAGCGCCAGATCGGACGACGGTTCGAGCGGAATGCTCCAGCTTACCGGATTGGCCTTCGTATAGCGGTTGTAGGTCATCGTCACACGATCGGGAACGGTAACGACGTCCTGGAAGAAAAACAGCGTTCGGTTGCGGTAATTGCCCTTCTCGTCCTGCGATAGCAAAGTCACTTGTTGCCCGGGAGTCATTTCCTGGCCTTGGCCGTCTTGCAACGCCCACTTCAAATCAAGCGTATCCGCGCCAAGCTGCTGGTCGGCTTCAATGACCCATCCTTGCCCCTTGAACGCTTCACGGCCGTCGGACAAGCGCTCCTGGGCTTCCTCCGTTTTCAAACGCGCCGTAAAGGCCAGCTTTTTGCCCTCGGTCTCCTTTGTCAGCGGCTGCTTCATGACTTCCTTCAGGTCAAACGAGACGGAGAAATCCTTAGCCATCCGCTCCACCGTGTACACCGTCGTTAATTCAAGCTTCAAGTCTTTGGCATCGCTGAAAGGCAAGAAAGGATGCCAGAAGCGCATTTTCCCACTGCTGCCCTGCCCGTTTGCAAATTGTGGAAGGGTGTTTTTGCTTCCGATGGCCAGGTCATACAACGGTAAAAAATCCTCCGCAGCCATCACGCGGCCTTGCCCGTCCTTAATCTGGTAACCGAAGGAAGGATCGGCTTGATACGATCGTTTCCACTTCTGCGTTTCATTAACTTGAACAAGCATCTCCGACTTGCTCGGTCCGTGGCGGAGCTGAAGGAAGTCGAGACTGAATCCGAACGGCGACTCATACCGTTTGTTCAGTGGGATGACCGCGGACGACGCCTTCGCCTTTGCCAGATCGATCGGCACGTTCAGATGCCATTTCCCCGCCGTTTCTCCGATCTGATTGACATTGAAATCGACGAAAAGCTTGTTCGGAAGGTCGGTCAAGGACTTCACTTCTTTCCCGGGCGCGACTTCATCCAGCGAAAGGTAAAGCATCAGGTCGTTCCCGACTTGTTTCCACTGCTGAAGTAGATTTAACTCCTTCCCGTTCTCATCCGTAAACGTATATTCGTTCACGTACGGGTCTTGCTCGGGATCGGTCGGCGTAAAGTTCTCGAACAACAGGTCCGTATCCAGCGGCTTCCCGTCCTTTTCCAGTCCGTACACAATCGACAGGCGGAAGACGTCGTTCACCACTTCCTTGACCTTGAGCGTAATGCCCTGATCCGTCACCTCGCGGTTTACCGGCTCGGCGAAGCCTTCGTCCGCCGCTTTCTTCAAGCCCTCGTCCACGTTATAGAAAGTAAACAACGATTTGACATACGAGGCGAAGGTCGGAGACGTAGCTGCCCCCAAAGCGACAATCAAACCGGCGCTTGCCGCAGCGATGACCGCCGTCTTGGCCAGCTTGCTTTGCCAACTACGAAGTCCAAGCTCCCGCCGGGCCTGCTCGATCCCCAGCTTGCTCCGCTCGCGCAGTTCCCGGGGAATTTCGATGGATTCGATTTCTTCCGTCACTTTGTTGGTCATGAAATCTCACCTCTCGTTAAACGTTGCCGGAGCTTGTTCAAGCCTCGGTACAAGATCGTTTTGGTCGAGCCAAGCGGCAGATTCAACAGCTCGGCAATCGATTGAATCGTATAATCCTGATAATATTTCAGCATAATGACGCTTTTCTCGTTCGTATCGAGCTTCTCGATCAAATCGTTCAGCGTCACCGAAAGGGCAATCTCCTCGCCGCCGCCGTCGTCCCGGCCCCCGCTCAATTGCTCCGCATCTTCCGATTCGAACGGAATGATCTTGTTCCGCTGCCGCAGCACGTTCATAGAACAGTTCATCGCAATTTTGATCAGCCATGTTTTAAAATATTGCGGCTCTCTCAAGCTTTGGATCGACTTGAACGAAAGATAGGCGGTTTCTTGCACAACGTCCAGCGCGTCCTCCTTATTGCCGACGTGGACGTACGCCGTCCGGTAAATCGTCTCTTCGAAGTGCTGGAACAACTGCAAATACGCTTTGTCGTTGCCCTTTTGCGCCTTCTTGACTAGCTTTTCTATATCCATGCGGTCACCCCCGGCTCCTTGCCTTCTCATACTATTAGACCATCGGCAGATGCATTTGGCTTTCGATAGGTGAAAATATTTTTTGCGCTCTTTGTTTTAGGCGGTTCGTTGACTTGTCCCCATGGGACATGATAGGTTGGTCTTACCCAATTTATGGAGAAAAAGGCACCGAAAAGAGGTCGATGAACACGTACACGATTCTGATTGTCGAAGACGACGCCAAGCTGTCCGGCCTGCTTCGCTCTTACATCACGAAATACGGCTTCGAAGCCAAGGAAATCGACAACTTCGACGACGTTCTGGCAAGCTTCCGTTCATCCGGCGCCGATCTGGTGCTGCTCGACGTCAACCTTCCCAAATACGACGGCTATTATTGGTGCCGCCTTATTCGCGCGCACTCGCTCTGCCCCATTCTGTTCATTTCCGCCCGGGAAAGCCAAATGGATCAAGTCATGGCGCTGGACAACGGAGCGGACGACTATATTACGAAGCCTTTTCATTATGAAGTGGTCATGGCCAAAATCCGCAGCCACTTAAGAAGAGCCTACGGTTCTTATTCCGCGGGACAAGGAGAAAGGAAGCTCGAGGCACTAGGGCTCGTGTTATACCCGGAGCGATTCGTTGTGATGCGCGGAGAGGCCGCAGCCGAGCTGACGCAGAAAGAAGCGGTTTTGCTAGAAGCGCTCATGAACAAAGCGGGACGCGTCGTCAGCAGAGACCGGCTGCTCGATCTGATGTGGGAGGAGCATCATTTTATCGATGACAACACGTTAAACGTCTACATCACACGGGTGCGTAAAAAGCTGAAGGAGTTGGGCGCGGATCAAGCGGTGGAAACGGTCAGAGGGGCGGGATACCGTCTGGGCTCCGCGATCGGAGGCGCGGGATGAGGCTGTTTTGGAAGGAACACGTTCCGCTGCTGCTGTTCTATTTTGCTCAGATGCTGCTGGTACCCCTGCTGTATTGGCTTACGGGCGAAGGGCGGCCTTTGGCGATCGTGCTTTACGGGATACTGCTCAGCGCCGCGGTGCTGACGGTCTACTTGAGTTACCGATATGTTAGCCATCGGGAGCTGTACCGACAGCTCAGTCACCCCTCCGTACGAGGCGAGGGACTCGTGCCGATGGGAGAAGCGCCGCTCCCCGAAGCTGTCGGCGAGCTTCTTGCCCGCTACGACCGGTATTACCAGGAGCAGTTGCATCACCACCGCAGCGGCATGGAGCAGCATGTCGTCTTCATCCACCGCTGGGTGCACCAGATGAAGACGCCGTTATCCGTCATCCAGCTTACGGCGCAGGAGCTTGATGGCGCGGCCGCAGACAGCATCATGGAAGAGCTGGAACGGCTTAGAAAAGGGCTGGAGATGGTCATCTACACGTCCAGGCTTGAACGTTTCGAGCACGATTTTATAGTCGAACGGACGCCGCTGCGGCAAGTTGTCAACCAAGCCTTGGCGGAAAATCGCCGGCTGTTCATTCGCAAGGGAATTACGCCGAGCATCCAAGTGGATGAGAGTCTGGCGGTTTACAGCGACCCCAAATGGCTGCAGTTCATGGTGGGACAGCTTCTCATCAATGCGGCCAATTATACAGATGGCATCGGCAAAAGCGTCTTCGTGCACGCATATGAGCGCGAAGCGTCGACGATCCTGGAAATTTGCGATGAAGGCATCGGGATTGTCAAGGAAGATTTGAACCGCGTGTTCAATCCGTATTTTACGGGCGAACGCGGACGGCGGCATCACGAGTCCACGGGAATGGGCTTGTACCTTGTCCGGGAGGTGTGCCGACGGCTCGGACATCGGGTGGAATTGGAATCGGAGCCCGAGGCAGGTACGGTTGTGCGGCTCCGATTCGAGACGCGGCCAAGGACCGAAAAAGATTCGGAGTGAAAGCGAAATATGGCGAATCGAGCCGATAACAGAAGCCCCCGGAGTTTGAAGCATTCATAGGCAGTAAAGAGTCTCCCCTTCTTCACTTGTGTGAACTGGCGGGGACTCTTTTTGTTTAGCCCTCAAAAAACCATCCAATATCCTCCTCTTTTTCCAGACGAAGCTTCATAAGCCCCCATTTTCAGCAAATATTCAGCGAATCCTCAAGTAAAGCTTAGTTGCCGCTCATGTTCCTTTAAGATTCGAACCTTAAGATTTGAACTAAGAAATCAATGAAGGCAGGAGTGAGTAAATGATCCATGAGACAACATCCTATACGACGTATCGATCCGGCTCTTATCGGTATTGCCTTGATATCCGCTTTTTTGAATCTGTTCAACATTTGGAAAGACCAGTATGCGAACGCCTACTATACTTCGGCTGTCGCGAGCATGCTGCAAAGCTTCCATACCTTCTTTTACGCTTCCTTCGATCCGGCTGGCTACGTTACGGTCGACAAACCGCCTGTGACGTTCTGGATTCAAACCGTCAGCGCTTATCTCTTCGGGCTGCACGGCTGGAGCGTGATTTTGCCGCAAGCTTTGGCGGGGATCGGTTCCGTGCTGCTGGTGTATGCACTGGTGAAGCCTTCGTTCGGCCGTTCGGCTGCGCGCTTGGCGAGTCTGATCTTCGCTTGTACGCCGATTGCCGCCGCGGTAAGCCGGACCAACAATGTCGACAGCCTCTTGGTATTTACGCTTCTGCTCGGCACCTGGATGCTGTTCCGGGCCGTTCGCCGGGAAAGCTGGTTTTGGGCGGTAGGGGCATTTGGCGTCATCGGGATAGGCTTTAACGAGAAAATGCTTCAGGCCTACATGGTCGTCCCTGCATTTGTCGCGCTTTATCTTCTCGCCTACAAGGCAGAATGGAAAAAGAAGCTGACCGTCCTGGCCGGCGCTACCGCCGTTATGGTTATGCTCTCGCTTTCTTGGGCGCTCATTGTCGATACCGTTTCTCCCGACAGCCGCCCTTACATCGGAAGCAGCCAGACGAATTCGGTAATCGAGCTGGCTCTCGGGTATAACGGAGTATCCCGATTGACCGGCAACCGGGGCCAGGATGCCCGAGCCAGAGAGCCATTCCAAGGCGGGGGGCCGATGCAGGATCGGCATATGTCCGACGGCAGGTCCGCGGCGCAAAGCGGTTCGGCGGGCCCAGGCCCCGGATTTATGCCCGGAGGGGACGGCAATCCGCAGCGGCCCCCGGGGATGAATGGAGAAGGGCCTTTTGGCCAAAAGTCCGGCGGCATGTTTAATACCGGACAGCCGGGTCCGCTGCGACTCTTCCAAACCGAGCTTTCGGGTCAGATCAGCTGGCTGCTGCCTTTTGCAGCGTTCGGCACCGTCGGCTTGCTCGCAGGTATTCGCAGACGGAAGCGGCTGACAGAACGGGAACAGGAAACGTTGTTTTGGCTGTCCTGGCTGCTTCCGGCAATGGCATTTTTCAGCGTAGCGGGCTTTTTCCATCAATATTATCTCATTATGCTGGCCGCGCCGATTGCGGCGCTGTCCGGAAGCGGCTGGGTGGCGCTTTGGCAGTTCTATCGCCGCCGGGAAGGATGGAAACGCTGGCTTTTACCCGCAGGTCTCTTGGCGACGACCGCATTTGAGCTCGTCGTGCTGCAGCCTTATAGTTCGCAAATCGGTATAGGCTGGCTGGCCGGCATCGGAGCGGCGGGCGCGGTGGCATCGCTTCTGTTATTCCTGTACGGGATGAGAGAAAAGCTCGCCTCGATCGCGGCTGTAGCCGGCATCCTCGTTCTGCTGGCCGCGCCGCTGTATTGGGCGGCCACGCCACTCCTGTATGGCGGCAACAGTACACTGCCTGAAGCGGGGCCGCAGCTGAACCGTTCGGGGAGTGAACACGGTATGCCGCGTATGGGCATGACGGAAAGCAGAACCGACGCCAAGCTGCTGGACTACGTGACGAAGAACAATACGGGAGAAAAATACTTGTTTGCCACCACAAGCGCAACTTCCGCCGCGCCCTATATTATCCAGACCGGTAAGGCGGTTATGGCCATGGGCGGTTTCTCAGGCTCGGACCCGATTCTGACCGTCAGCAAACTGCAAAAGCTGGTCGACGACAAAGAAGTGAAATATTTCTTGATTCCGTCCGGTTCCGGCTTCGGCTTCGGCTTCGGAGGCGGCATGGGTGGAAGCACCGAGGTCATGAGCTGGATTCGGGAGCACGGCAAGGAAATTGCGAAAGAACAGTGGCAGTCCGGCACAAACGAGGCCGCAGAATCGCCGATGGGCAAAGGTCCGGGCGGCGCGATGGCGCTTTATGAAATCCAATCCTAGACTAGGAGGAACTGGAGATGATTACTTATTCCGTTATTATTCCCATATACAACGAGGAAGCCGTTCTGCACGAAACATACCGGCGGCTCAAGCAGGTCATGAGCCATACAAGCGAGTCTTATGAGCTTTTGTTTGTGAATGACGGCAGCCGGGATCGCAGCGGAGCGATCATCAAGGAAATCAGCGCTTGGGACGAGACGGTAAAGCTCATTAATTTCTCGCGAAATTTCGGCCATCAGATCGCGATCACGGCCGGCATGGACTACGCGTCCGGGGAAGCGATCATCGTCATCGATGCCGATCTCCAGGACCCGCCCGAGCTGATTCTGGAAATGATCGCCAAGTGGCAGGAAGGCTATGATGTCGTGTATGCGAAGCGGCTGGAACGGAAAGGCGAAACCTTCTTCAAAAAGCAAACGGCGCGCCTGTTCTATCGCGTACTGCGGGCGGCCACGGATATTTCGATTCCGCTGGACACAGGGGATTTCCGCCTCATCGACCGGAAAGTATGTGACGAAATGAAGCGGCTCCCGGAGAAGAGCCGGTTTGTCCGCGGATTGGTGAGTTGGGTCGGTTTTCGGCAAACGGCCGTCGAATATGTCCGCGACGAGCGTCTGGCGGGAGAAACGAAATATTCGCTCCAAAAGATGATCAAGCTTTCCATGGACGGCCTGACTTCGTTTTCCTTTAAACCGTTGAAATTGGCAGGCTATGCGGGAGGGCTTCTGTCGCTCTCCAGCCTGCTCTACTTGGCCGTTGTGCTTTACTTCAAATTATTCGACGGCAAGGCGATCGCCGGGTGGCATTTGCTTGCGATTTTGCAGCTGTTTTTGACCGGTTTTATGCTCGTCATGTTCGGGATGCTTGGCGAATATATCGGACGCATTTACGACGAAGCCAGAGATCGTCCGCTATATATCGTGCGGGAATGTTATGGCTTGGAAAAAAAAGCAAAAAAACTGAAGGGCATTGGTTGATATGAGCAGGAAGTGGGTTTCAATCGTAAGGTTTTGTGTGACCGGCGCGATCAATACGGGAATCGATCTGACGGTATTTACCGTGCTTACGTTGAGCAGCGTGCCCTACCTGGCCGCGCAGGGCGCCGCTTTCGTCTGCGGGCTGCTGAATAGCTACTTCATGAACCGGACATGGACCTTCGGCCAAAAAGGAAAGTCCCGGCCGGCGGAATGGATGAAATTTTGCGCGCTCAACCTGTTGATTTTTTCCATGAGCACGGCTTTGCTGATCTGGCTGCACGAGTATAGACAGCTGCCGATGCCGGTCAGCAAATTAGGCGCGATGGGCGCAGGAATGATCGTCAATTATTTAGGGAGCCGATTCTGGGTGTTTGCCGCATCGGGACCGGCGAATCTGATCCAAAGGAGTGAGTCCGCATGAAAGTCAAAAAAGCCGTAATTCCCGCAGCCGGTTTGGGTACCCGGATTTTGCCGGCGACGAAGGCGCAGCCCAAGGAAATGCTGCCGGTCGTCGATAAACCGGCGATCCAGTATATTGTCGAGGAGGCCGTTCATGCCGGCATGGAGAGCATTCTCATCGTCACGGGACGAAACAAAACGTCCATTGAGGATCATTTTGACAAGTCGTTCGAGCTGGAACAATCGCTGGAGGAAAAAGGAAAATGGGAGCTGCTGAATCAGGTTCAAAAGATCAGCGGGCTCGCGAATATTCACTTTGTTCGCCAAAAGGAGCCGCTCGGGCTGGGACATGCCGTTCTGTGCGCGGAACCGTTTGTCGGGGAGGAACCGTTTGCCGTGCTGCTTGGCGACGACATCATGGTGTCCGACCCTCCGGCGATAAAGCAGTTGATGCATGTATTTGACGTTTGCGACCAGCAGGTCGTTGGCGTCAAGCCGGTTCCTCGGGAGGAGGTCAACAAATACGGGATCGTTGCGCCAGTGGAGCAGCAAAACGGAGTTTTCAAGGTGGGCAATCTTGTGGAAAAGCCTGCTCCGGAGTCGGCTCCGTCCCAATTGGCAATTATGGGAAGGTATGTACTGAAGCCCTCGATTTTTTCCTTTCTGCGAACGATCACGAGAGGAACGGGGAACGAGTTTCAGCTCACGGACGCACTGCAACTGGCGTGCCGCCAGGAAGGCCTGCTTGCGCTGGAACTGCAAGGGACGCGCTACGACATCGGAGACAAATTCGGGTATATCCGGGCGATGATGGAGATTGGACTGCAGAGAGAGGAACTGCGCCCGCAACTCCTGGCTTATTTGAGTCAGCTTATGCAAAGCGAGCTTGGCAATAAAAATAAGAGCAGAGCCGCCGTCTGAATGACGCCGGTCTTGAATTGAATAGCCATCTAAAGTGTGTCGCTCCTGCCATCCGTGTTTTTTACGCGGATGGCTTGTTTGCGTTCGAACCGAACATAACCTTAGATGAAATGTAAGCTCCGGTTAAGCTAAATCCATAGCGGAACGGCTCCTTCTCTTGTACATTAGGGAGGCACAAGAACATGTCAGGAGGAACCGACGATGGGCAGCCCTATTCTAGAAGTGGATCGAATCACCAAAAACATCGGCCAGCGCAACGTGATCACTGAATGCTCCTTTACGCTCGAAAAAGGAAAAATATACGGGTTTATCGGACCGAACGGAGCCGGAAAAACGACGATGATGCGCATGATGACAGGTCTCATCCGGCCGACAACCGGTCACATCCGCATCGATTCGTTCGATGTCCAGACGCGGCGCGTGCAGGCCTTGTCCAAAGTCGGCGCGATTATCGAATCCCCGGTCTTTTTCGAATATATGACGGGCAGACAAGTGCTTCGCAATTTATCGCGTCTGCATCCGGATATAACCTCTTCCGAAAGAGAAGCGCATATCGAGCGGCTATTGCACACGGTAGGGCTCGCAGGCCGGGGGAACGACCGGGTAAAAGCCTACTCGCTCGGGATGAAGCAGCGCCTCGGGATCGCCCAATCCTTGCTCGGAAGCCCGGAGCTGTTGCTGCTCGACGAGCCATCCAACGGTCTTGACCCTATGGGCATGCGGGAGCTGCGCGACCTTATCGTCCGCTTGCGCGATTCGGGCAATTACGCATTTTTCATATCCAGCCATCTGCTTGACGAGCTCCAGCAAATGTGCGACGAGCTTATTATCATTCGGGAAGGCTCCATCCTTTGGAAGGGACCGACCGAGCAATTGGTCGCGAACGGGCAGCGGCTGGAGGACGCCTTTATGGAGCTGATGCATTCATGAGGCCATTGATCTACAGCGAATTTACCCGATTGTGGAGCCAAAGATGGCTTTGGTTAGTCGTCCTCGCCGCCCCCTTCCTTGCCTATTTGCAAGGAAGCTATTTTTTATGGATAAGCTCGTTAGGCAGCAGCATATCATCCGTTTTATTTCTGTTTCAAGGGCTTCGCGAAATGCTGTTTTTGCCGTGCAATATTGCCGTCGCAGCGCTTGTGGCTGCCGTCTATACGGAGCCGTTTCGAAGCGGACAGCTGCGCCTTCTATTTTTACGCCGGTTTTCCAGAGGGCAAATCTTTTTTAGCAAGCTGTTCGTCCTCCAAGCCTCCATCCTGCTTTTGCTGCTCGTTTTGGGAATCTCCTTGGCGGCGGTCGGCATGCTTCGCTTTCCGCAAGAGGAAGCCGGCCGGTTCTGGCCCTTGATCGGCAACGCGGCTGTGTACTATCTGCTCGCCTACGCCACTCTGGCCGGAATTAGCTGCCTCTTCTCTTTTATCGCGATGTACAGCAGGAATGTGACGATTGCCCTGGGTGTATGCATGACGTATATTTTGGTATCGCTCTTGTTTGACGGCCTGTATTTGAAAGTCGCTTCGTTGTTTGCGGCTTGGCCCTATGTGCGCGACCTGCTCGCTTATGTATGGATTCCCTACATGCAGCATACCGGATTAAACGAAGCATTATCCGGGAACGCATCCGTAATTTGGGCCATTCCCACCCTATTGCTATTGCATGCGGTGATATGCAGCGCCATCGCTTATCGCCGCTTTGTCGCAGAGGATTATATGTATTAAACTAAGGAGGATATCGCATGTTCGGATTATGGCTTAGCGAAATGGAACGAATCTGGAAACGAAAACAGATGCTCGTTCTGGGCGGTATTTATTGGCTGCTATGGATCTTCAATACGAGTATGCTGTACAGCAGCGGATGGGGCGATTACCGCTTCGGAGGGCGCGAGCTGCTGCATGACTTAAATACGCCTTGGTTCGCGATGGAAGGGATCTCTTTGCTACTCGTTCTGGCGATTTTCCCGATCCTGTTCGTGGACCATTTGGGCGGCGAGACTTTTTCGGGAGCGTACCGGCTCTACATGCTGCGGGCCTACAGCCGCTTTCAGCTCTGGCTTGCAAAGCTGCTGGCGCTGGCTGCGACGGTTCTGATTTTTGTCGGAGCCACCTGCTTCATCTCGATCGTTTGCGCCCGCCTGTTCTTTCCGCATAGCGAAACTCTCGTAAAATACGGGGCAACGGAGCCCGTGGGCTCGGCAGAGGCCTTGTGGTACACCGTGGCGTTTTACTTGCTGTTTGCGCTCGTCTGTCTGGCGAAGCTTCTGATGTGCAGCATGGTATGCCAGTTCGTGCCCAGGCCGCTGGTCGCCTTTATCGTTCTCTTCGTCGGTTCGATAGCCATGATCTACGCGGTCAATGAGCTCTCGATTTATTTCGACCCGTTTTACCCAATCGTTAGGGCTCTCAGTCCGGACGGTTCGCCGAAATTTTGGTTTTACTTGCTCGGGTCGATGGCTGCTTTTGCGGCAGTCAGCCTACTGCGATGGCAGAGAAAAATCGTTTAAAGCCAAGGGGATCGTATGAAATGAGCATGGTTTATGTAAACGGACTAAACAAAACATACCCTGGCCATATCGCCACACAGGCCCTCACCGACATTCACCTGACCATTGAAAAGGGGGAATTCGTCGGCATTATGGGACCTTCCGGCAGCGGGAAAACAACGCTGCTCCATATGGTGTCGACCATAGGCACGCCAAGCTCGGGGACAATTCTGATCAACGGCACAGACCCTTATCAAATGAAGAGAGACGAATTGGCGGTATTCCGGCGGAGGCAGCTCGGATTCGTCTTTCAGGATTTTAACCTGCTAGACACTTTGACGATTGCGGAAAATATCGTGCTGCCCCTGACGCTCGACAATAAGCCGCTCGCCGAGATGGAAGCCAGACTGAAGCAGGTCGGCGACCGGCTGAACCTTAGTGAATTTTTGAACAAACGACCCTATGAAATTTCGGGTGGCCAGCGCCAGCGCACCGCTATTGCCCGGGCAATTGTCACGTCACCGGTGCTGCTGCTGGCCGACGAGCCTACGGGGTCGCTCGACTCTAACGCCTCCCGCATCGTCATGGAATCGTTGGAAAGCATTAACCGTCACGAGCAGACCACCATCATGCTCGTGACGCACGACCCGGTTGCCGCCAGCTACTGCAGCCGGATCGTCTTTATTAAGGACGGGCGGCTGGCGGCCGAAATTCACCAGGGTGACAATCGGCAAACGTTTTTTCAAAAGATCATCGACACGCTGTCCTTCTGGGGAGGTCATACGCATGAGCTTTCCTCAATTCGCGTTTAATAATGTCAAGCGCAACGCGCGGGCTTACTTCGCCTATTTTCTAAGCAGTGCCTTTATGGTGATGATTTTTTTCTCGTTCGCCGTCTTCGTCTACCATCCCGACATCGAGCAGCTTCCGATGGGACCGCTCAAGCGCGCGGTTCTGCAAATTTCCGAGGGCGTCATCTTCGTCTTCGCCATCTTCTTCGTGCTGTATTCGATCGGCATGTTTTTGAAATCCCGCCAGCGGGAATTCGGACTGCTGCTTCTGTTGGGCGCTACATCAAGCCAGATCAACCGGCTCGTCTTTATGGAAAACCTGCTGATCGGCGCCGGTTCCATCGTCACCGGGATCGCCGGGGGACTGCTTCTGTCCAAGCTGTTCCTGCTGTGCGGCACCAAGATGATGGAGATCCCGGAGCTTCCTTTTTATTGGCCTGCAGGTGCGATATGGCTTACCACCGTTTCTTTTTTGCTGCTGTTCACGGGCATCTCGCTGTTTACTTTATTTTTCATCCGCAAAAGAAACGTCGCGGAGCTGCTGCAAGGCAGTCATCAACCGAAAAAAGAGCCGAGAACTTCGCTCTTCTTCACAATGACAGGGGCGGTGCTGATTGCCGTCGGCTTCCTGGCGCTTTATGGGGGAAAGCTGTCCCCCAAGCTCGTTCTTCTTGCTGCGGCGACAGGGATCGCGGGCACCTACTTTTTTTATTCTCAGCTCTCGGTGCTCGTCATCCGATTGTTGAAGCGAAGCCGCAAGGCTTTATGGCGAGGGACGAGCCTGCTCTGGGTATCGGAATTGGCCTATAAGATGAAAGATAACGCGCGGATTTTGTTTCTTGTCACGGTAGTCACCTCCATCGCCAGTATGAGCGCAAGCTTTGTGCTGGCCGTCGGCGAAACGAATTGGAAGGAATACGAAAACAATCCTTTTGCCATCGAATACTACAGCTTCGACGAGCGGCATACGGAACAAGAGCTGGCGGCAATTAACGAACTGCTGGACAGGGAGAGAGTGTCATACCGGTCCGTTAAGGTGGAGAACCTTTACCGGCGAACGGTTCACGACGCGGTTCCTTCCGTCGAAATCATCGCCGCAAGCCGCTTCAATCCGATCGCGGCTGCGATGAATCTCCCGGAAGCGGCGCCGGGCAGCGGAGAAGCTATCCTGATAAGCGGCCCGGCCCAACCGTCGCACGGCCATATGGCCCCAGGAGACAAAATCACGCTCGATTCCGGTCATACGGTATCCGTTACGAAAGTTTTCGAGCGCGAAGCTTTACCGTTCATGAGCTGGGCAAGCATTGTGGTCGTGAATGACAATTCGTATCGCACGATACAGGGGGATGCCAAGAGCAGCGTCCTTTTTGTGTATCATGTGCCGGAGTGGAACAACGGCACTCCTCCCGGAACGGACAGTCCCGAGGCCGTCATCGGAGCCAAGCTGAAGGAACGGCTGCAACAAAATCGTGAGCCGCATGGAAGCTCGAACTCTTTTTCCATCCGGATCTGGAGCTATCTAAGCTTAAAGCAGGCGACGGTCTTATTCAGCTTCATCGGGATTTTCATCGCCTTCCTGTTCTCCGTGTCGTCCGCCAGCTTTCTGTATTTTAAGCTGCATACCGAGCTTGCAGCGGACAGCAAAATGTATCATGCGCTTTCCAAGATCGGACTGAGCGCTTCGGAGATGCGAACGTCGGCCACGCTGCAGATCGGTTTGCTGTTCTTTATTCCTATCGTGATTTCCACCGTGCAGACGCTGATCGTGATGCGGCCCGTTCTCGGCACAATGTACGTTTATTCCGTATACAAGCCCGTTTTCATTGTCTCGGCGGCGTTTCTGGGCGCCCAGACTGTATATTTTTTCCTGGTCCGCTCCCGCTATTTGCACCGTCTGAAAAGAATGATGGTTTGACGAATGCCCGACGAACGAACGAAAGCCGCCTCCCGGTACAAATGCCGGGGGCGGCCGCCGATTCAATACGCCTTCAAAATTTCCTGAAGCTTCAAAGCCAGGCCGACACGCCCGTCCACTTTGAGCGAGCCGAGCATGAACGCCATCGTCGTGTTCAAATCGTTGCGCAGCAGCTTAACGAAATTGGACGCCGACAGCTTAAGCGTGCAGTCGGCCGGATGGGGCGTTCCTTCCAGCACTTCGACGGTGCCGGAATCGAAGCGGACCTGAAACGGCTCGTTTTCCTCCAGGTCGAACTGATACACGTAATGAAGCGGCCGGATCGGCTCCGGATTCGCCTGCATCCGCTCCACCAACTCCTGTAAGCTTTCCTTGACCGTCATTTGCCGTCCTTCCCTCCTTCCTCCCAAATGATAACGCCCTGTCTCACTCCGGTTTATTGGGTCCCCCGCCATTCGACGATACGGAACGTTCCCGTGCCGAAAGCGCATAGCTGTCCTTCTTCGTCATACACATGCCCTTGCGCGGTGATCATGCGCCCGGAGCTGTGTATGATCTCGGCTGTGACTTTCATCTCCCCCTTGGCGATCGGGGCCATATAATGCAGATTCAGGTTCGTCGTGACGACGTTCTCATTCGGCTTCGCAGCCATGGCGACAAGCCCCATGGCGGAGTCGAGCAGCGTAGCGTGAACGCCGCCGTGCACGATGCCGATCAGATTATGATGATGCGGCTGGATGCTCAGCGACACGGTCGCCCGATCCGGAGCGAACGTATCGATCCGGGCTCCGATATGTTCCCAGAACGATCCGCGTGCCGCTTGTTCCAGGCGTTTGATAAATGCCGATGCTTGATTGTCCATACCAGGCCCTCCCGGAAATAAAAATGTAAGCGTCCTAGCCGTTTTTCTTGAGCTTCTCCGCTTCTTCCTCCGCCAGCTTGTGGCGAAGCACTTTCCCGACCATCGTTTTCGGCAAGCTGTCCCGGAACTCGTACTGCTTCGGCACTTTGTACGCCGCAAGCCGCTCCTTGCACCAAGCCTTGAACGCATCAGCATCGCCCTTCGCCCCCGGCTTCAGCACGATATATGCCTTGACCGTTTCTCCGCGGTAGGTGTCGATGATTCCTGCGACGACCGCCTCCTCGACATCAGGATGCTCGTACAATACTTCTTCGACCTCGCGCGGATAAATATTGTAACCGCTCGCAATAATCATGTCCTTGCGCCGGTCCAAAATGTAAAAGTACCCTTCCTCGTCCATCCGGGCCAAGTCGCCCGTATAGAGCCAGCCGTCCTTCAATATTTTCGCGGTTTCCTCCGGCTTATTCCAATAGCCCTTCATGACTTGCGGACCGCGGACCGTCAGCTCTCCAATTTCGCCGACCCGCATTTCCTCGCCCGTCTCCGGGTTCACGATCCGGGCATCCGTATCGGGGAACGGAATCCCGATCGAGCCCAGCTTGCGCCTCTCCCAAATGTTGTTGGCATGCGTCACGGGGGACGCTTCGGTCAAGCCGTACCCTTCGATCAGCTTGCCGCCCGTAATCGATTCGAACGATTCCTGCACTTCCAGCGGCAAAGATGCCGAACCGCTGATACAGAACCGAATGGACGACAAGTCGAAGCGCTTGATGTTCTGATGATGGATGAGCGAAATATACATCGTCGGCGCACCGGGAAAAACGGTCGGCTTCAGCTTGTCGATCGTTTGCAGCACTTGATTCACCTCGTAGCGGGGAATCAAAATCAAAGTGCCCGCCGTATACACAGCTTGATTCAGCAGCACTGTCATCCCGAACACATGAAAAAAAGGCAGGACCGCCAAATACGTTTCTTTCGCAATTTGCGAGCGGTACGACCAAAGCCTGCTCTGCATCGTATTGGCGATCAGATTCGTATGCGTCAGCATGACACCCTTCGGAATGCCGGTCGTGCCGCCGGTATACTGAAGCAGCGCCAGATCGCGGTCGGCATCAACATTCGCCTCGTGCGGCGTTGCCGTCGCCTGCTCCAGCAGCTCCATAAACGAAGCGACGCCGTTTCCGTAGACAACGTCGCGCTTCAAATTGTCTTTCTTGGCCTTTAACGGATAAAGCACGTTCTTGGGAAAAGGAAGATAATCTTTGATGGAAGTAACAATCACATGCTTGATCCCGGTCAGCGGGACCACCTTCGCGACGCGCTCGTACAATAGATCGAGCGTAACGATCACATGGGCGCCGGAGTCCTTCATCTGGTACTCCAGCTCCCGCGGCATATACATCGGATTGGTCATGACGACGATGCCGCCCATGAGCAGCGTCCCGTAATAGGCAATCACCGCCTGCGGGCAGTTGGGCAGCATCACCGCGACCCGGTCCCCCTTGCGAACGCCCAGATTCGCAAGGGCGTTCGCAAAGCGGTAAGCGGAATGAAGCAATTGACGATACGTTATTTTTTTACCCAAAAAGTATAAGGCCGTATGGTTCGGATAGTCCGAAGCCGTTTGTACCAAAAAATGCGCTAAGTTTTGCTTCGGGTATTCGCAGGTCGATGGCACTTCGACAGGATAATGTCTTAACCATGGCTTGTCGGACAAGTTCGACCACCCCATTTGTCAGGTTTCAGCTTAAACCACGTATTTTTCGGCTTCGATGACACGAGAAGCGATCTCGCGCTTGATCTCGATTGCATTGATCGGCGTTTTGCGGGTCAGTTTTTTCAGGACGGACAATTGGGTGCGCAGCATGTCGCCGGATTCCATTGCGGCCAGCGCTTCTTTCGCCCATTCCTCAATCCGCGCGAACGATTCGTGAACGAATACGGTCGTCATGTCCGTGGCATTCAGGGCTTTGCCTTCGCCGCCTGTGGCGATCTGCTTCTTCGTGCGCAGCAGTGCGCTTTCCATTGCGAAGACGGAAATCATGATGTCGGCCAGATGGCTCAAAATTTCCTGCTCCTGGTCCAGCTTCGTTTGATATTTTTGCACCGCTTGCGCACCGACCATAAGAAATATTTTTTTTGCCATGGCCAGCAGGTGGTTCTCCTGCTCCAGCGTTCCTTCGAACGTCTGTCCCGGTACCAGAGACAGCAGCTCGGATTGCAGTCCCATCGCTTTTTGCATCAAAGGCAGCTCCCCCTTCATGGCGCGCTTGATCAGCGTTCCGGGGATCAGAAGCCGGTTGATTTCGTTCGTACCTTCGAAAATGCGGTTAATGCGGGAATCCCGGTAAATGCGCTCGATCCGGTATTCCTGGGTAAACCCGTAGCCGCCGTGAATTTGCACGCCCTCGTCGGCCACGAAGTCCAGCGTTTCGGAGCCGAACACTTTGTTGATCGAGCATTCGAGCGCATACTCGGCGATCGCTTTGGCCGATTGCTGTCCGACGTTGGCGCTGCCGTGATCGACTTCGCTCAAGCCTTCGTCGAACAAGCCTGCGGTCCGGTACGCCATACTTTCCAGCACGTACGTGCGGATGTTCATGTCGGCCAGCTTGGCTCCGATGAGCGGGAAGGACGAAATTTTGCGTCCGAACTGTGTCCGCTCGTTGGCATACTTCGCCGAAAGCTCAATCGCATCCTTGGCGGCTCCGACGCAGCCTGCGGCAAGCTTGAAGCGGCCGATGTTCAGAATGTTGAAGGCGATCAGGTGGCCCTTGCCAACCTCCCACAGCAGATTTTCCACCGGCACTTTCACGTCTTCCAGAATGAGTGGGCACGTGGACGAGCCTTTGATGCCCATCTTCTTCTCTTCCGGTCCGATGCTTACGCCTTCCATCGTCCGTTCGACGATGAATGTGCTGAAGTCGGTTCCGTTCACTTTTGCGTACACAATGAACACGTCGGCAAAGCCCGCGTTCGTAATAAACTGCTTCGTACCATTAAGGATATAATGGGTGCCGTCTTCGGACAATACCGCCGTCGCCTTGGCGCCCAGCGCGTCGGAGCCGGAGGAAGGCTCCGTCAGGCAGTAGGCGGCGACTTTCTGGCCGGTCGCAAGCAGCGGCAAATATTTTTTCTTCTGCTCTTCGGTGCCGAAATACACGATCGGCAGCGTGCCGATCCCGACGTGCGCGCCTACGGTCAGCGCGAAGGCAGAAGCCTTGGTCAGCCGCTCGTTGATCAGCGTCGAGCTGACCTTGTCAAGGCCGAGACCGCCGTACGCCTCCGGCACGTCCGCGCCGAGCAGGCCGAGCTCTCCGGCCTTGCGCAGCATTTTTACGGACAACTCGTAATCGAGCTTCTCGATCTCTTCGTCGTGCGGAGCGATGTCGCCGGCGACGAAGTCTTCCGTCGTCTGCGCGATCATGCGATGCTCTTCCGTAAAGTCCTCCGGGGTCACGACCCGGGTAAAATCGATATCTTCGATAATAAAGCTTCCGCCGACCACTTTGCTCATCATTTTGCTCATGTCCGAATCTCTCCTTCGTTTATTTGGATTATCGTTTAACCTGCATGAACCTCGAACACACCGGCCGCGCCCATGCCGCCACCGATGCACATCGAGACGACACCGATGCCGCCGCCCCGACGGCGCAGCTCGTGAATCAGCGTCGTAGTCAGCTTCGTGCCCGTGCATCCGAGCGGATGGCCGAGTGCGATCGCGCCGCCGTTCACATTGACCTTCTCTTCGTCCAGGCCAAGCTCGCGAATGATATGCACGCATTGGGAGGCGAACGCCTCGTTGATTTCAAACAAATCGACATCGCCGATCGAAAGGCCGGCCATCCGGAGCGCTTTCGGAATCGCCTCCACCGGCCCGACACCCATAAATTCTGGGTCCACCCCAGCCAGTGCGAACGAACGGAACGTCGCAAGCGGCTTCAAGCCGAGCGCTTCCGCGCGCTCCTTGCTCATCAGCACGGCAGCGGCCGCACCGTCGCTCATTTGGGACGAGTTGCCCGCCGTCACCGTGCCGTTCAGCTTGAAGGACGGCTTCAGCTTGCCCAGCACCTGGGCCGTCGTCTCGGCGCGAACACCTTCGTCCGTATCGAACGCGAACGACTCGCTCTTGACCTTCCCGCTGTCGTCCACCTGCGTCCATTGCGTCTGCAGCGGAACGATTTCGTCGCGGAATTTCCCGTCGCGGATCGCAGCCGCCGCTTTTTCGTGGGAACGCGCGGAGAACCGGTCCTGATCCTCACGGGAAATGCCGAACCGATCGGCGACATTTTCGGCCGTATGGCCCATGCCGATATAGACCTCCGGCATTTGTTCCACGATCTTCGGATTCGGCGACAGCTTGAATCCGGTCATCGGCACGTGGCTCATGCTCTCGACGCCGCCGGCAACGATCACGTCAGACGAACCGAGCATAATCCGTTCCGCCGCAAAGGCGATCGATTGCAGGCCGGACGAGCAAAACCGGTTGATCGTGAGCGCCGGCACAGTCACCGGAAAACCGGCATAGAGCGACATGATGCGGGCAAAGTTAAGCCCCTGCTCGCCTTCCGGCATCGCGCAGCCGATGATGATATCTTCGACATCCTCTTTTTTCAGACCGGGCGCCCGCTCCACGGCGGCTTCGAGCACGGCCTTGCCCATATCCTCCGCCCGCGTTTGGGCCAAACGACCTTTTTTCGCTTTGCCGACCGCGGTGCGGGCGACCGATACGATTACAGCTTCTCTCATGGGTTTCACCTCTCCCGGAATTATTAATTGCGCAGCGCTTTGCCTTTGGACAGCATGTGCTGCATGCGCTGCTGCGTTTTCGGCTCGCCGCACAAGCTCAGGAACGCCTCGCGCTCCAGATCAAGCATATACTGCTCCGTCACCAGCGAGCCTGCAGGCACATCGCCGCCGGCCAGCACGTGCGCCAGCTTATTGGCAATCTTCACATCATGATCGCTGATATAGCCGCTCTGCCGCATCGAATAAGCGCCGAGCTGCATCACCGCTTTGCCTTCGGCTCCGGCGACGCGAATTTTTTCTTCGCGAATCGGCTCGTAGCCACCTTGCACCATGCGCAGCACGGACTGCTTCGCTTCGTGAATCAAGTGGTCCTGATTGATGACGATCCGGTCCGTCGGCTGGAACAGCCCCAGCTTGAACGCATCGTTACCGCTGGCCGATACCTTCGCCGTGCCGATCGTCTCGAACGCCTGGTTCAAGTACGGCTGCAGATCGGCATCCGGATGCGCGGCATGCTGGCTCGCGCGAAGCGCCATCTCCTTGCAGCCGCCCCCGGCCGGGATCAAGCCGACGCCGACCTCCACCAAGCCGAAGTACGTCTCTGCCGCAGCGATGATCTGATCCGCCGGCATGCACGCCTCCACGCCGCCGCCAAGCGCCATCCGGTGCGGCGCCGCCACGACCGGTTTTTCGAATCGCTTGACTTTGTACATCGTGTTCTGGAACAAGCGAATGATGCTGTCGATTTCGTCCCATTCCTCGTCCTGCGCTTCCATGAGCAAAATCATCAGATTCGCGCCCACGCAGAAGTTCCGCCCCTGGTTGGCGATGACGAGCCCATCGTAGTTGCTTCGCACTTCGTCCAGGCTTTGCTGGATCATCGTCAGGATGTCCGCCCCGATCGCATTGTTCGGCGAATGGAACTCGAGGCACGCAACCCCGTCGCCAAGATCGATGAGGCTCGCGCCGCTGTTGGATTTCACGACGCGGTTCTGCTCCTTCAGGCTGCGCAGCGAGATGACCTCCGGTGCCGCTTCCAGCGCCTTATACTGCCCGCCGTGCACGTAGAACGTCGCGCCGTCCTGCTTCTTGTAGAACGACGTATTGCCCTGCGCGATCCATTCCTTCACCCAGCCGGGAACGGAAGTGCCTTCCGCTTCCATCCGCTCGACCGACCGGACTAGTCCAATGGCGTCCCATGTTTCGAACGGGCCGAGCTCCCAGCCGAAGCCCCATTTCATCGCTTCGTCGATTTCGCGGATCGAATCGGCAATTTCGCCGAGCTTGGCGGCCGAGTAGACGAGCACCTTCTTCAAAATGTTCCACGCCAGCTCAGAGTAACGGTCGCCAGCTCCAAGCAGCGCCTTCGTCTTCTCCCGCGCGCCCTTCGCCAGTTTCGCCGCTTCCAGCGAGGCGGAGGCTGCTTTTTTCTGCGGCGCATAGTCCATGGTCGAGAAGTCGAGCGACAAAATTTCGGTGCCGTTCGGCCCTTTTTTCTTCAAATAAAAGCCTTGTCCCGACTTCTCGCCGAGCCAGCCTTTATCCACCATACCGCGCAGCACGGGCGATTCGGCAAACACGGCCTTCTCGGCTTCGTCCGAGACGTTCTCGTATACGTTATTCGCCACATGCACGAACGTGTCGAGTCCGACCAGATCGAGCGTGCGGAACGTTGCGCTTTTCGGGCGGCCGAGCGCCGGACCCGTCACGGCGTCCACCTCTTCGACGCGGTACCCCTTCTCCTGCATTTCCTGCAGGGTGACGAGCAGTCCATACGTGCCGATGCGGTTGGCGATGAAGTTCGGCGTATCTTTAGCCAGTACGACGCCTTTGCCAAGACGGTTTTCGCAGAATTGCTTCATGCCGCTGACGATCGCCGGATCGGTATGCTCGCCCGGAATCACCTCAAGCAGCTTCATATAACGCGGAGGATTGAAAAAGTGCGTGCCGAGAAAATGGCGCTTGAACGCTTCGCCGCAATCGGCGGACATCGCATTGATCGAAATGCCGGACGTATTCGAGCTGACGACGGTGCCTTCTTTCCAGTGCGCTTCAATCTTGCTAAGAAGCTGCTTTTTGGCGTCCAAATTTTCGACGATCACTTCGATGACCCAGTCGACGTCCGCAATTTGCGCCAAATGATCCTCCAGATTGCCCGGCGTGATGCGCCCCGCGAAAGTATCGTCGTACAGCGGCGCAGGCTTTGTCTTTTTCAGCTTGGCTATCGCTTGAACAGCCAATCGGCTGCGCACGGCAGGATGCTCCAAGGTGAGCCCTTTGGCCGCTTCCTCTTCCGTCAGCTGCTTCGGAACGATGTCGAGCAACAGGCAGGGAATTCCAGCGTTCGCCAGATGGGCGGCAATGCCGGAGCCCATGACACCCGACCCGATGACGGCTGCTTTGCGTATCGATCTCATCATGATATTGCTTACCTCCCAATACGTTTTTGATATAAATTGCTTAAACCAATGTGTGAGTAAAAAGCATTCGGCGGCGTCTTGCAGCCGGGCAAGCGAATCTCATTGCTCCTATCGGCGCCCGCCGGCCCCCACCAAGCATTCGCCTCGCGGAGGCGGCGGGACCGGTCTTACGATCCGCCCACACCGATTGCATCGTTCGCCGGTTGTATATGGGATTCGCCGAATACGGATTGCTCCAGTATTTCGGCGATATCTCTCGCCTTGACGCGGTCTTCCGCTTCCTTCATCTTCGTGCCGTCCTCCATCATCGTCAGGCAGTACGGGCACGCGCTGCTGATGACCGTCGGGTTCGTTTCGAGCGCCTGCTCGGTCCGCGCCAGATTGACGCGCTTGCCCGACGTTTCTTCCATCCACATCATGCCGCCGCCCGCTCCGCAGCACATCCCGTTCTCACGGGTGCGCTCCATCTCGACGAGCTCGACGCCTGGGATCGCGCGCAGCACGTTGCGGGGCTGCTCGTAAACGTTGTTGTAGCGACCCAGATAACACGAATCGTGATACGTGATCCGCTCGTTTACCGCATGGCGCGGCGTCAGCTTGCCCGACCGGATGAGCCGGTCCAGCAGCTCCGTATGGTGAAGCACCTCCACGCCCTCCAGCCCGAAGTCCGGGTACTCGTTTTTGAGCGTGTTGTACGTATGCGGACAAGCGGTGACGATTTTTTTGACGCCATATTTCTCGAAAACGGCGATATTTTCCGCGCACAGCTGCTGGAACAACATTTCGTTGCCGAGCCTGCGCGGCGTGTCGCCGGAATTTTTCTCCTCGTTGCCGAGAATCGCGAAGCTGACACCGGCCTCGTGAAGCAGCCGAACAAACGCCCGCGATACTTTGCGGCTGCGCAGATCATAAGACCCCATCGAGCCGACGAAGAACAAATACTCGAAATCCGGATTTTCCTTGACCGTCGGCACCGCGATACCGTCGATCTCGCCGGTCCACTTCACCCGGTCGCTGCGGCTGAGTCCCCACGGGTTGCCCTGCCGCTCGATATTTTGCATCGCACGCTGGCCCTCATGCGGCATGCTGCCCTGCATCAGGACGAGATGCCGGCGCAGATCGATAATTTTGTCCACATGCTCGTTGCCGACCGGACATTGGTCTTCGCAGTTGCGGCACGTCGTACAGGACCAGATCTCGTCCTCCGTCATCACATCGCCGATCAGCTCGGCTTCCTCTGCGGGCTTCTCCCGCATCTTCCATGCGTTCTGCTGCCATGCCAGCGTCGGACGAATGTCGGTGATCCCTTCGGTCTCCCACCGGACGCCCGGCTCGGCCGCCGCCTCCATCGAATGGGCGCCCGCAGCGGAGAACGCGAACTCCGGCACCCACGGGGATTTGGACGTCACCGCGGTGCCTTTTTCCGTCAGATGGTCGCGAAGCTTGACGATCAGATGCATCGGCGACAGCGTCTTGCCGGTGTTCGAGGCCGGGCAAGCGTTTGTGCAGCGTCCGCATTCGACGCAGGCATAGAAATCGAGCATCTGCTTTTGCGTAAAATCCTCGATCTTGCCGACGCCGAACGACTCGGCTTCTTCGTCTTCCAGATCCAGCTTTTTCAGCCGTCCGACCGGCTCCTTGCGGCGGAACCATATATTGATAGGCGCGGTCAAAATGTGAAAATGCTTCGATTGCGGCACGTACACGAGAAAGGCGAGCAGGATCAGCAGGTGAAGCCACCAGCATACATAGAACAGCACCGCCGCCGTCTGGCCGGATATGCCTTCGAACGCCGCCGCAATCGCAGAGGAGATCGGAGCGTAGGCTGCGCTTGTATGCGAGCCAAGCCAGAGTCGTTCAAAAGCGAGCGACAGCAGCACGGACAGCATCAAGCCGAAAATAAAGAAGACGACGATGCTCGGCTTCCAGCCTTTTTTCAGGCGGGGCAGGTTCTCCACATAGCGGCGGTAGACCGCGTACCCCATCGCCACGAGGATCGAGAATACTGTAATTTCCTGCAGCAGGCCGAAGACGGCGTACCCGGGGAACGATAAGCTCTCTCCTCCCCTTAGCCCCTTCACGATCAGATCCAAGGCGCCGAACTGCAGGATGATGAAGCCGTAAAAAATAACGACGTGCATGATTCCGCTTTTTTTGTCCTTCAGCAGCTTCTTCTGGCCGAAGATCTCGGCCATAAACTCGCCCAGCCGCTCCTTGCCCTGCTGCCGGAAGTCTATGGGCTGTCCGAGCTTCATGTATGCGTAGCGGTGAGACACGGCTTTCCAAAACAGGCGGATTGCGTATGCTGTTACAGCAAGAAAGGCGAGCAGATTCACGATGAGCCACATCATTTGTTACATCCATCCTTTCCGTCCGATTAGGTCCAAGCTGTGGCAGGCTTGTTTGAAAGCGATAACATTAGGCCCCCATAAAAATCTTATGAGCAAAACACATTGACAAGTAGCAGCGTTTCTCATAAGATGAAATTGAAATGAATGAATGCTCATTCAGTTTCTGACTGAATAATAACATGGTGGTGATTGGATGGCAAGCAAAAAAATGGATAAGTACAATTTGATACTGGATGCGGCGCTGAAAGTCATCGCCGAAAACGGCTATCACAACGCGCAGGTTTCCCGGATTGCCAAGGAAGCCGGCGTAGCAGACGGAACGATCTATTTATATTTTAAAAACAAGGAAGACATTCTTATTTCTCTCTTCCAAAAAAAATTGGGCGACTTGGTCGGTCAATTTCACAGCAGCATTAACGAGACGGACTCCGCAGACGAAGCGCTCCGCAAAATTTGCGAGATCCACTACACGATGCTGGAGCAAAACGTCGATCTGGCGTTCGTCACCCAAATCGAGCTGCGCCAAAGCTCGCTGGAGCTGCGCAAGGAAATCGGCCTTGTCGTCAAGACGTATATCGAGCTGATCGAAAAGGTGCTGCACCAAGGCATTGAAGAAGGCATCTTCCGGGCTAACCTGGACGTCAAGCTGACGCGCCTGCTCGTGTTCGGCTCTATGGACGAGGTAGTCACTTCATGGTTGATCGCCGGCCGCAAATATTCGCTCGCGGCGCAGGTCGAGAAAACCGTAGAGTTTTTCATACAAGGGTTGAAGGCTTAATACGTTATTATTGTCTTTATTTTGTATGGGAGGAGCATTGGACTTATGAACATTTATGTACTGATGAAGCAAACGTTCGATACGGAGGAGAAAATCGTCATCCGTGACGGAGAAGTATCGGAGGACGGGGCGAAATTCGTCATCAATCCGTACGACGAATATGCCGTAGAGGAAGCAATTCGGCTGAAGGAAGAGCACGGCGGCAATATTGTCGTCGTCTCGATCGGCCCGGAGCGCTGCGCCGAAGCGCTGCGCACCGCGCTGGCGATGGGCGCGGACGAAGCCGTGTTGATCTCGGACGAGCGCATCTCCGGCGACGAGTACGCCGTATCCAAAGTGCTTGCCGCTTACCTCGGGAAGCAATCGTACGATCTCGTGCTCGGCGGCAATTTCTCCGTCGATCACGGCGCAGGACAGGTCGCGATCCGTGTCGCCCACCTGCTGAACATCCCGCACGTATCGTCCATCGTAAAGCTGGAGTTGAGTGGCAGCCAAGCGACGGCGCAGCGCGACGCCGAAGGGGACACCGAGACGCTGGAGGTCGCGCTGCCGGCCCTGTTCACGGCGCAGCAAGGCTTGAACGAGCCCCGCTATCCTTCCTTGCCCGGCATCATGAAAGCGAAGAAAAAGCCGTTCCAGCAGCTGACGCTGGATGACTTGGGCTTAACCGAAGCGGATATCGCCCCGAAAACGGTGCGCGACACCCTCTCGCTCCCGCCGGAGCGCAAAGCGGGACAAGTGCTGCAGGGCGATCCGCAGCAGCAAGTCTCGCAGCTCGTTCATCTGCTTCGTACGGAAGCCAAAGCGCTTTAATGCCAAAGGGAGGGAATCGATATGAGCAAAACCTATGTGATCTTTGCGGAAATCCGGGGCGGCAAGCTCCGTCAAGTTACCTTCGAAACGATTCAAGCGGCACGGCTGGTCAAAGACGACGGCGACCGGATCGTAGCGGCGCTTCTCGGCCACGGACTGTCCGCGTTCGCCCAGGAGCTGTCCGGCTACGGCGTCGATCAAGTCGTGTCCGTCGACCATGCGGAGCTCGCTCACTATAATCCGGAGACGTATTTCTCCGCATTGAAGGGCATTCTTGATACGGCGAATCCGCACGCCGTTCTGTTCGGCCATACTGCGATCGGCCGCGACTTGGCGCCCAAAATCGCCGCGCACCTGCAAGCGGGGCAAGTATCCGACGTCATCGCGCTGGAGAAGACGGGCGTCGGCCTGTCCTTCACGCGTCCGCTTTACGCAGGCAAAGCGTTCGAGAAGAAGCGGTTTACCCAAAGCCCGATGGTGATCACCATCCGGCCGAATAACGTGCCTGCCGCCGAGAAGCTCTCCGGCTCGCAAGCGGAAATGGCAACCACTCCTTTCTCCCCCGCTGCCGACCTGCGTTCCGTCGTGAAGGACGTGGTGCACAAAGCGTCCGGGAAAGTTGATCTGACGGAAGCGAAAATCGTGATATCCGGCGGCCGGGGCGTGAAGAGCGCAGACGGGTTCCGCACGCTCGAGCCGCTGGCCGAAGCGCTGAACGCCGCCATCGGCGCCTCCCGCGGCGCATGCGATGCAGGCTACTGCGACTACGCGCTGCAGATCGGGCAGACCGGCAAAGTCGTGACGCCTGAGGTCTATATCGCCTGCGGCATCAGCGGCGCCATTCAGCACTTGGCCGGGATGAGCCAATCGCGCGTCATTATCGCGATCAATAAAGATCCGGAAGCGCCGATCTTCAAAATCGCCGATTACGGCATCGTCGGCGATCTGTTCGAGATCGTCCCGCTGCTCACCCAAGAGTTCAAGAAAGTGCTGGCTTAAAACGCCGCCATGCCCAGCCCCGGGCCTCTACCCAAAAAAAGGCAAGCCCCTTAACCTGAAATACGGTCAAGGGGCTTCAGGCTGTTGAGAAAGTGGACTTTTTCACAAAATAGAGATGCATACGGAGGTGGGGTATCCACTGGAGAAGCGATAGCGGCCGCCTTTGTTATCGGGAAATGTCCGCTGCTAAGCGGCTTCCAATCAAATTTCCCGATGACAAGAGCGGTCGGAAGTGGATACCCCGCCCCTTCGTAACCTCCATTACTCAATTGACCACTTTCTCAACAAGCTTAATCCCCTTAACCCTATAAAAGGTCAAGGGGATTGCCTTTTCAAATCTAATCCGTCAAACGGCAAGTAAACGTGGACTTCGCCATGCGTTTCCCGTCGCAGAAAATGTCCACTTCGATCTTCCCGTACTTGCGGCTCATCTCCAGCACGTTCGGCACGCATTCGATCACGCTGTCGATCGGAATCGGCAGCAAAAAATAATTCGAGGAGCTGTCTACGATCAAATCGCCTCTTTTTTGTTCCCGGATCGTGCGGATCGCGACCTGACTCATCAGGGTCGTCAGAATGCCTTCCGACACCGTCCCGACCGGATTGGTCATTTGGGCGGTAACGGTTCCCCGGTAATAAAATTCGCCGTCCTTGCCCCGTACCTTCTCCATCCCGGACCAGATTTGATCCTCGAGGGTTTCCCCGTGCTGCGGCTGCGTTTGCAAATACTGCATCGCCTTGAGCACATCGTCCCGGCTGATCACGCCGACCATTTTTCCGTCCTTGCCGACTACGGGCAGCAGCTCGATGCCCTCCCACACCATCGTATGGCTGACCGAGGCGACGGGCGCCTGGTCGCTCACGGTGAGCGGGTCCAGCGTCATGAGCTGGTGAATCGGCTGTCCCGCTTCGGCTCCGACGACATCCTTCGCCGTCACCATGCCGATCGGCTTGTTCCGTTCGTCGACGACCGGGAAGCGGGTATGTCCGGTTTCGTCCATCCAATGGCGCATATCCGAGACGGTATCCTCGGCGCGTAGCGAATAGACCCGGGTATCGGTCCGGATAATGTCGCGAACGAGCATAATTTTTTTCTTGATCAGCTGGTCGTAAATCGCGCGGTTGATCATCGTCGCTACGGTAAACGTGTCGTAGCTGGTGCTAATAATCGGCAGCTCAAGCTCGTCGGCCAGCTCCTTGGCCTCGTCCAGCGTCTGGAAGCCGCCCGTCACGAGGATGCCGGCGCCCTGTCCCAACGCATAGAGATGCGCCTGGGTGCGGTTGCCGACAATCAGCAGATTGCCCGGCTCGATATAGCGTTTCATCGCTTCGAGCTGCATCGCCCCGATCACGAATTTATTCAAAGACTTATGAAGGCCGCTCGCGCCGCCGAGGACTTCGCCGTCCACAATGTTGACCACTTCGGCGAACGTCAGCTTGTCGATCGCCTGCGGCTCTTTTTTCTCCACCCGCACGGTGCCCGTACGGTCCTTCGTGCTGACATAACCCAGGCTTTCCGCTTCCTTCATCGCGCGGTAGGCCGTTCCCTCGCTGACTTCGAGGGCCTGGGCAATTTTACGGACGGAGATGTGCGTCCCAACGCTCAATTCCTCGATATATCGAATGATCTGCTCGTGCTTGGTCAGCGTCTCTTCCTGCATCGCTTCACCCGCCTAGTTTACAACTGTAACAATCTTTAACAATTATACTATAAGCGGATACACAAAAATAGAGCCCAGACACCGACAAGTGTGACTTGCATTCATTCTTTTACCGGCTCGCCGATACGTTCTTCTCCCAATCGACTCTATACGAGTACATCCAGTCGGACGCCTTCGGATTCGCGAATAGCTTGAGGAATAGCGGTGTCGTCAGATCCCGGACCCACTGTTGGAGCGAACCCGTTACATGCTTGCCGGAATCGCCGCGCCGCCCCACGTCGTACATTTTGACGGTGCGCTCGCGCCTGAGCTGCTCGTAAGTGGAGAAGGCATGCTCCGTGTCAGGGATGTCCCGCAAACATTTTGCCAGAACCATGGCATCCTCCAGAGCAATCGGTCCCTTGTGCCAATGGGAGGGCTGCCGGGGAAGAGCGTAGGATGGGAAAAATGGAAACGTCGTGTCCGCTCCCTCAATGATTTTCCGGATCATAGGCTGGTCGTCTTTGTAAATGTCCAGCATCATCTTTTTACGCTCTGCATCGGTAATGTCTTTGAATGCATCTCTGGCGGGTTCATGCACTTGCGGCCAATTCGTAAACCATTGAACACTCCCACCACCTGCGCTAATGGCG
>NZ_BIMB01000009.1 GCF_004000865.1 Paenibacillus elgii NBRC 100335 | reverse complement strand
TCGCGGAAGAGCGCGCGGGCGAGCTCGTCCTGCGCGGCGCGGACTTCGCGCTCCGCTTCGACCTCGCGCGCGGCGATATCCGCTCGTGGACCGGCGCGGGCCGTCCGCTGCTCCGCCGAAGCCCCTCGCTGACGCTATGGCGTCCGCCGATCGACAACGACATGTACGTCGTGGCCGACTGGCGCAAAGCATGCCTTCATTTGGCGCGCGACGACGCCCGTTCGTTCGCCTGGGAGCGGCTCGACTCCGGCACGGTGCGCTGCATTCGGCGTATACGCACGGCCCCGCCCGTCTACGAATGGGGCTACGAGTCCGTGTGGACGTATACGGTCCACGGCAGCGGTCTTGTCGAGCTTCGGGTGCAGGGAACGCCGTACGGCAAGCCGCCGGAGATGCTTCCACGCATCGGGCTGCGGCTGGAGCTGCCGGGCGACTATGACCGCGTCGTCTGGTACGGCCGGGGGCCGGGGGAATCGTACCCGGACAGCAAGCAAGCGGCCCGGTTCGGCCGGTATGACTGCTCCGTCGACGGGCTCGGCTTCCCGTACGTGTATCCTCAAGAGAATGGCAATCGCTCAGATGTCCGGTGGGCCGCTTTTCTGAGCGGCAGCGGCTCGGGGCTGCTGGCCGCCGGGATGCCGCAGTTCGATTTTGGCGCGGGCTGGCATACGCCGGAAGACATCGAACAAGCGAAGCATACGACCGATTTGGTCAAACGGGATTTCATTACCGTGCACCTCGATTACCGGCACAACGGGCTCGGAAGCGCAAGTTGCGGGCAGGGACAGCTTCCGCCTTACCGGCTGGAGCCGCACAAATTTACGTTCGAGGTCCGGCTCATGCCGATCAACGAACAGGGCGCGTCCTTGGACGCCGCAGCACGACGGCTCCGTGCCTGAGCGGCGCTTTAAGCGAGATCGACGTGTGTCAAGCGAAGGCAAGAGTAAATCTCAACGCGGGGCGTAACCGTCCCGCGTTTTTCCCGCAATAGCAGAACCATAGTCGGCGTACGTACAATCGGCGGCGGCAGCGCGGATGATGGCTGCCAACCTCGACTCGACTTGAACATAAAGGAACGAGGATGCGCTAAGCCAAGATTTTAGACGTTCCCCAGAACATAGAGGAAGCAAGGTGACTTATTCGTGTCGAAACATGTTCATTCTTCCTGAGATTGGTGTGTTTAAGTGCGTCGCAGTTCCTCTATTTTGCTAAGATGGACCAATTCAGGCACATTAACGCATCTCACTTCCTCTATTTTTTCGCAGCATGCCCCTGAAACACATTCTGAAAGGGCGCGCGCATGGGCTTACTCATTAGCGATCAGGCCAACGGTCAGGAAAAAGCATCCCCCTTACAAGTCACATCCCCTCAGCTCGTCCCCCCACCCCGTTAACACTGCCCTGACAAATGTCTGCTAAGATGAACTCGAAGCTGCGCAGAACTTGTCAGCATATAGCGCAGAACGGACGCTTGGAAAGGGGCAGGGAACGTGAAGCAGGCATTATACGAGTACATGGGGGACAAGCGCATCATACCCGCGGTGCGCAAAGCCGAGGATTTGCAGGCGGCGTGCGCCAGCGAGTGGCCCGTCGTCTTTTTGCTGATCGGCGATCTGGTTACGGCGGGGGAGTATGTGGAGACGGCGCTCAAAGCAGGCAAAAACGTGTTCCTGCACGTCGATTTTATCGCGGGGCTCGGCAGCGACCCGATCGTCATGAAGTACGTGGCGGAGCGCTGGCGGCCGACTGGCATTATTTCGACGAAGAGCCATTTGGTCAAGCAGGCAAAAAAGAACGGCCTGGCCGCAATCCAGCGGCTGTTTTTGATCGATACGTCAGCGCTGGAGCATGGCATCCACAATATTGGGCAGAGCGAGCCGGACGCCGTGGAGATTATGCCCGGGCTGATTCCCCGGGTCATCACCCAGCTGCGCCGGAGCATCTCCATGCCGATCATCGCCGGCGGGCTGATTCACGATCACGCGGAGATCGACATCGCGCTGCAGGCCGGGGCAAGCGCCGTATCGATGGGCAGCCGGAAGCTGTGGGGACCGGGTTCGGGAGCCGCCGACGTGCCGGAAGCCGCACCTTTACAAAAACTACACAAACCGTTAACATCCCGATGACAAAACGCTGCTAAAGTAAGAGTCGGAAATCTTAATTGCATATTCAAGGGTATGAGACGAGGAGAAAACCCTTATGCAGCCGCAGGAAGCGCCAGAAGCACGACGCGCCGCTTCTTTCTGCTGGATAAAGGGTTTTTTTGTGTTTTCATCACGAAGGGAGCTGCGCAGGATTTTGCCGGATTTGAGGGAAGTGGACGGTTTCTTTTTCGATTTGGACGGAACGATCATGCTCGGGGACAGGCTGCTTCCGGCAGCTGCCGAAACGTTCTCCGTCCTGCGGAAAAAAGGAAAGAGCATTTTGTTTTTGAGCAATACGACGACGCGGACGAGGAGCGACTGCCAGGCACGCCTGCAGGCGTTCGGTTTGGAAGCGCACGTGCACGAGGTCGTGACAGCCGCCTACGCCGCTGCGGTCTATTTTACGGAGCTGAACGATCCGGTCGTGTACCCTGTCGGGGAGCCGGCGCTGATCCATGAATTGGACGTGCTGGGCGTCCGGCGAACGGAGGACCCGCTCCGCGCGACGCACGTGCTTGTCGGGATGGACATGCATTTCGACTACGCCCGGCTGCATCAAGCGATGAAGGCTGTACGCAGCGGTGCGGCGTTGATCGCAGCTAACCCCGACCCTTATTGTCCGGTCGACGGCGACGTCATCCCCGACACGTGGGCGATGGTGAAAGCGATCGAAGCCGCGAGCTGCGCCGAGACACAGGTCGTCATCGGCAAGCCGTCGGACTATTACGCCCGCAAGGCGCTCGAATGGAGCGGTCTTCCGGCGAAGCGCTGTCTGATGGTAGGCGACCGGCTGGATACGGACATCCTGCTGGGACTCGGCAGCGGCATGCGTACGGCGCTGGTGCTGACGGGTGTGACGGCGAAGTCCGATCTGGACACGTCTCCGATCCGGCCCGACTACGTTTGGAATTCCTTGGGAGATTTGCTGGAAGCCCTCCGCTTCGATTTTTAACATTTGCTTTACATTGTTCTGATGAGGGCAACACACACGTTTGCTACAGTGAAGCTATAGGGACGAACCCGCAGACGTACACTTACATATTCAACCAACCAAAGGAGAGAAAACGATGCGTTCCGTAACTGCAAAAATGGTAAGTCTGGGTCTGTGTATTTCGATGCTCGCCGGGTGTGGCGACAAAACCGAATCGCCAGCCGCTTCCTCCGCCTCGAATAAAGTGGAGACGAAGGACGAGAAGGTCGAGCTCACGTTCTATTTCCCGATTGCCGTCGGGGGGCCGCTGACGGCCACCATCGAAGGGATGGCACAGGAATTTACGAAGCAAAATCCGAACATTACCGTCAAGCCGGTCTATACGGGCAGCTACGCAGATACCGCCGTCAAGACGCAAGCGGGCGTGCAGGGCAAAAATCCGCCGGATGTGGCCGTGATGCAATCGACCGAGCTGTTCAGCCTCCTCGATATGAATGCCATCGTTCCGCTCGACGAGTTCATCGCCAAAGAAGGCGGCGACAAGTATTTGTCGGACTTTTATCCCGCATTTCTCGCGAACTCGCAAACCGGCGGTAAGACATACAGCATCCCGTTCCAGCGCAGCACCATCGTGCTGTATTACAACAAGGACCTATTCAAAGCGGCCGGTCTCGATCCGAACAAGCCGCCGCAAACGTGGGACGAAATGAAGGATTACGCCAAAAAGCTGACCAAAGACGGCAAATGGGGCCTCGAAATTCCGGTCACCGGCTTCGCTTACTGGATGTTCCAGACGTTCGCGCTGCAAAACGGCAAAAACATCATGACCGAGGACGGCAAAAAGGTCATGTTCAATACGCCGGAAAACGTAGAAGGCTTGCAGTATTGGGTGGATTTGGCGAAAAAGGAAAAAGCGATGCCGGAAGGCGTAACCGAGTGGGGCACCGTGCCTTCGGACTTCCTGGAAGGGAAGACGGCCATGATGTACCATACGACGGGCAACCTGTCCAACGTGAAGAAGAACGCCAAGTTCGACTTCGGCGTCAGCTTCCTGCCGAAACAGAAGAGCTTCGGCAGCCCGACGGGCGGCGGCAACTTCTACATCTTTAAAGACATCGACAAGAAAAAGCAGGAAGCGGCTTGGAAGTTCGTGAAGTTCATGACCGAATCCGAGCGTGCCGCTCAATGGAGCATCGACACCGGCTATGTCGCCGTCCGCAAATCCGCCTACGAAACCGAGCGGATGAAAAAATACGCCGCCGAATTCCCGGCCGCCGTCGTGGCGCGCGACCAATTGCAGTATGCGGCCGCCGAGCTGTCCACGCACAACAACGGCAAAGTGATGAAGGCGCTCAGCGACCAGGTGCAAGCGGCGCTGACAGGCGCGATGACGCCGGCGGACGCCTTGAAGAAAGCGCAGGAGGAAGCGGACAAGGCGCTCGCTCCTTTCAATAAGTAATCCGGTTACCGAAGGCGGCGGCATGCGCTAATTCAGGCCGCCGCCCCGGAGCTCCGGTACGGCTTTATTTTAACGATCGCGGGGAGGCTTCCTTTTGGGCGGCAAAAACTTCAACTTACAATGGAAAACGGACGCATTCGCATGGCTTTTGCTTTTGCCTTCGCTCGTGTTCTTGTTCCTGTTCACGTTTTATCCGATCGCCAAGACGATCCGGCTCAGCTTTTACCAGGCGGATCTGGCGAGCCCGGTGCCGATATTCATCGGCCTGGACAATTACGCTCATCTGATGAAGGACGAGCTTTTCTGGCAGGTCATGTCCAACAATCTGTGGTTTGCGCTCGGCACGGTGCCGACATCCATGGCGCTGGCGCTGCTGATGGCGGTGTTCGCGAACAAGGCGATTCGCGGCAAAGGCTTCGTGCGGACGGCGTTCTTTTACCCGACCATGATCCCGATGATCGCCATCGCCAACGTGTGGCTGTTCATTTATACGCCGCAGTACGGGCTGCTGAGCAGGCTGACCCAATGGATCGGGCAGGGCGACATCAACTGGCTCGGCACGCCGGAGCTGGTCATGTACGCGATGATCGTCATGATGATTTGGAAAGAAGCCGGGTATTTTATGATTTTTTACTTGGCCGGGCTGCAAAATATTTCCCGGGACTTGTACGAGTCGGCGCAGGTGGACGGCGTCGGGCGCTGGACTGTGTTCCGCAAAATTACGTTCCCGCTGCTCATGCCGACGACTTTGTTCGTCGCCATCGTGGCGCTGACCAACGCGTTCAAGCTCGTCGATCATTTGCTGATCATGACGAAGGGCGGACCGAACAACGCGAGCAATCTGCTGCTTTATTATATTTACGAAACGGCTTTCAGCTTCTGGGATCAAGGCATGGCCTCGACCTTGACGGTCGTTATGATCGCCGTCCTTCTGCTGGTGGCGGCGCTGCAATTTTTCGGGCTGGATAAAAAAATACATTACCATTGATGCGGAAATGCCCTGTGAAAGAAGGTTGGCGGTTGAAATGCTGCGTAACAAATTGAAAATAAGTCATGCGTTCATATATATGCTCGCTTTGGTTTGGCTCGTTCCACTTGTCTGGGTGATTAGCACGGCCTTTCGTCCAAAGCAGCTTGCGCTGCAGCCGGGCTTGTCCCTGGAGTTCACACTGGATAACTTCGCCCGTGTCTGGGCGGCTGCGCCGTTTGCGCAGTACTACGTAAATACGCTGTTGATCGTCGTCTGCGTGTTCGCTGTGCAGATGATCACGGCAACGATGGCGGCGTTTGCTTTTGCCCGGGTCCGCTTTCGCGGCCAAAATCTCGTCTTTCTGCTGTTTCTCGTGCAGATTATGATTCCGGCGGACGTGCTGATTTTTCCGAACTACAACGTCCTGAAGGAATTGTCGCTGCTCGATACGAAGCTCGGCATTATGCTGCCTTACTTCGCATCGGCCTTTGGCATTTTCCTGCTGCGCCAGATGTTCAAGACGATCCCGCCGGAGCTTGACGAAGCCGCCGTCATGGAAGGCTGCTCCAAGTGGCAGGTTCTGTGGAAAATTTATTTTCCGCTGGCCCGCCCGTCCTACATCGCCTTCGGGCTGGTGTCCGTCAGCTACCACTGGAACAACTTTTTGTGGCCGCTCATCATTACCAATTCCGTCGAAAACCGGCCGCTTACGGTAGGACTCGCCATTTTCGCCCAATCTTTCGAGACGGGTGCGCAGTGGACGGAAGTGAGCGCCGCAACGCTGATGGTCATCGCTCCGCTGCTGGCCGGGTTTCTGCTCTTCCAGCGCCAGTTTATGAACAGCTTTATTCAATCGGGAATCAAGTAACTTGCACACGAAGAAGAGGAGGGTGAAAGCTATGGAAACGCAGCGTCAATGCGCCGTTTCGACTTATGCGCTGCTGGAGGAGTCTTTGGAGGCGGCGGTCGTTCGTTTGATCCGGGACGGGTGGAAGGAAATCGAGATCATGGGCGAAGGACCGCACATCGAGCTGCTGGAATGGCCGGAGGAGAAGCTCGACTGGCTTCGGCAGCTTGGGAAGGACCATGGCATTCGCTGGACGGTCCATGCTCCGATCACGGGTCTGAACCCGGCTGCGTATGAGGAGGAAGCCAGAAAAGTTTCGATGGAGCTGCTGTTGACTACGCTTCGGATCGCGGAGCGGCTGGAATGCGCATATGTCGTGCTGCATCCCGGGGAAGTGGACGAAGCGGAAGAGATCCAAGCCGATTCCGAACAGGAGTCGGAGCTTGCGGAGCGGGTGGCAGATTTTGTCCGGGAAGCGCTGCGCGCAACAGCCGGTTCGGAAGTCGTGATCGGGCTGGAAAACGTGCCGCCGTATCCGAACCTGCTAGGCACGGACGTAAGGTTCCTGGAGCGGATCGTCCGCTCGGTCGATTCGCCGCGTCTGCGGGTCGTTTTCGATGCGGGACACGCTCATTTGACCGGCACGGGACTGTGCCTGCTGTCGCTCAAGCGCATCATGCCGTACGTTGTCGGACTGCATTTGAGCGACAATGGGGGCGTGCGCGACGATCACTGGGCGTTCGGCGCGGGCTCGGTTCCGCTCGAAGCCGTGACGGTGCTGGCGCAGGATCACGGCTTCGCCGGCTCTTGGGTGCTGGAGCTGCGCAGCGTGCCGGATGCGGTCACCTCAGCGGAAGCGCTGGCCCGGATGCGGCGTTCTTCGCGGGCAGCCGGGCTGCGGCAGGCGGAGTGAGGGTGAGGCAAGCGAAGGGTCTGCTTGAAATGCCGCCGTTTCCGGCAACGATTCAAGCAGGCTCGTGTTTCGCCGTTACCTCACATCCAGTACTTTCAGCGTCACGGATACATATGTCGATACATCCTCCGGCACGACGGCTTCGAACGGTTGAAGGAAGCCGTTGCCGGGATAGGACGTATCGAATGCCAATTCCAGCGGAGTTTTCGCTATCGTTTTACCGTCCGCGTTCAGGAACGACAGCTCCGCCTTCACATGACGCTCGCCGGCAAGTTTGGAAGCATATTGACCGGTCACGATGCTGAATATGCCATCCCGCCTCACTTGAATCGAGCCTAAGCGAAGATCGTGATTAGCCGCATCATCTGCGATGGTCATCGGGTCGTCCGGTTGAATCTTGCTTATGGGTTGATCATGGAACATCCCGACTTGAACGGTAGCATACGCAAACATTTGGACATCCCGATCTACCGTCAGCTCGACCGGCGTTACTTCTCCGCCTTTAAGCCGGACTGTCGCTCCCGAGGAGGAGCCGATCCGTTTGCCTTTTTCGTTATAGAAGAAGACGGCGAACCCGACCGGGATCGTCTCTCCCGTATCCCGCCACTTCGGCCCGAGCTGCACCGAGGCTCGAAATCGCGTCTGATTCCCGTCAAGATAATAATATCGCAGGCCAACCTCGATGCGATGATCTGCATCCGCCGCATCCAGTTCATGAAGCCGGAACCAAACCGGCCCCAGCCACGAATCGGCCCGGTACCAATCGCGCCAAACCGCAGTAACCTGCATCGGCTGAGGATTCACGCCCGCTCCGGCATCCTGGTACGGAAAACGAAACAATCTCGTCGGCACCGTTAGTTGAACGTCCGTCTGAACCAATTTTACGCCAACCGCCGCCCAATTTGGTGCGATCCATCCTTCTCCCTCGGGGGTCGCGATCTTGTAACGTTTGTCCCAGCCGGCAATCGCTTTGATGGTTTGTTTGCCGATCTTCCCTTTAGGCGACAATAACCCCGGATCGTTGTATAAGGTTTCTTCGTGGGGGAGTTCGATGTACGTGTCCATCGGCTCTTCTTTTCCTCTCAGCGCGTTGTCGGGAACGATCCATGCGTTGCCCATCCAGGTGGAAATCAAATATCTGGGCACCCGATAGCCTTCTCCATGTCCTCTTCGGATGCTCGACGTTTGCAGCACATGGACTTGCTGGGGCGCGATCCTTCCGACTTGTTGATAACGGTCGTCATAGAGCTCCGTCGGCTCGAACAGCGTCATGGTTTCGGCTGAATCCGTCTGGCTCTGGGAGTCGTTGGCTAGAGCAGATGGCGTCGATGGTTGGCCGGTCAGCACGCCAGCCAACAGTCCGGAGATTAGGATAAGCCCGGCTTTTTTCCTCATACATTATTCCCTCTCTTTCGCAGATATAACCAATTTAACCCTAATTTTACATGAGGTATGACGTGATGCAAATAATAAAACAGGGCGCGCTATGGTTTGATTTTTGTTTTTCGAACGTTGTATGTAATGAAACATAACAAAAGGGAAAAAGTGAGTTCATTTGTTTTGGTGGCGCTCATTTTGTGCCACCCGTCCAAGCTGCCGCAGCTCGGACGGGCCGTCAGGACCACGCTGAGCGAGTTTGCCGGGGAAGCCGGGGCTGGTGGAGAAAATCGGGACGAATGGCATCATTGGGAGAGGATTCGAACAAATGTGGCTAAGAACTTGTCAGGTCCAAATTGATGAATTGACCCAATTTATGGAAGAGGGCGGATCGGGCGCCGACTGCCGTTTCATTCGGCAACAAAGGGGAGGTAAGGAAGGTGACGGCAGAGACGAAACCGCACTTTCGTTCGGAATATCATTACAGGCAGCAGCTGCTGAAGGAATTTGCAGCTTATTGTGGAGCGGGGAATCGATCGGGAGTTCGGACGTCCGGTCCGAACCTTGGCGATTGAACAGGGGGAATGGAGTATAGAGGCTGGCGGCTAAGGCGCGCCAGCCCTTTTGGATTAAGCAAAAATTTCCGTTAAAATCATCCGACATGCAGGGAATTCCACCATACGCCAAAATATGGTACGATGAACAGGAAGAGGAACGGATGGCGGTGTATGACCGGTGCCCGGCCGGTTAGCGGGCGGCCATGGCCGAGTATTTGGTAACCAAGCCGCGGTATGCCTCTTTCGGCCTTAAGCCGACCAGCCTTTCGACAGGTTCGCCGTCCTTGAGCAGGATGACCGTCGGCATCGACATCACCCCGAATCGGGCCGCAATCTGCGGCGAAGCGTCGACGTCCACCTTCAGAATCGTCACGCGCTCTCCCAGCTCTTGCCCGAGCTCCTCCAGGAGCGGGATCAGCCTTTTGCACGGCGGGCACCACACAGCGGTAAAATCGACCAGCGTCAGTTCGGATTTGCGGATATCTCCGGAAAATTCAGCATCGTTGCTTGTTTTAAGACTCATCGTTCGTTCCCTCCATGGATTCGTTATCGATTCGTTCCGATAGAATAGATTGTATGCGCTCGTCCAGATTGGACCTGATCCGGACCAGCGTCTGGATTTGCTCGTCGATCTCCTTCAGCTTCTGCTGATACACGGGCAATACCTCGTTGCAGAATGCTTCTTTGTTCAATAGCACGCAGTGCAGAAAACCGGCAATCTGCTCGGTAGACAAGCCCAGATTCAGATACAATCGGATCGTTTTGACCTGCTCTACGGCGAATTTGTGATATTCCCGGTAGCCGCTTTCGGTGCGGGCCGGCGCGATAAGCCCTTGCTTCTCGTAATAGCGGAGCGATCGGATGCTGACCCCGGTCGCCTTGGACAGCTCGCCGATTTTCAGGGCCATCCCTCCTTCGGGTGAATTGCGGATCGTAGTTTTATTATAGACCGTGACATTAATGTCAGAGTCAATCGTTTTTTTACATCTATTTTAAAAAGGAGGATAAGTCATGAACCTTCGTAAACTGGAGCCTCAAGACGTGGAGGCATTTTGGAGCTTGCGGTTAAAATCGCTCAAAGAACATCCGGAATCGTTCGGATCGAACTACGAGGACGCGTCGCTTACCGGTATGGACGAGGTTCGCCGCCGTTTTCCGAATTCGGCGGACCAGTTTTTGCTGGGAGCGTTCGAAGAAAACCGCGAACTGATGGGCATGATCGGCTTTCGCCGGGAGTCTTCGCGCAATCTGGCTCATAAGGGCATGCTGTGGGGAGTGTACGTGGATAGTGCCCACCAGGGGAAAGGGATCGCCACCGCGTTGCTTCGGCATGTGCTGGAGGAGGTGCGCTCGCTGGATGGGCTGGAGCAGGTTTATTTGGCTGTGGTGACCGTCAACGAACCGGCGGTTCGATTGTACCGTTCGGCTGGATTCGAAATTTTCGGCACCGAACCGAATGCGCTGAAAATCGGTAGCGCGTCGTACGACGAATACTGGATGGTATGCAAACTATAGATGACGGGATTCAAGGAGAGAAACGGATGGTTAAAACGATAAGGAACGCCCTTTTGTTCGCAGCGGCGGTTCATATTTTGTATGTTATCGTGCAAGTCGTTTCGGGGATGCTTCTTACCATGCGGCATGTGCCGAAGATCGTCGATGCCTATTCGAGCAAGCAGGCGCTGGAATCGCAGGTTACCTTCGGGCTGACGGCGAGCCCGTCCGGATGGCTTTACGTACTGACGTTTGCCGGCACCGCTGCTTTGTACGCCTTCGCCCTGCAGCCGTTGTTGCGGAGATGGGCCAATCGACGGAACCGGCCGTAGCTTCCCGGGCGGCGCTAACGATAGGTAGCATGGAGGGTACGCCGGTTTCGTATAAATGAACAGGAGCAGTTTGCCTACGGCAAACGATGGACTGGAGGGAGCATGATGGATTTGGTATTCGTCATTCACGGTGAAGCGCAGCATTCGCTCGGTTTCCCCGGAAGCCGGGAAATGAAAGACCCGCAGCTCACGGAACGAGGCAGAACGGACGCACTTCGGCTTCGAAGCTTGAAGCCGCTCTCGGATGCGGACGCGGTCATTGCCGGTCCGACGCTGCGAATGCTCCAAACGGCGGAGCTCTGGTGCGAAGGGAAGCCCGTCGCCCGGTTTGTACATCCGCTCGCAGGTCCGCGTCAATATCCTTTCCGCTACGATTTTCATACGATGCCTTGTGACATGCCGCTAGAGCCTGGCCGGCTTGCGGGCCGGTTCCCCAAATGGCAGCTGCCTGCCGACTTGCCCGAATATTTGTGGCTGCAGGGCATTCATACGCTGCCGGGCCTGCTCTTCGCCCAACAGGCGGACCGTTTTCTCGCATGGTGCCGCAATCTAGGCAAAGAACGGGTCTATATCGTGACCGAAGCGGGTACGAGCCGAGCCTATCAGGCGCATCTGGCTGAAGCACGCTGCGGCGGTGCGAGGAGGTTGGTTACAACAATGGAAGAAGATGGAGGGTTTGCGTTATCCGTCTGCTCGGGTTGATATTTTACTATTTCAAGAGAGATAGGGCATATGATATAATAACTCACTAGTTATGTAAAAGTTTCCGTAGGGAGTGAGCAGCTTTGTCTCTGATAGTGATGAAATTCGGCGGGAGCTCCGTAGGTAACGCGGAGCGGATGAAGCGGGTGGCGAACCGCATCGTGGAAAGAAAGCTTGAAGGCCACGGTTGTGTCATCGTCGTTTCGGCCATGGGAGATACAACGGACGATTTAATCGATTTGTCCAAACAACTGTGCCCCGGCACACCGCCGGCGCGAGAAATGGACATGCTGCTGACAACGGGCGAGCAGGTTTCGGTTGCGTTGCTGGCGATGACGATCCACAGCCTCGGGCACGAAGCCGTTTCGTTTACGGGCTGGCAAGCGGGCATGTACACGGAAGCGCTTCATGGCAAGGCGCGCATTACCGATATCCGTCCGGATCGTATCCGCAATGCGATCGCAGCTGGCAAAATCGTCATCGTTGCGGGTTTCCAAGGCATGACCGAGGAAGGCGAAATTACGACGCTCGGACGCGGCGGGTCGGATACGACGGCCGTAGCGCTGGCGGCGGCCATTGAAGCGGACGTCTGCGAAATTTTCACCGATGTGGACGGCATTTATTCCACTGATCCGCGGATCGTGAAGTGCGCCCGCAAGCTGAACGAAATTTCGTACGACGAAATGCTGGAGCTTGCCAATCTCGGAGCGGCGGTTCTGCATCCGCGCGCCGTGGAATACGCCAAAAATTACAACGTACGGCTGGTCGTCAGATCCAGCTTCAATCATAATGAGGGCACGAATGTGAAGGAGGAAGCGGCGATGGAACAAGGCATCGTAGTACGCGGCATTGCTTACGACAAAAATGTGGCGAGAATCAGTATTTTGGGAGTGGAAGAAAAGCCGGGGCAGCTGGCTAAAGTTTTCACTGCCTTGGCCAATGCGCAAATCGATGTGGATATCATCGTCCAAAGCGGCGTACAGAACGGTCTCGCCGATTTCTCCTGCACCGTATCGCTGTCCGATCAAGAGAAGGCGCTTCAAGTTATCGAAGGAATTCGTCCGGAAGTCGGCTTCCGTCAAGTGACCTCCGAAACCAATCTGGTTAAAGTATCCATCGTTGGTGCGGGCATGGTGAGCACGCCGGGCGTGGCTGCGAAAATGTTCGAGGTGATCTCTGAGCTCGGCATCAGCATTCTGCTGGTGAGCACGTCCGAAATCAAGACGTCCTGCGTCATTGAAAACGGTCGTCTGAACGAAGTGATCGCGGCGCTGCACAGCGCTTACGGCCTCGATACGGATCAGACCGTATTTGTGGGCGGCCCTTCCGAAAGAAGATAAGCTAACGCAGCTTATCGAAGACAAACGTAAACAGCTTGAACAGAAAAGCAGTAATTCCGGCGGCCATCAACGGCCCGACCGGAATGCCTTTCAAGAAAATAATCCCGAAAATGGAGCCAATGACAAGACCCACAATCAATTGTGGGTCTATTTTTAATAACTCCAAGCCTTTACCGTTCATGTACGTTGCGATTGCGCCCCCGACCAAGGCCAAGATCCCCGGCCAAGTAGTGAACATCGACGTCACGTCTTTAATGGAAATCCGTTCGCTGGCGAACGGAACCAATACCCCCATCGTCAAAAACAACAGTCCGAGCTCCAGCCCTCTCCGTTCGATGGTAGGCAAATATCGTTCCAAACTGATGAGCTTAATAATCAACAGCACGCACGCCGCGGTTGTAATAATATGGGAGCGACCGATCAGACCGATGATAATCAGCGCTACCAGCAAAATGTCTCCGTTCATGGTCAGGCCCCTTGTCCATTGGTTTCTTTTCCAGTGTATGAACGAGGGCTTGGTTTAGAACTAGAGCGAGGAGGAGGCGTGTTCCGGCTCCAGCTTTCCGGCACGCACGACAGGGGCCAAGGGCAAGAGGTCGATTTGCGCGCAGTACGTCACATCGTCACGGAAGCCGAGCTTGATCAGCCGTCGTCCGCCTGCGCAGGAGAGCAGGATTTCGGTCAGACGGTCCTGTACTTGCCGGTAGGCATGGAGCATAGCCAGGCCAAAATCGCCGACCGCCTGTGCGGCCGCCGGACTGTCCGGATCGCAGCCGGACAACTGGAGCAACTCGTGCACAAGCAGACCGGCGCATAGGCCGTCTTCCAGCGAGAACACGTCCTGGGCTCCCGAGCAGACCAGCACGATTTCCTGGTCCAGCGAGGCCGCCTTGCGGGCGCAGGCCCCGGCGTTCAGGAAAGCGCCGATCAGCACGTGATCCGCCTTCCTGGCCTTATGAATCGCCCGGGTGCCGTTTGTCGTCGTCATGATTAACGTTTTTCCGGACACGGCTTCAGGCGTATACTCGAGCGGGGAATTGCCGAAATCGAAGCCGGGAATTTTTTTGCATGAGCGTTCGCCCCCGAGCAAAGTCCCCGGGCTCTGCAAGCTTTTCGCCTGGCTCACCGTTTCGACCGGGACAAGAGTCCGGCATCCTCCGGCAAGCGCTGTCAGCATCGTGGAGGTTGCACGAAGCACATCGATGACGATAACGGTTTTGTGCTGAAGATCGTCGGACCTCGCTTCGTTAATGCACGCGATTACTTGAATATTCATGGAAACCGGACCTCCCCCGCTTCAAATTTGCCAATCCCACGAATGGCCGACGGCAGCGGATTGCAGCCCTTCGGAAAGCATCGTATCCGACCGGAGCCCCCGACGGAGCGCTTCGAGCGAGATGACGTCCGAAGGAGCAACGTTGCCCAGATGCACGTCGGCTCCCAGCATTTGCATCAGATGTACCTGCTGCTCCTTTTGTGGCGCTTCCCAGAGCAGAACGCCCGGACTGGGCACCTGGCTCAGCACCTGCACGATCTCCTTATCCTTGCAAGCGCCTTGAGCGTCGTAGATGCCGACGCCTTTACCGGATTCCCGGCCTTCGATCGTGACAAGCGCGGCGCCAAGCCCGGTATCCACAACCACCGTCTCAATCAAATCGTCCAATTCGATCGTGGAGCCCCATCCTTTTTTCCCGTATTCGGTAATAACGGTGAGCCCTGCTTCCACGCCTCGGGAGATCAACTCGCTGCGCAGACTCCGGGGCACCTCGATGGTACCGTCCGACACTTCCACGCCGTTGAAGCCCATGTAAGCTGCCATATCAAAATAATGTTCGACCGCATCCTGCCGGATCGCCACCTCCAGAAACGTGCCTCCGGGATAGACGATAATGTCGTGGGCTTTGGCCATATCGATTTTTCGCTTAAGCAACTCCGTCCTATAAAGCGGCGAGGTGCCGAATCCGATTTTCAGCATGTCGATATAGACGCCTGCCGTCTGAAGCAAATCCTCAAGCGCATGAAGCCCAAGGCCTTTGTCGATCACCATCGTTTTGCCTAAGGCTCGCGGCTTCTCCGTACGACGCCCGGTCGGATCGCTGAGCAGGGTGTTCCACTGCAGCGCTGATGTAACCTCCATCTTGTATCGCCTCGCAGTAACGTTAAAGTTGAATTACGGTGTCATCATATGCATTTTGGGCGAATGGTGTGCCCCGCAAGCCTAAAATAAGACGAGCCCGCATAACATGACATAAGGAAATGCGAAGGGGGGAAACGCATGTCGGTCATTAATAAAATCGTCCTCAGTATGGCGCTGATCCGAATCTTCTCGGGGAGCATCGAGATTATGGCGGGGCTGCTGATGCTGCGCTATAACCAGATTGAAAAAGCGCTTCTGGTCAATTCGGGGTTAGCGCTGGTCGGACCTTTCGTGCTGCTTACGACAACGACGATCGGACTCGTGGGGATGGCGGATAAGCTGTCGGCGGGCAAAATGCTATGGGTGCTTGTCGGCGTAAGCTGTATTTTTATTGGAATCTTAAAAAAGTAATCGGTCATAGTTCAGTAGATTGCATCATACATATGATTGTAAAAGATGGACAGCTTGGGAGGGATAGCCATGATCCAGTCGCTGCTGCCGTTCTTCTCTGCCGATATGCAGCAGATCCTAGCAACTCTACCAACCCGCATTGCCGCCGAGCTGCAAGAAATCCGGATTCGCGAAGAGAGGCCTCTGGAAGTCGTCTGGGCCTCGGGCTGCGGCTTCGTATCGGACAAGGGCGGCTTATGCGCCGATCCCGGGCAAGCCTACCGGCCGACGCGCCGGGACTGTGCGGAGCTGCTGGAGCAGCTGACGCAGCATTCGATGTACACGTTCGAGGAGGAGCTGAAGCGGGGATTCATTACCGTTTCCGGCGGACACCGGATCGGCCTCGCCGGACGAACCGTCCTGGAGCAGGGAAAAGTAAAGTACATCAAGGATGTCAGCGGCTTCAATGTCCGGCTGGCGCGGGAATGGAAAAATGCCGCCAAGCCGGTCCTTCCCTATCTGCTCGAGCCGGGCGGCGAGCGGGTGTACCGTACGCTGATCGTCTCGCCTCCGCAGCAGGGGAAGACGACGCTGGTCCGCGATCTGGCCCGATTGCTGGGCACGGGAGGAGCGGACAACGGCTTACGCCGGTCCTTCAAGATCGGTATCGTCGACGAACGGTCCGAGATTGCCGCTTGCGTCAAAGGGGTGCCCCGCTTCGATGTCGGGTACCGGACGGACGTGCTGGACGGCTGCCCGAAGGCGGAAGGCATGATGATGATGATCCGCTCCATGTCGCCGGAGGTGCTGATTGCCGATGAGATCGGCCGGGCCGAGGACGCGCTTGCGATTCACGAAGCGCTGCACGCAGGCGTCGGCGTCATCGCTACGGCCCACGGCCGGGACGCCGCGGAGCTCAGGCGCCGTCCGATCCTGCGCGAGCTGCTCGAAGACGGCGTGTTCGACCGCTTTGTTGTACTGGCCAGACCGCCGGGAGCGGGCCCGGAAACGGCCGTCTGTGATAAGCAGGGCAAACGGCTGGACGACAAACTCGCATGGAGAGGGGGGCTGACCTGATGAAACGAACCCGTGAAGAGGATGAGGATGAGGAGCCCGCATGCTGAAGCTGCTTGGCGCCATGCTGATTTTGCTGGCAGGCACGCTGTTTGGCTTTTACCAAGCTTCCCAATTGTCGCGCCGACCGAGGCAAATCGCCGATCTGATCCGCATGCTGCAGCGGCTCGAAACGGAAATCGTCTACGGCTTCACACCGCTGCCGGACGCGCTCCGGCGCGCCGCAAGAGCGGATGACTCCCCGGCGGGCGCTTTGTTTGCGGCCGCAGCGGAGGAACTCGGCAAGCCCGGCGGCCGTTCCGTACAGGCCGTCTGGGAACAGGCGGTAAGCCGGGGATGGAAAACGACATCGATGAAAGCGGCGGAGCGGGACATTTTGCTACAGCTTGGCTCTACACTGGGGCTGACGGACCGCGATGACCAGGTGAAGCACCTGAGGCTCACCGTCAGCAGCTTGCAAGGGGAAGCGGACATTGCGCGGGACGAGCGGGAGCGGTACGAGCGGATGTGGAAAAGCCTCGGCCTGCTGATGGGCGCGTTAGTCGTCATTTTAATGTATTAGAAGCAGAGCCAGGCTTAAGGGTGAGGTGCCGCCAATGAACGTGGACGTAAACGCGATATTCCAGATCGCCGGCATCGGCATCATTATCGCAATGATTCATACCGTGCTGAAGCAGATGGGCAAAGAAGATATGGCGCATTGGGTCACCGTGATCGGCTTCGTCGTCGTGCTGTTTATGGTGGTCCGGCTGCTGGACAGCTTGTTTAAAGAGATCAAGACGATTTTTCTCTTCCAATAAAAGCAGGTGAAGCCCGTGGAAATCATTCAAATCGTAGGGCTCGGGTTGGTGACGACCGTTCTGGTGCTGATCATCAAGGAACAAAAGCCGATGTTCGCCTTCCTGCTGACGGCCTTCACCGGCATTACGATCTTTCTGTTTCTGATCGGCAAAATAACCGCCGTGATCGGAGTGCTGGAGGAGCTGGCCAACAAGGCGAACATCAACCTGATTTTTCTAAAAACGATTCTGAAAATTATCGGCATCGCCTACATTGCCGAATTCGGCGCCCAGATCGTCCGGGATGCCGGCCAGGAAGCGATCGCCTCCAAAATCGAGCTGTCCGGCAAAGTTCTCATTATGGTGATGGCCATTCCGATCGTCTCGGCCATCATCGAAACGGTCGTCAAGCTGCTTCCCGCATAGCTCCGGAGATGGGCAGCTCGGCATGAAAAAGCGGGTGGAGGCGAAGCGATGAGGCGGCGCTGGATGCAAGAGTTACGACATTCGTGCGGGAGATTGGCTGCCTGCACCGCGCTCCGGCTTAGACTGCTGCTAGGCGTGGCGTTCCTCACGGCGCTCCTGCTGGACGGAGGCGCGGGCTGCTGCGGCACCGCATATGCCGCCGTACCGGCGGAAGAGTTGATCCGGGAGCAAGCGCAGCGGCTGCCGCTCGATCAGGTCGAGCAATTCTGGAGCCGGCTGACCCGGCAGTACGGCGGATATTTTCCGGACAGCCGGGCCCCGAGCTTCATGGAGCTGCTGCTCGGAGCCAAGGATTTCGGCCTCGGCTCGGTTTTCTCGGGACTGTTCAAATATTTGTTTCACGAGCTTCTCTATAATGGCAAGCTGCTTGTTTCCATCGTCATTCTTACCGTGTTCAGCATGCTGCTGGAAACGCTGCAAAGCTCCTTCGAGAAAAATAACGTCAGCAAAATCGCCTACGCCATTTCGTTTCTGGTCCTGATGATTATGGCGGTCAACAGCTTCAGCGTCGCGATCGGCTATGCGAAATCGGCGATCACGGATATGATCCACTTCATGATCGCCGTCGTGCCGCTGCTGCTTACGCTGCTCGCCTCCATGGGCAACGTGGTGACGGTCACCGTCATGCACCCGCTGATCGTATTCATGATCCACGCCGTCGGGACGGCAATCTACTTCATCGTATTTCCGCTGCTGTTTTTCTCGGCGGTGCTGCATATTGTCAGCTCGCTGTCGGATAAATACAAGGTGACTCAGCTTGCGAATTTGCTGCGGAATGTCAGTGTCGGGTGCCTTGGAGTTTTCGTCACGGTATTTTTGGGGGTCGTTTCGGTACAAGGCATCGGCAGCGCCGCGGCGGATGGGGTGACGATCCGAACGGCCAAGTACATTGCCGGCAACTTCGTGCCGGTGGTCGGGAGGTTGTTCTCGGACGCCTCGGAGACCGTGATCGGTGCTTCGCTGCTGGTGAAAAATGCGGTAGGGCTGGCGGGGGTTGTCATTCTTCTGGTGCTCTGCGCCTTCCCGGCGCTCAAAATATTGGCGCTTGCCTTCATCTATAATGTGTCGGCTGCGGTGATGCAGCCCTTGGGAGATAACCCGATGATTACGTGCCTGGAAACGATTGGGAAAAGCTTAATTTTCGTATTTGCGGCGCTCGCCGTCGTCGGGTTGATGTTTTTCCTGGCGATCACCATTGTGATTGCCGCCGGCAACGTGTCCGTCATGATGCGCTGAATCGCGCCCCGCGAAGGAGAGGATGACGATTGGACTTCCTGAGCGGGTGGCTCAAGTCGATCGTCATGGTCATCTTGCTCGCCACCTTCGTCGACCTGCTGCTGCCGAACCAGTCGATGCAGCGCTACGTCAAAACCGTGATTGGTCTATTCCTGCTGCTTACGCTGCTGCAGCCGCTTTTCTCGCTGGTTGGCCAACGGTCGCAATTGGATGAGCGGGTCAAGGACGCGCTGTTCAAAAGCGGAGCGGCGAGGCCGGAACGGATGGCGGACGGGGCAAGCGGAGAGGTCGAATCGCTGCCTGTTACCCTGCAGCGGGCCGAAGCGTTGAAAGCCAAGCAGCAGGAGCAATCGCGCAAGCTGGTGGAGGCGCAGGCTGCCGATCTGATGAAGCGAAGCATCGAGCGGAAGGCTGGGGTGAAAGTGCGAAGCATTCAGGTGGAGACGGCATCCGATAGCGAAGGCCAGCTTGTCATCCGCAGCGTCTCCCTCGCCTTGGAACCGCAATCGCCGGCCACGTCCGTTACGGATACGACTTCAAGGCAGGGTACAGGAATCGAGCCGGTCAAACCGGTGGAGCCCGTTGCAGGTGTCGACATCCGCATCGGAGAGCCGCAATCGAGGCCCGTTTCCCGGATAAGCAGCAGGGAATCGGATGAAAATAAGCTATCGCCTGAATGGTTGCAGAAAAAGACGCAAATATTACTGATGTTGGAGCAGGATTGGCAGGTGGGCGAAGAGCAAATCCGGCTGGAACTGGCGGCGGGGAGGTGATGCGGATGGGAGAGATACGGAGAAGGATGCAATCGTGGCTTGGCGGCGGCCCGGGCGGTCCGAAGCGGGCGCAAACGTTTCGATGGGTGCTGCTGCTCGGGCTCGTAGGCGCCGCGCTTATGATTCTGAACTCGTTTATCACCGTGAAGGAGGTGGATCCCATCGGCACGGGACGGGCGTCTCCTCCCGATCAGACCAAGCCGGCCTTCGGTCAGGGAAGCAAAGAGCGAAGCCTATTCAAAGATTATGAGGAAGCGTATGAAACCGAGCTCAGAGACATTTTGACGAAAATTGTTGGAGTTGGCGAAGTGGAAGTGCTGGTGACCATTGAATCGACGGAGGAACTGAACGTCGAGCGCAACACCAAGGAAACGCAGCAAATTACCAATGAGAAAGATCCGCAGGGGGCCACGAGACATATCACCGACGTGACCCGTAACGGCGAAGTTGTGCTTTACGAGATTTCGGGCGGCAAGCAGCCGCTCGTCGTCAAGACGATTAAGCCGAAAATCCGCGGCGTACTCGTCGTCGCCAAGGGCGCGGAAAATCTGACGGTGAAAAAAATGATTACCGAAGCGGTAGAACGCGGGCTGGACGTTCCTGCCCACCGGATATCGATCCAGCCCCGCAAGCAGTAAGCTGTACGGGGCCGGTGCGATACATTCAATTTAAACAAGGATAAACGTTAAGGAGGATATGCAATGAATTCGAAAAGACAAACCATTTGGCTTGTATCCATGCTTAGTTTGATGGTGGTGCTGTCCGCCTACTACTTGTTTACGGAAGACGTGGGCAATGTGGAAGTGACGGGGACGACGCCGAAGGAAATGACGATCAGCGCCGGACAAACGGATGCCAAGCATCCGACAGCGACAGATGCGAACGCCGGTCCGAGAGGCGAGCAAAAGCCTGGGCAAAAACCGGAAGTGAAGCCCGAACAAAAGCCTGAGGTGAAACCGGAGCAAAAACCAGAAATAAAACCAGAGCAAAAGCCGGAGATTAAACCAGAGCAAAAGCCTGAGGTGAAGCCGGAGCAAAAACCGGAAATGAAGCCCGAGCAAAAGCCCGAGATGAAGCCGGAGCAAAAACCGGAAATGAAGCCCGAACAGAAACCTGAGATGAAGCCGGAACAAAAGCCGGAAGGCAAACCGGAGCAAAAGCCAGGCAAGGGCGAAAAACCCAGCAGCACGGGAGCGGAGACGTCGTCGATCGCCGCTCAGCCGGTCTCCAAAAACGAAACAGATGCCAAAGTGCTGCAGCAAGTGCAAGCACAGGCGCAGGCCCAATCGGGGAAAGACTATTTTGTAAACCTCCAGCTCAAGCGCAACGAGGAGATGGCTAAGAAGGCTGAGCAGCTCCTAACGATTATTGCGGACCCGAAACAAACGGCCGAAGCTGCCGTTAAAGCCCAGGAAGAGCTGCGGAAAATCGAAGATATGGAAGCCAAAGTCACGAATCTCGAAGAAAGCTTGACGAAAGATTTCCCGCAGGCTGTTGTAACACAAGATTCCAACAAATGGAAGGTTACCGTCCAAGCAAACAAGCTTGAGAAAAGCCAAGCGCTCAGCATCATCGACAAAACGATCAAAGAATTGAGCGTCGGCCCTGACACCGTATCGGTACAAATGATTCCTTAAGCCGGTTAAGCTTGAAGAGCTTGCTAGTAAGGAGAGTCCGGAAAACCCGGCTCTCCTTTTTTGCGGTATCATTCGACGTTTTTCAACATATTCTTTTCTTATTCGCGGCGGCTTTTTGGGACAGCCGGTGAAGCTGGAATGTTCGCACTATTCCCGAAGCAAGGAAACTCTTTTCTTACCGAAAGATTGTGATATAATAACAACGTCGTTTGTTTTACGGTGTTGACCGCAGCCGTGGGACAAGCCGTCGGTATGCCTGCCGCTTGGCCGGGAGCATGCTGTGGCTTGCGAGCGGCCGTCAACAAGATGCCCAAAGGAGTGAATTCCGTGTTTAAGTTAAGCGAAATTAAAGAATTGATCAAGCTGGTGGATCAAACATCTTTGCAAGAACTTGAGATCGAAAACGAAGGCTCCCGCCTTTTAATCCGTAAACCGAATAAAACCGAGCAAGTCGTCGTCACCGCTGCACAGCCTGCAGCCAGCCTCGTTGCCCAGCAGCCCGTTCCTCAAGCCGTCGTTCAGACATCTGCGGCAGTCAACATACCTGCAGCCGAAGCTCCGGCAGCAATCCCATCCAATTTACATACGATTGTTTCCCCTATGGTCGGCACGTTCTACGAAGCTCCGGCACCGGGAGCGGCGCCGTTCGTTTCCAAGGGCAGCAGCGTGAAGGAAACGACGATCGTCTGCATCATCGAAGCGATGAAGCTGATGAATGAGATCGAAGCCGAAGTCAAAGGCCAGATCGTCGAAGTGCTTGTAGAGAACGGCCAGTTGGTAGAGTACGGCCAACCGTTGTTCCTGGTGAAACCGGAATAATCCGCTAGGAGGAGAACCCATTGAAGTTTCAAAAAGTATTGATCGCCAACCGTGGGGAAATCGCCGTGCGCATTATTCGCGCATGCCGTGAACTCGGAATTTCTACGGTCGCGGTCTACTCGGAAGCGGACCGCGAAGCGCTGCATGTCCGTTTGGCGGACGAAGCCTATTGTATCGGACCGACAGCTTCCAAAGACAGCTATTTGAATTATACGAATCTGATGAGCGTCGCGACGTTGACGGAGACCGACGCGATTCATCCGGGATACGGATTTTTGGCGGAAAACGCCGACTTCGCCGAAATTTGCGAGAGCTGCAACATCACGTTCATCGGTCCTTCGCCGGAAGCGATCAGCAAGATGGGCGACAAAGCCGTCGCGAAGCAGACGATGAAGGAAGCGGGCGTTCCCGTTATCCCCGGCTCCGACGGCCTTGTCGAGGATATGGACGAAGCGATTCGGCTGGGCCGCGAGATCGGCTATCCGATCATTATTAAAGCAACGGCCGGAGGCGGAGGCAAAGGCATTCGTCTGGCCGAAAACGAAGAGATGCTGATTCAGCAAATTACGACCGCCCAGCAGGAGGCGCAAAAAGCTTTCGGCAATGCGGGCGTTTATTTGGAGAAATATTTGACGGGGATGAAGCACGTCGAAATTCAGGTGCTGGCCGACAAGCACGGCAACGTAGTGCATCTGGGCGAGCGCGACTGTTCGGTGCAGCGCCGCCGCCAGAAGCTGGTGGAGGAAGCGCCTTGTCCGATTCTGACCGAGGAAATTCGCGGACAAATGGGCGAAGCGGCTGTTCGCGCAGCCAAAGCCGTCGATTATTCCGGCGCCGGTACGCTCGAGTTTTTGCTCGGACCGGACGGACAGTTTTACTTTATGGAAATGAACACCCGGATTCAGGTAGAGCATCCGGTTACGGAGCTCATCACGGGCATCGATATTATTAAAGAAATGATCCGTGTCGCGGAAGGCGAGCCGCTTTCGTTCACTCAGGACGAGATCCGCATCAACGGCTGGGCGATCGAATGCCGGATTAACGCGGAAGACCCGGAGCGCAACTTTATGCCGTCCGCAGGTCAAATCAAATTTTATTTGCCGCCAGGCGGCTTTGGCGTCCGTGTCGACAGCGCCGCATACCCGGGCTACACGATTCCGCCTCATTACGATTCGATGATTGCGAAGCTGATCGTGTGGGGAGAGGACCGCAACGATGCGATTCAGCGAATGAAGCGCGCTTTGGCCGAATTTACGATCGAAGGCATTCATTCAACGATTCCATTCCATCTGAAGCTGTTGGAGCATAAAAAGTTTTTGGCCGGCGACTTCGATATCAAGTTTTTGGAAGAGCATGACGTGAACGATCCGGACTCTTAAGCAGCCGTTGACTTCGTTGTCATATTTATGAGGGAATGGTATAGTATACAATAAGTCTAGGTGTGGGCAAGCCAAATGTTTAGGAGGTCCTGACCATGAGTACACTGGCAGCGGATTATGAGAAGACCGAGATGGGCACGATTCAGATCGCTCCGGAGGTGATCGAGATCATCGCCGGTATGGCAACCGTGGAAGTGCCCGGCGTTGCAGGCATGAGCGGCGGATTTGCCGGAGATATCGCCGAGTTTCTCGGACGCAAAAATATGTCCAAAGGCGTAAAAGTCGAAGTGGGTCAGCGTGAAGCGGCGATTGATGTGTCTGTCATCATCGAATTCGGCACACGAATTCCGGAGGTCGCAAGCGCGGTTCAGCATAATGTCAAGCAGGCCATCGAATCGATGACCGGACTTAGTGTCGTTCAAGTGAACGTTCACATTCATGACGTTATTTTCAAAGGTGCGGAGAAAGTCGAAGAGCCGGAAACGCCCGCACAGCGCGTAAAATAATTAATAAATACCCCGGTTGAACCCCCATCCTTCACCGTTTGGGGGTTTCCTCCATCTTAGGAAGGAGTCAGGATTCGTGGTAAAAGTTCTCGACAGACTGCTGCTCTTTATTTTCAGCTTGGCCGTATTGATCGCAACATTAATTCTGCTGTGCGCTGCATTCGGCCTGATTTCCTTCGACAAAGCGGGCAACTTCGCTCACGACGTCTATTTCGATTTAAAAACGGCGATTATTTTCATCATCTCCACAGCGGTGGCCGCTCTGTTAAGCGTTCGCTTCCTGTATTTGTCCGTAAGGCGCGGCAAATCTTCGTCGCCATCGATCGATCAGCGGACCGAATTCGGGGACATCCGCATTTCGCTCGATACGGTGGAGAATTTGTCGTTGAAAGCGGCAGGCCGGACGCGCGGGGTTCAAGATTTGCGCGCCCGTGTCAAAGTGAATCAATCCGGACTTGAAATCGTCATTCGCGCCATCGTGGACGGCGAAAATTCCATTCCGGCGATGACCGAAGAGATGCAGGCGAATGTGAAGCGGCATATTGAGGAAATTACCGGGATTCCCGTAGCCTTCGTTACGGTATTTATCGCGAATATTCAACAATCGTCCCCGACCTTCAAAAGTCGAGTGGAATAGAGGTGAGCCCCCGGATGTGGATGCGAATTTGGGAGCAGCTGTGGGAACAGCACAGGGGTAAGACGATCGGCGTTCTGGCCGGGAGCGCCCTTGGCCTCATTTATTTGTTCTTCGGCTTCTGGCGTATGTTAATCTTTATCCTGATCGTATATACTGGATACTACATAGGGAAAAGGTTGGACCGGAACGAGCCGGTGTTTCCCGCAGAAGACACTTGGCGCCGGCTAATGGACAAATGGAGACTGTTCCGCTAAAATCCTTGGATGACGCCCAAGGATTTTTTTCGGTTAATAACAAGTTATAAGTCTTCAACTTAAGACACGGAAGACACAGCCGGTTTATTCCGGTGAAGCAAGTGCAAACCCACAGGAGGATTTGATCGGATGAGACGAAGATTGGCAAGGGAGCTTGCGGTGCAAAGCTTATATCAGATCGAAATGAACGAAGCGACAGCGGCCGATGCCATCGCGCACGTCATCGAAGAAGCGCGGACGGAGGACGAGGCGCAGCTGACGCGGGAGCGCGATCAGATTGTGCCTCATGAGGTGCTTGAGCTCGTGGAAGGCACGATGCAGCACAAGCGGCAAATCGACGGCCTGCTTTCCGATTATTTGAAGGGCTGGCAGATGGACAGGCTGTCCAAGGTAGACCGGGAAATTATGCGGCTGGCCACGTACGAAATGGTGTTTCGGGAAGATGTGCCGCCGAAGGTTGTCGTGAACGAAGCGATCGAAATGGCCAAAAATTTCGGCACGGAGGAATCGGGAAAGTTCGTCAACGGTGTGCTTGGCAAAATGATCAAAGACCTGGAGACGATCCGCAGCCGTTCGTCCGAAGCGTAAAAGCGACCTAGCGAAAGGGGAAAACAAGCATGTCCGCGCAAATCATTAACGGCAAAGAAATCGTCAGCGCTTACCGCGCCGATATTAAGCAGCAAGTCGAGCAGTTGAAGCAGCAAGGGGTACAGCCAGGACTTGCGGTGGTCATCGTCGGAGACGACCCGGCCTCGCACGTCTACGTGCGCAATAAAGCGAAAGCCTGTGAAGAAGCGGGCATGCATTCCGAAGTGTACAAGCTTCCGGAACATACGCCGGAAGCCGATGTGCTGGCTCTTATCTCCAAACTGAACGGCGATAACGCGATTCACGGCATTCTTGTCCAGTCGCCGCTGCCGGGACATATCTCGGAGGAACGGGTAGTCGAAGCGATCGCGGTCGAGAAGGACGTCGACTGCTTCCACCCGGTTAATGTGGGCAACCTGATGATCGGCAAGGAAGGCCCCGCTCCCTGCACGCCAGCGGGCGTCATTGAGATTCTCAAGAAAATCGGCGTTGAAATCGCCGGCAAGCATGCCGTCGTGATCGGCCGCAGCAACATCGTCGGCAAGCCGATGGCCATTCTGCTGCTTCGCGAGAATGCGACTGTTACGGTGTGTCACTCGCGCACGAAAAATATGGAAGAAATTACGCGGCAGGCGGATATTTTGATCGCGGCGGTCGGCAAGGCGAAGATGATCAACCGTAACCACATCAAGCCGGGAGCCGTTGTCGTCGACGTGGGCATCAACCGGCTCGATACCGGCAAGCTGGCGGGAGACGTCGATTTTGACGACGTTCTGGAGACGGCGAGCTATGTAACGCCGGTGCCGGGCTGCGTCGGTCCGATGACGATCACAATCCTGCTTCGTAATACGCTTGAAGCGGCACAGCGTGCAGCTTCTGCAACCAACTAGCGGTAACGGGCGTAGTTATGAAGGAAAAACAAATTTTATCGATCAAAGAGCTGAATCGATACATTAAAATGCTGCTTGAGGGCACGGACCGGCTGCAGGACGTTTGGGTGCGGGGTGAGATTTCTAATTTTACCCATCATTCCAGCGGACATATGTATTTTACGTTAAAAGATGCAGACAGCCGGTTAAAAAGCATTATGTTCGCCTCCTACAACCAGCGGCTTCCGTTCCTTCCCCGGGAAGGGACGAAGGTGATCGCCTGCGGGAATATCTCGGTATACGAACGGGACGGGCAGTATCAATTCTATGTCACGCAAATGCAGCCGGACGGCATCGGAAGCTTGTATCTGGCATTCGAGCAGTTGAAGAAAAAGCTGGAATCCGAAGGTCTGTTCGCTCCGGCGATAAAGAAGCCGATTCCGCGCTTTCCGCGCGCGATCGGGGTCATTACGTCGCCGACGGGCGCGGCGGTCCGCGATATTATTATCACCTTGCAGCGCCGTCATCCGACCGTGCCCATCCTACTGTATCCGGCGCTTGTGCAGGGGAAGCAGGCGGCTCCTTCGATTGTGAGAGCGATCGAGGAAATGAACGCCAGGGATGAAGTCGATGTGTTAATCGTCGGCCGCGGCGGCGGATCGCTTGAGGAGCTATGGGCCTTCAACGAAGAGGTCGTGGCCCGGGCGATCTTTGCTTCGAGACTGCCGATCATTTCGGCGGTCGGCCATGAAACGGATTTCACAATCGCGGATTTCGTTGCTGACCTGCGTGCTCCGACGCCGACGGCAGCTGCCGAGCTGGCCGTTCCGCATCATCAGGAGCTGAAGCAGCAGATCGGCTACTTGCGCCAGCAATTGTACGGCGGATTAACTCAGCAGCTGGAGCGAAGCAAAGAGCGATTGAAGCGGCTCCAGCGGTCGCCATACCTTACGAATCCCCGCAGGCAGCTGCTTTTGCAGCCAGCGGAACGTCTCGACCGCATGCGCGAGCAGCTCGACTACAAGATGCGCAGCCGCCTGACGAAAAGTCATGAGCGGCTGATGAAGGCCGACCGGCAGCTCGCTTCGTTTAATCCGAAGGAGCAGGTTGTCTACTCCCGGAAGCGGCTGGACTCGTCCGCCCGTTTGCTTCGCCAGACGATGCAGGCGGTATTGAGGCGCAAGCAGCAGGAGCTCGTATCGTCCATGCGCCAGCTGGATGCGCTCAGCCCGCTCAAGATCATGCAGCGGGGGTACGGCCTCGTATACGACGAGAAAGAGAAACAGCTCGTGAAATCGATCCAGCAGGTACAAATTGGGGATGTTTTGAAGCTGCGCCTGATGGACGGACGGATCGATTGTCATGTTTGGTCGATGGAGGAGAAGGCGGAGGAGAAGACGGAGGAGAAAAGCGATGTCAAATCAGGAAGCGACACCTAGCTTCGAACAGGCGATGGACCAGCTTGAGCGCATTGTGGCACAGCTCGAAAGCGGAGATATTCCGCTTGAGAAGGCGATCGAGCTGTTTCAAGAGGGCATGAAGCTGTCTCAATTGTGCGGGCAGAAGCTGGAACAGGTGGAACGCAAAATCGAAATTTTGCTTGAAGAAGAGGGCGGTCTGACGAAAAAGCCGTTTCAGCCGCAGGAAACCGATAAAGGGGATAACCGATGAACGAGTCATCCGGCATCCGAGATTACATTCGAGATATGGCTTCGCTCATAGAGCGGGAGCTGCAGCAGTCGATTCCGTCGTCGTGGGCGATTCCCGCCCCGCTTCGCGAATCGATGATGTACTCCTTGATGGCCGGCGGCAAGCGGCTGCGGCCGATTCTGGTGCTGGCAGCGGCAGAATCGCTAGGCGGCAGCCCGGAAGCGGCCGTTCCCGCAGCGTTGGCCGTGGAGATGATCCACACGTATTCGCTTATTCATGACGATCTTCCCGCTATGGACAACGACGATTTTCGCCGGGGCAAACCGACGAATCATAAGGTTTACGGCGAAGCCATGGCGATTCTGGCCGGGGACGCCTTGCTGACGCATGCGTTCTATTCGGTCGTTCAATCTGCAAGGAAGCATAACATTCCGGCCGATCGCGTGATCGACATCGTCGAAGAGCTATCCCGGCTTTCCGGAGCCCCCGGCATGGTCGGCGGTCAAGCGGCGGACATGCTGGGAGAGCAGGGAGTCACGAAGCTGGAAGAGCTGGAGTACATCCATCTGCACAAGACGAGCGACTTGATCGTCTTCTCCTTGAAAGCCGGCGGCCGGATCGCAGGAGCGACGGAAGCCCAGCTTGCCGCATTGGAGCGGTTCGGCACATGTATCGGGCTGGCTTTTCAAATTCAGGACGACGTGCTCGATCTGATCGGGGACGAAAGCAAGCTCGGCAAGCCCGTCCAGAGCGACGTCAAGCAGCAGAAAGTGACCTACCCTTATTTTATCGGGATTGAAGCATCGATTGCGAAGGCCGGGGAGCTGACGCGCGAGGCGAAGCAGGCGATCTTGGCGGCGGATTTCCCGCGCCCGGAGCGGTTGCTGGAGCTTGCGGATTATTTAATGAAGCGCGACCATTAGCGCTTGGACCGGTTCTGCCGCCCGTAGTGCGGCTGCTTTCGCACCGGTCCCGTTTGAGCGCGTGACGGTCCTGTGCTATAATGGCATCGTATTCAAACACATTACATAGCCTATGCAATGAAGCAGATCGTTACCGACTTTACCTGCCATTCGTTAGGCATACTCCAACTATGGAAAGCGAGGGAACAAGCGTGCTGCTCGATCACATTCATCAGCCTGAGGACTTGAAACGTCTGACTGTGGAACAGCTGGAGCAAGTGGCTGCGGAAACGAGACATTTCCTTGTCGAGAAGCTTTCGGTCACCGGCGGTCACCTCGCGCCCAACCTTGGCGTTGTCGAGTTAACGATTGCTATGCACTATTTGTTCGACAGTCCGAAGGATAAATTTATTTTCGATGTCGGTCATCAGTCGTATGTTCACAAGATTCTGACCGGTCGAAAAGACAAGTTCGATACATTGCGCAAATATAAAGGCCTGTGCGGCTTCGTGAAGCGTTCCGAAAGCGAGCATGACGTCTGGGAGGCCGGCCACAGCAGCACTTCGCTGTCTGCAGCGATGGGGATGGCTGTCGCTCGCGATTTGAAGGGCGAGAAGAACCGGATCGTTGCCATGATCGGGGACGGAGCGCTTACCGGCGGTATGGCTCTGGAGGCTCTGAACCATATCGGCCACGAGAAGCGGAAGCTGATGGTCATTCTGAACGACAACGAAATGTCCATCGCCCCCAACGTCGGAGCACTTAGCCATTATTTGGCGCGCATTCGTTCGGACCGGCACTATGTGAAGGCCAAGGAAGAATTCGAGCACCTGATCAAAAAGATTCCGGCCATCGGCGGCACCTTGGCGAAGACGGCGGAACGGGTGAAGGATTCGTTCAAATATTTGGTTGTTCCCGGCGTCTGGTTCGAAGAGCTCGGTCTTACGTACCTGGGACCTGTGGACGGCCACAACTTGCCGCTGCTGCTTGAAACCATGAAGCAAGCGGATAAAGTAAACGGGCCTGTCCTTGTGCATGTAATCACAACCAAAGGCAAGGGCTATTCGCCGGCCGAGGCGGATTCCCATAAATGGCACGGCATCAGCCCGTACAAAATCGAATCCGGCCAAGTCCTGAAGACGGTCGGCCCTCCGATGTATACGGAAGTGTTTGGAAGCACGTTGATTGAGCTGGCGAAGCAGGACGAGCGAATTGTGGCGATTACCCCGGCAATGCCCGGCGGTTCGGGTCTGCTCGGCTTTGCCAAGGAATTTCCCGGCCGGATGTTTGACGTAGGGATTGCGGAGCAGCATGCCGCTACGTTTTCCGCCGGTCTGGCCGAGGAAGGGTTGAAGCCGGTGTTCGCCGTTTACTCGACCTTCCTGCAGCGCGCTTACGACCAGGTCGTACACGATATTTGCCGCGCTAACCTGAACGTTGTGTTCGCCATCGACCGTGCGGGCTTTGTCGGTCCGGACGGCGAGACGCATCAAGGGGTATACGATATGGCATACTTGCGCAGCATTCCGAATATGGTGCTGATGATGCCGAAGGACGAGAATGAGCTGCGGCATATGATGAAGACGGCTTTCGAGTATAACGAAGGTCCGATTGCTTACCGTTATCCGCGGGAAAGCGGGCTCGGGGTGCCGATGGACGAGACGCTCCAGCCGATTCCGATCGGCACTTGGGAAGTGCTCCGTCCGGGAAGCGATGCGGCGATTCTGGCCGTCGGCCCGATGATTCCGCTTGCTCTGGAAGCGGCCGAGGCGATGAGCAAGGAAGGCGTACAAGTTCGCGTCATTAACGCGCGGTTTATCAAGCCGATGGACGAGGCGATGCTTCTTCAGTTGGCGAAAGAAGACATCCCGATTCTGACCCTGGAGGAAGGGGCAGAGCTCGGAGGCTTCGGCAGCGGTGTGCTGGAGCATTACTCGCAGCACAATGTATACGGCCTGCGAATCAAAATTATCGGCGTGCCGGATTATTTCGTCGAGCACGGCTCCGTCAAGGAACAGCGTAAAGAGGTCGGATTCACAGCCGAGCGGCTCGTATCGGAACTGCAGGCGCTCGTTCCGCGCAGACGGCAGCGGGCCTAACAATATGAGGTAGGAGCAATTCATGGCTGCGGACAAAGCGGAAAAAGAACGACTCGATGTCCTGCTCGTCGAGCAGGGTTATTATGAAACAAGAGAAAAGGCCAAGGCGGCCATTATGGCCGGATTGGTGCTGGTAGACGACGTTCCGGTCGACAAGGCCGGAACGAAGATTGCCCGCACGTCCCGGCTGATTGTCAAGGGTGCGGTGCATCCTTACGTCAGCCGCGGCGGGCTGAAGCTGGAGAAGGCGCTCAACGTGTTCGGTATCGACCTGAGTGGCGTTACGATGCTGGACATCGGCGCCTCGACCGGCGGATTTACCGATTGCGCGCTGCAGAACGGGGCGGTTCACGTCTATGCGGTCGATGTCGGTTACAACCAGCTGGATTGGTCGCTGCGCAAGGACCCCAGAGTCAGCGTGATGGAGCGGACCAATTTTCGCTACATGCAGCCGGGCGACTTGCAGGGACCGGAGCCGGCATTTGCCTCGATCGACGTTTCCTTCATTTCTTTAAAACTTATTTTGCCGCCGCTGAAACAGCTGCTTGCACCGCAAGGGCAAGTCGTTGCCTTGATTAAGCCGCAATTCGAGGCGGGCCGGGAGAAAGTAGGTAAATCCGGCGTCGTCCGCGACCCCCGAGTCCATCAAGAGGTGTTGGAAGACATCCTCCGGTTTGCCCAGGATATTGGTTACGCGATTAGAGGATTGACTTACTCTCCGATCAAGGGCGGCGAGGGTAACATTGAATTTTTAGTACATCTTCTCCATACGGACGAGCCTGGGTTGTCCGGTCCCGAACTGGACCGGTTGATCCGAGAGGTCACCCAAGAGTCGCAAAGCATGCAGAGCTCATCTTGACGGATGAGTTTTTTTGCCTTTATACAGGAATTTGGATACGGTTTCTCGAATATTCCTTCGAGGTGATTCCATGCAAAGCGGGGACGGCTTGATCGTGTTTTTGGTGGCGCTGGCACTAGGGGCATGGGGGTATTTTTACGCCCGGAGCAAGCTGAAGGAAGCCGTGGAGGACGAGCCTCCGTTCGAATTTCTCGCCGACGCGGAGGTGTCGGAGGATGAAGCGACGGAGCTTCTCGAGGCGCGCGGTTACTCGGTCCTTAGCGGTAAGAAACGCATTCCTGTACACATCAAAGTCAACCGCAGCGAAACGCTTCAAAGCCGGCTGTTCGTCGATTACACCGCGGAGAAAAACGGCCGGTATTACATTGTCAAGACAGCAAAAGAGCGTAAACCGATGGAGAGGACCGGAAGCGGCGTCCGCGACCATCTGCTCGTGTATCAACTGTTATACCCGAAAACGGCAGGAGTCGTATATGTAAATGTGCCTGAACAAACGGTGGACTGCTATGTGTTCGAACTGCAAGCTGAAGATGACGACGATACCGAGACCCCATAACCAGGGAGGAAGCCATGAAGGGCCAACGACATGTTAGAATACGAGAAATCATCACCAACAACGAAATCGAAACGCAGGACGAGCTCGTCGAGCAGCTTCGCAAAGCGGGCTTCCATGTCACGCAGGCGACCATTTCCAGAGATATCAAAGAAATGCATCTGATCAAAGTGCCGTTAGACGACGGAAGGTACAAATATTCCATGCCGGCCGATCAGCGCTACAATCCGCTGCAGCGTTTGCGGCGGGCGCTCAACGATCATTTTGTGCATATTGACCATACCGAAAATCTCGTCGTGATCAAAAGCTTGCCGGGGACGGCCAATGCGATTGCGGCGCTCATTGACAGTCTGGAATGGAACGAGATTATGGGAACGATCAGCGGCGACGACACGATTCTGATCATTTGCCGAACCAAGGATCACAGCTCACATATCGTTAATCAAGTCTTGGGAATGCTCAGTTAATGTCAGAGAGGTGTAGCTTATGCTGCTGGAACTATCCATTCGCCATCTGGCGGTTATCGAACATGTTGAATTGCATTGCAAAACCGGATTCCACGTGTTGACGGGGGAAACGGGGGCGGGCAAATCGATCATCATCGACGCGCTCGGTCTGATTGCCGGGGGCCGAAGCTCTTCGGATCTGGTTCGCTACGGAAGTGACAAAGCATCGATCGAAGCGTTGTATCAGATCGGGAAGGATCATCCCGTTTGGAATATTTTGTCCGGCGTGGGAATAGAAGCCGACCCGGAGGAGCATCTTATTATTCGCAGAGAAATTACGGCTCAAGGTAAAAGCACCAGCCGCGTGAACGGACAATTGGTCAACCGCGCTGTGCTTAGGGAAATCGGCGATTATCTGGTCAATATTCACGGACAGCACGAGCATCAATCGTTGTTCCGGGTAGAGGAGCATATCCGGTGGCTTGACATGTTCGGCGAGCCGCAGATTTTGCCAGCCAAGCTTGCTTATCAGGAAGCGTACGATGTATACCAGGGAATCCGCAAGCAGCTTAAGGAGCTGCAGGAAACGAGCAAGCAAGCGCTGCAAATGATGGATTTGTACCGGTTTCAGGTGGAGGAAATCCGTACAGCCAAGCTGAAAGCGGGAGAAGACGAGGCGCTGGCCGATGAGAAGCGAAAGCTGGTCAATGCGGAACGGCTGTTCCAGAACGCCTCCGACGCTTACGATCTATTGTATGGGGGAAGCAAGGGACTGGATGCCGTCGGCCGTGCCGTCCAGAAGCTTCAGGATATCGCCGCACTCGATCCCGCCAAGCTTCAGTCGCTGTTGGAGCAGGTGCAAGGGGCCTTCTACCAGTTGGAAGACGCGGCTTACCAAGTTCGCGATTACCGTGATGAAGTGGAGTTCAACCCTTCCAGACTCGATTTTATCGAGCAAAGGCTGGATACGATCTCATCGCTTCGCAGAAAATATGGAGAATCCGTTTCGGATATCCTTGCATATGTTGAAAAGATTGAAAAGGAACTGGACCTGATCGAGAACAAGGACGAAAAGCTTCAGCAGCTGCAAAAAGAAGAAGCGGTGGCCCTCGAACAGGTACAGCGGCTGGCTTCGGTTCTGACCGAGCAGCGTATGATTGTAGCGGACAAGCTCGCGGCGGAAATTGTGGCGGAGCTCCGCGAGCTGCAGATGGAACGGACGCAGTTCCGGGTCCATTTTGCCGTGGATGTGGAAAAGAAGCTGACGCGCGAAGGCGCAGATCAAGTCGAGTTTCTCATTTCGGCGAATCCCGGGGAACCGATGCGTGCGCTCAGCAAAATCGCTTCGGGTGGGGAAATCTCCCGCGTCATGCTGGCGCTTAAATCCATTTTTGCCCGGGTGGACAGTATCCCGGTAATGGTCTTCGACGAAGTGGATACCGGGGTAAGCGGTCGCGCGGCACAGGCGATAGCCGAGAAAATGTCCAGACTATCCCGGAGCTGTCAAATCTTCTCCATTACGCATCTGCCGCAGGTCGCCTGCATGGCGGACGTGCATTACCGCATTCATAAAACGACGGATGGAGACCGCACTTATACGAATATTGACGACTTAAATACGGAAGAACGTATTCACGAGCTGGCCCGTATGCTGGGAGGCGTCGAAGTGACCGACAAAACGCTCCAGCACGCGCAGGAAATGATCGCGCTTGCCGATAACATGAAAGCGAAAATGAGCTAGCCAAGGGATCATTTTGGAGTTATAAAAGAAAAGGGCGGGGGTTACCTTAAAGGTACACAAACGGCGGTGCAGCCAGCTTTGAAGCCGGAAGTCGCATGCCGCGTGCCGCTAAGCAAAGGAAGCAAGGGAGCGTGAGCGAATTGGGTTCCAACCATAGAAAAAGATTGATTGGATTACTGCTCGTCCTCTTCGTTTGTTTGGGTAGCCTCACCACCCCTTTCCGCAGTTTTGCCTCATTCCCCGAGGAGCTCCGGCTTTTTACCGGACAGCAAACCCAACTGAAGCTGGCGATGCCGGTCAGCGCGCAAGTAACGGTCAACCATCCGGAAGTGCTGAAGGTCAACGGCTCGGCAAGGCACTCATTCCAAGTGGATCTTCATCATCCTATCGCCCTTGAATCTTATCAAGCCGGACAAGCTGAAATGAAGCTGAAGCTATTCGGTAAAATTCCTTTCAAGACGGTGAAAGTCAATGTCGTCCCTGACTTAAAAGTGATTCCCGGCGGCCAGACGATCGGCGTGAAGCTGAAATCGGCCGGAATTATGATCGTCGGGCATCATTTGGTTGCGATCGCGGATGACCGCAAAACGTCTCCGGGCGAAGAGGCCAAGGTGCAGCTCGGCGATCTCATTGTCAAAATGAATGGCAAAACCGTAAGCGACGTGAGCCGGGTAGCGGATCTCGTCAAAGCGGCGGGCGAGGACAAGAGGCCGATTATGCTGACGATCCGCCGCGGAAACGAAACGCTCGATATTCCGATCAATCCTGCGTACGATATCGTGGACAAGGCGTACAGGCTTGGGCTGTATATTCGCGATTCGGCCGCCGGGGTCGGAACGTTGACCTTCTATGCCCCGGATCAACGCGTATACGGAGCGCTGGGCCACGTCATTACCGATATGGACACCCAAGTGCCGATCATGGTAGGCAACGGAGAGATCGTGCATTCGAACGTCACTTCGATATCGAAGAGCCAGAACGGCGAGCCGGGGGAGAAGCGCGCCCAGTTCTCCAAGGAAAGCAGGGCCATTGGCAATATTGAGAAAAATACGCAGTTCGGCATTTTCGGTAAAATGTTTGATACGCCGGGGCATAGCTACAGCGACAAGGCACTCCCCGTCGCCTTCGCCGAAGAGGTGAAGGAAGGTCCTGCGCAAATTTATACGGTGGTCAACGGTCAGAAGGTCGAGAAATTCGATATCGAGGTCGTTCATGTGGCGAAGCAGGAATATCCGGCGACCAAAGGGATGGTAATCAAAATTACCGACTCCCGCTTGTTGGACAAGACTGGAGGTATCGTGCAAGGCATGAGCGGAAGCCCGATTATCCAGAACGGAAAAGTGATCGGAGCGGTCACTCACGTCTTCGTCAATGACCCGACAAGCGGCTACGGATGCTTTATCGAATGGATGCTGCAGGATGCAGGCATCATGCTTCGTCCTTCCAATACGGAAACAACGGAACCGAAGGCCAGTTGATGGCCTTCGGTTTTTTTGTGTGAAGTACGTAAATCTTTGCTCCGTTTCGAATCGTTTATGTACGAAGTGTGGTTATTTTTAGTTAGTAGATACGTTATGTAGCATTTAATCACTCTTTGTCGAATGATGTATAACGGTGGAGTAAATTATTAATTATAAAATAAAAATCCGAAAAAATCCAGAAAAATAATATTCGACAGAAGGAATTTTAAAGTGCATGTCGAAATTGTATAGCAGGTAAATAATGCTAAAGCGAATTGCCGCAAATAAGGAGGCGCTTACCGTTGCAAACCATTGAAGTTCTTTTAGCAGACGACAACCGAGAGTTTACTAATCTTCTTTCCGAATTCATCGATGATCAGGCCGATATGCAAGTGACCGGCGTTGCTTACAATGGAAATGATGTGCTTCGTCTAATCGAGCAAGGCCCCCGAGTGCCGGACGTATTGATTTTGGACATTATTATGCCCCATTTAGATGGTCTCGGCGTGCTCGAGAAGCTGCGGGAGATGGATTTGAATCCGCAGCCGAAAATCATCATGCTCACCGCTTTCGGTCAAGAAAACATTACCCAAAAAGCTGTCCAGCTCGGCGCCTCGTATTACATTTTGAAACCGTTCGATATGGAAATTTTGACGAACCGGATTCGGCAGTTGATCGGCACAAGCCCAACTGTGCCTGTGTCCTCTTCGTCGTCGCAGAAAGCGAACGTCGTTCAATTGCCGAAAGGCAAAAATCTGGATGCCAACATCACAACCATTATTCACGAGATCGGCGTGCCCGCTCACATTAAAGGCTACCAATATTTGCGTGAAGCAATCACGATGGTATATAACAACATCGAAATTCTCGGGGCGATTACGAAGACGCTGTATCCGGCGATTGCCGAAAAGTACAAAACAACGCCGAGCCGCGTCGAACGGGCAATCCGCCATGCGATCGAAGTCGCTTGGACACGCGGCAACATCGACAGCATCTCGCATTTGTTCGGCTATACGATCAATATCAGCAAAGCGAAGCCGACGAATAGCGAATTTATCGCGATGGTGGCAGATAAGCTGCGGATTGAGCATAAGGTGTCGTGAAATAAGTAAGCTTTCCTACGTCGGGCCCTAACGGGCTCGGCGTTTTAATTTTTCGAGGAATCAATAGAAGCAAGTAACCATTATGAAAGGAGGAAAGTTGTAAAAACAAAAGACGGCAGCTTTTCGGTGCTTTAGTCCGATTGGTTGCCGTCTTTTTCTATTACCAGAAACTCGTTAATGTCGTCAATGTTAAGAGCATCTGCTAATTTCGAAAGATGAATGAGACTTATTTGTTCACGAACATTGCGAGACATTTCGCTTATTGCAGATTGTCTAACTCCCGATAATTCAGAAAGCTGTATCTGTGTTAATCCTCGTTGTTCCATAATTTCTTTTATTCTTAAACGAACTCTTCGCAACTATTAATCACCTACCTATAAAGCTATTATAACTTATCCCAAAATTTACGTAAATAAAGCATTGACATTATACGTAATAACGTTTAAGCTGATAGACATATAATACGTTTATACGTTTATGGGTTTAACTTCGCTCGAAAAATTCAAACAAAAGGGGCTACATGCCGTGTTAAAGAGAATCAAGCTCGTCATTGATTCGGGCAACGGTGACTTCGAAATCGTTGACGCTTTTCTGACGCCCGATAAGAACCATGCCTATTTTGTTTCCGATGGTATCGTCAACTATACGATGGCCGCTCGCACACAAGTTGAACGTGTCTATGTGGAATGTCACGTGGCGATCAAGCTGGGTGAAACTGCACGCGGCGAGGTCGCCATTTACGATTTACACGAAAAACTAAACGCAATGACGGCCTACCAACTATTGAATTTCCATGTCATTCATAATGTGAGCGATATTGTATTGGTTCGCGAAGACTAAAAATCACCGTTTTTTATCCCACAAATGCAAGCAAGCCAGCCGCGGACGGATATCCGAAGGGCTGGCTTTTTTCTTCAAATGCACGGATTAAGGGCGAATGTCGCACTTGTTCTTGATGAACCGGATCTGATTCTCCAGCCGGTTAGCCGTTTGCTGGGACTGTTCATCCAGCTCGGTGTTTTGCATCCCGACCAGTTGCTGCTGCAGCTCTTGAAGATCGCCGCCTGCATTGGAGCAGTCGTAATTGCTTTCGAGATTGTCAACCATTTCAAGAAGCACCTCCGCTAAGTGAGTTCAAGCTTAGTATGGAACGTGCTTATCCAAGTATACGGCTGACGTCAGGCAATTATAGGATCGACTGCGTGATGGGCAGCATGGCTTTATTTTCGGCGTTATTGTCGGAATACAAATCGTGTGCCCAATCAAGCCAGCCTTCGGGCAAACGCTTCATGATGGAGGAGCGGAGTTCCGAACTGGAGCAGGCCAACTCGTAAATGAGCTGCTCGTAAGTATGGAGTACGGAATCAAAATCCAGACCGATATCGTCCATCAGCAATTCCTTCAATGCGCTTTCATTGTCACTGAAGTCTCGGTAAACCAAGCCATCATAAATTTCCGTAATCAGACCATTCTGAACACGAACAATTTTTTGACATGTTTTTTGCATTGAATCTACTCCTTACCCTAGGATAAAACTAATTATACCATACGATAAAATCGATTTTTGTAGAATATTGTAAATGGTTTCGTTATTTTTTGATTTTTTTTGGACACGAAATCGTTCTTTTTGCATATGCCTTTGGAACGAGGGGAAGCTAAACCAAGGAAAACCGGAAGGAGGCGCCGCGATGCATCAAGCGGACAGCTTGCAAAAAGTCGACTCTTATAAGGTCGGTGTCGGCCACATGAAAGAGCTTATGCCGACGATGGTGGAAGCATACCATCATTTTACAGCCGCTTGTTTTGCCCCCGGAGCACTGGATGAAAAGCAAAAGCAGTTGATTGCCCTTGGCATCGGCTTGTTTGCAAATAACGAGGTGTGTACGCTGTACCACGTTCAAGAAGCGTTAGCTAAGGGAGCATCCCGGCAAGAAATTCTCGAGGCGACGGCGGTGGCGTCGGCAGTGGCTAGCGGACATGTGATGTCTCAAGGGGTAACGAGGGTGGAGCGGGCGCTGGATTCCTTGACGTGATTGGGGATGAAGCTATGAGATGGAGATCGAAAACGGGACTTTTGCCCGTCACCGGCACAACGGAAAGCGACCGAAGCACTAAACGGCTGCTTCAACGATTGGGACCGGGGCGAATCGCCGTGCTGGCGCACGATGATTTGGACGAGCTTGCCGTGCGCGGCCTGCTCAAGGCCCGGGTGTCCGCCGTTGTTAACACGGGCCGGACGATGACCGGGACGATTGCCTCGCGGGCGGTTTTGGAGCTTCTGGAGGCCGGTACGCCGCTTGTGGAGACGTCTCCGGATGCCTTTGAGGTGCTGCAGACCTCCCGGACCGTTACCGTGACCGACCACGGGATCGATATAGGGACGTCATGGGTGCCTTGCCGCCGGTTTACGCGGCAAAGCTGGCTGGCCGGATACCGGGCTGCACAAGCCTCCGAGCCGAAGCAGCTCGCTAGGTTTATCGAGAATACACTGAAATACGCGGCCGAGGAAAAAGAGCAGCTGCTCGAACCGTTTCCGCCCGTTTCGCTGCGGACAGAGCTGCCCGGAAGGCATGCGCTCGTGGTGGTGAGGGGAAGCGGGTACCGGGAAGATTTTGCCGCTCTGAAACGTTACATACGGAGAGCCCGTCCGGTGCTGATTGGTGTGGACGGAGGGGCAGATGCCATCCTCGAAGAGGGGTACAATCCCGACATCATTATAGGGGACATGGACAGCGTATCGGATCTTGCTTTATTCAGCGGGGCCGAGCTGATCGTACATAGCTATCGGAACGGAGCGTCTCCGGGCATGGACCGTCTTCGGAGGCTCGGGCTTACAGCGAGTTCGCTGCCGACGGGAGGTACGAGTGAGGATGCGGCGCTCCTGCTGGCTTACGAGCAAGGCTGTGAGCAGATTGTTACCGTTGGGCTGCACAGCCATATGCAGGATTTTATGGAAAAAGGACGCAAAGGCATGGGCAGTACATGGCTGGTGCGGATGAAAATCGGGAGCAGGCTGGTCGATGCACGGGGGATTAGCCGCGTATACCCGGCAACCAAACGACGTAAGCCGGCAAGCTCGGGGGCAGCATGGTTATCTTTTGTCCGTTTTTTGCATTGAGAGAAGGGAGAGAACGCCAATGGCTCCTCTTATATCCGTCATTATTCCTGCGTGGAACGAGTCCCGGCTGCTGGCTTCGACGCTGGAAGCGGTCTCGAAGGCGCACGCTTCAGCGGCATTTTCATTCGATATGCAGCTCATCGTGGTGGATGACGGAAGCCGCGACGGTACGGGAGACGTCGCTTGCGCGTGGGCTGACGTCGTATTGCGTTTTCCCGTAAATTCCGGCAAAGGAGCGGCGATGTATGCGGGCTGGCAAGCGGCATCAGGGGAGATTGTCGTATTTCTGGATGCCGATCTCGGCAGCACCGCCGAAAAGTTCCCCCTGCTTCTTGAGCCTGTGCTGCGGGGGGAGGCGGATTTGACCGTGGCGAAGCTTCCGCCGGCAAGCATCCCGGGAGGCTTCGGGCTGGTCAGAGGCTTGGCCGGACGAGGCGTCCGTCTGCTAAGCGGCTACGACTCGGGAGCCCCGTTATCCGGGCAACGTGCGATGCGAAGTGAGGTACTGCGGCGCTGCGAAAGGAAGTACCAAGGCTTCGGCGCCGAGGTCGGCATGATGGTCGATGCCGTCAGGCTAGGCTTTCGGATCGTCGAGCTGGAAGTTCCTTTCCGGCACCGGGAGACCGGGCGGACTTGGCAGGGCTGGCTCCATCGCGGCAAGCAGCTCTGTGAGGTCGGACTTACCTTGTGGCATTGCTGGCGGAAGCCGGCATGCTGAACGTGACCGACTGGGTGTGGGAATGGGCGGTTCCGTCTGGCTTGCTGATCGCTGCAGGAGCCGTTTTACTGCCGGGAACGATTCGTTTTTTGCAGGAGCACGGGCTTTCGGAAACGAACTACCGGGGACGTCTTGTTCCGACGGCCGGAGGCGTGCTTCTGTGGCTGCTGCTACTGCTGTGGTATCTGTACGAGGTGTGCGTAGTGCCTTCCTCTTGGCCCAATACGGACCGATGGGTGTTGGCGGTCACGATGGTCTGTTTTGCGGGACTGCTGGACGATCTGCTCGGGGAGCGGGAAGTCAAAGGGCTGCGCAATCATTGGAAAATTTGGATCGGGCAGCGGAGGATAACGACCGGGATCGTCAAAGCGGGGACGACCTTGGTGGCCGGAATGCTTATCCTGCTGTCGGAAACGGCACATCTTCGAAGCGAGGCCGGGACAACCCTTGCCTGGGATAGCCGTATGCTGTGGTTGTTGCCCTTCAAGCTGCTTCTTATTCTGCTTGCCACCAATGCGGTGAATCTGCTTGACGTCCGGCCCGGACGGGCCTTGAAGGGCTTTTTTGTTTCGCTGCTTTTGCTCGTATGGCTTGCCTCTTGGAAGGAGAGCGGAACGGAAGCCAGCTGGAAGGTTTGGCGCTTGCTGGTTCCGCTTACGATTGGGGCGGGGATGTTCGCAGGCGCGGATCTGCGAGGCAAGGTTATGCTCGGCGATTCCGGAGCCAATGTGCTAGGGTTTGCGCTCGGCGTCGGGTTCGTGATGCTGACACCGGTTTCGGTGCAGGCTGCCGTATTGACGGCGCTCGCCGCTTTGCACGCGATTACCTGGCGGCGGTCGCTGAGCGTCATCATCGAACGTCACGCGCTGCTCCGCTGGCTGGATCAAGCTGGCCGCGGACGCGGCTGAACAACGACAAAAAAGGGACAGGCTGCGGATTGCTGGCCTATCCCTTTTTGCGTTTCTTGCGAAAACGCGGCGCGACATAATTGCGTTTGCGGTCACGGAAAAAAATCCATCCCCCAATAAAAGCGACTCCTGCGGCAAACAGCACTAGTCCCAGCGCAAATTTCCACCAGAGGAAGCCGACCGCCGGATCGAATTGGGCGAACCAGGCGTCCTTCATTGCCAAAAATCCGTAAGTTGCCATGAGTCCGGGCACGACCAGCAGCAGCATGGCGATGAAACGAGAAATAACGGCCATCATGCTTGGCTCCTTCTATTGCTTCAAAATCGTCAATCTCTACGTTATCATAAATTTATCAAGAATTCATGTCATTTCACAAATTGGACTATATTTCTGCCGCAGAATAGAGTTACAATAAGAGAATCTTAAGATTCAGGAGGAATCATGGATGACGCATACTTTTGATATGGTTGTTCTTGGCGGAGGCATCGGCGGTTATACGGCGGCCATTCGGGCCGCTCAGCTTGGAAAAAACGTGGCCATTGTTGAGCAGGATAAGCTCGGAGGAACTTGTCTGCACCGCGGCTGCATTCCAAGCAAGGCGCTGCTGCGAAGCGCGGAAGTATTCGCCCTCATGAAAGACAGCGACAAATTCGGCATCGGAGCCGAGGCGGTCACCCTAGATTTCTCTAAAGTCGCAAGCCGCAAAGACGCGGTGGTCGAGCAACTATACAGCGGGCTGCAATTTTTGATGAAAAAACATAAAATTACCGTATTCCAGGGGAAGGGCAGATTAATCGGTCCTTCCATCTTTTCGCCGCGAAGCGGTACGGTATCCGTCGAGCAAGGCGAGGACGATATCTTGACGCTGGTGCCGGAGAAGGTGGTTATCGCGACGGGCTCCCGTCCGAGAAGCCTGCCAGGCCTGGAAACCGACGGCGTAACGATCCTGAACAGCGACGAGGCGCTGCGTCTGGAGAAGCTGCCGGCTTCGGCGGTCATTATTGGCGGCGGCGTTATCGGCGTCGAATGGGCTTCGCTGCTCAGCGATTTTGGCGTGCAGGTGACCGTCGTGGAATTTGCGCCCAGACTGCTTCCAAGCGAGGATGAAGACGTATCGCGCGAGCTGGAGCGGCTGCTGAAAAAACGTGGGGTTAGCGTCCGTACAGGCACTAAAGTGATCACGGAATCCATCCGCAAGCATGAGGGCGGCGTGACGCTAAATGTGGAGCATCGCGAGGAACAAGCCGAGCTATCGGCCGAAATCGCGCTCGTGTGCGTAGGGCGTCAAGCCAACGTCGAAGGCATCGGCTTGGAAAATACCGATGTCAAGGTCGAAGGCGGCTTCATCCGCGTCAACGATTCGATGCAGACGGCTGAGCTGCACATTTATGCGGTCGGGGACTGCATCGGCGGTCTTCAGCTTGCGCACGCGGCCGCCCATGAAGGGTTGACTGCGGCCGAGCATGCCTGGGACCAGCAGCCGCACAAGGTAGAGCCGCATCGGGTGCCGCGGTGCGTCTATTCCCGTCCGGAGACGGCAAGCATCGGCTGGACAGAGCGGGAAGCCAAGGAACAGGGACGCGACGTCAAGGTGTCCAAGGTTCATTTCCGGGCGCTGGGGAAAGCGATCGTGCTCGGGGAGACCGACGGATTTATCAAAGTGGTAGCCGATAAAGAAACGAACGATTTGCTCGGCGTCCATATGATCGGACCGCACGTGACTGATTATATTTCCGAGGCGGCGTTGGCTCAGCTTCTTGATGCGACCCCATGGGAAATCGGGCAGACGATTCATCCGCATCCGACCCTTTCCGAGCTGCTGGGCGAGGCGATGCTTGCTGTAGACGGGCGGTCCATCAATACGTAATTTGCTGCCGGAAGGCCGGAGGACGCCTCTTTATTTAATAAAATTGTATTCGTAAACCAAACGGTTTATAATATAGTTATAGTGTCTGGTATTAGCACCAGGTATTAAACATTTTCTCGCTTTAACAAAAGGAGGCGTCTATAAACTCCATGTCCATCGGTCAAATAACAAAACACCGGCAGCTAGGATTGACGGACGGTCAGGCTCTGGAAATGTATACATACATGCTGAAAGCCCGCATGTTTGACGAGCGGTGCTTCCTGCTGCAGCGTTCGGGCAAAATCGCGTTTCACGTGTCCGGAATCGGCCAGGAAACGGCGCAAGTCGCCGCAGCCTTCGCGCTTTCACGCGGGGAGGACTACTTTTTACCGTATTACCGGGATTACGGCTTCGTGCTTTCGGTCGGCATGACGTTAAAAGAACTGATGCTGTCCGTCTTCGCCAAGGCGGAGGACCCGAACAGCGGCGGACGTCAAATGCCGGGCCATTTCAGCCATAAAAAGCTGAATATCGTGACCGGCTCTTCTCCGGTAACGACCCAAGTGCCTCACGCGGTCGGATTTGCGCTCGCAGCCAAGCTGAAACGCAAAAGCTTCGTGGCGTTCGCGACCTTCGGCGACGGATCGAGCAACCAGGGGGATTTCCACGAAGGCTGCAACTTTGCGGGCGTTCACAAGCTTCCGGTTATTTTTATGTGTGAAAATAACCAGTACGCGATCTCCATCCCGCTGAGCAAGCAGGTGGGCGGCAGTATCGCCGAGCGCGCCCATGGATACGGCTTCCCGGGCGTTAAGGTAGACGGCCGGGATCCGCTTGAAGTGTACCGCGTCGTGAAGGAAGCGCGCGAGCGCGCTCTGCGCGGCGAAGGACCGACCTTGATCGAAGCGGTCATGTACCGGATCCCTCCGCATTCGACGTCCGACAACGATTTGCTCTACCGCACCCCGGAGGAAGTGGAAGAGAACCGTGCGAAGGACGGCCTGCCGCGGTTCAAGCAGTATCTGATCGACTGCGGCCTCTGGAGCGAAACGCAGGACGCCGAGCTTGCGGCGGCTATCAAGCGGGAATTGGTCGAAGCGACGAATTACGCGGACGATGCGCCATTTCCGAAGCCGGAAGATACACTCAAGCATGTGTACGCGGAACAGAGGGAGGGCTAATTCGTGGCGGTCATTACGTATTTGGAAGCGATTCGCACAGCAATGAAGGAAGAGCTGGAGCGGGACGAGAACGTGTTCGTCCTGGGCGAGGACGTCGGCAAGGGCGGCGTCATGAATGCGACAAAAGGGCTGAAGGAGCAGTTCGGGGAAGAGCGGATTATGGATACGCCGCTCGCCGAATCGGCGATTGCAGGCGTAGCGATCGGCGCCGCGATGTACGGGATGAAGCCGGTGGCGGAAATGCAGTACGCGGACTTTATTTTTCCGGCAACGAACCAGATCATCAGCGAGGCGGCCCGCATCCGGTACCGTTCGAACAACGACTGGAGCTGTCCTGTCGTGATCCGCGCTCCGTACGGGGCGACTGGCGGCGGCGCGCTGTATCATTCCCAATGTCCGGAATCCGTCTTTTTCGGCACGCCGGGGCTTGTCATTGTCGCCCCATCGGACCCGTACGATGCGAAAGGGCTATTGAAGGCCGCGATCCGCAATCCGGACCCGGTGCTTTACTTCGAGCATAAGAAATGCTACTTGTCTGTCACGGGCGAAGTGCCCGAGGACGATTATATCGTGCCGATCGGCGAAGCTGCCGTGAAGCGGGAAGGCTCCGACATCACCGTCATCACGTACGGCATCACCGTGCAATATGCGCTGCGTGCGGCGGAAGAGCTGGCCAAAGAAGGCATTCAGGCTCATGTGCTCGATCTGAGAACGCTGCAGCCTTTGGATACGGAAGCGATTCTCAAAGCGGCAGCCAAAACCGGCAAAGTGCTGATCATCCACGAGGATAACAAGACCGGAGGCGTCGGGGCGGAAGTGTCTGCGATCATTGCCGAAGAGCTGCTGTTCGAGCTGGACGCGCCGATTATGAGGCTCTGCACGCCGGACGTTCCGGCCGTCGGAATGAACCCGCCGATGGAGAAGTTTTTCCTTCTCAATACGGATAAGATCATGGAAGCCATGCGGAAGCTGGCTTTGTTCTAGGAGGACCGTTACATGAACGATCAAGCGACGAAAGGAACCGGCGTCAAGGTTCCTCATCTGGCCGAGAGTTTGGTATCGGCGACGATCGGTAAATGGCTTAAGCAACCGGGCGATTATATCGAACAGTACGACGTGCTGTGCGAACTGATCACTGACAAGGTGACGGTAGAGATGCCGTCACCGATCGAAGGCCGGCTCGTTAAGTTGCTGGCGGAAGAAGGATATACGGCTGCGGTCGGAGAAGATATTTGTTTGATCGAGGAGCCGAATCAGGCAGGCGGCGCAGCGGAAGCCGTTGCTCAGCCGCAGCGCGCTCAAGGCGGACAAGCCCGTCGTGAAGCTCAAGCTGCTGCTGGCGGTGAAGCGGGCATGAGTGGCCGTTATTCGCCTGCGGTACTCAAGCTTGCCGCAGAACACGGGATCGCGCTGTCGGAAGTGAAGGGAACGGGCCTCGGCGGCCGCATTACGCGCAAAGACGTGGAAGCTTACGTCGCGAGCGGTAAGACCGCAGCGGTCGAAGAGGGAAAACCGGTGGCCGCCGTCAATGCGGAAGCCGCTGCGGAAGCAGCGACCGCCGGCGTATTCCTTCCGGTGCCGCCGAAGGGACCGGTTCGTTCGACCGGCATCCATTTGTCGGAAAACCCGCCGCTGCCGAAAATCGAAGTGGAAGGTCAGTCGCTTGATGGCCGGGGCGAGTATTTGATCGACGTGACGCCGATTCGCAACACGATTGCCAGCCGTATGCGTCAGAGCGTAACGGAAATTCCGCATGCCTGGACGATGATCGAGGTGGACGTGACAAACCTTGTGCTGCTGCGGAACAAGGTGAAGGGCGAATTCATGAAACAGGAAGGGATCAACATTACATATCTGGCCTTCCTGCTCAAAGCGGTCGTCGGCGCGATCAAGGATTATCCGATCATGAACTCGGTCTGGGCGGTTGACAAAATTATCGTCAAGCGGGACATCAACCTTGCGCTGGCTGTGGGTACCGAGGACTTCGTCGTCACTCCGGTCATCCAGAAGGCCGACCAAATGAATATTGCCGGCCTCGCCCGGGAGATCGATTCTTTAACCCGGAAAGCAAGAGCCGGCAAGCTGACGCTCAGCGATATGCAAGGCGGGACGTTTACCGTGAACAATACGGGCTCGTTCGGATCGATTTTGTCGTATCCGATCATCAACTACCCGCAAGCCGCCATTTTGACCTTCGAATCGATCGTGAAAAAGCCGGTCGTCATTCAGGACATGATTGCCGTCCGTTCGATGGTCAACCTGTGCTTATCTTTGGACCACCGCATTTTGGACGGGGTCATCTGCGGACGCTTCCTGCAGCGGGTGAAAGAGAACCTGGAAGCGTACAATCAGGACACGAAGCTGTACTAAAGGTCGGCGGCGGACGGGTGGCTTGTCCTTAACCCGTCGCCCTCCGGCCAGCTAGAAGAAATTGCTGACGGTAAACAACAGCGTGGATAATAGCATCGAGACGATCATCGCGTAGACGACGATTTTGAAAATCAATTTATTTCGCAACGATTTCAGCTCCTTATCAAGGGAATACTATCCCTATAATAACCCAAACGGCCTAATGGAGGAAAGCTATGATTCAGCAAAAGCGATTGGTAGACGAATTTATCGAGTTGGTTCAAATCGACAGCGAAACGAAACACGAGCAGGAAATCAGCCGCGTGCTGAAGGCAAAATTCACTGAGCTGGGCTTGAAGGTGGAAGAGGACGATTCCGCGGCGAAAACCGGCCACGGCTCGGGCAATCTCATCTGCACGCTGCCGGCGACTTCCGCGAAGCCTCTACCGAAGCTGTTCTTCACTTCGCATATGGATACGGTTACCCCGGGGAAAGGCGTTAAGCCGCAGATCGGCGAAGACGGTTACATCCGCAGCGACGGAACGACGATTCTCGGGGCGGACGACAAAGCGGGCCTTGCCGCCATGTTCGAAGCGATTCGCGTCTTGAAAGAGAACAACATCGAGCACGGGCAGATTCAGTTTATTATTACGGCGGGCGAGGAATCCGGCTTGAAGGGCTCCCGCGCGATGGAAGCCAAATGGGTCGATGCGGATCTCGGCTTCGCGCTGGACTCGAACGGCACTATCGGAGATATCGCCGTAGCCGCTCCGACACAGGCGAAGGTGTACATCACGTTCTGGGGCCGCTCGGCTCATGCGGGCGTGAATCCCGAAGCGGGCGTGAGCGCGATTACCGTTGCGAGTAAAGCGATTGCGCGCATGCCGCTAGGCCGCATCGACAAAGAAACGACCGCGAACATCGGACGGTTCGAAGGCGGCGTGGAAGGCGCGACGAACATCGTCGTCGAGCGGGTAACGCTTGAAGGCGAGGCGCGCAGCATCACGCAGGCCAAAATGTACGAGCAGGTCGAGAAAATGCGTCAAGCGTGCGAGGAAGCGGCGGAGGAAATGGGCGCGAAGCTTGATTTCAAAAGCGAAGTCATCTATCCGGCGTTTATGTACGACGAGTCCGCTCCGGTCGTGAAGCTTGCGATGAACGCGCTGACGAAGGTCGGCTGCACGCCGCGCACCTTCCATTCCGGCGGGGGCAGCGACGCCAATATGTTCAACGGCATGGGCGTTCCGACCGTCAATTTGGCTGTCGGCTATCTGGACATTCACACGACGAAAGAACGGATCGCGATCTCGGACCTTGTCAAAACGGCCGAAGCGGTCGTCTCGATCGTCAATGAAGTTGCCAAGGCATAATGCTTGGCCTTCCGGCATAAAGTAATAACATACAGGTTGTTTAATCGCTGCTTATCTCTTTCGGGTAAGCGGCGATTTTTTTGTGTGAGTTAAACCGGGAGGAAACGGAATATGAGGATTCAGTGGGAAACGGCTGTCGTCACGGAAACGGTAGGGGAACCTTTGTTCCCGAACGGTCTGCAAGAGGTCCGGGTGCGGCTTGGAAACGGGGAAACGGCGGCTGCGCTGCATGATCTTGCCTTAGGGACACGGCTTCAGCCGGGGGACGAGGTGCTGCTGAATACGACTGCCGTTCGTTTAGGGCTCGGGACGGGCGGCGTGCATTTTGTTCATGCGAAACTTGGCAGGTTGGACGAGAGCTTCGACGGCCCGGATGTTCCAGTAGAGTGGGAGCCGGAGACGTCGGATAGGCTTCGGTTCTTCGGGCCGCAGGAAGGGCACATGATGAAGCTGCGGTACACGTCTTTGCAGCGGGCCGTGCTCTCGGTCGAGGAGCAGTCAAGTCCACATCACGCTCTGTTTGCCGAATCGCGCACGATCGACGGGATGCCGGTGCTGATCGGCGAGCTTCACAGCATGCTGCCTGCCGCCGTCTGCTGGCTCCGCGAGCTTGCGCGCGAGGCGGGAGCGCCGGCACTGCGCATCGCTTATGTCATGACCGACGGGGGCGCCCTTCCTATGGCGATAAGCGGACACGTAAGGCGGCTCCGCCAGCTTGGCTGGCTGGTCGGGACGGTCACGTACGGCCACGCCTACGGCGGCGACGTCGAAGCCGTCAACAAATACACGGCGCTCCTTGCCGCGAAGCATGTGCTGGAAGCGGACATCGCCATTGTCTGCATGGGCCCCGGCATCGTAGGCACCGGCACGCCATACGGCTTCAGCGGCATCGAGGCGGGCGAGCTTGTAGGCGCGGTGCATGCCCTTGGTGGCGCGCCTGTGGCGATGGCCCGCATCAGCTTCGCCGATCCGCGGCCGCAGCACTGCGGGCTCAGCCGCCATAGCGCGGTGGCGATAGGCCAAGCCGCGCTCGCGCCGGCTTTCGTCCCGCTGCCGGTGCTGCCCGCCGAAGCGGAAACCACGCTGCTGCGCGAGCAAGTCCGGCAGAGCGGGCTCGCCCGGCGTCACCGGCTGCGGTGGGAGACGCCTCCGCCCTTGGAGCATATGGCGGCCGCGCTGGAAGCGTACGGGCAGCCGATTACTTCCATGGGGCGGTCCTTGCAGGACGACCCTGCGTTTTTTGCGGCCATTTGTACGGCGGCAGGAGCGGCATACCGACTCCTTCGGAACGAGGGTCCGGATAAACCGTAGCCGCTCTGCCGGTCTGCGTCCCGTCCAGAAATGCCGCAAGCGGCACATCGGGCGAGACACGGTCCAGCGCCATTTTCAAATAGTTGCGGATTTCCCAGCCTTTACCTACCAGACGAAGCTGTCCTGCATTGACATATGTTTTCATAGAGTACCCCTCCTGCTTCGATAGGTTCATATAATCCACCTTATGCGGGAGACGACACGATTATGTCCTTAGTCGGGCGGCCAGCGGCCGCCGGATGTGGTATAATGGGCTTTGGTCTTATTCTAACAATACCCGTAAAGAGAAGAGAGGAATCTTCCATGCCGCATAAGACGCATAAAAAATTCGAAGAAGTGACCGTCTCCACCCAGCCGATTTTTCAAGGTAAAATTATTTCGTTGCAAGTGGACACCGTAAAGCTGCCGAATGGCGCGGAAGCGACCCGCGAGATCGTTAAGCATCCCGGTGCGGTCGCGGTTCTGGCCCTTACCCCGGATGACCGGATGATCGTCGTCGAGCAATACCGCAAGCCGCTGGAGAAAAGCCAGGTGGAAATTCCGGCAGGGAAGCTGGACGCCGGCGAGAATCCGCTGGATGCCGCCAAGCGCGAGCTTGAGGAGGAAACCGGCTATACCGCAGGCTCGATCCGCCATATCAGCTCTTTCTATACATCGCCCGGCTTCGCCGACGAAATTCTTCATTTGTATGCTGCCGAGCAGCTGATGAAGGGACAAGCCAACCCCGACGAAGACGAATTCCTCGAAATCGAAGAGCTTACGCTGGAGCAGGCGCAAGCATACATCCGGGAGCAGCGGATCAGCGACGCCAAAACAATCATGGCCGTTTACGCCTGGCAGCTGTACAAGCTTACCGGCTCGTTCCCGACATGAGCACGAACGCGTACTACGCTGACCTGCATATCCACATCGGGCGAACGGAAGCGGGCGAAGCGGTCAAAATCAGCGCCGCGAACAACCTGACGTTCTACAACATCGCGCAGGAAGCGTCAGAGCGCAAAGGGATCGACATGATCGGCATCATCGACTGCCATTCCCCGGGCGTGCAGCGGGAAATGCTGCATTATTTGGAAACGGGCGAGATGGAAGAACTGGAAGGCGGAGGCATTCGCTTCCACCGGACGACCGTCCTGCTGGGCTGCGAGATCGAGGTGCGCGACCCCGGATTAGGGACGGCCCATTTGCTCGCATATTTGCCTAAGCTAAGCGACATGCAGAGCTTCACAGAGTGGCTGCGCAAGCATATGAAAAATGTGCAGCTCAGCTCGCAGCGCATCTATGTCACGGCCCGGGAGCTTCAGCGGGAAGTTATTGCGCGCGGAGGCATCCTGATTCCGGCCCATATTTTTACCCCGCATAAAAGCGTCTACGGCAGCTGTTCGACGCGAATGGAGTATTTACTCGACTTGGACGGGATCGCGGCCGTAGAGCTCGGTCTCAGCGCCGACACCGTCATGGCCGGATATATTAGCGAGCTGGACCGCTATACGTTTCTGACCAACTCCGATGCCCATTCGCTCCCGAAGATCGGGCGCGAATACAATAAGCTGGCGCTCAAGGCGCCGACCTTCGAGGAGCTGCGGAAAGCTTTGTCGCAGGAGGACGGACGCCGCGTGCTTGCCAATTACGGACTTAATCCGCGGCTCGGCAAATACCACCGCACGTACTGCGGCGATTGCAGCTCGATTCTCGACGAGCAGGGCCAGACCGCTGTGGAGCGCTGCTTGTACTGCGGCAGCCCAAGGATTGTCCGCGGCGTTATGGACCGGATTTTGAGTCTGGCGGACCGGGAGGAGCCTCGGGTTGCCCCGGACCGGCCGCCTTATTGTTACCAAGTGCCGCTGGAGTACATTCCGGGCCTCGGGCCGAAAACGTTCAACCGTCTCATCGAGCGGTTCGGCTCCGAAATGAACCTGCTGCACCGTGTATCGTTCGAAGAGCTCGCGGATGCGGCAGGTGAAACGATTGCCGGTTATATTATGGAAGCGCGCGAGGGTACGCTGCGGCTCGATACGGGCGGCGGCGGCAAATACGGCAAAGTATCCGCACGGCAAGAATAGCGCGATATACGGACAGAGTCATAAACCTGTGCGCCCCCTCATATTCTGTATTATTCGGACAAGGGGGGGCGCGCCGGCATGATGCGGAACCGTACGCTGGAACAGTATATGAAGGAGCATTTGTCGTTCTATTTATTCGTAGGCGTGGTTTTCGTCACGGGCGTCGTTTTCGGTGCGGTGATGGTGAACGCCCTGTCGCTGGAGCAAAAGCAGGAGCTGAGCCGCTATTTGGGCAGCTTTTTTTCGTCCGTCCATCAAGGCGGACTGGAAGGCGACGTGACGGGTTCGTTCAAGGATTCGTTTTCCATGCATATCAAATGGTTTTTAATTATTTGGGTGCTGGGCCTGTCCGTCATCGGCCTGCCGCTCATCCTTATTCTGGATTTTTTGAAGGGCGTGCTGGTCGGCTTCACCGTCGGCTATCTGGTCGGCACCTTATCCTGGAAGGGGCTGCTGTTTGCGCTCGTTTCGGTCGTGCCGCCGAACCTGGTGGTCATCCCTTTGCTGCTCGTATGCAGCGTCACGGCGATGGCTTTCACGATTCATCTGGTCAAAAACCGGTTTATCAGCCGCAAAGGCGCTCTATACGAGCCTTTTATGCGCTTTTCGGGCGTCATTCTGACCTCCGGGGTGCTGCTGCTTGGCGTGTCGGTATTCGAGGCTTACGTCTCGCCTGTCATGATGAAATGGGTAACGCCTATGCTTGTAACGATGTCCGGGTCTTAAAAGGTTTGACTTTCCCTAAGTCCTCCTCCTATAATGTAAGCATGAAGATAGCTTAAGCTTACGAGAAAGGTTTTGCTTCGGCGCAAAACCCGTGGGGGAGAAGCATGGAATCTCGCATCGAAAAAATCAAACAACAGCTGCAATCGCAAGGCTACAAGCTGACGCCTCAACGGGAAGCGACCGTCAGGGTTTTGCTGGAGAACGAAGAGGATCATCTGAGCGCGGAAGACGTTTTTATGCTCGTCAAAGATAAAGCGCCAGAAATCGGCCTTGCCACCGTCTATCGTACGTTGGAATTGCTCAGCGAGCTGCATGTCCTCGAGAAAATGAATTTCGGCGATGGCGTAGCCCGCTACGACTTGCGCAACGACAGCTCTCATCACCATCATCATCACCTCATCTGTGTGCAGTGCGGTGCCGTTGACGAAATTATGGAAGACTGGCTGGGCGCGCTGGAAGAACGGCTGGAGCGGGAATACCGGTTTCAGGTGCTCGACCACCGGCTCGATTTTCAGGGCATTTGTCACCGCTGCCGCGACAAGAACAAAACGTAAACACGAAACCTTCGGCTTGACGCTAGATCAAGTATGAAGGTTTTTTGCATTTTGTCACATATTCGCACCGAAAAGGCAAACGCTATACCATATCATACGCTTTGATGGAAAAACGGGAACAGGAGGCATGAAGCGATGATCATCGGGATACCGAAGGAAATCAAAAACAACGAAAACCGCGTCGCCTTAACCCCCGGCGGCGCAGCGGTTCTGAGACAAGCCGGGCATAGCGTTATTGTAGAAGCCGGGGCCGGTGCGGGCAGCGGATTTTCCGACGACGAGTACGCCAAGGAGGGCGCTCAGTTGCTTCCTTCGGCTGACGAGGTTTGGGGTAAGGCGGAGATGATTATGAAGGTGAAGGAGCCGCTTCCTGCGGAATTCGGCTACTTCCGCGAAGGGCTGACTCTGTTTACCTATCTCCATTTGGCGGCCGAGCCGAAGCTGACCGAGGCGCTCGTGCAGCATAAAGTAACCGCCATCGCGTATGAAACGATTCAGCTTCCGAGCGGGGGACTGCCGCTGCTAACTCCGATGAGCGAAGTGGCCGGACGCATGTCCGTTCAGGTCGGCGCGCAGTTTCTAGAGAAAAATTACGGTGGGCGCGGCATTTTGCTCGGCGGCGTACCCGGCGTGCCTCCGGCGGACGTGATCATTTTGGGCGGAGGCATCGTCGGAACGAACGCAGCGAAAATGGCGCTCGGACTCGGCGCCAACGTCGTCGTCATCGAACGCAGCGCGGAACGGCTCCGGTATTTGGACGACGTGTTCCACGGCCGCATCCGCACGTTGATGTCCAACCCCTACAACATCGCCAATGCGGTACAAAAGGCGGATCTGCTGATCGGGGCCGTCCTTATTCCCGGAGCAAAAGCGCCGAAGCTCGTTAGCGAGGACATGGTCCGTCAGATGAAGCCGGGAGCCGTGATCGTGGATGTGGCCGTAGATCAGGGCGGATCGATCGCGACGGTGGATCGCGTGACAACGCACAGCGCGCCGACGTACGAGAAGCACGGCGTCCTTCATTATGCGGTCGCCAACATGCCGGGAGCCGTTCCGCGGACCTCTACGCTGGCGCTCACGAATGTGACCATCGGCTACGCCCTGGAATTGGCCGGCAAAGGGGTGATCCGTGCGCTCTACGGCAATCCGCCGCTGAAGCTCGGCGTGAACACCTTTCAGGGCCATGTCACGTATCCCGCGGTAGCCGAAGCCGTCGGCCTGCCATATACGGGCTTAGATTCGCTGCTGCCGATCAGTTGACAAAGGCAGCGGGCATGCCGGCGGTACGGTTTCGTCCTGTCCACCGTCCGAGTACGTATATTTTGGTTGGTTCGGTCATAGTGTACTCTTAGAACCTGTCTGAACTCCCGAGGTCCGGCGCCAAGCCGGCGGCAGGGAGCAGGGGAGGAGGGGACAAGCCGTGATTGTTCATGTTCGGGTGCGAAAATGGCTCGGCCGCTTTCGTTTCGCGCTCTTGTTCGTGGTGTTTACGTTCGCGCTGTATCACATGCTGCTAGCCGTCACGCGATGGCTGGAGCCGGAGCCGAAGTACAAGGAGCCCGCAGGCCGCGCCGTCAAAGCGTTTCAGAACGATCGGGTGGCAGCGGCTTCGGACAAGATCACGATGAGCGAACGGCTGAAGCTTTTTTACCGGATCGGCGAATAAAAAAGCTTCCTGATTCGGAAGGAATATTGATCCTTTATGTGGAATTGTTTTAAAAGCGCCGATGCAAGACATAAAAGGGGATCAATTGCGCATGAAACAGGAACTCAACTCGTTTATCCGTTTTTTGGCGGAGGATCGGGGCCTTGCTCAGAATACGCTGGACTCGTACCGACGCGATTTGTCTCAGTATATAGATTATTTGGAAAGCTCCGGCATCTCATCGCTGGGCGACAGCGGGAAGCTGAACATTTCCGGCTATATGCTGGACCTGAAGCAGCGGGGGAGGGCTACCGCCACGCTTTCCCGGAGTATGGTTTCCATCCGTGCCTTTTACCAATTTCTCGTGAAGGAGCGTCTCATGGACAGCGATCCGTCGCTGCATATGGAGACACCGAGACTCGAGAAACGGATTCCGAAGGTGCTGTCGGTTCAAGAGGTGGGCAAGCTGCTCCAAGCCCCCCTGACAACGACGCCCAACGGAATGCGGGATAAAGCGATGCTGGAGGTGCTGTACGCGACGGGAATCCGGGTATCGGAGCTCATTTCGCTTGACGTGGACAGCGTCAATCCGAGTATGGGCTTTATCCGTTGTGTCGGCAAAGGCAAAGAACGGATCGTACCGCTCGGGAGAATCGCTTCGGAGTACGTGGAGGCTTATACCCAAACGATGCGTCCGAGGCTGCTCAAGCCGTCCAAGGCCGAGGAGGCGCTGTTTGTCAGCCATTTGGGGACCCGGATGACACGTCAGGGCTTCTGGAAAATCATTAAACGTTACGCTGCGGAATCCGACATTCGGATGGAAATCACGCCGCACACGCTTCGGCATTCGTTTGCCGCGCACCTGCTGGAGAACGGAGCCGACCTCCGGTCCGTACAGGAAATGCTCGGTCATGCGGACATCTCGACGACGCAGATCTATACGCAAGTCACCCGGAGCAAAATGAAGGAGGTTTACGATCGGACCCATCCGCGGGCCAAAATCGAATAGTCTTCCGGCGAGCCCGTTCCTCTGCGCCTGAGAGACCGGGTTTTTCGTATTGCGGCTTTTGCAAACCATGTCCGCTTTTGCGATAATAACGGTAGGCTTGTCGAAAAGACTGACCTGCGAGGATGGCATTGCCTCACCATGCCAAGTTTAGGAGGGACATCCATGAAATTTAAACGAGTATGCTTGATTGTGCTGGATAGCGTAGGGATCGGCGAGCTGCCGGATGCCGCGCGTTTTAACGATACCGGAGCCCATACGCTCGGCCATATCGCAGAGCGTGTGCCGTCGCTGCACGTGCCTCATATGCAGCAGCTAGGTCTCGGAAATATCGCCGGCCTGCAGGGCGTTGATCCGGTTGAACGCCCGGGCGGATATTACGGCAAAATGGCCGAAGTATCGGTCGGCAAAGATACGATGACCGGACACTGGGAAATTATGGGGCTTAATGTGACCGTTCCGTTCAATGTATTCCCGGACGGCTTCCCGCCGGAGCTGATCGCTCGTTTCGAGCAGGAAACCGGGCGCAAGGTCATTGGTAACAAGCCGGCCTCCGGAACGGAAATATTGGATGAGCTGGGCGAGGAGCAGATGAAGGCCGGGGCCTGGATCGTCTATACTTCGGCGGACAGCGTGTTCCAGCTTGCGGCGCACGAAGAGATTATTCCGCTGGAGGAGCTGTACCGCGCCTGCGAGATTGCCCGCAAGCTGACGCTCGAAGATCCGTATACGGTCGGTCGCGTCATTGCGCGTCCTTATGTCGGAACGCCCGGCGCGTTCAAACGCACGCCGAACCGTCACGATTATGCGGTGAAGCCGCCGGCTCCGACGGTCATGAACCAGCTGAAGGATGCGGGACTCGATTGCATCGCCGTCGGGAAGATCAACGATATTTTTGACGGCGAAGGCGTGACCAAAGCGCTCCCGACCAAAAGCAATCTCGACGGGATTCAGAAGACGATTGATGCGATGGGAGAATCGTTCCAAGGACTGCTGTTTACGAACCTCGTCGATTTCGACTCGCTGTACGGTCACCGTAGAGATCCAGAAGGGTATGCCAAGGCGCTGAACGAATTCGACGAATGGCTGCCCAAGCTGATGGAACGGGTCAGTAAGGACGACCTGTTGATTCTGACTGCCGATCACGGGAACGATCCGATTCATCACGGGACGGACCATACCCGCGAGTATGTGCCGCTTCTGGTGTACAGCCCGGCGTTTGAAACGACAGGGACGGTCGGAGTCCGCAGCACGTTTGCGGATCTCGGCGCGACGGTTGCCGCAAACTTCGGCGTGAAGGGAACAGGCAACGGCACCAGCTTTTTGAACGAGTTGAAATAACAAGTACATATTGCCGGGGAGGACGAAACGAATGAGCGATCAAACGACGCTGTTGAAGAACATTAAGGAAGCCGCGGAATATATCCGCGGGAAATATCCGGAGAAGCCGGAAATCAGCCTGATCCTGGGCTCCGGTCTCGGCGTGCTGGCCGATTTGGTGGAAGGCGGAGTAACGATTCCGTATGAAGACATTCCGCATTTTCCGGTATCTACGGTGGAAGGCCATGCCGGCGAGCTGCTGCTCGGTAAAGTGGAAGGCAAGCACGTGCTGATGATGAAAGGCCGTTTTCATATGTATGAAGGATACGGCGTCGAAACGGTATCGTTTCCGGTCCGTGTCATGAAGGAGCTCGGCGTGGAAAAGCTGCTGGTGACCAATGCTGCTGGCGGCATCAACACGTCGTACGAGGTCGGGGATCTGATGCTGATCCGCGATCATATTAACTTTACGTTCCGCAACCCGCTCATTGGACCGAATCACAGCGATCTGGGCGTTCGTTTCCCGGACATGTCCGAAGCGTACAGCCGCCGTCTTCGCGAGGCAGCGAAGGAGGTAGCGGCAGAGCAAGGGCTGAAGCTGCAGGAGGGGGTATACCTTGGACTGCTCGGACCGTCGTACGAAACGCCGGCGGAAATCCGCATGATGCGGACGCTCGGCGGCGACGCCGTGGGCATGTCCACCGTGCCGGAAGTGCTTGTTGCGCGGCATGCGGGCATTGAAGTGCTCGGTTTTTCGTGCATCAGCAATATGGCGGCGGGCATTCTGGATCAGCCGTTGTCCCATGCAGAGGTTATGGAAACGACGGAGCGCGCGAAGCCGAAATTTCTTAAGCTGGTGCTCGGAATCATCTCGCGAATCTAGAACGTCATGGTGATGGAACGGCGTCCGCCTTTAAGCGACTGCCGAATTCGATTCGAAAGAGGGAGAAGAGATGGAACCGAACTACGTTGAACATATTCAAGAAGCGGCTCAATGGATCAGCGACCGCATCGACCGAAGATCTTTAGATATGGGCTTGGTGCTTGGCTCCGGCCTGGGCGATATGGCCGCTCAGGTGGAGGATGCCATCGCCATTCCTTACGATAGAATTCCGCATTTTCCGGTATCTACGGTGGAAGGCCATGCCGGGCAATTTGTCATCGGCAAGCTCGAAGGCAAAAATGTTATCGTCATGCAGGGCCGCTTTCATTATTACGAAGGCTACTCCATGAAAAAAGTCGTCTTCCCGATTTACGTCATGAAGCAGCTCGGTGTTCGATCGCTTGTCATTACGAACGCGGCGGGCGGAATGAACCGCGGCTTTCAGGCGGGCGATTTGATGCTGATCTCCGACCAGCTCAACCTGACGGGAGATAATCCGCTCATCGGAATCAATCATCCGGAGCTCGGTCCCCGTTTTCCGGATATGTCGCAGGCGTATACGCCGCAATTCCGTGAGCTGGCCAAGCGGATTGCTGCCCAAATGGGACAGGAGCGCGGCGAAGCGATCCGCTTACAGGAGGGCGTATACTCAGGCATTAGCGGTCCGAATTACTTGCCTCCGGCCGAGCTGACCATGCTTGCGAACCTCGGCGGCGACGCGGTAGGCATGTCTACGGTAGGAGAAGTGATCGCAGCAAGCCATGCCGGCCTTAAAGTGCTCGGTATCTCCTGCATCACCGACATGGCGATCGGCGAAGAGCTGGAGCCGCTCACGCATGAGCAGGTAGTGGCGGTAGCGAACCGTACAAAACCGATTTTCATCGAGCTGGTACGCCGTTTTGTCCGTGAGGTATAGAGTTAGAGAAGGTTTTAAAGAGGGCCACCTTAGCAAGTAGTGGTGGTTAAAAACGGATTTAGATACGACGACTACTTTCTGTCGATTTAATAAATCGAGAGGGAGTGGTCTTTTTTGTTAAATGGCTTGATCCTTACGTAACGTAATGATGTATAGTGAGGGTACCGGTAAAAAGCTAGCAACCAAGACAGGGGATGATCATGCTTCAGAATAGCAAGTTAGAGAACTTGCTAATATGGCAGGACTGTCGGTTCGAACATTGCGATTTTATGATCAAATCGGTTTGTTTTCACCATAGAGCCATTTCGATTCCGGATATCGTCTCTACACCAAAACGGACATTTCGTGTCTTTTGTACACGCTGATAACCTGCAGGAAACGACCAAATGGTATGGGGATTCGTCGCCAAAAACTCGGAGCCCGACTGCATCGACGACAATCGTCTAAACTATTTTCCGAGAGCATTCTACAATAAACTGCAGTTGGATTTGCGTACGAATCCGATTCCCGCCATTGAATCGCGCGATCTGGCTGCCGCATTGGATCATGTCCGTTCCAAGGGAGCCATCGCAGACAACGGGCTCGAGTCCAGACAAGGCGTTCAGTTCTTCACGTTTCAGGACCCGGATGGAAACGGATTAATGGTCGTTCAGAAGGTAATTCCCAAATCATAGGAGGCAAAGGTAATGAAAAAAGTAATTTCGAAAGACGGAACAGCCATTGCGTTTGATAAATCCGGGCATGGACCGGCGATCATCCTGGTATGCGCTGCATTTCAAACTCGTTCGGATCCGATGATGTCGCAGCTCACTTCGCTTCTGTCACCCCACTTTACCGTGTTCAACTACGATCGTCGGGGTCGAGGGGATAGTGGCGACACGGCGCCGTACGCTGTTGAGCGCGAAGTGGAAGATATCGAAGCTCTCATTAACGAGGCTGGCGGATCGGCATTCGTATTCGGGATGTCTTCCGGTGGAGTTCTTGCCCTCGAAGCGGCTCGCAAGCTTGCTATCGCGAAGCTCGCATTGTACGAGCCCCCTTTCGTCGTTGACAATACGCGTCCTCCGCTGCCGAAGAATTACTTAGTGCAGCTCAAAGAGCTGATAACGTCGGGCCGCCGAGGCGACGCAGTCGAGTATTTCTTGACGAAGGCAGCAGGCGTTCCTGCCGATTTCGTTGCTCCGATACGAAGCGCGCCATTCTGGCCGGCGATGGAAAATGTAGCGCACACGTTGGTCTATGATGGCACCATCATGGGTGACACCATGTCGGGGAACCCATTGCCAGCCGAGCGGTGGTCTCCCGTCTCGATCCCTACGCTCGTGGTGGGTGGAGGGGCAAGTCCTGAGTACCAGCAAAATGCGGTGAAAGCGCTCGTGGACAGACTCCCCAATGCAAAGTGCCACATCCTGGAAGGTCAGGAGCATAATGTGGCTCCGGACTTCCTCGCTCCCGTTTTGACTGATTTTTTCTCCATGTAAATTAAAGGAGACTATATCGGTAGTCGTTAACTAAATTTCGGAACTAACTCATAAAACCCTTGATTCTCCTCGGCATCTCCTGCATCACCGACATGGCGACGATAGGCGAAGAGCTGGAGCCGCTTACGCATGAGCAGGTAGTGGCGGTAGCGAACCGTACAAAACCGATTTTCATCGAGCTGGTACGCCGTTTTGTGAAAGAAGCGCAGGCTTAACTCCTGATTAAACGAACTAAAGAACCGCTTTTCTTCGATTTTCACGGGGGGGAAGCGGTTTTTTAGCTTAAAAAAGGAACATGAAAGGCTTGACAGAAGCTGGCGTAATATGATAAATTGTAAACAATTAAATTGTGTACAATTTAAATTTAGATTCTTCAATTCGCATGAAAACCAAATCAAACAATAATGGAGGAGTTATTATGTCTATCTATTCATTCCAAGCGAACAATATTCGAGGCCAGGAAGTCAGTCTGGAGCAATATGAGGGCAAGGTGGTGCTGATCGTCAATACGGCCAGCAAATGCGGCTTCACCTCGCAGTATGCCGATCTGCAAAAGCTGTACGAAAAATACCGTGACCAAGGGCTGGTCATTCTAGGCTTCCCTTGCAATCAATTCGGAGAGCAGGAGCCGGGGAGCAGTGAAGACGTCCATACCTTCTGCCAGTTGAACTACGGGGTCTCGTTTCCATTGTTTGAGAAAGTGGACGTCCGCGGCTCGGAGAAGCATCCGCTGTTTGCATATGTGACGGAGCAAGCCCCTTTCGAGGGATTCGATCTCAATCAGTCGGCCGGGAAAACGCTGAATGCTTTTCTGCAGGAGAAGCAGCCTGAGCTGCTGCCCGGCGACGACATTAAATGGAACTTCACCAAGTTTCTCGTCAACCGCGAAGGCGAGGTCGTTAAGCGCTTTGAATCTACAGTTGACCCGCTCGATCTCGAACCGGCAGTCGAAGCATTACTATAACGGTACGATGAATAAATCCCTGAGAGCCTTCACTTCTAGGCTTTCGGGGATTTTTTCATTTTTTGCTCAAAGACGATTGACAAAGGAGTTACTTGGATATATAGTTAGTTACATGAGTAATTAACCAGTTTGGTGGTGAACAAATGACCTTAATAGACGACAGCCGTCCGATTTTTGTTCAGATCGCCGAACGGATTGAAAATGACATCATCGAAGGCGGCATGCCCGAAGAATCGCAGGTTCCTTCGACGAATCAATTCGCGGCATTTTATCAGATCAACCCGGCGACGGCGGCCAAGGGAGTCAATCTGTTGGTGGACCAAGGGATATTGTACAAGAAGCGGGGGATAGGCATGTTTGTAGCGACCGGCGCGCGCGCTCAATTGATGGAGAAGCGAAGAGAGCAGTTTTTTGAGCAATATGTGGTGACGATGATCCGGGAAGCCGAGAAGCTCGGCATTACATCGGAGCAGCTGATGGATATGATCCGGAGAGGGGATGGAGGCAAATGAATCCGATCGTCGAAGTGACTCGGTTGACGAAGTCGTACGGCAATGTGAAGGCGGTGGATGGCATCAACTTTTCCATAGAGCCGAACAAAATTTACGGGCTTCTTGGGAGAAACGGAGCAGGCAAGACGACGGTCATGCATATGATCACCGCTCAAATTTTTCCTACCAGTGGAGAAATTGAAGTGTTCGGTGAAAAACCGTACGAGAACAATAGCGTACTAAGCAAAATGTGCTTTATTAAAGAAAGTCAAAAGTACCCGGACAACTTCCAGGTCATCGATGTGCTGGAGGTGGCGGAATCGTTGTTTCCGCAGTGGGACCGGGGGTTCGCCTATGAGCTGATCGAGACGTTCGGGCTTCCGCTGAAAAGGAAAATGAAGAAGCTGTCCCGAGGTATGCTGTCCGCCGCAGGAATCGTTGTCGGTCTTGCCAGCCGAGCGCCGCTTACGATATTCGACGAGCCGTATTTGGGCCTCGATGCGGTAGCGAGAGGGTTATTCTACGAAAAGCTGCTTGAGGATTACTCGGCTCATCCGAGAACCGTCATTTTGTCGACGCACTTGATCGATGAAGTCAGCCGACTTCTGGAGCATGTGATTATGATCGATGGCGGCAAGCTGATTTTGAATGAGGATACGGAGGCGCTTCGAGGGCGGGCGTTTACCGTCATAGGAACGGCCCGTACCGTGGAAAAATTCATTCGAGCCCGGGAAATCATCCATCAGGAAGCGTTCGGCGGACTGATTTCGGCGACGGTAATGGATGAGCTGAGCGAGAAAGAGCGGAAGGAAGGGGAAGCGCTTGGGCTCGAATTCTCCCCCGTTTCCTTACAGCAGTTAGTCGTCCATTTAACGAAGCATACATCGGATAGAAAGGCGGGAAGTGCTCTATGAACCGCGTTGCGAGCGTAACAAAAATGCATTTGAGAGATAAGCTCTCCTGGATATACATGCCTTGGATCATTCTCTTACTCAATCTCATCTTACATCTTACCATCCGGTTTTCGATTGGCGGGAAAGACGGAATGTATACCGGCGGCATTACTTCCCTTTACGTATATATGCTTGTTATCGGGATGGTCGCTCTGCCACAAACGTTCGTCTTTGCACTTGGCATGGGTGTCCGGAGAACAGATTATTTTGCCGGAACGGCTATGAACTTCGCTCTGATCAGCTTGAGTACATCCATCCTGATACTGCTTTTCTCCCTGCTTGAAGGCTGGAGCGGCGGCTGGGGAGTGGGGCTCCACTTCTTCCGTATGCCCTATTGGGGCGACGGTACGGCGATTGGACAAGTGACGAGAAACTTCGTGCTGCTGCTGCATCTGTTCTTTCTTGGATTTGCTATTTCGAGCGTCCAGCGGCGATATGGCTGGTTCGGTATGATCGCGTTTTCGGGTGTTATCACAGCGGTTGTCACTGTCCTCGTTATTTCTTTAAACTATTACCAATGGTGGGGCGTTTTGTTTCAATGGATAGCGGGGATAACCATATCCGAATGGGCAGGCTGGTTGTTTGCACTAATCGTCGTCTATGCGCTTGCGTCGTATGCCATGCTTCGCAAGGCGACTGTATGATGAACTCAGATGGTAAAATATTGTTATAACGAAGCGGTTTGTTGCTTTGTCCCTCTGTGCTGCGGTATCATGTTTTTAACGAATCGCTTCGGGAGGAAACGGAATGGAAGCAACGATCGACGATTTTCATAAGCTGGACCTGCGGATCGGAACGGTGATGGCCGCCGAGCCTTTTCCGGAAGCGCGGGTTCCGGCCATCAAGCTGCAGATCGATTTCGGAGAGCTCGGAATCAAGCGCTCCAGCGCCCAGATTACGAAGCGGTATGTGCCGGAAGAACTTATCGGCAGACAGGTTGTTGCGGTTGTTAATTTTCCGCCCAGACGTATTGCCGGTTATGTATCCGAGGTGCTGGTGCTCGGCGGGGTGCCGGAGCAGGGGGATGTCATTTTGCTCGTACCGGATCAGACGGCTCCGAACGGGACGCCGATCGCATAGTTATGCAAAAAGTACTCCACCTTCCTTGGAAGCGGGAGTACTTTTTTTGTCGCGGCTCGTTATTTCGATTTCTTCGCGCCTTTGTCGCTGGTACGGGTCGTTGTGTTCTGATTCCCGTGGCCTTGCTGCTTGTCGGACATGTGCGGCACCTCCTGTTCCTTGCTTCTCGGATGAATGTGTCCTTTATAGTATGACAAGTCGCGATGGGGTTATTCAGACATATGACTTTAGGGGCAGATCCAAAAAAGTTGGGGCGTCCCTCTATTCGGGCAATAGCTATTGTGCTACAATTGGGCATATGGAACTACTTTCGGTAATTCGTTAGAACCATATCTAACAAAACGGAAGCAGGAAAAAGAGGGGCGTGCCCGCCATGACGATGCTTAAAGTAGCCAACTGCCCGAACTGCGGAAAGGTATTTCAAAAAAACTTGCGCAATCTATGTCAGGATTGTATCGACCAGGTTCACGGCGATTTCGACCGCTGCGAAGCTTATTTGCGCGGCAATCGGAAGGCAAGTACCGAAGAACTGAGCAAGGGAACGGGAGTCTCCGCTAAGCGAATTGCCGAATTCATCGTATCGAACCGGCTGCCGGTCGCTTATTATCCCGGATTAACTTACCCGTGCAACAGCTGCGGCTCGCCGATCAGACAGCATCACTTATGCAGCTCATGCCGGATTCGAATCGTGAACGATATCCAAAAGATGAACCAGCAGGAAACGAAGCGGAAAGAGCGGGGCATCGGCTTCCAAATTCGCGACCGACTCAGCCGTTAAATCCAATTTTGTAAATGCTCTGCCGCTATGGCGGAGTTTTTTTGCTGATGGAGGAAATTCGCGTATTTTGGCTGAAACGTTATCTCATGCTAAGAGTGAGTGCCGTGGAAATGACGATCAAAATTTGTTCACAAATTTTTCACGGGAATGGCATGAAAGGGCATGTGTAAAGTCGCTCGTATTTTGTACAATAAGACTATACGTCTTTACGGCCGAACAGTAAGGGGGGGATTATCTATGCAAAAGTGGGCTATGTTTTCATTGTTCATCATCGCCTGTCTCCTCGGTGCGGGCGTTTTATTCCAGAACATCTCTGCACGTCAGGCAGAAATGGCGAAAGAGGAAACGGCGGGTCCTTCGATCAAGTTCGTAGCGACGAACTATCAGTTCGATAAGCCGGAATACACGGCGAAAGCCGGTGAGAAAATGACCGTTTCCCTGATGAACAAGGAAGGGCTTCATGCGCTTGAAATCGTTGGCACCAATGTGAAGCTGGACAACAACACCAAGTCGATGGATGTTACGTTCGACAAACCGGGTACGTATGAAGTGCACTGCGTGCTGCCTTGCGGTCCGGGTCATGCGGATATGAAAACGAAGATCGTCGTATCCTAAAAAAGCAATATCCCGTTTTACATGTGCCAAGGAAGTCTCGGGAGCGTCTCCCGGGGCTTTCTTTTCTTTTTGCCGCGAAGGGAATATAATACGGGGGAGACTACGTGACAGGGGAGTTGGCCTGGATGAGAACGGTTGATATCATACATAGCAAACGGGACGGCAAGGAGCTGTCCTCTGAAGAAATCGCTTTTTTGGTTGAAGGCTACACGAAAGGGGAAATTCCGGATTACCAGATGTCCGCTTGGGCGATGGCGGTCTATTTTAACGGCATGTCCGCGCGGGAAACGGCGGATCTAACGCTGGCGATGGCGCGTTCGGGGGATCAGGTCGATCTAAGCTCCATTCACGGCATCAAGGTCGATAAGCACAGCACAGGCGGTGTCGGGGATACGACGACGCTCATCGTAGGGCCGTTGGTGGCGGCGGCCGGTATCCCTGTGGCGAAAATGTCCGGCCGGGGCCTTGGCCATACAGGCGGGACGATCGATAAGCTGGAAGCGATTCCGGGTTTTGCCGTCGAGCGGACAACGGAGCAATTTTTGGCGCAGGTGCGGGAGATCGGGCTTGCGGTAGTCGGCCAAACTGGCAACCTGACGCCGGCGGACAAGAAGCTGTACGGCTTGCGCGACGTGACGGCGACGGTGGAATCGATTCCTTTGATTGCCAGCTCGATCATGAGCAAAAAAATCGCTTCCGGCGCGGACGCCATCGTCCTCGATGTCAAAACCGGACGCGGCGCGTTTATGAAATCGTTGGACGATTCCATCAAGCTGGCTCAAGCGATGGTCGATATCGGAACGGAGGTCGGCCGGGAGACGGTTGCGGTGATTACGAACATGGATGAGCCGCTCGGTCCTTCGATCGGCAACTCGCTTGAGGTGCTGGAGGCGATCGATACGCTCAGCGGCCGGGGGCCGGCCGAGCTGACGGAGATTTGTCTCGAACTGGCGGCGCACATGGTGCGCCTTGGAGGCAAAGCGGACGGCGAAGCCGAAGCGAAGGAGCTCGTCACCCGCTTGCTTGACAACGGCGAGGCGCTCGCGAAGCTGAAGCAGTTCATTGCCGCGCAGGGAGGCGACGCCTATGTTGCGGAAGATCCCGCCCGGCTTCCCCAAGCCGCCCACCGTGTGGACGTACCGGCGCCGGAAGAAGGCTATGTAGCTGCGATCGATGCGGAAGCGCTAGGGATTACCGCCATGCTGCTTGGTGCGGGCCGCGCGACCAAAGAAGACAAGATCGACCTGGCCGTGGGCATCAAGCTGTTCAAGCGTGTCGGCGATCCGGTGAAAAAAGGCGAGCCGCTTGCCGAGCTGTATATCAACCGCGAGGATTCGGCAGAAACGGCGGAAATGATGCAGCGGACGGCTGCCGCTTTCAAGATCGCTTCGGCGCCTGCCGAAAAGTTGAAGTTGATTTATGCCGTTATCACGAAGGACGGTATTCGCAAGTTGTAATAAGCTGGTCACGATACTTGAAAGCCCGGGATTTTGGTCCCGGGCTTCTTTGCGTGCATGCCAAACGATGGGAGTAAGCATACTAAAGACGACAATCATTCACAGGGAGGTTGCAACAACGATGAATCACGTTAAAGTATGGGTCCGAGCCTCGCTCGTGCTTGGCTGCGTCGCCGTCCTGGCAGCTGGCTGCACGAACAGGCAGCAGGCGCGTATGCAGCAGCAGGCTGCCCAACCCCAGCAGCAGACCCAGACGCATTACACACATCAGGGAACGAATCAGGGGGTTCAGCCGTATCAAACCACCGCCAGAAAAATCGATATTGCCGATGCGGCAGCACACAAAATTGTTTCCGAGGTGCCGGAAGTCCATTCGGCGAATGTGCTTGTTACCGACCGTACCGCTTATGTGGCGTCCGTGCTGAAACCCAACCAGACGCTGACGCAGGATGTCGAAAATCGCATCGCCGGGAAAATCCGGGCGACGGATGCGAACGTACAGCGCGTCTATGTATCTGTCAATCCGGATTTTGTCGGACGCGTCAACACGTATATAGCGGATGTGCGAGCCGGACGTCCGGTCGGCGGATTCGTGCAAGGGTTTGCGGATTTGGTACGCCGCGTGTTTCCGACCGCACATTAGAGCCGCATCCTCCAGCGTGAATGTGAATGCCAGCCGGGGATCGGGCCTGCTTCCCGGTTGTTTGTTTTCCTGTTTTGGAATATTTTGTGCCAGATTTGTCAACACTGAATACCAGTACCTACAATCGAGCTCCGACAGGAGGGGAGAATAGGGTTATGATCAGCAAAGTGATCAAGTGGTCGATTTGCATCCAGCTTCTGCTGCTGGTCGCGCTGCCGTCCGCGATGGCGGAGGAAGCGAAAAGAGCGCAGCCGGTTGAGCTGGCTCCAAATGCCGTATCTTCCGTGATCATCGACGCGGATTCCGGCACGGTCATTCACGACAAAAACAAAGATGCCAGGCTTCCCCCCGCCAGCATCACGAAAATTATGACGATGCTGCTTATTATGGAAGCACTGGACCAAGGAAAACTTAAGCTGGACGAGAAAGTGCGGACAAGCGAATACGCCGCTTCCATGGGCGGCTCGCAGATTTTTCTGGAAGTCGGCGAGGAAATGACGGTGCGTGATATGCTGAAAGGCATCGCCATGGCCTCCGGCAACGACGCATCGGTAGCGATGGCGGAGAAAATTGCAGGTACGGAACAAGCATTCGTGCGAATGATGAACGAACGTGCCGCGCAGCTGGGGATGAAAAATACCCATTTTGTCAATCCGAACGGACTGCCTGCCGAAAATCATTACTCTTCCGCTTACGATATTGCGCTGATGTCCAAAGAATTGCTTAAGCACGAAGCGATTACCCAGTATACCGGCTTGTACCAAGACTATTTGCGCAAGGAATCGCCGAAGCCGTTTTGGCTTGTCAATACGAATAAGCTCGTGCGCTTTTATTCGGGGGCGGACGGCTTGAAAACCGGTTATACGAGTGAAGCGAAATTTTGCCTGTCGGCAACGGCGAAGCGTGACAATCTGCGCGTCATCTCCGTGGTCATGGGCGAACCGGATACGAAAACGCGCAATGCGGAAGTCACGCGGATGTTCGATTATGCGTTCTCGCAATATACGAATCTTCCGATCTACAAGACCGGCGATTCGCTTGGCGAATTGAGAATCGGCAAGGGCGAGGTGCCGGTCGTCCCGTTAACGGCGACACATCCTTACAGCTTGCTGCTCAAAAAAGGGGAAGCGGCCGACGGAATCCGCCACGAAGTCCAACTGCGGACGGATTTGAAAGCGCCGATTACCGCCGGGGATTCGATCGGGAAAATCATCGTATACAAAGGCGATCAGGTATTGACCGAATTCGCGCTGGAATCGCCCGTAAATGTGAAAAAAGCCGGGTGGTGGACCTTGACGAAGCGAACGGCGAAACGGATGTTTTTCTTGGATTGACGAATAGCTGCCGGCCTGACATACACAGCATGATCCCCGCAGACACAGCTTACGCCGCCGCGGGGATTTTGCGCTATTCCGCTGCGCTTTCTGTCGCTTTTGTTCTAGTTATAGCGCATTTCTTCTAGTTTTGTCGGGGGGCAGGAAAAGGATTCCTTCACGTAGAAAAGAGTGTGCATGAACGGGAAGGAGTGAGCAGCTTGAGTCTGCAAATCGAACTCGAACATTATCGCCAAACGCTGATCGTCAGGCTTCAGGGAGAGCTGGACCATCATACGGCGGACACAGTCAAAACGCGGATGGAAGAGGCGGTCATGCGCGGAAACGTCAACCACATCATCATGAGCTTCAAGGAGCTAACCTTCATGGACAGCTCCGGCCTCGGCGTCATATTGGGCCGCTACAAGCAGATTACGGCGCGCGGCGGCAAAATGGTCGTCTGCGACCTGAATCCCGCCGTACACCGGCTTCTTGAAATGTCGGGGCTGTTCAAAATTTTATCGATTCAGGATAACGAGAGTAAAGCGCTGCAAAGTCTGGAGGTCGCCCTATGAGTGAACGAAACTTTATGACGCTGAAGTTTGCGAGCCGCTCCGAGAACGAATCGTTCGCCCGCGTAACCGTCGCCGCTTTCGTATCGCAGCTGGACCCGACGCTGGATGAGCTGACGGATATCAAGACGGTCGTGTCCGAAGCGGTAACGAACTCCATCATTCACGGCTATGACAACCGCCCGGACGGGATTGTAACGATTACGGCCGAGCTCGAAGGAGACACGGTCTTTATTACCGTGACGGACGAAGGAGCGGGGATCGAGGATCTGGATCTGGCCAAGCAGCCGCTTTATACGTCGAAGCCGGAGCTGGAGCGCTCTGGCATGGGCTTCACGATTATGGAAAATTTCATGGATGCGATCGAAGTGACGACAGCCTTAGGCACAGGCACCACGATTAAAATGAAGAAGCGAATCGAATCGAAAAAAGCTCTTTTCAATTAGGGGTCTGATCTCATGGATGTAGATTTGAAGCACGCCTCACACAGCTATTTGGACGATAGCGAAGTCAAACGATTGATCGCGCTCAGCCAGTCCGGTGACACCGTGGCCAGAGATACGCTGGTGCAATGCAACATCCGTCTGGTCTGGTCGGTTGTGCAGCGGTTTCTTAACCGGGGCTACGAGGCCGAGGACTTGTTTCAGATCGGCTGCATCGGACTGCTCAAGTCGGTGGATAAGTTTGACTTGTCGTATGATGTGAAGTTTTCAACGTATGCGGTCCCGATGATCATCGGGGAAATCCAGCGTTTTCTGCGCGACGACGGAACGCTGAAGGTGAGCCGCTCGCTCAAGGAGCTGGCCAACAAAATCCGCAAGACGAAGGACGAGCTTTCGAAACGGAACGGCCGGCTGCCGACGATCAAGGAAGTGGCGGAGGAGCTTCAAATCACGCCGGAGGAGGTCGTCTTCGCTCAAGAAGCAAACAAGCCTTTGTCCTCGATCCATGAAACCGTTTTTGAAAACGATGGCGACCCGATCACCTTGATGGATCAGATCGCGGACGAGGGCGGAGACAAGTGGTTCGACAAGCTGGCGCTGAACGAAGCGATCGGCACGCTGAATGAACGGGAACGTTTGATCGTATATCTCCGTTATTTCCGGGATCAGACGCAGTCCGAGGTGGCCAGCAGACTTGGTATTTCCCAGGTGCAGGTCTCGCGGCTCGAGAAAAAAATATTACAGTCGATCAAGGATCAAATTGCCCAATAACTACAACGGCCTAAATAAGCTCTCCGAGGTTCCTCTTGCGGGAATCGACGGGGAGCTGTTTTTGTATTGCAGCTTAAAAAGAGAACGAGCGAACGCCCTCGTCCTCTTGGTGCGTCTCAAGGACAGCCTTGCCGTTACCGGGCCCGGGCTCTGTCGTCGTCGCGGAACAACAAGGCGATGCAGTACAGGCCCGCCAAACCGACCAATGTATAAACAATTCGGCTTATGCCCGAAGATACCCGATGAGCGTCGCCTCCGAACAAGGCGGCAACCAAGTCCCATTGAAACAGTCCGACCAACAGCCAGTTTAAAGCCCCGATGATAACGAGCGTTAAAGCCGTTCTTCTCATATGCCGACACCTTCCTCTAACGAAAAGTTTGGGTGACCTTTGTTCTTGCCTTTACTGTTTGTTATGTCGCTTCCCTTTATGCCTCGGCTCCCGGTGAAATTTTTGCCAAAGTCCGGGATGTTTATCGCCATGCGTAATTATTCATACTACCGTTAAATGCATGGTAAGGGAGGATTCGGGGATGAACCGTGGTTCCGCTCCGTCCCTGTACATCCGATTGCGCAAACGGATGCGGGTCAGCCGCGGCGTTCCGATTCGGCTCGGGCACATTGCCGTGTTTCTGACGGAGCCCGAGTATGAAGCGGAGCTGCTTGAGCTGGAATTGTACCGCCCCGAGAAGCATGACGGCAGCTTGCTGCTTATCGATATGATGCTGGTCGTTCGCAAAATCAAAGAGCGGTTTCCGGCCATGACCATCGAGCATTTCGGCGAACCGCATACACTGGTTGAAATTTCGGACAAAACGCGCCCTCCCAGCATATTTCTCATCATTCCGGTGTGGCTGCTGCTTTTTATCGGATCGGGACTGGCCATTATGAATTTTCACGCCGACGTCAGCATGGCCGAAGTCCACCGGAGCCTCTATAAGCTGCTCACCGGCAAACCGACCGAGCGCCCGCTGCTGCTGCAAATTCCATATTCGTTTGGCATCGGCATCGGGATGATCGTCTTTTTCAATCACCTGTTCAAGAAAAAGTTCAACGAGGAGCCGAGCCCGTTGGAGGTGGAAATGTTCATGTATCAGGAAAACGTCAACCAGTATGTCATCGCCGAGGAATACACCAAAATCAATCGCTCCCTGGATCGGGAGCCGCCGTCTTGACCGGACTGTTGAGCGGGTTCCTGGTAGCTTTTGTTGGCTTGGCTGGCGGCCTTGCGGTGGGCAGCGGCATGGTGGCTTTTTTGGTGGTGCTGGACATCATACCGAGGCTGGCGCAAATCAGCAGATCGTACCGGTCGATCCGCTTATACGAAGGTGCAGTCGTGCTCGGTGCGGTTTTTTTTACGGTGACGGATTTCTTTCAATGGAGGTTCCGGCTGTTTCCTTTGTCCGCCTCGGTGCTCGGCCTGTTCGCCGGCTGCTTTGTCGGCATGCTTGCGGCAGCGCTGACTGAGGTCATCAACGTACTGCCGATTTTGGCCAAAAGAATCCGGATGGAAGAATATATGATCTGGCTGTTGATGGCGATGATTTTCGGGAAAGTGCTCGGCTCGTTGATCGATTGGCTCGGGCTGGTGCAGTAGTGCCCGAAGCTGCGCCGCAGCAAAATTCGCTGGGAGGTGAAGGGTGTGAACAAGCAAATCAAACGTGCGAAATTGATAGGAAAGCCAAAAAAGCTTCGCAGCATCAAGCCGCCGGAGGAAGATAAGCTGATCATTGACCGGGAAGGCAACATTATCGGCAGCCTGTCGGCGGACGAACCGGAGGAGCGATCCGTAAAGGACGGAGAGGAACACGATACCGAATCCGGAGATTCCGAATCGGGTATGTCGCGCAAGATGCGTCAGGAGACGCAATTGACGGCGGAAGAGCGGGAGCTTAAGGAGAGCACGGAAATTTCCGAGGATTTCGACCGTCTGAAGCGGCAGTTGGAAGAGCAAGTAGGCTTGAACAAAAGCTTCGACGTCATCTTTCGCGAAATGGTGTTCGGCGGGCAAAAAACAGGGATTTTCTACTATAACGGGTTCATTAAAGATTATGTACTGACCGAAATTCTGGAGCGGCTCTCTTATGCCGATCAGGTGCAGAGAGAAACAGAGCACCGAAAACCGGTGGAGGAGCACCGAAGACCGTACCGGAACTGGAGAACGGACCGCGCGGAAGAGCCGTCAGAGCGTCAGGAGGAGGACGGGCGCCGCAAAATCATCGGCTTGTTCGAAGAGGCGCTGATTCCTCACGTGCAGGTGAAGCGGGCCTGCAAGCTGAAGGAAGCGATCGACAATGTCGCGATGGGCGGCACGGCCTTTTTCTTCGAGGGCGAACGCGAAGCCATTCTGGTTGACGCCAAGAGCTTTCCGGCCCGTACGACCGAAGAGCCTGAGCTCGAACGGGTCGTGCGGGGCTCTCGTGACGGTTTTGTCGAGACGCTGCTTACCAATGTTACGTTGGTGCGTCGCAGAGTACGGGACCCGCGGCTGAAGCTGGAAATTACGCAGGTCGGCAAACGAACGCAGACCGACGTTTGCATAGGCTACATTCAAGATATTTGTGACATGAAGCTGGTGGAATCGATCCGCGATAAAATCAAAGAAGTGAAGGTGGACGGGGTACCGCTTGCCGAGAAACAGCTGGAAGAAGCGGTGGTTGGGAATAGCTGGAACCCGTATCCGTCAGTCCGGTATTCGGAGCGTCCCGATGTGGTGGCGGCTCACCTGCTGGAAGGCCATGTCATCGTGTTTGTCGATACGTCCCCTTCGGTTATGATTTTGCCGACGACGTTTTTCCACCATGTGCAGCATGCGGAAGAATACCGTCAGACGCCGATTGTGGGCACCTATCTCCGATGGGTGCGGTTTATCGGCATCGCCGCGTCGATCTTTCTGCTTCCGCTTTGGCTGCTTATCGTGACTACGCCGGAGCTTAAGCCGGCGGGGCTCGAGTTTCTGGGGCCGCAGAAGCCGGGAAAAATCCCGATCATCGGCCAGTTTCTTATCGCGGAGCTTGGCATCGATTTGATGCGGATGGCAGCCGTGCATACGCCTTCGCCGCTTGCGATCGCCATGGGCTTGGTGGCGGCAATTTTGGTAGGAGAAGTAGCCGTCAAGGCGGGTTTGTTCTCAAATGAGATCATCCTGTACATATCGGTTGCCGCGGTCGGTACGTTTGCTACCCCCAGCTACGAGCTCAGCTTGGCGAACCGTATTTGCCGGCTCGTCCTGCTCGTGATTTCTGCGGTTTTCAAAGTGCCGGGGTTTATCATCGGCTCTACCTTTTTGCTGCTCATGCTGGCGCTGCAGCGCTCGTACAATACCCCGTATTTGTGGCCGTTTATCCCGTTTAATATGAACGCAATGCGGCATATTCTGATAAGAGTGCCGTTTCTGTCCATGAAAACGCGCCTAAGTCTGACAAGGCCGAAAGACAGGACCCGGCAGGCGCAGCGGCCAAAATAGTTTCACTCCTTACGCCCCTTTGAAGCCCGGCTTCGGAGGGGTGTTTTGCATATTGTGTTTTTGCGCTTGTCTGTGGTACTTTAAAAGTAATGTCTTTTCATGGGGAGAAGGAGTCGAACAAGATGTATCTACACGGCACCAGCAAGATTAACGACAGGGGACATCTGGAAATCGGCGGCTGCGACACAGTCGATTTAGCCGAGCGCTACGGAACACCGCTGTATGTCATGGACGAACAATTGATCCGCCAGCGCTGCCGCGAATTTGTGCAAGCATTTCGCGCTACGGGCCTCCGGTTTCAGGTAGCATATGCCAGCAAAGCGTTCTGCGTTATGGCTATGTGCCGTATTGTCGAGGAAGAGGGCATGTCGCTGGACATCGTATCGGACGGCGAATTGTATACCGCACTGGAAGCCGGTTTTCCGGCCGAGCGGATTCATTTTCACGGCAATAACAAAACGCCGCAGGAGCTTGAGATGGCGGTTAACGCCAAGATCGGCTGCTTCGTCGTCGATAACTTTGTCGAGCTGCACATGTTGAACGCGATTGCGGGAGAGAAACGGCAAAAAGTTAATGTTTTGCTGCGCATCACCCCAGGGGTGGATGCTCACACGCATGAATATATATCAACGGGCCAGACCGATTCGAAGTTCGGCTTCGATCTGGCTAACGGCGCGGCCGAGCAGGCGGTCAAGGAAGCGTCGGAGCTGCCGCATATCGAGCTGCTTGGCGTTCATTCGCACATCGGCTCGCAAATTTTCGAGGTCGGCGGCTTCCGGCTTGCGGTCGATAAAGTAGCCGATTTCGCAGTCCATATCCGGGAGCAGCTGGGTCTGACGTTCCCGGTCATCAATCTGGGCGGGGGCTTCGGCATCCGTTATATCGATGGCGATTCGCCGCTGCCTGTCGCCGAGTATGTACATTCGATCGCCGAAGCGATCCAGACGAAATTCGGCCAAAATGGCTATCCGCTGCCTGAGATCTGGACCGAGCCGGGCCGCAGCATCGTCGGAGACGCAGGGACGACACTATACACGATCGGCACGTACAAGGATATTCCCGGCGTGCGCAAATACGTAGCCGTCGACGGCGGGATGACCGACAATCCGCGTCCGGCGCTGTACGAAGCGCAGTATGAGGCCATGCTCGCGAACCGTGCGTCCGAAGCGGACGAAGAGGTCGTATCCATCGCGGGCAAGTGCTGCGAGAGCGGCGACATGCTCATCTGGGACGTCAGCCTGCCGCAGGCGCGCACGGGCGATTTACTCGCTGTAGCCTGCACCGGTGCATACAATTACGCGATGTCGAGCAACTACAACCGGATTCGCCGGCCGGCGGTCGTGTTCGTGAAGGACGGCGAGGCCGATATCGTGGTAAAACGCGAATCGTTCGAGCATTTGCTCGGCAACGATGTCGTCCCTGAGCGGATGCGGCAAGTGACGGCCAAAACGTTATAAGAAAGATGAGAGAGAACGTCCGGTCCCTGGGGCCGGCGTTTTTTTATCCTCGTGCGAGCGATAAGAATGAATGCCAATTTGTGCGGAACCGTTTTTCATAGTAAAATAGGAAGGGTTGTCCGGGGGCATCGCAGAAGGATGCGTCCGGCAGAACAAGCAATTAAAGGAGTGTTCGTCCTATGGCAAAACAGGCGATTATTAAAATGACCGACGGCAACGAAATCGTGCTCGATTTGTTCGAGAAAGATGCGCCGAATACGGTAGCAAACTTCGAAAAGCTTGCAAACGAAGGCTTCTACAACGGAGTCGTGTTTCACCGCGTCATTCCGGGCTTCGTAGCGCAAGGCGGCTGCCCGCACGGGTCAGGCACCGGAGGCCCGGGCTATACGATCAACTGCGAGATCAACCCGAACAAGCATGAACGCGGAACGCTTGCCATGGCGCATGCCGGCCGCAACACCGGAGGCAGCCAATTCTACATCTGCTACCAGCCGCAGCCTCACCTGGACGGTCAGCACACCGTGTTCGGGAAAGTCGTCAAAGGCATGGAGCACGTCGATGCGTTCAAAGGCCGCGACAAAATGGAATCCGTTCAAATCGTGGAAGCTTAAGTGGAAAAACGTCGAATCCCCGGATGAAACAAGGGGTTTCGGCGTTTTTTTAATGCACTAATGTCATTTTTTCTTTTTGCTGTTGTTGTTGGTCACTTTTGTTTTGACGACACCTACGTCGGACGCGTTGATGGCGAAGGCGTTGCCGCCTTGGCCCGTTCTTGCTTTGCTCGATTGCCAGACGTTGACCTTATTGTTTTCGTTGCCTTTTTGGTGATGCCTCCATTGCTTATGCTGCGACATCGAGATCACCTCCTTTCCGGGAGGAGCGGGAAGATTAGGTTTTGCGTCCCTTGACGTTTTTGAAGATCTTCACATTCACCGCGTTGCTGGCAAGCGCATTTCCGTGACCTACCGACGAGACCGCCTTTTGAAATATTTGAATGACGATGTATTGATTTTTGCCTGCCTTGTACTTATAGGTTTTTACAAGCATCCGGTTCATCGCACGGCCCTCCCTTGTGTTTATTTCCTTATTACTGTATGTCCCATCCAATCGTCTAGTCCCGGCGAATGCTATAAAGCGAGCGAAAAACGGGCCTGGTTTCTTAATTCTGCTGAAAGATGTAAGCTCCGTTTGTCGGCCCCTTAGTTCTAATTGCGACTTTTGTAGGAAAACCGCCGCTTAAAGAACCAATTCTAGCAATACCATAAGGCTTTACAGCAATGGTCACCGTATTATTCAATAGCAAAACAAAGGGTTTATTGCTGTTGTTGGAAATCGCCAGAGTCCCATTAATTCCCTTAGGTACAGTAAACAATGTTTTTACGCCTGCGCTCGTAAAATTAAACGATCCGGTATTGGCATATTTAGCCATCCATTTTCACCTCCAACTTTAAGGTATTCAGAATGGCGAAGGATGTATGGGTATTTGGATGGTACACAGGCGAGGATGCAAGGGTAGCAGCAAAAGCAGTTGCTTTTTTCATTTTGTAGTGGTAGTATTTCATTCAAGTTACATGATTTTCTTAGGAGATTTTTCGGTTAACCGCAAAATCGGGACAAGCCTTGTGGATACTGGTATGATCGGTGCTACAAAGAACCTTAGAAATATCATTGGTAACAAACTTAATAATTCGTTTCCTTCGGGGCAGGGTGAAATTCCCTACCGGCGGTGATGTTTCGGCTAGATTGTTATAGGCCGAGCTCAGTCCGTGACCCGTGCAGCCAGCTTCTGGTTGCCGGTGGACTCGGTGTAACTCCGAGACCGACAGTATAGTCTGGATGGGAGAAGGGAAAGCGGGACCGGCGATAGACTGTCTGCGTGCGTATGTGCGTTATTTCACATACTCAACATGCCACAGGTATGTCTGTTTGAGCATGTCTTCTTGCCGTGTGTCATCGGACACAGAGCAAGGTTTATTTAGACATGCATCGACGTGGCTTGAGTAGCATGTATTTGCATTGCATTGCGAACTGTCGCTGCAAGGATTCCGCCTGCGTTTGTTTGTCTAAACGCGCACTTCTCACAAGCCCCTTTTTGCTAAGCAAAAAGAGGGCTTTTTCGCATTTTCCGGCAACATAATCTGGAAAAGGAGGTTGCGTCAATTGACTGTGAGGTTGCTGAACGACGAGTATTACATGAATCTGGCTTTGCAGCTGGCCGCTTCGGCGGCCGGACAGACGGGCATTAATCCGGTCGTCGGCTGCGTCATCGTCAAGGAAGGACGCATTGTCGGCATGGGTGCTCACCTGAAACGGGGCGAAGCGCATGCCGAAATTCATGCGCTGAACATGGCGGGGAGCGAAGCGGCGGGCGCCACCGCCTATGTGACGCTGGAGCCGTGCAGCCACTTCGGCAGGACGCCGCCATGCAGCGACCGACTGATCCGCGAAGGCGTCAAGCGGGTCGTCGTTGCGGCGATCGACCCGAATCCGCTTGTGGCCGGCAGCGGGATCGCCCGGCTTCGGGCGAGCGGCATCGAAGTGACGGAAGGGGTGCTGGAGCGGGAGGCCAACGCATTGAACGAAGCGTTCAATACGTTCATCGCCACCCGGCGGCCGTTCGTCACCGTCAAATCGGCCAGTACGCTGGACGGCAAAATCGCCGCCAGAACGGGCGACAGCAAGTGGATCACAGGCGAGGCCTCGCGCGCCTACGTTCATACGCTGCGGCATCGCCACCAGGCGATTATGGTCGGCATCGGCACCGTGCTGGCCGACGACCCGTCCCTGACGACCCGGCTGCCCGTGCCGGGTCTGCACCCCATCCGCGTCGTCGTCGACTCGACGCTGCGGCTGCCGCACGAGGCGAAGCTCGTGCGGGACGGGGCTGCGCCGACGGTCGTGCTCACGACCGAACAGGCGCCGGCGGCTCGCCGCCGCGAGCTCGAAGCGCGCGGCGTAGAGGTCGTCGACTGCGGGCCGGGCCCCGCTGTCGATTTGGACGCCGCCATGGCGCGGCTCGGCGAGCGCGAGATCGGCTCGCTGCTCGTGGAAGGCGGCGGCAAGCTGAGCGGCGCGCTGCTGGAGCACCGGCTCGCCCACAAGCTCGTGCTCTTCCTCGCGCCGAAGATCATCGGCGGAGGCGCGCTGGCGCCGGCGAACTTCGACTTCGCCGGCTTCGGGCAAATGCGCGAGGCGATTCGGCTGGAACGCATGCAGGTCGAGACATTCGGCGACGATCTATGCTTGATCGGGTACCCGAACTATGCGGAGCCCAGCGAATAGACGGGTTGCTCCTGAATAGACGGAAAAGGAGGGATATTCCATGTTCACCGGAATTATCGAGGAAATCGGCACGTTGCGCCGCATAGCGAAGCAAGGTCAGGCGATGGTACTGACGATCGGGGCGAAGCGTATTCTGGACGATGTGAAGCTTGGCGACAGCATTGCGGTGAATGGCGTCTGCTTGACCGTTATCGCTTATGACGAAGCATCTTTCACTGTCGACGTGATGCCGGAAACGTTCCGGCGGACGAACTTGTCCCGCCTGTCTAGCGCATCTCCGGTCAACCTGGAGCGCGCGATGACGGCAGGCGGCCGGTTCGGTGGTCATATTGTACAGGGACACGTCGATTCGACCGGCGTCATCCGGGGGCGGACTCTGGAAGAAAACGCCGTCGTCTTCCGCGTAGAGCCGCATGACCCGGGCATCTTAAAATATATCATCCCGCATGGCTCGATCACGATTGACGGAATCAGCCTGACGGTCGTCGAGCTGGGAGAAACATCGTTTACCGTATCCATCATCCCGCATACGCTCGCGGAAACGGTGCTGCAGCACAAAAAGCAAGGGGATGAAGTCAATCTTGAAGCCGACGTTCTCGGCAAATACATCGAGCGGCTGCTGACCTTCCGAACCGGAGAAGGGGCTGCCGTAACCCAAAGGACAACCCCCGGCGGTCTAAGCGCCGCATTTTTAACGGAGCACGGGTTCCTGTAATCCGGTTCCAGACTCACATAGACCTAAGGAGGAGAGAGGAATGGACGAACCGATCCGGTTTCATCCGATTGAAGAAGCGATATACGATCTGATGCTGGGCAAAGTCATTATCGTCGTGGACGACGAAGACCGCGAGAACGAAGGCGACTTCATCGCCTTGGCCGAGAAAGCGACGCCGGAGGTCATCAACTTCATGATCAAGGAGGGACGCGGTCTCGTCTGCGCCCCGATTACTGAAGAGCGGGCCCAGGAGCTGGACTTGCCGCAGATGGTATCGCGCAATACGGATTACCACGGCACCGCCTTCACGGTTTCGATCGATCACGTCGAAACGTCGACCGGCATTTCCGCATCGGAGCGTTCACGGACCGTGCAGGCGCTGATCGACCCGCAGACGAAGCCGCAGAGCTTCCGCCGTCCGGGACATATTTTTCCGCTCACAGCCAAGAAAGGCGGCGTCCTGCGCCGCGCCGGACATACGGAAGCGGCAGTCGATCTGGCGCGCATGTGCGGCGCATATCCCGCTGCCGTCATCTGCGAAGTGATCAAGGAAGACGGCGAAATGGCCCGCGTCCCGGATCTGATGGAGATCAGCCGCAAGCATGATCTGAAGATCGTCACGATCCAGGACCTGATCCGCTACCGCAATCAGAAGGAAAAGCTGGTACAGCGCGAGGTCGAGGTGCGGATGCCGACGGACTTCGGCGTTTTTACCGCCATCGCTTACTCGAATGACGTTGACCGCAAGGAGCATGTCGCGCTGGTCAAAGGCAAGATCGACAGCGACCGTCCGACGCTCGTCCGCGTTCACTCCGAATGCTTGACCGGCGACGTTTTCCACTCGCACCGCTGCGATTGCGGACCGCAGCTCGCGGCGGCGCTGAAACAGATCGAAGAGGCGGGCTCCGGTGTGCTGCTATACATGCGGCAGGAGGGACGCGGCATCGGCTTGATCAACAAGCTGAAGGCGTACAAGCTGCAGGAGCAGGGGCTCGATACCGTCGATGCGAACCTGAAGCTGGGCTTCCCCCCAGACCTGCGGGACTATGGGATCGGCGCGCAAATCTTGAAGGACCTCGGCATCGGCCGCATCCGGCTCATGACGAACAATCCGCGCAAAATTCGCGGTCTGGAAGGCTACGGACTGGAAGTGGTCGAGCGCGTGCCGCTGCAAATGGAAGAAAACGAGGACAATACGAACTACCTGCATACGAAGCAGGCGAAGCTGGGGCATCTGCTTGATTTTACCATCTAAAAAAATATTTCATTAAATGAAGGGAAGTTGAAGGGACATGGCGAAAGTATACGAAGGACATCTGGTCTCGCAAGGATTAAAATACGGGATCGTGGTCGGACGGTTCAACGAATTTATTACGAACAAGCTGCTGGGCGGCGCACTGGATGCGCTGAAGCGGCACGGCGTACACGAAGACGAAGTCGAGATTGCCTGGGTTCCGGGCGCTTTCGAAATTCCGTTGATCGCGCAGAAAATGGCCGAGAGCGGCAAGTACGACGCCGTCATCACGCTTGGTGCGGTCATCCGCGGGTCCACTCCGCATTTCGACTACGTTTGCAATGAAACGGCTAAAGGCGTTGCCGCCATTTCGCTCAAGACCGGCATTCCCGTTATTTTCGGCGTGCTGACGACCGACTCGATCGAGCAGGCGGTGGAGCGCGCGGGAACCAAGGCTGGAAACAAAGGCTGGGAAGCGGCTGCGAGCGCCATCGAGATGGCCAATTTGACGAAACAGCTGACAACCTGACGAAAGCTGCTTGAGGATTAAGGGGGAACGAGAGGAAAGTGAAAGTCACAGTAAAGCTGGAAACCTTTGAAGGCCCCCTTGATTTGCTGCTGCACTTGATCGATAAAGCGGAAGTCGATATTTACGACATTCCGATCAAAGAAATTACGGATCAATATATGGAATACTTGGACGCCATGCAGGAACTGGAGCTCGAAGTGACGAGCGAGTTCCTCGTCATGGCCGCGACGCTGCTTTCCATTAAGAGCAAGATGCTTCTGCCGAAGCCGCCTGTCGTGGATTTTGAATTCGACGATTACATGATGGATGAGGAGTACGACCCCCGCGCCGAGCTCGTAGCGAAGCTGATCGAATACCGCAAGTATAAGGCGATTGCGGATCATCTGCGGGACAAAGAGATGGAGCGCAGCCTCATTTATACGAGAGAGCCGGAGGATTTGACCCCCTATGTGCCGGCGGTGCAGGAAAACCCGGTCAAAGGGCTGCATGTGGCCGATCTCGTTAACGCGTTTCGCAAGGCGATGCGGAGGATGCAGAGCCGTCAGGCGATTGCCAAAATCCGTAAGGACGAAATCTCGGTGAAGGATCGCATGTACGAGGTAGTCGATACGCTCGAGAAGTGCGGGGGCAAAGTGATGTTTTCGAAATTGCTGGACGATGACGCGACGAAAGACGCGATTGTCGTTACGTTTTTGGCGCTGCTGGAGCTGATGAAAGTGAAGCGAATCGTCTGCTTTCAGCATAAGCTTTTTGACGATATTGTGATTCAGGCAAGAGAGGAAGGAACGGCAGATGGATTTTGGGCAGATGAAGTCAGTTATTGAAGGCTTGTTGTTTGTGGCGGGAGACGAGGGATTGGACGCCAAACAGCTCGCCGACGTGCTGGAGCTCAGCGTCGAGTTCGTCACCGACCTTGTCCTGGATTTGCAGGAGGACATGAAACGTCAGGGCCGCGGGATTCAAATTGTCGAGCTGGCGGGTACCTATCAGCTTACGACCGTGCCGGAACACGCGCCGTATCTTGAGCGGCTGGCCTATTCTCCCTCGCGGACGTCGCTCTCTCAAGCGGCGTTGGAGACACTCGCAATCGTAGCGTACAAGCAGCCGATTACGCGGGTGGAGATCGAAGAGATTCGCGGGGTGAAGTCGGATCGCGCGCTGCAGACGCTGGTGGCCAAAGATCTGATTCAAGAGGTAGACCGCGCGGACGCGCCGGGAAGGCCGATTCTGTACGGGACGACCAAATCGTTTCTCGATTATTTTGCGCTTAGCACGATTGAAGATCTTCCGGAGACGTCGATGTTTGAAAATGACGATAATTTGGAAGAAGAGGCCAGGCTGCTTTTCGAGAAGCTGGACGGCAAACAAATCACGTTCGAGGACGTGGCGGAGCCGGGCGGCATGTAACGTACGCATGTTTTTCCAATGCTGGGCTATACTAACTCCTGAGGAAACGAAGCGGAAGCTTCCGGCTCAGGAGTTTTTGTGCTGTCCGCAAGCACCCGGGCCGAAGAGGAGGAGCATCGCATGATATGGGCTTGGATCGCCGGAGCGGTCGCGGTCTTGATTTTGGCCGTGGCGCAAAGCAAGATCAAAATTTGCCTGTCTTTCGTACATATGGAACAAAATGACGAAATTCGAATCGATGTCCGCTCCTTATTCGGACTGATCCGATACAGGTACATCGTGCCGATGCTCCGCTTCCATGGATGGCTGGAAGGGTTGGAACTGAAATCGGAGAAAACGAATCCGAACAATGGTGGTTTTCAGGGCGAGTCTAAACGCAAAATCGACTTCGATAAAATTAAAGAGGCGATCGATAACTTTCGTATATTGCTTAACAACTGTTTTAAGTTTAACCAATGGTTTCGCCGGCTGCTCAGCCATTTTCATTGTACCGAGCTGAACTGGAAAACATCGGCCGGCATCGGAGACGCGGCGGAGACGGCTGTTGTCGTAGGCACCCTATGGGGACTCAAAACTTCACTTTTGGGGTATATTTTCCGGACAATTCGGCTCGAGACGAGGCCGGAGCTTCAAGTCATGCCGGTGTTTAATCAGAACGTGTTTATGACCGAAGGCATATGCCGCCTGCATATCCGCTTGTGGCATCTTGTCGTGGCGGGACTTCAACTGCTTTTCCGGATATTAAAAATAAAAGGCGGGCTGCGTGCCTGGAAGAAAGTGCTGCTGCGAACCTGATGAAGCTGTCGTCAACTGCGTTGTGCAGAAGCGGCGGCTTTTCGGCATTTACGGACCGCATCCCGCATACCGTTTTCGGCTTTGGGCAATGCTAAAAACGCAATCGAAAATTGTAGCGTTCAAGCCTTTTCGAAAAGGAGGATCTTCATTCATGTCTGAGCATCCGATTCAAGGACTCATGAAAACGGCCATGGAAAATATCAAAGAAATGGTCGACGTCAATACGATCGTGGGCGATCCGGTAGAGACCCCGGATGGCAGCGTCATTATGCCGATCAGTAAAGTGGGCTTCGGGTTTGCGGCCGGGGGTAGCGAGTTTGTGACCGACGAATCCTCGGCTGCCGGCATCAGCCGTACCGATGCGCATAACGCCAATGTGGCCTTGCCGTTCGGCGGCGGCAGCGGCGGCGGCGTATCCATCACACCGATCGCTTTTCTGGTCGTAGGCAAGCATGGCGTCAAGGTTGTGCCGCTAGATAACCAGACCCACCTGCTGGAGCGCCTGATCGATTCGGCGCCGCATGTTGTCGACCGGATTCAAACGATGATCAAAAACGGGATTAAACCCGGCGCGGGTGCGATGACGGAAGGAACCGGGGCCGGGGCCACTACCGTCACGAACAACATCGAGAATCAGAACTTTATTGTCTGATTTGTCGGTGGTTGGAAAGAGTTGCTTAACCTTCCAGCAACACTTCCTTTTCACCCGACCCTTTTTTGGTCATAATAAACCTGTAGACAAAGACATAATTGATATGAAAAAGGTTAGATCGTATCATTCCGCGAGCTGCTCCCAGGAGCAGCTTTACATATTTTTTACTGTTTTTTGATTAATTAACATGGCACATATTGCTCTTTCCCGGCAGTTGCACTATAGTTATTTTGTAACCGTAGGACCGAAGACATGGGGAAAGAGGTATACGTTCATGCGGCTGTTGCCCACCAGATCGTGCGAACCGGGTATGCGCCTCGGGAAGTGCATTTATAACGAAGAAGGCGTCATTTTACTGAATGAAGGGGTGGAACTGACGGGAGGATTACTCGGGCGTTTGGAGAGGCTCGGCATCGATTATTTATATATCGCCGATAAGGCGACGGAAGACCTTAAGATTGAGGAACCGCTTGCAGATGAAACGAGAATCAGAGCGCTAACCGAAATCCGCACTCATTTCCGCAGCTTCATGGAAAATGAAAGCCGATCCAAATTTTCTAAAAACCACGTACTCGGACGTTCGTTCGGCAATGTCATGAAGATGATTATCGACGACCTGAACGAAAAGCAGGGTACTGCCATTATGCTGCTGAATATGAACGTTTTGAACAACTATTTGTATCAGCACTCTCTGAATGTTTGTATTTATACGACCATGCTCGGCATGGTAAGCGGCTATAACCAGGACGAGCTGATGGCGCTAGGAATGGGCGCGCTGCTGCACGACATCGGCAAGACCAAGATCAATCTGGACATTATTAAGAAACCGGGACCGCTCACGGCGGAGGAATTCGAAGAGGTGAAGAAGCATACGGAGATCGGCTTCCGTCTGCTTAAGGACGAGCCGAATATGCCCCTGCTTTCCGCCCACTGCGCCTTTCAGCATCACGAACGGGAAAATGGCAGCGGATACCCGAGAGGGATTACGGGAAAAGACATTCACGAATATGCCAAGTGGATTGCCGTCGCCGACAGCTACGACGCGATGACGACGCACCGTCCGCATCGGCTCGCGATGCTTCCGCATCAAGCGATGGAAGTGCTGTTTGCGGGCGTCGGAACGCTGTACGATCAGCGCAAAGTAGCGATGTTTCGGGATAACGTCGCCATCTATCCGCTCGGCTTGACCGTCAAGCTAAGCTCGGGGGAGCAGGGAGTTGTCGTCAATATTAACCCTGCGGTGCCGCAGCGTCCCGTCGTGCGGGTGCTGATCGATGCCGATGGCCAAGTGCTGGGGCAGCCATACGAAATCGATTTGGCCGAAAAGCTGACGGTATTTATTAATCATGCGGATAATCTAACTCAAGCCAGCCGCGCTTGAAAGGGGGACGCTCCGGCATGTGCGGACGCTATACCGTTACCGTTAGTTTCGAAGAGCTGGTACTGAATTTTATGCTGGACCGGCGTCCGGCGCCGTATCAGCCGCGCTACAATGCGGCGCCGGGCCAATGGATTCCCGCGATCATAGGGGGGACAGGCGGCGAGGCGAACCGGCTTGGTGAGCTTCGCTGGGGCCTGGTCCCCTCCTGGGCGCAGGATGATAAATCCGGGGCGCGCATGATGAACGCACGGGCCGAAACCGCCGCCGAGAAGCCGGCCTTCCGCAGCCTGCTGAAGCGGAAGCGCTGCCTTATTCCGGCGGACGGCTTTTATGAATGGAAACGGATCGGCTCGCAGAAGCAGCCGGTCCGTTTCGTGCTGGCGGACGGAGGATTGTTCGGCATGGCTGCATTATATGATACATGGCTGGCGGAGGACGGAGCGAAGCTGCACACCTGTACAATCCTTACGACAGCCGCGAACGAATTGGTGGCCGAGGTTCACGAGCGGATGCCTGTCATTTTGCCGCGAGAGCAGGAAAGCTTGTGGCTGAACCGGACTGTGCAGGACGAAAGAGAACTGCTGCCTGTTTTGCAGCCGTATCTTGCCGAGCGGATGAAGTATTACGAGGTCGACCCGAAGGTTGGCCGTGTTTCATATAATGAGCCCGATTGTATCGATCCTTTAGCCTTGTAGTCTGTAGGGGACGCCCGCAGACGCAAGGCTTTTTTTGTTTAATTTTCTTTCCCATACGCTTCCAGAGTGCCGCTTGTCATGGGCCGTTCATAACCTGGAGTGACAAGCATATACTTGTACAAAGACATGGAGCTGTCCGACCGGTAGGAGTCGGCTTTTCCTGTAGGATGGCGCGTGGGAGGATAAAGATGAGAAAAGGATGTTTGCTTTTGCTCGCTTTGCTGCTGGTTTATATGGGCGCGCTTCCGCCGACGGGAGTCAGCGCCGCTCCGGGTGTAAAGACCGGCGCGACGGCTGCGGCGCTGATCGACGTCGCTTCCGGGCGGCTGCTTTACAGCTCCAGGGGGGACACACCGATGCGCATTGCCAGCTTGACCAAAATCATGACGGCGATTGTCGCGATTGAGCATGGGCATTTGACCGATCGGGCGAAAGTGAGCAAGAACGCTTTCGGCAAAGAAGGTTCGTCCATTTACCTGAAGCTGAACGAGGAAATGAATCTCAAGGATTTGCTGTACGGCTTGATGCTCCGTTCCGGAAATGATGCGGCGGTTACGATCGCCGAGCATGTAGGCGGCAGCATGGAAGGCTTCGTCTTCTTGATGAACGAGAAGGCGAAAGTCGTTGGCATGACGAATTCCAGCTTCAAAAATCCTTCCGGCTTGGACGAGCAAGGGCATTATTCGACTGCGAACGATATGGCCAAGCTGACCGCTTATGCGCTCGGAAACCCCGTGTTTCGGGAGATTGTGAAAACGAAAGTGAAGAAGGTGCCGAATCCGAACGAATCCTGGGATTACAGCTGGGTCAATAAAAATAAAATGCTTTCGCTTTACGAAGGGGCGGACGGGGTGAAAACCGGCTATACGAAGCTGGCCAAGCGGTGCCTTGTCTCTTCGGCGACCCGAGGCGGGCAGCAGCTCGCTGTCGTGACCTTGAACGATCCTGACGATTGGATCGATCACTCCCGGCTGCTCGATTTCGGCTTCAAGCATTATCCTCTGCTTTCATTGGCCCAGAAGGGGGAGGCGATTGAGGGGACCGGGCTTGTCGCCGGGGCATCGTTCCAATATCCGGCGGAGCAGGCGGAACGCGGGAGACTGGCGCGTCAGCCGATTTTATATGATGCGGCTTCCGTCGAAAGTCGGCTCGGGGAAGCGGGGCGGCTGCAATTTCTGCTGGACGGTAAGCCGGTCGGCTCGGTTCCGCTGGTTGCCAAGGATAGCCACCGGCTGAAGCAGAAGGAACGATCCGCCTATTCGTTCGCGGAGGCGGAAGAGCTTGGCAGCGGCAATTCGCGCAAATGGCTCTACATCTTGACCGAGCTGACCCGGGTGATGTTTACCGGGCAAGCGGATTAAGCGGAAGGAGCGGCGGGCATGGTCAACTGGATATGGTTGTTTTTCATTGTTGCGGGGTTTGTCGTCGCTGCTTTTCAGGGCAGAATCGAATTGGTCACGGAGGCGGTATTTGACGGCGCCAAGAGCGGAGTGACGGTCTGCTTCGGGCTCATCAGCATTATGGTGTTCTGGCTCGGCATCATGCGGATCGCTGAGGATGCGGGCTTGCTGCAAAAGCTGGCGAAATTGCTTTCGCCGGTCGTACGCGCGCTGTTCCCCAGCGTGCCCAAAAATCATCCGGCGCTCGGGTACATTATGTCGAACATGAGCGCCAACATTCTGGGATTGGGCAACGCCGCCACACCGATGGGTATTAAAGCGATGCAGGAGCTGCAGCTCCTCAACAAGCATAAAGACATCGCGAGCCCCGCCATGTGTACGCTCCTTGCGCTCAATACGGCCAGCATCACGCTGATTCCGACAACACTGATCGCCATACGAATGAATTACAACTCGGCGAATCCGGCGGAAATCGTCGGTACGACGCTGATAGCTACCTTTATCTCGACCTTGGCCGCCATCATGGTTGACCGATGGTATCGAAAGCGATCAACGCCGCCCGGACAGGGGAAAGGATGAACCAGCGTGTATAACCTAGTCAATTGGATATCGGCATGGGCCATCCCTGTCGTAATCGTCTTCATTCCTCTTTATGCGGCTTACCGCAAGGTTCCCGTCTACGAATCGTTTGTGGAAGGGGCTAAAGAAGGCTTCGATACGACGATCCGGATTATTCCGCATTTGGTTGGCATGATGGTGGCGATCAGCGTGTTCCGCGCATCCGGGGCGATGGATCTGATGATCGGCTGGCTGAAGCCGATTTGCGAGCGGCTTGGCATTCCGGGCGATATTATTCCGCTTGCTTTTTTGCGCCCGATTACGGGCGCCGGCTCACTTGCCTTTACGACAGATCTGATCTCCGAGTTCGGTCCCGATTCGATGATCGGCCGGATTGCTTCCACGATCCAGGGAAGCACGGATACGACGCTTTATGTCATTACGGTTTATTTCGGCGCCATCGGCATCCGCAAGGCCGGCTACGCCCTCAAGGTCGGCCTTATTTCCGACGCCGTCGGATTCATCGCTTCGATTGCGATCTGCTCGCTGGTATTTGCCTGAACGCAGCCGGCGAATTGCAGGCCGCATGCGTGCGGACCCGTCTTCCGCCGCTCGGCTTATCGCCGGACCCCGCATCACCCCCTATCCTCTCCGCACATATACTGTGAGCAGTCCAGCCTTAACGAGGTGAACCGCATGCAGTATTACGGCATTGTCATCCACCATTCCGCCTGCTCCTCCATTAACGGAAAAGGGTATGATTATTTCATCGCCAAAAACGGCGACATCATCCCTTCTTCCGAGCAAACCGATCCGCTCTACATCCACCTGTGTCTCGAAGGGGACTTCTCCGGACCGCGCACCGTCCGCACTTCTGCAGAGAAAGAGCAGCTGTTTTTGATGAACAAGCTGATCCTCCGGCTGGCGGAAACGTACGGTTTTCAGCCTGACGACATTTTTCCGCATTCGATTACATGCCCTGGAGGCGATTTTCCGTGGGCGCAACTTGTGATTTCACCCGAGGATAGGTATCATTAGCTTGAGGTGAATCCACAGATGGATAGATTGCAAAAAGTGTTGGCCGAAGCGGGTGTGGCCTCCCGCCGCAAGTGTGAAGAATTGATAACCGCAGGACGTGTGGAAGTCAATGACAAAGTAGTAACAACCCTGGGGGTGAAGGTTGACCCTTCCCAGGATTTTATTAAAGTCGATGGCAAGCCGATCCGACGGCAATCCAAAGTGTATGTGATCTTTAATAAGCCTAAAGGCGTCATCACAAGCGCACAAGATCCCGAAGGACGCAAAACGGTAACGGAGTTTTTCAAAAACATCAAGCAGCGCATTTACCCGATCGGCAGGCTCGATTACGATACGGAAGGCTTGCTGCTGCTCACCAATGACGGCGAATTCGCCCATTTGCTGACGCACCCGAAGCACCACGTGCCGCGCACCTATTTGGCCACGGTCAAAGGTGTGCCTCACGGCAGCTTGCTGGACAAGCTGAAGAACGGGATTGAGCTGGAGGACGGCATGACCGCGCCCGCCGAAGTGGAATACCAGGACGTGCGTCCGGAAAACAACGAAGCCGTCGTGAAAATTACGATTTACGAAGGGCGCAACCGGCAGGTGCGGCGGATGTTCGACGCGATCCATCATCCGGTGATCAAATTGAAACGGATTCAATTCGGGCCGCTTCAGCTATCCGGCATCCCCCGGGGCAAGTTTCGCCACCTGACCCCGCAGGAGGTCAACGAGCTTCGTCAGGAAGCGCTTAAAGCGGGAGAAGGCAAGTCACATAAAATTCAAAAAGGCGAATAATTACAAGGACCATTTTCGATATAATGGAAATGTGATATTTGTCAGTCTGTCAACTCTCGTTTTAAAGGTGTGAGAATATGGGGAAACATAGACGATGGGTCCAAATTTCCATTTTTGCCGTCATTATCGTCATCGGCGCGCTCACGCTCGCGAGCAATCTGTTCGGGAGCGACAAAAAACCGACGCAAGGCTCGGAGGCGCCGGATTTTAAGCTGCTCGGCCTGGACGGCACCACCCGCAAACTATCGGATTACCGCGGCAAAGTCGTCGTCGTCAACTTTTGGGGAACGTTCTGCGAGCCTTGCCGCAACGAAATGCCGGCGCTCGAAAGACAGCGCGCCAAGTGGGCGGATAAAAATGTCGAGATTCTCGGCCTCAATCTGGACGAGCCCAGAGTCGCGGTCGAAAACTTCGTCAACCAATATAACGTTACGTTCCCGATTTTGCTCGACAAGAACGAGGAAACCCGCAAGCGCTACGGCGTTTCCCAATATCCGACCACGTTTTTCGTCGGACCGGAGGGGAAGGTCGATGTCATGCGGATCGGCGAAATGGATGAAGCATACATTGAGAAGACCATCACATCGCTATTACCGCAGAAGCAAGGGTGGAAGTAGGCATGATTCAAAACACGAAATGCGAATGCGGACACCAGAATCATGTCGGCACCCTGCTGTGCGAGTCCTGTGGCAAGCCGCTTTCGGACGAAGGTGGCAGCGAGCCGCTTGAGATGCGGTATGACGGGGTTGCCCGGCGATCCCAGCGCGCCAATCCCGGCGTGCTGGACCGGGTGTGGAATTTTTTCTCGTCCGTCAAAATCGCCGTTTATCTCATCGCAATCACGCTGCTGGGCTCGATTCTGGGAACCGTATACCCGCAGGAAAATACGTTTCTGAACATCGACCCTGCGGTGTATTATAAAGAAACGTACGGAACGATCGGGTACATTTATTATTTGCTGGGGCTTTCGCATACGTTCGAGTCCTGGTGGTTCATTACGCTGCTGTTCATGATCGGCACGTCGCTCGTCGTCTGCAGTCTGGACCGCGTGCTGCCGTTGTACCGGGCGCTTAATAAGCAGCAGATCCGCAAGCATTTAAGCTTCATCACGCGTCAAAAAGTGACCTTTACCGGACCGCTTCCGGCCGCCGACCAAGGCTCGGTACAGACGCCGGAAGCTTGGACGGAACAGGCGGCGGAGGTGCTCCGCAAGCAGCGCTACCGCGTACATACGGACGGCACGGCGCTGCTGGCGGAAAAAAATCGCTTCAGCCGCTGGGGACCTTATATCAATCATATCGGTTTGATTATTTTTCTGGGCGCCGTATTGATGCGCAGCATTCCGGGGTGGCATATGGATCAGCATATCGCTTTTCCGGAAGGCAAGCTTGTCAAAATTCCCGAGACTCCTTATTATTTGAAGAACGAGAAATTTACGTTGGAGTTTTACAAACCGGAAGAGATGTCGGAAAGCTTCCGGTCGAAAGGGCAGGACGTCCCGAAGGTATTCGAAACGAAAGCGGTGCTCTACAAGTGCAAGGCGGACTGCGACGATCCGGCGAAGGAGCCGGTGCTGGAAGAAGTGCACCGCCAGGATATTGTCGTGAACAAGCCACTGGAGTACAATGGACTTCTCGCGTATCAATTCGACTTCAAGCCGTCTCCGACGCTCATATCCGTCAAACCGACGCTTAAAAACAAACAAACCGGCGAGACATACGGAAGCTTCGAGCTGCCGATGAACAAGCCTGCGGAGTCATACAGCGCAGGTCCTTACCAATTGAAGATGAAGGCGTATTTCCCCGAATTCGCTTTGGACGACAAGGGCGTGCCGATGACCAAGTCCAACGAACCGAAAGCACCGGCGTTCGTATTCGCCATTTCGGGACCGGGCTTGAAGGCGGAAGGGGAGCCTTACATGTACTTCCCGCGTCAAGTGGATAAAGTCAATTTCCGTCAAGACGAAATCAACGGAGTGCTTGGCACCAAGCTGGAGTTGTCCGTTGGTTCGATGGCCGACGTAGCCATTTCGGAGTATGTCAGTTACTTGAATATCCGGGTCGACCGGGCAATGCCGTATATTTGGGTCGGCGCAGCCATTTCGATGATCGGCTTGATCATGGGCTTTTATTGGCACCATCGCCGGATCTGGCTGCGCATCGATAACGGGCAGCTTGCGCTCGGCGCTCATACGAACAAGAACTGGTACGGTATCCGGAAGGAAGTGGCCCAGGTTTTGATCAAAACGGGAATCGACATCGATCCGAAGACGCTGGAAAGAAAGGTGATTGAAACGTGAGCAGCACGTTTTTGCTGATTGCTTTTATCGTGTACGCCCTGGCTTTGCTCGGCTTCGTTATAGCCGTTACCGGGAAAAAATCGGTTCAGGAGGCGGACCCCGAAGGGTTCGCCAAGCGGTGGGGCTTCATCGGCTTCATCCTGACCGTGATCGGATTTTTGTGTCACGTGATGTTTTTCTTTACCCGCTGGGCGGAAGGCGGACATATCCCGACGAGCAACATGTACGAATTCATGACGTTCCTCGGGATGATGATCGTGCTCGCGTTTATCGTCGTCTACTTGATTTATCGCACGCCTGCGCTCGGCGTATTCGCGATGCCCGTATCGATTATTATCATTGCGTACGCGTCGGTGTTCCCGCGCGAAGTGCAACCGCTTATTCCGGCGCTGCAGAGCTACTGGCTCAAAATCCACGTGACGACCGCGGCTCTAGGCGAAGCGTTCTTCGCCGTCGGGTTTGCCGCAGGCTTGATGTATTTGCTCCAGAATGTCAACTTCGGTGGAACGTCCAAAGCGGACCGCAGGGAGCAGCGCGGCGTCGAATTTACCATTTTTACCCTGCTCATGATTATCTCGTTCGTCGTTGCCATTTTCGGCTTTAATGCAGCAGGGTATAAAGCGACATTCGTCAGCGACGTCAAGATGACCGATACCAATAATGTCGAGCAAGTCGTGAAGCAAAATGTCGAGTACGTACTGCCGCCGATCGTAAAGCCACATCAGAGCGAGCAGTTGGGAATGAAGCCTTTTCTCGGGATGACCGAGCCGCTCTTCGAAGCTCCGTCCTGGATGGAAGGGGCGAATGCCGGACGGAAGTTCAATACGGTGATCTGGTCGGTCCTTCTGGGCGCCTTGCTGTACGCGCTAATCCGTCTTGTGATCCGCAAGCCGTTGGGCCGGGCGTTTCAACCGGCGATGCGAGGGATTGACTCGGAGGATGTGGATGAGATCGGTTACCGGGCGATTGCTATCGGTTACCCGATCTTCACGCTCGGGGCGCTCATCTTTGCGATGATATGGGCGCATGAAGCGTGGGGACGCTTCTGGGGCTGGGACCCGAAGGAAGTGTGGGCGCTGATTGTCTGGTTGTTTTATGCGGTGTACCTGCATCTTCGTCTTTCCCGCGGCTGGCAGGGCAAAAAATCCGCCTGGCTGTCCGTGATCGGATTTCTTGTCGTCATGTTTACGCTCGTCGGCGTAAATCTGGTGATTGCCGGCTTGCATTCGTACGCCGGCACATAGACCGACATAACGGCAGCATGCCGAGTTTCAAATAACGGTCGTTAATCTCAATTGAAAAGAGGTTCAGCCATGAGCGAGACGAAGTTGAACATATTGGTTGTCGATGATGAGGAACGGATTCGCCGCTTGCTGCGGATGTATTTGGAGAAAGAAAATTACAGCATTGACGAAGCCGAGGACGGCGAATCGGCGTTGCGTAAAGCGCTGGATCAGGATTACGACCTGATTCTGCTCGACGTCATGCTACCGGGTATCGACGGCAACGAGGTATGCGCCCGGTTGCGCCAGGTGAAATCGACGCCGGTCATTATGCTGACGGCCAAAGGTGAAGAAACGAACCGGGTCCAAGGCTTCGAATCGGGAGCGGACGACTATGTGGTGAAGCCGTTCAGTCCCCGCGAGGTGATTTACCGCGTCAAGGCGATTTTGCGGAGGTCTTCGGTTACCGCGTATTTGTCCAAAGAAGTGAATTCGAGCAATAATATCGTATTCCCGAATCTGGTGATCGAGCACGACGCTCACCGCGTCACGGCCGGAGGACATGAAGTGGCATTGACTCCGAAAGAATATGAGCTGCTTCATTATTTGGCGGTGTCGCCGGATAAGGTTTTTTCCCGGGAAGAGCTGCTCAAGGACGTATGGAACTACGAGTTTTTCGGTGATTTGCGGACAGTCGACACCCATGTGAAACGGCTGCGCGAGAAGCTGAATAAAGTGTCGCCGGACGCCGCCTCCATGATTACGACCGTTTGGGGCGTAGGCTACAAGCTCGAGGTCCCGAAATAACGTGTTTATTTTAAAAAGCGTTGTCGGTAAACTATGGATTACGATTATCGGGCTGGTTGTTGTCGTTTTATTGACGCTCAGCCTTTTTTTGTTCCGATATATCGAAACGTCGTTCCCCAAGTCGAAGGATCAGGCGGAAACGCTCACGAGGCTGGCGGTTAAGGTGGCCAATGAAATCTCCTTGCACAAGGAAGAACGGCGGTATTTACAGGTAGTCAACGAACTGCTTAGCGCCCAAGGGGCGAGCATCCTGATGGTAACTGCCAATTTCGAGCAGATTGATCCGCCGTTTGCGCAAACACAGGACAAGACGTTCCGTTATACCGATTTCTTCACGAAAGCGGATTTGCAGAAGGCGTTCGCCGGGCAGTCGGTCGATAACCGCAATACAAGCTCAGGTCCGCGCGCGCCTTTAAGCAATCAATACACGGCCGTAGCCGTGCCTTATATGAACGAAAGCCAGACGCAAACCGCCGGAGCGCTCATCCTGTATCAGCTTACGCAATCAGCGGAGGAGACGCAAGCGTATGTCAAAAAGCTGTTCGTCGTTGTCGGCGTCGCCGGCTTTCTGATGACGACGTTCTTCGCTTTCTTTCTGCTGACCAGAATTACGCAGCCGCTGCTCCAGCTCAAGAAGGCGGCCGATCTGATCTCAAAGGGTGAATATGATACTCGGGTACCGATCACATCTTCCGACGAGCTGGGCGAGCTGGGCAAAACGTTCAACCATATGGGCCAGAAGCTATCGGATACGATCAAGGCGCTAAGTCACGAAAAGGAGCACTTGGCCAGCGTGTTGCGAAGCATGGGGGATGCGGTGATTACGTTTGACGCCGACGGAAAAGTCATTCTGACGAATCCTCCAGGAGACAAGGTCGTGCGAGATTGGAACGAGATTCATTGGACGGACGACTGGTCCGGTCAGGACGAAAGACAACTGCCGCGGAAGCCGGAAACGGTCCCCGAGCCGCTTCAGCCGTTATTCCAAGGGGTCATCTCCGAGGCGAAGGAAATGACGGCGAAGCTGCATGTACAGAGTGAAGTATGGTCCGTCGTGATGGCGCCGTTGTATTCGCACGAAATTGTACGCGGGGTCGTCGCCGTTATGCGGGACGTTACGGAGGAATTCCGGCTCGACAAGCTGCGCAAAGATTTTGTCGCCAACGTATCGCACGAGCTGCGCACGCCGCTGTCGATGCTGCAGGGCTACAGCGAGGCGTTGATCGACGATATCGCAGCCACACCGGAAGAGCGCAAGGATCTGGCGCAGGTCATTCATGACGAATCGCTTCGCATGGGTCGTCTGGTCAAGGATTTGCTTGACCTCGCGAAGATGGAGACGGGCAATATGGAATTGAACTTGCGCGAGCTGGAAGTGAACACGTTCTTAAAGCGGATACATCGTAAATTCGCCGGTTTGTCCAAGGAACACGGCATTACGATGACCTGCATCCTGCCCGAGGAAGAGCTGGTGCTGTTTCAGGCCGACGAAGACCGGGTGGAGCAGGTGCTGACCAATCTGCTGGACAATGCGATCCGGCATACACCGTCGCAATCGCTTATTCAACTGAGCGCGGCACGGACGCGCTACAAAGGGGAAGACGCGGTATTGATCGAGGTGGCGGACCAAGGCTACGGCATTCCGGGAGAAGACCTGCCGTACATCTTCGAGCGTTTCTACAAGGCGGACAAAGCCCGCACGCGAGGAGCTACCGGCGGAACGGGGTTAGGGCTGTCCATCGTAAAAAATATCATAGAAGCCCACGAGGGCACCGTACATGTCAAAAGCCAGCCGGGGCAGGGGACGACATTTTCCATCACGCTTCCCTGCAAAGCGGTGTAAAACCAGACAAAAGCCTCCGATTCGTCATCGGAGGCTTCTTTCTTTTTGTAGAACGAACGTCTTTTTTCTTGTTGTTCGTGAAACAATCGTGAAACGGTTTATATTCGATTACAGCGTCAACTCGCGCGCATTGGTCAATTCCGGAAGCTGGATGAGACGGTCGAGCACTTCCTTCGGCGTTTCTTTATCGGTGGTTAGCACCATGATCGCCGAACCGCCGACCACTTTACGTCCGACCTGCATCGTCGCGATATTAACGCCGTTGTCGCCAAGCAGCGTTCCGACTTTACCGATGATGCCCGGTTTATCGTTATGCGAGATCAGAAGCAGATGGCCGGACGGTGCGATATCGACAGGATATTGGTCGATTTGAACGATCCGCTCGCCGTAGCCGGAAAGCAGGGTGCCGGCAAGCACGCGTTCTTCTTGCTTCGTTTTCAGCGTAACGGAAACGAGGTTCGTAAAGCTTTTCGCTGCGGACGATTTTTGAACGACGACATTAAGCCCGCGCGTTTTGGCCAGATGCATCGCGTTGACGATATTCACGCCTTCCAATTGGTTGGCGAGAATGCCTTTGACGATGTAGCGGGTGAGCGGCGTCGTATCGACGTCGGTCAAATCGCCGGAATAGTTGACCACGATTTCGCTGACCGGTCCGTCGATCGTCTGACCGAGGAAGACGCCGAGCTTCTCGCCGAGATTGAAATAAGGCTGCAGCGCATTGAGCACGTTAGCCGGCACCGGCGGCATGTTGACGGCGTTCTTGAACGGTTGGTCGCGCAGAATGTGAAGCACTTCCTCGGATACGTCGATCGCGACGTTCTCCTGCGCTTCGACTGTCGACGCGCCGAGGTGCGGCGTGACGACAATTTTTGGATGGTTCAGGAACGGGTGATCGGCAGCAGGCGGTTCCTTCTCGAACACGTCGAACGCCGCTCCGGCGACGATACCGGCATCGATCGCTTCGACAAGCGCCATCTCGTCGATAATGCCGCCGCGTGCACAGTTGATGATGCGCGCGCCTTTTTTCATCAGCTCAAATTGCGGCTTGCTGATCATATGGCGGGTTTCGTTGGTCAGTGGTGTATGAACCGTAATGAAGTCCGCTGCGGCACAAATCTCGTTCACGGTGCCGAGCTTCACACCGAGCTTTTCCGCACGCTCTTCGGTCAGGAAAGGGTCATAGCCGAGCACTTCCATACCGAAGGCTTTAGCCCGTTTAGCGACCTCGCTGCCGATACGGCCCATACCGAGCACGCCGAGCACCTTGTTGCGCAGTTCTACACCGACGAACGTTTTGCGGTCCCATTCGCCGCCGACCGTTTTCTTGTACGCTTGCGGAATCATACGGGCGACGGACATCATCATTGCGAATGTCAATTCGCAGGTGGCGATCGTATTGCCGTCGGGTGCATTGATGACGACGATGCCGCGCTTCGTCGCCGCTTCCAGATCAATATTGTCGACGCCTACACCGGCGCGCCCGACAACCTTCAATTTGCTGCCGGCGCCCATAATGCGCTCGGTTACCTTCGTGGCGCTGCGCACCAGTAAAGCGTCATAGTCTGCAATAATCGCTACAAGCTCGTCTTCGGACAATCCGTTCTTTTTTTCCACCTCGACATCCGGTGCGTCATACAACAGTTGAATTCCCATGTCGCTGATTCCATCCATAACTAGCACTTTGTACATTTTCCCAGACCTCCATTGAAGTAAATTACGAAAAAACACAAAAAACTCCCCGCCCCGACACGCCTAGCGTATACAAGGGACGAGGAGCTGATTCTCGTGGTACCACCCTACTTCGCTGTGCGCTCGCGCGCAAACAGCCTCATGAGGTCTGCTATGAACAGACCGGGAAAAATAACGGTTTCCGGCCGGCTGCGCCTACTGTAATGTTCGGCACAACAACTCAGGAGTGCTCCGCATATCGAATTCGTCCGGTTCGCACCAACCACCGGCTCTCTGATCGATTCGGGTTATGCTTGGCTCCGTCAAAGTTTTGTTACAGGTGAAATTTTTCATTAGCGTAACATGACTATTTCGACATTGTCAATAGGCAGGGCATCGATTTGCAAATCCGAAATATTTGTGAAAAATAAATTCCCCGTGCTAAAATAAACGGGGGCAGCCCGCATGAAATTATCGTACATAGAAAGGGGCATTTATCATGTTCGAAAGTATAGAGCCCGAAGCGTTTCGGGCAAAAACGGACAACGGTGAGCTGGGGGATGCGCTGATGCTCGACGTCCGGGAACCGTACGAATGGGAGTATTATCATTGGGAACAAGCGCAGTTGATGCCGATGAACAGCATACCGGGAAGGCTGGCTGAGCTTCCGAAGGACCGGACGATTTATATCGTATGCGCCCACGGCGTGCGAAGCGCCAACGTATGCTATTACTTGAAGCAGAACGGCTTCGACGACGTGATTAATATCGAGGGCGGCATGGCTGCGCTCGCAGCCCTTCGCGGGTACCAATACGATTAATAGCGCACGGCAAAAAGCCACGAGTACGGGAACCGGACATCGTGGCTATCGGAAGTCTGCGTATTAATTGGCAGTGAAAAACGGAAGCTGCGGCAGCGTTTCTTTGCCGTAATATTTGTCTTTGTTATGTATAAAATCGCTTTTGCGAACGGCATCGGTAGCCATCAGCACATCGACGACTTGCCCCACGTCGTTCAAATTCATTTTTTGCGCTTGACCGGATTGGATCATTTCGTCGATCCGGCTGGTCAAATCTTGCGGGGTGAATGGTTTAAACAGCTTATTGCTGAGCATCAGCTGGGCGACATATTCGTTTTTCATATTTAGGCTCTGGCTCTTCCAATCATTTAGGGAAAGCGGCTTGGTCACATCGATAGACTTAAATTGCGGATTGATCGTAACATACCATTTGTCGATCGATTCGTAGTAGCTTTTTTCAGCCTTGAGCGCGAATGTCTTCGCTTCGCCGAGATAAGGGTCCGCTTGAAGCTGTGCGATCAGCTCGGCCGTCGGAATGCCGTTTGCCTTGGCCGAATAGCTTTTCAGGCCCTCGCTGAACAGCTTTAAGCTTTTCATGTAATCCTTATGCGCTTCCTGCAGCAGCGGCGAGGAGTCCGGCATCGATTTCGAACCTAGACTGTCGTAGCTTTCCTGGGCGAGCTTGCTCAAGTCCTTGAGAATCAAGGAAGCGTCGGCCGTACGATTCGCCAGCAGCTCGTCGGTTTTCTCAAACCACTTTTTATGAAATTCCCTGTAAGGCTGATAAATGGTATGATAGAAAGACACCAAGTACTGCTGATGGTAGGCGGTAAAGCTCTTGGCCGCTTCATTTTGCTTGTTGAGCAGATCTTCGTATTTCAGCGAAGAACGGTCCTGTCCCATTTTTAAACCGAAGAAGAAGGCCCCCATAGCCACGACAAGCATGAAAATGAAGGTAACGGCGAATAAGTAGTCCGTTCGGGTAAGCCGTTTTTCCATGATCGAGCACCTCAAATTCTTGTTCTATGCAGATAGTATAGGTGAAATTGTCGAAAAAGGGAATCAGAATGAAAAAATTTGACTTTAAACGGATCAAGCTGCGAAAAATCAATCCGGACGAAATCGACGAGCGCTTTCTGATCGCAAACTTGTATGTGACGCAGCTTCTCGTCTTCCTGGCAGCCGTCGTTCTGATGCTTTTTCAGAAGCCGGACCTGCGGGCGATGTTTTCCCCAGGAACGGGCTATACGATCCTGCTATGGGGAACGGGCTTTGCCGTCGCCGTTCTGCTCGTCGATCTGCTCGTTTCCAGATGGGTGCCTCCCGAAGTGACGGACGACGGGGGCATCAACGAAATGCTGTTCAAAAACAGGCCTCTTTGGCATATTGCACTCATCTCGCTCATTGTAGCATTTTGCGAAGAATTGCTGTTCCGCGGTGCGATCCAAGCCTGGTGGGGACCGTATTGGACCAGCATCCTGTTCGCGGCCATTCATGTCCGCTATTTGCAGCACTGGCTGATGACGGGACTTGTCTTCAGCATCAGCTACGGGCTCGGCTGGATATATATTCAGACCGGGTCGTTGTTAACACCGATTATCGCCCATTTCCTGATTGATTTCGTCATGGGCTGCATTCTTCGTTACAGGAGAGAAGAATCATGAACAACAAGTATCTGCAACCTCCGTACCGACCGAAGGAAGAGGCCGATCTTCAACCCGACCCGGAGAAAGAAGAGGGACCCGACGATCATTATCTGCCTCCCCGCAAAACCGTGCATCCGACAGAGAAAGAAAAATGGCTGCCTTATTTTTATCGGTCGTTGCTATGGATTTTTATACTCCTTGTTGCAGGTCTTTCCGTTTGGGGCTGGAAACTCGTCATGATGTAGTTTCAATTTCTTCCGGATTCACGAATCCGTAGCCTTTTTCCTCGAGTTGTGTCAAAAGTTTGTCCAGCGCCTCCACCGTCCACGGCAGTTCGTGCATTAAAATGTTGCTCCCCGGGTGAAGCTGATCCAGCACGTTGCTGATCACTTGCTCGGGGCTGTTTTTCTTCACCGTCATTTCCCAATCCTTCGATCCGTTGGACCAGGTCATGAACAGCAGCCCTTCTTCCTTGGCCTTGGTCCGAACGTCATCACTGCCGGAGCCGAATGGCGGACGGAAGAAGACCGGCGCTTTGCCCGTCAGCTCTTTGATCGCTTTTTGCACATCTCCGATTTGTTGATTTACCTTTTCTTTGGCTTCCTTTTTCAAATCGATATGATCCCAGGAATGATTGCCGATCGTTTGGCCGCTGGAAGCAAGCAGCTTGACGAGCTCGGGCTTCTGCTTGACCCGGTAGCCGTTCAGGAAAAAGATCGCTTTCGCTTTATGCTTTTGCAGCGTATCGAGCAGCGCTTTGTTCATCTCAAGGTCCTTCGGACCGTCATCGAACGTCAGCAGAACGACTTTTTTGGGCGCCCCGTTCGGATCGATCGGCACGATATCGTAAGTTTTCGGATTCATCGTATAGCGTTTCGCGACTTGCTGCTCTTGTTTTTTGACGCCGTCTGCGGACGCAGGCTGTTGGCCTTCCTTGGCAGAAGCCGGTGCAGGCTGATTCGAAGCGGAGGCGCCGTCCGCGGATTTCGGTTTCTCACCGCCTGAGGCCGGCTGCGAAGCAGGCGGCTCCGTTTTGGCCGCGGCGTCGGGCGAAGCGTCCGGTTTAGAGCCGCAGGAAGTCAGAAGCAGAAGCGCGGCCAGAATAGCAATCCATTGTTGTTTAGACATGTGTAATCCCCTCATTAAGTTTGGTATAAATCTTTTGGCTTTTCCTTATTTTATCACGCATGATTCATAGGATATAGCGAAAAATAGTAACGAATTAGAAAACAATACGGGAGGGATTGGCATGAGATGGGGTGCTTTTCTGCTTGGCGGGCTTGTCGGGGCGACCGCAGCAGTCGTACTCACGGGCAAAAGAAAACCGATGCTGTTCTCCGCAATGACGAATAGCGACGCCATTGGAGGTTTTCTGAACCAGGTCATGGATCGATCTGACAAAAAAGAAAAGGTTCTGACGGATTCGGCCGAGCCGAACGGCGATTACGGTAAAAGTGTCGCCGACGTAGCGACTTCCGCCGCGGGTCTCGGTAAGGTTCAGGCATTGATAAATCAGGATTCGGGGCTTAAGGCAGCGGTGAACGACATTTTGGCCAGCAATGGGGAAAAATCCGAAATTCGGGCGCATTAAGCGTTCGGTTCGCGAGTAAAGACACAACTCCGCCTCTTCAAAAAGGCGGCGTATGTGTCTTTTTGTATGAAAAGGGCATTTTTTCAGGCGATAACCGTTCTTTTCTTCACGGTTTGTGATATAATAGTCATAGCATGGCAAACAAGCTGTACCGTTTCCGAGGGGAAGGGTTAGAGGACGCAAATTCGAACGCGTTTTCGAATCCTTTGTTATGGCGGAACGAACACGGCTCACCTTTGTTTACCAAACTTCATAAGCTGTTTATTATTAGTCGGCAAGGGAGGAATCCAGTATGAAAATGGAGCGTTTAAGTCAAGACAAGATACGGATTTTCCTCACATTCGATGACTTAACGGAGCGCGGGATTCACAAGGATGACATGTGGAGAGAAATCCCCAAGGTTCACGAGCTGTTCAGCGAGATGATGGACCAAGCCTATACCGAGCTTGGCTTCGACGCAACCGGACCGCTTGCCGTGGAAGTCCTCGCCATGCCGGCGCAAGGGATGATGGTGATCGTCACCCGCGGCCGAATGAATTTCAGTCAAGGCGACGATACGCTAGAGGACGAAATGGAAGAAGTGTACGAGCTTGAAGTGACGATGGATGAGACCGATGAAATCATTTACGCTTTCCACGATTTCGAGGACCTGCTCCGGCTCGCCAAAGTCATCAATCCGCTCCTGACGGACGGAGGAACGTTGTATTCCTATAAAAATAAATGGGTCCTGCTACTGGATGCGGTCGAGATGGAAGAAAAGCGGCTTCAATCGGTCGTGGCCGTCTTGTCCGAGTTCGGAGAAGCCACATCCGTCACGCAAGCGGTTCTGGAGGAATACGGCAAAGTCGTGATTGAATCTGATGCCGTGAAGGTGCTTTGTTCCAAATTTTAATGAGGCTTGTTCAGCTTGTTCAGGTTAATGAATCGTAAGCATTCTCAAAAACAGCGTTGTTTTTGCGGAATGCTTTTTTTGCGGGAGGGAAGAACGTCATGAGCGAAGTTCAACACATTGGCGCAGCCAAGACCGCGTTTGATTTGGAGGAGCTTGTCACCCATTACCACAAACAGCTTCGGGAAGAGGCTTATGCATATTTGGAGCGGCGGGGTATCCATCAGGAGACGGCGGAGCATTATCGAATCGGCTTTGAGCCGGGCAAGTTCGGGTTTTATATGAATTCGGACAAGCTGGGTGATTTTTTTGAAAACCGCATTATTATTCCGATTACGAACGCGGATGGGGGCACGGTCGATTTAGTCGGACGATCGGTCGACCAGCGCGAGCCGAAATACAAACTGCTGCTCGGAGAGGGCGATTATTTATTCAACGAGCCGATACTGGAGCAGACGGAGGACGTCATCGTGTGCGGCGGGGTCTTCGATGTGCTCAGCTTGGCTCAGGCGCATCTGCCGGCGGTATGCGTGCCGATCTGGATGTCCTTTAAAGAAATCCATGCGGACAAGCTGCGGGACAAACGAGTGTTCATCTGTCTGGGCAACGATGAAGCGGGGCGTCGCGAAAGCGTCAGAATCCAAGCGCTGCTGCAATCGACGGCCAAGCAAACGTTTATCATGCAGCTGCCCGAGTCGATTCGTGACGTCAACGACTTCTTTGTGAGGGTGCAAAATCCGCTGGATTCGTTCATGGGGCTGTTGAATGAAACGATGGAAGAGACGATGCTGCTGCCGATAGCTTCCGATACGAAAAATATTACCATATATACCGAAGAATTCATGAAGCGGTATCGCGGACAAGCGTCGGGCGTGCCGACCGGTTTCGACGCACTGGACGAAGCGTTGTTCGGCGGGCTTCGGAGCGGGCTGTATTTGCTGGCCGGAGCCGCTTCTTCGGGCAAAACGATGCTGATGAAGCAAATGGCGGACCATATCGCCCTGAACCAGACGCCGGTTGTTTACGTATCCTGGGACATGACGGGATTCGAGCTTTGGGCGCGAAGCATAGCCAGACTTATCGGCACCGAGCCACAAAACGTGCTTAGCGGGAAGATCGAGCCGCGGCAAGTGGCCGAAGCCAATAAACGCTATACGCCCATCAGCAATATGCTTTGGACGATCGAATGCTCGCTCGATTCCACGATCGATCGCGTCATGACCAATATCGAGCGGATTGCTGGGATGTCCGGCAGAACGCCCGTCGTATTCATCGACCATATTAACCGTATCCCGGCGGGGGGCTTGCCCAATCCGCCCCGCTCGTCGGCCGAGCATCAAACGATAATCGCTTATATGCTGAAGCATTGGTCCAAGGAATGGGGAGGCCCGGTTGTTGCGGCCGTTCCTTCGGATATCGGGGAGGAGCGTTTACCGGAAGGGGCGGAAGCGTCAGCCGACGTCATTATGCGGCTGAAACCGGAGCCGGACGGAACGTCCGCTAACGGGATACGCTCGAGCCTGCAGCTTCTGAAACATCGTAACGGGACACTGGCGACCATTCCGCTCCGGTTTTACGACCAGCAGGCGCGTTTTGCGGAAGAATGAAGCGCCTGATGCATGGTGAAAGCGGAAGTGTATGCCAGAATCCAAGAAATGATGGAAAAAGCGATTCAAAATGTCTATAATATTCATAGGATAAAAAATATCGACAAGCGCCTGCCCGTATCACGGTCGGCATCCGCATAGTTGCGGGGGCCGGCCGTTGCTGCGGGCGGGTTTAACCTATTGTGACGGAGGGGAGACACTTTGAGCGTCTTAACTGTCCTGACGGCGGCTATAGCGCCAGGTGTCGCTCTGCTGGCCTATTTTTATTTAAAAGACCGATACGATACGGAACCGATCTCCTTAGTAATCAAACTGTTCTTATTCGGCGTTCTGATCGTATTTCCGATTATGGTGCTGCAGCGGGCTCTGGTGCATGGGCTGGGGGAAGACCCGTTCGTTTTTTCGTTCCTCATCTCTTCGCTGCCGGAGGAATTCTTTAAGTGGTTTCTGGTTTATTTCATTACCTTCAAGCATGCTTCGTTCGACGAACCGTACGACGGCATCGTGTACGCGGTAGCGGTGTCGCTCGGATTCGCCACGCTCGAAAACGTATTTTATGCGTTTTTGAACGGCTCCAGCTTTTCATCGCTTATGATTCGGGCGTTCCTGCCGGTGTCCGGTCACGCCATGTTCGGCGTTATGATGGGCTACCATCTCGGAAAAGCCAAGTTTACGCCGGAGCATACCCGGAAGCATCTGCTTTTGTCGTTGGCGCTGCCGGTATTTTGGCACGGGGTGTTCGACTACACATTGCTCCTAAGCAAAGCGTACTGGGTATGGTTCATGGTGCCGCTCATGTGCTTCTTGTGGCTGCGCAGCCTGCGCAAAGTAAACCGGGCCAATGCCAAATCGCCGCTCAGGGTCGCGACGCGGGAGGATCAGGTTAAAATTTAGCCGGAATGACCATAATGGATATATAAAACCATAGGTCGTACCGGAGGGATATGATGAATGTCGTTAGTCCGCGGGTGAAAGTTGCCATCCGCTGCAAGCATTGCGGAGAGAAATTCATCCTGAAGGGCCGGAAAGAGAAGGAAAAGATCGATACTGGGTTCAAGCAGTGCATATGCAATAATGAAAAAGATTTCGATATCGAAACCGTTGATTTCTAGTCCAGGAAAGAGTCGGCCATGCGCCGGCTTTTTCTTTTTTGAACGGCTGGATTGCGATCTCTGCGTATCGTGAATAATCCGTCTCGCTTCAGGCGAAAACTAAGCCCAAGTTTTGCTGATGAAGGGAGATTTCTCGAACATGTACAAAAGACTGAGCAGTGTCATGTTTCCGATTCTTTTGGTGGCACTCATCGGCACCGGGGTCTGGGGCTACTTGGAGCATCAAGAGAAAAACGCCGTCTTGATCAAGGCGGAGAACCATTATCAACGGGCGTTCCACGATTTGTCGTTTCATGTGGACAAGCTGCATACGGAGCTCGGCAATACGCTCGCGGTGAATTCGACATCCCAGGACGCCTATAAAAAAGGGCTGATCAACGTATGGCGGATCACGAGCGAAGCGCAGAACGAAATCAGTCAATTGCCGCTGACGATGCTTCCTTTCAACAAAACCGATGAGTTTTTGGCAAATATTTCGAATTTTGCTTATCGGGCGGCAGTCCGGGACCTTTCCAAAAATCCGCTGGACGGAAACGAAATGAAGACGCTCAATACACTGTACGAGCGCGCGTCGGAAATTTCCAATGATTTGCGCGGAGTTCAAAGCAAGGTCATCCAGAACAACTTGCGCTGGATGGATGTCGAGCTGGCGCTGGCTACGCAGAAGGAGCCGCATGACAACGTCATCGTCGACGGGTTCGCTACAGTGGATAAAAAGGTGCGCGAATATCCGGAAATCAACTGGAGCCCGGCGGTCATGAGCATGCATCAGAAGCGGGACATGCATATGCTTTCCGGCCCGGAGGTGAATGCTGACGAAATTAAACAAAAGGCCGCTCAGTTTCTTGGTATCCAAGACTCGTCCGGACTCCAGGTCGTAGAAAACGGACCCGGGACCGAATACCAGTCCTTTAGCGTAACGGCTCCCAAACAAGGCACGGCGGACGGCGCTCATATGGACTATTCCAAAAAAGGCGGCCAGCTTCTGTGGTTTGCGGCTTCCCGCAACGTCCCCGAGAAGAAGCTCGACTTGCGGCAGGCGCGCGACATCGGGGCGCAGTTCCTGGATGAGCACGGCTATAAGAACATGACGGCTGTAAGCTACGACGAACATGGTAACATCGCCCATATGACGTATGCGACGCGCACGAACAACGTGATCAATTACATGGAAAAGGTCGCGGTTCAGGTGGCGATGGACAACGGCGAAGTAACGGGACTCGAAGCGACCGACTACGTGTACGGCAAGAAGGACCGCCAGATCAAAGCACCTAAGCTGACGGCAGATGAAGCCCGCAAAGTGCTGAATACCGAATTTAAAACGGACAGCGTTCACCAAGCGCTGATCAAGAACGATATCGACGAAGAGGTGCTCTGCTACCAATACATCGGCCGCGTGAATGGCGGTTTGTACCGAATCTACGTCAATGCCGAGACCGGCGCGGAAGAGAAAATCGACCGTCTGGGCGCTGAAGAAGCCGCCGCCGTCACCCCAACCTGATGTTTCATGTTTTTTTGTCCTCTCCCAAGCCCGATGCGTTCGGGCTTTTTTATGTTGTGGTTTGGTAGTTTGGCACTTGGTGATGAGCCGAAGGCGAAATCGCGATTGGCGGCGAGTTTTTTGGCCTGGTCCCAATTCCATAAAAAATTGTTCCATGGGACCGGGTCAAAACGTGTCTGAGCATTAGCCAATCGCGATTTCGTCGCAGGCCGCGCCACCGTCCCTCTCACCGTCCCGCAACGCCCCAAAGAAGAAACTCCGAACGCTCCGCGCTCACCCCTTCCCATATTCGCTTCACGTGCTATAATAAAGCTTGGACTTATCGAAGTTTACACTCCGGGGAGGTGAGCCGATTGCTGCCGAAAGTAAACCAGACGCTTTTTATCCAAATCAATTCCATCGATGAGGAAGAGGCGAAGCAGGAATATAAATCCAGAATTGCGGACGTCTCGGATGCGTATATCAGCATGGAAGTTCCTATGAACGACAAATCGGGGAAGCTGAAGCGTTTGTATCCGGGCGACGAGCTTTCCGTTTATTTTATAACCGAGGGCGGCGTCAAGAACTACTTCATTTCGTCCGTACTCGGATTTTCCGATGATGTGATCCGGCTTGTCCTGATCAAAAAACCGGATCCCGAATCGATTACGAAGGTGCAGCGCCGTAACTTTTTGCGCGTGCCCGCGATACTCGAAATCGCTGTGAAATTCTCAGAGCAGCTGCATTTCGTATCGCTGACCGACGATGTCGGGGGCGGAGGCATATCGTTTCTATGCGAAGGCTACGTGCCGGTGGAATCCGGTCATACGGTCGAGTGCTGGCTGCTCGTCCCGTTCAAGAACGGCCAGATCGAGCATGTGCCGTTCAAAAGCGAAATTGTGCGCGTCAGAGAGCTGGAGACGGGCAAAAAGCAGGTCATGATGCGTTTTTCGGAGATCACGGACCGAGACCGCCAAAAAATTATCCGGTACTGCTTTGAGCGGCAGCTTGATTTCCGCAAAAGATAATACATAATAGCTTGGCACGACGGGCACACTATTCCCCAACTATTGGATGGGTCGGGGTGGCCGCGGATGAATACAAAGAATCAAAATGAATCGGACGTTAGGTACGAAGAATTATTTTTACAGTTTGCCCATCGGGTGGAACGGTGGATTGCCTGGGCATTGGCAGGGTGCGCCATTGCTTTGATCGCTTCCCAATTGCTGCTCCTTAACCCGCGAATCCGCTATGTCTTAGTTAAGGTAGAGCAGTTGGAGGGACTTCCTTATTCGATGTCCCGGCTTCAGGCCGCGGAAGGAAAATAATGGAGGGTCCGTGAGTTTTGCAATCCACGGTAAAACTATGGTATAATTTTCTTCGTTCGAGGCTTCGGCCTGTTTTTTTTTCAGGCTGCTCGTCCGCTTCATTTTGTAAGGAGGCCGCATCTTGGAAAAGTTTAACATCGCAATCGACGGTCCGGCGGGAGCGGGGAAAAGCACGATCGCTCGTCTGGTCGCCGGTGCGCTCGGCTTCGTTTATGTCGATACGGGAGCCATGTACCGAGCTGTGACTTGGAAGATTTTACAGGAAGGCCTTCAAGCGGAACAGATCTCGGACATGATTGCGCTCACAGGCCGTATGGACATTCGCTTAGTCCCGGGCAGCGATGGCCAAATGGTTTTTGTCGATGGCGAAGACGTGACGGGCATGATTCGCCTGGCGGAGGTGACCGGAAACGTCTCCAGAATCGCTTCCATCGCTGAAATTCGCAGTATCCTTACCGCCAAACAGCAGGAAATGGCCCGAAGCAAAGGAATCGTCATGGACGGCCGGGATATCGGCAGTCATGTGTTGCCGGATGCCGAGGTCAAGGTCTTTTTGACCGCAAGCGTCAGTGTCCGCGCCCAGCGCCGGTTCAAAGAAATTTGCGATTCGCAGCCGGATATCACGCTTGAAAGATTGGAGCATGATATTGCAGAGCGGGACCGGATGGACGAGCAGCGCAAGGCTTCGCCGCTTGTGAAAGCGCCGGATGCCGTACTGCTGGATACGACCGAGATGACGATACCGCAAGTGGTGGATCGCATTTTGGAGCTTTGCAAGCTCCGGGTCGGTGGGGGGCAATAGCATGTTGTACGTCTTTTTTCGAGGGATTTTTCGCGTCTTGTTCCGCTCCGTGTTTTTTTTGCGGGCGGAAGGGCTTGAGAACATTCCCGCCGAAGGCGCCGTCGTTCTGTGCGGCAACCACACCAGCAACTGGGACCCGCCGCTGATGGGCAGCCCGCTGAAGCGAAAGGTGCATTACATGGCCAAGGCCGAGCTGTTCGACGTTCCCGTTTTGGGATATGTTTTGCCGAGAATAGCGGCATTTCCCGTCAAACGCGGTGGTGTCAGCAAAGAGTCGATCCGCTTGTCGTTACAGTTGCTTAAAGACGGCGAGGTTATGGGCATTTTCCCGGAAGGGACGCGAAGCAACGCGGGAGGCATGGGTAAAAAGGGAGCGGCCAGTCTGGCAATGAAGTCCGGGGCTGTAGTCATTCCGGCAGCCATTATCGGCAATTATAAGCCGTTTCGGCAAATGAAGGTCGTGTATGGTCCGCCAGTCGATTTGAGCGAATTTGAGAACAGCGGTTCGGAAGGCTTGGAACAGGCGACCGACAAAATCATGAGTACGATCCGAAGCATGGTCAAGCAGCACGAATCGAAATGATAAATTGTGGCATACTTAAGAAAATGATGAAGTAAATTTTTTATCCAAATACATTACACGTTGTCAGGTTGTTAAGGAGGGTAATTGGACATGTCAGAAGAAACAAAATTCGATCAAGAAGTTCAATCCGCAGAGGTATCTCAGGAAGAGTCCATGGCGAATGTCACCATTATCAAAAAAGGCGACATCGTTACCGGCAAAGTCATCAAAGTGGATGCGGATCAAGCAGTTGTCGACGTAGGCTACAAATACGACGGTATCGTGTCGGTGCGCGAGCTTTCGTCCGTCCAACTGGACAATGCGGAAGAAATCGTACAAGTTGGTCAAGAAATCGAGCTGAAAGTTCTTACCATCGATGACAACAAAGAAAAGCTTGTGCTTTCCAAACGCGCCATCGACAGCGAGAAATCGTGGGAGAAACTTGCAGCCGATATGGAAAACAAAACGATCCTCGAAGCGAAAGTCGCCGAAGTGGTTAAAGGCGGTCTTGTCGTTGATGTAGGTCTGCGCGGATTCGTTCCGGCTTCCATGGTGGAGCGCACGTTCGTTGAAGATTTCAGCGATTACAAAGGCCGCACGCTGCGTCTGCGCGTGAAAGAAATGGACCGCGAGAAAAACAAAGTCATTCTTTCTCAAAAAGACGTGCTGGATGAAGAGTTCGAAGCGAAAAAGCAAGAAACGATTTCCAAACTGTCGGTAGGTCAAGAGCTGACGGGCACGGTTCAACGTTTGACGCAATTCGGTGCATTTGTCGATATCGGTGGCGTGGACGGACTCGTTCATATTTCCGAGATGGCTTGGCATCATGTCGAGCACGCTTCTGAAGTCGTGAAGGAAGGCGACCAAGTCCGCGTTCAAGTTCTGAAATTGGATCCGGCTAACGAGCGCATTTCCTTGAGTATCAAAGCTACACAGCCAGGACCTTGGGAATCCGTTAAGAACAAGATCAATATCGGGGATATCGTCACCGGTACCGTTAAACGGCTCGTGCAATTCGGCGCGTTCATCGAAGTAGCTCCCGGAGTTGAGGGATTGGTTCATATTTCCCAAATCGCACACCGCCACATTGCAACGCCGTTCGAAGTGCTGAAGGAAGGTCAAGAGGTTCAAGTGAAAGTGTTGGACATGAACCCGGGCGAGAAGCGCATTTCGCTCAGCATCAAAGAAACGGAAGAAGCGCCTGCCCGCGAACCGAGACCGGAAAGAGAACGTGCGCCGAAACGGGAATCCGTTTCCCACGAAGAACTCCAAGGCCTGAACCTGACGCTCGGAGAGCGTTTTGGCGACAAGCTGAGCAAATTCAAGTAAACCGCTGTCTATAGACGAAAAGAGGTATCAGGGGTGCGCATACCGCGAAAAATGGAGCATGTTCATCATGCGCTCCAGCTTGGGCAAAGCGGCGAGCAGGGCTTCCGCGACATTAAGCTGGTCCACAATTGTCTCCCCGGTATTTCTTCGGAATCCATAGCATTGCATACCCGAATCGGCGAACTCTTATTGAGCTCGCCGATTCTTATTAATGCCATGACCGGAGGAGCCCGAGAGACCGAAGAAATTAACCGGGAGCTTGCCGTCGCCGCTCGAGAAACGGGGCTCGCTATGGCGGTAGGGTCGCAGATGGCCGCTATCAAAAACCCGGAGACGGCTGCAAGCTACCGTATCGTAAGAAAGATAAACCCGCGCGGCATCGTATTTGGCAATCTTGGCAGCGAAGCGACGCTGGAGCAAGCGCTAAGAGCGGTGGACATGCTGCAAGCCGACGGGCTTCAAATCCACCTGAATGTGATGCAGGAGCTGATCATGCCCGAAGGGGACAGAGATTTCCGGGGAATGGTTGAACGAATCCGGACAATCGTCGAACGGGCGGGCGTTCCCGTTATCGTCAAGGAGGTCGGCTTCGGTATGGTGCGGGAGAGCGCAGAGAAGCTGATCGGCTGCGGGGTTGGATGTATCGATGTCGGCGGATCGGGAGGTACTAATTTCGCCGCTATCGAGAATGCCCGGCGCGATTTGCCGATGGACTGGCTGAACGATTGGGGCTGCAAGACCAGCATCGCGCTGTTGGAAGTACTGGAGGCTAAGCGTCGCCTGAACCGGCCGGACGTGGCGGTCGTGGCGACAGGTGGCATTACAGGCGCGCTTGAGATTTGCAAAGCTTTAACGCTCGGAGCCTCCGCGGTCGGTATGGCCGGAGCCATGCTGCGAGTGCTGCGTACATCGGGGACCGAAGCGTTGATCGGGCAAATTACGTCATGGCATCACGAGCTTCGGCTGCTGATGACGGCGTTGGGTGCATCCCGAATTGAAGCTTTGCACGAGCTTCCAGTCGTCATTACGTCGGAAACGGCAGAGTGGTGCTCGGTTCGGGGAATGGATATCTCCGCCTACGCAAGGCGATCGGGTTACGCTTAAAGATTGAGTAAAACTAAATAAAGAAAGCCATACTACAGGAAAAAGAGGAACAGCTTTTTCTGCGGGTGAGAGCGAATGAATGCGGGTTACGTGTCCTTATTGCTAATCGTCGTTGCGCTAATTTTGTTCGTCAGTGGCTGGAAGAACGTCATATTAAGAGGTATTACTCCTACGAGTCTACTTCTTTTTTTTATGCTTTGGATATTGTTTATGCGGTGGAGCACGGACTGGGGCGGCATTCGGATATACGGTTGCATGTTTTTACTGCTGACGGTTTCGCTCTGGGTCATGGTCCGTACGCCGAGCTTTTTGTATCGGTTCCATTTACTGTCCATCGCCCTGCTGCTTGGGTCGGTTTATTTCTTCCTGAGAGAGACGCTTCATCTGATGCCGGCGGTCATCTGGTTCAGCTCGGAATGGACCGTTGCCGCAAGCGTCGGTTTTTTGGCAGCGGCACTGCTGCGTTGGCCGCCCCTGCAGATCGCAGGGCTGTCGCTCGGACTGCTGATTGGCGACGTTATGTCGGCCTTCGCGCACCGGGAACAAATGGCGATGACGCTCGGGCAAGTGGAATTTCAGGACGAATGGTGGCTGACAGCCTTTGCGGCCCGAGGCTGTTCTCTTTTACTGGAAGGGATGGTCGCGGGGAGCAAGCTGGCATTTATGCGTGTACGGAAAAGGGTTAGGCCGGGCAGAGAGCCGGAGAACGATTGACAGGCCGAAGCTGTTGCCCAAGAAGGAAGGAGACGTGATCGACGTGTGGGCTTGGCTGGTGGAGCAAAAATATACCGTAGGAATCATACTGGGCGTCGTGTTCGGTGTACTGGCCCGGCTGACGATGCTTCGGACCGATTATCGGCAATATCCGACGTATCCTCACGGCAAAATCATTCATCTTTCGCTGGGCGTCATCGCGGCGGGGCTCGGAGCGGTCGCCGTCCCTTCGCTGCTGGATAAGAACTATACGGCCATGACATTTTTGGCTATGGCGGCGCAGCAGTTCCGGGACGTCCGCAATATGGAGCGTCAAACGCTGAGCAAGATCGACAGTCTGGAACTGGTGCCGCGGGGAGCAACCTATATCGAAGGGATTGCGATGGTGTTCGAAGGCCGTAACTATTTAGTCATTTTTACCGCGTTTGCCACGGCGTTCTTCGGTATCGTGTTCCCCTGGTATTGGGGGATTGTGGCAGGGATTGCCGCTATTTTGGTCACCAATCTGTTTAAGACAGGCAAATCCTTGTCGTCGATTGCAAATGTAAACATCGGCCGGGTGCGGCTGGACGGACCCAATCTGTTCGTGGACGACATTTATATCATGAACGTCGGATTAAGCGATACGCAAAACGTCATCTGTAAGAATGCCATCGGCATTGTGCTTGCGCCCAAAAACAAAAATGCAAGGGTTACCTTGGCTAATCCGGGACAGCGGCAGGCGCTTCTGCATGACGTGTCAACGATCATGGGGGTTCATCGCGACCAAGGCGAACCGGCGCTCGTTCCGCTGGCCAAGCTGAATATGGATGACGGGCGGCTGGCGGTGCTGCTGCTTCCGCAGGAGCAAGATCCGGAGAAAGCCCGTCAAGTGGTGATGAACTCGCCGGTGCTGGAAAGCGCAGTGCGGATGCCGAGCGAAGCGCATGTGCAAACCGGCGGAAAAGCGGGAGGATAGCGCTTATGGGACAAATTATGGCGGTGGTGGCTACGGAAGCAAACCGGCAAACGGTGGCCGGCGGAGCTCCCATTTTTATCGCGGACGATGCCGATCATCAGCAGAAAGTAGCCTTTAAGCTGGAAAAAATTTTAGATGCGTCGGCCCACGATTTGGAGAACGGGATCGTTATTTTAGTGAAGCATTAATAGTTGTAAGGCTGTCCGCTAACGTTTCGTTCATTTACTTGTGAATTCGATTTTGATATAATATCAGAGCTTGCAAGCCTTGAAAACAGGCTTGTCTTTGTACATAACGCCCCTCGGCCAAACGGCGGAGGGAGACATGAAGCAACATTGCGGTAGTCGAAGAAGGGAATGAAGTGCATGGCAAGACCAATCGTAGCGATTGTCGGCCGTCCGAACGTGGGCAAATCTACGGTATTTAACCGTATTATCGGCGATAAGCTGGCTATTGTGGAAGATAAACCGGGGGTTACCCGGGACCGGCTGTATGGCAGGGGAGAGTGGCTGGATACCGAGTTCAGCGTGATCGACACCGGCGGGATTGAGATCGAAGGGGAAGATCAGATCATGAAGTCCGTACGCGTGCAAGCGGAGCTTGCCATTGAGGAAGCGGACGTCATCGTGTTTATGGTGGATGCCAAAGCAGGCATTACGCCGGCGGACAGCGAAGTCGCGGAAATGCTGTTCCGGGCGAAAAAGCCGGTCATCATTGCCGTTAACAAAGTGGACAATCTGAAGCGGATGGACGATATTTACGAGTTCTACAGCCTCGGCTTCGGCGACGTCGTCGGCATCTCCGGCTCTCACGGTACGGGAATCGGCGACTTGCTCGACGAGGTGATCAAGCATTTTCCGGACACGAGCGAGGAAGAGTACGGCGAGGATGTGATCAAGGTGGCACTGATCGGCCGGCCGAACGTCGGGAAATCGTCACTCGTCAACGCCATCCTGGGAGAAGAGCGCGTCATCGTCAGCAATGTCGCCGGAACGACGCGCGATGCGATCGATACGCCTTTTGAGAAGGACGGCCAGAAGTACGTCATCATCGATACGGCGGGGATGCGTAAGCGCGGCAAAGTATACGAGTCGACGGAGAAGTACAGCGTCATGCGCGCCATGAAGGCGATCGAGCGGGCGGATGTCGTCCTGGTCGTCATTGACGGCGAGGAAGGCATTATCGAGCAGGATAAGCATGTCGCCGGGTATGCGCACGAGGCGGGCAAAGCGGCGATCTTCGTTGTGAACAAATGGGATATCGTGGAAAAAGACGACAAAACCATGCATCAATTTACGCAAAAAATCCGCGACCATTTTTTGTTTATGACCTATGCTCCTGTCGTGTATTTGTCTGCCAAAACGAAGCAGCGGCTGCATAAGCTGTTCCCGGTAGTGACCAATGTTGCCGAGCAGCATGCGGCGCGTGTGGCGACGCACGTGCTGAACGACGTCGTGTCCGATGCCGTGGCCATCAACCCGCCGCCGACGGACAAAGGGAAGCGATTGCGCATCAATTACGCGACACAGGTGGCGGTCAAGCCTCCAACTATCATTTTCTTCGTCAACGATCCGGAGCTGATGCATTTCTCCTATCAGAGATATTTGGAAAATAAAATTCGCGGCGCGTTCGGTTTTGAGGGAACGCCTCTACGCATGTTCACGCGTCGTAAATCGGACGACGAATAGGAGAGAACCGCGGTGACTAACTTGCTCTCACTTTTGATCGGTTATTTGCTCGGCTCGGTCAGCTTTAGTTATTTGGCAGGCAAACTGCTGAAAGGCATCGATATACGCGAACACGGAAGCGGGAACGCGGGGGCCACGAATACGCTGCGGGTGCTTGGCAAAGGGCCGGGCATCGCAGTGCTTCTCTTGGATATGTTGAAGGGCGTGGCGGCTGTTTGGATCGGCACGTGGCTGAGCGGAAGCGATCCGCTGTTTGAAGTGCTCGCGGGTATCAGCGTTATCGTAGGGCACAATTGGCCTGTGTTTTTCGGGTTTCGGGGAGGCAAGGGCATTGCCACGACGATCGGAGTAATGGCCACGCTTGCCTTTTTGCCTGCGCTTATCGCCGGGATTGTTGCTATTGTTTCTATTGCTATTACGCGTTACGTTTCCTTGGGATCTCTATTGTTTACCGCACTTTTACCGATCTTCATATGGTTTATGGTCGATTCACGGGAAATTTTCGCGCTCAGCCTGCTTCTCTTCGTATTCGCTTGGGTCAAGCACCGGAGCAATATCGTGAAGCTGTTAAAAGGACAAGAGAACAAGCTTGGTGCCAAAAAACAAGTTTGACGAAATCGACGGAGGTGTTCGTTCATGCCGGTTTCCGGTAAAACCGCCGTGCTGGTAGCGGGAAGTTGGGGAACGGCCATTGCCTCGGTGCTGGCGGATAACGGCCGCGACGTGCTGTTGTGGTCGCGCAACCGCGACCAGGTACGGGAGATTAACGAGGAGCACCGCAACAGCCGGTTTTTGCCCGAGGTGTTGTTATCTTCGCGGATTCGGGCGACGGATTCCATGGAAGAAGCCGTTAAAGATGCGGAAGCCGTCGTGGTTGTAGCGCCGTCCTCGGCTATGCGGGATATTGCCGGTCAGCTTAAACCGCATTTGAGCCCGGATTCGCTTCTGATCCATGCGACCAAAGGGTTCGAAGCCGGCAGCCTTAAGCGCATGAGCGAAGTGCTGGCGGAAGAGCTGACGTCGTACGATTCGAACCGGCTGGTCGTGCTGTCCGGGCCAAGCCATGCGGAAGAGGTTATCCGGCAATGCCCGACTACGGTCGTTGTAGCTTCGTTGGACAAAGAAGCCGCCGAACAGGCGCAGGATCTGTTGATCAATTCGTATTTTCGCGTATATACGAACCCCGACGTCATTGGTGTTGAGGTTGGCGGCGCACTCAAAAATATTATCGCGCTCGGAGCAGGTCTCAGCGACGGGTTGGATTTCGGAGATAACGCCAAAGCGGCTCTGCTTACCCGGGGACTGGCCGAAATCGCCAGACTTGGGACGGCGATGGGGGCGAGTCCGTTAACGTTCGCGGGATTGGCTGGAATCGGTGATTTGGTGGTTACGTGCACGAGCAGGCACAGCCGCAACTGGCGGGCCGGCTCGATGCTGGCGCAGGGACATTCGCTGGAAGAAGTGCTCACGCGGATGGGAATGGTCGTAGAAGGCGTTAAAACGACGCAGGCGGCCTATCAGTTGTCCCGCCGCTATGAGATTTCCATGCCGATTACGGAACAGCTGTACCACGTCCTGTTTGACGGGAAAAACCCGAAAACGGCCGTAGAGCATTTGATGGGACGGGGCCCCCGTCACGAAACCGAAGAAATCGCCGACGACACTCAAAACGGTTGGCTTCGTTAAGGCAAGCGCCTATACCGATGGCAACTTTTCCACATATACTACCTCAGGCTTTATTGCATAACCAGTCTGAGGAGGGACAACGATGGCAGATAAAAACATGCCGAAAGACGTGCTCAATGTGGTTAAGAAAAAAACCGGCAAAAGCGTTTCCGAGAAAGATATATATAAGCTTGCGAGCGGGGTAAAGCCGTCCACGCTGCAGAGCGATACGCAGCTTAGGCAGCTGATTAAGCAAGTTGCGGGCCTTGTGAATGTTCCCGTTTCGGATCAAACGACGAACGATCTGATCCAGGCAATCAAAGGCAGCAAAGTGAGCACGGACAATTTGGAACAGCTCATGAAGATGATCATGAAGAAGTAAGGTGACATTTTTAACAGTTTTATGGCATGAGCCGCCGGTCAAGCGCGCTTGTGCTTTTTTTGTGTTATGATGGAGTCAATTACGTTACCAAGCTAGGGGTTGGAAAATTTATTATGTCGCCGTTGGACAAAATGTGGGCATCTTTTATTGCGATCGGTCTCATGGTTCTCGCTTCGCTCCTGATCACGTTTGCGAGAAATAAAACGACGGGCGTTGTCCGGTTTGTGCTGTCGTTGGTCGCGTTCTTGATGTTTATCCCGATCTTTATTTATATGGTTGTATCGCTATTATAAGGAGATTGCTGCCTACATGATTACCTTAAAAGGACGCAGAGTAACGAAATCGGTCGAACCGGTGACCGGGTTCACGATCTTGGATTTGGCGCTGAAGGCGGAAGTGGACTGGGGCTTCTCCTGCATGCGCGGCACCTGCTCCCGCTGCCGCTGTCAAGTAAGCGAGGGGATGGAGCATTTGAATGCTCCGACGGATGAGGAGCTGGATAATTTGGAGCCGGAAGAGCTGGAGCAAGGCTTTCGGTTAGGCTGTCAGGCGAAAGTAAAAAGCGAGGGCGCGATCGCGGTTGCGCATAAGCCATATTTTTGACTATTTTGCTTAGCATAGGATGATAAGATGAATACACAACAACTTGGCATGGTGCCGGAACCGCTCAAGGAGATTTTTTTCGAGCTTGCCATACATACACGGGGTTCTGATTCCATTTGGCTGGTCGGCGGCAGCACCGGACTGCTGCTGCAAGGCGTGCAGCTTGACGCGCTTCCCCGGGACTTGGATTTATATGCCGACCGGCGCGATGTGGAGGATTTGCATAGGGCGCTCCAACGGTACTCGACTGACGAGCAGACGGAGAGCGAAACGCCGATTTACCGGTCGATTCTCAGCCATTATGAGATGAACGGTGTCAAGGTGGAGCTCGTCGGTGCTTTTGAGGTGCGGGCGATGGGCAGCGAATATCGCGTGGAAGCCGAATATTTGGCACGAACGCATGCGCCTGCTGTTCCGTATGGCGAAGGAGAGGTCGTCCAGCTAATGCCGCTGGCCCACGAACTGGTGTTTAACGTGATGAGGGACCGCCCGGACCGTTATGAAGCGATTGCAAGAGTATGCCGAGCCCGGGAGCCGGAGCGTCACAAGCTGGTTCTCGATGATTTGATTGCCCGCAACCGCTTCAGCGGGGAGCTTGCCGACAGGCTGCGTACGCTGCTCGACCCGAAAGCGGACAGTTAACGGAAGGAGAGCACGTATGGCCGCGAAAGTCACTTTTTTACCTGACAACAAAACGATTGAAGCAAGACCGGGCACGACGCTTCTGGACGCGGCACGGCGCGCCCGCGTGCATATCCGTACCCGGTGTGGGGGCAAGGCGGCTTGTCTGATGTGCAAGGTTCGCGTGACGGAAAATGCCGGCACGGGGCTGGCCGAGCCGAACCGCAATGAGGCGCTGAAGCTTGGCGGCTTGCAGCAAGACGGCTACCGTCTTGCCTGTCAGGCGAAAATCACCGGGCCTGTCACGGTGCTCGTGCCGGAGGACCCGCTCAAAAGTGCAATACGCAAGCAGTTGGAGAAGCAGGAGGAGGAATGGTGATGAAGCGTTGGCTGCAGGCGGCGTCTTTGCTGCTGGTCTGCACGCTGCTCGGCGGCTGTATGTATCCGAAAGAGATGCGTAAAGAGAACCAGATCGCAACAGGCGAGTACGTGATCGTCGTTCAGAACGCGATCGATCAATATAAGGCGAAAACCGGCGTGCTGCCGATCAAAAATTTCGAGGCGACCACGCCGCTGTATGAGCAGAATGCAATCGATTTTAAAAAACTGAAGGGGCGTTACATCAGCGAGGTGCCGGCCAATGCGTTCGAGAATGGCGGGACGGCGACCTACGTCCTGGTCGATGCGGAGACGAAGCCGACGGTCAAGATGATGGACCTGCCTTCGTTCCAGCTAACCGTCGAGCTTCAGCAGGAGGTAGATCGTTATAAATCGAAAACGGGCACGCTGCCGGCAGGGGAAGCGGTCGCTCCCGGCTTTGTCGCCATCGATTACGCCAAATTGAACCGGAAGCCGGCGGAGGTGGACAGCATGTATACGCGCTCGGTAAAACTTCCGTTCCTGATGAGCGAATCGGGGCAGGTCGGCATCGATTACGCGCCTGAAATTATGCGGCTTATCGATAAGAAGCAGCTTCAAAGCCGTCTTGATGCAAAGCAGGATTTGCGCGCACTGCTCGTTCAGGAGTCGTATTTTGTCCCTGCGCGTTCGTTTGCTTACTCGTGGAAAGACAATAAGCCGCTTCCCGTCCCGGAATCGTTCTAAACTAGCCTCTATCAACCTTCTATTCAAGGTGATAGAGGTTTTTTTCTTGGCATAGCTAGAATAATCGTAGAATCTCCTACATATATTTGTCAGGTATGAAGTTAAGGACGCAAGCGGCGAACACGGTAAAGCCGGATTTCCGGCGAAAATTATTTCTGCGCCTGTCATCATATTTTGAACCGCCGTACATATATTTGTACTAGTCCAAAGCGTGTACGAGTTTCGTCTTAAACAACCTGTAGGAGGGATTCTCATTGGAAAAAGTGGATATCTTTAAGGACATTGCAGAGCGTACTGGCGGGGATATTTACCTGGGGGTCGTTGGAGCGGTCCGTACGGGAAAATCAACGTTCATCAAGCGCTTTATGGAGTCGATCGTGCTGCCCAACATCCAGAATGAAGCCGACCGGATTCGGGCAACCGACGAATTGCCGCAAAGCGCCGCCGGACGGACGATTATGACGACGGAGCCGAAATTCGTACCGAACAATGCCGTGCAACTGCATGTTGCTGAAGGACTGAATGTCAACGTTCGACTGGTCGACTGCGTCGGGTATGTTGTCGAAGGCGCCAAAGGATATGAGGATGAGAATGGCCCAAGGATGATCAACACGCCGTGGTTCGATGAAGCGATTCCGTTCCAGGAAGCCGCGGAAATCGGCACGCGCAAGGTGATTCAAGAGCATGCGACGCTTGGTGTCGTCATTACGACAGATGGCTCGATCGCCGAAATTCCGCGCACCTCCTACGTCGATGCGGAGGAGCGCATCATTAACGAATTGAAGGAAGTCGGAAAGCCGTTCATCGTCATTGTGAACTCCACCCGCCCGCAGAGCGATGCCGTGATTGAGCTGCGCAACGAGCTGCAGGCGAAGCACGACGTGCCGGTCGTGGCGATGAGTGTTGCCAATATGAGCGAGGACGACATGATGTCCGTGCTTCGCGAAGTGCTGTACGAATTCCCGGTTCACGAGGTCAATGTAAATCTGCCCAGCTGGGTTATGGTGTTGGAGGAGAACCATTGGCTCCGCTCCAGCTTCGAGAACTCTGTCCGCGAGACGGTACAGGACATTCGCAGGCTTCGCGACGTGGATCGGGTCGTCAGTCATTTCGAGGAATACGAATTTATCGATAAAGCGGCGTTGGCCGGAATGAATATGGGGCAAGGGGTCGCGGAAATCGATCTGTATGCGCCCGACGAGCTGTATGACCGCATTCTTATGGAGGTCGTCGGCGTAGAAATCCGCGGCAAGGATCACCTGCTGCAGCTCATGCAGGATTTTACGCATGCTAAGCGGGAGTACGATCACTTCGCCGAAGCGCTCGAAATGGTCAAAACGACAGGCTACGGGATTGCTCCTCCGACTCTTGCGGAGATGGCGCTCGACGAACCGGAGCTCATCCGGCAAGGCTCCCGCTTCGGCGTCCGGCTCAAGGCGACGGCACCGTCAATTCATATGATCCGCGTCGACGTGGAATCGGAATTCTCGCCGATTATCGGGACAGAGAAACAAAGCGAGGAGCTCGTTCGCTACTTGATGCAGGATTTCGAGGACAACCCGCTCAAAATCTGGGAATCGGATATTTTCGGACGGTCGCTGCATTCGATCGTGCGCGAAGGCATTCAAGGCAAGCTGGCCATGATGCCGGACAACGCGCGCTACAAGCTCCAGGAAACGCTTGGACGAATTATAAACGAAGGCTCTGGCGGCCTCATTGCGATCATTTTGTGAGATGTTTCTCATTTTTCGTGAAAAATGCACTCCGAAGGGTGCATTTTTTGTGTTTGCACTTGAAAATGGTTAACGCGTGTATTACTATAATCTTGTTTCTTTCACCTTTGCATCGTTCCGAATGTATATTTTTCGGCGAAACGGTTAACAAAGAAAGTAACAGGACTCGTTTGTTTCGGGGGGAGGTGAATCGCATGAATAAATCCGATTTGATCAATAAGGTAGCGGAATCCACGGAGCTTTCCAAAAAGGACGCAACCAAAGCGGTTGAAGCTGTATTCGAAGCTATTTCCGAGGCGCTTCAAAGCGGAGATAAGGTACAATTGGTCGGATTCGGCAACTTCGAAGTTCGTGAGCGTTCCGCCCGCAAAGGCCGCAACCCGCAAACCGGCGAAGAAATCGAAATTCCTTCCAGCAAAATCCCGGCCTTCAGACCTGGCAAAGCGTTGAGAGACGGAATCCAGTAAGCTCTTGCGGCTTTAGGCTTTCTACATAATGGGGCCGGTTCACCGGCTCGAAAAGCGCTCGAATACGGTTCGGGCGCTTTTTCTTTTCTATGGAAAAAAATCCTTTACAATCGATAGGGCATAAGATATAATACTCTTTGCCGGATTTTTTTGCCGGATCAATTTCGGGGTATGGCGCAGTCTGGTAGCGCGCACCCTTGGGGTGGGTGAGGTCGTGGGTTCGAATCCCGCTACTCCGATAGCATGTTATGACCGAATCGCTTTCTTGACGGATACATCCGCCGAAGGAAGCGGTTTTTATTTTCTCCAGATCTATTCATAGGTCGGAAGCTGAAGAGGGAAATGCTCTCTTATGTAGAATTAGTTAGCAGATTCCGTTTGGCATAGCAGTAGAAGGCGAAGGGGGAAGAACGGATGAAATCTGTAACGGTAGAAGATTTGGTAAAACGATTTTCGTTGGAAGTACTGGCCGGGGCCACGCAGCTCCATCGAACGATTCCTAAGACCAGAGTCCATCGTCCGGGGTTGGAATTCGTCGGGTATTTCGATTTTTTCTCGCAGTCCCACCTGCAGGTGCTCGGCAGTAAAGAAATCACTTATTTACATACGCTCACGGAAGAGGAACGCAATGAGCGGATCGGAAACATCGTGAAGTATCATCCGCCGTGCTTTGTCGTAACCCGCAATCAGGAAGGGCTTAAATATTTGATGAAATATTGCGAGGAAGAGGGCATTCCCTTACTGCGGACTCCGCAGGCGACGAACAAATTCATCGAGCTGGTGGACGCTTTCTTGACGAAATCGATGGCGCCGGAGATTGCCGTGCATGGGGTATGCGTCAACGTATCCGGGATCGGCATTCTGCTCCGGGGCAAATCCGGCGTAGGCAAAAGCGAGACGGCGCATACGCTCATTCGGCGGGGACACCGGCTGGTGGCGGATGATATTGTGGTGCTTAAGAAGATCAGCCCGGAGACGCTTCTCGGCACGCATAACGGAAAGACAAAAGAGTTTCTCGCCCTCCGCAGCATCGGACTCATCAATGTTTCCCGGCTGTACGGCCGCAAAGCGTTTCAGGACGAGACGCGGATCGTTCTCGACATCGAATTAACAAAGTGGCAGGACAATGCACTCAATAACGAATTGGAGCTGGTCCCGAAGTTTTCGGAGTATATGGACATCAAGATTCCGCATATCGAAATCCAGCTTCAGCCCGGACGGGATGTGGCCGGCTTGGTCGAAGCGGCGGCCAACAACTGGTATCTCCGGCAGCAGGGCTACAGCGCGGCAGAGGACTTTATGAAGCGTCTGCAAGAGGAATGAAAGCGTCCGGCAATTCTTTGCGAAGCACAAGCGACACGGGACATTTGCCCGTGTTTTTTAATTCTGAAGCTTTTCTTAAATGTAAAAAAATTATGAAGCAAAACCATTGTTTTTTTGTTATACTTAGTTGACCTTATTTCACGAAATGAGAATGCGATAAGCGGTTTAGGTACAGTATTTAGGGGGAGTTACCGAAAATGTCAGAGAAACTTAGACGATGGTCGAACGCAAACGATTGGACGATGTACGGCATACTGGCATCGATCTTTTTGGTATGGCGTATCGGCGTGGTCGGGAATTGGAGCTTGGAATGCTGGGTCTTGCTTTTAATATGTCTGATGGGCGTCCGAAAAGATCAGATTGACGTCGATTGGAAACGTTTTTTTGTGGTAGGTATCCCACTTCTTGGCGTATTTTATTACTTCTATGGCTCCGGCAGCGGAGTATGGTGGAAAATCGCCAATTGGATGTTCGAAAACAATCGTCATGTATGGCAATGGGATGACATGATGAGAAGCATCCCCCTCAACGATGCCGCATGGGCCCGGGCGATCAATCACCCGGTGGCCGACCAGATCATGGCTTGGATCTACAACTACGGCTTCGTGCTCTCGCTCTGGATTTGCATTGTCCGAAGCTACTGGACCAAGAGCGTAAAAAAGATGATGTCCTACGCCTTATCCGGACATTTGATGCAGTTTCCGCTGATCCTGCCGTTTTACAACCTGATTTTGCTTCGCGAGGTATGGTGGGTAAAAGGGCAGCCTGATTTGCTCGCTCGCAAATTTGCCACGGAAAACGATATGCTGGTCAATGTCATGAACTGCTTTCCGAGCATGCATACGTCGATTTCGTTCGCCATGCTGCTGCTGGCGCTCCGAGAGAAAGACCGCATCTTCAAATACATGATGGTTACGTATTGCTCCGCGATTATTTTCTCGACGATGTATTTGCAGATTCACTGGGTGCTCGACGTCATTGCGGGCATGCTGTTTGCTTACGGTGTCGTTAAGCTTTCCGATTTGATCGTCTATTTGGCTTCCAAGCTCGTACCGAGCCGCTTCAAAGGGTTCTACAATAAAAAAGATCAAGCTTACGCACCAGAGAAAACGGTAGCCGCCTAAGAGGGCGGCTTTTCTATTGAGTTGACAGCACGAGTATTTTTCTGCATGATAAAGGTAATTGGACAGATTAGCCCAGGGGGAATAAGAATGGAAACGAATCAGAGTGAATACTTTGTGGTAAAAGCCAAGGAAAATGGAGTACAGGTCATCGGATTGACAAGAGGGCAGGATACCCGGTTTCACCACACGGAAAAGTTGGATAAAGGCGAGATTATGATCGCTCAATTTACTGAACATACATCAGCTATCAAAATCCGTGGGAAAGCGGTTGTAGCCACGAAATTCGGCCTAATCGATACGGAGGAATAATTTTTCGGGTAACGGCAGGCATAGCCTGCTTTTTTTCGTTGTACAATGTAACAGACAGGGCATCAGCCAAGCATTCGGACCCCGTCAAAAGGAGGAAGCGGTTCGGGATGAAATGGGCTCCCCGTTTGTTGATCATTACAGCCTTATCGATAGCGGTAGCGTCGGCTTTGTCTTATTTGTCACAGCTGGATGAGAGCCTTAGCGTGTTTCGAAGCGTTAAAGCGCATCCCGTGTCCGAGAACAATATTGTCGACGTTGTATCGAGGATGCAGCTTCATTTAAGAATTCGCCGGGTGGAGGTAAATCATGCCATTGTGTCGATCGATTTGCTGGCCGTAAAAACGAGCGACAAATCCGACATGCTCAGCGATATGTACGAAGTGCCTACGGTGATGTTCGCTTCGTCTACGAATATCAATCAGGTATTGGTCCGCGTGCTGGATGCCTCCGGGGACCGGGAGGGGAATCCCCAGCCCTTGGCAGCGGTAGACGCAAGGCGGGATAAATGGCTTCCGAACGAACCGGGACTACGCTCCAAAAACGCGGAAGAGCTGCAGCAGTATTTGGATACCCGCTTTCGGATGACGTATACCTCGAAATGGCAGGAGCGTTTTACTCCGAAAAGCTGATCCGGGTACATGCGAAAATAATTCGATTATGCTATAATAGTTTAGATTGCGAGTGAAGAGATTTTTCTTATCGGTTCGGAGGCTTACATATGAACACTTATCGGATTCCGGAGATGGCCAAGAAATACACAGAGCATGACATGATTCAAAAGCATACGGATCTGCCGCTCTTTCCCGAATTCCGCACCCGGCTTCTGTATGCTTTTTTAAATAAGCACAGCACATTGGCCGGCTACAGCGAGCTTTACACGCTTGTGACGTCCCTCGTACAGCTTGGTTTGGATACGCATGATATGGTCAGCATAACCAACGATGCCAAGGAGCAGAAATCCGCCCGCTCCCGGCAGCTCAAGGTGCTTGCGGGAGACTACTTCAGCAGCCGCTTTTACTACCTGCTGTCTCATTCCGGACATATTGATTTGATCGGAATACTGTCCGCAGCGATATGCGAAGCCAACCGCCTCAAAATGAACCTGTACCTCAAGATGAAGCAGTTGAAGCTTACGGCGGATGAATACATTGGGCAGTCGGTCGAGGTGAAGACGCAATTGTTTCTTTCCTTCGCCAATCTGCTCGAGGAGCGTTTTTACGTCGTGTGGCCCGAGGTACTTCGCCTGTTTACCCGCTGCGAGGTGCTGCTTCAGGAAATCGACCGGTCCGAGTCGTCTCAGCCGCATCGGGATAGCTGGGGCTTTTGGCATGTTCTGCAGCAAGCCACACGGGAAGAAAAGAAGCTGCTGCAAAGCGAAGAGCCGGACCCGGCAAAATGGCGCCCGTTATGGCTGAAGTACAAGGTAACGCCGCAGCTGCACCAAATGCTCGATACCTGCATGAAGGAGCTTCAAGACAAGCTGCAGTCGTTCGAGCCGGAGAAATTAGGCAAAGAACTGCTGTCAATCGGCGAACCGTTCCGCCGGTATTTATCGGCCCCGCGGGCGACTCAAGAAGTTTGAGGTGACACTTATGGAAATGAAATCGACCAAGGAACAGTTCGTTCACTCCGTCTTCGAAAGCATCGCGCCGAAGTACGACTTGATGAACGACATTTTGAGTTTCCGCCGGCATAAAGCCTGGAGAAACTTTACGATGAAGAAAATGGATGTGAAGCCGGGAGCAACGGCGATCGACCTGTGCTGCGGCACCGGTGATTGGACGATCAGTCTCGCTAAAGCGAGCGGCGCCGGTAAGATCGTAGGCCTTGACTTCAGCCAAAACATGCTGGATGTAGGCGAGGAAAAAGTCAAGCGGCTCGGAATGGACGAGCAGATCAAGCTTGTGCAAGGCAACGCCATGGCGCTGCCGTTCGAGGATAATTCGTTCGATTACGCGACGATCGGCTTTGCGCTTCGCAATGTGCCTGATCTGGTCAAAGTCATCGAAGAAATGCAGCGGGTGGTGAAGCCCGGGGGAATGGTCGTTTCGTTGGAGCTGTCCAAACCGACCTGGAAGCCGTTTAAGGCGATTTACTTTTTTTATTTTCAAAAGGTTCTGCCGCTGCTTGGCAAACTGATCGTCAAACGGTATGAACAGTACAAATGGCTGCCGGAATCGCTTAAGAACTTCCCGGATCATAAGGAGCTCGCCGACATTTTCCGAAAGACCGGTTTGACCCGCGTCGAGGCTTACCCACTAACCGGCGGGATCGCGGCGCTTCACATCGGCATTAAGCCGCAAGCGGCAAATGGATCTAAGGGAGATGTCTGACAACATGGCATGGAGAAAGACCAAAATCTTTTTAGAAATGATCAAAATCGAGCATACGCTCTTCGCGCTTCCATTTGCTTTCATGGGAGCGCTCCTCGGTTCGGTGGTAAGCTTTAACCATCTTCCGTCATGGGGGCAGATCGGCTGGATTCTGCTGGCAATGATCGGGGCGCGGAGCGCAGCCATGGGGCTGAATCGGGTCATCGACAAAGTGTTCGATGCCAAAAATCCGCGGACGGCGATGCGGGCGATACCGGCCGGCTTGATCTCTTCGAAAGAAGCCATCATCTTTATTATTATTTCGTTCGTATGCTTATTCTGGGCAGCCTATCATTTAAGCCCGCTCGCGATGAAGCTGCTGCCGGTTGCCGTATTTTTTCTGGTGTTCTATTCTTACACGAAACGCTTCACTTGGACATGCCACTTGATTCTGGGAATGACGGTCGCGCTCGCGCCGCTGGGTGGCTGGATCGCCGTGACGGGAGAATTTTCGCTGGCGGCGCTCGTGTTTTACGTAGCCATCGTTTTTTGGCTGGCCGGCTTCGATACCATCTATGCGACGCAGGACGTTGAATTTGACAGGGAAGAAGGGCTGCATTCGATACCGGCCCGGTTCGGCATTCCTAAGGCGCTGCTCATCGCTCGCTGGTTTCATATCGTCACTGCGGCAGGTTTGATCAGCCTGTTTTTTTTAACGGATTTGAGCTGGGTCTACTTGGCCGGGGTGCTTGTCTCCTACGCTCTGCTGATGTATGAGCATCTGATTGTAAAGCCGACGGACCTTACCAAATTGAACACGGCCTTCTTTACGATGAACAGTACGCTTAGCATCTCGCTGTTCGTGTTCACCTTGATCGACTTGGTGGTGTTTAGCGGGTGAAAAGACCGTGGGTAATCGGCATTACCGGGGCGAGCGGCGCAGCTTACGGCGTGCGGCTTTGCCGCTTTTTGCTGTCGGCAGGGGAAGACGTTCATCTGATCGTAACAGATGCAGGCTGGCGCGTGCTGAAGGAAGAGCTCGGCTGGGACGCCTCGAAGCGGCAGGAAAGCGTTCGTCAGCACTTCGAATCCGACAACTGGCCAGGAAAGCTCGAATACGTGCCTGTGCAGGACATCGGAGCGAAGACGGCCAGCGGCTCGTTCCGGACGCAGGGGATGGTGGTCGTGCCGTGCTCGATGGGCACCCTGTCCGGCATCGCGAACGGCGCATCGGACAACCTGCTTGAGCGAACCGCGGACGTGATGCTGAAGGAAGGGCGCAAGCTGATTGTTGTGCCGCGGGAAACGCCGCTGCATGCGATTCATCTCGAAAACATGCTGAAGCTGGCAAGGCTTGGTGTACGTATCCTGCCGGCGATGCCGGCGTTTTATCAAGGTCCGCAGACATTAGACGATATGATCGATTTTATAGTTGGGAAAATATTGGACTGCATGGAGATCGAACATCAATTGTATAAAAGATGGGGTATGCCAAATGACTAACAACCAGGCGTCCGTACGCATCGGCCGTATCGACTTCACCAATGTGTGGCCGCTCTTCTATTACTTTCCTTTCTCTTCCTTCGGCAGCGATCTGGAGGTAACTCAACAGGTTCCGTCGGGGTTGAACCGCGCCATGGCCGAAGGACGAATCGATATCGGAGCCATTTCGTCATTTGCGTATGGAGAAAATTTCGACGAGTATTTAGTTTTTCCTGACATGTCGGTCAGCGCTTTCGGACAGGTCAATTCCATTCTTCTGTTTCACAGAAAACCATTGGAGGAACTAGGAGACGCCAAGATTGCGCTGCCGACGACTTCCGCCACCTCGATCAATTTGCTAAAAATTATTTTAACCAAGTTTTACGGGCTTCACCCCGAGTACGAGTACGCGGCTCCGGAGCTTGAACCGATGATGAAGAACGCAGATGCCGCGCTGTTGATTGGCGATCATGCGATTCGGGCAAGCTGGGAAAAGAACGGATATCTCGTTACCGATCTCGCTACGGAATGGACCCGCTTAACCGGACAGTGGATGACGTTTGCTGTCTGCACGATCCGGAAGCAAACCGTGGAGCAGTACCCGGCGCTTGTCAGCCGTATCTATGAGGCCTTTCTCGAGAGCAAGAGCAAGTCGCTTGCCGATCCGGCAGCATTGGTTCGTGACGCGCAAAAGCTGATTGGCGGGACGGAGGCCTATTGGCAGCGTTATTTCTCCGAATTGTGCTACGAATTCGGTCCGAAGCAATGGGAAGGGCTCTCGTTATATTATCAGTATGCCGCAGAGCTCGGTTTTCTGAAGCGGAACGTTCCTCTGCAAATATGGAAAGATAATTCTGTAGTACGGGTGACGGAATGAAACTGTTGGATTTATATGCTAAATTAAAAAAAGATATCAATTTGATTGAAAAGGAGCTGGAGCGAAGCATCGATGTTGATCATCCGGTGCTTCGCGAAGCTTCCCTGCACTTGCTGAAAGCAGGCGGTAAGCGGATTCGTCCGGTATTTGTGCTGCTTGGCGCCAAGTTCGGTCAGTATGATCTGGGGCGGGTAAAGTTCGTAGCCGTGCCTTTGGAGCTGATTCACATGGCCTCGCTTGTGCACGACGACGTCATCGACGATGCGAACACGCGGCGCGGTCAATTGACGGTCCGCTCCAAATGGGATAACCGGGTTGCCATGTACGCCGGGGATTATATTTTCGCCAAAGCGCTCAGCATTGTCACCCAATTGCCGGACCCATCCATCCATCGGATCATGTCCAATGCGTTGGTCGAGATGTCGATCGGAGAAATGGAACAAATCCGCTTCTTTTTCCATACGGGGCAGACCGTCCGCGACTATATGCTGCGGATTAAGCGCAAGACGGCGCTGCTGCTTGCAATCAGCTGCCAATTGGGAGCGATTGCGGCTGGTGCTCCCGAACAGACGGCCAAGCGGCTGTACGATTTCGGGTATTATACCGGGATGGCGTTCCAAATCCGCGACGATCTTCTTGACTTATGCGGAACGGAGAAAGAGATCGGCAAGCCGCCGGGCAGCGACATCAAGCAGGGAAATATTACGATTCCCGTCATCTTTGCGCTTCAGAATCCGCAGCTTCGTCCGGCTCTGCTGGAGGAAATCTCGCGTATCGAGGCCTGTGACGGGCAAACCGACATCAGCGCGTTTTTGAATATGATCCGGCGCAGCGAGGGAATCTCCCGCGCCGAAGCGATGGCGTCGACATACATAGATAAAGCGATTCGTTCCCTGGAGGGCTTGCCCAATATCCAGGCGAAAAAAGATTTGGTCAGTATTGCTCATTTTGTGGGGAACCGTTCTTATTAGGAGCTTGGTTTGACACCGTGAAGAACTGCATTCATCTGTAAGCTGATCGGGTAAACATTGTCACTCCACCGCTCTTGAAATTCAAGTTATCATCAATTTGCCTTGCGGTAACAACTTGATTTCAAAGGCGGCCGTAAACTTTCCGTGACAATCTTTACCCTATGCGGATGATGAATGCCTAAAACTAACTCCAAAACCAATCTCCTAATAAACTTTATTATAGTGGTAGGAGGAGAAACACATGGAAAAAACGTTTTTGATGGTTAAGCCTGACGGAGTGCAGAGAGGGCTCATTGGGGAGATCGTGCGCCGCTTTGAGCAAAAAGGGCTGCAATTGGTTGCGGCCAAGCTGGTGCAGGTCAGCCGCGAGCAAGCGGAAAGGCATTATGCAGAGCATGTGGGCAAGCCGTTTTTCGATAACTTGATCAAATTTATTACTTCTGGGCCCGTATTTGCAATGGTTTGGCAGGGGGATCAAGTGATTGCGCTATCCCGGACGATGATCGGCAAGACGAATTCTTTGGAAGCGCTGCCCGGTACGATCCGCGGCGACTTTGCGGTTCATACGAATTTGAACTTGATTCACGGGTCGGATTCTCCGGAAAGCGCCCAGCGGGAAATTGCAAACTTTTTCGGTCCTGAAGAAGTGCTCGATTACAGCAAAGCGATACAAACTTGGATCTGATAAGGCGGGGATGGCGGCATGGAGGATAAAGATTTCCTGTTATTCATCAAGAAAGTCAAGGACTACACGTCCATCGACTTGTCCCAGTATAAGGAAGCGCAGATGAAACGCCGTCTGACTACGCTGCGGATGAAAAAGGGGTATACGACGTTCGCTTCGTTTTTCGAGGCGATGACGAAGGACAAAGAGCTGTTTTACGAGTTTTTGGATCGGATGACGATCAACGTCTCCGAGTTTTGGCGCAATCCGAATCGTTGGGAAGTGCTGGAACAGAAGTTTTTGCCGGACATGCTCCGCAAATCGCGCAAGGTCAAGTGCTGGAGCGCCGCATGTTCCACGGGGGAAGAGCCTTATACGCTGGCGATGATTTTGGCGGAATTGAACGCCCAGGACAGCGTGGTGCTCGCGACCGATATCGATGATGGCGCTTTGGAAAAAGCGAAGAAGGCGATTTATTCGGACCGTTCGGTGCGGGATGTACCGGCCAAATATTTGCAAAAATATTACCGTCAGGAAAATTTGACTTATCATATTGCGGATTCGCTTAAAAAATCGATCCGCTTTCAAAAGCAAAACCTGCTGGTCGATACGTTTGATACCGGATTCGATTTAATCGTGTGCCGCAATGTTATGATCTATTTTACAGAAGAAGCCAAGCACTTATTGTATCATAAATTTGCCAATGCGTTGAAGCCGGGCGGCATCTTGTTCGTCGGCAGCACCGAGCAGATTTTCAGCCCGGCCCAGTACGGATTGGAATCTGCCGAAACGTTTTTTTACCGTAAAACGGAAGTGTAATGAATAAACGTTTCCATACGATCCCATACTATGAATAAAATGTAGACTGATTCTTTATGCCCGAAAGGCAGCAGGAGGAATCGCATGGACAAACGTAAAGTCATCAACGCTTACTGTCGGGGCTTCATCTCGGTACAAGAATGCGCCCAAATTCTCGGGATCGATTCGCTGCAAATTATGGGACTGGTTCATGATCCGCAGACTCCGGAACGCCCGCAAGTATTCAAAAAACAACCGGCCGGAGGCTGACATACCTTCGTCCGACACGGAAAGAAGCGCAGTCATCGGCTACATGCCTTTGGCCGCGCTTCTTTTTGTTCTTGCATATTCTTGTCAAAGCCGCAGGCCTATACTATAATTAGCACATGACTCAGCACATAAAAGCGCTAAAGCGTTTTGAAAGAAAGAAAGCTTACGCTTTTCATGGGATAGGATGAAAGGAGACAAATCAGGTGAGATACTTAACCGCAGGGGAAACGCACGGACCACAATTGACAGCTATTATTGAGGGATTTCCAAGCAATGTAACGATCGATTTCGAAGCGGTGAACGAACAGCTCGCTAGACGGCAGAAAGGCTACGGGCGGGGACGCCGCATGCAGATTGAGAAGGATACCGTGAACATAGCCGGCGGCGTGCGCCACGGCAAAACGACCGGCGCCCCGATCGCGCTTGTGGTGGAAAACAACGATTGGAAGCACTGGACTTCCATCATGAACATCGAGCCGATCGAAGGCAACGACGAGTCGAAGCGCCGGGTGAACCGCCCGCGTCCGGGTCATGCCGATTTGAACGGCGGTTTGAAATACAATCAGCGCGATTTGCGCAACATTCTCGAGCGCTCCAGCGCGCGGGAAACGACGATGCGCGTAGCTGTCGGCGGCATGGCTCGCGAGCTGCTGAAGGAATTCGGCATCAAAGTCGCCGGTCAGGTCATTCGCATCGGAGAAGTGGAAGTACAGCGGCAGGAGCTGCCGATCGACGAGCTGATCCGCATCACGGAGGAATCGCCGGTACGGGTGACGGATAAAGACGCGGAAGCGAAAATGATTGCGGCCATCGATGCGGCCAAAGGCGACGGCGATACGCTTGGCGGTATCGTCGAGTGCATCATCGAAGGCGTGCCTACGGGTCTCGGCAGCCATGTGCAATGGGACCGCAAACTGGACGGACGAATTGCACAGGCAGTGCTGTCGATTCAAGCATTCAAGGGCGTGGAATTCGGGATTGGATTCGAGGTGGCCAAGCGCAGAGGCTCGTCCGTTCACGACGAAATCATGCATGACGAGGAGCGCGGTTTTTATCGTGCGACTAACCGCGCAGGCGGATTTGAGGGCGGAATGACGACCGGTGAGCCGATCGTCGTACGCGGCGTCATGAAGCCGATCGCGACCCTCTATAAAGCGCTGCAAAGCGTAGATATCGATACGAAGGAAGCGTTCACCGCGCAGGTGGAGCGCTCCGATACGTGCGCGGTACCGGCGGCCGGCGTCATTATGGAGAACGTCATCGCTTGGGAAGTCGCGAGAGCGTTTATGGAAAAATTCGGCGGCGACTCGTTGGAGGAAATCCGCAGAAATTACGAGAGCTACTTAGAGCAAATCAAATCTTACTAAGCGGGAGAGCCGGATTTATGGTCAGAGAGCTAACGGTAGACCTTGGTACGAGGTCCTACCCGATTTATATCGGGGAGGGCCTGCTCGCGAATATCGCCGCGTACTTTGAGAAGCACGGGATTAGTAAAGCGTCACCGCTGCTTGTTGTAACCGACGATCATGTGGCGAAGCATCATCTGAAGCCGGTCCTGGACCGATTAGCGGAGGGCGGCTATACCGCGGTGTCCTACACCGTTGCGGCAGGCGAGAAGTCCAAGTCGCTCGCGGTGCTGGAAGACGTCGTCGGCGCCTGCTTGCAGGCGGGGTTGGACCGCAAATCGACGGTCGTGGCGCTTGGCGGCGGCGTTGTCGGCGATTTGGCCGGATTTGTGGCGGCCAGTTATATGCGCGGCATCCGGTTTGTGCAGATTCCGACGACGATTCTGGCTCACGACAGCAGCGTGGGCGGCAAGGTTGCCGTCAACCACCCGCTGGCGAAAAACATTATCGGCGCGTTCCATCAGCCGGAGATGGTATTGTATGACACGTCTACGCTGCTGACTTTGCCGGATCGGGACGTGCGCGCGGGCTTGTCGGAAATGATCAAGCATGGGCTGATCTGGGATGCCGAATTTACCGCGTGGTGCGAAGCGAATGCGGAGAAGCTCATCGGGCTGAACCCGGAAGCGCTCCAGTACGGTCTGTACAAAGGCTGCGCCGTCAAAGCGGCGGTCGTGTCGAAGGACGAGCGGGAGAACGATCTTCGCGCCATCCTGAACCTTGGGCATACGATCGGTCACGCGCTGGAAGCGGTGGCCGGTTACAATGAGCTGCAGCATGGCGAAGCGATCTCCATCGGCATGGTCGGCGCGGCGATGCTGTCGGTGCGTATGGGCAACCCGGAAGAGATTTTTACGGTAACCGAACGCATTTTCAAAAAGTTCGGCCTTCCTACGCGCATTCCGGCGCACTTCGATACCGAGGCGATCATGCGTGCGATGATGCACGACAAAAAATTCAGCGAAGGCCGCATGGTTTATATCATTCCGACGGCCATCGGCAAGGTCGAAATTAACAAAAACGTATCCGCGGAATGGGTCAGAGAGATCGTGGATCGGTTAAAACGGGAGGACTGACGGATGTTCGTAAGAGGAATCCGCGGAGCAACGACTGTGGAGCGCAACGAAGAGAATGACATTTTAACGGCAACAACAGAATTGCTCGATCAAATTATCGCGGAAAACGGCATCATTCCGGAGGAAATTGCCAGCGTATTCGTTACGGTGACGCCGGATTTGACAGCGACGTTCCCGGCACGGGCAATCCGCCAGATGCAGGGCTGGGACCTGGTCCCGCTGATGTGCTCGCTCGAAATCCCGGTAGAGGGCGGATTGCCCCGCTGTATTCGTTTAATGGTGATGGTCAATACGGACAAACAGCAAAAAGAAATCATCCATGTTTATCAAAGAGAAGCGATGCGGCTTCGTCCCGATTTGTCCAAATTGACAAAAGCATAATTGAGGTAGTATAGTTGATTACAACGAGTTAAGCAGATAAGAGTGAGTAAGCAGTAATTAGAGCAGAGTAGAGAGTTAGCCTAGTTCAGTTTGAGATGAGAAGAGAGAAGATTACTCGTTCGTGGAAAGAACCGTCAGGATGCGTTCGGCGCACTATCGGCAGGTTTATTTTAACCTACCCTAGGGTGTTAGACGTACTTTGCGTACACTTTCCGTTTGGACGAATCCTTCATCCGCTGAATACCGCCTCTACGATGCGTAGAGGCTTTTTTACGTTTGCAGAGCCTAGTTATTTTTGAGTTGAGAAGAGGAGAGATGACGATGCACACACCGGATGTAAAGGAAGTCGTTCGGCTTGCCAGCCAGTATAACCTGATCCCCGTCGTCCGCCATTTGATGGCCGATACGGAGACGCCGATCCGCGTATTTCAACATTTTTACGAAGAGAAGCGTGCCTTCTTACTAGAAAGTGTGGAAGGCGGGATCAAATGGGCGCGATATTCTTTTATCGGCACCGACCCGTTTATGTTTATTCAGGCCAAAAATGGTGTGACTCGCATCGAAGGTCCGGAAGGGACGACGACCTCGAAGGAAAAGCCGGTGGATGTGCTCAAAGCGCATTTAAGCGCGTATACGAGCCCTTCGCTGCCGGATTTGCCCCGCTTTACGGGCGGAGCCGTCGGATTTTTCGGTTATGATCTGCTGCAGTATTACGAGAAGCTGCCCGCGCATCGGCAGGACGATCTGCAGATGAACGATTTGGACTTTATGTTTTGCGATCAAGTGATCGTGTTCGACCATTTTAAGCAGCAGCTGAAAGTGATCGCCAACGTGCATGTGCCTCCCCAAGCAACGGAAGCGGACATCGTCGCCGCCTACGAAAAAACATGTGCCAAAATCGATGCGACCATCGAACGCCTGAAACGTCCGCTGCCTGCGCTCAAGATGAATCACCAGTCCATCCCCGATGACGTTGACTTGGGGGAAATCCGCTCGAACGTGACGAAGGAGCAGTTTCTGGCGAACGTCGATCAAGCGAAGGAATATATCCGGGCAGGCGATATTTTTCAAGTGGTTCTGTCCCAACGCTTTGAGATCAAAACGGACATTTCGCCACTGCATGTGTACCGCATCCTAAGAACGATGAATCCGTCGCCGTACATGTACTGCCTCAAAATGGATGAGGAAGTCATCGTCGGGACATCTCCTGAGCTGCTCGTCCGCGTCGAAGACGAGAAGGTGGAGACCCGGCCGATTGCCGGTACCCGACCCCGCGGGCGGACGACCGAGGAAGACCTGGCGCTCGAACAGGAGCTGCTGGCCGACGAGAAAGAGCGCGCCGAGCATTTGATGCTCGTCGATCTCGGCCGCAACGACCTCGGGCGCGTCTCCGAATTCGGTACCGTCCAATGCGATACGTTCATGCAAATCGAGCGGTACTCTCATGTCATGCATATCGTGTCCAACGTTTCCGGCAAGCTGGCGAAAGACAAAGATTTCTTCGACGCTTTCATTTCGTGCCTGCCCGCCGGCACCGTCTCGGGCGCTCCGAAGCTCAGGGCGATGGAAATCATCGCCGAGCTGGAGAACGAAGCGCGCGGTCCTTACGCCGGAGCCATCGGTTACTTCGGCTTCTCGGGCAACCTCGATACGTGCATTACGATCCGCACCATCGTATTCAAGAATGGCAAAGCTTATGTCCAAGCAGGCGCCGGGATCGTCTGGGATTCCGTTCCGGAGAACGAGTACCAAGAGACGATCAACAAAGCCAAGGGCATGCTGAAATCGATCCGCATGGCGGAAGCCGTTTTTGCATCGAAAACACCGGATTATGCATTGATCAATCACGATTATTATCAGTAATGATATCGGGATAAAAGGGGAGGCACGGACAATGGAGCAAACGACGTTGACGGTTCAACAGGCGATTGGGAAAATTATCGGGCTGCAGCATTTGACGCGGTCCGAGGCGCGCGATGTGATGTCCGACATCATGGAAGGCGGGGCGACGCCTTCGCAGATCGGAGCTTTGCTTACGGGACTTCGCATAAAAGGGGAAACGATCGAGGAAATCGCCGGCTTTGCCGAGACGATGCGGATGAAAGCAAGCCGGGTCCGCACCAGACAGACAAATCTGCTTGATACGTGCGGCACCGGAGGCGATGGCGCAGACACGTTCAACATTTCGACGACGGCGGCCATCGTAGCGGCAGCGGGCGGTATCCGCGTGGCGAAGCATGGAAACCGGGCCATGTCCAGTAAAAGCGGCAGCGCCGACGTGCTCGAAGCGCTTGGCGTCAATATTCAATTGAATCAGCAGCAGGCGGCGCGCTGCCTGGAGCAGGTCGGAATTTGCTTCATGTTTGCGCAGCTGTATCATCAGTCGATGCGGCATGTTGCCGCCCCGCGCAGGGAGCTCGGCGTCCGCACCGTGTTTAACCTGCTGGGACCGCTCACGAACCCGGCCGGAGCCGATCGCCAGGTGCTCGGCATCTTCGACCGCGGCAAAACGGAAACGATCGCCCATGTCATGCAGGCGCTCGGCGTAAAGCGTGCACTCGTTGTCGCCAGCCTCGATGGGCTGGACGAAATCAGCATCTCTGCCGGCACACAGGTGACGGAGCTGAAGGACGGGACCATTCGTACTTTTGAAATCACACCGGATGAGTTGGGGCTGCGCACTTATAGCATCAAGGATGTCATCGGAGGAGACGCCCATGTGAACGCGGGCATTATTCGCCGCATCTTCGCCGGTGAGACCGGCGCTTGCCGCGACATCGTGCTGGCCAACGCCGGAGCGTGCTTCTACGTTACCGGAATGGCCGGAACGCTGCAGGAAGGCGTGAAGCTTGCCGCATCGGTTATCGATTCGGGCCGGGCCCAAGCGAAACTGGAGCAATTAGTCCAATGTACGGGAGAAGAGAGCTATGTTTCTTGATCGCATTGTTGTCACCAAACGGCAGGAAGTGGCTTCGATTAAAGAGCGGATTACCATCGCCGAAATGGAAAAAACGATCGCCGGACTGGCGCCGTGTCTCGGGTTCGAGCGTGCGCTCAGCGCAGGACGGAAGCGTCCGATGGGACTGATCGCGGAGGTGAAGAAGGCTTCGCCTTCCAAGGGCTTGATCAGGGAAGATTTTGAGCCTGTCCGGTTGGCGAAAGCTTACGAGGAGGCTGGGGCGGATTGCTTGTCGGTGCTGACCGACGCTCCGTATTTTCAAGGCTCCAACGATTATTTGAGCCGGGTGAGGCAGGCTGTCGGCGTGCCGCTTCTGCGCAAAGATTTTACGATCGATCCGCATCAAATCTATGAGGCGCGCTGCATTGGAGCCGACGCGATTCTGCTGATTGCCGCCATCCTGACGACCGAGCAGATGCGGCAATTCCAATCGATCGCCCGAAGTATCGGTCTCGATGTGCTGATTGAAGTGCACGATCAGGAGGAGCTGGCCCGCGTGCTGGAGCTTAACCCGACGATGATCGGCATCAACAACCGCAATCTCCAAACGTTCGTGACCGATCTTCGCACGACGGAACAGCTTATGGACTCCATCCCTAAAGGGACGACCGTCGTGAGTGAAAGCGGCATCTCAAAGCCGGAAGAGATCGAATGGCTCCGTTCGGTCGGAGCTCATGCCGTGCTTGTCGGAGAGCATTTCATGCGCCAGCCGGACGTTTCCGAAGCCGTGCATGACTTGATGGGTTCTTACTCCGAAGCGGGCGCCGGTAAGGAGTGAGCAGTAGATGACAGCGCGGGTGAGCGTAAAAATATGCGGTCTGCGGACGGTTGAAATGGCAGAGCAAGTTGCCGGGCTTTCGGTGGATTACGTCGGCTTCGTCTTTGCGCCGAGCAAGCGGCAGGTGACGCCGCAGCAGGCAGGCGAGATGATCCGCAGCATGAAGTCGGCCGCCGGAGCGAAGGCGCCCGCAGCCGTCGGCGTCTTCGTTAATCCGACGATGGAAGAGCTCGAGGCGGTAATGCGGGAGGCGGCGCTGGACGTCGTGCAGCTTCACGGGGAAGAGAGCGCCGAGTTTTGTCGTGCTGTGAAGCAGGCTTTTCCGGAGACGCGCGTATTTAAGGTGTTTACCGTCAAAGCCGGTGACACAAAGGCTGGAAATAAGTCCCAAGGCATAAGCAAGCTGGAGCCGTACCGCCATGCCGTAGACGGCATGCTGCTGGATACGCACGATCCGGTGTACGGCGGGGGCTCGGGCAAAACGTTTGCTTGGGATACGATTCCGCCTTACCTCACTTGGTGCCGGGAAGCCGGCATTCCACTGCTCGTGGCCGGAGGGCTGCAGCCGGATAATGTGCGGGACCTGATCGATGCGTATACGCCCGATGGCGTAGATGTGTCCAGCGGCGTTGAAACGGAAGGCGTCAAAGATATCGTGAAAATTAAAAAATTCGTCGAGAGGGTGCAGACCATTGTATAACGGACCGGATATTCACGGCCGATTCGGCAAGTTCGGCGGGCGCTACGTGCCGGAAACGCTGATGAACGCTTTGATCGAGCTGGAAGAATCGTTTAAAAAATACGCCAAGGACGCTCGTTTTCAGGAGGAGCTGAACTATTGGCTGCACCGTTATTCGGGTCGTCCGACTTCCTTGTATTACGCAGGAAGACTGACCGAGCATTTGGGCGGCGCCAAAATCTACTTGAAACGCGAGGATTTAAACCATACGGGCGCCCACAAAATCAACAACGCGCTCGGCCAAGGGCTGCTCGCGAAGTGGATGGGCAAAACGAAAATTATCGCCGAAACCGGCGCCGGCCAGCATGGGGTCGCAACGGCGACGGTTGCCGCGCTGCTCGGCTTTGAGTGCAAAGTGTTCATGGGTGAAGAAGATATGAAGCGTCAGCAGCTCAACGTGTTCCGGATGAACCTGCTCGGCACGGAAGTGGTTCCGGTGCTTTCCGGCACCCGGACACTGAAGGACGCTTGCAACGAGACGCTGCGGTATTGGGTGAGCCACGTGGACGATACGTTCTATATCCTCGGTTCGGCTACAGGACCGCATCCGTACCCGATGATGGTGCGGGATTTCCAACGCATTATCGGAGACGAATCCCGCAAGCAAATTCTCGAGCTGGAAGGGCGGCTGCCAGATTCGGTTATTGCGGCCGTAGGCGGGGGTAGCAATGCGATCGGGATGTTCTACCCATTCGTGCAGGACGAGAACGTGCGTTTGATCGGCGTAGAGGCTGCCGGACGAGGCGTCGATACGGATAAGCATGCTGCGACGATGACGAAAGGCAGCCAAGGGGTGTTCCAAGGCTCGTACAGCTATTTGCTGCAGGACGAATTCGGCCAAGTGCAGGAAGCACACTCGATATCCGCAGGTCTTGACTATCCGGGCGTTGGACCGGAGCATGCTCATTTGAAAGATACCGGCCGGGCGGAATACGTTCCGATTACGGATAAAGAAGCGCTGGACGCGCTGCAGCTTCTGAGCCGCAAGGAAGGGATCATCCCGGCGCTCGAAAGCGCGCACGCTATCGCCGAGACGATCAAGCGGGCGCCTGCGATGAGCAAAGACGAAATCATTGTTGTCAGTCTCTCCGGACGCGGCGACAAGGACGTGGAAGCGATCATGAATTATTTGGGAGGAACTGCCGATGAATCGCATTGACCGGAAATTTGCCGAGCTGCGTGAGCAAAAACAGCCGGCTTTCATCCCGTTTTTGACGATCGGAGACCCGGACGTGCGGACCTCGGTCGATATCATAAAAGAGCTTGAGAAAGCCGGAGCGGCGATGATCGAGCTGGGCGTTCCGTATTCGGACCCGCTGGCGGATGGCCCGGTCATTCAACGTTCGTCCATGCGCGCGCTCAAAGCGAACCGCATCTCGATTCTCGATTGCATCGGAGCGGCCCGCGAGGCGCGCAGCGAAGGCTGCGAAATTCCGTTTATTTTATTTACTTATTATAATCCTGTACTGCAAACGGGACTTGACCGAATTTTTAAGCTTCTGCAAGAAAATGGAATTGATGGACTCATTATTCCCGATCTGCCGATGGAGGAAGACGAAGAGGTACGGGCGCTGGCGCAGCAGCACGGCCTTCATCTCATCCCGCTTGTCGCGCCGACATCCAAAGAACGCGTGCAGCGAATCGCTTCGCGCGCCAGCGGCTTCGTTTACTGTGTATCGTCACTCGGCGTTACGGGAACGCGGACTGAGTTCCACAGCGGCATCGACGAATTTTTGACCACCGTTAAATCGTCGACCGATCTGCCGATCGCCATCGGCTTCGGCATCTCTACGCCGGAGCAATTTGCACGATTCGCCGGGACGTGCGACGGAATCGTTGTGGGCAGCGCGTTGGTGCGTACGGTGGAAGAAACGCTGCCGCTCCTCACGAATGAGTCGACAAAATCGCAAGGGCTCTCGAAAATTCATGAATTTGTTCGACAACTGATTGGATAAGGGGAACAGCCTCGCTAAATTGACGAATTTAGTGAGGCTGTTTAGAATTTTTCGTTGTTCGTTCACGAGCTGAGGCCGTGGTGGGGCGTCTACCCTAGTTTTTGGGAACTTCCCTTCCGGCAATGGCATCCAGTTTTCCGGAAACACTGCCGGAACCCGTATACATCACATCAACATCGTAAGTGGCAGGTTTCAAATAGGTGAAGCTTACAAGATATGAACCTTCGAAATCTCCCACCGTTTTGTAGTTCGTACAGCTTCCGGTTGAACGGCTGCACAATCGAACCTTTAACGTTGATGCTTTGACATTTGGTTTCAGATCATACAGTACTACTTCAGCCATATTGTAAGTGGAAGTGGTTTTAATGTTTCCGTCCCATTTTCCATCTCCTGTTTTGAACACATGACCATATCCTGCTTCCGCTTGTGGGATCAAGGCCAAACCGAACAATACCGCAGCGACAACAACGGCAATTCCAAAGCGTTTAAACAAATAAATCACTCCTTAGAGCAAACGATGAGTTTACAGCTAGATTATAAGTTGAATTGCAAGACACAGCAAGAAATTCCGGCCTGTTTTGTAAATAAATGGGTGACCGATAGCGATAAATATAAGGCTTAACATTTTCTTAGACTTGTGCGAAAATTAATGGGGAAATGATTCCGGTATTGGAGCTACTAATTCATGTGACGAGGTGACCTTTGTCGTGCAGCCTAAACAAAATATCGTACATCTCCCGGTCTACCAGCCGGGAAAACCGATCGACGAAGTCAAGCGCGAGCTTGGTCTGACGGAAGTGATCAAGCTTGCTTCCAATGAAAATCCTTTCGGATGCTCGCCCAAAGCGAAAGAAGCAATTGCCGCAATGCTCGACCAAGTCAGCATCTATCCCGACGGCGGCGCCGTTGAGCTGACGAATGCCGTTGCCGGCAAGTTGGGGGTACAGCCGAATCAAATTATTTTCGGACTCGGGTCGGACGAAGTGATATTAATGATCGCCCGCGCCTTCTTGACCCCGGAAGACGAGACGATAACCGCTTATCCGACGTTTCCGCAGTACAAGCATAACGCCGAGGTCGAAGGGGCCAAGGTGATCGAGGTGCCCGTGGATGCGAACGGAAAGCACGATTTGCAAGCAATGCTGGGCAAAGTAAATTCCCGGACGAAGATTGTTTGGATCTGCAACCCGAACAATCCGACGGGTACGATGCTAAACGAAGCGGAAATTACGGCGTTCCTGGAGGCCGTGCCGAAGAACGTTATGGTCGTGCTGGACGAAGCTTACGCAGAATACAACGTGAGCGGGCAATATCCGGACAGCGTCAAGCTGCTGGAGAAGCACAATAATGTCGTCGTGCTGCGCACGTTTTCCAAAATCTACGGCTTGGCGTCTTTACGGATCGGTTACGGCGTAGGCCATCCCGATGTCGTTCGCTCGATCAATCAGGTGCGCGAGCCGTTCAATACGACGAGCTTTGCCCAAAAAGCGGCGCTGGCGGCGGTAAACGACGATGCGTTTATACAGTCTTGCCGCGAGGCGAACGCCCAAGGAATCCGCAAGCTGACAGCGAAATTCGTCGAGTTGGGACTGCCGTACTTCGATGCGCACGGCAACTTCATTATGGTGGACGTGAAGCGGGACGGAGGAGCGGTGTTCCAAGGCCTGCTGCGCAAAGGAATTATCGTCCGCCACGATCCAAGCTGGGGCTACCCGACCATGATCCGGGTAACGGTAGGCAGCGAAGAGCAGAACAACAAATTCCTTGGGGCGCTGGAGCAAGTTTTGAGCGAAGTGGCCGTCTCATGACAAAGATTTCCATATTCGGCGTCGGATTGATCGGCGGCTCGTTGGCCTTGTGCTTCAAGGGGAAGCCGGGGTTGACGGTCGTCGGCCATTCCAATAACCCGAAGTCCGTAGAGAAATATTTGAAGCGCGAAGTCGTAGATCATGCGACGACTTCGATTGAGGAAGCAGCGGCGGAGGCGGATTTTATTTTTTTGTGCGTTCCGGTTGGCAATCTTGAGGAGTACTTGCACAAATTATCCGCGCTCCCGCTGAAACCGGGCTGCATCATCACCGATGTGGGCAGCACGAAAGCTAGCGTAACTGCCTGCGCATCGCGCCTTCAGCTGCCTGGTGTTCATTTTATCGGGGGCCATCCGATGGCGGGCAAGGAAAAGTCGGGCGTGGAGGCGGCGAGCTCCAGATTGTTCGAGAACGCCTTTTACGTGCTGACACCGGATGCTGGAACGCAGAAGGACGCCTATGACCGGCTTGCGGAGCTGCTTCAGCATACCCGGGCGCATCTGGTGAAGGTAGACCCGGTGCTCCATGACGAGATCGTGGGCGCAATCAGTCACCTTCCGCATATTATTGCCGTGGCGCTCGTGAACCAAATCGCTCGTTATAACGAATCGAACGAGCTGTATCAGAATTTGGCGGCGGGCGGCTTCCGCGACATTACGCGCATTGCTTCCAGCGATCCGGTTATCTGGCGGGACATTCTGATCAACAACCGGGAAGTAGTCCTGAAGCTGCTTCGGGACTGGAACGACGAAATTGCCGGGTTTATCGGTCGTCTGGAGGCGGAAGACGGCCCTGGTATCGAACGCGAGTTTCAGAAAGCCAACCAGTTCCGCAGCGGGTTGCCGGAGCGGCGGAAGGGCGTCATTCATTCGTTCTATGATATATATGTGGACGTGCCCGACCATCCGGGGATCATCGCGCAGATTACGACGCTGCTCGGCAGCCACCGGATCAACCTCAGCAACATTCAGATCATCGAAAGCCGGGAAGATGTCCCCGGGGTTTTACGCTTGTCGTTCCGGGAGGAAGGACAAATGGATAAAGCGCTGGAATTGCTCAAAAAAGACTACGCGGTTCACGTGTAGTCTTTTTTTTCTAAAAAAACCGAAACCGTTTTCAAAAAAACCATTGACATTTTGTAAACGTATACATATAATAAAAGTACAGTATGGTTTCTCTCCACTCCTATCCGAATAATGGCACACTGTGCAACCGCCTGAATTTCAGGCGGTCTTTTTTTTGCCGATGTGCATATACAGAAAATGGGTTCATAAAGAAGTAAAAGTGCACACCTGTTTTTGGAAAAAGTTATGAATCTTGTCGGAAAAGCAGGAATTTTGGCTAGTTATCTCGAATCTTATATGATCGTCCCCAATTCTAAAAAAAATTTTAAAATCGACCGCAACTTTTTTACTCCCCCAACAGTACAACAAAGTAGCATCGCTGGGAGTAAGCAGGAATCACAAGGAGGGTCGCACTCGCATGACCGATTCCCAGTTGATCAGAGAAATCAAGGACGGCAACGTCCAACTATACGATGAATTAATGCGCCGCTACGAACGTAAAATATTGGCATTCATCTTTCATATGCTGAAAAGCGCACAAATGGAATCGCTGGCGGAGGACTTGTGCAACGAGACCTTTTACAAGGCTTACCGCAGCCTGCATTCGTTCCGAGAGGTAGAGGCGACGTTCTCCACTTGGCTCTACACCATTGCGCGCAATACGGTTCTTAGCGAGCTGCGTAAACATAAGAATACCCAGGTTTCGTTGGAGCAGAGCGGATACACGCCTCAAACCGCAGTGGAAACATTGCCGGAACAAACGGCGCTTCGCAACGAGAAGGTGACTATGGTTCGCGATGCGATCAATAATTTGCCGGAGAAGCAGCGTTCCGCGCTTATATTGCGAGAGTATGACCAGCTTGACTATCAAGAGATAGCGAATATCCTCGGACAAACGGTGAGTTCGGTCAAGTCCTTGTTATTCAGAGCAAGGGCCAGTGTAAAGCTTCAACTGGAGCCATACTTTCTTGAACCGATCTTTGAGGAGTATGAGGAGATGAATCGACGATGAAATGCGATGACGTTTATGATTTTTTCGGCGTATATTGGGACCTGCCGGAAGATGATCCGAACCGGCTGGCGGTGGATGAGCATATCAAAAATTGCCCGGCATGCGCTGAAGAATTTCAAATATGGCAGGAGAGTACGGAATTAATCCGCACGGCAGGGGTGGAAACGACGCTCGACGGCGGCGAGGTTTCCGTATCTTCCAGCGTCATGAAGCGAATCTATGAGGACGAGTCATGGCGTGTTCCCGTCGGCGACCGTCTGTATCAGTTCTCTTATAAGCTGCGGCGGAACCTGACTGCGGTGATCGCTTGCTTTATCGCTTTGTTTATGGTCACCTTTTACTTTTCGTTTATGAACGACGGCCGGTACGAAGCCGGTTCTCCACACGAATCCGCGGTTTTCGGTCGGATGAACGATCCCGTCGTTGCCGTTGCCGGGCAAACGGATTCGATGAACGTGCATGCGATGCCTACGGCTGTAGCAAGCCTGCGCGGGTTCAGCGATCCGTTCATGTATCAGGTCGGACCGATTCGTACGATCAACGATTATATGCTTTTCGTTTCGTTATTCGGATTGACCGGCACGCTGCTGATCATGAACTGGTTTTCGCGCACGCGCCAGTAACGAGAAGGCCCCGTTTCCGGGGCTTTTGTCTTTTGCATCAGACGGAAAAGGAGAGTCGGCGAACGAATGTTAACGCTTGGGTTTATACGTCACGGGACAACGGAATGGAATTTGGCGGGACGCATGCAGGGGCAGATGGACACGCCCTTGGCCGAAGTTGGCCGGGTACAGGCCGAATTGCTGGCAAAGCGGCTTGCGGGAGAGGCATGGGACGGCATCATCGCCAGCGACCTGCTTCGGGCTAAAGAAACGGCTCTTACGATATCTCGCCTTACCGGAGCTCCGCTTCTTGGATTGGATGCCAGGTTGAGGGAACGTGCGTTCGGCGAGTTGGAAGGAACTACGCTGCAGGATCGTATCGACCGCTGGGGCGAGGGATGGAGAGAGTTGGATCTGGGCGTAGAAAGCGATGAGAAGCTGCTGACGCGCTGGGCGTCCTTTCTCGTCGATGTGGACCGCGAGCATCAGGGCAAGCGGATCTTGCTCGTCAGCCATGGCGGATACATCGCACCGGTGCTGGCACAGTTCATCGGAAAAAAGATTGAAGAGCATCTGAGCAATACGTCGCTCACGATCATGGAGCGGACGCCGGACGGCTGGCACTGCCGTCTGCTGAACTGTACCGTCCATCTTGCGGAGCTTGGGCAAGGGGCTTGACTCCGTATCATACTTAGCCGAAATGAAGCGGCTTTGCACGCATTTCTATTTTTTAGAAGCGCGTGCAAAGCCGCTTTTTTATTTGGGGCGAAAATAAACTTTTAAACGACCGCGTTTAAATCTAGAACATTTTCCCATACTGGGTACTAAGAAAGCTTTGGAGGGAAGTTCTGGAGGGACGAACGGATGAATTTAGCCGACATGTTAAGCTATGCCGACATTCACCAGTTGAGCCGCATCGCAGGCACGTACAACTGCGAGTGCAACGGGCATTCGAAGAACGAGCTGATTCAATCGATTTTGTCAACCGTAGGACGAAGGGACATTTTCGATCGTCAGATCGGAGCGTTGTCCACCCAGGATATCCGGTTTCTTAATTCGCTGTTGTTCGACCAGCGGGGATCGTTCAGTCTGGAGGAGCTGGTCGCCCGGGTGCAGCAAAGCCGGTTCGAGAAAGAAGAAACGGATGCGGCTTGGAATCCGCGCGATACGATTACCCGCTTCAAACAGCTAGGCTGGCTGTTTAACGGCCATTCGCAGCAGACGAAATATTTGTTTCAAGTGCCTGCGGATCTGAAGCGCCGGTTTGTTACCGCCCTGACGAAGCGATTCGAGCAGCAGCTGGATGCTGCCGAAGAGCCTCCGGTCTACCGGGACGAGCAAAAGCTGATCCTGGACGATATCGCGAACTTTTTGCTCTTTCTCCGAGATCAGGAAGTCATGCTCACGAGCGATAACGCGATGTACAAAAGGAGTCTTCAGCAGGTGCTGGAACGGCTGGCCGTACGGGAGGAGCCGGTAGGGAAGACGGCCTGGCGTTTCGGCTACGGACGGATGTTCCGCGAATATCCGAACCGCTTCTCCTTCATCTACGACTATTGCTACTATAACGATCTCGTTACCGAGCATCATCAGGTGCTTGCGCTGACGGAGCAAGGGCTGGCCCGGGTTAACGAGGGAGGGAAGGAAGACCCGGTTCAGGTGTACCGTTTCTGGTTAAGGCTTTATAAAGGCCCCGTGCCTCACCTACAATCGATCGCTCAATGGTTGAACCGTCTGTGCCAAGGCTGGGTGACGTTCGATTCCGTGAAGCGAGCGCTCGTACCGCTGATCCGGCCCTTTTATTACGATACGTCCGATTCCATCCTGGAGCAGCGTATCGTCCAAATGATGATGCATCTGGGGCTGCTGCGGATCGGAGAAGAGGAACGGTGCGGCCGAGTCATTCAGGTGACGAAGCTCGGCAGCAGTATTATCGAGGGCACCTATGTGCCGGATGAAGAGAAGATTGTGCTGCCATTTGACAACCGGTAATCCCCTTGCTACAATCACTCCATTTAATCCGCCTGATCCGCCCCTTCAAGAGCGGATGCTCAGGCCACAAAGGAGTGGCGATAATTATGCTTCACAGCTATAACGGCATTACCCCTACGGTTCATCCTACCGCTTTTCTCGCACCAGGCGTGCAGATCATTGGCGACGTGGAAATCGGCGAGGGCGCAACGATCTGGTACAATACGGTGCTGCGCGGCGACTTGGCCCCGATCCGAATCGGAAAAAGGAGCAACATTCAAGACGGATGCATCGGTCACGTCAATACGGATCAGCCGCTCATCATCGAAGATGAGGTTTCCGTCGGGCATGGTGCGATTATTCACGGGTGTCGGGTAGGCAAAGGCACATTAATCGGCATGGGGGCGATTGTACTTAACGGCGCCGTGATCGGTGAATATGCTTTAATAGGAGCGGGTTCACTCGTGACCGAAAATAAAACGATCCCCCCGTTAACCCTGTCGCTCGGATCCCCGGCTAAAGTGGTGCGCGAGCTGAAGGAGTCGGACCTTGCACGAATGAAACGGACAATGGAAAGCTACTGCTTAAAGGGCGAGGAATATCGGAAGGAACGGACGTAAGGGAATGCTGGAATGAATCGAAATAATCATGACCCGGTTTGGAGGTAGGTTCTCATGGGCAAAATGAATGTGACGAACGAAATGATGCTGAGTTTGTTTGCTGAAATGTTGCTTGATGAAGCACTGCGTAACTACAAAGAGCAGGTTCTATATAAAGAGATCGATCAAGCTCTGGCCAAGGGAGACGAACAATCCTTCATTGCCCTAACGACCGAACTCAATACGCTGCGCTCTCTGGGGAAATGACGATTTCAAGGCAGTCCGGAACACAAACGTGTCATTTTTGCGAAAAGACATATGAAGCCCGTTCATATGTCTTTTTTCTATGTTAAAGTAAAGATTAGGAAAGAAGGTGAACTATATGAAATTCAGCGAAATTCCAGAGACGCAGTGGGAGGAGCTTCGTCCTTACTTGGATACGTGCCTGCTGCCGGTAACCGGACTCCGGGGAACGGAAGCGCCGTGGCAGGCGGCAAGCGAGCTCGAGCGGCTGCGCGACGCACTCGATTTATTGGAGATCCCGTTTAAAGGCCGGACCGTTACGTACCCGGCCATTCATTTCGTTCCGCCGGGCTCGGCAGAGACGTTCCTTGGAGAAACCTGTATCAGACTTAAGGAAGCCGGTTTCAGGTATGTGCTGATCGTGACGGCCAAATCGGAGGAAGAGCTTGTTTTAAACCCGGAAGAGCTGGAAGGAAAAGCGGATCTTTTGCTTCGATTTACACCGGACGAGCTGCGCCGATCCGCCTCGGACGCGAAGAGACGGGCTAACGAAGAGGTAATGGCTTTATGGAACGGAAGGTAAACGTTGTGAAGCATGTATGATCTGTGGCAACTATGCAAATTCTATGCATGAGCCCTCGTTTTCAGGGTGTTCCGGCAGTTGTGACAATTTCGTTAACACTGTTATCGGCGGCCAGAATTACACGCCGGAATGGCCTGTCTGCATTCTTGACGCACCCAGAGACGTAAGCTATTATTAGTTATGTCCTAGTATCTGGTGTAAAGTTATGTCGAACGACTGATATATGTTGCAAAAGGGGGTAGAACGAAAATGAACGAACACTCGAATCAAGAGTCGCAGCATCACGGTGAGAAGCCGGTGGCGCGTCGTGAAATGTCCAGACGCCAGTTTCTTAACTACACCCTTGGCGGAGCTGGAGCTTTCATGGGTGCCGGGATGCTGGTTCCGATGATTCGGTTTGCGGTGGATCCGGTTCTTCAGCCTAAAGCTCAGGCTCAATGGGTTAAGGTTGTAGAAGAATCGAAGGTATCGAACGAGCCGAAATCCTTTAAATTTAAAGTACATCAAGTAGACGGCTGGTACGAAAGCGAACCGGAGCTTGAGGCGTGGATTTCCAAAGGGAAGGACGGCAAAGTCTTCGCGCTCAATCCGACGTGTAAGCACCTTGGCTGTACGGTCAACTGGAACGGAAGCCCGGAATATAAGGATCAATATTACTGTCCTTGCCACGGCGCCCACTATACCGCGGACGGCAAAAACTTGGCCGTCGCACCGCTACCGCTCGACGAATACGAAGTGAAGATCGAACAGGGCTTTGTGTACCTGGGTCAGCTCGGTCCGAACAAACGGGTGTAATAAGGAGGCGTAACATCAGATGTTTAAAAGTGTCTATAACTGGATTGATGAACGTCTGGATATCACGCCGATGTGGAGGGACGTAGCGGACCATGAGGTACCGGAGCACGTAAACCCGGCGCACCACTTCTCCGCATTCGTCTATTGCTTTGGCGGGTTGACATTCTTTATCACAGTTATACAAATCTTGTCCGGGATGTTCCTTACCATGTATTACGTGCCGGATATTATCAATGCCTATGCGAGCGTCGATTACTTGCAGCATAAAGTGGCTTTCGGCGTTATTGTCCGCGGCATGCACCACTGGGGAGCCAGCTTAGTTATCGTGATGATGTTCTTACATACGCTCCGCGTTTTCTTTACGGGTTCTTACAAGGCGCCCCGGGAGATGAACTGGGTAGTTGGGATGCTCATCTTCTTCGTCATGTTGGGACTCGGTTTGACGGGTTACCTGTTGCCTTGGGATAACAAAGCTTATTTTGCAACAAGCGTTACGCTGAAGATCGTCGAATCGGCGCCGCTTATCGGCCCGTATGCCAAGACGTTTCTGCAGGGCGGTCAAATCGTAGGCGCACAGACGCTGACCAGATTCTTTGCTCTGCACGTGTTCTTCCTGCCGGGAGCTTTGCTTGCCCTGCTCGCCGGACACTTCTTCATGATCCGCAAGCAAGGAATTTCCGGTCCGCTGTAAGAACCGGTGAGGCCTGCTAAGCCGGTATTCATGAGAAAATGAGAAGGAGGGCGAATCGTGGCTCACGGTCATAAAACTGATGAAAAAATCGTTTACGTCGGGGATTCGCGCGTACGTGCCAAGTCGTCACGGATGATTCCCCAAGATTTTTCCGCTTATCCCGGAAAATCGGAAGTATTTATTCCGAACTTTCTATTAAAAGAATGGATGGTTGGCGTTGTCGTTCTGGTCGGGATTCTGACTTTGGTTATGTCCGAAGCGGCTCCGCTCGGTTATCCGGCTGATCCGACGAACACGCAATTCATCCCGATGCCGGACTGGTATTTCTTGTTTATGTACCAGCTGCTGAAATATCCGTACACTTCGAACCAATTTGTGGTGCTCGGTACGGTCGGCGTTCCGGGTATCCTCTTCGGCGGACTATTGCTGGCGCCGTTCCTGGATACGGGAAAAGAAAGACGTTTTTATAAACGTCCAATTGCTTCCGCTCTGATGTTCTTGAGCTTGACGGCGGTTACATATCTGACATATACGTCCTGGCATCACTATCAGCTGGAGCTGAAAGAGAAAAACGTCATTCCCGAGCATATCAAGCGGGAAGAGGAAATGCATGCCAACAAGGGGAAAGCTGGCGGAGAAGGCGGCGGCGGAGCCAAGAAACCGGCTGCGCAAGCTGCGGCAATCGTCGCTCCGGACGACCCGGCGGCAGCGATTTACCAAAAATCCACTTGTCTTTCTTGCCATGGCGGCGAATTGAAAGGAATGCCTTCCGCCAAAATTCCGGCACTTCGCGGAGTCGGCGACAAGCATTCGAAGGATGAGATTCTCGGCATCATCAAGAAAGGCCAAGGCAGCATGCCGGCCCAATATGATGCGAACATCTCAAAAGGTTTGACGGAAGCTGATATCGACAAACTGGCCGATTGGCTCTCCAAGCAAAAAGCAAGCAAATAAACCAACCGAACCTGACCGTTAAGCGCGGTCAGGTTTTTTTAAGATTATAGAAACTAAGGTTCGGCGGGGTTAAACACATAAGGAGCTGGAGGGAACCGTTTTGTTGGGAAGGAGCTTGTCGTACTGGTTTTCGCGCGAATTTTTGAGCAGCCGGTTCATGCTGTGGAGCTTGTTCTGGATTAATCTGCTTGGGACGATATACGGCTATATATGGTACGGCGATCAATTGGTCTATACGGCTGTTGAAATGTCACCGCTTTATTTGCCATTTGTACCGGATAGCCCTACCGCTAGCTTGTTTTTTACTTGGGCGGTAGCCTATTGGCTGCTTGACCATTATCGATCGACGGCCGGCACTTTGAAAACACCAAAGAAAAGCAACTGGAGAAGCTTTGTTGAAGCGTTCGCTGTCGTGACGTCGTTTAAATATGGGATTTGGGCCGTTACAATCATTTTTGCGGGGGCTTATAAGGGAGATATTCTTGTGTGGCAGGATTGGATGCTGGTGTTCTCCCATCTGGGCATGGCAGCCGAAGCGCTTTTGTATTTTCGCTTGTACCGATACCGTTGGCTATCCGTCATTCTTGTCGCATGCTGGGTATTGTTAAATGATACGATGGATTACGGGCAAGGGGTTTATCCTTGGCTGCCGAAAGTGCTGGAGGACAACTTATCTGAAATTGCTACGTTTACTTTGGCTTTGAGTATCTTTAGCGTTGCGGTAGCTCTCGCGTTGTGGCTCGTAAGAGAGCTTCGACCGGCAAGAACCTCGTCCAAATAGTCGGTCTAATCGGCACTTTCTCTCCATAGGATGTACTTAGGAGGGGATGTCCCAATGGCCGGAAAGGTTCGAAGATGGCATAGGTTCGGAGTTTGGCTGGCCCTGTCCGTCAGTTTAATGCTGGTTGCAACAGGGTGCGGAGAGGGGGAAGGCGCAAACGAAATGTCGGCGGCCAAGCCCTCGGCGGAGCAGGTGCAGAAGACGGAACTGCTGGGCCGAACGGCGGAGGAGCTGTACCAAAAAGCAAAGCAAGGACACGTTTCGGGAAGTCTGATGGCGCTTCAGCAGCTAAGCGATCAAATACCGAAGATACGCTTTGAAGGCCTCACGTCAATTGAAGGAATGAACGCGCTCACGAGGGCGGTTACGGATGCGAAGCGGGTGTTCAACGCGGCAAGCTTCAAGCCGGAGGAAGGAATGGTCGCAGCCGCAAAAATTCGTCTCGCGGCGGATGCGCTGTCGCACCCTCATACTCCATTGTGGCTGCAGTATGACAAGCTGCTTTCCGATGACGTGGACCTGCTTGAAAAGGCCGCTACCGATAAAAATAGAGCTGAGGTTCGAAAAGGGGCGGCATTGCTGGAGCAGCATATCGGCATCATCCGTCCGAGCTTGCTGATCAGCCGCAATCCTGCCGACGTCGAGAAGCTCGATTCGCTTGCAACTTTCATTAAGCTTCAAGCTCAAGGAGAAGGCGAGCTGTACCGCAACGTGCTCAATGCGGTTCCTCCGCTTCGCGGCCTGTTAGATAAGCTGTTTTTGAAACGTGAGACGACCGCATATCTCCCTTACCCCGAACAGCAGAATCCGATACTATGGATTGTGACGCTTGGTTCCGTCATCTTGGCATCGCTCGGCTTTGCCGCTTGGCGGTTATCCAAGAAAAACGGCGGCCTTGTTCCGGTCCGCCGTCCTGACCAAGAAAGCCGGGAAGCTGAATAAGGTTTAATTTGGCTTAAAGCCTTCACCGACAACGTCGTGAACCTCCGTAATAATGAGAAATGCGAGGGGATCGATGGAGCGGACAAGGTCTTTAAGCCTTTTCATTTCGCTCCGGGCTACGACGCAGTAGACGACGTTTTTGGGCTGCTTGGAATAGGCTCCGATCGCAGGGAACAAGGTCGCGCCCCGGTCCAATTCCTTCGCAATGGCCGCGGAGACCGCATCCGCGTGATCGGTGATGATCATGAACGATTTGGCGGCGTACGCCCCTTCGATAAGAATGTCAATCATCTTCGAAGCGATGAACACAGCGACAAAGGTATATAAGATTTTTTCCTTCGGGAGAAAGAAGAGCGAGGCGCCGATGACGACGACGTCCATGATTAAGATCACTTGCCCGATACTCCAGCCCTTCAGTTTGTGCGCGACTCTTGCCAGAATGTCCGAACCGCCGGTCGTTCCACCGTACCGAAAAACGATACCGAGACCGAGACCGAGCGTAAATCCGGCATACGCTGTTGCCAGAAAGAAATCGTGCTCCGTCCGGAACGGAACCAGCCATCCCGCCTGAATGAGCCGCTCCATTACCCATAGAAAGAACGATACGGATAAAGTGCCCAGCACCGTATATCCCATCGACGCTTTGCCCAAAATGCGCCATCCCAAATAAAAAAGCGGGATATTCAGAACTAAAGTCGTCAAAGACGGCGGCAGCCCGAAAATATAAGAGAGCAGCAGGGCGACCCCGGTCACTCCGCCTTCCATCAATTCGTTTGAGATCACAAAATAATGAAGTCCGAACGCGTAAATCGCCGTTCCGAGTATGATGGGAACGATGTTTTTCAGATGTGCTTTTAGGGATTCCGGCATAAATCCACCTCGATTCGAAAAGATGTTTATAGTAACATTCTCTTAGGTTATCGCGTTGCCCTTTTTTTCATGATAAAGTAAATGAAAAAGTTTTAAGAAGCAAAAAAAATTTGTCATTCCCCCTCACTTTGCGTTAACATGGTACTGATACGGTTGTTTTGTATAACCGTCAATCATCTAAATATAAGGTGGGTGAACATCTCCCGGTATGTCCGAGAAAACGTTAAAGGACCTCCAAGGCGAGGTGCACGAATACATATCGCAGTTTAAAGAGGGGTATTTTAAGCCGTTGACGATGCTTGCCCGGATATCGGAAGAGGTAGGGGAACTGGCGCGGGAAGTCAATCATCGTTACGGAGAGAAGCCGAAGAAGGCTACCGAGGAGGAAAACTCCATCGAGCTTGAGCTTGGCGACATTTTGTTTATTACCATCTGCTTTGCGAATTCGCTAGGCATCGATTTGACGGAAGCGCATGATAAGGTCATGCACAAATTTCGGACGCGGGACGCGGACCGTTGGACGAAAATAAACACGGACGCTTGATCCTTTTCATATACTGTATCATCACCTTGTACTTCTCATGTCGGCTTGGAAGGCTGCTTCCGGCTTGGGTGAGGAAGGAGATGATATAATTGAAAGGCGAAGAAGCAATCAAGAAGGCGTACGAATCGATTCTTAATCATGATTTCGAACAGGCCATCGTCTGGTTTGAACGTGCGATTGCGACGAATCCCGAATGCGCGGCGTACCATTATAAGCTGTCCATTACGTATGCCCGCAGCGGTAAGCTGGATAAAGCGGCGGCACATGCAAGCCAAGCGGTACGGCTTGATCCGGAGGATGAGCATTATACGTTCCATCTGCAGCACCTACAGGCGCGTCAAATGACGCTGCAAGCAGAGAAGCTGTTCGAGGAGTCGGACGAACGGTTGTGGCTGGCGGTGTCGCTGTTGCAGCAAGCGGTAAAGCTCGATCCGCTTTCGCAGGAAGCTTTTTTACTATTGGGTGTCGCTTATTCCCGGCTTCGGGAGTTCGCTCCGGCCGTGCAGGCCATTCAGGAATTGCTCAAGCTGGATCCGCAGCATTCCATCGGCTTGCGGCTGCTTGCGGACTACCGGCAAAAATGGAAGGAATATATGAGCGTTACCCTATAAATGCCAATCATCGACACCTAAGCGGAAAGGACAATGAATTCATATGAAACCAATCATCAAAGTAGCGGTTGCCGGAGCGGGAGGCCGTATGGGGCGCGAGGTCGTCAAGCTGGTTTTGGGCGACCCGGAGCTGGAGCTGGCCGCTGCGGTTAACCGTTCCGCTGAAGGAACGGATGCAGGCAAACTGGTCGGCCTGGAAGCTTGCGGAATTGCGGTAACGAATGATTTGGAGCTTGCTCTCGCGGAAACGAAACCCGACGTGCTGGTTGATTTTACGGCTCCGCATTCGGCGGTATTGCATACCCGGCTGGCTATAAAGCATAAGGTTCGCCCCGTTATGGGGACGACCGGCTTTACGCCGGAAGATATTGCCGAACTGGACAAGCAGTGCAAGGAAGCGGGGATTGGGGGATTGATTGCTCCGAACTTTTCGATCGGCGCCATTCTGATGATGAAATTCGCTGCCCAAGCTGCCAAATATTTTCCTCATCTGGAAATTATCGAGTACCATGGCGACCAGAAGCTGGACGCGCCTTCGGGTACTTCCGTGAAAACGGCGGAGCTGATCTCGGAAGCGCGTCAGGAGCTGCGCCAAGGCAATCCGAACGAAGAGGAGACGATCGAAGGCTCGCGCGGAGGGTACTATAACGGTTTCCGGATTCATAGCGTTCGGCTGCCGGGCATCTTCGCCCAGCAGGAGGTCATATTCGGTGCTTTCGGACAAACCTTGAAAATCCGTCACGACTCATATGACCGGGCCGGTTACATGCCTGGCGTTAAGGTAGCCGTTCAGAAAGTCATGGAATATACCGGTATGGTTTACGGCTTCGAACATTTTATCGATTAAAAACGAAAGAGGACATGGGGTGGGACCGAAAAGGACCGCTCGAGTGTCCTCGTTTTATAGGAGTTTAGAGAGGAGCTGCCATCCTATGGCATTGAAAATCGCACTTATCGCGCACGACCGCAAGAAGGAAGAAATGGTGAATTTCGTTACAGCCTACGAGAATGTGTTTCAAGATCATACGCTGTATGCGACCGGAACGACAGGCACGCGCATTATGGAAAATACGAACCTGCAGGTGAACCGCTTTATGTCCGGTCCGCTCGGAGGGGACCAGCAGATCGGAGCATTGGTGGCGACCAATGAAATCGATTTGATTATCTTTTTGCGCGACCCGCTAATGGCGCAGCCGCACGAGCCCGATATTATCGCTTTGCTTCGTTTATGCGACGTTCAAGGGATTCCTTGTGCCACCAATATCGCGACCGCGGAAATTTTGGTCAAAGCGCTTGACCGAGGGGACTTCGCATGGCGGGAGCTGGTACATAAATACAAGCCGGGGATCGACCAATGAACGAGTCGCTTGATCTGCTCATTTTCGGAGCTCATCCGGACGATGCGGAAATCGGTATGGGCGGCACGATTGCGAAGCATACGGCAGCCGGGCTTAAGGTCGGCATTTGCGATTTGACTTTGGCGGAAATGTCCTCCAACGGTACCATCGAAACACGTCAACAAGAAGCCAAGGCAGCATCGGAGGCGCTTGGTCTGGCGGTTCGCACCAATCTGCAGCTGCCGGACCGCGGGCTTTATATGCTGCCTGAGTACGTGGAGCGCATTGCTCTGGAAATCCGCACATGGAAGCCTCGCATCGTATTCGCTCCGTATTGGGAGGATCGGCATCCGGATCATATCGCCTGCAGCAAGCTGGTGCAGGAAGCGCTGTTCAATGCCAAACTGAGACGGTACTTGCCCGATCATCCGGCGCATACGGTAGAAGAAAGCTACTTTTATTTCATTAATGATGTGATGGAGCCGGACGTGATGGTTGACGTGACCGCCCATTATGAGAGCAAGCGCTCTTCGCTGCTTGCGTATCGGAGCCAATTCGAAACTTCGGGCTCGGGTGCCGGGAACGACGTCGTACGTACCCCGTTGAACCAAGGCTATCTGGAACGGGTGGAGGCCCGGGACTCTCTGCTGGGGCAAAAAAGGGCGGTCCGTTATGCGGAAGGCTTTATCAGCAAGCTGCCATACTTGACAGAACTGTTCTAAAAGCGTGACCAAATTCAGGAGCAAAAGGAGGCGGCTCGAAATATGAACCGGTTAAAAATCGGAATTACATGCTATCCCACGCTAGGGGGTTCGGGCGTCGTCGCCACCGAGCTCGGCAAGCTGCTCGCGGAAAAAGGGCACGAGGTTCATTTTATTACGCACAGCATGCCTTTTCGACTTGGAAAGTTCGACCGCAACATCTTCTATCACGAAGTCGAAGTTAACGACTACTACGTGTTTAAATATCCTCCATACGATTTGTCTCTCGCCAGCAAGCTTGCACAGGTGGTGAAGCTGGAAGAGCTGGATTTGCTGCATGTCCATTACGCCATTCCGCACGCCGTCTGCGCCCTGCTTGCCAAGCAGATGGTCGGGCCGGAGCTGAAAGTGGTAACGACTTTGCATGGCACCGATATTACGGTTCTGGCGCAGGACGAATCGTTAAGCGACTTGATCCGGTATGCGATCAACGAAAGCGATGCGGTGACCGCCGTATCCCAGGATTTAATCCAGGAGACGCGGCAGCTGCTTGGCATCGAGAAGCCGATCGATTTGGCTTACAATTTCGTGGACAAACGGGTATATTATCCGCGTGAAGTCGCATCGCTCCGTAAGGAGTTTGCGCATCCCGACGAGAAGATTTTGATTCACATTTCCAACTTCCGTCCAGTCAAGCGGGTAACGGATGTTGTGGATATCTTCGACCGCGTCCGTAAAGAAGTGCCTTCCCGTCTGCTGTTCGTAGGCGAAGGCCCGGAGCTGTCCAAGGTGCTCTGCAAGGTAAAGGAGCTCGGGCTGTTGGATCGGGTGACCTTCTGCGGCAAGCAGGACGACGTCGCCCAGCTGTTGTCGTTAGCCGACCTGATGCTGCTTCCGTCCGAGAAGGAAAGCTTCGGCTTGGTTGCACTGGAAGCGATGGCCTGCGGCGTACCGACAATCGCATCGAATGCCGGTGGCATTCCCGAATTGATTACCCATGGCGAGACCGGGTATTTGGCGGATATCGGCGATGTGGAGCAAATGGCGGCGTATGCGATCGCACTGTTGAAGGACGAAAGCTTGTACAAAAAGACGGTGGACGCTTGTTTGTACCGTGCGCGTTATACGTTCTGCAACGATTTGATTACGCGGCAGTATGAAGAGTTGTATTACCGGGTGCTTGGGCGGCCGATCCCGGAATCGATTCGGGAAAATCCGCTTAATTGCTGACAAAAGGAAGCGGGATTACATACATGAGCGATGCTTTAAAGCAGGGGGCCATGCAGATTGTCCGGCGCTTGTGCGAGGCGGGCTTTGAGGCTTATTTGGTCGGCGGATGCGTTCGGGACGAACAGCTTGGACGCCCCGTAAAGGATTACGATATCGCCACTTCCGCTCATCCCGATCAGGTGCAGCGTCTCTTCGAGCGCACAGTGCCCACCGGATTGCAGCATGGGACGGTCACGGTCGTTATCGGCAAGAAGCCCTACGAAGTGACTACGTTTCGGCGGGAAGGCGGATACGAAGCGTTCCGCCGCCCGACCGAGGTGGAGTATATCGACAGCTTGACCGAGGATTTGCAGCGGCGCGATTTCACGATGAATGCGATGGCTATCGATCAGAACGGCCATCTGATCGATCCGTTCGATGGCCTGAAGGATTTGGAACGCGGCGTACTTCGCTGCGTCGGTCAAGCGGAAGAGCGGTTCGGGGAAGATGCGCTGCGAATGATGAGGTGCCTCCGTTTTGCGTCGGCATACGGCCTGATGGTCGAACAGGCGACCTGGGACGCTCTGAACTCCGGCATTTCGCTGCTGCGGCATATCGCCATGGAACGTATCCGGGCAGAGCTGGAGCGTATGCTTGGGGGCAGCGACCCGAACCGGGCCCTGGAGTTGCTCGCGGATAGCCGGGCACTGCGTCACGTGAAGCAGGAGCTGCTGCTGTCCAAGCTGGACAAGGAAACGGAGTGGCCTCCCCTCTCGCGCTTAACGGAAATGGAGCATCGGCTGGCTTTTATCTACATTCGACTGGGAGCCGATCCCGCGGGTGTTGAAGAGGATATGATCAAGCTAACCTTCTCCAGACAGCAGATGGAGACCGTCAAACGAATCGTTGCCGCGCACACCGTTCTTGTATCTGGATTGGATGAATCGCCGGAACTGAACGGAGAACCATACTTAAGACGAATATGGATCGCTGCCGCGCTCAACTATGGCGTCTCTGCGCTTCGTACATTAAGAGAGATTTACCTGTTGGAGGACGCCCCGATTTGGACTGACAACGTCAAGGTTAGCAGGGCCGTGGATGTATGGAGAAAACTGGGCTACGTATGGCTGGAGCAGATGCCCGTTTCTGCTCTTGCAGAGCTCGCTGTCGGAGGGAAGGAGCTTATGGGCCATCTTGGAGTCAAGGGCGGTCCGTGGACCGGCAGGCTGTTGCACCGTTTGCTTGAAAGCGCTGCGCTCGGCGAACTCCGCAACGACAAAGAAACGCTGCTTGCGGCAGCCCAGGAGCATTACGATAAAATGCAGGAGAACGATGAATGATGACGGATCGACTGATCGGACTATTCGAGCAATCGGACGGCAAATTTTTGTCTGGTGAACAGCTGAGCGAGGAGCTTGGCGTGAGCCGGACGGCCGTTTGGAAGCAGATCGAGCGTTTGCGGCAGCAGGGATACCGTTTCGAAGCGGTATCGCGCAAAGGCTACCGGCTGTTGTCCAAGCCGGACAGGCTGGATATGAGCCGCCTGCAATTGAAGCTTGAGACGGAACGGTTCGGCCGGTATGTGAAATATTACGACCAAGTGGAGTCGACGCAAATCGTCGCAGCACGGTGTGTGGCGGATGGTGCGGAGGAAGGCACGCTTATTCTGACGGAAGAGCAAACTGCCGGGAAAGGCCGGATGGGACGTAAGTGGCATTCTCCGGTCGGCAAAGGCATCTGGATGAGCCTGGTGTTGAAGCCGGTTTGGATTCCTTTGTTATTCACCCCTCAATTGACTTTGCTCGTTGCCGTCGCTTTGTGCCGGGCCATCCGCGGCGCAACGGGGGTGGAGGCGGGGATCAAATGGCCTAACGATCTGCTTGTCGGCGGCAAGAAGGTCGCCGGTATTCTGCTTGAGTCAAGCGCCGAGGATGAGCGGCTGCAGCATGTTATCGCCGGAGTTGGCATCAGCGTGAATCTGCAATCGGACGATTTTCCTCCGGAGCTGTGGGATACAGCCACTTCGCTTGCCATCGAAGCAGGTCGTCAGGTGGACCGAATCGAGGTGCTCAGCCGGTTTTTGCTGGAGTGGGAGCAGTTGTACGGGCTATATCGGCGGGAGGGCTTTGCTCCCATCAAGTTGTTGTGGGAAGCGTTGACCGTGTCGCTGCACCGAAATATCCGCTGCCGGACGCCCCAAGGAGAGTTCGAAGGATTTGCCGAGGGGATCGATGAGCATGGCGCTCTACAACTTCGCCTAGCGGACGGAACGGTAAAAAAGTTGTATTCCGCCGATATCAGTTTTGGATGACACAAGTTGAAAACTTTGGTATAATGTACGGTACGAAGACGGTATCCGCAAGGAGCTGTACTTCAACCGTATGTTTTTTGCTTGAACAACCGAATAGCTTTACCCAAGCAATATGTCGGATTCTGCTCTGAGCCTAACCGGACCGAGACAGAAGGATCATATGAGAAGGACATGTGAACCTTTTAGCCTCCGTATGGGCTGAAAGGTTTTTTTGCTCTTTGCAACAATCCGGCCGATTATCGTAATACTATCAGGAGGAAGGACGGCAGAGGGGATACTCCCCAAGCGTACGGAACCCTGAACCAATCCAACCCGGAAGGCAAGGTGTTAATCATGGACATGCGTAAACCGATAACGACGGCCAAACTGAGAAAGATGAAAGAAGACAGGATTCCGATCAGTGTAATGACGGCATACGACTACCCGACGGCCATGCTGGCGGAAGAAGCCGGCATCGACGTCATTCTTGTAGGGGATTCGCTGGGCAATGTCGTGCTCGGCTACGATTCGACGGTCCCCGTCACGCTGGACGATATGGTCTACCACTCGCGTGCGGTGACGCGTGCGGTCCGGACTAGCTTTGTGGTGACGGATCTTCCGTTCAATACGTATCACGGCAGCATCGATGCGTCGCTGCGGAATGCGGGACGGATTATGCAGGAAGGGCTGGCCAAAGCGGTGAAGATGGAGGGCGGAGCGGAAATTGCGCCGACAGTCGAAGCGCTCGTGCAAGCAGGCATTCCTGTGATGGCCCATCTCGGCCTGACCCCTCAGTCGATTCATCAGATCGGCGGTTACAAAATTCAGGGCAAAACGGCCGCTCAAGCGCAAAAATTGCTTGACGATGCCAAGGCCTTGGAGCAAGCCGGAGCTTTCTCCATCGTGCTGGAGCTGGTAACCGACCAAGTGGCCGCACATGTGACGAGCAAGCTGTCTATTCCAACCATCGGCATTGGCGCCGGCAAAGATTGCGACGGGCAGGTGCTCGTATTTCACGATGCCCTCGGCTACGGATCAGACATTCATCCGAAGCGTTTTGTGAAGTCCTATGGGAATGTCGGCGAGATGATCCGCAGCGGGCTTCGCCAGTATGTGGATGACGTGAAGCAGCGCAGCTTCCCTGGGCCGGAGCAATCGTTCCGTATGGACGAGGAAGTGGCGGAGTCCTTGTACGGCGGTGGGATTCCGGTAGCAGCACATAGAGAATAAGAAACGGAGCTTCGATTACCGATGCAGATTGTTCATCAGATTGAATCATTACGACAGTTGATTAAAGCAAACCGGGCTGCCAATCCGGCCGTACGCATCGGCTTCGTGCCGACGATGGGTTTCCTGCACCGAGGCCATGCCTCGCTGCTCGAAGCCGCGCGCAAAGAGTGCGACGTAGTTATCCTGAGCATTTTCGTCAATCCGCTGCAATTCGGGCCGAACGAAGATTTGGAACGATATCCGCGGGACGAGGAACGGGATATGGCCATCGCGCGTGAAACCGGGACGGACATCGTATTTTTCCCACAGGTGAGCGAGATGTACCCGAAGCCGACCCGAACGATGGTTTCTGTTTCCGGAGTCACCGAGCGTCTGTGCGGAGCTTCCCGGCCAGGGCATTTTGACGGCGTCGCCACGGTCGTTACCAAGCTGCTGAATATCGTTCAGCCTGACAAAGCTTATTTCGGGATGAAGGACGCCCAGCAGGTAGCGGTCATCGAGCAGATGGTGCACGATTTGAACATCCCTGTCACCATCGTCCCATGTCCGATCGTCCGGGAAGAAGACGGACTTGCGATGAGCTCCCGCAACGTGTATTTGAGCGAGGAAGAGAGAAGGCAGGCGCTTGTCCTGTCCGCAGCTCTGGAAGAGGCAGAATCGCTGCTCGAAGCCCGTAAAGAAACGATCTCTCCGGAAGAGCTGCGGCAGACGGTTGTTAGGCATATTCAGTCCGCACCTTTGGCCGATATCGATTATGTGGAGCTGCTGTCTTATCCGGATCTGGCTCCAGTGGATTTCTGGGGCAGTGACGAGAGAATTATTATTGCCGTGGCCGTCCGTTTCGGGGCAACGCGCTTGATTGATAATCGGATACTTCATGCTCCCGTTGCTTCATTGAGCCATTCGTAACCGAAAGCTGAAGGGACAGGTCCCGAGAGCGCAAAAACGTAGGAGGCGTCAGCCATGTTTCGTACCATGTTAAAATCGAAAATTCACCGTGCGACCGTAACGGAAGCCAATTTAAACTATGTCGGGAGCATTACAATCGATCAGGATTTGCTGGATCTGGTCGACATGCTGCCTAACGAAAAAGTCCAAATTGTCAATAATAACAACGGTGCCAGATTCGAGACCTATATTATTCCCGGACCGCGTGGCTCGGGTGTCGTCTGCTTGAACGGCGCTGCGGCCAGAATGGTCCACCCCGGAGATATTGTCATTATTTTATCGTATGTCATGTTATCGGACGAAGAAGCCCGCAAGCATACCCCGAGCATTGCCATTATGGGCGAGAACAATCAAGTCGTCGGCGTGCTGAAGGAAGAAATTCATTCCACGGTCCTTTAAACGAGAATGAAACGGGACGGGTAGACGCACAATGTAGATACGATCACAGCTGGCGCCACAGCCGCGGCGAAGACGTTTAAAGCTGCTGTGGGAAAAGAAGCAAAGGTGGGATACGGCCGATGTTTAAACATCTTTTTGCTTCCATGAACGAAATGCTGGATGAAGTCATCTCGCAATACCCGTCCTCCCAAGGTACCGAACGCAGGGAGCTGCAGGAAAAGCTGCGGGCTCTAAAGGCGATGAGCGACTCCTGCATTGAAGAATGGCTGCTGTTCGAAGAGAAATGGAGCAAGCTGTTAAGCATTGCCGGCATTTCATTGAACGGTGCGGGAGCCGATCCGCTCGATCCCGAATTTTCAGGCAAACGAACCGATTTGTTTATCCGGGGACAAGGGTATTACAAGCTCCATATGTTCGACCGGGCGATTGCCGAATTCGACGAGCTGATCCGGCTCCAGCCCGATTTCAGTCTGGCACGGATATATTTGGCCATGTCTTACTTGCGCAAAGGCGAAGCCGGAGAAAGCTACTTGCATTTTCAATTTTTATCCCGGCTGACTGAAAATATGCAGCTCAAAGCGATTTCCTTTAATGCCATGGGATGCATCCAGGCGCAGCTGCACAATATGGACAAGGCGTGCGAATTGTTCAACATGGCTTACCGGACCGATCCTTCCAGCGTACAACCTTTGCTCGATTTGGGCGTTTGCTGCGAGAAAAAGGGTGGGCTTCAGTTTGTGTTCAACATGTCGCGGCCTGCGGATTAACCGAATGTTCGTTCCTGTTTTTTTGTAAAAAGGGTAAGTTTGCTATTCCCTTTTTCCCTCAGTATTGGTATGCTTATGAGAAGAGTGGGAATGAAGGGATTGACACGACTCCGATGAAATTTGCAGTATTAGACTTTGAAACGACGGGGAGCACGGCGACGGATCGCATTATCCAAGTCGGGCTCTTTCTTATAAACGACCATGAAATGACCGACAGGTATACTTCTCTCGTCAATCCGGGCATAAGTATACCTTCTTCAATTACAACGCTTACCGGAATCGACGACGAGATGGTAAAGGATGCTCCTCCGATGGAAGAGGTTATTGCCGAGATGGTTCCTCTCCTCCAAGACGCAGTACTGGTGGGTCATAATATTGCTTTTGATCTTGCTTTTCTACAGCGGGCGCTGGACGATAACGGTTACTTCCCGTTCGATGGACGTGTATTGGACACGATGGACGCGCTGCGCGTTTTGTTTCCCGGCTTGTCGAGCCTGCAGCTTTCGATGGTATGCCACGCCTTCGGTATCGAGCACGAACGGCCGCATCAGGCAGATAGCGATGCCGAGGTCACTGCGCGGATCTGGCTCCGTTGCATGGAACGGTTTCAATCGCTTCCGCTGCTTACGCTGCAAAGGCTGGAGCTGATATTTGCCGATTCGGCTGGAGATTTCGGTTGGTTTGTGAGTGAAATGCGGCAATTTAAAGAGCTGCATCAACCGCTTGACCCGGATCTGGATCGGTATTTCCGCCAATTTGCGTTGAACGTAGGAGAATGGGGAGAAGAAGAGCCGGTGCGGGAGGAGGAAGATGTCCTGAAGCTGCCGGACGATTTTCCTTCATTTTACGATCAGCTTAAGAAAGTGCTTCAGCAGCGGTTTGCCGCTTACGAAGACAGGGAGTCCCAGGTACAAATGCTCAGCGAGGTAGAGACCGCATTCGAAGACGGCAAGCACCTGATGATCGAAGCCGGTACAGGCACCGGGAAATCGCTCGGTTACCTGATTCCTTCGCTGTATTACGGGCTCAAGCAGGATAAGAAAGTGCTGGTCAGCACGCATACGATCAATCTGCAAGAGCAGCTCAGAGAACGGGATGTGCCGCTGCTGCACGAGCTGTTCCCGATTGGCTTCCGGGCAGCCGTCCTGAAGGGGCGGAGCCACTACTTGTGCCTGCGCAAGTTCGAGCACAAAATGAATATACTGGACTTCGAGCACGGCAAGGAAGACCGGATTACGGCCGGGCAAATGCTTGTCTGGCTGGGAGAAACGAAGCATGGGGATGAAGAGGAGCTTCATTTCGCCAATAAAGGAAAACAATTTTGGCAATCGGTGGAAAGCGATACGGATTCTTGCTTGAATCGCGCCTGCCCGTGGTTTAAAAAATGCTTCTATCACCGCGCCCGTCACGAGGCGAACACCGCAGATGTCATCATTACCAACCACTCGCTGTTGTTCACCGATATGAAAGCGGAAAACCGGCTGCTGCCGGGATACAAGCATTTGGTTATCGACGAAGCCCATCACTTCGAAGAAGTAGCCGGCAAGCATCTTGGGATCGAGCTGCACTATCACGGTTTGTCCAACACGCTCCTCTGGCTTTATAAAGATGCGCGTTCAGGACAATTATCCAATCTGCGTATTCGGCTGCAGCGGTTCGAGGACGAGCGTGCTCAAGGCTGGTGCATATCGATTGACCGGGTTGTCGAGAAGCTTCTGCAGTTGAAGGAAGAATGGGATCAGCTGACGGAGCTGCTGTACCAGCTTCTGGCTTCGCGAAGCGACCCGTCCCAATCGGAAGGGAACGGCCTTGTCTATCGGGTTAAAAAAGACTCGCTGCCTACAGGTTGGGATAAGCTTGAAGTGATCGAAGAGAATATGCAGCTTAACTTCGGGGAAGCTCTTAAGCCGCTCGACAAGCTGATCTCGGAGATCAAAGAGGTGCAGGACGAGTACGATGTCCAAAGCTTAATAACGGACCTTAGCGGGACCGTCAAGGAGTTGTACCGGCACAGGGATTCGCTTCATTTCTTTATGACGATGCCAGATGCGAACTACGTCTATTGGCTTGAAGCCGGGACCTATAGCAGAAACCGGTCGCTCCAACTGTTCTGCGTGCCGATTGACGTCAGCGAGATGCTGAAGCAGCATTTCTTCGGTCCGAAGGATAGTGTCGTCCTGACCTCGGCGACGTTATCCGTCGGTAAATCGTTCGATTATACGTGCGATCAGTTAGGCTTGCGAGAAAACGGGGCGGACGGCAAGCTGAAAACCGTTCAGCTCCCTTCGCCGTTTAATTACCGCGATCAGGCGCTCGTAGCCATCCCCAGGGATTTCCCTACGCTGCGCGGAGCCAGCGGTGAGAAGGAGTTCGTCGACCGGCTCGTGCCGTCGCTGGCCGAGGTGGCGCTGGAAACGCGGGGGCGGATGCTGGTATTGTTTACGTCCAATCGGATGCTCAAGCTGGTTCATGGCGCGTTGAAGGAGATGTTGAGCCCGTTCGGTATCGGCGTGCTGGGCCAGGGTGTGGACAGCAGCAACCGGAGCAAGCTGACAAGACTGTTTCAGAACAGTCCGAACTGCGTTCTGCTGGGTACAAGCAGTTTCTGGGAAGGCGTCGATATTCCTGGAAATGCGCTTACCTGTCTGGCGATCGTCAGGCTGCCGTTTCAACCGCCGAACCATCCGTTGATCGAAGCAAAGACGGAGATGATCAAGCAGCGAAATCAGAATCCGTTTATGAAGCTGTCGGTACCGCAGGCGGTTATCCGGTTCAAGCAAGGCTTCGGCAGGCTGGTGCGCACGGCTACGGATAAAGGCATCGTCATCATATACGATACCCGGGTGATCGACACGAATTACGGCAAATATTTCTTGTATTCGCTGCCGGGCCCCAAAATCGAGCATATGAATTCAAATCAGCTCGTACCAAGAATAAAGCAGTGGATGGGTGAGAACCAAGCATGAAGACGATGAAAATTTCCGAGGCCGTCGTGCGCCGGCTTCCGGTGTACCTCCGGTTTTTGAATGAACTCAGCAAAAAGAACGTACAGACGGTATCCTCTCAGGATCTGGGGCAAAAGCTGGACTTGAATCCGGCGCAAATCCGCAAAGATCTGGCCTATTTCGGGGAATTCGGCAAGAAGGGGATCGGCTACGATGTCGACTATTTGATCGAAAAAATCCGTCAAATATTAAAGCTCGATAAAATCATCCCCGTAGCGCTGGTAGGCGCGGGAAATCTGGGCCGCGCCTTATGCAATTACAATGCTTATCTGAAGGATAATATGAAAATCGTAGCCGTCTTCGATTCACACGAATCGAAGATCGGGGATACGATCAACAATTTGAAGGTCAAGTCGACGAACGAAATGAAGGCAACCATCCAAGAGCTAAAGGTACGCATCGGGATTATTACCGTCCCGGCAGCAGAGGCGCAGCAGGTGGCGAATCAGTTTGTGGAGGCCGGTGTCGAGGCAATTCTGAACTTTGCACCGATGATTATTAAAGTGCCGAGTGAAATGCGGGTGCATCATGCCGATTTTACGACGGAACTGCAAAGCCTGGCTTATTATCTGGATTAACCGGAATTTTTAAAAATCGGCTTATGCTGAACATGAGAAAAGGATAGAGCCTGACCAGAACGTTGTTCTGAAGCTCTATCCTTTTTATATTCGCCGGTTTGCCCAGGCTTGTCCATTGTTACGCGACAAGCGCGAACAAAATTTTATAAATGATAAAAGCAAGAACTATACTGATCGGAATGGTAATCACCCACGTCAGGACCATGCGGGTGACCGTCCCCCATTTCACATCGTGAAACCGCATCACGGAACCCGTTCCGATAATGGAAGACGAGATGACATGTGTCGTCGAGAGCGGCATGCCAAGATGCGTAGATATCTGAATAACGATAGATGAGTTCAAGTCGGAGGCGAAGCCGTTAATCGGTTCGATTTTCAGCAGCTTTTTGCTCATCGTCTTGATAATTCTCCAGCCGCCGATCGAGGTTCCCAGCCCCATGGCCGTCGCGGCCGCTACTTTAACCCACATTGGCACATCCAAATTATCTTGATACCCTAATGCAACGAGACCGAAGACGATAATCCCCATCGCTTTTTGCGCGTCGTTACCTCCGTGGGAGAAAGATAGCAAGCCGGCCGAAAGCACTTGGAAGCTTTTGAAGGTACGATTCATCTTCGAACGGGATTGGTTGCCACTCGCCAAGATAAGTTTGCGGATGATCCACATGACGACGAAGCCCGTTGCGAAAGCGATAATCGGCGAAAGGACAAGAATCAGCACGATTTCTTTAAATCCGGACCAATTGAGCGCCCCGACTCCCGCTCCCGCGATGACCGCTCCGGCGAGAGAACCGATCAGCGTATGGGAGGAAGACGAAGGAATGCCGTAGTACCAAGTCAGCAAGTTCCAGATAATGGCGGACAACAGCGCGGCAATAACGATATATACGCCATTGTCGATCGTAGCGGGATTGGCGACCTTACCTCCAACTGTTTTGGCGACCTCTGAGGAAAAGACCGCACCGATGAAGTTCAGGATCGCGGCAAAAAATACGGCAAAACGGGGCGATAACGCCCGGGTTGAAATTGATGTAGCGATGGCGTTGGCCGTATCGTGGAAACCGTTAATAAAATCGAAGAGGAGCGCCAGAGCTACGATGATAATGATAGTGGTTAACATAGTTTCCTCCTAGGCAGGCTGAGTCGTACCCATGTTCCGAATTGCAAAACGGTCCTGTTAAGAATACCGCAGGACTACGCTATCCAAAATGTTGGCTACGTCTTCGCATGCGTCGGTCGTTTGCTCCAGTCGCTCGTAAAGTTCTTTTAATTTAAAATCGTGATAAGGATCTTTAGGGTGGGTGAAAATCTCGCGAATGCCTTCTCGCATGAGGCGGTCGGCTTCATTTTCCAAGCTGTTGATCTGTACGGTATGCTCGGTAATTTGCATATACTTTTTCTTGGACAGCAGCTTGAAAGAGTCCAGAATATGCTGACAGCTTGCAACGAGCACGGCGGAAAATTCTTTCATATATTTATCCGATGCGGTTATGTTCAAGTAATCGAAACGGGCGATCGTAGCTTCGATCCCGTCGAGCACGTCATCCACTTTGGAAGCCAGCTCCATAATATCTTCGCGGTCCAGCGGCGTGATGAACACTTTGTTCAATCCTTTGAAAATTTGGTGTGTGATTTGGTCCCCTTTGTTTTCGAGTTCTTTCAGCTGCGGGTAAAACGTAGCCGGCGGCTCACTACCCATGACGGCGTTCCGAAACATCTGCGCGGCGTCAAGCGTATTTTCCGACGCTTTAATGAGCAGCAGCAGAAAATCGGTGTCATTCTTTTTTGTAAACAACATACAGTTTTGGCCTCCCAGGTAATTGAAGATTTACAAGAAATTAAAATAAAAAGAAAGGAATATGTAGAAAAAACGCGCCAATTCACACAAAATTAAAAATAACATAATCAAACAACGGAATGCAATTCTTAGTTTATCCATTTTACCATATGTTCATAAATCTTTAGCTATGTAAGCGCATTACCCCCGGAGGGTATAGTTAGCTTGATTTTTGTCCTCCGCAGGGTGTACATTGAAAACGAGATTGTATTTGTATTTGGGAGGGGATTGTGTCCGGTGAAGAAAACAATTATTGAAAACGGAACGTTTCTAACGATGAATGAAGAGGCGCCTATGATTCAGGGGTGCATGGTCATTGAAGGAAACCGCATTACATATATCGGAGAAGAGGCGCCGCTTCCTGCGGGTTCGTACGACGAGCGTATCGACGGCTCGGGCAAGCTGTTCATGCCGGGGCTCGTCAATACGCACGGGCATGCCGCGATGTCGCTGCTTCGCGGTTACGGCGACGATATGGCTCTTCAAGTGTGGCTTCAGGAGAAAATGTGGCCGATGGAAGGCAAGTTCACGGCGCAGGATGTGCGTGCAGGCACCCGTTTGTCCGTGTTGGAAATGCTGAAAGGCGGAACAACGACCTTCGTCGATATGTACGATCATATGAATGAAGTCGCGAATGCGGCGGTCGAGAGCGGTATTCGCGCCTGCCTTACGCGTGGCGTGATCGGGCTGTGCTCGCGGGAGGTACAGGACGCGAAGCTGGCTGAGGCGATTGCTTTTGCAAAAAATTGGCACGGTCAAGCGGATGGCCGCATCACAACCATGATGTCGCCGCATTCTCCGTATACCTGCCCTCCGGATTATATTGAACGTATTGTGCAGGCGGCGCACGACTTGAATTTGCCGATCCACACCCATATGTCGGAGACGGCCAGAGAAGTGCAGGAAAACGTCGATCAATATGGGTTACGTCCGGTAGCGCATTTGGAGAAGCTCGGCGTATTTTCCCGTCCGACGCTCGTAGCTCATGGCGTACACTTGACAGACGAAGAGATCGAAGTGCTGAAGCGGTACGACGTGCGTATTTCGCACAACCCCGGCAGCAACCTGAAGCTGGCTAGCGGCGTAGCCCGCGTGCCGGAGCTGCTCAAAGCGGGCGTACTCGTGTCCTTGGGAACGGACGGAGCCGCCAGCAATAACAATCTGGACATGCTCGAAGAGGTGCGGCTGGCTGCCTTGATTCATAAAGGCGTATCCGGCGATCCGGTTGCGGTATCCGCTTCGGAGGCTTTGAAGCTTGGCACGCTCGACGGTGCCCGTTCGATCTGGCTAGACGACGTTGGAGCGCTTCAGCAAGGAATGAAGGCTGACTTTGTTGCGCTTGACATCGATCAGCCGCATTTTTACCCGCGGACGAATTTCATCTCGCACGTCGTTTATTCCGCCGTATCCAAGGATGTAACGGACGTCTGCATCGACGGACGCTGGGTCGTACGAAAAGGCGAATGCCTGACCATGGACGAAGAGAAGGTCAAATTCGAGGCGCAGCAAAGCTTCGAGCGTCTGACGGCACTTTAATCGTCTCAGAACGATCAGGTAGAAAGGGGGCCTCCGGTGCGCAAAGCATGGAAGATCACGATCATTGCCGGGGCCGCGGCAGTTGTGATTGTGACCGGGTTGAGCATGGCTTTTAACTTTATTATGGATAAGGAATGGACGGAGCAGCGCGCTGCCGTCCTTACCGCTTACGAGAAGACGATATTGACCAAAGCCGTTAAGGTCGAACGGTTCGTTGCGGAGAAGCCTTATACGGTCATCACAGGGGAAGATAAAATCGGCCAGCCGGTGTATGTATGGGTAGGCCAGGACGAGATCCATACGGAAATGGGTAGTGCTGGAATCGATGCGGCGCAAGCCGAAGCGAAAGTGAAAGCGGCGCATCCGGAAGCGAAGGTGCTCCGGACGACTCCGGGTATCCGCAGCGGCCAGCTGGTCTGGGAGGTATTCTATAAGCTGCAGCCGGAGGGCAAGATGGAACAGCATTTTTATGATTATTACGCTTTTAAGGACGGTCAACCGATCGATACGCTGCGTTTGACCATTCAGTAGCACGATCCGGCGATTAAACGCTGAAACCCGCCGCGGGAAACGCCGAACAAAGCGGCATTTTCCGCGGTTATTGTTTATCGTTAGCTTACAGGTACACACCGCCATTCATTCAATTGCCACACATTGCATCAACATTCGTATATACGATGTGATATACTTACGGTATGGCTAAAACGTATAGATGGAAAACTTCGTCGGAAGCTTTTTCACATGAATTTTATAGAAAGGGGGACGTATAACTGATGAATATGAAGTTACGTCTCTTGCCTGTCGTATTGAGTGTTCTTGTGTCGGCAACGCTGCTGTTCGGCGGTTATTTTGCTTACCGGACATTTGCGATGGAAAGTCCGCTGCAGAAAGTTGTATCCGGCATTTCCGGAGTTGAGTTGGTTTCTATGGATTTAAGCGGGCAGGATGCCCGGATGGAATTGAAACTCGCACCGGGTACGAACCTGCGTGAAGTATATAGCAAGATCCAAACCGAAGGCCGTTCGACGCTGGGCACCAAGGATTTGAAGCTCAAAGTTGTGAACGATCCGTCACCGAAGCTGGAGCAATGGTGGTCTTCCGCTTTGTTCGAGGTGGCTCAGGCCATGGAAACGAAGCAGTATGCGCAAATCCCGAAAACACTGCAGGCTCAAGGCGGTGACGGGATTAAAGCGTCCACCGAGATGGACGATAAGTATGTGTACGTCACGCTATCGGATGGTACGGCAAGCAAATATGTCATGCTGCCGAGAACGCCTGCCAAACTGGGGGTGTGGCCGAATGAGTAAGTACGGTAAAGAGATTTTGTTAGGCTTTATACCGGTACTGGTTATTTTCCTGCTTTATATCGGAGTGAATTTATTTCCGATCGTATTTATGGCCGCGATCTTGGGTACCTTTTTGTATATGGCCCGCGCTCGCGGGGGGCTGAACGTAGGCTCGGAGCGCAAATCGCGCGGCAAAACGCCGGGGTTCCTGACGTTCGACGATATCGGCGGACAGGATCGGGCAAAGGGCGAGCTGAAAGAGGCGCTTGATTTTTTGATCCGCTACGACGATATTAAAAAGCTCGGCATACGTCCGTTAAAGGGCATTCTGCTGACGGGTCCTCCGGGAACCGGGAAAACGTTGATGGCGAAGGCTGCCGCGCATTACACGAACTCCGTGTTTTTGGCCGCTTCCGGCAGTGAGTTCGTCGAAATGTATGTCGGCGTGGGGGCAAGCCGCATCCGTGACTTGTTCAAGGAAGCCCGCTCGCGCGCTGTGAAGGAAAACAAGGAGAGCGCTATTGTCTTTATTGACGAGATCGACGTGATCGGCGGCAAACGGGACGGCGGTCAGCATCGGGAGTATGACCAGACGCTAAACCAGCTGCTTACCGAGATGGACGGGATTCATACGAGCGATACGCCCCGCGTATTGATCGTTGCCGCCACGAACCGCAAGGAAATGCTGGACGGCGCGCTGCTGCGTCCTGGACGGTTCGACCGTCATATCGAAGTCGATTTGCCGGACAAGAAGGGCCGGTTGCATATCTTGAACATCCATGCCAAAAACAAGCCGTTGGCCGAAGGGGTCGACCTGGATGCCATCGCGCGGGAAACGTTCCATTTCTCCGGCGCACAGCTGGAAAGCGTCATGAACGAAGCGGCGATATATGCGATGCGGGACGAGTTGGATGCGATCGGACAGCAGCACTTGTCGCTGGCCGTCGATAAGGTCATGCTCGGCGAAAAGACGGACCGCGAATCGAATAAGGAAGAGCGGGAACGCGTCGCGCTTCATGAGCTTGGACATGCTATTGCCGCCGAGCTGGTGCGTCCGGGCTCCGTCTCTCAGGTGTCGCTCAGCCCTCGCGGGAAAGCGCTCGGTTTTGTGCGCCATAATCCGCAGCAGGATCAGTATTTGTACACGAAAACGGAGATCGAACAGCAGATTATGGTTGCGCTTGGCGGCGCCGTAGCGGAGGAAATGTTCTACGGCGGACGGAGCACCGGCTCCCGCAACGATTTCGAGCAGGCGTTGAATATGGTGCGCACCATGATGGATTCAGGGCTTACAAGGCTCGGCATCATTGACCGTGAGATGGTTACAAAGCAGGAGCTTATGAAGGAAAATGCCGCGATTTTGGAAGAACTGACGGAGGCGACCCGGCACATGCTGGAAAGCCACAGAACCGTATTCGAACAATCGCTTGACATTTTGATTGCCGAAGAAGTGCTTTCCGGAGACCAGTTCCGTGAGCTTCTTAAGCAATCGTCACAAGTTCAAATTGCCTGAAAATAGTTGAGAACCGAAGCCGAAGGCGACAAGCCTTCGGTTTTTTCGTATTTTCTCGCGAATTCTACGAAATTTGCCGAACGTGCAACTTTTTTGATAGAATTTAGTCTAATATATTGGTAGTTTTCGCCACGGTATTCTTTTTGTTTGCTGGAAATTGCAATCACTTCCAGCTTTCTACATAAAGCAAAAAAATTACAAGATTTTGAGGTGCAAAATGAAATTTTTAACGGCTTGGTTCACCCTGTCGATCGCGTCGCTCCTGTTGCTGCCGGCCGTAGGCTCGGCTGCCGCTCCGTCCAAGTCACCTACGCCGAAGTCGTCTAAGCCGCCCGCGCCGCCAATTCAATTGGTTTTAAATGGAAAAAAACTCGCGCCGGAAGTTGCTCCGCGCAACGTGGACGGGAATGTCATCGTGCCCGTTCGTATCATTGCGGAAGAGCTCGGCTCCAAGGTTACATGGGACGAGAAACAGCGAAAGGTTACGGTAGTTAAAGACGAAACCAATATACAGCTGTTTATTGACAAAAAGAATGCAACGGCAGGGGGGAAATCGTTTCAGCTTGAGGCGGCGCCCACAATTATCGAGGGCAACACGATGCTGCCCGTACGATTCGTAAGCGAGCAGTTAGGGGTAAAAGTATCATGGGAGGAACCCACCCAGTCGGTTATTCTGGCAACGCCGGAAAAGAGTAAAGACGATAAGGCTCCTTCAAAAACGGACAAGCCGGGCGTAAAAGAGCCAAGCGTACCGGCCGACGGCAAGCCCGCTTCCTCGTTCGAGCCGGACAATACGGTAAAAGCAGGGGATAAGCCTAACAGCGGAAAGAACGATGGCAAGGACAATGGCACTTCGCCGGGGAAAGACAGTTCCGGGCAACTGCTAGCCTGCGTCCCTGTGGCTGGGGGCATGCAGTCGGCTAGCGGCGGCGCAACAACTGCTGCAGGAAGCCAGCAGACAGTAACCGGCGGCACACAAACGGCTGCTGGAGGTAACCAGCCGGGGAATGTCGGCACGCAATCGGCGGCCGGCGGCGCTCAAGCCTCGAACGGAGCTGTGCAAGGAGCGGCAAACGATGCGAATCAGCCGGGAAGCGGGGTCCAGCAGACAACGAACGGGACGCAGCCGCCGGTCGCGGGCAAGCCGGAGACGGCTGGCGAGAAGAAAGCGACGAACGGCGTGGTTACCGTACAGTCGATTTCGCTGCAAGGCGACACGCTGACCATCAAAACGTCGGATTGCGCCAGAAAGCCGAATATATTTCGTTTGGCCAATCCGGACAGGATCGTCCTTGACCTGCCTAACGCGCAGCTTGACCCGGCGCTCATGGCCAAGCTCAATCCGCAAGGCGAAGGAACTTTGCCGGATAAGAGCGAATTTGTCACACAAATTCGTTATTCGCTATTTTCAAAAGAAGCATCTATCGTTAGAATGGTATTAGATTTGCCGCAGAAGGGGGAGCTTCGCTTAGCCTCCGTGCAGCAGAACGGGGAAATTACCGGAAAAATATCTTTCGGTAAAACCCGCTACCGGGTCTACATCGATCCCGGACATGGCGGCAAGGATAACGGCGCCAGCTCGCTGAATAAGCGACATGAGAAAGATTTCGTTCTGTCGCTAGGTCAGAAGGTGGCGGCACTGCTGGAGAAAGAACCGAAGATCGAAGTGACGATGACCCGCTCGAACGACACGTTCATCGAACTGGACGAACGCCCGAACATGGCAAACAATGCCGATGCCGATTTGTTCGTCTCGATTCATGCCAATTCCGCGGGGAGTGAAACCGTTGGCGGGACAGAAACGTATTATTGGACGGAGCAAAGTCTCGATTTTGCCAAGCTGATGCATAAGTATCTTGTTGAGGCTACCGGTTTTCCGGATCGCAAAGTGAAGCAGGAGCGTTTTGTCGTTATCAAAAAATCTTCCATGCCGGCCGTGCTGCTGGAAGTCGGCTTTTTGACGAATCGAGCGGAAGAGGAACAGATGTATCAGGATGCATTTCAAAACAAGGTCGCCGCATCCATCGTGGCTGCCATCAAGAAGCAGTTGAATCTTGAGTAAGGAGTGGGTGATGATGCACAAGACATGGCAAAAAGGAATGGCTGCTGCGGCAATCGCGGCTCTGCTGCTGGCAGGCTGCGGAACAAGCAAAGCGCCGTTACAAGGCACCGCAGAAACACCATCCTCCAAGAGCGGACAAGCTGCGCAGCCAGGGACGGGGGAAGATAAGACGACAACTCCGACGACTCCGACGGAGACGTCCACCCCGAAGCCGGACCCGGAAAAGAAAGAGCTGAAGATCAAAGCGTATTACAGCGATGCTCAGCTTGAGAAACTGGTTCAAAAAGATGTGACGATCAATTTTAAACAAGATCAGGACAAATATTTGGCCGCGCTCAACCAGTTGAAGAAAAGCCCTGACGACAAAACGATTCCGTTATTTAAAGGGTTTACGTACAAAAGCGTCGCGTTGAAGGACGGCCAGTTGAACCTTGACGTATCCATTGCGGATGACGGAAGGCTGGGCTCCGGCGGGGAAGAAATGCTGCTGGATGCACTGCAAAAGACGATGTTCCAGTTTTCCGAAGTCAAATCCATTGAATTGCTGGTTGACGGTAAGCAGGTCGAAAGCCTGATGGGACATATGGATCTGCCGCACCCGATCAAACGCAGCCAAAGTTAACGTACATCATGAACTAACATAAGTCGATCGAGAGGAGCTATTTCATGAAAAGCATCAATTCCAGACAAGCACGCAGACTGGCGGCAGCCGTTTTGGCGCTGTCGCTCGCGTTCGGAAGCCCGGCCTTTGCCGCCGCGGCTGAAACCAAAAGCAACATTTCGACGGGAAGCTCCGTAAACTCGCAGCGCTTTACCGACGTTGGGGACCAGCACTGGGCAATCAAGCATGTCACCAAGCTGGCTTCTCTCGGGGTAATCGAAGGATATGAAAAAGGGGAATATCGTCCGGAACACTCCGTATCCCAGCAAGAAGTCATCGTTATGGCACTGCGGTTCATGGGCCTTGAATCGGAGGTAGCGAAAAGCAAGGCGGGAACGGCGCTGCCTTTCACTGTGGACAATTTCTTCAAGCCGTATGTCGCCTATGCAATCGATCGCGGCTTAATTAATATTCAAGAGGAAACGGCAGACGGCACAAACGCCAAAACGGCTTGGGGATCTAAGGAAGCATCCCGCGAATGGGTAGCCAAGCTGGTCATCCGTGCCATCGGCAAGCAGGAGCTGGCCAATCAACAGGCGCAATCCTCTTCGTCATTTGCGGACAGCAAGGATTTCTCGTCGTGGGCGTCCGGTTATATCAACGCGGCGGTATCGCTCAAGATCGTACAAGGCTTTGAGGATAACAGCTTCAAGCCGAAGGATAAAGTTACTCGCGCCCAAATGGCGACGTTCCTAAGCCGCGCAGATAAAGAAGCGACCTCCCGCTCCTCCCGGGTTGTTACGGGATATGTGATGGAACTGACCGACCGCAAAATTAGCGTACTGAATGCCAAAGGGGAAACGATGGAATACACGCTGTCTTCCGATACGGCCCTCTATAGCGGCAAAGACGACAGCCGGATTTCGCTGTCCAACATTAAGCTCACAAACGAAGTGTACCTTGTGCAAAATCAAGGCGCGGCGCTGTACATAGAACTCACCAACGATCAGCAGAAGATGGAAACCTACGAAGGAACGCTGGCAGAAATATTTACCGACCGGATGATGGCCTCGATTCAGCGGAACGGAAAGAATGAGCTGTACGATTTGTTCCCGACCGTCACGGTGACGGATAAAGACGGCCGCGGCTTAAGCTTGAGCTCTTTGACACCGGGAAGCGTCGTCGAATTGAAGCGGAATACGCTGCTCAAAGAATCGAAAATCTCGCAAATCGTACTTAAGCAGACGCCGGTCAGCAAGACGTCCGAAGGTACGGTGCTCAGTCTGAACAAAGATTCAAACCAAGTGACATTCTTGGAGCAGGGGACCGGGCAGAACGAATCGTTTACGCTCACTACGCGTACGGTCGTGAAGCTGCAGGACGGCACGACGGCCGACCTCTCGAAGCTGCGCGTCGGCGACGCGGTAAACTATGAGGTGAAAGCGAACGAGCTTCAAGTCGTTTCCGTGAAGAAACCGGCTGATTTTAGCCAATCCGTCGAAGGCACGATGGCAAGCTTAAGCAGCGACAAGCGGATCTTGACGATTAATAAAGCAGGCGGCTCGCTCGGAGCTTACCATATCGCTGACAATGCGATTATAACGATTGACGGGTTAACGAATCCAAGCTTGTTCGATATCGAATCTGGCGATCAGCTGAAGATGGATCTGGTAAACGATAAAATCGTCAAAATTTCGGTTACCAGCCGTTCGGTCAAGCAATTCGTATATGCGACGATCCTTAGTTATGACGCCAATTCCAAAGTGGTGACGATCAGCACGGAGAGCGACGGAGTAGGGGCTTACCGGCTGACGGATAATACGATCATCCGCTTTATGGGCGGTCCGATACAGCAATCCAATTTCCAGAGCACGTTTATAGGCAACGGCAACGACAAGAAAAGAGTGGACCTGAAAGTGTCCAAAGATAAAATCGTGCAGATCGAATCGACAATGAATGTGGAAGGCACGATCGCTCAAATCAATACGAGCAATATTACAAACGACTTGACTATTCGCACCGCCGGAGGGCAGAACTTAACGTTCAAGGTCAATTATGGCGCGCCGGTGGAAATGTTTAACAAAACGAACGGCACCATTACGGACCTGAAAGTCGGCGATGCGATCCGTTTGACGCTCACAGGGAATCAGGATTTCGTAACAAACCTGATGGCCAAGAAAACGGGCGTATATAAAGTACTGGTTACCAACTCCAGCACGAACCAAGTTACGGCGAAGGACGAGACAGGCTCTCAGTTAACATTTAAAGTGGAAAACAACGATCAAATCATTAACCCGGGCAAGCAATCCCATGCCTTCTCGGATATTTTGATCGATGAGTATGTCAAAGCCAGCTTTAGCGGTACCAAGCTCGACAATCTGCAATTGCTCAATTCGGTACGCGGCAAAGTAACGAATGTGGACGTAGGGGCAGGCACGTTGACCGTTCAGGATTTCCAAGGCAACATTCAGGTGATCACAGTCGGCCAGCAGTTCACAATTAGACAGAACGCCAATACGTCCGCCGCGTTGAACACGATCAAGCAAAATGACCGGGTGGAGATTATCCGGGACGCGAACGACAAGGCGATCATTCAAGTGGCGACCGCGACGAAGCGGACGGTATCTTCTTACGATACGGTGCTGAATCAATTGCTTCTGAAGCCGACGGCGAATAACGATAAGACATCGTACAATTTATTCGCGAAAGCGTACTTGCACAAAGGGACGCAAACGGTGGCTCCAAGCACGTTTATGGAGAACGAAGAAGTCATGGTTTACGTGATCGACGATAAAATTTTCGAAATTGAAAAGCCCTGATCCGTTTATTTGAAACTTTTATCCGGTTTAAGCCGTCTGTGTAGTGAGAACTTCTCGCTGCATAGGCGGTTTTTTCGTAAAAAGTTCGCATTTTGTCGGCATTAGTCATTGATTCGAATGCTGTGTTTCGGTAAACTGTAAGAAACAGGCGAAAGAAAGGACAGGGAGCATGAATCAGTCGCAAGCGAGAACCATACTGAATACGATTGCCGAAATGTTCCCGGATGCCCATTGCGAGCTAAACCACTCGAATGCGTTCGAGCTGACGATCGCCGTTCTGTTGTCGGCCCAATGTACGGACGAGACGGTCAACAAAGTAACCGCCACGTTGTTTCAGAAGTACAAGAGGCCGGAAGACTATTTGGCCGTACCGCTCGAAGAGCTGGAGCAGGATATTCGGCGGATCGGTTTGTTCCGGAACAAAGCCAAAAATATTCAGGCTTTGTGCGCAATGCTTTTGGACAAGTATAACGGGGAAGTACCCCGTGAACACGAGAAGCTGGTGGAATTGCCTGGCGTCGGACGAAAAACGGCGAACGTCGTCGTTTCCAATGCTTTCGATGTGCCTGCAATAGCCGTCGATACGCATGTGGAACGGGTATCCAAACGGCTCGGGCTTGCCGGGGTTAACGATTCGGTGCTCGAAGTGGAAAAAAAGCTGATGAAACGGGTGCCGCGCGAAGAATGGACGCAGACGCATCACCGGCTTATTTTTTTCGGACGCTATCACTGTAAAGCGCAAAACCCGAAATGTGAGGTTTGCCCGCTGGTCGATCTTTGCCGAGAAGGTAAAAAACGAATGAAATCGAACTCGAATAGGAAGCCTATACCAAAAGCGAAAGCAGCTATCAAGGCTGCAAAAACTAAAGAGGCGTAATACGAAAGGATAGGATTAGAGATGAAATGCATATCGGTTTACACCAGCGATTTTGAACTGTTTTCGGATATTTACGAGAAAGTGCTTGAGACTCCTTTGCAAGAAAATGAAGAAAAGCAGGTTGAAGGCGTCGTCGTAACGGAGTCGGGCAGCGTACCGGAAAATTATTTGAACCGCATGAAGCAGCGCCCTGAAGTTGTCGTGATGAAAGTGAAGGATAAAGACATTACGATTTTGCAGCATCGCGATGTTTTCGAAATATTTATCCCGGAGACGGAAAATATGGTACACTAAAAACCGAAGCGATTCGGTTTTTTCTTTTTGTTCGGAAAACAAAAGGTTAGATGACAAGCGCTTCGTTTTAGACAGAAGGATGAACAGGGGCAGGAGAAACGATGAAAAGCGAATTGACTATAGCAGAAGCAATGTCTGTAGAAACAGGGAATGAAGAGGGGCTGCAAGGCGGGGCTCCGCACGATGAAATGCTTGCCGCCGTTCAAGGGCTGCTAGCGCAGGTAGAGCAAACGGGGGACGGAGAGCATGGAAAGAAGCTGCGGCAGCTGTTGGCGAAAGCGCAGAGCGAGCGGCTTTATTTGGCGTTTTGCGGGCACTTCTCGGCCGGGAAGTCGAGTCTGATCAACCGGCTGTGCGGTCATATGCTGTTGCCGTCGAGTCCGATTCCGACGAGCGCGAACATTGTGAGTATCGTGAACGGGGAAGCCGGGGCGCGGGTCATTTACCGCGACGATGAGGCCAGCAATCAGGCTCAAGGGATGGGCGAACCGCGGTCCGAAACAGTGCCGTTGGACGAGTTGGCGGAGCATTGCCGTAACGGTGAAGCGATTGAAACGGTGGAAATCCGTTACCCGATCCCGTTCCTGGGAGAGCATGCGGCGCTGCTGGATACGCCGGGTATCGATTCGACGGACGATGCGCATCACCTGGCGACGGAATCGGCGCTGCATTTGGCTGACGTTGTGTTTTATGTGATGGATTATAACCATGTGCAGTCGGAAATCAATTTGGCGTTCGCGAAAAAAATGACGGAGTGGGGCAAGCCGCTCTATTTGATCGTGAACATGATCGATAAGCATCGGGAGCAGGAGCTGTCGTTCGCCACATATCAGGATGGCGTGCGAGAGGCGTTCGCGAGCTGGGGCGTGCGGCCGGACGGAATCGTTTATACGTCGGTCAAAGTGCCGAATCATCCGTCCAGCGAGTGGGGCAAGCTGGAGTCGCTGCTCGGGCAACTGATCGAGCTGCGGCAGCCGCTCGTGCGGCTTAGCCTCGAGAAGTCGGCGCGGGCGCTCGCTGCGGCGCACGCCGAAAAGATGGCCGAGCGCAATGAGCCGGCGAAGGAAGCGATACGCGAGCAGCTCGCTGCCTCCGGCGAAGACCTGGACGCCGTCCAGGCGGAGTATGCGGGGGCAAGCGACGAGCTGGCGCGGCTGGAGTCGCTGCCTGCGGAGCTACAGGCAGCCGTGCGCAAAGACGTGGCGGCGGTGTTGGACAACGCCAACGTCATTCCGGCCGTGACGCGGGACCTCGCGCACGCATATTTGGAAAGCCGCCGACCCGGCTTCAAGGTAGGCTGGTTCGGCGCCGCCGCGAAGACGGCGGCGGAACGGGAGCAGCGGCTTGCTGCGCTGCATAAGGATTTCGCGTCGCAAGTGGAGACGCAGGTGGCCAGACACGTGCAGCAGACGGTCAAAGCGAAGCTGGAAGGCCACGGCCTGCCGGCCGGAGCCATTACGGAGGCGGCCGACCGGATCAACGTGGAGCTTACGCCGCAATGGCTGGCCGGTCAAGTAAACGAGGCCGCGGTATTCGGAAACGAGTATACGTTGACCTACTCGAAGCAGATTGCCGCGGAAGCGAAAAGCTTGTACCGCAAGGAGGCGTACGCCGTCAGCGACGAAGTGATCGCAGCGCTGGCGGCCGCCGTGCAGCCGCGCCTCGCGGCGCTGCGCGCGC
>NZ_BIMB01000008.1 GCF_004000865.1 Paenibacillus elgii NBRC 100335 | reverse complement strand
GTTGTGGTCACGGTCATGGTTGTCGAAGAGGGAGTTTTCTCAGCCTTAACGATAAAAAAACTATCATGAGCATTCATGATAGTTCTGAGTGTTGAGAAAGCGAGCTTTTACAAAAATATCGTTCGCTTTTGTCCGCGGGAAATACCCGCTGCTAAGCGGCTTCCAATAAAAATTCCCTGCAGACCCGGGGTCCCCGCAAAGTATTCGGACTAAGCTTCCCTGATTCACCTTCACTTTGTGGGGTGGAGCAGCGACAAGAAGTAGATACCCCACCCTCTCGTACGCCTCTATTTCCTTAAGCAACCACTTACTCACCAAACTCAACTATTATGAGCATCCATGATAGTTTTGGCGTTATTAACCGCTTGTTTTGAGATGGACGAAGCTTCCGTTAACCTGCTGCGGATCGACAAGGAGATGCAAGCTGGGACAAGACCTCTCCACCGCTTTATGCAGCCTGAGAATCTCATCGGTCGGGTTCGGCGACAGAACGTTAAACTTGTAAGAGATGTTGCGAAGCGCCGCGGGAGTCCAGGCGTCATCCGTGCTCAGCTCGCCCGTGACTTCAACATCCAGATATTGCAGGGTAATTCCTCTGGCAGCGGCAAGCGACAAAGCGACTTGGACGATCCCGCTGCCCAGCGCGCCGAGCATCATCTCCGCCGGACCGGGTCCCAGGCCGTACTGTTCCCCCGCTTCGGCTATGACATCCGTCGTTATCTGGAAGCCGCGCATGTGGATTTCCCGTTTCCCGGAGCCTCCCGAGGCTACGACTTTGGCCTGCAGCTTAGACGGCTCGCCCTCGCCCGGACGAAATTGCTCCGGTTTCCGCTCGGCCACAACCTCTTGCAGCGTCCTGGTTTCAATTTGCCCATTCTCCTTCGCAGGGGGCAGCATTACCGGAACGGTCTTTTGCAGATCGGAAGCCGCCTGACGAGGCTCGTACTGCGGCCGCTCCCGAAACCATAAGGTCGCGATCCATTTCTCCCCTTCTCTTAGCTCGCGGGAGCCGTGTAGAGAAAGCGGATGCCGTTCGTTGGTGCCCCGCTTGCACGTTTCGAATACGATCAAAGTGCCTTCGGAAGGGGAAATGTCCAGATTCAACTCCGGAAAATAGGTTTCCCCGCCCGCATCGACGGTATTTAAATACAGAAGCGCCGTGTAAAGACGCTGGCCCCCTTGATCGTAGAATCGTTTACCGTCTACCGTATTCAGATCGTACGTATCGAAATGCGCTCCGAACTTGCCGCCGACCACGTATCTCGCAATTTGCAGACTTTCCGCGTAATGAAGCGGCCGGTCCACAAGGGCCGCGAGCCGTGCGGACACTTCCCGTACGAGCGGATGCGAATCATGGTGAAACCAGGCAAATTCCGATTTTCGGAATTCGGAGGCGACGACTTCCTTTTCCCCGATCACCTTGGCAGGCTCCAGCTGATGTCGGGCCAATTCGATCAACTGCCTGCATTCCGGCCCGGATACGACTTGCTCATAGCTTGCAACAAGCGGCTCTTCATGAAAGACGACCGAAGGTTCCTTCACCGATTCTCTCCTCCAGTGGTTTAATATGCATGCGGATAAGTACCATCCTTCATAACATATTAAAAGCCGCCGTGCCCCGTGTGGGCGAATGAAAAGCGTATCTGCCTTATTCATAGGCCATCTCGCAACAAGCTCCGGACACCATAAGAATAGTGGCGGCGCGCGGTCAATTCACCGAAGAGCCTCGTCGAAGACTTGCTCTATACGGTCGGCGTCCTTCGAGACCGCGAATAGAACAAAGCGGCCTTCTCGCTTCAAGACATGCTTTTGGATTAAGCCGTACTCCTCCGGGCGGTAGTCTTTAAATTTCGCCGTCTGCGCATCGATCCTTTTCGATACGTATTGCTTGACGCGTTCCGCTTGGGCCGCATCCTTCGCTTGAATGACAGCCACTTCGTCCGCTTTCACATTCGATACGTCCGTATACAGAACGAAGTCCTCAACCTCTTCGTCGCCGAGACGATACAGCCGCTTTAGCGTTTCCTTGTCCCGCTGCTTCAGCTCCTCCAGCTTCACCGCTTGCTTCAAGCGTTGTGTTAGTTCGCCGATCGTCACCTCGCTGCGCTCTCCCTCCGGTTTTCCGGAGCATCCTGTCATAACGGCGGCGGAAACGACCGTAATCGCCAGCAGCATAATCAAACGCTTCACATTCACTTTTGTAAACATTCTTAACATCATTCTTCCAACTCCTCTTCGGCTCATTCCGCCGGCTCAGCCAGCCGGTTTAACGACGGATCTTCAAAAAACGTATTCGCGTTATACAGCAGCAGCACGTCGCGGATTTGACGCTCTTGAATGAGCGTCTTCAAGTCGTTCTCGTAATATCTCGGATCGACGACATAAATTTCGCTGAAATGCGGTGTTAGAAAAGGAATGAGGCTGTTGGCATACGAATCCTTGACCACCAGCAATTTCGTTCCGTCGCGCAGGCCCGTCGTTATCCGGATGAACGAATGATTGCCGTCGAAAAATACCGTGTACTTGTCCTTCTTGCCGAGATTGTCCATCGCATACATGGAATCTGAGATTTGCCCCTCTTCGACGTACTCTACGGTACAGCTCCCGCCCGCCTTCGGCATATAAAGGTCGATGCTGTCGGGCGCCACATGTCTGAAGCCGCTCTTCGAATACAGCGAACCGTAGAACTCGTCCGTCACTGTGCGGATCGTAAACTCCTCTTCCTTCTTCGGAATCAACCCCATCCGCTTGCTTAGCTCCTGATAGGCGTAAAATGCGCCTCTTGTCGTCCAATGGTGATCGGTTTTATAGTAAACGGACGGCTCCCGCTGCGCACGAAGCGCGGGATATACGTCGACGAAGCGGATATCCCGGTGGAGCGACCGCCCCACTTGATCGAGATACGCCAGCTCCTCGCCGGCAGGTGCGTGGTCCGGAAGCTTATCCGCAAGCACGCTGGCGGCGGTAGGTACGAGCATGACGAACATCCGCAGGCCGGGCGCGGCCTTAGCGAGCGAATGGATCGCATTTACTTTCATTTCCAAATCACCGTCCGCAGGCGGGGTAAACTTTTGAATCAAGTAGCCGTCCTGCCCGAGGTAAACCCCGTTGCTCTCCTTCTTCCCCATCGCTCGGTCCGTATCGGATTTAACGCCGATCCAGAAATCTCGGGCCATAAATTGATCGGAGATATACTTCTCAAAGCCGGAAGTAAATTTTCCCGAAACGAGGCTGTGCAGCGTAAGCTGCGGAAGCTGCTCCAAGCTTCGGTTTTCCGCTTCGGAGAACGATGTGCTCGGCTTGAACAAATTTACCATCAGCACGCCCCCGAGAAAAAGCAAGAGCAGCATAGCGACAATCGATTGCGATCGTTTACCGTACTTATTAATAAGAATCACCCTCTTCAAAATCTAAAATAGAGGAAAGGGTTGTAGGTGGCATTGACCAAATAAGCCGTCGACAGAAACAGCAAGACGAAATAGACCGCAGGGACGGCGATAACGCCGGTCCTTTGGAACCTTTCCGTAAGCCAGCTCAGAGCTTTACTCGGAAACGGAGTCGAGCATAAAGCCAATACGATCAACAGGAGGAGATTCGCCGACAGCTCGTACCATGTGCGGTTGTCCGCGAGGCCATGCGCCACAAAGCCAAACATCGTTCCGATATATGCGGTAGCTACCGATAGCTTCTCGAATTCGAAAAACACCCAGCCGATCATCACAATCACCAGTGTATACGCATGCCCGACCATGCGGGGCTTACTTTGCAGCCATCTTAACAGAAACAGCTTTTCGGCCGTGACGAAGAACCCGAAATATAAGCCCCAGACGACAAAATTCCAGCTTGCCCCGTGCCATAACCCGGTTAAAAACCATACAACCAGCAAATTCCGGAATTGGTTCAGCATGCCTACCCGATTGCCGCCAAGCGGAATATATACATACTCCCGAAACCAGGAGCCCAACGAAATGTGCCACCTGCGCCAAAACTCCGTGACGCTTCTGGACATATACGGATAGTTGAAGTTTTCCATAAAATCAAACCCGAACATTTTGCCGAGGCCGCGCGCCATATCCGAATAGCCGCTGAAATCGAAATAAATTTGAAACGTAAACGCGATGATGCCAAGCCAGGCGGAAGCTACGGTTAACTCGTCCGCGGGCGTCGCTTTCACACTTGCCCACAGCAGCCCGATGTTGTTGGCCAGAAGCACTTTTTTGGCAAGCCCTCGGACGAACAGCGCCGCTCCTTCGCCGAACCGGTCCAGTGTCACGTTTCGGCTCACGAGCTGATGCGCAATATCGCCGTACTTGACGATCGGACCCGCTACAAGCTGCGGGAACATCGTAATATAGGCGCCGAACGACAGCAGATTGCGCTGCGCCGGGATTTTGTCCCGGTACACGTCCACCACATAAGACATCGTCTGAAACGTATAGAACGAGATGCCGACCGGAAGTGGCAGCGCCGCCGCCTGAATCGACAAGCCGAACAGCTGATTGAGATTGTCCACGAGAAAGCCGTAATATTTGAAGAAGCCGAGAATTCCCAAATTGATGGCGATGGAGCCGATGAATATCGTTCGGACGACGGCTTTGCGGCTTCTGTACTTGTCGATCAGCAGCCCGTTCGCATAGTCGAACAGCGTTGAAAAGACCATGATAACGATATATACGGGCTCACCCCAGGCATAAAACACCAGACTGACGAAGAGCAGCACGGCATTCCGCAGCCCGGCAGGCGACACATAATAAACGACAAGCGTCAAAGGCAGAAACAAGAATAGAAAGATCAGACTGCTGAATACCAATGCCCATTCACTCCTTGCCGGAAGCCCCTATTTCACTTGATCCTGCAAAAGCTTCAGCAGCTGCGCATAGTATTCCGCCTTCATATGGATACCGTCCTTATCGTGCAGGTCCGGATTAGCCTTAAAAATCGGGGATACATCGGTATAATCCACCTTTTCCTTGGCAGCAAGCTCCTTCAGGCCTTGATTATAATCCGCAATGTTTTTATAGCGGGGCTCGCTCTTCTCCGCTTCCGCCGTCACCGGAGTGACCGACATGATCGTGATTTTGGCTTTCGGCAGCTTTTCCTTGATTTTCCCGATCAGCTTCGCATAGTTCGTCAGCGAAAATTGCTTGGGATTGTCCGTAGGCCACAGGAGGTCGTCCGACCCTAGTTGGATGAACACTCGCTTCGGGTTTCGTCCGGCCAAGTCGTCCACATCCTCCAAGGCGAACATCGCGGTCGCCCCCGCTTTGCCCATCACGTTTTTGTCATCCAGCACTCCGTGGAACGACAGTCCTTCCGTAATCGAATCCCCGAGAAAGACGCTTGAGCTAAACATCGATTTATAAGAAGAAGCTTCGGTGGTCGCAGCAGCTTCCTTCTCCCGGGTCGCAGCAGCCAGGCCCTGCTCCCGTTCTTGATTTCCGCAGGCCGCCAACGTTAATGCAATGGCTCCTGCCAATACGATGGCTGTCAATTTGTTTCCCATTTCGATTCCCACTCCTTTGTAATTTTACAAGCGATGATCCTTCATGAAATTCAGGTGAAAATGCTTCGTTTCGTCATAGACGGCGAACTGGTAGCCCTTTTGCTTATAAAAATCGATGATTTCGGGCAGCACTTGCAGCGTTTGCGGCTTTTCGTGCATGAGTACGACTTCCAGATCCGCCTTCGTCTGCTTCTTGATGTTGTCGACGATCTCGCGCGGGCGGTTTTTGAGGTTCCAATCGTTCGAATCAATAGTCCAGTCCCACACCTTAATTTCCGCTTGCACAATTTGATCGCGGAGGCGCTTATCGTTTAACCCCGGCGCCGAACCGTATGGCGGGCGCACCAAATGCGGATTCTCGCCTGTGATCTGGTGGATGAGCGACAATGTTTGCTTCATCTCCGGCACGAATTGCTTCTCATCGTACAGCTTCTTATATTGATGCGTCATGCTGTGGCCGCCGACGTAGTGCCCTTCCCGCACGGCACGTCTCACCTGATCCTGAAGATTGGCGAGTTTTAAATTGCTCCCCTGCATGAAAAAGGTCGCCTTGATATTGTTCTGCTTCAGGACGTCCAGAAACTCCCCCGTCCACTCGCTCGGGCCGTCGTCAAACGTTAAGTAGACGACTTTCCCTTGCGGCTTGCCGCCGGCAGCGGCTGCCGCTTTCGTATCCGCAGGCGCACCGCCGGGCTTCGAGACCTCCTTTTCCGGAAAAGCCGTCACCTTCGACAGCACGAAAAACAGCAGCCCTGCGGCAACCAGTAGGACGCCCCATCTTCTCGCTCTTTTCTTGCTTCCCACGCTATCCCTCTCCTCTCTCTGTTGATAGATTAATAGAGCAAGATGAAGATGAAATGCAGATCGGATTCAGACGAGTTAAAGAATAACGAGTTCTGCGGGCATGCAAAAAAAGTGCAGAACCGAAGTTCTACACTTTCTTATTCAGACGGAAAAAGAACAGCACGCCGTCCGCCGTATTGGTCACGCCATAAGATACCCCATGCAGCTCCAATATTTTTTTGCAGATCGCAAGCCCCAATCCAGTTCCTCCCGTGGAACGATGGCGGGAAGGCTCGCCTCGGTAAAATCGATCCCAGATTTTTTCCAGATGCTCGGCCGGGATAGAAGCTCCTTTATTTTCGACACGGACCGTCACCGTATCGCGCTCTTCAACGGTCGAAACGTAAATGGATTCTCGTTCCGGTGTATGCCGAATGGCGTTGGTCAAGAAATTGACGATCACCTGTTCAATCCGGTGCTGATTGGCAACCACGACAGTCGGGGACAACCGGAGATGCAGCTGCAATTGCTTTTGCTCGATTTCGATGGCTAGCTTCTCGCATACCTGCCTGATGACGGCATCGATCGCGAACGAATCCATCTTCATCTTATACGTTCCCGACTCGTATTTTGCCAGATCGAGCATATCGACGATCAGCAGGTCCATCTTCTTCACTTCGTTCTCCATGGCGGCGAAATAGTGGTCTCGCTTGTGGCTCGCCACCCCGTCCCTCAGAATCGACAGACAGCTTTGGATCACGCTAAGCGGCGTCTTCAATTCGTGCGATACGCCGGAAATAAATTCTTTCCTCGTATGCTCCAGCTGCTTTTCTTTCTCGATATCCTGCTGCAGCTGTGCGATGTAGGAATGCAGCCGATCGGAAAGCTCGTTTATATTGCGTGACAGGTCCCCGATCTCATCCTTGGTTGTAATCGGAATTTTTTCGGAAAAGTCCAGGTCCGCAATCTTTCTCGTCGTATGGTTGATGCGCAGCAAAGGACGGGCAATCCCGCGGGAATAATAGAACGATGCCAGCAGCACGAGCAGCAGTGTGGCGATAATGATATACACATAGTAATCTTGCATCACCCCCGCGGCCTCATCTACAGGCTGCAGTGACGTCATTGCGAAAATGTATGTGGGATTCCCTGCCAGATCTTCGATGCGGTCCACGAATATTTTGTAATTCACATGGTTTTCTTCATAATTCATGATCCGATTCGCATTCGAATCGCCATCATAGTCTCCGTATAGAAGATCCGCTTGAAAAGCTTTGATCCGTTCCAAAAACAAATGGTTCGTATAGCGCGAAATTCCCGTCCCTTCCGGTGTCTCGACTTTGGTAATCGTTCCGATGACAAGATCGGTGGGATACTTTTCACGATATTTGTTCGCATCCTCGAACCGGGAGACGACTTCATACTCCTTCGTCACCAGCTGCTGATTTTCCAGCTGGTTTTCCTCTCTCAGATTGGATGCCTTTGGTCCCATCCGCTGCGGAAACAACCGGTTTTTCCAAATGATGCCTTCCATAGCAATCGGCTGCCCCTCTTTAATAAATGGTTCAAGAAACCGGATACCTTTACTGAAATCCTCCACATTCATGACACTGTACAGCGGGATGGTCATCGTTTTGTCGGAAAGGGCGGGTGTGTCGGTAGAGCGCTTCAAGCGGACCTCCATGTAAAAATCGTCCGTATATTTCAAATTGCCCATGGCGTCCAATGCCGTGATCCAGGTGCCATGCTTTCGATAGAAATCTTGCTCAAGCCTGGCCATGGCCTGTGCGTCTCCGGCATTTTTCAGGTAATCCTGTTTATAAGCTTGAAGGGCTGACTTTACATCCTCCTCTTTTTGATACACATAAAATTGTTTAAAAAATAAGGCTTGTCCGCCAAAAATGATCGTCAGAATAAGCACGCATAAAGCGGTCGTCAGCAAAAACAGCTTAGAGACGATGCCTCTCTTCATACGTAATCCTCGAATTTATAGCCCGAACGGACAACCGTGCTGATGCATTTGGACTTGTCCCCTAATTTGTGGCGCAGATTGCGGATATGGCTATTGATGGTGCGTTCGTCGCCGACGAAGTCATATCCCCAGATTTTGGTAATTAGTTGTTCTCTTGTGATGACGATCCCTTTATTTTTCATGAAAACCGTTAATATTTCAAATTCGGTGTGCGTCAAATTGCAGTTCGTTCCGTTTACCGTCACAGTGCGGGAGGGAAAATGCACCGCAATGCCGCCGCTTTCTAACCTATCGCTCATGTCGTCCGCAGGCTCGCGAACCGCTCTGCTGTCGAGCAGCCGTTTCGCTCGGGCCAATAAAATCGGGGGACTGTACGGCTTGGTCACGTAATCATCCGCGCCCAGCTCGAATCCGAGCAGCGTATCGTCCTCATCCACCCGGGCCGTCAGCATAATGATCGGAACGTTCGAGCTCTTGCGGATGCGCCGGCATACGGACCAGCCGTCCAGCTCCGGCAGCATGATATCCAGAATAATCAAATGCACTTCTCGCTCCTGAAAGAGCGACAGCGCTTCTTTCCCGTCCCCCGCTTCCAGCACGTCAAAGCCTTCATTGATGAAATAATCCTTCATAATTTCGCGTAAAATAGGCTCGTCTTCGACGATTAATATCGTTCTCTGCATCGCATGCTCTCCCGTTGCCTTCGTTGTCCCTATCATTCTATTCCCCTTCGCGCCCCACTTCAAGAAAGAATAATAGGAAGAAGGAAGATAAAATGCAGATCCGATGCAAATCAGGTACAAATTAGGCCAAGAACGCCTTATTCGAACGAGCCTTGATGAATTTTGACGCTTAAGACGAGGCCGAGCGCAACCATATTGGTGAGCAGCGAGCTTCCTCCGTAGCTGATGAACGGCAAAGAAATCCCGGTCAACGGCACCAATCCGATATGCATCCCAATATTCACGTAAATCTGAAAGACAAGCATGGCCGTCATCCCCGCAACGAGGTAGGAGCCCGCTAATTCCTTCGTCTCCAAAATAATGCCGACCATCCGGTAAATCAGCAAAAAGTACAGCATGAGCAGAATCGTCGCGCCCAAAAATCCGTACTTTTCGCCGACAACCGCAAAGATCGAATCGGAGTAGGCATAAGGAACAAAACCCTGCTGCTGGTACAGACCGTTATTTCCATGCAGTTGGCCCGAACCGATGGCGATCCGCGCTTGTTCATAATGCCACGACTTCTGGGGATCGCTTCCCGGTTCCAGGAACGTCTGGATTCTCGCCATCTGGTGCGGCTTGACGATCTTCGACAGCAGTTCATGGTCGGCATAATACAGCCACAGCACTGAACCCACCGCAATCCCGGCAGCACCAATAGCGGTCAGCATATACGACAATCGGATGTTGCCCGTCCACAGCATCCCGAAGAAGATGCCGACAAATACGAGAGCTGTCCCCAAATCGGGCTGCTTCAAAATAAACACGATAGGCAAGGCAAAAACGGCACAGACGGGAAGGAGATCTTGAACGAAGCGCAGCTTCTCTCCCTCCCGCTTTTGCAGCAAATGCGCAGCAAGCAGAATCGTAAATAGCTTCACCGGTTCGGAGGGCTGGATTTCCACGGAACCGATGCTTAACCACCGGGCCGCGCCGTTCACGACCTGCCCTTTCCAATGGACGTAGGCCAGCATCCCGATGCCGAAGGCGTACAAATAATACGCCAGTTTGCCGGTGAGCAATCGGTAATTAAGAACCGTGACCAGCAGCATCGGAATGCAAAAGACGCCGAAATACACCAGGCTGCTGATGTGTAGACCATCCAATTTTGTCCCTGCGGTGGCCCGGTAAACCGCCACCGTGCCAGCGGCCATCAAGCACAGCAGAAGTACAATGATGCCGCGGTCCATTTTTTTCAGCTTATCCAAAAATATCATACAAGTACCTCGACCTTCGATCCTTGGGATTGGCGCAATCATTTCACCATAAAACCCTGCACTATAAAGACGATCGCCATGGCAAAAAGTAGCAAGGTGCACTCCCATACTTTCGGAAATAGCCCGAGGAGAATCGAAGCCGTCGCGCGTTTAAGCTTTCCCGAGCAAAAAACTGACGATCAGAATGAAAAAAACAAGCAGGCTGATGCCCGCGTATAAATAATCTTTTTCCTTCAGGAAGACGAGAATCGAAATGCCTACCCGAAATACCGGCGTCAGGATGAGCATCAGCAGCCCCGTCAAAATGATGGCGTACGGTTTAAGCTGCAGCAAGCCTTGCCCGATTTCCGGCAGATGGGCCGGAAACGTTCGCCCCGGATATCCGCTGTCCCCCAGAATCAGGAAGAATGCCAGCCCCACTAAAATGACGGCCGCGCTGAGAAGCACTCCCGCCCGCAAATATTGACTGATCCTAAGCTCCACGACAGAGATCGAACTGGCGCTCGCTTTCCCCCTATTTCCTTGGCTCATACGATTACCCCCGTTCCTTGCAGGATCATTTGTACGGCAACGTACGTCAGGACGGGAATGAACCATTTGCGAATCGTCGTGCTTTTCATCCGCTGCATGATTCTGGCACCGGCCGTCGCTCCGATTAATACGCCCAAAGCAACAGGTGCGGCTATCCCGGGATCGATATCCCCCCTGAACAAATACACGCCCGCACTGGCCGCCCCGGTCACGCCCATCATAAAATTGCTCGTCGCGCTGGACACTTTGAGCGGAAGCTTCATAAACACGTCCATCGCCATTACCTTGAAGCTGCCGCTTCCGATCCCGAGCAAGCCGGATACGACGCCCGCGCCGTACATGACTCCGAAGCCGCCGTACACATTGTCGACGTGATAAGAAACATTTTCGTTCAACGCCTTGTCATAATACGCGCCTTGCAGCTTGAGCTTCCGGGCTAACGGATGGAGCGGAACGTCTTCGGGCAGCTCGCTCTTCGCTTTCTTCAGCATCGCCATTGCGGAATACAGCAGCAGCAGCCCGAAAATGATATACAGGACCGCTGGAGACATCAGGCCGCCCAGGAAAGCTCCCGTAATCGCCCCGATCGTCGTTGCGATCTCCAAAAACATGCCGACTCTGACATTGGTGATCCGGTCCTTGATGTAAGCGATCGCCGCTCCGCTCGAAGTCGCGATCACGGATATGATGCTTGCCCCGATGGCAAGCCGGATGTCTACGCCGAACAGAAGCGTCAGCGCAGGTGTCACAACGATGCCTCCGCCGAGCCCGAGGACGGAACCGACAATGCCCGCCAAGATGGAAATCAATAAAATTTCTGCTGTCATGATCGTCAAAATCTCCCACTCCCTTCGTGTTACCCACATACATATGTATACTACATAATTTACTTTCGATCAATATATGCACATGTTCACTTTACATTGTATATGATATAATGAGCGTAAAGTTTCCGCGAAAGGTTGAAGCGAATGCAATTTAAACATTTGGACGAGATTGACACCCAGATTCTGAAGCATTTATCCGAGAACGGGCGGCTGAGCAACGCGGAATTGGGCCGCCTTGTCAACCTGACCCGCGCGGCCGTCCGCGACCGGATCAATCAATTGGTCAGCAGCGGCATTATCGACCGGTTCACAATTACCGTGAATCCGCTCAAAGCGGGCAAAATGCTGTCGATGTATTTTGACATCGAAGTCACGTGGGAAAGTATGCAACAGGTGATTGGCGAGCTGACGGCAGACGAGGAAATCACGAACGTGTACCAGATGAGCGGCAAGCCGCATCTGCATGTCCACGCTCTGCTGGACGACCCGGAGCATGCCGAGCGGTACATGAAGAAGCTTCAAGCGATTCGGGGGATTACTTCGGTTCACAGCGAGATTGTGATCGCTCGCCATAAGGAGCGGGGCGGGTTATTGATTTAAGGGGACGGCGGCTTGGCCTGTCGGAGCGCTTATAGGCCTGCCCGGTCGATCAGCCAGCCAAGCCACCGGAGCGGATTGATTATACGATGGGCAAAAATACTTATCCATACGATGCAGCCAAAGCAGGACAAGGTGACGAACAGTCCGATTTCCTTGATCGGTTTATGGCTGCGCAGCATCATAGCAAGGCCGGCGCCGAGCGCTGCGAGGAAACCTACGATGAACCAGATCACAGGGACCCTCCCCCGTCTTTGTTCCGGTTTCTACGAATCCGGGTCAGAATAATAAGCAGGAGGGGGAACACGACTCCGTAAAGACTGGCGTATTGAAAAATATACCGTTTATCCCATTCGATATTTTCTACGACGTTATCGTAAAACGAAACGGCAAAGCCGGAAACTAGCAGGATTAGCGGGATGGCAATCCAAGTTCGGTCTTTCAGCCGAAACAGTTCGCAAATGCCGGTCACCGCGCAATAATATACGATGCACAGCTTGACGAAAATCCAGATCAGCCATACGATCACAATCGATGTTTCCACGCGTTCGATAAATTCCGCAATTCGCAGCTCTTGCGCGATAATAAACAGCGGATACGTAAAATGGGAAGCCCGCGTCACGCCAAGCACGCCGATCGTCACAAAAATAATTCCGCTCAGGAAGAGGGTCGCCAGTCCGATGCCAAGCAGCAAAGCGGTCTTGACCCTGCTCTTCACATAAGGAACCAGCATCATCAAGGAGATGACTTCGAGAAAAGGGAACCCGATAATGGCTTTTGTCTCCCTCATCGTCTCCCACACGTTTAACCGAAACATGGGCTCGAAACGTTCCCACTTCCACTCGGCTACCGAAAACAGGCACATGGTGATCAGGATGAATACGACCGCAGGGCTTAGAAGCTCGTTGACCCGTGCGATGCTCTCCACCCCTTTGACGGATGCATAGCACGCCACGATCAAAAACATAAAGTGAAACGCAGAAATCGGCGTATTCGGCATTAGGGTCGATTTCATAAAGTCCCCCAAATTGCGGGTCACCCAGCTTGCGGTCTGGATAAAAAACGAGATATACAAAAGCGCGATAAACCCGCCGATTTTATTTCCCGCTGCCTTGAGGCAAATCTGGACGATGCTCAGCCCGGGATTTCCTTTTGCCAGAATGAGCCACAGGCAAGCGATCAAGACGACGGCAGACCCCGCCCACAGCGGCACAAGCCAAGCATCCTGCTTGGCCGCGGCAATCATCCCGCCCGGTCGAAGAAAAAAAGCGGTGCCTATCGTAAAGTTAAACACCAGCAAAAAAAACTGCCATCCGCCGATGCGAGCGTTCTCCAGCGCTATCCCCTCTTCTCTTTATACGGATCGATGGTCGTGCCGATGGTACGGATGGTGCAATGGACGGCAAGCTGAAGCTCCGTTTTTTTCCAAATCTCTTCTTCCTTCTTGATATCCGCCCATTCTTTACCCGGTTTGCGCTTCATTTGCGCTTCGATCCCGAGCAGGTCCCACCCGAACCGTTTTGTTTTCTCGTAAAACGCGGACGCCTTTTTCTGCACTTGCCCGTTAAACTGCGCTTTAATCTCAGCCAGATTTTGTTCGGTTAATTTTACATTCTGATCGTTGTCGTAAATCTGTGCCTGTGCATAAATATCCATTTTCAATACCGGTTTACCGGATACTATCACCAGTTGCCGGTGGACCTCAGGCTTCGGGGCTTGAAGATCGACGCGCTCTCCGTTGACGATCAGCGGTTCGTTTAGCATGCCGATCCGGCCGTCCAATAAATAAAACCATGGCAGATCGGACGGTTCCAGCCGCCCGATCATCCGATCGTGCTTGAATACGGCAGCCCCCTTCATGATGAAGTTTCCTTGATTGGCGTCGATTTGTTCGTATCGCTTAGTGGTCGGCATCGGCTTGGAGCCGGATAAACTGACGATAGGCAGGACGGTTAGCATGGAGCCTTCCATGTTCTCGATCAAATCCTTCACGCGGGACCGCTTGCTTTCCTGGCCGGAATATTTGGATTGAAGCTCAATAATCGAATGTTCGGCCCGGCCAGGCAATCGTTCAAGCGGAATATACGTTTTCATCATATCCGGGAGCGGCGAATCCGTGACGAGCAGATGAATCGTTGCCCTTCGGTCGGGCCGTTTCTCAAGAAAATTAAGCACTTCCCTTAATCCTTCTTTCGCAAACCGTTCGGTGACCATCAAAGCTTGATAATGATCATAGAAAGGCCGTCTCGGAATGATATCGAACGTTTTTCCGGCCAACTCCACTGTGGAGAAACCTTCAACCTTGTACGTATATACCGGAGCTTTGATGCCCGCTCCCTTTTGCACGGCGATTCCCGGAGGGTTAATCACTTGATAGTAAGTCGTGTATTTCCCGTTCCCGGGCTCCCTGTCCATTCCGACCAAGTCTACGATGGCGAGCTGATTGACCTCAACCATATCCCAACAGCCCGCAAGACTGCAGCAGGCTGCCGCCAACGCCAGCAGCTTTCCTGTGCGAACGAATGTTTGAAGCATCATGCGGCTCACCTTTTTTTCCGTTTGGCGTCGTTCATGCGGGGGAATGTCGTCATCCACGGCCGTGGCACCCGGACCAAGATGTCCTTCCAGTCCGAGAAGAACGTCGGCGCGACAGGAGCCAAGTAAGGAACGCCGAACGACCGGAGCGAAGCCAGATGAACAAGCGTGAACAGCACTCCGCATAAAATGCCGAAACCGCCCATAAACCCTGCCAATATCATATATCCGTATTGCAGAAACCGCTGCGCAATCCCGAAGTTGTAGAATGGGGCGACAAAATTGGTAATCGCGGTGACAGCTACCACAATGACCATCGCTGCCGATACGAGGCCGGCATTGACTGCCGCTTCGCCCAACACGAGCGCTCCGACGATCGATATGGCTTGACCGGCAATCCGCGGCATGCGCAGGCCAGCCTCGCGCAGCACTTCAAAGATGAGCATCATAAGAAACGCCTCCATGTAAGAGGGAAACGGCACCCCTTCCCGCTGTGCGGAAATATTGATCAGAAGCGCAGGCGGAAGCAGTCCTTGATGGTAAGAAGTTACGGCAATGTAAAGCGATGGAACCAATATGGCAAGCAGGAACGCCAGGAACCGGATCCATAACAAAAAGGTCGCGATATCCGCTCTCTGGTAATAATCTTCGGGAGACGTAAAGTATTGCATAAACGTGAAGGGACCGATCAGCGCCAGCGGGCTGCCGTCCACCATAACCGCGACCCTTCCTTCCAGCAGATGAGATGCCGCGACGTCGGGCCGTTCCGTTCTCATTAAGGTCGGAAAGATGGTCAACGTTTTATCCTGAATCCATTCTTCCACGTACGTGCTGTCTAAGATGCTGTCCGTATGCATCGACTTGATTCTTCGCTGGAACTCGCTTACCACTTCCTCCGGCGCGAGATCCTTCATATAGACGATAAGCACTTTGGTTTCGGTTGCCGTGCCGATCTGCAATGACTCAAAACGTAGAGCGGTCGTACGAATTCTTTTGCGGATCAAGCCGACATTCGTCGCAATATCCTCGATAAACGCTTCGTGCGGTCCATGTACGGTATTCTCCGTTCTGGGCTCCGTCACGGCACGATGGTAAAATTTCGCCGTATCGAGCACGAGCACGTGCTCCGATTCCGGGATGACGAGCAAACACTTTCCATCCAGAAGACTTTGCGCGCATGACTTCAATTCGGACGAAGCCGATATCGCGGCAACCGGTATCCGGCGCTTTAGCAGGTCTCCAAGCTCCGACACGCCGTCCCAAGCGGCTGACAACGATTCCCCGGCAAACATACGAAGAACGTTATCTTCGATTTTTCTCTTATCCGCCAAGGTTTCAATAAATAAATAGGTGCCTTCCAGGTTGGGGCCGAAGGTAAACGATTGATGAATGAGGTCCGGCGGATTTCCAATCGTATGAATCAGCAGATCGACGAAAGATCGGATGTCGCTTTTGTCAAATTGAGGGTTATCGATTGGCGGTTTGGTCCCTTCGATCATACGAAGCCTCCAGCTTTTCGTTATGCTTCATTTATTTCCAATCGATGGAGGAGTAATACTACTGTCCAAAAGAAAAAACACCGCCGAAAGGCAGTGTTTGCGTGAAAAAGTATTATGCAACCTGATCCCGGTCCCGCTACACGCCGGGAAGGAAGCAGCGAAGCCGCCGGCCAAAAGCCTGATCGTACTGATCGGTGACGGGACGGGACCCGCCATCCGAGCGGCTTGTACTGCAAGAAGGCTGACCCTCTGCCCTTAATGCCGCATGCTCGTATCGGCGGTGTTCTTTTTCGGGCGAAGCCCCTTTACATGCTTCAATTGGGCGACAATAATAAAGCTGACGATGACCAGCAGAAACCAGGAGCTGAATTTGCTCCACGACACCATACTCCAGCCGTTTTGTTGATGGGGATAACGCCATGCCCCCAGCCAAGTTCCGATATTTTCGGCGATCCAGATAAAGAAACCGACAAGCGCAAAGCCAAGCGTGAGCGGCATGCGGTACACGATATCTCCGACCTTGAAAAAAAGCGCCGTGCGGAAAAACACCACAAACAACAGAGCCGCAAGCAGCCAGCGTAAATCAGGGATGAAGTGGTGGGTCATAAAATTCAAGTAGATCGCCGCCCCTAGCGTTACCGTCCAGACGGAAGACGGCCAACGGTCCAAGCGGATATGAAGCCTGCGCCAAGCTTGACATATATAGCTGGCCACACTTGCGTACATAAAGCCGCTATACAGCGGAACGCCGCCGATTTTGGTCCAGCCCGGCTGCGGATAATCCCAGGAGCCCATATGTACTTTATACAACTCTAGCGCCAGACCGATAAGATGAAACACGCAGATGACTTTCAGCTCGTCGATCGTTTCCAGCCCTGCCCGCACCATGATGATTTGCACGGCGATACAGATAACAAGCATCCAGTCGTAAGCCGGCATGCCGGGCAGCGGTGCGATTTTCAACAAGGCCAACGAAAGAAAAATACAAGCGGGAAACACGCAGGACATCGCTTCCTCGTAGCCAAAAAGCAGCAGTTGCTTGCCCCATTTCCAACTCATTCCATTCCCCTCCGTTTGTATCGTTTGGCATCGTTGCATCGATTGCCGCCTCTGCATTTATTGTAATCCGAAAAATAAGAACAAAAAGAGAAATGTAAATGAGACAAATTTCATATTTTATATTTCTGGAAGAAACCACCAGCAAAGAGCATTTATCTATTGACAAAATTGTTCTTTTATGCTATAATTTACATTTAAATAAATCGCGTGTATAATAAGATTCTCCTGGCCAGGGGAATCTTATTTTGTTTATGCTGGAGGATAATTGTATGAAGCCGAATGAGTCCAGTTTAACTTCCCTCGTATCCGCTTTTGGTCGAGCCTATCACAGCCAAAATGACACGCCCAAAATTTTCGATGATTTACTTGCAATCGATCTCATTACCCCAAAAGAGTTTTCGGACATCAGAGAAAATATGATTCGGGGCATGCCGTTTTTCAATCCAGATATGGCTCAAAGGCTTCAGGATGATCCGGATGAAATGTTAAAATGGATTGTACAAGTCCAGCTTTCCCCGACGCCGCTGGCACGTGCTGCGTATTGCGAAAAAGTATTGCTTCATGAAATGAAGCTGGGATTGAAGCAGTATGTCATTCTCGGAGCCGGGTTAGATACTTTTGGCTTCCGCCATCCGGAATTGAAAAACAGCTTGGACATATTTGAAGTGGACCACCCGGCTACCCAGGAATGGAAAAAGCAGAGGTTGGAGCATGCCAGATTTGACATTTCGAGTCATCTTCATTTTGTTCCTATGGACTTCACCCGTCAGTTTTCATATCAGAATCTATTCGACGAAGGGTTTGAAAACCACAAAACGTTCTTTAGCCTGTTGGGTGTTTCTTATTACTTAACGAAAGAAGAAATTTCAAGCTTGATCCATCATTTATTTGCCAAAGTCCCGGCAGGCAGTTCTATCGTTTTGGATTATGCGGACGAAAATCTGTTTGTGGAGAAAGGGACATCGAATCGGGTTCAAAATATGGTGAAAATGGCCGCGGCAAGCGGGGAACCCATGAAATCGTGCTTCAGTTATGACGAAATCGAGAAGCTGCTGGAGCAATCGGGCTTGCTCATTTATGAACATTTATCGCCGGCTGCGATCCATGACCAATTCTTTCGTCGTCGGACGGATTATTTGTCTGCGTTCGAAACGATTCATTATATCCATGCTGTAAAAAAATAATAGTTCCGTTAAAAACAAAATTGCCTCTCAATCCGCCGTTAAGGGTTGAGAGGCTGTTTATTTTCTCCCCGCTTCTCCCGCTCGACCGCGCGGGGTCTTACTTCTCCCCAGCACCAAAGCGTTTCGCCGATCGAATGCGGGCGCGTTCGATCTCCACCTCGCGGTTGCGGGGCTCGGCTTGGGTAACCAGCGAGTCCAGCAGCTTCCGGGCAGCAGCAGCGACTTCCTCGACGGCCAGTTGGAACGCTTCCTCGTTCGCCTTCGAAGGCTTGTTGAAGCCGGACAGCTTCCTCACGAATTGAAGCGAGGCGGCTTGAATCTCGTCCTCGGTTGCCGGAGGATCGAAGTTGAACAGCGTCTTAATATTTCGGCACATAGCTTTTCTCCTTTGACATCTTTTTTGAGGTCATCTTACTATAACTCTTCTCCACGTGCCAGCCCAGCCGCAAGCTCGGGTCTCAATGAGCTCATGACAACGTTATACTTGTGAAAAAACCTCCCAAAATTGTGGGAGGTTCTTAGCAGCTATTCCGATAACGCTTGTGGAACTGCACTTGCGTCCATCTACATGACTTCCCACAGATGACCGTCGATATCCTGGAAGCTCCATGCGTACATAAACTCATGGTCCTGGATTGGCAGAAATTCCGCCGGACGAAATGACCCCCTCCTCTCCGACGGTTACCATCAGCGCACGCTGCCGTGCGCAGCGCGGCTATGGTTTGTCGTCATGCTTCTGTTCTGACTTTTGCAGTTCCAGCAAATATTCGTCCAACCGGTCGAACCTTTCCTCCCAAATGCGGCGGAACGACGAGAGCCATGCATCCAGCTCCATTAGCGGTTGGGGCCGCAGCCTGTATATCCGGCGGTTAGCGACCGGCTGCATCTCGACAAGTCCAGCTTCGCTAAGGACGCGGAGATGCTTGGAAGCTTGCGGCTGATGGAGCCCAAGCCGATCGGCGATTTCTCCTACGGTGAGCGGGCCGTCACGCAGGAGCTCGACGATATGTAGACGGTTTGGCTCCGCAAGAGCACTCAAGATCGAATTCATGAATTAAATGTAGCCGAATTGGAATATTCCTGTCAATGTATATTCGAGAGACTCCTTGGGAATCCCTTAATTTTAGATGATTGATCCGGATAGTTTACGTCAATACTTTTGATGGGAACAAAGTATAAAGGAGCTGGATTTAAGATGGGAAACGCGAAGCAAAAAATCACTACATTCCTCATGTTCGAGGGAAAAGCCGAAGAGGCCATGAACTTCTACATCACTTTATTTGACCGATCGGAAATCATCAGCATGCAGCAGTACGGACCGAACGAAGCCGGTGCCGAAGGAACCGTGGTGCAAGCTTTATTTTCGTTGAACGGACAGGTGTTTATGTGCATCGACAGCAGTGTGAAGCACAATTTTACATTCACCCCTTCCATGTCATTATATGTAACATGCGATACGGAAGCAGAGATTGAGCGGGTGTTCGGGAGACTGTCCGATGGAGGATCCGTTTTAATGCCGCTGGGAGCTTACCCGTTCAGCGAAAAATTCGGCTGGGTACAAGATAAGTTCGGCGTCTCCTGGCAGTTGAATCTTGAGAAAAAATAAGGCAGCCGAACGGCTCTCGGCCAAAAGGGGCTAGCGGTTTACCGAACGTTAACAAATGTTTACGAACCAAGGACAAAAGTGCCAAGAATCGCCACCAAGGGGCAGCGGTTTTTGGCTTTTTTGCTTCATAACCAGCGTTTGAACACCGACACGAAATGACGCTAAACAACAATTTACAAAAAAATATCTTGAAATTATACGGAATTTAACATATTATTTTCTATATGAGCAATATATTAGGCAAAATATTAGTTTTTTGTAATATTTAACGTACACCTTACATGTCTATTGCTCAAGAAAATATGTTTAGGGGGAACCTCCAAGTGAACACAAATGTAAATCCCGGGGCGAATGTGAACTACGCGAATCAGCCTCAATCCGCGCCGATCATATCGGTGAAAGATTGGCTCGTTACGTTGCTGATTTTGATCATTCCGGTCGTAAACCTTATTATGCTGTTTGTATGGGCCTTTGGCGGCGGAGCGAATCCGAGCAAATCGAATTACGCGAAAGCCGCGCTGATCTGGATGGCCATCGGATTTGTCTTATATTTGATAGTCGGTGTTCTGTTCATAGGTCTCATCGGCAGCTCAATGAAGTAAATTCATTCGACCAAGCGAGCCTGTGCTAAATCTCAAGAAGATTTAGTACGGGCTTTTTATTTTGCCCATTCCGAATAGGACAAAATCCGACTGCCATACGTTATATCGTAGGTCGGCTATATCCGACGAGCAGGAGGACATCCGATTGCATATCCCAAAAGCCAAGCCCACCCCCTATCCGTTCCTTGCGATATCCGCTTCGGATCTTAAGAAGGCCGTTATCATTGAGCTTATCTCCGGCACCGGGATCTACGCGATCGTCCGAAAAGTAACCGCTTCGGATCTGCTCGCCCTTGCAGCCAGCATGGCCGCGAGCACCGCGCTGCAAAAGTGGACGGAACGACATCGGAAGAAAAAATGGCCGGATCTGCGGCCAGCCAAAGCCATCCCTTGGTCCAGACCGGGGAACGCAATGCGAACCCGCCTAACCTAACTGCTTATATCGGCAGGCTCGGTCCAATTTTTTAGGTTTTTTCCAAATAAATAAGCAGACCCGTGCGCAAAAGTCGCATGGGCCTGCTCCACGTCGCCGCTTACTTTACATCCCCTTGAGCTTGTACGGCCCTAATTGCCGGGGAGAAAACCGGTAACGGGTATTCGGGTCCTTCATCCACATATTCCCTTTGATGATCAAAATATACACGGCGATGACAAAGTAAACGGTGCCGGCAATCCAATCCGTCGCGGTAGCCAGCCCCTGTGTCACGATATGGTGGACATACCATCCTCCTACGGGTATATGAAGAAACACGACGGCGAACAAACCGGGATTATAGAAGGTTCTTCCTTTCAGATTGGCGAAAATGCCATGCCAGATCAACTGGAAAAAGCCCATAAGCATCGGAGCGAGACCAAGCCAAATGACATTCGGATACAGCAGCGGAAGCAGGTAAAAGACGTAAGCGATGACCAGATTAATGACCATGGCCGATTGCGGGTTCAGCGGATACCGATCCGGCTGCCCGCTTTTAAAAATAAGAGCATTGAACAACCCTCCGAAAAAGCCCGGCCAGCGGTACTCCTCGAATTGATGCACCAGAATCGCAACAAAGCTCAGCCACAGCATCACGGTTATTTTCGGAATCCCGCTGCCGCTCACGATCAAGTAAATGCACACGGCCAGAGCTACGAGCATCCCCAGGTCCTGCCAATACTTTCTTAAGAAATTCATGGCTTCTCTCCCCTGTCCTCTTCATTCGTCATGAAAATAGCGCTCAAAGAACCAATCGATCTGCTCCCCAACCGGCAGCATCTTCACCCCAGCCCCCGATTCGAGAATCGGCTTCATGAGAGCGGGAAGGAAAATCGCGCCGAACAGCTGCGTAATCATCATCATGAGTTGGTCCGGACGGTCCTCCTGCGTGATCTGCTGTAAAACGGCTTGTATTTTATGAAATCCCATCTCGCGAAGGAACTCACCGTATTCGACTTGGGATGCGAACATGGCGGTTCCGGTGGCGATGATTCGGGAGACAAGCTCCGGGTGCTCCCGAATGACCTGCACATAATGTGTCAGAAACGTTTTTAGCCTCTCTTTCGGCGGCAAGGCAGAGTCGTCCAACACATCGAACGTCTCGCGAAAGCCGAGCAGCATAATTTTAATCGCTTCGCTGATTAATTTATCTTTGGAGCCGAAATGGTAATTGATCAGCGCAATATTGGTGTCCGAGTGGGCAGCAATTTTTCTTATCGTGACGTTCTCGAAGCCCTCCTTCTTGATCATGTCCAAGGTCGCTTGCAAAATTTTATCTTTGGTTTCCATTTGATCCGGCGGCATAGGCGCCCCTCCTCTTCAGAAACGGCAAATTGGGTTAATCATCGTTTTAAACAATGTTTTAATCATTGTTTAAACTGATTGTACCATCCTTTTTATTCCTACGCAAGAGGTCAACCGATGCCGTCCGTGTCCAAACCTTGACATGATCCAAGCCCCTTATGACTGTCATATATTACAAATTAAGTAATACAATGAATTTCGTAACGCATTCCATCCTGTTGGAGGTGTTTTTATGTTCAAGCGTCACAAGCTTTGGAGTACGGTCGCTGCCGCAATCGCACTCACCCTGGCGGTCCCTACGGCTATGGCGGAAACGGAAGCCCCGATCAGCGCCGAGCAGAAGCAGCCCGCCGATACCAAAGCTGCCGTAGACCGGTATCTGAAGGAACACGCCAAGCAGTATCAGCTCAAGGCCGATTTGTCCGACTTGAAGTATGTCACCACGATTCAAACCGACGCAGGCCATTATGTCCGTTATCAGCAGATCGTGAACAACGCCCCGGTGTTTAACCGGCAGGTCACCGTCACCTTGGACCGTTCTTTCCACAATCCTTTGGTCATCTCCGGCTACGAGCCCTACACCACGGTTCAGCAGGTGTCGCAGCTGCTGCCGCCCGGCGATTTGAAGGCCAAAGCGCTCCAGTTCGTCGGAGACCAGGCCCAGGGAGAATGGGCACCATCCTCCGAGGAGTACGGCTATACGATCCAGAAAGGCGTCGCTACGCCTACCTACCGAGTCGTCGTCCACAGCAAGGCCCCGTACGGCGCATGGGAAACCTACATTCATGCAGGCAGCGGAGAGCTGCTGCGCAAACGGAATTTGAACCAGCGCGTGAACGGCACCGGTAAAGTTTTCCTCCCCAACCCTGTCGAATCCCAAGGCTCCGTCGGCAACCTCAAAGATAACAACGATCAGGATTCCCCCGAATTGACCAAACAGCTGAAATCCGTTACCCTCCAAGGCTTGGACGGCTCCGGCTACCTGCGCGGGCAATACGTCTACATTAATTCCGCCGCCAAGACGTATTCGGCCTCCAACCAGTTCAACTATACCCGTTCCAACGACAGCTTCGAGGATGTCATGGCCTATTACCACATCGATACGCTGCAGCGGTATTTGCAGCAGCTTGGCTTCAAGAATGTCAACAACCGTGCCATTAAAGTAAACGTCAACGCGTCTCCGGACGACAACTCGTACTATCAGCCGTCGACAGGCGAGTTAACCTTCGGTACCGGCGGGGTAGACGATGCGGAAGACGCCGGCGTCATTGCCCACGAATATGGTCACGCGATTCAAGACAATCAGGTGCCGGGCTTCGGCGATTCCCATGAAGGCGGCTCGATGGGCGAAGGCTTCGGCGATTTTCTCGGCGCGACTTATGAAGACGCTACCTCCTCCACCAGCTTCGGCAAAGCGTGCGTAGCCGAATGGGACGCCACGTCGTATTCCAGCAGCAATCCGCCTTGCCTGCGGCGCCTCGACGTAAACAAAGTGTATCCGCGCGACCTTCAAAATGAAGTGCACGCTGACGGCGAAATTTGGTCCCAAGGATTGTACGATATGGCACAATCCTTCGGGCGCGACGTAGCCACCAAAATTATCATTCAAGCCCACTTCTCTCTCACCCCGACCGCCACCTTTAAGGACGGCGCCAAAGCGATCAAACAAGCCGACCTCCAGCTTTACGGCGGCCAGCATGCCGGAGATATCGACCGGATCTGGAAAGCCCGCGGCATTCCCACCAGCTAGCTAATAACCGAAAAAACGAGAGCCTGCAGTCCGCCGTACACGGCAGATTGCAGGCTTTTTTTCTTACTGTTGATGTTGCCATTTTGGAGCATGAAAGCAAAGTCTTGACTCTACAAGATTGTTCCCTTACATTATAACTATTCAATAAATTAATTGAATAATTGAGGTGTCTTTTTGTGAGCATGGAACGAATATGGAAAGATCAGTTGTATCAGGAATTTGCTCGTATTGGTAAGTGTTTATCCAGTCCCAAACGCCTGGAATTGCTTGACTTGCTTTCCCAAGGTCCCAAATCCGTGGATCAACTCGTTAAAATAACCGGGATGAGTGTTGCGAATGTATCTCAACATCTGCAAACGTTGCATGAATCAAGACTGGTCCGTTCCCATAGACAAGGGAACTTTGTTATTTATGAAATTGCCGGACTTTCTGTAGCCGATTTCATGGTGTCCTTACATCGGCTTAGCGAAAAGCAATTAGTAGAGGTGCAGAAGCTTAAAACTGAAATGTTGCAGAATCATGTGAATATGGAGCCTATCGGTTTAGAAGAGCTCCTCAAGCGGATGGAGAGAGGAGACGTTGTATTACTAGATGTTCGACCACAAGATGAGTATGAAACGGGCCATATTCCAGGCGCGATATCTATACCTATGGAAGACCTGGAGAAACACCTGGCGTCTTTGCCAACGGATAAGGAAATCGTAGCTTATTGCAGAGGGCCCTATTGTCTGATGTCCGCCCAAGCGGTTGAAATTTTAAAAAACAAGGGAATCCAAGCATCTCGTTTGGAAGAAGGCGTAATCGAATGGAAACGTTACATGGAACAATCAACTATAAACAATGAGAAAGGTGGTTCTAAGCGATGACGCATGAACCCCAAATCCAAGACAGCCTGCTTCGCCAATACATAGATTCCCCGGATTTGCGAAGGAAGCTGTATAAGCGTTCCCTCCTTATCGTAGTCCTTTCCCAAATTTTTGGAGGTGCAGGGCTTGCAGCCGGTGTAACCGTCGGAGCGCTCCTGGCACAAGAGATGTTGGGAACAGAAAGCTTGGCGGGGGTTCCTTCAGCCTTGATTACCCTTGGTTCTGCTGCGGCCGCCTTATGGGTAGGGCGACTATCAGAGCATTACGGACGCAGGCTTGGGCTTGCAGGAGGATTCTTTGCCGGGGGTCTTGGCGCGCTAGGAGTAATAGGGGCAGCAGCAAATCATAGTGTACTTCTTCTGTTCATATCGCTGCTTATTTACGGTGCGGGAACCTCAACAAACTTACAGGCCCGCTACGCCGGAACAGATTTAGCCATGCCTAATCAGCGTGCAAAAGCAATTAGCATTGCTATGGTTTCGACCACCTTTGGTGCAGTTGCAGGTCCAAATATGGTAAATGTTACAGGTCATTTTGCAACTTCCATTGGGATTCCAGCACTTGCTGGTCCGTTTATCCTAGCTGCTGCAGCTTTTTTTCTTGCAGGAAGCGTCTTTCTTATTTTCCTGCGTCCCGATCCCTACGTCGTTGCAAAGGCCGTGTTTAAGTCGCAGCAATCCATGGGACAGAGTCAAGGAGCCGATGAGGGTAAAAAAGTTTCTAAAAGCAGCAACAGCGGCTTGATTGTCGGAGCAACCGTCATGATTTTAACCCAAATCGTTATGGTTGCCATCATGACCATGACACCAATCCACATGAAACATCACGGCCATAGCTTGGGAGATGTAGGATTAGTCATCGGAATTCATATCGGCTCGATGTATTTCCCCTCGCTCATTACCGGCGTTCTGGTTGATAAAATCGGTCGTACAGCCATGTCGATTGCTTCGGGAGGCGTTCTATTGCTTGCAGGTATTACAGCAGCGGCAGCTCCACCGGATTCTATGTTGATACTTATTATTGCTCTATCGTTGCTTGGGATCGGTTGGAACTTTGGCTTGATCAGCGGGACAGCCATCATTGTAGATTCAACCGACCCAACCACGCGGGCAAAAACCCAAGGAACGATTGATGTGTTGGTTGCACTTGCCGGGGCCTCGGGTGGTGCGCTATCCGGTATGGTCGTAGCTCACTCAAGCTATGCGACCTTGTCGCTTGTTGGCGGAGGACTTGCCCTTTTGCTAATACCTGTGGTTATATGGTCTCGAAGTAAATCAAATGTAACCGGAGAAAATGCTTCTTTGAACTCCTAACACCGATCCCGCCCCGCCAAAAAGGCCTCTCGTCACATTGGACGAGAGGCCTTAACGTACCCGCACGCTTGAACGAAACGTGCTTTACCTTGAACTATTGGAACTGGAACCAGTCTACATCGGCGATACCGTTATCGCGGACGCTCCACTTCGTATAGTTCGGGTTTTTAAAAGTCACATGAACGGTCTGCTTGCCGGTAACAGGCTTTTTCAGATCGACGGTATAGTTCTTGTAGAACGGAGCCAGCTGCTTCGCGTCCACCGGCAGCGCCACATCTGCGATGAGCTCGCCCTGCGGGCCGCCCAAGCGCACCTCCACCCGGGTGTCCTTCGCAAGAACAGCCGCCCGAACCGTCAGCTTCGACGCTGCTTTTGCCCCGAAATCGACATCCTTAAACGACAGCCAATCGGCAAAGTTCAAGTCGCGAACGTTCACATAAGTGCCCGGCACGAACAAGCCGTTGGACTGATCGTATTTTTCCGCCTGCAGGACGACGCCGTTCTGAGGAATTTCCGGCGCCACAACCTTCACGCGGATTTCCGTCTTCACGCCCGTCTGGCCGTTAACCGGACCGGTCTGCGCCGTCAGCACCGCATCGCCTGGGCCTACCGCGGTCACTTTGCCCCGTGCATCCACTTTGGCGACAGCCTCGTTGTTCGATGTCCAAGTGACGTTTACATTTGCTGCCGTGGAAGGCATGACGCGGATATTGACATAGTTCGTCCATCCGGTTTCCATCGTCAGCTTGTTGTCCTGCAGGTGCATCGCATGAATGGAAGCTGCGGCAACCGGACCTTTGTTGAATTGAACCTTCTGCCCGTTCCCCCATTTCCAAGTCAGCGCCTGCGGCTCGCTCGCCGTTCCGTCTTTGCCTACAGCATACAGCTCCAGCTTCACATCATTCTCGCCGAGACGAGGAAGCGATTTGATGTAATACACTTCGTCGTAAATTCGTCCGACCCATTCGCGCTTGCCATTTACCACGCGCATAAGGTCGTAATACCAAACATCCTGCTGCTTCGCGTTGAAGTCCCACTTCACGAACATCGCGGCTTGATTATCGTCGAACATCGCCTTCTCGACCCGGAAGCCCGTCGGGGCGGCAGGCGCCTGCGGTTTCTTGCCGTCCGTCAGCTTCAATTCGCCGATGCTGGCTTTAAAGGGCACGTCCTCCGCCGATTGTGAGCCGACACGCAAACCGATCGCGGCGATGCTGCGTCCCTCGAACGGCTTCAGCTTGGCCGTAGCCGTGGTCCAATCGTCGCTTGGCGCGGCTTTCAAATCGACGGCGGCCGGATGCTGCGGGTCGTCCTTGAACGTTAGCAGCGCCTGAATGTCCGCCGCCTTCTTCAGATGCCCTTGCGCCTGACCGTTACCCTTCTTATCCGGCAGCTGAACGTCCGATTTGTACGTCAGCGACAGCTCCACCTCTTTGGTCACCGGCAGCTCGGTCTTGTACAGGTGAATATCCGCAGCATGGCTCGAATTCAGCGTGCCTTCCACCTTCAAGGAAGAGCCGCCGTTCCATGCGGTTTCGTAGTCGTATCCGACCGTCAGCGGCTTGCCTGCGGACTGCGTCCACCACTGCCATGTCGGCAGGATGTCCTGCGCCGCCATGTTGTTCCACTCCGTATCACTGGCCTTCCGGCCGTTCACGAAGAAGTCGAGTCCATGCCCGTTGTTGAAGCGGGTCACGAACGGATAGGAGCCGATAACGGAGCGCTCCGGTATGTAATGGGCGATACCCGGCCAGCTCTCATATTCGGTGCCGACCGCCCGGCCGCTCTCCGCAGGGTTGCCCTTCGGTCCCGACCAATAGGCCTGCTCGCGCTTCTCGATTTCCGGCTGCATGCGGAGATCGAACGGATTAGGACCTTTGTTCCAGACCATATCCGTGCCGAAAAGCGCTACGCTCGTCCGTGGCGTACGGGAAGCGTCGTTTTTGAAAATCGCATCCAGCTCCAAACCGCGGTCAAAGCGGAATTTGTCGTTTTCGATGCCCGCGAAGAGCGAGGCATACGGATCAAGACCAAGCTTGCGCGCATGATCGGCGCTGCTCTCCAAGCCTTGCGGCGTATAGGCGTAGTTCATGAAAATGCTGTCGTTCGCGCGCTTTCCGTCACGCTCGTCCATCAGCCACGGCGAGTTTTCCTTGTTGAATCCGTTTACATAGGAGACCTTGCCGTCTACGGTCAAGCTGTCGTACCAGCTCATATACAGCCCTTGGCTGCGCATATATTTCAGCATTTCCATCAGCAGAGCCGCATGCTCCTTGCTGATCGTCGCTTCTTGGTTGATAAAATATCCGTCGAAGCCGAAATACTTCGCCATTTCGATCATTTTATCGGCCACCGGGAATTTGCCGTCCGGCGTCTTCTCGACGAGCTCCGCGAAGTTGATGTTACGCGGCCAGAACCAACCGCCCAGACTGATAACTCCGTTGCGGTGGGCCGCATCGGTATAAGCCGGATTGGGCAGGTTCACCACGCCGTAATCCCGCTTGCCCTCCTCGGTTGGAGAGCCGTACACCGGCAAACCGTGCCAGGAGGCATAAATGTCCTGATACTGCCAATATTTCAGCACGTTGCGGCTGAAGCTGTCGTTATAGCGGTACCCCTCGAACCATTCCTCCTTATCGTAGTCGGCGGAAAGATTCATGACTTGGGCCGTGCTCGTTAATTCCGGATGCGCCTGCGTCGGCTGGAACGCTCCGATCCGCTTCGCTAGCGGAACGCGGGAGCGAAAATACTTCGCATACGGGTCGCTCTCCGGGGTCCATTCCTTAATCTGCTTGGCGTTATAGCCGTACAAATAAGGCTGCTCCGGCCCTTTCGGCGTTTCCATCGCCAAGGCCGCTTTCGGCCCTAACATCAGAGTCGACGCCATAACGGCCGTCAACCCTATTGATACCGCTTTCGTGACGGTTCGAGAGAAAGCTTTTTTCCGTTTTTTTCGTTCTGACATAACGCACCTCTCTTCGTTTGATCCGGCCTGGTACCATCCTAGCAATTGCTGCAGCTGCCAATCCAAGGAAAAGAAACGACTCGTCTATTCCACCCTAACACCCGTTCGCGGCAGCAGTAAAGTGGCCAAACAAAAGATTTCATGGACATATTAAATGATTGTAAGCGCTGTAATAACATTTGATGCTGGAGGAGCAAATTCCCAATAAATCCGACATTTTCGTGACCATCCTTCTTCCGTTTCCACTCCGGCACCGGCATGTAGTCCGCTTCTATGGTCAAATTGCCTATTTACATTTGCGGATAGGTATGCTATTTTAAATTTCGATACATATAGAAATAATACACGGGCAAGGATGAGGCTACGATGGAGCATAATCACGCGGAACTGCAGCAAGCTGTCAAAATATACAAAGCTCTGGGAGAACCGACCCGGCTTAAAATCGCCCTGCTGCTGACGGAAGAAAGGAATCTGTGCTGCTCGGATATTGGGAGCAAGCTCGAATGCGTTGCGGGCTCGACGCTGTCCCATCATTTGAAGCAGCTGACGGATTGCGGCCTGCTCAAGCTCCGCAAGGACGGCACGTATATTTATTACAGCGTGAATCGCGAAATCGCCCAGAAGTATGCGCCGTATTTGCTGGAGTAGTTTTTTTTTCGGTTTTATTTCTATATTTGTAGAAATATAAAAATAATGGAGTGGAGAGAGGAGTATTTATCATCATGTCAAGCACGTGGAAAATTTACATGCTGGCCGTCGTCAGTTTTCTTGTCGGCACGTCGGAGTTTATTATCGCCGGGATTTTGGATAAAGTTGCGTCGGATATCGGGGTTCCGGTGTCCGCTGCAGGTCAGCTCATTACCGTATTCTCGCTGGCCTATGCTTTTGGGACCCCTATTCTTATGGCGGCGACCGCCCGTCTGGAGCGGCGCAAGCTGCTGCTCTATTCTCTCGGTGTCTTCGTCGTCGGAAACGGGATGGCCGTGTTGCTGCCGGGATTTGAATTTCTGATCGTTTCCCGGATCATTCTCGCGCTTAGCACCGGAGTATTCGTCGTGACCGCCTTGACCGTCGCTTCCAAGCTGGCCCCGCCGGAGAGACAAGGACGTGCCATCGCGACGCTCGTCATGGGCTTCAGCACCGCCCTGATCGTCGGTGTCCCTCTCGGGAGGGTCGTCGCCTCCGTTTACGACTGGAAGATAACCTTTGCCGGAATCGGCGTGCTTGGACTGCTTGCCATTCTGGCCGTCTCCTGGACGATTCCGCAGACGGACGGCGAGGAACCGGTACCGCTTCGCACACAGCTCGCGCTGATCAAAGAGCCGCGAATCGCCGTTGCTTTGCTTGTCACCTTTTTCTGGATTTCCGGCTATTCGATCGCTTACACGTACATTTCGCCGTTCCTGCTCACGGTGACCGGCATGAGCGAGCAAGGCGTGAGCGCAGGGCTGTTCGCCTTCGGAATCGCCAGTCTGATCGGCTCAAAGCTCGGAGGCTACGGCACCGACAAATGGGGCGTCTCTCGTACGCTGATCGGAGGCATGCTTCTTCATGCTGTGTCTCTCATCCTGCTGTCGCTAGCCGCCCACTCCCCGGCAGCCGTCTTCCCGCTTCTCATGCTATGGGCCTTCTCCGCGTGGTCGTCGGGTCCTACCCAACAGTACTATTTAATGACGCTTGCTCCCGAAGCGTCCGGCATTATGCTTAGCTTGAACAGCTCGGTGCTTCAACTTGCCATGGCGGCCGGCGCGGGGATCGGCGGTGTCGTCGTACAACAGGCCTCGCTGACCTCCATAAGCTGGATCGGAGCGGCAGGCGTCGTCGTAGCAGCATTGACGGCAGCCGCTTCCCTTGGCATCACCCGCTCCCACCGCCTGGCGCAAGAACGGAAGCTTCAGCAAGCCGGAGCTTAAAAATAGTAAGCCGGTCATAACACGGATTGACGTGTTGGACCGGCTTGTTTTATTGCTTAAAGATGCGTACCCCCGCTGACATCGATGCACTGGCCGGTAATCCACCGGCTGTCGGGAGAAGCGAGGAAAGCTGCGACGTCCGCAAGATCCTCCGGCTGCCCCCACCGGTCAAAGACCGAAAGACCGGCGGCAAATTTCCGCCCCGCAGGGTCCTGCAAGGTTGCGGTGTTCATATCCGTATCCGTTATTCCGGGCATGATCGCATTGATCGTGATATTACGCGTTCCCAATTGCTTGGCTAAGGTGGAGGTCATCGTATTGATTGCTCCTTTGGTCATACTGTAGCCGAGCAGATTGGGAAAAGCCATCCGCGTTACAGACGACGAGATGTTGATAATGCGCCCCTCGTCGTTCAGCCGGGGCAAAGCTTCCCGGATAAGGAACAGCGGCGCTTTGACGTTGATGGCGATCTCTTCCTCAAAAAGCTCCTCCGTCAGATCCTCAATGAAGGCGGTTTGCGCGATTCCGGCATTGTTCACGAGAATATCGAAGCAGTTATCCCCCGTACGTGCCCGCAGCGCTTCATCCATGGCTCCCATCAGTTCATATACGCCGTTGGCCGATTTGAAATCCGCCCCAACCGCAAAAGCCGCCCCGCCCTTTTCCCAAATCTCGCGAATGACCTCTTCGGCCGCCTCCCGGTTCTTGGCATAATGTACGGCGACCAGAGCCCCTTCCTGCGCGAGACGCAGCGCGATACCGCGTCCGATTCCCCGGCTTGCGCCTGTCACCAAAGCTATCTTGCCTTGCAATTTCCCCATATTTTCCAACCCCTCATGCTCGATTAACAGGTTCCCCTGCTCATCCTAGTTATAGCACAAGGCGGTTTTTGTTATGTTGCTCTCTCATTCATCGAACCGCAGCCGGGAAACCCGCCGCCTACTGCTTCACCCACTCGGTGCCGCTAAATGTCTTGATATGGTACCAGACCGCGCCTTCCGGCGACGTCCATTTCTCGAACGCCTGAACCTCCTGCGGGGAAAAGAAGCCTTCGATGTGGCACATTTCGCCAGTTGCAGGAAAATAATACGTCTGTGTCTTCTCCGTTAGCTTCACCATCTCTTCAGTCGGTACGATGCCCTCGGGCCGCTCCAATAACGCCCGCTTCAGATTTACCCACTTCAAGCCTGCCGGCGTTTCAAGCTGTGTCCATTCGCCTACATTCTGCACGGCTTTATAAGCTCCCGGCTCCAACCAGCGAGTTCGATCGAAGCTGGACATCCTATCCTCAAAATATCGCGTTTTGGTGGTCAGCTTCACAGGCTCGTTCAGCGCTTTATAATCTTCCAGCACTTCATTTTTAGGCTTGATCCACCGCTCGCCTTGAGGAAGCTGGACCTTGTACCAGGTGAAGACGAAGAAAGCTTGTGGCGAATACTGCCATTTGGAGATGGCGTGAACGATGCCCGGCTCCACCACTTCCCCTTTCCCCTCGCCATCATACGGAACTTCATAGGCGGTTTCGGCTCCCGACAGCTTCAGATCATAATCGACGGATTTAGCATAAACATTCTCCATAAGAGCAGGACTATGAATCCATTTCGGCCCCATCCATGTTGTTTCCACTTGGTACCATATGCCCGATTGTATGTGAGCTCTCGGCGATTTGATCACGTATTTTGGTCCGTAACGAAGCTCTGCGATAGTCACAATTTCCTGAGGGGCCAGCGACTGCCCCGTGTCCGTCTCGACGTCAGGGCGGTCGAACAACCGTGTGGTGCCGATGAGTGTATGCGTCTTCTTCCGTTCCTCGTAGGTCCCGTACAGCACTCTCTCGTCGTCACGAATCCACCGGTCTCCGAGCCAGGTCCGCACCTTAAGCCATTCCTCCGGCTTCCGCTCATCGAATAAATTGAATGGCGCGCCAGGCGCAAGCAGCACGTTCTGATACGGCGAAATCGAGCCTAGCGAACGGCCTCCGCCTCCCTCCCGAGCGTACAGGTCCGTCTCACCGATAATCACGAAGCTTCTCTGGGGCTCCTCAGCGTAAGCGGCGACGGGATACTTCACTGTGGCGGGCAGCATCAGCAGCATGACGGCCCATACCAGGGCAAGCTTCCTCAAGGCTTTCCTCATCCAATGTCAATCCTTTCCTGTTTTTGTAACAGACGCGCGGCAGACAGGAAAGTTGCGAAGGTTTATGAAACTTCATGATACGGCTTGGCAGCAGGCAAGCCTGCCTCAGGCTCGATTCTGATACCAGAACAAGGCATACTCCGTCATGACCGAGGCATGCCCCATCTGACGCAGCATCGCCGAAATATTGCCGCGGTGGTATGTGCCGTGATTCACGACCTGCATAACGATTTCGGATAAACGGGTTTCCCGGATTCCGGCATACGGATTATCCAGTACAATCGCCTTTTCCAAGTCGGCTTGCTGTTTGAAGAATACTCTATACCGCTCAGACAAAGCCGCGAACATCGCCTCCAGCCCCTCGATGCTCTGCCTCTCCGCTTCTTTCATCACTTGCTCCGCCGGTTTCAACGCATCTTTCATTTCTGTGCCGGTAACGATCTCCAGCCATGAATTGTCGACGGTATAAATATGAGCCATTGCCTTCGATACGGACGGAAAAATGCTTACAATCTCCTGCTTGTATACGTCTTGCGGAAGCTCCTTCAGCCGGTTAAGCATCGTCTGATTCGCCCACGCATGGTACTCATACATCGTTACGGCATTTGACATAAGTGATTCCCCTTTGCTTTTTTGGATTAACTGTTATGGTTAGTATACAAAAAGAAGTATGACAACAGGGTGGCATACTTCGCAAAAAGCACTTTTTATTTTTATTTCAACAGTTCCAGATCCGTCCACGTTTTGGTGCGGTTCTTGGTCCAGTTCGTCAGCATATTGCTGTACCGGTGAATCGTGTAGATATCGCCTTGGCTGTCTCGATACAGCTTTAGGTCGTCTTGCTGGTCCGGAGCTTTCGCAAGACGCTTCAGCTTCAGCTCCGGCGTTACCTCGTAAAAGCCGTCTTTGTCCGCATCAAACGGATCGATAGGCATCTGCCGCGGCCCTCTCGGCCGATACATAACGGATTTTTCTTCCTTAAAGGACTTTCCGTATAACCGTACGACCATCCGCCCGTCACGGTCCGCCGCGTTTCCCGTGGGACTTTCAAGCCCAACCGGACTAACGTCCTGTTCGTTCCACACTTCGTTGGCAAGGCGTATATTCCCTTCCGGGTCCATCAGCGCCAACAACCCGGAACCGCCATAATAAACATCCCGAAAAGGCATCAAGTCCCGCGCGATCCATACCGTGCCGTCATTATTTTTTAGGACGCGCTGCGGCTTATAAGGATAGTTCGAGACTTTGCGTACACTTCCGTCAATAATCGCGAACAACTGATAGCGGCTGTGCGGCGGCGGGCCTTTCACAGGCAGAGGGAAATAGGAATATACGGCAAGCAGCTTCCGCCTACTGTCGATATCGTACAGCGTCCCCTCGATTTGAAGCGTGGTTCCGCCCATATTGATTTTATCGTCGTCGTGCACCGGTCCAAGCGACAGCCCTGCGTACGACAAATTATCACCATCCCGCTGGATCACTACGCTTTTCCCTTCACTGGCCTGCGTCTCTGCCGCCTGCTTGGCTTTCACGCGAATCGCATCGGCCTGCGGCGGGTCGAGCCATACCGGATGCGTTTGAAACGTTTTGTCCACCTTCAGCATCACGAGCATTCCGCCTGTTCCCCGGCCGGCATCGATATACAGCGCCTCGGCGTCATCATAAACGATTTGCCGCATCACCGCGTCCTGCCCGCTCCAAATGGCCAGGCCTTCCTCGCTGCTCCACTGCAAATCCATCATGAGCGCCATATGGGCGAATTTCCAGGTCAGCGGCATATACGTTACATTGCGGAATTCCAGAAAAGGATACGGCTCTTGTCCGTTATCAATCTGGTGGCCCCATATTTGAATAGGATAAGAAGCCACTTTCGCCGAATAGGAGCGGGTGAGCGAGTTTGTGGTCGTCGGATTTTGCGTAAGCCCACTCTTTTCCAGCGCCGGGTACTTCCCATAAGAGGTAGCGCAGCAAGTTCTATAAACCTTCAGACCTTCTTGCTCGCTCCAATCGACATCTAGTTCAAACTCTTGAATCAAGTCCCAATTCAACGGCACATAAGTGATATCCTTGTACACTATGAACGGATACGCAACCTGCTTGTTATTGATGATTTGGCCGTTGACCTTCACTGGAAAACCCGCAATGCGAACCTGAACCGTGCCTCCCTCCGCCTTCGCCGTACTTGTCAGCATGGACAACATCAGCAGTGCGCTCAGCCATGTAAGGAAAATTCGTTTCAACAAAGGTCATCTCCTCGTTCCTGCTCTTTTGATGCAAATATGAACTTAGACGCAGTCCTTGTCAAAAAGTTACAATCAATCTGACGCCACTTACCGATAAAACGTATCTTCCGCTTCATGAAGCTGCTAGAATATGGTATTATAGCAAATTGACAGAATGAATAAGGAGACGGTGCTATGCGCAATAAATCAACTCTAGCCTTTCTCTTGGGAATAGGCCTGTCGCTGGCCGCGGCCGTTCACGGGTACGCCTCGGAATATGCGGATACCCCGACGGAGCCTGCCGATGCCGTTCGCATTCCTCGGACATTATCGCTGCTTCAAGATACGCCGTATTATGTCATTCCGAACGCGCTGGTGAACAAAGCCGAGGGTGCCTTCTCCCCGCAAACGGTTGAAGTCATCGAAGCCGAAACGCGATGGGCGGAAATGACGAATTGGTGGAAGATTCGTACGACCTTTGGTGATAGATGGATCAAGACCGAACCCGGGAACATTGACGTGCCCCCTCCCTCCAAGATCACCTTAATGGAAAATACGCCGATCTATGCCAAAGCCGGTACCCAGCTCCAGCCTTCCGCCGTTTTGTCTCCTCAGCAAGTGGAGGTGGCCGGCGCGGAGAAGCAATGGTTTTACAGTTCGAAGCATGACGAAAACGAATTAAAATGGCTAAAGATCCGCACGTCTTGGCTCGGTGACCAATGGATTCGGCTGCCGCTCAAGCAAATCGGCTCCTACTACAGCCATACCAAGAAAAAATATTATGGGACCGCCGAATTTAGTAGCGTTCCCCTGTGGAACCATTCGGTGGATTCTTCAGCCTCCCGCCGGCAGATCCGGGATCAGATATTTACGGAGACGGGAGAATTCCAAACTCCCTTAGGTAGCTTCTACCAAGTGGAGACCCCGGACGGCACAAGCTGGACACGTTATCCCGGCGAGTTTGTTGCGGAAGCAAACGAGACGATCACAAGGTGGCAGTCGGCGCCTCTGTATCCTTCGCCGTCTCCCTATAGCGGTAAGCCCAATGTAGCGGCTCCCCAGTCGTTGACCGTTCTTGAGAAAATCGAAGCAACTTCGGTCCGCAGCTCGGAAGGAACCTGGTATCATGTCCGGGCAAACGAAGGAAAAGGCTGGTTCAATCCAAAATACGCGGATCCGGAAGACGCCAAGCCAGACAACACCGAAATCGCTCTGCAGTCGGATAAAACATGGCTTTACCAATATCCGGACAGCACTCAGCTGCTGAACTACGGGGTTCTCGGCCCGCAAAAGATTCATGCCTTCGCCGCATGGACGGCCCCCAACGGAGTACGGTGGTTTCAAATTCCCACCTTCCTTGGAAACGCATGGATTAACCTAAACCCTACCCGTGACCGGCTTCAGCTTCCGGGACGCGAGCAGGATATGCAAATTTCCGGGGAGATCAGCCATAAGGGGGCTATATACAAGACAGATAACACGCTTACGTTCGGGGATAAGAAAGTAGGATATGAGCGCGATAGCGAGCTGTTTTTCCATTCGGGTGTTGTGGCAAACATGTATCAATACACCGTTTCGGGTCCGGATCAGGAGAACGGGTGGACCTTCGCCTATCCTTCGGGTTACTCCTTCCGAATTAAGACCGGGGAGAAAAAAGCTGTAATTTCGTGGAAAGGCGAACCCCGCCGAAGCGTGATTTTATCGGGGGCTCCGGTCGCTTCCACGGATCAAAAGGCGCCTGATCTGAGGATTGACGAGATGAGAATGCTATTCGGCGCTTCGACCGAAGTTACGCCGAATCATAGTGAGGTGTTGCTGCATTCTGCTGAATATACGCTTGGCACTTTTAACCCGCCTACCGAGGTGAAAGGGAGCGTTCTGCATCTATCCGCCCTTTGCTACGATGCGGGAAGTCCGCAGCAGAACGAAGTCGGCAACCGGTTAAAGATCTATGTGTATGACCGCTCTTCCGATGCGCCATCCGATTCATTCGCCGGCGCGGCCGTTGCGTCGGAAGAACTACTGTTTTCCTTCGATATGTATCGCGCACTTTATGACCTATCTTTAAAGAAGCCGCTGCAGCCTGGAGTCAACCGGCTTACCGCCGTATTTAAGGTCGGCGAGCGCATCATCTTTGAGCAGGACTTCGATGTAACGGCCCGATAAGGAACCATCGTCCATCCAATAAGGGGTAATGCCAGCGTAGCTGACACCCACTCGCAAGCTCATGGTATAAAACTTCAATTATCGTGTTGGGTTGTTTACGTCAATGGTCAAAGACGGAGCTAGGCTGCCGATCAATGTAGGCAGCCTAGTCTCAGTTGGAGATTGAACTATCGTATCCGATAGTTCAATAGAAATGATTGCTTCACTGCGTTCAGTTAAATCCCGAAGATTATGAATGTGAAGATACGCCAGTTGTTGGGCGCTGCCCAGAGCGCACGGCGTCGCTGCTACACACGCAATGTTCTTACCCTGGAACAAAGACAAGCAAGAAAATCGAGCTAGACTGAGTAAAAGAACAGGGACAGCAAAGCTAGTCAAAAACTAGGTTCTTGTCCTCGCCAGATACGGATAAATCGGATCTTTTAATTCGAAGTCATACGTTTTTCCATTCACAATCCCAACAACTTTCTCCCCATCATAAAGATCTAACATAAATCCAGCCATTTCTTTTGCTGTATGAAATTTTGGAACTAATCCTTCATAATTAAACTCATCTAAATCGAAAGCACTTTTAATAAATTCAGTTTCAGTTGAAGCAGGAGCTAAGACTTTTACTTGCATGGCAGCTCCTTTTTCTTTCAATTCTTGTGCAAGACCTTCTGTAAAGGCACTTACATAGAACTTTGTCGCGCAGTACGTCACAGAATTGCCAACAATTTGGTATCCTCCTACGGAAGAAACATTAATGATTTGCGTTCCTTCAACATCTGCATAGTCACGTACATAAAGAGAGGATAGGATGGTTAAAGCTTCAATATGCAAATGAAGCATCGTCATCATTCTATTTAAATTTTGTTCCTCAACGGAAGCAAAATTTCCAAACCCGGCATTGTTGATCCAGGTCTCGATCTGATATTCCTGGAGACTTTCGTAGAATTTATAAACATTAGCAGGTACAGATAAGTCAATAGTTCGAATGATAACATCCAGGTCCGGGTTAATGTAAGCCACTTTTGATTTTAACTTTTCCAATTCCGCAGTTCTGCGAGCTGCTATGATTAAGTTTTTTCCACGAGCCGCAAAAGCAAGAGCCGTTTCATACCCAATTCCTGAACTGGCTCCCGTAATAACCGTATATTTCATGTAAAATCCTCCTATTCCTAGCAAGCCTTTAATGCCTTCACGCTATCAGCCTACGCTTACTCATTTCTCAAAACTCCGGAGATAAAATTCCTGTTGTTTGAGCATATAATCCGAAGCTTTTCTCATCATCTCGGCAAAGAGCAGGCTTTCTTCCTCCCCTAGATGATTAACGAGACCAACAAACATATTGAGGCGGGCCTCATTAATGCGTTGGATATACTTTTTACCTTTATCCGAAAGCCGAATTCTGACAACTCGCCGATCGGCAGGATCGGCATGACGTTCGACAAGTTCCTGTGCTTCCAGACTGTTGATATGCTGCGTTACCGTTGGCGAAGTAACATTAAGTTTTCCGCTTATTTCCGAAACCATCAATCCCGGGCTATCATCCTTGACATTCATGCTGATGAAATAGAGAACCATGATCTCGCCTGGCTTTTGATTGTATATCGAGCGATTCTGCATCATATTTCCGCCAACCTGCGATTGGAAGTACGAATCCATTAACTGCTCTGCTATTTTCTTCTGCTTATCCGACAATCCATTCACTTCCCATATAAGGATTCATTTGGAAAATACATCGTATTGTAGATCAGTTCCAGATGCAATGTCACTATTGTTCTAAGACTTTATATCGCGCTGCGATGGTATAAAATACTTCTTTAGGCTCCCAAGACAGGTCGGGGTAAGTCGTGCCGTGGCTTTCTTTCAGAACCCGCACGATCCCGTAAGACGCTCGATCAAAATCTTGATTGGGGTCTTCATCGTACGGCAAGTTGTGGGAAGCAAAGGTACACCAGAATGCTGTGTCGACTCCAGCTTCTTCGAAAATGTTGACGCTATCGTTGAAATATCGGCTCTGTTCGGACTCGTCACGTTCGTAACTTCCTGTCAGCCGAACGGCACGCGCACCGTCCCACTCGACGATGAACATTCCGCGTGCGTCCAGATCGCATGCGCCCTTGAAGATCGTACATCCGAACTCGGAGATCACCAGAGGCTTGTTTGAGCTGGCCAGCTTCTTGATTGAATCCGCATAGAGATGAGTAACCTCAGCGGAGTTGTAGGCATCGACGGCAATGAAGTCGAAAGGCTCCCAGTTCACAGGTTCGCTAGGCAAGGCCGCGTACGTAATGCGCCCCCCGAATCGGGCTCGCACGACGTCTACAGCACGTGCCAGAAAGTCGTTGAGCAGTGTAGGTAGTTTTGCGAACACAACACGGCTAGCCGTCGGTTCGGACAAAGCCGTAAGGCGTTCCTGCAGTGTCTCGCCGGGCAAGAAGCCGCGGGTAAAGAGCATCAGTTCGGCACCCGTGACTATGACCACCTCCGCCCCCGTAATTCGGAGGCGTTCAGCCCGCGAGGCACAGTCCGCAAGCAAGGCAAGCAGCTCCTCTTGGTCGAGTTCGTTTGTGAACGGCGAAAACCGCACCTCGAGGCCCGCTGCCGCTGCCGCTTGCGCGGCGATCTCCAGGCGATCAGGATCGCCGCCTGTCACGCGTACGGCAGTGCAATGCAGCTCGCGCCGTATAATTTCCATCTCCCTGCACACTCTCGCCGCATCGAAGTTGGGGTGTGTGCTCATTCCTTCGCTTAGAAATCCTGTGTCATAGGTCAATCCACGCATGCGCATAATAGACGAACTCCCTTCGTGTCCAATATAAATAGATTACCAATTAATTTAGTTACCAATTAAATAAGTGATTTAATTATATGCAAAATGAAATTATATAGTCAACTAAAATGTTACTTGGTCCACTGCCTTTAACAACGAGGTCATCCCTAAATTCCCTATTTAATTACATCTACTTTGCCCTTGGTGACAGCTACGCTGGTACTCCCCCAATAAAACAGGACCCTTCGCCTCATCGGCGTCGGGTCCCTTTCATGTGCCTTCCATCTAAGTTCCATCGCAAAAGCCTGCTCAATCCAGCATCAGCAGCTCCCGGACATCCCGCTCCGTCAGAGCGGACAGCCCCTCCTCGCCAGGCTGAATAACTTCGTCGATCAAATGTTTCTTTCGCTGCTGAATCTCGTGCATTTTGTCTTCTACCGAGCCTTGGGTGATGAGACGGATTACTTGGACCACCTTCTTCTGCCCGATCCGGTGGGCGCGGTCCATAGCCTGCTGCTCCACGGCAGGATTCCACCATAGATCGTACAGGATAACAGTGTCCGCTCCAGTCAGATTCAGTCCGGTTCCCCCGGCCTTTAAGGAGATCAGGAACAAGTCCCGCTCGCCTTCGTTAAATCGGCGGCAGCGCTCGACGCGCTCGGCGGGCGGAGTCTTGCCGTCCAAATAAAAATACGGAACGCCCCGATAGCCGAGCTCCCGCCCGATCAGCCCCAGCATCTCGGTAAATTGCGAGAAGACCAGCATCCGCCGCCCGGCGCTCCGGCATTCCTCCACCAGCTCCAGCAGCTGCTCGAATTTCGCCGAGCTTCCGGTATACCCTTCGACGAACAACGCAGGATGACAGCACAGCTGGCGCAGCCGAGTGATGCCCGCTAAAATTTTGATCCGGTTTTGCTGAAACGTATCCGCATCCAGATGCTTCAGCGCTTCCTTTTGCAGCTTGGCCAGATAGGCCACGTACAGCTTCTTCTGCTCCGGCAGCAGCTCCGAGGCTTGCAGCGATTCGATCTTCTCCGGAAGCTCTTTCAGCACATCGCTCTTGACCCGCCGCAGCAGAAACGGGCGGGCGCGCTTCGCCACGGTCTCGCGGGACAGCTCGCCGAAAGCTTTGCGGTCCGGGAACAGCTCGGGGAACACCGCGTCAAAGATAGACCACAGCTCCTCCAGCGAGTTCTCGACCGGCGTTCCCGTCAGCGCGAACCGGTATCCGGCCCGGAGTGCTTTCACCGCTTGCGCCGTCTGCGTCGCATAGTTTTTGAACGCTTGGGCCTCGTCCAAAATGAGCGTATGAAACGCATGCCCGGCATACCGTCCAATATCTCTGCGCAGCAGCGGGTACGAGGTGATGACGACGTCCGCATGGGATAGCTCCTTCAGTACACGGGCGCGTGCCGTGCTGCTGCCGTCGGCAATAACGGCCCGAAGCTCCGGCGCGAACCGGTTCAGCTCGTTCCTCCAATTATACAGGAGAGACGCGGGAGCGACGACCAGTGCAGGCTGCCCCTGATCTCGAATCTCCGTCAGAACGGATACGAGAAAAGCGATGCTCTGCAGCGTCTTGCCCAGCCCCATATCGTCGGCAAGAATGCCGCCGAAGCGGTAGTGGGCCAGCGTTTTCAGCCAGCCATACCCATATTTCTGGTAATCCCGCAGCACAGGGACCAGACGGTCCGGCAGCGGAAAGTCCAGATTGTCCGGATTCCGCATGTTTTCCAGGAGCCGGCGAAGCGACTTGCCCAGGCTAACGGTACGGCCCTGCTCTCGCGCATCGATCAGGTGCAGTCCGCGAACTGCCGACAGACGCAGCTCCGTTCCTTTCACATCCGCTTGGCGGATGCCCATCTCGTTCATGAAACGAACGATCTCCTGAAACTCCTCGCTTTCCAGCGGCAGGAGCGCGCCAGTCGGCAGCCGGTGGTATCTGCGCTTCTCTTCCAGAGATTTCAGCACTTTGCGAATTTCCGCTTCCGGGATTCCGTCGATATCGAATTTAATTTCCAGCCAATCGATCCGCTCGTCCACATCCACCCGGATCTTCGGCGGAACGTGGCCGGTATGAAGCCTTACTTTCACGGCCGAAGTGGCATATACCTCGACCAGCTTTTCCAACTGAGGCAGGACGCGGTACATAAACTCGTATTCCTCATCCTCGCCATCCAAGAAATAGCCGCTTTCGGTCCTGACGAAGGTGCTTTGCTCCAGGAGCTCAAGGATCGCCCGCTCCTTCTCCCCGTCCCGCACCAAGATTCGCCCTTCGCCGCGCTGCGTTTTTCCCTCTTCCAACGGGTTAAGGACGATATCGCCGTAATGAAACTCCAGCCCGGCGAGCAGCCGATCCCTCACCCGGTCCAAATACAGCTTGGCCTTCAGCGATATGCGCATGATCTGCTCGGACACGGCTTGGGCGACATGGACGGTTCCCAGCTTCATCAGACCGGGAATCGCCTTCTCAACGAAAGGCTCGATCTGATCCGCTGAAATCCGAAGCTGGCGCGTGCGGGCCGAATCCAGCATTTGTTTCAGCTCCGAGAGGCGCTGACTGCTGTCGGGCGGCAGCTTCAGCAGCTTCCCCTCGGCAAGCACCAGCCCATACATTTCCATAACGATGATCTCGTCCAGCCCGTAGACGTCCAAGCGATAGCCTTCCCCCGGCGCTTGGTCGAAATCGAAGCGAAGCGGGAGTGGCTCGTCGGAGATACGAACACCCTCGTAGATGCGGCCACCCTGCTCAAGCTGTGCGGAGGGAGCCGCCGCCAATAAGGGAAACAGCGATTCCCACGAGAACGGAGGAATCAGCAGTATCCGCTCGCCGCTCAGCCGGTTGAGCTGAACGGCATACGTACTGGACGTTTCGCGGTACAGCTTCTCGTTGCGGCAGATTTGGACGAGCTGGCGCAAGATGGCGTCGTCCTCGATTTTAAAGCTGTGAAGCTCCGGGTCGTAGGTGAAATGCTTGGTAAATACGTAGACTTGTCTCCGTTCCACCCGCTCCAGAAACTCTCTTATGTTCTGTACGATGTACAGCCGTTTGGGCCCTGCCTTAAGCTCGATTCCGAACATGTACTTCCGGTAACCGTAAGCAAAGGGCGTGCAAGTAAACTCCACCTCAAGCTGCGTTCTTGTATCAAAGCGCGGCCGGGAACCGGTCGGAATCATCGGCTTGCCTACGAATAGTCCTAGCACGCTGTTCGTGAGCCGAAGATCTCCCGCCGGAATCGCAGAAACGCTTGCTGCCGTTCCACCTGACAGAGGCGTCGCAGATAATCCGTCCTCCGGCCGAAGCCGCCCGACAGGCAAGCTGCCGGCCAGCTCCATATCATGAATATACAGCAGCACCGCAGCGACATGCTTACAATATTTGTCGTAGGAGCCCAAGGTGGGGCACGTGCACGCCGCTTTGACCTCCGATTCATGCCCGATTTCGACAGTCACTCGACAGCTGTCGGCGCCGCCGACCGTCGCTTCGTAGCTCGCAGCTATGGGATCGCAATGCGTGAAGGCCACTTTTCCGGCACGGCAGTAGGCTTCTCCCTTTTTGTAGGAGAGCTCGCCGCACAACGATTTAATGACCCGTGGTGTCAACGGTGCGTTCATCGCCTGAAACCTTCCTTACTTCATCTATTTCAAAAACTTGGAAAACAACTGACTGACTCGCTGGGCAAAATCGTCAAGGCTCAGATTTGCCTGATCCAGTCTGGCATAGCCGTTCTTGATCGCATCCAGCACCCAGGCGGGAATTTTGATCCCCTCGATGCCGGGATAAACGACGCGGTACGCCCAGACCAGATGCTCCCACCGGTGGTCGTCTCCCTCCAGCGCATATTCGGATACGTCCAATACTTTGCCCCGGCCCGATTGCAGGATGACATTTTTCAAATGAATGTCACGCGGATTCAAGCCGCGGCTGCGCACCAGCGCACGGGCCTCTTCGACGTCGAGGATCGCCTGCTCCGGTACGGGAATGCCCTCCAACAGGCAATCGAGCAGCGTAACTCCGGATTCGTGGCTCATGACCAGATAGCGTTCCCCGCACCCGTAATATACTGGAAAATAAGGAATCCCTTTCAGCCGTTCGTACACTTGCTTTTCCATATCCCGTTTTCCGAGCGCAAGCGCATGATCCGAGTAGATTTTAAACGCATAGCCCGGCGTCCGATCATAGGTGAACACCGCCGCATCCGTTCCGGTGCCGATGCAGCGAAGTCCTTCCGAATCGCCGGATACGATGACAGGCTCATTCCGTTCACTGCCGGTTACCGTGATGCTGCGCAGCGCCTTATCCGCCAAAGTCCAATCCACGTTCATCCTGGAGCCCCCTTATAAAGTCTACTGGCAGCCCGCGCCGTAGAAATGCCCCGCGGCACGTTAACTCTCGTAGATCATTACGTGAAACAAGCATCGAGGGTGCAAAATGGGTCGAGATCGTTAGAGCGATTATACCACAGAACAACCGTTCGCCAAAAGACGAATACGATATCTGACCGTACCGTTCCGAAATTGGGCTGAAAAAAACGCGTTTCTTCTGCTTCAAACATAATCCATACGGGTAACTATTGGTTAGCTGGTTCCGATACCAGAACATGGGAACACAACCGCAAAGAAAAGGAGTGTTTTACGTATGAAGAGCATGCTGAAAACAAAAGTAGCGGTACTCGCCTTGTGCTCGGCTTTCCTATTACCGGTGGCAGCTTTCGCCCAGACGCCGGACGAACCGGCAGCGACCCCTCCGACGACGACCATCACTTTTCCTAACTTGAACCTGACGACTACTGTAAAGATAACGAATGTAGACGGGGTATTGGTTCCGGGGGATTATGTGATCACAGGCGATTCGCGAGTCGCTTATATTCCCGAAGGTGTCGGGCTCGTCGTAGTCCATAAAGAAACCGCTCTGCCGAATGGGGCGTTTTATTTGAACGATAAGAAATAATGATATTGAAGCGGGCGTAAATACAAAAAAGTGTTTGCGCCCTTTATTTTTTTCGAGGATTTGTTAGGCCTTAGAGAACGAAAAAACCATTGAATCCGGAAAACCCGCAGATCCAATGGTTTCTTGTCTAGCCTATAACCGTGTTAATAAAATTCTCCAAAGAAGAAGTATCCGTAATGTTCTTATTGCAATCTTGACCATTCGTGCACAAGTAATTGCCAACCGCTTTATAATAATCAGCTGAAGCTTTCGCCGGCCTTTTTTGGGATATCGCCGAGAATAAAGCAAGGTCTTCATACCGATTGCATATGAAGCAAAAGCTTCGCTTGTTGGTAGGAGTATATCTGCCTTCTACCCCGACAAATTGTCCGTTTAAATGATATACGATAAACAATTTATTCGTCGAGATATCGACCCAACTGAGATAGGTCACGTAACGATAGTCTATCTCGGATAAATTAGGAATCTTTAGCTTCTTATTCTTGGGAAACAGCTTCTGGATCTGCTTTTCCGTAATATGCGGAAATTCCACGATATACGGCTCTAGCGTTCTCAGATACTTATGGAAATCTTCTGACGTTTCCAATGTGACAACGTTTTCCAGCATCTGTTTCTGAAGGCTGGAAGCGTCGGGAAACAGCTCTGCGATTTTGGCTGCCGTCCCCTGCCTGACCGATTCCAATACCTTTCGATCGGCAATCGTTCTGAGAGCGTGCTGCAGGTTCCCTGCCTGCTTCTTGATATCGTTATACTGATGGTTTCTAATAAATGGTCCACACATGGAGGTCAGCCCCTTATTTTATAAGATTGAAAATAAGGTGCAAAGCCATATTATTAGAAACGATAGCTGCTCATTCGGGCGATTTTGTGTTGCTATTTTTCACGCCCATGCAAAGTATCGCCCTAAAAAATAAGGCTTTGCATGAGACTGGCCAATCCGGCAATCGCGAATTGCCATCCGTACCAACTCCCCCGTTCTTACTTACGATTAGTATAAACAAAACGAATGTCTGTAGCAAGAACAAGACCTCATTCATTCCCTTCCATAACAAAAAGGATGCTTTCACCTCATGTGAACGACATCCTTTTTGGCATTATGGAGTTAGGCTCTTAACTTTATCCGAGATTTGAGTGACCTCGTTCAGCGTGTCGATGAACCGGGAATTTTCGATTGCCTTCCAGTCGATGGCGCCGTCATTGATCTTCGCCAGGTAACCGTTAATCTCCTTCGTCAACGTCTCGTTATAGCCGACGAGCTGCTCATGAACATTTTTGGCAAAATCGGGGGCTTGAAGCGCGTTAAATTTGGCGATCCGTTCCTTCATACCGGTCAATTCGTTCTTCAATGTCGTTCTGGCTTCGGGATCGGTAACCGCCTGCCCGGCAAGCGTCGGCAATTGCTCCGCAAACCGCGAAGTATCATCGATGAAGTTGGTGGCTTCTTCCACATAATTTAACGAATGATTTACTTTGTCGACGAGCCCGCAGCCTGACAACAGACCAACTGCGAGCACAAGCAGAAGCACAATTTTCAATTTCATCCTCCGGACCTCCGACTTTTTTTACAAGGTAATACTGCCGCAAGCCGGCTCCGGTTTCAAAAAAATACCTATAAGGACAGCGGCTCCTGAACCGGCTGTTCGCCTTTTCCGGGAAGAGTTCGAATGATCGCCCATGGCTTTCTCGAAACAATGAACGCCACCGCCAGCAAAGCAAGCGCAACGAAAACGCCAGACTCTCCCGTCCACAGCAAGGCCGAATCCCCTTTGGTAAACAGGTCAAAGACGTTCTGGGTGATGGCATTCCATGAGGCATGCAGCAAGACGACCGGCCAGATGCTTCCCGATGTCAAACGGAGGTACGCCATCACATACCCGAAGGACGTGACCGTGATCATAAACAGCACGATGGACAAAAGAAGAAACGGACCGGCGTAGTACACTCCAGCTACCATGAGCGGCAGATGCCACACGCTCCATACCAGTCCGCTGACGAGAACAGGCCGGGGAACCCGGGCATCGATCAGGCGTGTGAGCATGTAGCCGCGCCACCCCACTTCCTCGCCAAAGGATCCAACCAAGCCTTGAACCGTTCCAAGAGTTACATTTGCGAGCAGGAAGAATACGAATAGAACGAGGGGTGAAGCGGTTAAATAAGTAGCAGGCGCGGTAAATTGCGCGAGTCCGAACATCCATGCGATGCCATAGGCCGCCAGATCGACCGCTATCGGCAGGAGAAGCACGATCGGTATGAATTTAAGAGTGCGTCTTCCTCCCAGACGGAGCGAGATGTCGGCAAAACCCTCGCGCAGCAGCAAACGCGAGAATAAAGACGCCAAGGCGGGCGTCCACATCAGAAAAAGTACCCCTTTCTCGTCATGAAGAGTCAGCCAATACCCCAGACATGAAAGAGGAACGAGGAAAGCAAAAAAGACCGTAAGCCCCCGTCGGGCAGACTGCACGCGCTGATGCGCCGTCTCGTGGTTTGAGGTAGTCATTATCGAACACTCCTTTTGTTGCGGCTCCCGCCAGAAACCGCAAATCAATAATTACATTTATGTAAATTTCAACCTTATTATAACAGCGTCCTTTGTCTAAACAACGATCGGAAGTCCAACCACGACCCCGCCAAAAGAACGAACAAAAACCAGCCTCAAGACCGTTGAAAATCGGAAACATGTGCAGTCGCGCAAAAAGAGCCGGCCATCCGTATAGGACGTCAGCTCTTTGATGTTTCAATTTTTCAATCCGGAGTTTCAATTTTCCAGTCCGGAATAAGCCCCGCGAGGCAAGCTCCCGCTCTCCTCGATAAATGAGACGATACGGTCTACGCTCGACAACGATTCGATCGTAAGGTCCTCCTCATCGAATGCAACTTGAAACTCCTGCTCCAGCCAGGCGATCAACCGGACCACCGTAACGGAATCCAAAACGCCCTGAGGGCCCAGCAGCTGCGCAGACGGTTCCACGTCCGGCTTGCCGAGCAATTGCGCGACGATGGCCGTGACCTTCCGTTTAATTTCTTCACGATTCATCCTAAGGTCCTCCCTTCCTTTGCTTGCTTAAAATGCCCCGTTTTCACGGTAATCCAATCCGGTGCACCATACGAGAACGGTAACGGCAGCGCATAGATTGAATCATGCTCCCGCTTCTCCTTCCGGGTGAACCCCAGCAGTTGCAAAAGCATCAGCGCCGGACGGTTGCGGCCTGTAGCCCGGTAGCTGCATACCGCTTCAAGCATCGCCGGATGCTCCTGCTGCGCCAGCTTCAGCACCGTCCCGAGAAACGCGGTTCCAATGCCGCGCCCTTCGATGCGGCAAGAGATGCAGAACAACCGGATGTTCAGCCGTTCCATCTCATAGTCCAACATGGCCGCCCCGACAATGCCGTGATCGCCGAACCGGTCCCGCAGCTCCGCGACATAAAGTCCTTTCGCCGTCGATTCCAGATAAGAGCGGACGACGTCCTCCGACATCCGCTCCGTGAAATTATTGAATTGATTCGTTCTCGCAGCCAGCTCGAAGGCCCGGTCAAGCTCCTCCTCTCGTGCAGCGCGGACCTCCAGCTCCATGAGGCAGGAGCGCAAAAAGTCTTCCCGCGTTCCGGCGAAGTGCTGCTCCGCCGTTGTCCGCTTCTGCCGGGAAAGCATCATCTCGCGGCGTTTCCCAGCCTCCCTCGTTAGCTTCCCGACTTGGAACTCGGGGTATCCGGCAAGCTCCAGCGCCTCATGCGCATCGTAGATAGTCAGTTCCGGCAGATACGCCCCCGCCTCATAGCGTTCGAACGGATTATCATCGATGAACGCTACCGCATCGAGCCCGATATTCAGCTCGCTTGCGATCCGCCGAATGCCTTCCGCCTTTGTCCCCCACCCGATCTGGGAGTACAGAAAATAACGGCTGATACCTAGTTCCTCCAATTTCGCCATCGCCAGATCATGGTTGTTCCGGCTCGCTATGCTCTGCAAAATGCCGCGCCCGTCCAACTGCTCTAGCACGTCGCGAATGCCGGGACGCAGCGACACCTCTTCATCGTCGGCCAGCGTTCCATGCCATAACGTCTCATCCAAATCCCAAATCAGACATTTGATCATGCTACCTATCCTCCGCAGCCTAAGCTTCCTGATCCTGCACCTTGTACTCCATCGTCAGATGGGTCGGCGCGAAGCCGTAATTTTTATACAGCGCGCGCATGGGCAGGTTGCTGACGTGTACGTGTCCGACGATGCGCCGGGCTTTCCGCCTGCCGGCAAAATCCATCCCCGCCTCGAACAAAGCCGTTACCGCCTCCGTACCGCGGCACGATTCTGCGGCGTAAAAGCTTTTGAACTGGATGTAGTTTTCTTTCGTCACGAAATTTTCTTTGAGCGTCATCCATAGCCAGCCGGCTACCCGGCCTTCCAGCTCAAGAACGAGCATGCCTTCCTGTTCGCGAGGTATCGCTTTTTCCAGCTTGCGCCGGTGGAATTCCAGATCGGTTACCGCCTCGCTGCCAAACGAAATGACGGAAATTTCCTTCTCAAATTCGGCTACTTGAGCCACATCCTCCTGCTTGATCGGCCGGATATTCATCTTGTTTTCTTCTCCTTTTTGAGCCATGATTCGCCGCCGCATGCTTATACGCTCTTCTTTTCGATCAATTGAAACGTATCGTTCTTGCAGCGGGGACACCCTTGATTTTTGAGCTGCTCGATTGTGGGCACGTCGCCTTGGAAGCCGACGTAGACCGCTTCCCCGCACTGCTGGCAGCGGTAGGTACGCAGTGTCCGCTTGACTTCGCCCGTGTACAGCGCATCTTCGAAAGCGCCGGCATATTCGGAACGTGTCTGCTCCGTCGTCTTCAGCACGATCATTTGGCTCCGGTTCGCGATCATTTCCGCGCCTTCGTATTCGTTAAAGCGCGGGAACGTGGCGCTGACCATGAGCCCCATCCGCACGAACTCCCGCTGCATCGCCAGCATGAACTCCGGCGACTTATGGGCAAATGATAAGAAGATCGGGGCTCCTTTCCTCTTCTTCAAGCCGCTGATGCCACGGGAAAGAAACAGCATCATGCCCTGCAGCGTATAGGGCGGATCGGTGAAGAAGCAGTCGTATTGTCCCTGCCATTCCTCGGCCAGAGGGTGCCGCAAATCCCAGCGCCTGCATTGGATAGGCAGCCTCTCCCTGGCTGCAGTCTCTCCGATATAGCTCAGGAACCGCTCGTCGATATCGATAACGTCGATGCTCGTCTTCGAATGTCCCTCCGGGAAGAGCTTCCTGAGCAAAAAGCCGAGTGACACGCTGACCAGATCGTCGTCGCCGATGCATAGCACGCGCTTTCCGATCAGCGCCTGCTGCTTCAAGCACAGGACGGCGCGGCGCAGACTCGTCTCCGCGGTGCATTTCGATTGATCGATCCGGACGTCCACCTGCGGCCGCAAGCGGAAAATTTCCTGAAGCTCGCTCAGCACGTCTGCCAGCTCCGCCTTCCAATCCACATCGCCTGCCGTCAGCTTCAGGTACAGGCTCCTGTTCAATCCGCCGTATCCCAGCTCTTGCTCAATCCATGCCGTTCCCGCGCTGCTGCAGCGCGTCCCGTTCTCTTGCGTCAGCGCGCCTGCTTTGACGAGCTCCTTCTTGATGGCCGCAGCTACGGGAACAGGCAGCAGCGTCTTGCGCGCCAGCTCCTTGGTCGAGATGCCCGGGCTGAAATAACACTCCAGCAAAAGCTGCTCGATGACGGCAGAACCTTCTTCCAAACGGACATTCGCGCTGATTTCATCTACATAATTTTTCATTTCGATCACTCCTCTGATTTCATCTCGATGGTAACGCCCGGTGCGTGCTTGCGCCCCATCAGCTTGCGTTTTTTGCGGTTTTCTTTCGTCTCGAACACGATGTCCAGATCGTAATTGTCCGGGTACAGCTCCTCGCTCTCGATGTGCAGCTTCAGCCGCTTCTGGTTGATTTTGAACTTCTGATTCTGGATCATTACCCCGACGTTGCCCCGGGCATCCTCGGTTTCAAACACAATGCCAGTACGGCCCAAATAAGCGATGTACACGCAATCACCAAGCTGGAAGATTCTGGGACCCACAGAGACCAGCTCACCAGCATCCTCCGGCTCCTTCTTCTTTTCCGATGAAGACAGAGACGCAGGCACCCGAGTCGTTTCTTCCTGCGGATCGTCCGTGTCCGCCGCGGGGGCTTCGTCCGGCTCAGGCCCGGGGGCCTGTGTCCCCTGCGGCAAGCTGTCCGGCAAGCCGCGTGCGGTAATTTCGCGGGACCGCTCAATAAGGCCGGCTGGCAAGCCCAGCTTCAACGCGATCAAGAAAGCGTAGCTCTGGCCCGCTTCCCCGATCCGCAGCCGGTACAGCGGCTGCAGCGTGTCCGTATCGAACTCCATGCGGGCATTCTCGAACCCCGGCGTCGCGTCAGCGAAGTTTTTAATCTCCGTAAAATGGGTCGTCGCCACCACCGTCGACCCTCTTCGGTGCAGCTCCTCCAGAATGGCCACCGACAAGCCGACGCCTTCTCCCGGATCGGTCCCGGAAGCCATCTCGTCGATCAAGATGAGCGTCGAACGGTCGGCAAACTGCAGCATTTCGTTGACGTTCCGAATATGCGCGGAGAAGGTGCTAAGCGCATGCTCGATGCTTTGTCCGTCCCCGATATCGACGGCGAGATGGTTGAATACGGAAAGCAAGCTTCCTTCCCGTACCGGAACCAATACGCCCGACTGCGCCATGACAGTCAGCAGACCAACTGTTTTCAGCGTTAGAGTCTTGCCTCCGGTATTCGGTCCCGTAATAATCAGCGACTTATACCGCCGTCCGATGACGAAGTTCAAGGGAACCATGGGCCGGCTCAGCAGCGGATGCTTCGCTTCGCGCAGGTCGATGATCCCTTGGTCGTTCAGCTCCACATTGGAGCCTCCGATGGCCAGAGCATATTTGGCCTTAGCAAATATGAAATCGTAGGTGCCCACCGTTTCAATGTTCGTCAGAAGCTGTTGCTCGGAGCTTTCCGCCAGTGCGGTCAAATCGCTCAGTACTTTCAGCTCTTCCCGTGCTTCCTCCGCTTTCAACCCTGTAAGCTCGAACTGAATCGTCATGACCTCGGCCGGCTCGATATAGACCGTTTGGCCACTCGCCGACTCGTCGAGCACTGTTCCCTTCACCAGCTTGCGGTGCTCTTTCTTAACTGGCAGCACATACCGTCCGTTGCGCGCGCTAAGGACATGTTCCTGCAAAATGGAGCGGTGGCGGCTCATCAAAGAGTCCAGCTTGGACTTCAGACGTTCCTCGAATACGGCCAGCCGCTTGCGGACCTTCATAAGTTCTTTGCTGGCGGAGTCAGCGACTTGCCCGTGACGGATGCACCGTTCGATCTCCGATTTCAGCGCATCCATTGTGTACATGGAAGCCGCATAAGAGCTAATGTGAGGGGCTGCCCCGCTTTTCGCGGCCATATACCTCATGAGCTGCGCGCAACTGGTCAGAAATTGGTGCATGTGCATGAAGTCCTTTTCACTGAACACGTAGCCCGTTCCCAGCAGCTCCAAAATATTTTCCATCCCTTCCAGCGAAGGAATCGGAACGCTGGCGCCATACTGGAGCAAGGACTTCGCTTCCGCCGTTTCATCCAGCTTCGCCCGCACGACGGACATCTTCGTTAGAGGAAGCAGCTCGGCGATCTGCCGCTTGCCCAGATACGATACGGCATATTCCTCTAGAGCTTCTTTGATTTTGCCGTATTCCAAACGTTGCAATGCTTTTTCATTCATGGGTGATCTCTCCTTGTAAGAAAATAAAAAAAGGACAGAGAATGAACGTACGTCATTCTCTGCCCTTTTGTGACCATGCCTAAATAAAAGCGCCCGATAAAACAGAAAATCCGCGCTGAACTCAGCACGGATGATAGGCGCAATGAATAGGCATGTACCTAAGGCATTGTATGATATCCGTTGTTCTTAACTAATTCCAAGGTGACCGTAAACCCATGACAAATAAACCTTGCTTAACAGCAAAATTCGCCAATGAATTTCCAGAAACCTCGTTATGGAATTGATTAGTTAAGAACGACCACCGACATCAAAATCTCTCCTTTAGGTAACAATTAGCTTTACTCTACCCTACTTCCCCGGGTAATGTCAAGTGCTGTAAAATCTACAGCCGCAATCGTAGGTTCTTGCTCTTTCAAAAAATGCGTTGACACTCCCCTTGCAGGAGGCCGTAGGATGAAATTCCAAACGATGACGAAGGAGGAATTGTTCAAATGTCGGGAACCGTACAACTGCTTCGCAACGGCTTTGTTCGGGCCGTTATGGTTTCAAGCTTATTTTCGCAACTTGGAATTTGGATTCGCAATTTCGCTGTCCTCTTGTTTGTCATGGAAGCGACGGGCGGGGATGCTTTTGCCGTTTCCATGATTTCGGTCGCGGAATATGCCCCTATGTTTATCTTTGCTTTCATCGGCGGGGTTTTCGCGGACCGGTGGCGGCCCAAAAGCACCATGGTCTGGTGCGAGTGTTTGAGTTCGTTGTCCGTATTCCTCGTCTTCCTTATGCTTGAAGCCGGATCATGGAGGGTTGTTTTTCTGGCCACCTTATGCTCCTCCATCCTATCGCAGTTTGCCCAGCCTTCCGGAATGAAGCTGTTCAAGAACCACGTACGCGAGGAAGACGCACAAGCCTGCATGTCTTTATTGCAAACGTTAGTTTCCGTCTTTATGGTTCTCGGTCCGATCTTGGGCACGTTTGTGTATCAGCAATTCGGTATTGAAGCTTCGATATTGGGAACGAGCGTATGTTTTCTGTCCTCCGCCGCAGCCCTGATCTTTGTCCCATCCGATCCAAAGCAGCCGAAGAGTGAAGCCGATCATCCGTCCTCACTGTTTCGCGAAATGGCGGACGGTATGAGCTATGTCTTCCTCAACAAGACGCTCTTGCAGCTAAGCTTATGCTTCCTATTCGTGGGACTGGGTGTCGGGTTAATTTCACCGCTGAGCATCTTCCTCGTGACGGAGCAGTTGGACTTGCCCGCGCAAGCGTTGAAGTGGATCACCATTCCGTATGGGTTAGGCGAAGTGATCGGAGGAATCGTAACGTTCGCACTCGCTGCCAGGATTGCCCCTCAACGCTTCCTGATGATCGGATTGCTCGTCGATGGAGCCGGAATAGTTTTGACAGGGTTATCCACCAGCTTAGGATTAACGATGATCGCGCAATTCTTCATTGCCCTACTGCAACCGGCCATCTTTGTCGGCAATAACGCTTTGGTTATGAAGCATACCGAACCTGGCTTTATCGGCCGGGTCACGGGAATCCGCACTCCGCTTATGACTGGAGCCATGCTTCTCATGATGAGTGTCGCAGGTATATTGAAAAATGCGCTTTCTCTTTCCATGGTATACGCATTGGTCGGTTTATGCTTTTTTGCCGGGTTCCTTCTTATCCTTCCGCTTTGTCGACATAAAGGGAAGGCGGAGCCGTCAGCCGCACAAAATCAATGAGTATTGCCGGATTAAGATACGGTCAGCCTTGCTGCACAACCCCGAATACAAAGCTTTGGAGCTTATCCGCCAGTTCAACGGTATTCGGATTTTTGATCGACCAGACGATTAACGCTATGACATTAGCCGCATACAGACTTGCTAAATAATCTAGCGGAAGCGGCGGTCCGGAGCCGAAAATCAAGCTCCAGACTGCCGCTCCTATTTTATTGCATCGCCGTATGCTTGATGATCTCGTCGATCATAACCTCCCAATCGTCACGGTGCAGCTCGTGCCCGGTCCCTTCCAGCGTGAGCAGGACCGCTCCCGGAATTTGGTTCGCAAGCGCCACCCCATGCGCGTAAGGCAAAATCGGATCTTCCGTTCCGTGAATGACCAGCGCGGGAGCTTCGATCTCGTGAACCCGGGCGATATCCGATTCGCCGCCTGTCAACAGGCCGTGATTGAACATGCTCGATAGGCGGCTCGCCCTTCCGACTTCTTGGATAGCCAGACGTCTGATTCTCTCCTCATCACACGGATGCTTGGAGCCTTTTAAGATTTTCCATTTTTCCACAGTCAGGTCAACGGCCGCCTGCTCGTTTGTCAAATCCACGTTGGCTGTACCGGCAAAGAAAGCTTCTACCTTCTCCTCCATCGGCGGCAAATCCGGCGCAAAAGCCGACGTCATCACCAGCGTAGCGGTCAGCACTTTTTGCGGGTGCCGCACCGCCGCAAGCATCGTAAGCAGCCCGCCGAGCGACATGCCGACAAAGTGCGCCTGCGCTATCCCGTACCCGTCGAGAACACGAACCGTATCGTCCGCCATATCTTCCAAAGTATATTCGGGACGCCCCGGTTCATACGTTGTCGAACGCCCGACATCGCGGTTATCGTAGCGGATCACATACCTCCCGCGATCTGCCAGACGTTGGCAAAACTCGTCCTCCCACCAAATCATCGATGCAGTGGCTCCCATAATCATTAAAACCGCCGGGTCCTTTGGATTGCCGAAGCTTTCGGCACATAATTCGATTCCGTCAATTCGCAGCATTTGTTCGCTCATAGTCTGATTCCTCCCAAAATGTAAAAAATAAAAACACAGGCTGCTGCCTGTGCCAGGAGTCATCGGAAAAGGACATACGCATCCCCTTAAGAAGAACCTCCCCCGTTCCAACATATGTCAAAATCAGGGCGTTCTTCAAACGGACGGATTATTGGCCTTGTGTATTACGTTTTGCGGGCATAACAAAAAGAGGGCCGATTCGTCCCTCCCTCTGATAGCCATATTGCGTATAACTAACCAGGGTTACCCGTATATGCAGGCAGACCAATCCCGATCACTCTGTACACAGACAGAGCCTTTGAGCACTATTTAATTCGTGAACTCAAGTACGCCGGAATTGGTATTGTCTAACACACGTAACCCTCCGTTCTGCTAAATTTATCCTATCGTAACACGGCATTCAAGTTTTAGCAACATCTCTGGCATAATTGCTTGGATTCACGCCATACGTCTTCTTGAATAAGGCGGCAAAATGGCTGAAGTTATTATAGCCTACAAGAGACGCGGCTTGACTGACGTTCAGCGAGCCGTTTTCCAGCAGCACCCAGGCTTTTTCCAACCGCTGCCGGCGGACGAATTCGAAGACGGTCATCTCGAACACTTCCTTAAAGCCGATCTTCAATTTGTAGTCGTTAAGGCTGATTTTGCGCGATAAGGCAAGCAAGCTTGGCGGCTGGGCCAGCGTCTGCAGCAAAATATCTCTAGAAAAAGCCGCTTGGCCGAGCCACCGTACGGGCAGCTCCGCAGCTGTTGCGCAAGAACCTGAAGCTTGGGACCGATCAAATCTTCGAAGTAGAAAAAGGACTGCTCCATCCGAACATTCAAGCTCTAGAAAAAGGGGCCGCCAGAGCCGGGCGTCCATGCGCAGCTCCGCGTGCAAGATTCGTTTGTTTTTCCTATGCTCCGCACGGATACGGATATCGTTAAAGTAAACAAGCTGCGCGGAGCCGGACTCGCTCGATATTTCCCTCCGCTGCCCTTCAGCGGACCAACAGCCGTTCCCCTCGATATTCAGCGCAAGTTCCAGATGCGGATACCGAACGCTCATGTCAAAGGTTACATCCTCCCGCCAGATCATATCGCTCAACTGCAGCTCCATGCCGTCTCGAAGCCAGAGTTTGGAAGGACTTTCTTTTAACAATCAAAATCATATATTGTAATCTATTAGCATTTAATGCATTATATTTTATATTATGTAATTATTTGTATTTTATATCCGAAATCAAGCATTTAAAAACAGGGAAAGGTGGTATTCGATTCTATTGCATGAAACTACCATGATCCTCATAAAAATATCGAAAAATACGGAGGTAGTCATATGAAAAGGATTCCCGCATTAATAATCAGTGCTATTTTACTGTCTACAATGGCTATACCTGTTGCTTCTGCCAAATCGAATGAAGAGTTAGGTCCTGCCGAAAGTGCCGCATTAGAGGCATATATTGATAAGGACATACCTGAAAGTGATAGAAAGAAGTTGAAGGAAGTTCTGTCCAAACTAGACGAAAAACATAGAGAAAATGTAATTCATATAAACATTGATGGGTCTATAATTTCTAATCGTTCATCTAATTTGAAAAGTCTGAAGGAACTGAATAAAAACAAATTGGATAGAAACGGTAATTTAAAAATAAATACTGAGGAATTGGTCACCAAGAGCATTGATGCAGACAAAGAAAAAGGAAAAGTACCTGCCCTATTGGGAACAGGTTGGAAATACCCTGACTATGAATCTGAAAATGTCAAAACGGGCATTTACCGTCGGGCTGTTTCAAATGTCGGTTATTCCAGATTAGTTACTGATATATGGTTACCCAAAAAAGGCAATGGAATATATATTACTGATAGCAGTAACGAAAAAGCATGGGCATATACGGGAGCAATTGACAAAGATGGCGACTCTATTGATATCGGTCTCGCATACAACTACAATGATGGTCCTAATCCTTGGGATGATGTTTGGGGAATGACAATCCATGGCGCTAAAGAAGGTACAATCGTAACTCCGCCCGAACATAATTTCCAAGGTGGTCAATCCATTGTAATGGACTTTTACGTATACGCCACAAATTCGGTAGCATTGTTTTGTGCCGGATATAACAGGGCTGGTTACTATGTTGGTTCAACCTTGACAGCGGAATTGCCTTGGAGATATGATTTTTATGGTGACGGTTCTGGAATGAAGGTAAAACGTATCACTTCTATCGCCCAAGTTAACCAAAACCTGAATTCAGGATCAGAATTCAACCATGCAAACTGGACAAATGTAAGAATTGGGCAAAGATATAATCCTGCTCAATCGCAAGATTGGGGATTATTTTATGGTTTTCCTAGAAATCAAATATTAGTAGATTATACTTCTCAGAGTGAAGAAAAGATTTGGTTAAAAGCAGGTAGGTTATACCCTTAAGCATGACTTAATACTGGAACCCATCGTTTTATTGGGTTCCAGTATTATTGTAATATCAATTCAAGGAGAACATTTATGAAGAAATTTTATTTAATATTCGCTTTATTACTTGTATTAGGTGGTATTTTTTATACATATGAGCACTTCAAATCTGACCCAAACTCTGAAAACAATAAAGATGCCTATCAGGCATTAAAAGATTTTTATAATGCATATATTATTGGAGTTAATGAGGCGGCAAAATATGTTAGTGGAACTAATGCCGGACAACTTGTTAACTACAGGTTTTACTACGGGGATATTAAGAGTTTTAAAGTTGAAAAAATAACCAACGTAGATGAATCAAGAAAAAAAGGAATAGTTAGTGTAAAAACAGTTAAAAAAACTGGCGAACATGCAACTTACACGGACACTATAATAATGATTCAAGATAATGGAAAATGGTTGGTTGAAAAATATTCAAGCACCAGCTACAATGATTGGCCAAAACTCCCATAAACTAACTATTTTTTATTGTTCCAATTTTAAAATTAAATTGATAATTTGTCACCCTCGACGCCGATTTATTTCCACCCCCTTTCTTTTTCCATGTTTCCATTTTTAATGACTATCCCCTTGCTTCATTCTTCGAGTTTATCCACAAGTTTGAATAGTGTATAACTTTTTTAAACAACAAAAAATCCAGCACAGAGCTGGATTAGATTAATGGTTGTAAAAGCAGTGTTGGTAGAACTATGAAACTACGTCGCCGATCAAGAAGTGATACTCCAGCCTCCGGTTTGCTGCTGCAAATTCCAGAGCCTGGCGTATAAGCCTTCGCGCTTCAACAGGTCGTGATGCCGCCCCTGCTCGACCACTTGGCCGTTGTCCAGCACGATGATGTTGTCGGCGTTTTTTATCGTTTTCAGACGATGTGCGATGACAATCACCGTCCTCCCTTGAACCAGATGATCGATCGCGCGCTGAATCTCCACCTCGTTTTCCGGGTCCAAGGAAGCCGTCGCCTCGTCCAGCAGGACGATCGGCGCGTTCTTCAGAATCGCCCGCGCGATGGAAATCCGCTGTTTTTCCCCGCCGGACAATGTGCTGCCCCCCTCGCCCACCATCGTATCGTAGCCTTGCGGCAGCTTCATGATAAACTCGTGGCAGCAGGCCAGCCGGGCCGCCTCCTCCACCTGCTGCTGCGTTGCACCGCTCCGCCCGAAGCGGATATTGTTGCCGATCGTATCCTGGAACAAATAGACGTCCTGAAACACCATCGACACCTTGCGCAGCAGCGCTTCCGGGTCCATGCTCCGCATATCCTGCCCTCCGAGCAGCACCTTTCCTTCGACGGGATCGTAGAAGCGGGCGGCTAGCCGAAGAATCGTGCTCTTCCCGCTTCCCGACGGGCCGACCAGCGCAGTGAACGAACCGGCGGGCATCTGGACGCTGATGTTTTTGAGCGTGGATTGCTCGTTGTAGCCGAAGGTGACCTGCCGCAGCTCAATGTCGTGCTCTTCGGGAGGAAGCACGCCGCCCGTCATGCCAGGTTCTTTCAGCAATTGGACGATACGTTCACCGGCCTGCTCGTGATAGCGAAACTCCGCATAGTTCACAAGCGCGGTCGTGAGAGGATCGAAAATCCGCGTTCCGATGAGCAAAAACGTCACAAGCGTCATGACTTCGAGCTTGCCGCCCAGCAGCAGATGAACCCCAACGATCACCATCAGGGTGAGCCCGGCGCGAATAAGAGCGATGGCACTCAGCACGATCGGCCCAAGCAGCCCTTCGATCCGGATGCTGCGGTGCATCAGCTCCTTGAACGATTTTTCAAGCCGGACGAAGCGCTCGCCCGTCATATTGTAAGCTTTAATGACCCGGATACCGTTCAAATATTCCTGGAGACGATTTGCGGCATCAATCTTGGCCCGCATATGGTTCGCCCCCAGCCTACGCTGAATGCGGGAGGTGAAAAGCACCAGCACGACCGCCACAGGAAAAGCGGCAAACATCGCGGCCGCCATGCGCCAGTCTAGAATGGAGAGCCCGGCAAGGGCCAGCACCGGCATCACCAGCGCGCCGAGCATCTGCGGCACGAGGTGCGAGATGCCGTGCTCCACCAGCGTAAAATCGCCCATTATCATGTTCGCCAAATCGCCGGGGTCGCGTCGGTTCAAGTAGCCGAGGGAAAGCTTCCGCAAATGCTCGGCCAGCTGAGCGCGACCTTCGGCCGCCGTCTCGTAAGCCCCCCTGAACTGGGCGCGGTATGCCGGCACTTCGCAGAAGAACAAAACAATCAGCGCAGCCGCCATGCCCCCGCACACCCACCAAAGTCCCGCTACATCCAGTGACGCGCCCGGATGAACGAACGGCTCGAAGATCAGTCTCGCGCCTCCAACCAGCAGAGCAAAAGGCGCGATCGCCATCAGGTTGGCGAACGTCGTATACAGTACCGGCTTGATCAGCTTCTTCGGCTGGCCCGCCGTAATATGATGAAGCAGACTCATGCCCTCACTCCTCCCGTCTCGATCTGCCATTGCCCCGCATCCGTGTACGCTTTCCACATTTTGGCATACAAACCGTTTGCGGCAACGAGTCCGTCATGCGTTCCCTGCTCTTCGAGCCGTCCGGCGTTCAGCACGATAATTTGATCGGCATCCCGGATCGAAGAAAGCCGGTGCGCGATCACGATAACCGTTTTTCCCTGCATCAGCTGTTTAAGCGCCAGTTGCATCTCGTACTCGTTCTCGGGATCGGCGAAAGCGGTCGCCTCATCGAGTACCAAAATGGGGGCATCCTTCAAAATCGCCCGGGCCACCGCAATCCGCTGCTCCTCGCCGCCCGACAAGTACACGCCGCCTTCCCCGATCAATGTATCGTAGCCTTGGGGCAGCCTGCCGATAAACTCGTGGCACTGGGCCGCCTTCGCGGCGGCGTACACTTCCTCCGGCGACGCTCCGGGCCGCCCGACGGCGATATTGTTATAGAGCGTATCGTAGAACAAAAACGTTTCCTGAAAAACAAAAGCGACGGTGTTCATCAGATCGGCCGAGGCCATCTCGCGGATGTCTACGCCGCCGATGCGGATGCTTCCTTGGCTCACGTCCCAGAACCGGGGAATGAGATTGGCAACCGTGGACTTGCCGGAGCCGGACGGACCGACCAGCGCCGTTACCTTGCCCTGCCGTGCGTTGAACGAAATATCGGACAGCGCTTCGCTCCGGGAAGATCTGCCTTCCGTCCCGTAGGAGAAGGAGATGCTATGGAACGTCAAGTCGTACGCGTCCGGTTTTTTCGGGTTCACCGGTTCCTTTACCGGCTCCTCCGCCAAAATACGGTCGATCCGCTCGACCCCCTCGTTAATATCGCGGAGCGAGGAGCTGATATTCATAATTTTGAACATCGGGGCGGAGATGCCCGGGGCCATGATCAGAAAGAACAGCAGAACCGAGGCGAACGCCACACTGCCCGGGTCCCGTGCCAGCAGATAGACGCCGACCGGCAGTATAAACGCCGCAAACGAGCTGAGAATGACTTTAAAGATCAGGAATCCGTTCTGAAACTGATCGGTAAATTTGACGCAAAAATCACGGTAGCGGATCATGTCGTCGTAAAACTTGCGAAACGAATGGACCGTCTGTCCGAACACCTTCACCGCCGGCATCCCCCGCACATATTGAACCGCCGATCCGCTCATCCGTTCCAAAGAATCGTAATACAGCTTAACGTTTTTCTTGGACTTTTCCCCCGTCGAGAGCAGGATCTGCACGGTGAAACCGGCTGCAATCGGAACGAGACAAGCCAGCGCCAGCCATACGTTCAACGCAAACATCGCGACCATCATCACCAGAGTAGACACCGCCACATGAATAAGATCCGGGAGCTGATGCGCGACGAAGGTCTCCACCTTTTCTACGTTTTGCTCCAACGTCTTCTTCACGACGCCCGTCGAGGTGCCGTTCAGCCAGCCGAGCGGCAGCCGTCCGATATGGTTGGACAGCTTGACGCGTAGACCGTACAAGATCCGGAACGCCGCCATGTGGGAGAACATTCCTCCCGCATACATCAGCAGCAGACTTCCCAGCAGCCCTAGCAGCGCAACGATCCCCCAGCGGATCATCCACGTTCCGTCGGCGGAAGCCGGATTCGCCGCATGCTCCAACAGCTCGCGGATGATAAAATATACCGATACGTAAGGAATAAGCATGCAGACCGCGCTCAGAGCCGACAAAATGCCGGAAACGATCAGTAGCCCGCGCTTCTCGCCCGCAATCTCGAGCAGTCTTGCGATTCCGTTTTTTTGGTTCACATGTATCCCTCCCCTTCGTTGAACCCGTTCATTGATAAAGATTATCACTAAGGGCTTTTCTTTGTCTCCCGGAGGACGGATTATTTATGCGGTTCTACGGATAAACTCGCAGTTGTTGTTGAGCGAAGTTAGAGGAAGGTGCACGGGCGCAGCATTTTTCGTTTTTGTGGAGGGGTAAGGAAGGAAAGAGCTGTCGCGAAGAAATGTCGGCCTCCCCATAGTTCTGATTGAAAGCGCATTCGTTTAGTCATGCTAAAGAGCCACCTCCGTAGCTCCCGAACTGATCTATAGTTCTTTGATTTGCCAAGAAACCTCGTTTAATGCTCAGGAGCCGTTATGTGCGGGTTAATGTGAAAGGTTGAAGTGGCTGGGGATTCGAAATTTTCGGAGATTCATGTGAGAAGATAGATTTTAGAGGGGGGGCTATTGGAATTGACGTTTAGGATTGCCTTAGGATTGACCTTTAGGATTGACCTTTAGGATTGAACTCGCGGATTAAATCGGTGGGCCTATGTCCGCCCCCCGAGAGGCAAATTCACTTCACGGCGCATGAAGCACCGTCCTCGATGCGAGGCTCGCAAACTTAGAGGAACTGAGATGCGCTATAACGGCCGAAATCGTCGAATGGCCCAATATAGAGAACCTGTGATGCGTTATCAGGCCGATCACGGGGAGCATTAACATTTTTCGACACACTTAAATGCTCCCCAGTTCCGCTATGCTTCCATCACCGTCTTCAAACTCCGTTTAGCGCACCGGCGTTCCTCTATTCCCAACCAATTCAGACTATTCGAGGGTTTCGAGCCGCTGGACTACTCCACACCGGGCTCGTCCCAGCTCTCCCTGCGCCGTCTCCGCTTCACGAACAAGGTCATCAGCGCCGATACGGCCAACCCGCCGACGAAGCCGCCGGCATGGGCATAAACGTCGACATTCTGGACGACAAATGAATACACAAAGCCGATGATCACAATGGTCCATACCGTTTGTTTCGTCTGGTAATCGATCAGATCGCGCCGGAATACCGATAAGTACAAGTACGCGGCGTATATGCCGTAGATCGCTCCGGACGCACCCGCTCCGATATAGGGGTCCGAGTGGAACCACGCACTCGCCACATTCCCGGCGATTCCGCTCGCAAGATAGAACGCCGCGTAGCGCCAGGAGCCGAGCATACGCTCAAGCGGAGCGGCGAACACGTACAAGGCGAAGCTGTTAAAAAGCAAGTGCTGGAACCCGATATGTACGAAGATAGCCGTCACATAGCGCCACAGTGCCGGCTCGATGCCTGGAACGCCGTACATGGCGCCGAACCGGAGCAGCGTTTCGCTGTCTTGGGACGATCCGTACCACTCCATCGCCGCCATCACCAGCAATTGAATCAAGATGATGGCCGTTGTCACCGGATAAAGCCGAACATATTGACCTAAGCTTTCCCTACGCGCAAACATGTACCTCGCTTCCCTTCCCTGCGATGCAAAAGTATCTCCTAATTATAACGGCTTCTGCTCTTATTGTGAAATCGGGGCATAAAAAAAGAGATGCCCGAACGGCACCTCCTCCTACGCTCCCGCACGGTCCGGTTTGTGGGGACGTCCCCTGCCGCCTTTACAAGCGTAGTGCTTGCCTCAAGAAGCGCCCGGTGTGAGAAGCTTCGCATGCGGCCACTTCCTCCGGGGTTCCCGCTGCGACGAGCGAGCCGCCCGCTTCTCCTCCTTCCGGGCCGAGATCGACGACCCAATCGGACTCGCGGATGACGTCCACGTTATGCTCGACCACCATCACGGTATGGCCCGCATCAACCAATTTATTCAACAAAACGAGCAGCTGCCGCACATCACCGGGATGCAGGCCGGTAGTCGGTTCGTCCAGCAAATAGAGGGTGTGGGTCTTTGTTTTTTTGCTCAGCTCCTTGGCCAGCCTGACCCGCTGCCCCTCTCCGCCCGACAGCGTCGTTACGGACTGGCCCCACTGCAAATAGCCAAGCCCTACCTCGCAGAGCAGTTCAATCGTTCTTGACATTTTATCCTGATCCTTCAGGACGGACAGGCTTTCTTGAACCGTCATATCGAGCAGGTCGGATATCGTGTAGCCTTTGTAGGTAACACGCAGTACGTTATCCTGAAACCTTCTGCCACGGCAGGCGGGACACCGCACTTCCAGATTCGGAAGAAAATGCATGTGCAGCGACAAAACGCCGAGCCCCTGGCAGTTCTCGCAGCGTCCGCCGGGCGTATTGAACGAAAAGTGCTTCGATGTCAGCTTGCTTCGCTTCGCCTCCGGCAAGCTGGCGAACAGATTCCGAATCGAGGTAAAGACGTCGGTATAAGTCGCAATGTTCGAACGCTGCATCCGCCCGAGCGGAGACTGGTCTACTGTAATCCAGTTCCCGATATGCTCCAGACCGGTAATAGCTCCGCAGCCTTCGTGCTTCCCGGCTTGTTCGTCCGGCGCGAGCAGATCGAACAGGAGCGTCGACTTCCCCGAACCGGATACGCCGGTCACCGAAATCAGGCAGCCGAGAGGAAACGAAACGGTAATGTGCTTTAAATTCCGCGCGTGGGCATCCCGGATCGTCAGGAAGCTCCCATTCCCCCGCCTTCTAACCCGCCCTGAGGACAGTAAGCTCTCGTCCCGCAAATAAGCGCCCGTAACCGACCTCTCGCACAACTTCAGAGCTTCCAAGGGACCCTCGCCGACGACGGTTCCTCCCATCGCGCCCGCGCCGGGTCCCATGTCAATGACATGATCCGCCGCACGCATCACCTCGACGTCATGCTCGATGACAAGCACCGTATTTCCCAGATCGCGAAGCTGCTTCAGGACATGAATTAGCCCCTCCGTGTCCCGCGGATGCAGCCCTGCCGAAGGCTCGTCCAAAATATACAGCACCCCGGTGAGACCGGAACCGAGCAAGGAAGTGAGCCGAATTCGCTGCGCCTCTCCTCCGGACAGCGTCACCGTCTGCCGGTGAAGCGACAAGTACCCTAAACCGACATCGATCACCCGTCTTAGCCGCTCGGGCAAATCGTTCAGCACCGGCTCCAGCATTTCTCGTCCGGCCGGCGGCAAGCTTCCCGGCAAACCGTTCAGCCACGACAGCACGTCATCCAGCGACCAGGACGATACTTCGGCAATCGACGCGCCGCGCACCGTAACCCGGCGGCTTTGCTGGTTCAACTTCGTTCCTTGACAGCCACCGCACGTTTGCCGGCGGAAATACGCCCCTACGGACGCCGAACCGTTTGGGTCGCCGTCTTTTTCCAGGTAGCGCCGCCACAAGATCGTGACGACGCCTTCGAATCTTCCTCTACCGACCGTTTTGGGCGGCTGGACGTTCGGGAAGTGCCGCAGGAAGGCTTCGCTTTCCACGCCGTAGAACAGCAGGTCGCGCTGAACCTGGCCGTATTCTTTCAACGGCTGATCCGGGTCGAAGACGAAGCCGTAATGCTTGGCGGCAGCTTGCAGGATGCTGTTCTGGTAATCGATGAGTGACTGGTACCAAAAAGTCACGCATCCCCCGCGCAGGCTCTGCTCTTCGACGAAGACGGCCTCCAGGTTCAGGCTGGCTACGCTGCCGAGTCCATCGCACGTTTCGCAAGCGCCCTCCGGCTTGTTGAACGAAAAATGGCCCATCGTCAGCTTGGAAAGCTCAAGCGCACAGTTCGGGCATTGGACGTATTGCGGCTGGCCGGACGCTTCGTCCTCCTCGCTCAAGCCACCCGCCTCTTCGAACGATGGCGGAACGGTCGAGCCGCAGGACGGGCACGGCCGTTCTCCGAGCTTGGCGTACAAAAGGCGCAAATACGTATAGATGTCCGTCACCGTGCCTACCGTCGACCTTGGATTGCGGTTCGTGACGTGCTGTCCTACGCTGATCGACGGAGACAGTCCGGCGATGGAATCCACCTTTGGCTTGCTGATCGAATCCGTGACCATTCCCATGGATTCCATATACTGCCGCTGGCATTCCCTTTGCAGCGTATCCATCGCGAGCGTTGATTTCCCGGACCCCGATGGCCCGGTCAAGACAACCAATCGATTTCTGGGAATCGATAACGAAATGTTTTTCAGATTGTTTTCACGTGCGCCTTGGATCAAGATGGCTTCTTTCAAAGATACTCCTCCTTTATCGTTGATCTCGCAAATGAATATCGTTTCGAGCTTCACCCCCATCGTACTACATTGATGCAAATGCCAAGGTTCAACGATAATATCCCTATAAAATAAATTCTTCTCTCAATAAACATTTGACATGTACTTTAGAGTTTTAAATGAAGTATCCGATGGGGCCCCCGAACGCGGAATCTGCGGCCGGACCGGTCTCCAGGCCATGCCGTTACACGCCACTAGAGCTTTGGTCAATCTGTCGACAAACAAATAGGCCGCTCCCGCGGATCATCTCCGACCAGGAACGGCCTTGTCTTATGTCATTTATGCGCTTCATTTGTTGAGCAGACGCAGCACAATTGATTCGTACCACCGCCAAGGGAGCAGCGCCTTGCTCCTCAGGGCCAGCTTTGCCCCGCGACCGAGCGGATAACGCAGCTTGGGACGCTTCGAGCGGACGACGCGGACGATGGTTTCCGCTACCTCCGCCGCGTCCGGTGCGGTAGCGGCCGCTTGCTTCGAGTAGCGGAGCACCTTCTCCAGCAAAGGCCGGTAAGGCGAGGCTTCGGAGCTGCACATGGAGTCGAAGCCTTTTTGCCAGATGTCCGTCTTGTAGGCGCCCGGTTCGATAAGCACGACATTAACGCCGAAGGGCTTCATTTCGAGCCTTAACGACTCGCTGAAGCCTTCCACGGCGAACTTGGACGTGCTGTAAGGGGCATAACCGGGAAAGCCGCTGCGGCCGCTGACGCTGCTGACGTTGACGATGCACCCGGACCTTCGCTCCCGCATATGCGGAAGCACGGCCTTGGTCGCCGCGATCATACCGAATACGTTCGTCTCCAGCTGCTGTCTCCACTGCTCCATCGGCACATCCTCAACATATCCGCCGACGGCGAAACCGGCATTATTCACGAGCACGTCGATCCGGCCGTATGTTTTGACAATCGAACCGACGGTTTGCCCGATCGCCTCGTGATCGGTAACATCCAGAGGCATGATGTCGATCAGCTCCTGCACCCCGCTGCGCTCCGCATGCCCCTGAAGTGCATCGCTTTTGTCCGGATTGCGCATCGTCGCAACGGTTCTATAGCCAGCGCGAGCCAGCGCGACCGACGTCAACAAGCCAAAGCCGCTGGACGCGCCTGTCACCAAAGCAACCGGCTGGGCGTTGTCCATGGAATTCCCTCCTTCTCCTGCTCCCATCTAAAATTTATATTTTTTCATAAGCGGAATGCCAATGCCGTTCAGCGTCTTATGCAGCAGCATCCAGCCCGAACGCCGGCGGAAGGGCAAATGCCGGTCGTAAACGGCGCTGTATTCGATATCCGCGACCGCCCCTCGGTTGCGCTTAAACTGCGCGGCCCCCGAGCTTTCGTGGAGCAGATGGCCGTTCGTCCGGGCAATGCCGATCAGCACCGACGACAGCATGCGGTACAAGCCGAGCTCCTGCGGAAGCGACGTATCGTAACCGAAGATCGGCGTGGTCATGACCCCGTTGCGGCAAAAGAAGCCGAGCACCGCATCCAGACGTCCCGTCGGCTTATGACGAAGCGCATGCAGCTCCAGCAGCCCTTCCTTCCAAGCCAGCTTGAAAAAGCTCGCTCCGAACTGCGGATTGTGGTACGAATATTTGTCCAAATAAAGCGCCCGGTACAAGTCCGCCAGCCGGGGCATATCCGCCTCCGTCAAATCCTTCGGACCGACAGCTTCATACCCGTGTTTGTCCAGCAGTCCGTAGTCCCGCTTCAGCAGCCAGCGGGCTTTCGCATTCATCCAGGCATCGTCCGACGGCTTGAGCAGATAAACCTGCCGGCTCGGAACCATGCGGAAGCCCAGCTTCTCCAGCGCATCCATCATCGCGCCGTTCGTCGTCCGGTTGAGGGACCGGAAAATCAGCGTATGCTTCGGAAACGAACGGAGCAGGAAGCGCACCGCGTCTTCCATTTCCTCGTCGGACAGATCAGGATACAAATTGGTCGACAGCAGCCAGTTGTTAACGTGCACCGTACGGTTGAACCCGCTCCCTTTCAGCAGCCAGCCCATAGTGGTAAGCAGTCCACGAAGCGCAATCTCCGCCGGGCGAGAGTTCAGCAGATACAACTCCTGCTTCGCATAGCTGACGTAGTGGGTGTACGGGGAACAGACGTACGAATTGTCGTATTCCGTCTCGTTGACGGTCACCGGCAATACGTTGTCGTTCAGTTGAAGCACGTGCAAAGCCGTGGACAGGTTCGGCACGAATGTCTCGACCGGCTGTTGAAGCAGCGGAAGCAAGTAACGCTTGGCATAGCCGCCGTCAGCCGTATCAGGCCATTCGAGCTGCCCGATCGATTTCCTATCGAATAAGCGCAGCATCGAGGTCAAGGTCGAACCTCCTCTCCACCCGCCGAAGCTTCCGGTCTCCCGGCTGGAAGGCATACGCCGTAAATTCGAACCCGGGCGTGCAGCAGCCGATCCGATCGCACAAGCCAGTCAAGGCATTCGCCACGGCCGCTTCAGTCTCCGCCCGTTTGCCGTCCGCGACTTGCAGGGAAACCTCCAGCCGGTTCGGCGCGTGGAGCACGACGCGATACGCTTCGATATCACCGGAGGCGGCAAGCAGCGCCCGGCTGACGAAATCGGGGAATACGCGCACCCATCCTTCGCCATCGCGAGCCGGAAAATAGAACAAGTCGTCGCAGCGCCCTTCGATCGTTTCAATCGCCATAAACGGCGATCCGCAAGGACAAGGCTCCGCACGTTCGGTCAGCACGTCGTTCAGCCGGTACCGGATCATCGGCTGCGCCATTCTGGAAAAATCGGTAATAACCGGAATGAACTTCCGCAACCGAAGGTCCACAACTTCTTTTTGAATGACTGCGATATCTTCATTCATATGCAGCGTACCGTGAGCGCATGTAGCGGCAAGAAAACCTTCGGTGCACTGGTAAACCTGATGCAGCGTTTGCCCGAATGCTTCCTCGATATACCGGCGGTCGAGCGGGTCCAGCACCTCGGCCACCGACACGATGCGCCCGGGCGCAATCGATAACCGCCCCTCTCTTTGCTGCTCCGCAAGCAGGCGAAGCAAGGAAGGGGGCGCGACGAGCAAGGTCGGCTGCTGTTCCCGGAGCCTGTCCAGATGGTGCTCCAAAGGATCGAGCAAATCGTAGAACCGGAACTGCAGCCGCCGGCTGCCTACCGCGGCATATAAGTTGCTGTTGGCGCGAAGAAAAAAGGCAATGCGGTGCTTGCCGAGCAGCGATCCCGGCAGCACCTTGGCCAGCACGGCGCCCGCCCAGGCCAGCCGCTCCTCCCGGCTGACGAGAAACAGTCCCCGGTGACCCGACGTTCCGGACGATAAGCCGATGGTCGTCCCGCCGATCATCGGAGTGAAATCCCGCGTTTGTTCCGCGCGGAGCGCCAGAGCAAAGGCTTCCTCTTTCAGGATTCCCGCCGTATTCAGACGGTCAAACTGCTCCATCATGATTTGTTTGTCGATCATCGGAAACTCCCGCCATTCCGACAGCGGACGATTCCCCCACCATTCGCGGTAAAAGGGGGATTGCCGCCGTACCCGGTCCAAATGGTTCCGGATGCGCGCTTCCTGCCACCGCTCGAGCGAAGCCCGGTCCGTCCACCGGCGTCCGTGGCGGGTAAGCCAATAACGGGATAAAATGCGCAGCGAATCGATGAACATCAGAGCGGTTCCCCTCCTCGAATCCACTTTTCCCAAATTTCCGGGCAGTGTGAGGGAACGATACGCAAAGCCGGATACCGCTCGTGCAGCCGAACGAGCCGTTCGAAGCTATCCCGGTACTGCCGCCGGTTCGGCATGACCAGTCCGGCAAGCGGGTGCGGCGGGCGGTTCTCGCGGATCGCCCGGCTCGACCAAGCCGCATCGGCACAGAGCAAATAATCGTAGCGCTCCGTTGACAAAAGCAGCCCGATCTGCCCGTCCGCATGCCCGGGAAGGTCGACCGCAACCAGACTGCCGTCACCCAGCACATCGAGGCCGCTGGAGAACGGGAAATCCGCCGGCAGCTCGACCTTCCGGTCCTGGAGAATCGGCTGCGAGCGGCGTTCGAACGATTCCGGCAGCAGCCCCGGCAGGTACGCCCTGCGGAGTGCCGCCAATCCGCGCAAGGACTTCACCGCGTCGTACGCCTCCGGCACGTACAAAAATGTGGCGTTCGGGAAATCGCGCAGACCGGCCACATGATCGGCATGAAAATGCGTCACGATCACCGTCTGCACCTGCTCTGGAATGACCCCGCAGGCTGCAAGCTGCCGCACCGCGCTTTCCTCCTCGCGGAATACCACAGGCGTAATCATACGGTACAGCCGCTCCGGCAGCCGGTTCGTTTCCCGGATGAACCGCTCCGAATATCCGGTGTCGACGACAATCGCGCCGAACACCGGATGCTCGATGCAGGCGAATATCGCCGGAATGCGGCACGAACGCAGCGAGCCGCCCCGAAGCGTGACCCATTCCGGGTGCGTGCAATAGCCTGCCGCAAACAAGCGCAGCTTGACCTTGGGGATCGGCAGCCCTCTGTCTTCTCTCTGTTGTCTATAAGTCATGCTTACTCCTCCACCACTGAGCAAAAGCTTCCATTCCTTCGTCCACGCAAATTTTGGGCGAATAGCCCAGCTCCCTTCGGGCTGCGCTAATATCCAGCGTCTGGCTTCTCCCGATCATGCCCGCGACCGCCCGGGTGAGCATCGGCTCGCCCCGGCCCGGAAGCAGCCGGGCGGACAGCTCCATCAGCGTAGCCACGCCGTAGGCGGCGGCATAAGGCAGCCGCTTGAACCGGACCGGAATGCCCAGTTTCCCGAGTAGCTTGCTTACCGCCTCGCCAAAAGGCATCGGTTCCCCGTTCGTAATATTGTAGATGCGTCCCGCCACGGCAGCGGCTGGCGCCGCTTGGCACAGCAGCAGCGCATCGACGGCATTATCGACATACGTCAAGTCGATGAGCGCCTTCCCTCCACCGATCAGCGGGATACCCTGTACCGCATTCGCTTCGATCAGCCGCGGCAAAATCGAAGCGTCGCCCGGACCGAACAAGGCGCGCGGCCGCACGATAACGGTCTCCAGCCCTGCCGCCCCGGCCCGCGTTACGGCATCCTCGGCCAGCCGCTTCGTCGCGGCGTACGGGCTGGCTTGGCGGCGCGGAAGCGGGTCCGATTCCCGGACGCCCAGCCGGTGGGTGCTGCCGAAATACACGCTGGGCGTCGACACGTGAATAAGCCGGCCGACCTGATGCCGCAAGCAGCCGGCGATAACATGTTCCGTCCCGAGAACGTTGCTATCGTAAAAGTCGTTGTACGGCCCCCACGATGCCGATAATGCCCCGCAGTGAAATACAGCCTGTTGACCGGCGCAAACAACGTCCATCCGCTCCCGGTCCCGCAGGTCCGCCTGCACGAAACGGATACCCTGCCTCCGAAGCTTCTCCCCGATCGCCGGTTGTCTGCCTAACGCGGTAACGTTCCAGCCTTCGTCCCGAAGACGGAGAGCTAGCCGTCTGCCCAGAAAGCCTGTTCCTCCCGTCACTAAGGCATTCCTGCTCATGACGTCCCTCCGTTCCATTCGATATCGCCGGTCGAAGCTTCCATAAGCGTCTGCTTGCGGGCGGCTGCGGCTCTTCGCAGCTCCAAGAGCAGAAAAAGCTGCTCCGTAAAAGGCCGCGGGTCGCTCCAGCGGAACACAACATCCCGGGCTATCGCATACTTGGATAGCCATGCCGCGAAGGCCCGCCACGAGCGACTTCCCGTCAGCCCGCAGGCCAGCATCGGCAGCCCCAGCATCCCTCGCGCATGCGGCTGCGGCTCGATCACCGATTCGCCCAGCGCTTCCGGCTGTAGCAAAGCCGAGACCAGCCCGTCCTCCGGCCGGAACAGGTGGATGCCGCTTGTCGTCCGCGGATTGCATTCGATAGCGTACAGCTCTCCCCGCTCCGTCTCGATGAAATCAAACGCGATTTGCCCGGTGAACCGTTCCATCTGGACAAACCGCTGTACCCATTCGAGAAGGCCGGGATGGTACAGCGGCTCGAAATATACGCTGGCCCCGCCGCGGACCGCGTAACTGGCGGCATAGGCGGCGTGAATCGCGAGTCTGCCTTCATACGCGATACTGTAGGTGCACAGCGTTCGACCGGGGATGAACTGCTGAACGACCCAAGGATAGCTTTCGGCTTCCAGCCGGACTTCGGTTAGGCGTTCCCCGGTAGTCCGAGTCCTCTCCGTCGCTACTTCCCGGCCGCATGGCTTCACAATGCGAACCTTGGAAGCGAAGCGCGAAAATTCCGGCTTCACGACATAGCCGTCCCGGAACACTTCCTCCGGGCTAGAGACGATTCGCGCCTTGAATCGGGCCCACTCCTGCGGAGTGCTCACCCGCTCCGTATGCGGAACGGACAAGCCGAGCTCTCGGGCCCGGCGGATGAACTCCCATTTGCTGTGCAGCCTCCGAAGCTGCTCCAGCGGCGGAGCAGCCACGCGGCATATCCGACTAAGCCGCTCCAGCCCGGCCGACACGTAAAAAATCTCCTCGCAGGTCGGAATCAACCAGGCGATGCCTTCGCGCCGCACGATCTCTTCGAGCGCCGCAACGAAGCGCTCGGGTTCGCGTGCCGGACCCGGCACCGCATGGCTGCGGGCGACCGCCTTCGATACGCGGCATAGGTGGTGTCGCACGCTTTCGGCCGCGTGCACCTCACAGCCGGCGGCAGCGAGCAGCCGGGCAAGCTCCAGAGCTGCCGGAGCGCGGCCGCCGGTAATCAGCACCTTGGGATACTTGGCCGAAGCTCCTAACCGTCTAGTAATCAAGCACAACGCCTCCCAGCGTCAGTCCGGCTGAAGTGCCGATTAGCAGCACGCGATCGCCCCGCTCGATCCTCCCTTGACGGATCGCTTCGTGCAGACCCATCGGAATCGAAGCGGATATCGTATTACCGTGATCGGGTGTAATGTACAGCAGCTGCTCTTCGGAAATACGCAGCTTTCGGCTGAGCAGCCGCATCGCCATCGCGCTGCCTTGATGCGGAATGACCAGCTTGATGTTCGCGATGGAGCACTCAGCCCCGGCAAGAAGGCGATTCATAAAATCCGGCAACTTCTTGGAAGCCATCCGAAACAAGGGTTCTCCCTGCATGTCGAACAAGTAATGCTCCGCCGTCTCCGGAGCAAAAGCCCCGGCAGGGCGGCCGCTGCCGCCTCCCCGAATTTCCGAGAGATGCGCCCCGGCGCTGTACGTTTCCATGCAAGCGGAGAGGATGCGCGAGCGCTCTTCCGGCCCGGACTTCGCAATGACGGCTGCCGCCGCACCGTCGCCGAAGAGAGCTGCGCTTTCCTTTTGCTTCCAGTTTAAGCCTTTCGAGGCGATCTCGGTCGACACCAGCAGGACGCGGCGGTATCGCCCGGCATCTACCATATAGGACATCACATCGAGACCGGCGACAAAGCTCAGGCACGTCGAGTTAATGTCGAAGGCGGGAACGCCGGAATGCTGCTGCCCCATTGCTTCTTGAATTAATGCGGCGGTGCAAGGAATCGGCTGCTCCATCGTCCCGCTCGTGCATACCAGACAATCGACATCGTCGAACGTTAATCCAGCCGCTTCCAAGGCCGCATAAGCCGCCTTCGCTCCCATAAAAGAAGCCGTTTCGTCCTCTGCGAAATGGCGGTGAATGACGTTTGTTTTTTTCCTTACCCAGCCTTCCGGCACGCCCAAGGCCCGATCCATCTCCGAATCGGTGACCCGGCGCTTCGGCATATATTTACCGGTTCCGATAATTTTTACATGACGAGTTTGCATACGTATCCTCTGCTTTCCGTGTGTGCGTGTATGATTCAAGCCATATTTTTATTGTAAAGAAAAATCGGCCGGAACATAGTACTAACTTTGTCTAATACCCCTTAAAGCCTATTATCCATTCGCGACAGCCCCGCCGTATCCCTTTTCTCCAAGCAAAAAAACCGCATATTCCGACACGGAATGCGGTCATTGCACTGCGGTATTCCCCGCTTAACTATGGACCTTTCATCGTATAACGCTACGCCGTTCTGCTGCCAGGCAGCACTTTTTTGTAGCTCGCGGAAAGGAAGTTCATATAGTTGCGCAGGCCTCTCCAGCTTACGTAAGCAATCCCCCCAACGATGCCGCCGACGATCGTGGAGTACAGCATGCTCCACTCGGTCGGAACTTCGATCCCGGGTCCGAGATTCATATGAATCCAGGTGACGCCGAATGTACGGATGAACCCGGCGATGAAGATGAGAACCGAGCAAAACCCAAACCCATAGGCGATGGTGGCAAGCACAGGGATGACCATGACGCTCAGCAGCCCGGTCGTGCAATAAAAGCCGACCATCGTCAGGACATTCGCGAATGACCTTTTTGCCGGGCCCTTTTCCATTATATATTCGCTCCGGTACGCTTTCGCCAGCACTCGCGGGTCGCCGAGCCGGGCCAGAATGGCCTCCTCCGACTGGCCGCCCGCCACGCCTTCCGCAATATGGCTCTCGATTTCCCGGATCGCGTCCAGCCGCTCGTCTTCCGGCATTTTCTCCAATAGTTGATACAGTTTCTCCAAGTACGCTCTCGTCTTCGGACTCATAACGCTTCCTCTCCCCGATACAATTGAATTTGATACACTGCCGCGTCCAGCTTGTTCCATTCGCGGGACATCGCCTCCAGCAGGAGGCGTCCGTCGGCAGTCAGGCTGTAATATTTGCGCGGCGGGCCGGCTTCCGATTCCTTCCAGAAGGAATCAATATAGTTCTCTTTAAGCAGCCTGCGTAGAAGAGGGTACAGCGTCCCTTCCGTCACGGCAAGCGGCTCCCATCGGTCTAACAGCGTCACCAGCTCGTAGCCGTATCGCGGTTGCTTGCTGACCAGCAGCAGGATGCAATATTCCAAAATTCCGCGGCGAACCTGGGAAGTCCACTCCGTCATATCCATACGATCTCCCCTTCCGCTACTATGCTACCACACACTACTTTGTTCTGCAAGGTACTTGGCGGAATATTTTTTCGGCACATAAAAAGACCCGTGCCCGGGCTCCCTCTATTATCGAAGAAGCCGCAGGCACAGGCTGCGATTTGCTGATCACGGATTCGTAGACGTACTTGCCTCCATCGGGTCGGAATTCGATCTAGCGCCGACCGCCTTGATGACGAAGTCGTACGTTTTGGACGGGTCCGCGTTATTGACGGTGTATTGGTATGTGCTCTGCCCGTTCACCGCCGGAACGTATACGCTCCAGTTCGTGCCGGCTTTGTCGTTCTTTTCGTAAATCCGGTAGCCTCTAACCGGTTCTGACGTGGACGCGGGAGCGTTCCAGGAGATGACGGCGCTGCGGTTCTTCAGCTCGGCCTTGGCATTCTCCACTTTGGACGGCTTGCCGTCCGTCCGCTTGATGCTGTATTGGTCGTAAACGGCCAGCGGCTCGTTTTTGGCAGCGGTATACGAGGTGAATTTCAGGATACCGTCCGTCACTTGCACGTCTACGAACATTTTTTTGTTCGGCTGGGCGTTTTTCACGGAGAAGAAGTCCTTGATGTTCGGATTGATCTTGTAAAACTTGGCGGCTGCCGAATTGCCCATCAAATACACCGAGCCCTTCGGGTTCACCACATTGCCTTGCCCGTCTACAACAACGTCTTTGATCGCCTTGTTGCCCAGCATCTGATGCGATCTCATGTACAGGTGATCGTGGCCTTCCAGCACCATATCAATGCCTAATTCGTCGAAGACCGGAATCAAATATTTGCGGTAAAACTCCACGCGCTCCGATTCCGCATCTGCGTTGTCCCCGGAGGAATACGCTCCCTTATGCATCGTGACGATTTTCCACTTCTTGTCCGTCTTCGCCACTTGGTTGCGCATCCAATCCACCTGCGCTTTAAAGCCGGCATCAGCCTTGTACGGATCGACTTGGCCTTCGTACTGCGTATTGATCTGCATGAAAAGCGCATCGCCGTATTCGAAGGAATATACCGTGCCGTCTTCGGTGCTTGTGCCGACGCTTTTGGGCAGGTTGAAATGATAATAGAAGTTGTTGTTCGGATGATCTTCGATCTCATGGTTGCCGACGATCGGGGCGAATGGCACGTTCGCAAATTCTTTCTGCGGGATCCCCAAGAACCATTGCCATTGCTCCTCCAGATCCCCGTCATCGATCAGATCGCCCGTCAGCAGCATAAATTTCGGGTCGCCGATATGATCAATCGCTCGGCGGAACGTATCCTGCCACAGCTCAAAATTTCCTTTGCTTGAGCCCTGCGTATCCGTCGTATAAATAAAGTGAAAATCGTGATTGTTTGCATGGTCGGTCGTGAACGAGCCGACCGGACTCCAACTGTCCGCCCTTCCGCTGCCTGCGCGGTACTTGTATTTCGTGCCCGGCTTCAGGTCATTCGCCGTCACCTTGTGATTGGCGAATGAGGTCGTTTTATTCGAGCTTCGGTCGCTGCTTTTCATCAGCGTCTTTATGATTTCTGTCGTTCCGGTGAAGGTCATTGCCTCCTGCTCGGGGAAGCTTCCGCCCGTAGCTTTGGAGGCCTCGACGACCTGAACGACGGTCCCCGTGACGTCCGTCCCGGTATACCAGTCAAACGAGATGCTGGTCTTCGTATCCCCGTTAAAGGTCATATTCAACAAGGTCGGCGCGCCCGCTGCCGAAGCCCCTCTCGTTGTAAAGCTCCAGACGATCGGACTTGTCAGAGGCACGTTGTCTGCCGCCCCCCGGACAAGCTCCTTCGGAACGGTGACCGTATACGTTTTGCCGTCGATAAAATTCGGGTGATTAATCGCCAGCGTATCGCTGTTGACGACGCCTACGGACAGATTGCTCAAGGAAGTGTTGTTCTGGTCGACGATGCTTACGCCCGGGCCGCTGTTCAAAGCGATCGCTTTGTTGAATTTGACGGAGACGGCCGCATTTGGCGCAACGTCGCTCGCTCCGTTGGCAGGAGCTTGCTGCACACTTAAGGTCGGAGTCGGGCCGCCGGTTTTCCGGTCGCCCTTGACGATCACATCCTTGATCCGGCTGGAGCCGGAGCTGGATACGGTTCCTCCGCTCACGCTCTTCGTCGAATTTACGACCCAACGGATGTATAGCAGGTCGTTGTCGTTGGCTTGACTCGGAAGCGGAGCGTCAACCAGCTTGCAGCTGTTGTTTTTGCAGTTGAAGTTGGTCTGCTCCAGCACCAGATTGCCCCCGGGAAGGTCGGTCCAATTTGTTTGGTCCGTACTGAATTGTACCTTGAAATCGCGCGGACCCGTGCTGGATGACGTCTGCTGGGAGGACAGCGTCAAGTTCTCGAAGCCCTTGGTGGATAACGTGGCAAGCCAATATTTTTTGCCCGTGCCGTCGTTCCACCCTTGATTGCGGATACTGCGCTCCCCCGGTTCGTAGGTGTATTGATCCGTGTTCGTGCCTACGTCCCGAAACGTCGACGATGTCTTGTACACTCCGCCCGTTGCTGGGAACACGCCATCGGTTCCTTTATCCGTGAAGATCCATTCCGCCGCGGTCTCTTTGGCCGCCGCTGCCCGGCTGTCAGCAGCCTCTTCCGCTCCCGCGCTGCCTGCCCATTGAAACGCAAATAACAGAGAGGCGAGCAGCAGAGATACCGTTCTGCGCCACATTTGCTTCGGATACCCGTTCTTTTGTTCGTTTTTCACTTGATCGACTCCTTTCCCATGTGTGTTTGCAAATGTAAATTTTGCCGGACGATTCCGACGGCTTCATGCTTGCGCGAACACCCTCCTTTCCTTTGCCTACGCTTATTGCCAGGCTACCCCCATCGTACCGAAAATCGGCTCCCTGCAGTATGTGTATCTGAAACTTTTTCATGGAATATCCTAACTTCCCATTCCATGCTATACTTGGCTGATAAAGGAGGATGCCAAGATGAGCGGAAACCGGAACGAGATCATTCAAAATTATTTCAAAACGCTGCAATTGGAGCTTATGGTTGCCAGCTACTGCGAAAGAGTCACGCAAAATTGGCGGAGACCGCTAAGGACGGACAGCTTCAACCGTTTTTATTTGATCCTGGGCGGGGAAGGCTGGCTTCAAGTCAAAGGCCAGGAATATTATCCCGTTCCCGGCCAGCTGTATTTTTTGCCGTCGGACACCCCTCTGGCGTACTCGATCATCAGCGACAACACCTTTCACAAGTACTGGTGCCATTTTTCCGCGAACGTCGGCAGCTTTCATCTCTCCCATTTGATCGACTTTCCTTACTATATTGAAGTGGATGACATGTCCTATATGCAGCACTTGTTCGAGAAGCTTACGAAAGCAAATCAAAAAAGCGGAGACCTCACGTCCCCGCTCAAAGCAAATGCGATTTTATATGAAATTGTAACGTACTATATGGACCGGCTCCTACCGCAGGCGATCCGTCTGTCCTCTTCCCCGGCGATCAGCCGGTCGAATCAAATTTTGCAGTATATCGAGGAGCATCTGGCCGAGCCGTTGACACCAAAAGCGCTGGCCGAAGCGTTTCATTACAGTCCGAACTATTTCTGCCGGTACTTCAAAAACTTGTTCCAAGTCACGCCGATCGAATATATTAACAAGGTCCGGATCGAAAGGGCCAAATGGCTGCTTACCCATTCGAACCAATCCATCGAAAAAATCGCAAGCCAGATCGGACTGGAACGGTTTTATTTCTCGAATTTGTTTAAGCGGTCTACGACGTTATCCCCCAGCGAATATCGGCTGGCCGTCCGCTCGGCCCCCGGCCGGGAGGCTGGTCTGCAAGAAGGTTGATTACTTATCGGTCTTTTCCACCGGCAGCTTTGCACTGGCCTGCTCAATATCCTCAATTAAAACTTGAGGCTTTTCCAAGCCGACATACAGCCGGACGAGCGAGCCCGGAACGGACTCGTAGCCGGGTCCGAGCCGGCCGACGGTGACCAGACTCTCATGGCCTCCCCAGCTGACGCCGATCCGGAAATATTCGAGCCGGTCCGCCCACGCTTTCATTTCTTCGGCAGGGAGGTCGGTCTCGAAGGAAAACAGGCTGCTCGAGCCGCTCATTTGCCGCCGGGCCAGTTCATGCTGCGGGTGGGAAGCAAGCCCCGGATGGTTTACCTTCCTCACAAACGGAAGGCTTTCCAGATGGCGGGCGACGGTCAGCCCGCTCTGCTCCTGCTTCTCGAGCCGCAAAGGCAGCGTTCGCAGCCCCCTCATCGCAAGCGAGGCCGAATGCGGAGTCATAATCCCGCCCAGCAGCAAGTATTCGCTTGCGTTAATCCGATTGATGTTCTCGGCGGACCCGATCAGCACCCCGCCGATGATATCGCTGTGCCCCCCGATATATTTGCTCATGGAATGAAGCACGAAATCGATCCCGTGCTCGAACGGATTTTGCAAACACGGCGTCGCCCACGTATTGTCGATCATGGTCACGGCCCCGATGCTTTTCGCCAAACGGGCGCATGCGCTTAAATCTTGAAGCTGGAACGTCATGGTCGTGGGACTTTCCAGATACACCAGCTTCGTATTCGCCCGCACGGCAGCCTGAATAGCTTCGAGCGAAGCGCCGTCCACAAAAGTCGTCTCGACGCCGTACCGCGTAAGAAAACTCGTCAACAGCTCCCGCGTCGGTCCATAAACCTGATCGATGCAAATAATATGGTCGCCCGCGCGGACATTCGCCAGGATCGCGGTGGAGATGGCGGCCATGCCCGAAGCGAAGCAGCGCGCTTTCTCGCCTCCTTGAAGCGCAGCCAGCCTCATTTCCAGTTGACGTACCGTCGGATTATTCCCCCGCGTGTACACGAACGAATCGCTTACATCTGTAGACGCACGGTCAAATTCCTCGTACGTGGCGAAGGTGAACAAGCTGTTTTGGTAAATCGGCATGACCACGGCGCCCTGGTGCAGCTCGTCATGCGAATCGTGGGCTACCTGCGTGCTCGGATCGATAACATGATTGCGGGTACGGTCGTCGGTTTGAGCATCCAATTTAGGGTTCACGGGAATCGGTCCTTTCACTATGGTTTTGACTATCCTTTTACCGCTCCCTGCGTCAAGCCTTCGACGATGAATCGCTGACAGATGGCGAATAAAATGACCGTCGGGACAATGGACAGCACGGTTGCGGCGGACATCGAACCCCAATCGATATCAAATTTCGTAATAAACGAGTTCATGGCGACCGGCAGCGTCTTGGAGCTTTCCTTGTCGATAAACATGATGGCCATGAACAGCTCGTTCCAGTTCTGGACGAAGGCAAAAATAAACGTGGCCGAAATCCCCGGCATCATGACCGGCACGATGACGCGAAACAAGGCGCTCAGCCTAGAGCAGCCGTCAACCATCGCCGCTTCCTCCAGGCTCGCCGGAATTCTTTGAAAAAAACCCCGCAGCATAATGGTACAAAACGGAACGAGGCCGACCGTGTACATCAGGATCAGGGAGCCCTGCTTATTCAGCAGTCCCATACGGGACATCATCAAATAGAGCGTACTGAATCCGATAAAAAGCGGAACCATCTGGGTAACGAAAAAGGCGATCATCAACTGCTTGCTGCCCCGAAACGTGAACCGGGCCAGAACGTATCCGCTCAGAACGGTCACGACAAGCACGACGGCCGCCGAAGTCAGTGAGACGATAAGACTGTTGCCGATGTAAATATGAAACTTCGAGATTTTGAAAATCTGAATATAGTTTTCGAACGATATTCGTTCGGGCCAATACTGCAAAGGCAGCGTAAAGATCTCGTTACGCGGCTTGAGTGAAGTAATGACCATCCAATACAACGGAAACACCATAAAGATTAAATAAAGGCCAAGAGCGGCCGCCTTGCCTGCCTTTCCGGCAAAAGCCAGCTGTTTCTTCATTAAAAATCACCCGCTTTTTCCGCTCTAGTCGCAAACAGATAGAAGGTCGTGAACAGCGCCAGAATGGCGATGCAGATGATCCCGATCGCGCTCGCCTGCCCGTAATCGCCGGAAAAGACAATTTTATCGAGCATGTACGTCGTCAAAATATGGGTTGAGCCTGCCGGTCCGCCGTTGGTCATGCCGTAGATCAGATCGGGAAAATTGAAGATCCAGATCACGCGCAGCGCGGTCGTTGAAATGATGGTCGGCATAATGTAAGGGATCGTTACATGAAACAGCTGATTGAACCGGCTCGCCCCGTCGATTTCGGCGGCTTCATACAGCTCGGAAGGCACGGATTGCAGCGCTGCCAGCAGCATTATGGCAAAGAAAGCTACCCCGTACCAGACGTTGGCGACAATGACCGAGAACATCGCCCACTTCGGGTCGGATAAAAAACCGATGCGCTCCGTAATCAAGCCGAATTTCAGCAGCAGGTCGTTGATGACGCCGATTTGTCCGTTGAACAGCCAGCGCCAGATGATGCCGATCAGAAAGCCGGACAGCGCCCACGAATAAAACACGAAGCCTTGATAAACCCCGCGTCCGCGAAAGCTTTTGCGCATCAGCAGCGCCAGGCAAAATCCGATGACAAACTGCAAAACGAGCGAGATGATCACCCATAAGGCGGTATTTTTAAGGATCGTTTTGAACTGATCCCCGGCGAGCACCGTACGAAAGTTTTGCAAGCCGACAAAATGAACATCCGTCAAATTAAACAAGGAATAGTTTTGAAACGCTACGCTAATCCCTTTGAGAATCGGAAAATAGGTGAAGCCGAAGACGAGCAGCAGGGTTGGAAGCAAGCATAGAAAAATAAACGTTTGTGTTCGGTTCAGCCGGAACAACCTTCCCGTACCCCGCGACGGTGTCGCTTCCCGGTTTTTCATGCATGGTCCCTCCCAGAATAGAGGCGGCGGCTAGGGGATGCCTATCCGCCGCCCGCTTGTGCTTGCTTATTTGCCTTGCTTCTTCTCATTGATCCAGTAGGCATCCCATTTCTTCAAAGCATCGTCAATCGACATCTGACCAAGGAGAATTCCTTGCGCATCCTGCTGAACGATTTTTCTCCATTCGCCGAAGCCCTTATAATCCGTCTCCGGTTTGTACGGGATGTAGTGGGCGGTATCGTTAGCCATATCGATATACGGCTTGTAAGCGCCTTCTTTAAAGTAACTGTCAACGGATGCACTGTTGTGAATTGGAATAACGCCAGCCGCTTTGGTGAAGATCGCATTTTGTTCAGGACTGGAAATAAACTCAATCAGCTTCCACGCTTCTTGCGGATGCTTGGAATACGACGTAATTCCCCAACCGGCTGCGCCGACTTTGTAGTGCGAAGCTCCGGTCGGACCGGTCGGCATCGGCGCGGTCGCCCAAGTGCCTTCCTTCAGCTTCTGCTTGACCGGATCGATCGTATCGGGGTCCTGTATGAGCATCCCCGTCGCTCCGGAGACGAAGCCCTGCACCTGTTCCGCGAAAGCCCAGTTGACGGAGTCTTTAGGAGAGCCTTCCTTGTATAAGTTCATATACATCGTCATGCCCTGCTTGGCTTCCGGCGTGCTGAAGATCGTAGCCCCGTTTTTCAGGAACATCGCGTCGTCGGGATTGACGTTCGTGCCGTTGTAGTCGCGCAGCAGGTCGACGATATAGCCGTCGGCCCCTGCCCCGCCGCGGAACGAGTAGCCGAAGCGATTGTTCGCGGAATCGGTCAACGTTTTGGCCGCCTTGTACAGGTCGTCCCACGTTTTCGGAGGCGTCAAGCCTTTTTGATCAAACCAGTCTTTCCGGTAAAACAGCATTTTCTGGTACAGTCCGTATGGAATATAATAAGGCTTTTGATCAATGTAATTCGCCATAGCCAGCGAGTTGGCATTCAGGTCTTTGTAGCCGCTCCAAGAGGAGGTAAACGAGGAAAGATCGGCAATCCACTTGTTTGTCACGAATTGCTTCACGGTAACGTCTCTTACTTCCAGCACATCGAGATCGTCTTTGACGGAAAGCAAGGTGGAGATTTTGTTATCCGCGCTTTCCAGAGGCGGAGAAATCAATTCAACCTTAATGTTGGGGTTCGCCGCTTCAAAGCTGGCGATCATTTTCTTAATCACTTCGGTCCTTGCCGGGCTGGTCAAGCTTTCGATCATCTTGAGATTCACGGTTTTCGAATTGCTTCCCTCGCCCGCCGTTCCCTTCGTTTCATCGCTCGAACAGCCGCTTAACGCCCCTGCCGCCAAAACCGGAATCAAAGATACGGTCAACCATCGTTGTGTCCCCTTCATACTGCACCCCTCCACCATAATTGTTTTCCAGACAAGACCTCTGTGTCTGATGAGGCCCCTTTTGAGCTAACGGAGGCCTTTTCCCGTGGAAATCTTACCCACCTGTATACCTGTATGATAGCTTGTGTTGTAGAGGCTATCTCCAGTTCATGAAGACAAGAATCTCCAGCGTGAAAATGATTTGGACCTATATACCTGTCAGACAGGTATATAGTCAGTTGAGATAACCAAATCATAATATGGTGGAGGAGAGGAAGTCAATACCTTTTGTTATCTTTCATCACTTTGAAAGAAAATTGAAAACGCTGTACTGGGAATTAAATGGATTTGAATGTTACTTTACGTGACATGAAACTGAAAGTTTTTGATCGACTGCTCCATACTATCCATAATTTTATTGAATTCCTCACGCGCTTTCATGGGATTTTTCTCTACGATGGCGGCGAATAAGGTTTGGTGAAACGGAAAGCTGTCTTGAAATATTTCCTGATGTCCGAACGGAGCATTCCAGAATACGGAAAACAACTCCCACACCGATTCCACGATGCTTTGCAAAATCGGATTCCCGGTTGCTTTATAGATCGCTTGATGAAATTTCATATCGGCAATCGAGCTGGCCTGTCCGCGCGTCCTTTCGATTTCCAGCAAATAGTGGCGCATTTCCTCAATATTCTCATCCGTAGAACGCTGAGCCGCCAATTCAACCGCGAGCACTTCCAAGGCGCGACGAACGTCCATGAGCTGCAGCAAAGCGGACCTTTCGTCCTCTACATTGATTTTCGCAGACATTTGATACTGGGCCGTTTCTTTCACATAAATACCTTTTCCGTTGACGACCTCGATGACATCCGACGCTTCCAAATAACGCAAAGCTTCCCGCAGAGAAGAACGTCCGACGCCCAAAATCTTCATAATGGTTTCCGCGGAAGGAAGCTTATCTCCTTTCTTCAGGTCGTTGTTCCGAATATATTGTTTCAATTCTTCGGAAACCATTTCGTGCATCCTGACTTTGTTGATTTTTTTCATGCTCCGACTCTTCCTTTCCCTATCTCCAACACAACATCACAAGAATCCAAATCGGCCCTGCGCTACACCAGCAAATTGAGTTTGAAAAGTCCGGCGATCATGCGCTGCTCTCTCATTATAGCAAGTATCCACGAGAAAAGAAGCCCGCCATACAATCTTTACCAACCGTCGCACAATGAAAATTTCGTGAATCGCTGCATTCGTTCCGACGGCCGTCTTTTAGACCTTTGGTTTATTATTGAGGCAAAAGAAAAACACCTGTAGCAGGTGTTTTATAGGTAAGGACAAACTTAATTTGCTCTTTGAAGAAACCATTTTTGATTGTCCGTGTTTTGAAAAGGCCATTGGTGTAAAAACGCCGGGTCATCAGTCCTGCCGTTTTTCACATCCAGAACTTTGCCGCTATGCTTGGCGGTAATTTTATAAGAGCCGTCGCCCAAGGGCTCGATGCTCCACCTTTGATTATTTCCTCCGTTATCGGACCATTGATTGATATACGCCCCGTTCGCGTAGGAGCCATCGGCAACATCGAGCACTTTGCCGCTATGTACGGCAACAATCTTATAGAAGCCGTCGCCCGTCGGCACGATTCTCCACTGTTGATTGCCCCTATTATTATAAGTCCAGGTTTGGATGGCCGCGCCATCGTCTGAGGAACCATTCCTTACGTCCAGCGCTTTGCCGCTATGCTTGGCGATGATGTTATAAATGGCCGCAGGGTCGATGTCGACCGCCGCTTCCGCAGACTTGGTCCCTGTACCTACGATGGCCAGCAGCACGAAGCAAAAGCTAATACTTAACGCGATCACCCAATTTTTGTGAAATTTCAGAGATTTAAGCACGTTCACCACTCCTCATTTTTAATGATCGAAACATTGCGATTTCGTTCAGGGCTTCTCCAGAATCGACAGCCTGTTCGTTCAAAGAAGTTTAAACCATCAAATCACCTCGAATTGTATATTATAGGAAACTTCTACATTATAACATAATTAATGGAATATTTATACATATATTTCGAGAATCAAAACAAAAAACAAGCAGGCCGTCTTTAAATGACTGCCTGCCTGCTTCCGAATTCGCTGTTATTACGGGGTAACCGTAACAATCTGGTGCAACGCTCTGCTATCCCCTTTAATGTTGATTAGCTTATTATTATTGTCATAGGCCCTCATTTGAGAAGAACCGCTGCCATCCAAAAATATCCCATTCACGTCATTTTTAGGCGAGCCATCTTTAATTCCAAAATACTGTTGAATCGCCGCCCGAAACGCCTCGGCAGTACATTTCGTATCTGTCACAATTAAATAAATTCCCGTACCGCTATAAACCATGGCTGTTCGTTGGACTTTTCCGTCCGGGTTCGGCAGCTTTTCCTTTGTTATTGTGTCTTTCCAGCTTGTCGAACCAAGGCTCATCGACACGCCGCCTTGTGCCCAATAACTATTATGCCCAACCGCTTTGTTGACTTCCCAACCGTTGTTTAACACTTTAAACAGAAACTTTCCATTTTTCGCATCCCAAATAATCGTGCCTTGGTTTCCCGAATTGTACCAGCCGTTATTGCCAGCTTTATCTGTACCAATGACCGGTTTTCCATTATTTATAGCAATATTATGTGTTTTTTTCATACCTGTCGTTTCTTCGACTTGATTGGAAAAAAATCCGCCGTTTATACCAATATTGCTTGTATTCTCCAGATTAGCGCTAAGATTGAGAGCTTTCAACTGAATATTACCGGGACTCGTTTGAATCACATTTAATTTAACGTTATTCGCCGAATAAGTAGAGTATTTGTATGATGTCGGGCCACCTATGCCTGCGAAGCTGCTATTCGGAATAACGAACGCCAGTAATGCAGTCAACGCCATAATAATAGAAAATCTCTTTTTCATCCAATTCGCCTCCAACCGATGAGTGTGTGTACTTCAAGCCATATAATACAATATCACTTGACTTAAAACTCATTTTGGATTATCCCGCAGAAAAATGAAATGATCCGGTGCAAAAATTGTCGAATGCCATACTTTCATCCCAAGGTTGCCGTTTTATTTTGTCTTTTTCGCAAATGAAAAGCACTCCGATTAGAGTGCTTCTCATGCAAGACTTTTTAGTTTGTATAGTAGGCTTCAATTTTGAAATCGTGGGACTTGTCTGCCTTCCATGTAGTCGAACCAACACGCAAATAATAATACGTGTTTGCCTTCAATTTATCGGACTTAACTGTTCCCAATGTACCTTGGCTTATGGATAAAAGAGCAGTGTTATTATTGGGATCGGAATCATACACCGAAATCTTGTAGGTCTGACCGCTAGGGCCAAAAAGCTTTACTTTCAGATTTCCTAGTTTCGCCGGTGTCATAAAACGATACCACACCACGCTATTATCTGTTTCCAGCGTCCCCGTTATCTTGTCTGTATCTTTCGAAGGGATCTCAACATCAGTAAATTCCTTAGGCTCTGAAATCATAGGTGCAGCTAACTCTTCTGCAGCAAAAACGGTTTCCTGCTGCATAGGGGCAGATGCGAAGCTTGCGGTTGGTGCCAATACGCCGGCCAGTAACGTCGCTGTAGTGCCAAGTGCTATGAATGTTTTTTTCATAGGAACCTCTCCTTTTCGTTAATAATGTCGAGAAAAAAACCCTCTCACATCCATATTATACATTATTTTCCTTAACTAAGTTCATCTCTTGATTATCTGGTACAAAAATTGTCGAAATGCAAGATGCGATAAAATAAAAGCACCTTTATCCGGTGCTTTCGTTAATGATGGAATTTCGATCATTTCTGCTCTCGGGGTCTTCACTATTTCGGGATTCCCACATACACATGATCGGTTAGCAGTTTGTACGATAACTCGTGCAAAATACGTCTCCTGCCCCTGCTGTACAGTCTCGTAATAGTTCTCCATATCGCTTTCCCCGGTCGCGTTCATCCCGGCCGGCGCCTGGCCAAACAACCTCGTCACTGGCATTCGACATGCGCCCGCTATATCCAGCATAAAGCTCTCGTATATATCGTTCAGGCCACCGAAGGAGTAACGATGCGTAGCGAAATCGTCATCTTTCCCAAGCAAGTACATCCATTGCCGTTCACGTTCGGACAGATTGCACATCGCATCGTAAAGTTTGAACCGCTCGTCATCGGTCCAGTTCCCGATCCGGCCCCGCCGGCTTGGTGATCAGTTGCTCCATCCAGGAAGTGTCCCATACCTTTGTTCGCTGGTAGACTGAACGCCGATCAATACCCCTCTGATTCCCCGGCATGCGGCCGGTCTCAAGCCACTTGTTCCACGAACTCGCAATCGCTGATGATATCCGAAATCAACGAGCCGTCTTCTTTATCTATTGTTCGATTGTACGAAGATATGAGATCCTTTTTCGCCTTGCGGTAATCGAGCAGTAAGTCATACAGACTCATCGTTGCACCTCCGCTGTCAGTCTTACCTTTTATGCTATTACTGCACGGCAATGATCCGATCAATGGTCACTTCGACATTGATTTCGTTAAGGACGCCCTAATTACCAAGACAAAACATAAAATATTCTTTGTTTTACATATTTTATATATTATGTTATAGTTTGGTTGTTGAAATACATTTTGAATAGCTGGCCAGCTTTCAAATAAACATGTGCACAAAAAAACGGAGGTGTTTAAGGATGAAACTCCCAAAACGTGCCCTACTGATGACGATTATTTCTATCGTTCTCGCTCTAGGTTTTTCAACAGCATCGTTTGCCGCAGCGAAAATACTTCTTCCAAACCAACCAGCTAACAATCCCGCTATTTTCAGTTCTCCCCCCAGTTACCTTGTATGGTCTCAGTCGCCAACAGATGATGAATCGCGCTGGTATTTTTCGACTGCAAACGGAGATTTTTTAAATGGATCATGGACTTACCCGGCAGGCTCCACCGTTAGAACATACTACTTGTCACAAGGCGAGAAAGACGCCTTGCCAAGGAACACTCTAATTAAGTTCTCAGTCTACGCGTACAGTAAAGGCAGCTTCACGGGAGGAGACAGCGGTTACTTTATTGTACAAAACTAGGTTTGGGAAAATCCGGATGTCTATTTTTATAGATATTTTCAGATTGATGAGAAACCCACGCTCATAAAAACGTGGGTTTCTTCATGTGCTAGTCGCCGGCCGCCTCCAGCAGGTTCGGGCGCGGGCAGTAATAATCTACCTTCGAAATTTTCGGCTCCAGGGAACAGCAATGATGTACCGGGTATATTCTGCGTGGTTAGTATCAAATTTTTTTTTCGATTGTGCGAGGCCTTCCGGCAATAGCGCCGACCATACGAGCCAACCGGCACAACCGCATGCACAGTTCCGCACTTCTCCTTTTCACTGCCTTATGCCTGGCAAATCCAATTGACTTTGTGACCGATATTCCACATCATTCAATTCCCTCCCACATTAAAGTCAAGTTTTTTATGCTGCGTGCGATCTGCTTCTACGCTTCCCTATGTTGCCTCGGGACTGACGCCGGTGATTTTCGAAAAAGCATCTTTCAAAACAATAATTTCTTGTTCCCCGTACCTCACAACAAAATTTCCAGTGTGATGCTTCTGGTAAGAAATAGTCTCCGGGATTACCCCTACCTCTTTGCTCGAGCTCGCCGTTATCTGGCCATTTCCTCTAAGTTCGATAACCTCATCAAATATCAGTTGTATGTCGTCAACCGTCGACGTTTCAGATGTAGCCAGCCAGAAAAGCACTTGCTTTTCAGCCACATTTAACTGGCCGGCCAAGAGCCTGCTCTATCGAGATCAGCCGTTCCGCGCGCTCGACCCACTTTTCGATTACATCGTGATTCGTCCACGGATAGCTGGTAATGATGTGTTCTCTGACGTTAAACATTTCGGTTCTCTCCGATCTTCTTTTATTTCCGAATCACGCTTCTCGTTCCGTCACTTCAATAGCTTTATTGAAGTTGAAAGAAGTTACAAAACTTCAGTATCAAACTATGTTAGACGAGATGAAAGAAAAAGATGATTATTCTCAATCATCTATTAATTTGGCTCACGTTGCCTGCAAAGAAACAGACATTACAAAAGATGCCGAACTCCCCGTCTTCCACCGCACAGTTAAACAACTGGAATCAGAAGATGATTGCCAGAATATCTAAAAAAAGAGGCATTGGCTGCGCTCCTTAGAGAAGCTAAGAAACATGGTAATGTTCAAGGATATAACATCCTTTTCACCCTTGCACATACTGATTTAAGAATAGGAGAACTGCTTGCCCTTCAGATGTTGATTGGACTAATCGGCGAATTAATATCACGAAAACACTATATGCACGAAATTATAACCGAGTATAAGCTGGTTCCACCAAAAACACCTTCATCCGTTCGCAAAGTAGACATTGGAGATTCGGTAATACGTGTATTGAAAATGCAAGAAGCGTGGAAAAAGAATATAGGATGTCGGTCGCATATCGCTCTGACACCAAAGAAAAGTTCGTTTTTATAAATTCCCTAAAAATCTCTTAATACCCAGAAGCTATTATTCGTGTTGAATTTTATACGGTAAAATATTACAGATCACAAAACTTCCATCATCCTTCACGCCTCACTCGTTCAGATATACGTACACTAGCTTAATGGCTGAAGCCAGCGTAGAACTTCGACTACGCGGCCATATTAACAATGCTATTACACGTGAAGTATATCTACACGTAACAAAAACAAAAAAAGAGAAGCTGTCGACAAACTCGACATACTTCTCAATGGGTTATGATCCCCCCCTTTTGTGGGTAATTCGTGGGTAACGACTCCAAAACTCCCCGTCCCAGAAGAAATATCGTCCGTTATCCTTGCGCCTTATTTACGCCCGCCTCGCGACGTTTCCCCATGAGCGGAGCTAGGATCAACGCGCCGACGAAAAATAATACTCCGCTGATGGTATACACCATGTGCAGTGAGATCGCATTCTTCAAGTATCCCCCCATGGACATGCCAACGACCATCATGCCCATAAACATCGGCGTCAGCACGCCCCCGACCCGGCCGATAAACGGGCCTTCCGTATTCCGCAAGATCAAAGTATTGATGCCGATTTGGATACAGGGGAAGCCAAGTCCGTTGGTGGCTTGAAAAAGAAGAGTCAGCGGGATGCTGGTCGACCAGCCGATTCCGATCGCGCCGAAGGTGCTGACGAGCAAACCCGCCGCAAGCAGCGTTTGCGGCTTTACTTTCTTGGATACTGTCATCACAAGAGCTCCGCCGACCAACATGGCGGCGCCGTTCGTCATGAGAAGCCATTGGAGGAACGATTTGTCCTGTCCCAGATTTTCCATGGCCACAAAGATCGTAAGCGGCGAAATCAATCCGACGGCCAAGCCGGATGCGGCAAAGGTCCCTCCCAGCGTCCGGAGCGGGCGGCTCGCCCATACATAACGAATCCCGTCCCGCAGTTCCTGCGCAAAGCTCCGGTCCGCCGCAGCCGGGGTCTTGGTATCCCGTGGGAGAAAGGACAAGATCAGCGCCGAGACAAGCAGCAGCGCACCCATCACGCAAAGTGAAATTTCGATGCCGAATCGCTGATAAACGAACGCACCGATGACCGGACCCACCACCATAAAGATGGCCATTAACGACTGAAACAGAGCCATGACACCTTGCAGCTGCTCTTCCGGTACATGCTGCTTAAACAGCTTCATTGCCGACGGCTGGGAAAACTGGGAAAGCACGGCGGAGATAAAGGTAGCAAAAAGCAGCGCGTACCACGAGCCTGAGTGTATTACCATCAGCACGACGAAAGCGGAGACGGCGGACAAGAGATCGCACCAGACCATCGTTCGTTTCGGCAGCCACCGGTCGGCGAATGTCCCCCCGATCGTGGAGAACAAAAAGATCGGTGCGTATTCTACGACTGAGATCAGCGATACATACAGCGGGTCGTTCTTCGTCAACTCGGTCACGTAAAGCAGAATGGCAAAGTTTCTTACCCAAATGCCAAGCTGCAGACAAACTCTGGATAAAATGATGGTTCGAACATAACGATTGTTTAACACGGGTATTACTTCCTTTCAAGCTTTGATCATCGTGCGGTTAGATCTGCCCGGACGACGGCAAGATCTCATCGGATTTATGCTGTAGAACCATTGATCCGACTCATCCTCTCCACACCTAACAAATAGACGAAAATGAATTTCGTTTATTTATCTATAGACATATTATTATATCGTCCAGATTTAATCAAGAGGCTTATGATAAAAATTATAAACATTCTCCTTAAACGTCTATCTTTAAGTAGACATTCCAACAAAACGCCTTAATCCTCGCAGTGCCACAGCTGTCTTTCGCAATCTCCTCAAAATGACGGTTCGCAAACTTCTCGTCCCCTTGTAAATACGCGCAACAAACAGGCGATTCCGGCGTTAATAACAACGTTAGCTTTTTCCTTCAAGCACCGCAAAGCTTGTCCGAAGCTCTAGCCGAAAGGAGTTTTGATCATGCCTCAAATTTTGAAAGTCTGGACCGCAGTAGCTGCCTTGAGCCTTATGCTTGTTTGGCCGGCTCCCGTTTCCCGGGCGGCAGCTTCGCCGGAGGTTCAAGCGTCGTTCCCTGCGTTCCCGGTGACCGTGAACGGCACGGTTACCGACCAGACCCATAGCCAGTATCCGCTGCTGCTGTACCGTGACATCACCTATTTTCCGATGACTTGGAATTATACGTCTTCCCTGGGCTTGGCCGTTTCTTGGAGCAAGGAGAACGGACTGTCTCTGGATAAAAAAGACGGCTGCGCTTCTCTGGCACAAGATCTGACCGCAGAGGTCAATGCAAGCACTGGTGGTCCGCAAGCTGCCGTCCCTACTCCCTTTTCCGTGAAGGTGAACGGCAAAACGATCGTTAATGCGGACGAACCATATCCTGTTTTGCTGTACCGCAACATCGCTTATTTCCCGATGACTTGGAGATTTGCTCACGAGGAGTTCAACTGGAAAACTTCTTGGAACGACGTACGCGGCTTTGCCATTCAATCGTGCGCCAGACCCGACGATGAGGAACGTACTCAAGCGGAGGCGTTAAACCTGGCGAACGGGGGTAAGCTTGCCGTCAAGGACGGCTGGGTGTACATGAATCCGTACCTCTGGTCGGAGGGAGCGCACCAGTTGGTCAAATCCAAGCCGGACGGCTCGAGTAAGACCAAACTTTCGGACGATAAAGCCACTTACATCAATGTGGTTGGGGATTGGCTGTACTACATCGCATCCGAGCCTCGCAAGCCAAACGCCATCTACAAAATCAAAACCGACGGCACGGAGCGGACGCTTGTCTCTCAGACGAATGCCAGCTGTCTGTGGGTCCGGGACGGATGGATGTATTACCTTCGCCTTACCGAACGCAGCGGCAACAAAAACGCTACCTACTACACTCCGGGCGGCATTGAGCGGATGAGAACGGACGGTTCGGAGAAACAGACGCTGCTTTCCAATATGGAACACATCAAGTATTTTTTTCTGCAAGGCGAACGCCTCTATTATCTGACCGGCGAAGGGGAGAAAAAGAAGCTTTACGTCATGGGGAACGACGGATCGGGACAAACAGAGCTGCGGGATAATGTGACGGAGATCAGTACCATTGACGGGTGGATCTATTATGTGAAGGACGGCAAGCAGCTGCGCAAAATGAGCGGAGACGCCTCCATCGATATCCCGCTGCACGAATCCGCGAGGACGCCGATTTTCGGACTGAACTACCGGGATGGTTGGGTTTACTATGTCAGCGGCGGCTTCGGGATCTCGGGGGACGCTTCCATGGAGCGTATCCGGTTGGACGGCACCGGGCGTCAAGCACTGGCCGAAGCGCGGGCAATGGCGTTATATATAGCCGAAGACCAGCTCTACTTCCCCTATTGGTCGATGGGCGACCAAACGATGTACCATATGAAAATCGACGACCCGCAGCCTTAAACGACCTCCTGTCCACGACAAACAAAGCAAGCCCTCGGACCCTGCGGTTCGAAGGCTTGTTTGTTTGCTTAGCACGACCGGGCACATGTTCTTACACCTTCCGCTTGGGTAGGAGGCACAGACAAAGAAATGCGGCAAAAGCAAGGCACCCGGTAACGGTTAAAGAGGCGGAGAATGCCCGTACATAATCCGGCAGGTCCGCTGCCGCCAGCGGCTTACTCAGCACGGCCGAGAACAAAATGCCAATCAGCGCAACCCCCAGCGAATTGGCCAAGTTAGTAAAGGTCGTGAACAAACCCGATCCGGTGCCCGCATTTTCCGCAGGCACTTCGCTGAGCGCGACATTGACAAGCGGCGTACCGGCCAATCCGAGCCCGAGACCGTACACGAGCAGGATCACCATATTCGGCATGGTTAGCAGGTCCACAGCATCGGCATGCAGCGTGCCAATGAGTGCAAAGCTGCAGATCGCCATGACCAGCGCGCCGATTTTCAGCACGTTCCCTCCCCATCTCCTGACGATTCCGGACGATACGAGAGAGCTCAGGAAAAAACCGGCGCCGATCGGCAGAAAAACCAGACTCGTGGATTTGATGCTGTAATGCAGGCCGTATTGCAGGAAGTAGCTTAGGATAAAGAAGAAAGAGAACATGCCGCTATAGAACACCGTTACCGTGATTATGCCGACTCTGAACGAAGGCAGCTGGAAAATGGACAGGTCGACAAGCGGAACGGCGCCCTGCCTGCTTTTGCGGAGTTCGACGGCGACGAAGGCCAATAGAATGGAGATAGCCAGGACCAGACAGCTCCACGTCCAGAGCGGCCAGCCCCGCTTCTGCCCCTCCGACAGCGGATAAATCAGCAGAAACAAACCAGCGATCAGTAGTATGGCGCCGCTCCAGTCTATGCTTTGAGCCTGCCCCCCGCGAGATTCGGGGATGATCGGCAACAACAACAGAACAAGCACGCCGATCGGCACGTTGAAAAAGAAAACGTTCCGCCAACCGAGCGCGAACCAATTCCAATCGATCAGCAGCCCGCCCAAGATCAGGCCGAAGGTGAAGCCGACGCCGATCAAGGCGCCGTAAATTCCAAAAGCGAGAGCCTTCTCCTGCGGCGGGAAGCTGACCTGCATCGTCGACAGCACCTGCGGCTGGATAACCGCGGCGGCCAATCCCTGCATTATCCGAATGGCGATCAGCACCGACGGATCGGAAGCCAGCCCGCCGAGCGCAGCCATAAGCGTAAAGCCGGCCACGCCGATGAGCAGCATTCGTTTTCGGCCATACATATCGCCGAGCTTGCCGCTAATCATCAAGGCCAGCGCCATGCCGAGCGAGTAACCTGCGACCATAAACTGAGCTTCGGAGAAACCCGCATGCAGGCTGTTCTGCAAAGACGGCAGCGCGACCTGAATCATGAACGTATTCAATTGGATCAACAAGATGGGCAGTAAAATCACCGCAAGCGCGTACCAACGGCGGCGGTCCGTCTGCTGCTTCGGGAAGCGATCGGATGTGAATGTTTCGGAGATCGGGTTGGACATGGAATTTCCTCCTACAGTAAAATCTAAGCTTTTCGCGTTGGAACAGGCGGCCGTCAGCACGTCAGTCCAGCGTTTGATAACGATTATCATTCGAAAAGCCATCGCCGCGCTACCTGTGGAGGAAGTTTTTATCCCTGCACAAGGAGGGTCAAATAAACGAAAAACCCCTCAAACCTTTGGAAATCCAAGGGTCTGAAGGGCCTGCTTCAACGGTTGTTGTTCTCCTGCTCCATGCTTTGCCGCAAATCCAAATGATGAAGCTGCCTTACATATTCGCCGGGATTGCAGCCGTAATGCTTCCGAAAAGCCGTCGTAAAATTGCTGACATTGCTGTAACCGACGGCAACGGCAGCCTCCCCCACATTCATCCGCTCGATCTCTATGAAACGAAGCGCCCTTTCCATCCGCTCTTGTCTTACAAGCTCGAAGATCGTCATGCCGAACAGCTCGCGAAAGCCCTTCTTCAGCTTAAACTCGTTGATCCCGGCGAGTCTGGCCAGTTCCCGGATGGACAGCGGGTGCTCAACCCGGCTGATCACCCACTGCCTGACCTCCTTCAGCTTCTCGATATCGTCGCGGCGCAACACGAGCTTGCCGTCTATAGGACTGCGTCCGCCCGCCTCGGCAAACAAAGCAAGAAGCTCCATCGCTTTGCCTTCCATGTACAATCGCTTCATTGATCCTTTATAGGTGCAATGGATAAGGTCGGATACGCATTTGCGGATGGCCGGGGAATCGGAGTAAGGATCAATACTCCCCTTATGCCGCTTCATCCAAGCTTCCATCCCGTGCTTCTCGATCGCATCGTCGGCATAACGAAGCAGTTCCTCGGGAGCAAAACGCACCTCCAGCAATTGCTGCCGGAGACCCGCTTTCATTTCCTCGTACACTCGAATATTTTCCAGGAACAGAACGTTGCCCGCCCGGCTCCCCGTCCAATTTTCTTTGCCGTCCCATTCGCAATAAATTTCACCGCTTAAGCAGTAGCTCAATTCGAACAGCCGGCATGCTTCCATAATGTGCAGCTTCATATTGCGCTCGTACGTTATATCCGAAACAACAATCTCCATTCCCGGACGAATCCGCATCCGGGTGATCTTCCCCTTTCCGATATGAGGCGGCGGGGAAAGCTGCTGCTCCCAGCTTCGGGTACGCACCGTTCCATGAACCATTTCGGCGATCCGGTCAAAATAATCGTGTATGTCGGCTACCAAGATATTCGGTGTCAAAAAACGCACCTTCTTCCAATTATCCAATGAGAATGATTATCATCTATCCCCATTGTACTTGGTCGGTGCGTTCATTTCAACGGTGATTGATTGTGCACTCCCATTTGCACATCTCCTCCAGAATGGGCATTACCGTTCTTCCTCTTGGAGTTAACGAATATTCCACCTTCGGAGGCGTTTGCCGGTACTCTTCCCTGTTAACGATACCGCTGCTTTCCAACTCGTTCAACTGGGAGCTTAATACCTTATGCGTAATTTCGGGAATTCGCCGTTTGAGCTCCCCGTAGCACTCACTTGAACTGTACCTCCAATTGTTATTGATGTCTAACATATGTACAGTTCAACTCCGGACGGCTGCCTATTGTCTTTGTTGAGGTACGTTAGCGATAGAAGTCAACCATATCTCCAAACAGCCGTTTGATAAATTCAAGCTCGCTTTCGTTGTATCTTTCCAAAAATTCGTACATTCTTTGCTTTTCCTTCGTATGGAGCTCATCATGAGCAGCAAATAGCTTTTTGCCGACAGGCGTTAGCCGAAAATACACTTCCTTTTTGTTATCGTTGAGTTGGGCTTTTCGCACCCAACCTGCCTTTAGTAATTTATTTGCGATCTTGGAGGTATTCCCTTTGCTTAAATTTATCCTTTCCGCGATGGAAGTGACATTGATCGGCTCCTGCTCTCCGATGCACGCAATGGTGTGCAGTTCCGTCATGTTCAATCTGAATTCCGGTTCGATATGCTTCCGGATATCCTCGAGGTATGTTGCAGTTATTCGGGTTTCATATTGCTCTTTTTGCTGAAGAAACTGAACGAAAAATTCATGAATTGCGGTTTTGTTTTTATTGGCAGTATCCATGATTATGCTGGCTCCTCGACTCATTTGTTTCATTATAGCATAGATTATTTTCTGAGAAACAAACGGGCATGCTCATATTGGGGTTGACAGGATAAGGAGTGACCCAGTACAATAATATTGTTTCATATGAAACAAATTTTATACGTTGTTTTTATTTTTTTCTTTTATAACAAGAATTAAAAAGAGTTCAAACGAAACAATAATTTACGAAGGAGGTTCTGTCGGAAACACTTATCCACTTTTCAAGAAAAGATTTATAAATATGGAAATGGAGCATGCTTGCCTATGGAAATCGTGAATCCAAAGACATTGACGGATAAGGTTACATCTGTAATTTCTCATGTCGTGGTAACTACTGCCTCTAAACTGGCCTTCATCTCAGGTCAGGTTTCTGTAGATGAAACAGGAGCATTGGTCGGCTCAGGGGACTATTACGCGCAAGCGATTCAAGTGTTCACCAATCTAAAGTATGCATTGGAAGCCGCGCGAGCGGATCCATTGTACATTGCAAAAATGAATATTTTTGTGGTAAACCACAACCCGGAATTGATTTCGATTATTTTTGACGCCGGATTTCATGTATTTGGCCCTAACTGGCCGAAGACAGCAAGTACCTATATAGGCGTTCAAGCACTAGCCGATCCTGAATGGCTTATCGAAATAGACGCTATCGTGATCTTCCCATAATGTTTAAGAAAAGAGGTTATTTATATGAAATATGAAGTCATCCTTATCGGTGGCGGACCTGTCGGCATGATGTTGGCTGGAGAATTGGCATTAAACGGTGTAAAGGTCTGCGTCATTGAGCGATTAAAAGAAACAACTCCATATTCACGTGCGCTTACAGTACATCCACGAACCCTAGAAATATTAGATATGCGTGGAGTGAAATCAAAATTAATCAGTAAAGGCCGCTTACTTTCACGAGGGCATTTTGCCGGATTAGAAACTCCTTTGGATTTCTCGGTGTTGGATTCTTCTTCCAATCACACTCTCTTTTTACCGCAGAGTGAGACGGAGAAGGTGCTGGAGGAATGGGCTCTTAGCCTTGGCGCAGAGGTCTGGAGAGAGGTTGAGGCTCTATCTGTGCATCAGGATGAGGATGGGGTCGACGTTAAGATCGCGGGACCTAATGGAGAAACAACGTTAAGATCTGCTTATGTGGTAGGTACGGACGGAGCCAGAAGTTTAGTTCGCAAACATGCAAATATATCATTTGAAGGTACAGACGCGACCTTCACGGCTATTCTGGGGGATGCCGTTCTATCTGATTTGGCTCCTATGAGTGTTATATCCCGGATTACAGAAAAAGGTTTGGTCAGCATCATGCCGATCAATGATCATATGTATCGGGTCTTAATTATCGATATGGAGAGACGTAACATCTCTAAGGATGAGACCGTTACATTTGAAGAGTTTCGTTCATCGATCATCCGTACGACCGGAAGCGACCTGGGATTGAACGATGTGAAATGGATGTCCCGTTTCGGAAATGCGACGCGGCAAGCGGGACGCTATCGGAATGGTCGATTGTTTTTGGCGGGAGATTCGGCGCACATTCATTTTCCGGCTGGTGGACAGGGAATGAACGTCGGCTTACAAGAAGCGATGAACTTAGGCTGGAAGCTTGCAGGAGCAATCAAAGGCTGGGCTCCGGACTGGCTATTGGACAGTTATCATACCGAACGTTTCCCATGGAATACGGCCTTGCTCCGGAATACCGAGGTCCAAACCCTGCTTCTGGACGTGACTCCTCCCATCACGGAACTGCGAAGCATGCTAGCTAATCTGATTCAAATACCGGAGGCTAATTATCAAATCGCCGCACAAATTTCCGCAATTGATGTACATTATGCTCCAGACGCCGAAGCGCCTCCCCATCCTTTAAACGGGAAACGTTTCAAGGATCTAGGCTTAAAGCTGAAAGACGGGCAATTGATTAACTCCTATCCGTTCCTGCACAAAGGTACTTTTCTTCTGTTGCACTTCCATTTTAATGAACAGAATAGCGGTCAATGGGAAACGTATAGCAACCTGCAAGTTGTACATGCATCTTTGGCTGAGGCAGACGCGGATTGGAACGACGTCCACACGGCACTTATTCGGCCCGATGGACATATTGCCTGGGCGATTTCTCTATCAGATCCGAATCCAATGCAAACAATAAATGAAGGAATCACTCGCTGGTGCGGAAACATTACGGATTAGTAATTCGTTTGAGCTTAGCAAGAGCGTCGCTGTGCCGTTCCGTGTTTGAAGCGCCGATTGCGTTCGAGCTGAAGCTGGATCGAATTATTCCCGTTGGCGGGGATCATCTCGTGCTTGGAATCGTGGAGCGCGTGCAAGTCGATTCCTCCGCCAATGCGGGAAATTATAAAATGGCAGGGGAGCTCTGGAAGCCGCTGGAAAGCATGGCTGGAAATTACGCGGGACTGGCGTCTACTTTTTCAATCGATCCAAGAAATCGTCAAGAATAAGAATAATAAGCTTTGACGGCAGCGGAAATGTTCAGCTCTCCCGGTTGGATGGGTGTGGAGGCCGCAGCGGCAAAAGTCGCCATCTGGTACGGAGGCGGTTCGATGCCATGCGACACCTCTTGAATCCGCACCGGGGTAGGATGAAGCGCTACGCCCATCGCTGTGGCGAGGGTCGCCGCCTTCTGGCGGCTGCTGTGGACCGCCTTCGTCAGCGCCTGATGGTAATAAGCCTCGGGATGAGCCGAAGTAAACTGGACGCCGGATATGGTGTTCGCTCCATGGCGAACCGCCGTGTCCACGATAACACCCGTCTGCTCGATCTTGTCCGCTGTCACTCGCAAAAGATGGGTGACTTTGTAGCCGCGGAACGTCTGCACTCCATCCTTGTAGTTATATTGGATATCGATGCCGTACTGGACCGTCTGCACCTTCTCCTTCGGAATTCCCAGCTGGTACAGCGATTGAAGGATGCTTGACACCGCTGCGGCATTTTCGGCCTGCGCTTCGCTCAGATTCGCCTTCTCCGTCACTACCCCGAGTGTAATCAAAGCCCGGTCCGGAGCCGCGGCAACCGTTCCTTCGCCGGATACCTCGATGATGTTCCTGAAGCTTTCGATTGATGCCGTCGTCGTATTCATTTCAGATCACCTTCCTTAAAGGATCTACTATCCAATGTATTTCGATACAAACCCGCTATGAACCTTCCGGAAACTGGAATAATCGCAAATAAAACACAAAAAAACGGCGACCCTCCCCCGACAACATATCGGGAGACGACCGCCGCTTCGCTTGATGATGCTATCTTTGCCGCCTTGACGGGACAACCTCGTTCTTACTTTATTTCACCGTAATGACGCCGTCAAACATATACATTCCACAATGATAGCGATACGTGCCAGGCTTCAATTCGGGTAAAGCGACGATATTGTTTCCAGTTGCCAATGGAGCGTCGATAATTCCTAGGTCTTTGGAGATCATGCTCTTGATGCAAGTAAATCGCGACGATTTCTTGAAGTTGATTTTCGCCGGCACGCCCGCTTGAAGCTCGATTTGTTTGGGCTCAAAGCCATCTTCCTTTACCTGAACGGTCGCGACCTGGTAACCCGCCGCTTTTTCAGCGATCAAAGGATCGACTGAACTCGAATCGTCTTGAATGAATGCAACGAGAATGGCTCCGATGCACAATATACCGAAGGCAGCCGCCAAGAAAAGCAACTTGTTTTTATTGATTTTCATTCCATTCCACCCTCTCCGTTGGTTATGATCTGCCGTTGTGGAATACCTCAAGTATAACGGAACGAGCACCGTGCGGACATGGAACATTGTGTCATCCTTCCGAATCATCCTGTGGTACTGTTATTTGATTTAAGGATAACCCAGTTCAATCGTCTCACAATGACTCGCAAGAGCTATCTTTATGTCTAAATTAAGGCAATTCGCGCTTCCATGCAAAAAAGAACCGCATTTGTGCGGCCCTCCTTTGCTTGCCTGCTTGACTCAGGAAACCTTCGGCCGGAACCATAGTCCGAGCAGCGCAAATAAGACATACGCGCCGCCAAGCCAATAAAACATGCTGTGGACGGAGAAGTACTGCATGCTGAAGCCGCCGATGTTCGGACCGGTGATGCTCCCGATGCTGAACAGCACGGAGGCGATGACGTTCGTGCGCGGCAGCACGGATTTCGGCACCACGTCCGCCGCATAGGCTAGCCCCAGCGTAAAGAACGAGCCGACGAGCCCGCCCGCCAGGCCGAACAGAATCAGCACCAGCAGCAGATTCCCCTGCGAGGCGAACGGGACGGCGGCAAAGGCGGCCCCGCCGATTAAGCCCGCCGCCATCAGGATCGGCTTGCGGCCCCACCGGTCGCTCCATACGCCAAGCGGCAGCTGGAGGATCAGAGAACCGATCCCGATGACCGGCAGCAGCAGCGATATCCATGCGTCGGACATGCCGATGCGCAAGCCGTAAGCGGGAAAATTGCTGTTCATGGACGATTCCATGTAACCGTACAGGAACGAGGTAAGCAGAGCGTACCAAGCCAGCCGGAATACAGCAGGATAGGTGGTGACGGCTTGCGCCCCCGGCTCCCTTTTTACCGTTTCCGGGAGCGCATTAGGCAGCCGGCTTACGAACATCAGCGACACGACCGTACACAGCATCGTCGCCAGAAAAGGCGCCCACATTCCGTAGGGCAGCAGGTTGATGCCAAGCGGTCCCAAGCTGAATCCTGCCCCGTAAGCCATCCCGTAGAGCGAGATGTACCGGCCTCGCTTGTCCGCCGGAGAGCGGGAAACGATCCACAGCTGGGTCGCATAATGCAGACCGCTGTCTCCCACGCCTACCATAAACCGGAGCACGAGCCATACCCAGAAATTAGGAAATGATGGAAATAAGATCAGCGCGACAAGCACGATCAGGATGCCGCCGACGATCACCGGCTTGTAGCCGAACCGGCGCACGGGCTTCTCAATCCAAAACATCGTGGCAAAGGTCCCGATATACAAAGCGGCCGCATTCAAGCCGTTCACCCCGGTCGAGACCCCCGTCTTGTCAAGCAGCAGAGTAAGCAGCGGCAGCAGCAGCCCCTGGTTCATCCCGGCGATAATGACTACGGTAATCAGCGTAAGATAATGCCGGAGCTGGAACGGGGATTCCAGGCCGCGTTCATGGGATAACGTCAACGGTAACTCTCCTTCACGACTTCAATTCTGAATGCCTTGACTATTGTAGCTGATCTTTGGTCAAAAATCGACCATTGACTTAAGCAATTATAACCGCCAACCATAAAAAAAGAAGCTGCCGAATTGCAGCTTCTTATCCCACCTATTCGATAGGAATATAGATGATCATGCTTATGGCATCCGGAGACGACTTGAGCACATCGGTCACCTCAAAATCCGGCCCCTCCCGCCGCTCGTAATTCGAATTCGGCAGCCATGTGCCGTATATGTATTTTCTCGTATCTTGAGCAGATCCGTCGACCCGAAATGCCGCGTATTTCCCCTTTGGAATCTCGTAACAAATGAATCCCGGCTCCAGCTCGTCCGTCAACTCGTGCACTTCTTCTCCGATCACGAACGAAAATCGGCCGTCATCCTGGAACTCACAAGCAATCCCGTAGGCCATTTCCGGAGCGGCTCTACCCGGAATCTTCAGAAACAATCCGTTACTCCCAAATTCGCCGTAAAAGCGCGGAATTTCTTCAAAGTATTGCTCCTCTTGCAGCGTCGTCCGATATTCGTAGCCGATGATCCGGATTGCATCCAGATCGATAATCTCAGGCCGGTTCATGTTCAATTCCCCTTCCGCATGTTGTTGATAATCGAGAAAATTCACCTTGTCCTGCAAGCGAAGCGGGCCGGACTCCTTCCGGTATTTCGCCGGCGTGATGCCGAATTGACTCTCAAACGCCCTGGTGAACGCTTCTTGCGATCCGTACTGAAATGCAACCGCGATGTCAAGAACGCTTCTGTCCGTTTCCTTTAATAGAACCGCGGCTTCGGACAATCTCCGTCGTCGAATGTATTGGTGCACGGAAAATCCCGAGATGGCTTGAAACAGCCTTTGAAAATGAAAAGCCGAAAAACAAGCCGCCGACGCTATGGCCGTAATGTCCAGCTCCTCCTGAAGGCGGTCTTCGATAAACTGTATCGCCCCTTGAATTCTTTTATAATAATCCATTTCGATCACCAAGCCTCCAGCCGTCGTGTCATGGAATTTATTGTACAACAAAACACACCGTTTTTTTTGATAATCCGTGCTCATCGGCGCAATTTATTTAGGCCCGGTGTCCGTTTTGGCGTTTGCGTTCCGCTATGATAAAATCACTCTATACGGATACGAACAGGAGGGACAGAGATGATTAGAGATTTGTTGGGAAAAGCGGTTTCGATGGGGCTGGGCTTTGCCGTGGTTAGCAAAGAGCAGGCGGAGAAATTCGTCGACGAGCTGGTCAAAAAAGGCGAGCTGAACAAGGCCGAGTCGGAGCAGTTCGTGGATGACCTGGTACGCAAAGGAGAGGAAGCCCAATCCACGCTTGAGGAGAAGGTGCGCGGCTACATGCGTCAGGCGCTTCATGAGATGAACTTGACGACCAAGGACGATTACGTCCGGCTGAATCAGCGCATCGGGGAGCTCGAGCGCCGCGTCGCCGAGCTGGAAGGCAAGCAGCCCGAAGCCGGCCAAACGTTACCTCCCGCAAGCTCATGAGTCTCGGACGGAAAATCCGGCACCTGCAGAGGTACCGCGACATTGCCAAAGCGTTTGCCCGCAACGGGCTCGGCTTCCTCGTCAAAGAGCTTGGACTGCCCGATCTGCTTGCGGGGACGCGTATCGGCTTGAATGAACGGCGGGAGGCCCGGTCGCGCAGCATCGGCGAGCGCATCCGGACGTTTCTGGAGGAGCTTGGCCCGACCTTCGTCAAAATCGGCCAAATCGCCAGCACGCGTCCCGACCTGCTGCCCGCTCATATTATCGACGAGCTCGTCAAGCTGCAGGACCGGGTTCCGCCCTTCCCTTTCGAGCAAGTGCGCGAAGTTCTCGAAAGCGAGTTCGGCGAGCCCTTCGAGAAGCTGTTCGCGGAATTTCTAGAGACGCCGATCGCCGCGGCTTCCATCGGGCAGGTCCATCTCGCCCGCCTGCATACGGGCGAGCCGGTCGCTGTCAAAATCCAGCGCCCGAACATTCGTTCCATTATTGAAACGGATCTTGAAATTTTGGACGATTTGGCCCGCCTGGCCGAGCATCGGCTCGACTGGGCGGCCAAATATCAGGTGCGCGACATGGTGTACGAGCTGTCCCAGTCGCTGCGCGCCGAGTTGGATTACACGAACGAAGGGCGCAGCGCGCAGCGGATGGCGAAGCCATTCGAGCGCGATTCGGATGTACATATACCAGCGATTTATTGGGATTATTCGAGCCGCAACGTGCTGACCATGGAGTATCTGGAAGGCGTAAAGCCTACCGAAACGGAGCGTCTGCAAGAGCTGGGGTACGATCCCAAAAAGCTGTCCGAAACGATTGCCCGGATCGTCTTCCAGCAAATTTTTGTGGAAGGCTTCTTTCATGCCGATCCGCATCCGGGCAACATTATCGTCCTCCCGGGCGGGGTGATCGGACTGATCGATTTCGGCATGGTTGGGCGTCTTACCCCGATGATGAAATACCATTTCGGCTCGCTTGTCATTGCCCTGCGGCGCAATAGCACAGACGGCGTCATCAAGGCGATTGAAGGCATCGGCATCATTCCCGACGATGTCGACATGGACTCCTTGCGCGCGGATGTGGACGAGCTGCGGGAGAAATACTACGACGTACCGCTCAGCCGCGTCAAGCTAGGCGAATCGGTCAACGACCTGCTGGCCGTCGCCTACGAACACCGTGTGCGCATTCCGGCCGACCTGACGCTGCTCGGCAAAGCGCTTCTCACGCTCGAAGGCGTCGTCACTTCGCTGGACCCGACGTTCAGCGTCATCAGCATTGCCGAGCCGTTCGGGCGGAAGCTGTTCGCCGAAAGGTTTAGTCCCCGCAATATGGCCGACAGCGTGTGGCATCAAGTAAGCGAGGCCGCCTCCCTGCTGACGGAAACGCCGATGAAGCTGCGCGAGCTGCTTGCGATGGTGAAGAAAGGCAGGCTTCGCTTTGAAATATCGATCGCCGAGTTGGATACCTTGATGCGAAAAATGGACCGCATCAGCAACCAGCTATCGTTTAGCATCGTTCTGCTCGCATTCAGCATTATTATGGTCGGTCTTATTATCGGCTCGTCGCTTGGCAGACAATCGACCTTCCTGTGGAATTTTCCCGTCATTGAAATCGGTTTCTGCGTCGCCGCGCTGATGTTTCTATGGCTGCTGCTGTCGATTTTCCGGTCGGGACGGTTTTGAGAATCGGATCGGCGCCCGTGATATGTTGTCCTTAGGCCGCCTCCTTGGGGTTGTTCGAGCTGCTCGAACGCTGTCCAGAGGGGGCGCTTTACATTTATTTAGCCATTTCAATACGGACATAATGCTGTCAGGATTGCCGGAGTATGATAGGAATTAAAAGATAGTACAGATTGATTGCGCTGTTAAGGAGGTCTTCATCTCGTGCAAACACAACCGCGGCCGGACGCCGCAAACGGCCCCCTCGGGGAAACCTCTCGTCCCGTCGTGCTTGGAGCCCGCACCTTGAACCGTGCCCTGCTCACACGCCAGCTGCTGCTGCAACGCGCGGACATGCCGGTTGCCGACGTGCTGGAGCATCTGGTCGGCATGCAGGCTCAAGCGCCCAACCCGCCCTATTTCGGGCTGTGGACGCGGCTGCGCGGGTTCCGTCAGGACGATCTGTCCCGTTTACTTCTGGACCGGCGTGCGGTTCGCATCGCGCTGATGCGGTCGACCATTCATCTGGTTACCGCCCGCGACAGCCTGTTCTTGCGTCCCTTGATGCAGTCCGTCTATGAACGCGGTCTCAGCGGCAGCTACGGACGGCGTCTGACGGGGCTTGATCTTGAAGCGGTCGCGGCGGCCGGCCGGATACTGGTCGAGGAACAGCCCCGGACACTCGGCGAGCTTGGCAAGCTGCTGCGCGAGCAGTGGCCCGACCGCGATCCCGCTGCGCTTGCCAACGCCGTACGCGCTTTGGTGCCGCTCGTTCAAGTCCCGCCGCGCGGCATCTGGGGCGACGGCGGTCAAGCCGCCCACACCTCTGCGGAAGCTTGGCTGGGGCAATCGTTAGCCACGGCTCCATCGCTGGAGGAGACGATTCTCCGCTACCTCACCGCATTCGGACCGGCCACGGTCAAGGACATGCAGGTGTGGTCGGGACTAACCCGGCTGCGCGAAACGATCGACCGGCTCCGGCCGCGTCTATCCGTTTACAAGAGCGAGGACGGCAGCGAGCTGTTCGATGTGCCGGGCGCGCCGCTCCCCGGTCCGGATACCCCGGCGCCGCCCCGCTTTCTCGGCGAGTTCGATAACATGCTCTTGTCCTATGCCGATCGAACGCGCATCCTGGCGGACGAGTACCGCCCCCTAGTTTGCACCGAGAACGGTATCGTTCGGGCCACCATCCTCGTCGACGGCTTCGTCCGGGGGATATGGAGGATCGTGCGCCAACGCCGTACCGTCACGCTGGTCATCGAGCCCTTCGAGCCGTTAACCAGGGAAGACTGCGGAGCCTTGGCTGAGGAAGGTCGCGGACTGCTCGACTTCGCCGCGGCGGACGCCGATGTCCGCAATATCCAATTCGTCTCGCCGGAGCTGCGAAGCCAGCCTTGAACACCAGTTACTCCGATATAAAAAAACGGCCTGCCGAAGCAACCGTTTTTTTTCATGACAACCCGAGTAGTACAAGGTTCGCGGTCAGCCTCTGCCTCTCTATCGAAGCACTTTGATAAGTGCGCCGAGCTCCTCATTTCCGTAACCCGCATCCAAGGCTTTCTTGAAAAGACCCATAGCGAAGGTTGGAAATTCCGAATTAATCCCGGCTTCGCGGGCTTGTTCCAAGAACAGTTTTACCGTTACCATGCAGGTATTGAGAGAGCTCTGAGGCTGATCGTACGTCTCGGTTTGAATAACTTCGCTTTCGTGTTTGACCATCTCCCCTATAACCGGAGATATTTCAGCGATCATGGAGCCGAACGAATCCACGCGAAGGCCGTCCGATTCCAGAATACGGGCCGCATGAAAAAATCCCAGCATCGAACCGAATAAGTAGGAAAGAAATGCCAGATCGGTCGAAGAGGCCGAACTAACCTTATCTCCCAAATACGGCACATTCCCGGCCAAACTCTTGAGAAACGGCTCACTCTTTTGGTACGCGCTGTACGTCCCCGATGTAAAAATGGTAGTGTCCGCCCTCCCCATCTGAGGCGGAGTAGCCGCGATGGCACCGTCCAGATAGTCGGCCCCCCGCTCACGTGCCCACGCTTCGTTGTCTCGTGCTTGTTGGGGACTTCCCGTGCTAAGCTGTACGAGGACTCGACCAGCAAGGGCCGGGGCAACTTCTTGGGTATCCAGAATGCTGTACGAAGTCTCGTAGTTTGCAACGCAGACGATCGTGACCGGGCTCGCACTTATCGCAGATGCCGCGCTATCAGCAAGCATCGCTCCTTCCCGGACCAATGGTTCAGCCTTGGCCGTCGTCCGGTTCCAGACGGTAACGCGGTGACCTTTTCGAAGCAGCGCCTGTACGAGGGCAGCGCCCATTGGCCCCAAGCCGATGACAGTTACATTACTCACATTGTTTCCTCCTTGTGATTAGCCGAGATCTTACCTCTTTTGAAAGTCGTTCTATGTAACAAACGATAAATGAGTACACCCGCCCCTAGATGAAGAACCTCCTTCTTTACTGCAAGCTATTCGGGGGACACCTCCGTGATGCAGTTCATTACATTTCATCGAAACGAAACAGTTCTGTTTAGTTTCATGTCAAAATAATACAGTACAGTTTTGTTTCGTGTCAACATGTTTTTTTCGGCAATAAAAAATCCCCCTTTTCATCTCATCGAACCCATTCGGATGATGATCAAAAGGGGGATTTGGCCTATATGGCTGCTTTTCTCTAAGCTTTTGCTTTTTCGAGATAGAAATCAATCAGATGTGCGGCGATTGTTTTAAGCTGGGCCGCAGGGCCCATAAAGCCATATATCGGCACTGACGATAAGGCACCGTTAATTACCAGCATCAGCTGATCGGTCAGGTTCTCGTCGCTCGCGCCTGCTTGCTGGCACAGGCGGGATAAGCGCATCCGAATTGCCCGATTGTACTCGACCGCCAGTAGATGTACGGGATGATCTTCTTCGGAAAACTCGGCGAGTGCATTCAAGAAATGACAGCCTCGGTGATATCCCGGCTCCAACAATTCCACTGTAGCATCAATCAACGCCAGCATCTGCTCTTTTGGCGATCCTGCATGCTCAGCGATCGCTTCGTCAAAGTGCTGCCAGTTGATATGATCCTGTGCCTCAAGATAGGCAACAACCAACTCATCTTTGGTTGTGAAATGACGGTATAGGGTTGCTTTACTAATACCGGCTTTCTCAACAATCGTATCTACACCGATGGAACGGATCCCTTCACGATAAAATAATTCGGAAGCGACATCCAAAATGTGTTGGCGTACGGAAGCGCGTGCAGCCATGTCGTTCACCTGTCCAATGCTCGTTATTTAGTCTTCACGCTATAAACAAAACAGTTCAGTATTTAGAAGTATATCATGTTCGCTTGCGGCAAGGAAGACTACTAGACGATACTAAAGTAAACAAAAGCGTCCCGCTTCGGGACGCTTGAAGGCTCGTATCGATTCGTTTTGCAGCAATCATCGCGGGCCATGTTCTCCGTTCGTTCACCCTTCCGCGACACGGCTTTTCCGAACGACCTTGCCGAACTGAAAAAAGTAGAAGGCCAGCGTCGCGAGATGCAAAATCGCGAGCACCATATAAATATTGCTGAATACGAACGCGTTGTGATTCAACGATATGTTCGCCGGATTCCATTGAAGCGAGGAACCGTGATCGACCATCTTGCTGTACAGGCCGGCGGCGAGAGCACCGGAGATAAAGTTCAGCAGCGAGAGCAGCCCCATCCCCACGCCGGTCTGGTCTTTAGGCAGCGTCCGGGAAATCGTGTTCGACAAAGCCACGACCATGAACGTCTGTCCAACGTTGCCTAAGATCAGGAAAATGGCAATGGCGATCGGCGAAATTCCCGCAAAGGTCGACAGCAGGACAAAGCAGCCGATCAGCAGCGCCGAAGCCGTGAAGTACAGAAACGGATTGCCTTTATCGTCCGCCAGCTTGCCGCCCGTTCTGCCCAGAAGCGCCGACGCGATGGCGGCCGGCACCATGCTGAAGCCAACCAATCCCGGAGCCAGACCGTTGACGAGGGATAAAAGCTGCGGGCTCAAAAAGGCAAGCGAATACCCGACCCCGTTCACAATAAAAGCGATCGCAAGCCCGTAAGAGTAGCTTTTATTGCGGAACAGCCCAGGTTGAACGAACGGTTCGGCCGCGGAACGAATGCGTACGATAAACAATCCTAGTGTAAGCAGTGCGCAGCCTGCAAGAAGCCAAGCCTCGTTTGTCACGGACAGGAGCACAAGCGCTACCGTTATAGCCAGCAGGCCACCGCCCAGCCAATCGATTTTCCCGGCCTTGCCCGGTTCGTCGTCAAGATACTTGCGATAGAACGGGAGCGTAAGCAGCGCCAAGATCGGCAGCAGGAACAGCCAGCGCCAATGAACGACACTGACGATCAAAGCGGAGGTTGTCGGCCCGAGCGCTCCGCCGAGCGCCAGCCCGGCAGCCACAATGCCCATAGCGCGGCCGCGCGTCTCCGGCGGGAAGTAGCGAATCGGGATGATCATGGCCGTTGCAGGCACGACCGAAGCCCCGGCGGCCTGCAAAATCCGGCCGAGGAGCACCATCCAATACGTTTGCGCGGCTAAACCGATCAGGGAACCTATCGCGAAGAAGATTAACCCGAACGTTAGCAAATTTTTGAGCTTATACTTATCGGCCAACTTCCCGTAGGTGACCGAGCCGATCGCGTAAATCAGCATATAGACCGATGAGACCCAACTGACTTGCGCAAGCGTGAGCCGGAACTCCGCCCCAATCTGCGGCAGCACGATGTTGAACATCGTCGCGCTCATGACAGAGATAACCAGTGTGAAAACGAGGATACGAATCACTTTCTCTCCTGTTTGCTGTTTAGCTGTCGTTTCCACTCTGACTCCCCCTTTCTGCTTGTCTTTATTTTGATAAGGTTTATTTTACAATGGTTGATGAATAAATAATAATATATGTTAATCTATGTATTTCATAACCTATGGTATATAAGAAGGTGACAGAAAGACGTGGCCTCCGACATATTATGGAAGCAATTCAGCCACGAACGATGTACAGCTGCTTTGCGAGTCCGGCGCATAGCTGCGGTGCCATTCACCGGACTTTTTCGGAAAGCAGCGGACTTGCTTGCTTAACGCGATTGGGGCTCCTGCTTCAGCCATTGAAACGGAGTCGCATTAAAGAACAGATTCGGGTTGACCGGAACGTTGTGCGCCCAGAACGTAAAATGCAGGTGCGGTCCCGTTGAGAATCCGGTCGAGCCCACCAGCCCGATAATATCTCCCCGTTTCACCCGGTCCCCTGTCTTTACCTGAAGCTTCGACAAGTGCGCGTACTGGGAAAACAAATTCATTCCATGATCGATATAGATCGTATTGCCCGTCAAATAGAAATTGTCCGCCAGCGCTACGATACCGTCATTCGCTGCTTTAATCGGGGTGCCTTCTTTGGCCGCCAAATCGATGGCCGTATGGGAGCTGGCAAACTTGCCGTTCACATAACGGGTATGACCGTATGGCGTCGTTAATATCCCTTCGATCGGCTGAATAAAGGGGTCGGAGAACAGAAACATGGGCTCCGACTTGCTTCGCGCGGCGTCGATTTTTTTCTGGTCGGCTTCGATTCGCTTCGTATCCTGACGCATGCTTTCCATCTGCTTCGATACTTTGAGGTGCTGCGTCTCGAACTTTTTATCCTTGATCTTCAGCGTCTGATCGCCGATCGGGTATGAGCCGGGCTTCGTCTTCATCGGCACCGGAAGATAAGTGAAATACCCGGCCTCGAACGGCCGCAGCTCATACGTCTTCCCCTGCCAAGCGACTTCGCCGGGCTGATCGTGCCGCACCAGCACGACGTCGCCGGGACTGGCCGTATCCGGCAGGAGCGTCCAAGCGGTATCCATCGCCTTCTTGGCTTGCTCGGGAGAAGCGTACAAAGCCGTTTCCCGGCTAATCCGCTGCTGACGCTGCTTTTCTTCCTGCAGCGCATCCTTCACCGCAGGCGTCACCTCGGCATGCCAGGTTTGTCCTCCGTCCGTCGTTACCAGCAGCGGATTGGCCAACTCCGTTCCGGCCGAGACAAGCGCCCAGCCGACCCGGTCGGTGACAAATTGCGACTGCTTCACCGGATAGTCTTTAGTCTGGTAAGCAATCGCCGTGAGCTTTTTGCCATCGGTTAGCGAAGCGCTCGGCCCGTTCGTATCGGATGCTGCTGCATCCGGGAGGCCCGGGGTCGGCGCCGTCCAATGGGCGCCTCCGTCCTCCGTCACGCTGCTTGTGCCATCCGTATAGCGAATCCGGCCTTTATCCAGATCGGTCATATGAAAATCGAGAATTTCGCGGCGGACCGGGGCTTGTTTTTCGGCAGCCTCCGGCGCAGCGCCCTTCCCGGACGTAAGCAGCCATGCAGGCGGCTCGCCGCCGTACGCGACCAGTACCACACAAGCGGCGGCAAGGGCCGTTCCGGCGAGCAAGTACCCTATCTTTTTGGAACGCGGCTTCATCGTTCTGATCTCCTCCAATACAGCTTCTTCCATATCTATGACTTCATCATACGATAGAAGCAAGCCGATTGTCCAAGCCGTGTACCGGCGGGCAGAGCCGCAGCACTGCGATCTTTGATCTTACCGCTTGAATTAATTGCCCAAAAACGCGTTCAGCATCCAGACGTGCTTTTCCAAACTCGAATGAATGGCCAACAGCAGATCTCCCGTCGTTTCGTCCTCCACGGACTCGGCGTATTTCATACCTGTTTTAAGCTCCGCGATGATCAGAGTAAAATCGTTCACCAGCGCCGCCACCATTTGCTCTGCGTTCTCCTCGCCTTCCGCCTCCCGAACCGAAGCGAGCCGTAGGCTTCCACTCATCGTCGCGACCGGCTTGCCGCCCAATGCCAGCAGCCGTTCGGCCAGCGCATCCACATGCAGCGCCGCTTCCGTATACAGCTCCTCGAATTTCGTATGCAGCGTGAAAAATTGAGGGCCTTTGACATACCAATGGTAATTATGCAACTTGACATACAGGACCGACCAGTTGGCGATTTGGTTGTTCAGCAGCACCGTTAATTGTTCATTCATGGATGATTCCTCCTCATGTTTTATATTTAGATTAGGTCTAAATTCATAATCTGATTGTAGCATCGCCCTGGCCTTCTTTCATGAAGAGAAGATGAGGATCGGATGAAGATTTGGTGAAGTTTGGCATCGTCACTTGGATTGAATTCCAGCGACTGCGAAATGTCTGTGATTTTAATCACCAACGAGCCGTGATCCTTCTCACTGCTCCGGCGCATCGAAAGAGGTATGCTCAAGACGAGGAGCCGGCAGCAGCCGCTCCACAGCGGCGAGAAAGCCGGCAGACACAGAACATATAGAGGTGACTTCCCGTGGGAAAGGCTTCCGTACCATCGCTTAACACTTATGCGCTTAATATGAAATTTTTGCTTATCGCTTGCGTCGTCACAGCCAACATCATCGAGCCGATGATTGATCGGAGCTCGCCGTTGTTCGCCCTTTACGAGACGATCTACTCGTTCCATATTCCGATGTTCGCTCTGGCGATGGGCTATTTTGCCAAAAGCTTCCGTCTCGACCGGCCCGGAATCGACGGGCTTTGCACGATTGCGTATCAATATGTGTTGTTCCAGACGCTCTACAGCTTGGCGGATATCGTCTTCTTTCAAGCCAAAGGCGTGATTCATTCGTTCTTCATGCCTTACTCGCTGCTCTGGTTCCTGCTCAGCCACTTGTGCTGGAGGTTGCTGCTGCGCGCGTTTGTTCATATGCGCCATCCGCTGATCATTTCGATACTGCTCGGCATCGCCGTCGGTTACCTCCCTTGGCCCGGGGCTTGGCTCAGCGTATCGCGGACACTCGTGTACTTTCCGTTCTTTCTGGCGGGATACTTCCTGCCGCAGCATTGGGAAACCATAGTCAAAAGGCTGCGTATGCCCACCGTCCTTCTCGGCATAGGCGTCATTTGCTTCTTCTGGCTGGGCGGACGAATCGATCCGCACTGGCTGTACGGCAGCTTCACCTACGCTGAGGCCGGTCATCCGGAATGGTACGCCGGAATATATCGCTTGGGGATGTACGGGGTGCAGGCGGCCGCTTCGATCGCTTTTTTGAGCTTGGTGCCTTGGGCGGCCGGCCGGATCACGGATTGGGGAAAACGGACGGGGTACGTCTTTCTGCTCCATGCCTTCATTCTGAAATCGCTGCTCGCGGCAGGGGTTTACGTCTACCTGCAAACCCCTTGGAGTCAAGGGCTGACGATTATCGCAGGGTTCGGCATCGTCTGGCTGCTGTCGCAGCCATGGGTCGAAGCCCATGCCAAACGATGGTTCGAGCCGGATATTACTTTCGTGAAGCGGCTTGTCCTTAAATCGCACGGAACCCCGTAATGACGGGGTTCTTTTTTTACTCACTCACCGCGTCCACCAGCCGTCTCGTATACTCGTCGCGGTCTGCATCCATGAGCTGACGGCTTGCGAACCGGTCCACGATTCGGCCGCCCTTCATGACGATAATGCGGTCGCTGACGGACTGAACGGCGGCGATATCGTGGGAGATGAACAAGCAGGTCATGCCGAGCTGCGCTTGCATCGTTTTTAGCAGCTGCAAAATTTGCGCCTGCACCGACACATCCAGGCTGGAGGTCGGCTCGTCGCAAATCAGCAGTTTCGGGCCGAGGCTGATTCCCCTGGCGATCGCCGCGCGCTGCCGCTGTCCCCCGCTCATCTCATGCGGATACCGGTCCAGAAAATCCGCGGACAAGCCCACCATCTCAAGCAGGCGGGCCGCTGCCGCCCGGCGGGAATGCCGCACCTGCGTCAGAAAAGACGGCGCAACCTGAGGGAAATTATCCAGAGGCTCGATGACCGACCGCCATATGGGCAAACGCTGATTGAGCGACGCCGTCGGGTCCTGAAAGACGACCTGCATATGCTGGCGGACCTCACGCAGCGCGCTGCCTTTAAGGGCGAGCAAGGAGCGTCCGGACAAGGTAATCTCTCCGCGGTCCGGCTGCTCCAGAGCAAGCAGGATGCGGGCCAGCGTGCTTTTGCCGCTGCCGCTTTCTCCGACCAGACCTAAGCATTCACCCTCCCCGATGTCAAAAGAAACGTCCTGCACGGCCGTTACGACGCTCCCGTTTTGAACAAACGTTTTGCTAAGCTGACGGACGTCCAACAGACGGTTCACCCGATCCACTCCTATTCTTTCAAGGTACGAGCTGCAATGGCTTAATCCGGCTCTGCGGCCCGGCCGGTACCGGGATCTCGCAGCAGAAGCGGACGCGATTCAAGCAGCAGCCGCGTGTAAGGATGCACCGCTTGGCGACGTATCGTGTCGGCCCGCCCACACTCGACGATTCGTCCGCCTTGCATTACGGCAACGGTATCGGCCCGCTTCAGCACAAGCCTCAGATCGTGCGAGATGAACAGAATCGCGCAGCCCGTCTGCCGCCGCAGCTTCGTCATCAGATCAAGCACCCGCTCCCCGGTCAGCACGTCCAGCGCCGTTGTCGGCTCGTCGGCAATCAACAGCTTCGGCTGCAGCAGCATCGCGGCCGCAAGCGCCGCACGCTGGCGTTGTCCGCCGCTGAGCTGGAACGGATAGCTGCCGAAGACGCGCTCCGCAGGCAGATCGACCTCATTCAGCCAATGCAGCGCAAGCTCCTTCGCTTCGCCGTAAGTTATCCGGACGTGGCTTCGCACCGCCTCAACGAGCTGCTTGCCCACCTTCATGAACGGCGTGAAGCTCCCTTGGTAATCCTGGAACACAAGAGCTATTTCTTTGCCACGAAGCCGCCGCTTTCGCTTGTCCGGCCACGCCGAAATCTCTTCGCCCCGAAACCGGATTCGGCCCTCGCCGATGCGAAGAGAGCTCGGCAGTAGGCCCAGCACGGCGCCCGCCGTTACGCTCTTGCCGCTGCCGCTTTCCCCGACCAGCGCCAGCATCTCCCCCGGCCGGATGGCGAGACTCAGATCGCGAACCAGCGGCTGCCGCGCTTGTCCCCGAACAGCATCGACGGTCAAGCGCTCCAGCTCCAGCACCGGCTCAGAAAGCTTTCCGGCGCCGTCCGCCCATTCCTTCATGCTCACCTCTCCCCTTTCGCTTTTATTGGCTCCGAATGTCCAGCAGATCCCGAAGCCCTTCGCCGATCAGGTTACACGCAACGACCACCAGCAAAATCGCCATGCCCGGGTAGATCATCAGCTCCGGCGCCGTCTGGAAATATGCCCGTCCGTCGTTCAGCATCACTCCCCACTCGGGTGCGGGAGGCTGCGCGCCAAGCCCCAGATAGGACAGCGAGGAAATGGTCAACATGATTTTGCCGACATCCAGCGCAGCCAGCACGAGAACCGGCGAAAGCGCGTGCGGCAGCAAATGCAGCCCGATCACCTTCCATGTACCACTTCCCCCGACTCGCGCCGCAAGCACATACTCTTTCTCCCGTTCGGACAGGACAATGCTGCGGACGACGCGGGCGTAGCCCATCCATTTGACCAGTACGACGGACAGCATCAGATTGCTCAGACTCGGGCCGAGAAAACCGGTCAAGGCAATCGCCAAAATAAACTCAGGCAAAGCGCCCATCCCGTCTACCAGCCGCATCAGCAGCGCATCGACGCGCCCTCCGACATACCCGGACCATAGCCCCAACGGCAGTCCGATCAGGGCGACCGTCAGGACGACGAGCCCCGTAAAGCCAAGGGTTGTCCGAGCCCCGGCGACAAGCCTCGAAAAAATGCAGCGCCCCAAATGGTCCGTCCCCAGCGGATACTGTAAGCTGGCCGGCTTCAGCCGCTCCGCCATTTTCACGGTCAGCGGATCGTTCGGCACGATATAAGGACCCAGTAAAATAATCAAAAGAAGTACGGCCAGCAGTCCGATGCCCACGGCGGCCATCGGATCGCGCAGCATACGCCGCCATGCGCTTCTCCGGGCCATAAAATGCCGGGAAGCCAAGGTTGTTGGTGCCGCGTTCATGTCAGCCCCGCCTTTCCGTAGCGGATTCGGGGGTCAAGAATGGTGTAGGTCAGATCGACCAGCAGATTCACCAGTACGACAAAAACTCCCGTCAGCAGGACGTACCCTTGAATGACCGGATAATCGCGCTGAAAAATAGCCTCCACCGCCATGCTTCCGAGCCCGGGCCAGGAAAACAGCATCTCAGTGACGACCGACCCGGTCAGCAGGTTGCCGATGCTCATCCCGAATACGGTGACGACCGGCATGAGCGCCGCGCGCATCGCATGATTGACCATAATTTTCCACTCCGCGATCCCTCTCGCCCGCGCTGCCCGAATGTACTCTTGTGACAAGCTTTCGAGCAGCCCTGCCCGGAGCAGCCGGGCATACACCGCGGCCATGGAAAAGCCGAGCGTGATCGAGGGCAAAATTTGATACGCAAAGCCCCCCTTGCCCATCGATGGCAGCCATTGCAGCTTGAACGCAAAAGCATAAATCAGCAGCAACCCCATCCAGAAGCTGGGAACGGAAGCGCCGATCAGCGCAAAAATCCGCCCGGCTTGGTCCGGCCAGCGGCCGGGATACCGGGCTGCAAGCAAGCCAAGCGGCGCGGCGATCAGCACCATGACGGCGAGACCGCCCGCGGTCAATTGAGCGGTCGTCGGCAGCCGCTGCACGATCTCCTCGAGCACCGGCTTTCCTTTAATATAGGAATGGCCGAGATCGAGCCGCAGCAGATTCAGCATCCACCGGCCGTACTGCTCGTAAAGCGGCCGGTCGAAGCCGAGCTCCTCGCGCACCCGGGCTTCGTCGGCTTTCGTCACGGACAGTTCGTCCGAGTTCAGAATGGACAGCACCGGGTCGCCCGGCGCCAGCTTCATCAACGCAAATGTCACGAAGGACAGCAGAAGCAGCACGAATATCAATTGCAGCAAGCGCGTCCTGACCAGCTTCCACAGAACCATTTTTACTTCACATCCATTTGATTCGTCACGATATAGTACTCCTCAGCCCCTGGCTTCCAATTGGACACCCGCTTGTTAACGCCCACGACAATATTGGGGTAAACGGCATAGGACTGCGGAAGCTCCCGTTTAATGACGCCCACCGCCTCCTGCGTGAGCTGAACCCGCTTCCCGATGTCGCCCGCGGCGTTCAACCGGCCGATAACCTCCTTCAGGTCGGGAGAGTCCAGACCGGCCGCATTAAGCGCCCCGCCGGGCATGAAGGCGGAATTCAAAAAGAAGCCCCCGTCCCCGCGGGGAGCCGTCGAATTGCTGTATGTCGCCAAGTCCCAGTCCTTGTTCTCGCGCAAATACGTATCTACGTTCTCGACCGTTTTGATATTCATCGTCACGCCGGCCGCCGCCGCGTCCGATTGCAGCAGTTGGGCGATCAGCGGCAGTTCTGGACGGCCTTTATACGTGATGAGCTCCAGCGTAAGCGGCTGACCGTCCTTCGCCAGCTTCCCGTCCGCGCCCGCCTGGAAGCCCGCTTCCTCCAGCAGCTTTTTGGCCCTGGCCGGGTCCGGCTTTTGCACCGGGTCCTTGCTTCCGAAGGGCAGGCTCGAATTGAACGGCCCGTTGGCCGGGACAGCATGTCCGAGCATGACGTCCTTGGCTATACTTTCGCGATTAAGCAGCAGATCGATCGCTTTTCTTACTTTAAAATCCTGCATCAGCGGTTTCTTCTGGTTATACAGCAGGAAGTGAACGCGCAGACCTGCCACGGACTCCACCCGAAGCCGGCTGTCCTTTTCGAGCGAGCCTACAGATTCCGCCGGAATATGGTAAGCGATGTCCGCTTCTCCGGACTGAAGCGCAAGCACCCTGACGTTGGCGTCCTCGTTGAATTTCACGGTCACCTCGTTTAGCTTGGCCTTGCCATCCCAATAGCCTTCGTACCGCTCCAGCGCAATCTCGATATTCGGCTTAAACTGCTTCACTTGAAACGGCCCCGTTCCTACAGGGGCAAGGTTGAACGCGTCCTTGCCCAGCTTCTTCTCCGCTTCTACGCTAATGACGGCAGCGGACGGATTGACCAATTCGGACGGGAACGACGGCGAAGGCTCGGTCGTCACGACCGTCAGCTCCTGACCGCTCGCTTCCATGGAAGCGATCTTCAGCGCGGAGGCCAGCGACTTGCTGGCGGCAACGCCACGCTCGAACGACGCTTTTACCGCCGCCGCATCCAGCTTCGTCCCGTCCTGGAACGTGACGCTATCCCGGATCGTAAACACCCAGGTCCGCTCATCCTTCGTCGTCCACTTTACCGCAAGCCACGGCTTCACCTCCAGCTTCTCATCCATGCGCACGAGCGTTTCCGTGACACCCATCCGCAGCGGAATGGCTCCATTGTGCGGGTCGAGGCTGCCGCTCTTGAAATTATAGAGAAGCGTCAGCTTCTTGGCCTCGCCTGCCGCGCCCGCTTTCTCCGCACCGTCGGCGGCCTTCGTTCCGCTTGCCCCTGCCCCGCCGTCCGGGCCATTCCCTCCCGAACTGCAAGCCGTCATTGCCATGAGCAAGCAGAGCAGCGCTATGTATAAGTATGGTTTCGTACGGATTGCACTCCAAACCGTTGATTGCATGAACTTTAAACATCCTCTCGGCCAATTATTTGTAATAATTACTATAGTAATATTTACTATTAATAAGTACCATATGTCGTGTCCTGCGTCAATATGCTTTGGATTGCGACCGCTTTTGCCTTGACAGCGCGATGCAGGCGGTCACGATCAGAACGCCGCCTGCAAACGTGAGCAGGTCCGGCACCTCCATCCAGAACAAAAACCCCCACATGGCGTTAAACACAATGCCGATATAGCGGGTGACTTCGACAACGGCGGCATTTTCGTGCGTAAAAGCTTTCGTCAAAAACAATTGTCCGAGCAAAGAAACGACTCCGATGCTGATCAGGTACAGCCAATCGAGCGCGGAAGGCACGACAAAATCGTTCCACATCAGCGGCACCGACACCAGCGTTGCCGTCGCCAAAAAATAAAAAACGATTTCGTACGTATGATGCTTTTGGCTGAGCATCCGGATGCTGACGGCGGCCCCCGCCGCAAAGAAGGCGCTAAGCAAGCCGACAAGCGCGTCCGAAGAATACGACGAGAACTGAAACGGCTTGATCAATAGCATCGCGCCGAGAATCGCCACCGGAAGGACGGTTAGCGCTCTCCGGGATAATTTTTCTTTCAGAACCAACACGGCAAGCGCCAGCACGAAAAAGGGAGACAAATGCGCCAGAATGCTCGCATCCGTCAGCGGGATTTTCGAAATCGTGTAAAAATACGCGAGCAAATAAAGCGCGCCGAGCACGCCCCGCGTCACCAGCAGCGGAATGCCTTCCCGGGAAAACGGCACCTTGCTGTAGCGCATCATGCCATAAATGATCGCCGTCCCGATGATGCTGCGGAAAAACGCCACCTCCGCGGAAGGGATCGTTACGCTGGCCGCCTTCACAAGAGCGTTCATGACGCTGAATACGAGAGATGAGAAAATCGCGAGCAGAACACCGTTTTTCATAGGCCTCTCCTCATTTCGCGCCATACCGCTTCCACGTCCCCGGAGGTCGTATCCCGGAGCAGTCCCGGATGCACGAGGTCCGCGCCTTTCTCCCGGACAAACGCGTCCAGCCTCGCCTCAAAGCGTTTGATCAAAGCCGAAGCTTGCGGCATGGCGATGTTCGCTTTTTGCGCCAGCCCGCAGATCAGCTTCAACTTTTTGTAATCCTCCAGTGGAATTCTCGGAATCATCCACTTCCCGTTCCCGTCCTGATAAGCTTGCTTATAAGGAACGGCGGAGAAGTCAAAATAACGGCCGTTCTCGTCCGGAACGGAAAACGGATCGATCAGGATGGACGCGTACCGGACGTAGAGCAGGTATTCCTGCTTCACGGGCTCCCATTCCGTGAAACGGTCGATCTCGTCCCGGGATAGCGTCGCTTCGTGCACCGGATAATTATCGTCATTGAGAAACCGGAGCAGGTTCACCGGCTCTGCCCCAAGCGAGCGAAGCCATTCGGAAATTTCTCTCCACAGCCGCACCATCGTCCGGATCGCATCCGGCGTAATCGGTCCTTCCGGGTAAAGCTTGTACATGCTCTTCTTCGAGATCCCGCTTCCCAAAATTTCATCGAGCGAAAAATCATTCATGAACAACGGAGGATGCACATACGTCGTAACGCTTCGACTTTCCGCCTCAATCGAGCGGCCCGCCACGCCGCATTGTACGCCGAGGCTTTCGACAAAACGCTTCACGTCCCGGACGGCCATACTGTCCGGCTTGTCGGAGGCGATGCTGATTCGTTTTTTGTAAGCTTTGGTCCGGGCGGCTCTGAAGCTGCCGGGCTCGAACTTCGTCGCAGCATAATACGTCGATAGGCTGATCACGTCGATCCGGTCCTTCGATGCGCCAAGCAGACTTTGCACCAGCAGGTTCGAGCCCATGCCCGGGGAGAGCAGCACTATCGTTTTAAGACGGGTTAAGGAATCCGGCTGCAGAGCACGAAGGACATCGTTGTAGGCGTCGCTTGGCGTGCACAGGAACAGGGTGTCCCATAGATCGTCAGGCCGGTCGCAGCCTTCGTACCAGTCCGTGATGCTAGCCTGTATGCGATATGGATCGGTTGATGCGGTCTGTACGCTGGAGACAAGCGTAAACTTGCTGCACTCCAGTTCCTGCGCAAGCTGCGTCGTATGCGGGCCCCGCCGGTTCATCAGCCCGAGCAGACCGCACCATCCGCCATGGGCAAGATGAACTGCGGTATGGACGGCGGCCGGGCCCGCCCCGACGATTAGCGTATGCCCGAACGGCATCGGCGTATAGGAACCGCTCAGCATGGCATCCGCTTCCTTTCGCATTTTTCCAAGACCGCATAGTCGTAGATGGCATTGCTCCGGCCTCGGTAGATTGGCTTCCATCCTTCCACTGCGCCTGTATCGAACGGGTAATTAAAAATCGACTTCAACCCGTTCCCGTATCTGACGATGACTTTCGCCCGGTTATGTATCGTTTCTTGCAGCTCGGTAAGCACCTCCTGCTTATTCTTGACCAGAGAGGCGACAATAATATGGGTCGCCTCTTTCGTAAAACGCAGCTCTCGCGAGCTCTGATTCGAAAACCGCACCTTCGAAGCCAGCCCGGACGCCTTGGCCGCATGCTTCGCGAGATGGACCGCATGCGGATCGATATCCAGGCCCATGACTTCCGCTCCGATGCTCTTCGCAATCGTCAGCGCCGAGACAGGCAACGCGCCCGCTCCGATAAAAAGCACCTTCGACGACGGGCCGATATGCAAACGCTCAAGCTCGCTTGCGACGCTGCGGGACAGAAGGCCAATATACTCGCTAATATCCGCTCGCCGGTTCAGCAAGCACTCCGACTGATATTTCTCCATATCGCAGAGCGCCTTGACCGAGCTTTCCCTTAACTTCTCCGCATATTCCCTGATTTCGTCATGATGCTCCCATTCGCTCCATCGCGCTTCGTTCTCTTCGCGGGCGATAAACCGGCAAAGCTCGTCCAGCTTCGTCTGAAGCTGCTCGAAGCATTCCAGGCACGTCTTGGAATACTCGGTCAATTCGCAGATTTCGTATTCGAGCAGCTTCAAGGCAAGCAAGAACATGTATTTCTCCTTCATCTCACCACTCCATTTAATAGTAATATTTACGATTTAAAGCCATTCTACTAGTCGTCGGTTCCCCTGTCAAGCGGTTTCTATGTTCGAAAACCTTTACACACGATAAAAAAGGAACCACAATTGTGGCCCCAGAGTGTTGAGAAAGTGGTCTTCACTAATACAGAGGAACATACGGAGGTGGGGTATCCACTGGAGAAGCGATAGCAGCCGCCTTTGTCTTCGGGAAATGTCCGCACTAAGCAGCTTCCAATCAAATTTCCCGAAGACAAGAGTGGTCGGAAGTGGATACTCCACCCCCTCGTAACCTCTATTATCCCCATTTGACCACCTTCTCGACAAGCTAAAGAGCCACAATGGTAGCCCCTTACCGATTCCCCATTGCCTTCATCACTTCTTCGATCGCGATCATTTTGCCAAGCGGCATCGGACCGAGAATGGACGTATCCTCGATATAGTAGACTTGATTGCTTTTGGGAGCTTTCATGCCGTTCCAGATCGCGTTGTCCTTCAGCGTTTCCTTGACGCCCTGCTTAATCGGCGCAGCATAGTTGTTGACGATAAAAATATGATCCGGATTCATCGTCGCCAGCGTTTCGAGGGACAAGGACCCGCCCTTTTCGTTACCGGGCACCGGCTTCAGCCCAAGCTCCTTGTAAAAGTCGGCGACGCGTTGCTCGTTGAAGGTGATGAATTCTTTCCCGCCGTACATCGCGAACAAAACTGTCTCCTCACTGCGGCCCGCCAGCTTCGCTTTGTATTCCTTCGCCTTGCGGTTAAATTCGGCCAAGAAAGCCGCCGCCTTCTCCTCCTTCCCGATGGCTCCGGCAATCAACTGCAGCGTCCCTTTCCAACCCTCCGTATACGGAAAAATTACCGTCGGCGCGATTTGGCTGAGCTGGTCGTATTTATCGGCCATATCGTCGGAGGCGATAATGAGATCCGGCTGCGAGGCGAGCAGCCTTTCCATGCTCACTTCTTTACCCAAATCGATCACGGGCTTCCCATCGAGCTTTTTCTGTAAATTCGGGAAGCTGCTCATCATCGTCATCCCTTGAGCGGCCACGGGTATTTCATCCAAGACGACCAAGTCGTCGACAAAAGAGACATAAGGCGCCGCGATTTTTACCGGCCGCTCCTTGATCACCGTTTCCCCTTTCATATGCTTGATCGTCCGCGGAAAAGAAGCTTGCGCCGCCGTCCCCTCGGACTTTTTCCGATCCCCCGAAGCGCCTGCTCCCGGGTCGTTTGCCGTACATCCGGCAATCATCCCTGCCATCGCAATCAGAAGCAGAAGCGATAACCAAATTCGTCTGTGCATGTTTTTTAGGCCCTCCTTTTGTTTTCGCCGCCGCTCCTTACAGAGCTCTCGAGTTAATTGATAACGATACTCATTATCAACAAATGGTATGCTACCGTATCCACGTCCGCTCATCCACCCCTGCACGGATTTTTCCCGCGGTTGGCGGGATTTTTAAACGCAACAAAAACCGCCAAAGGAATTTCCTCTGGCGGTTCGGCGGTCGAACTCGGAAGACCTGCTACTTGCGGACAAGCTCACCGGGATTGAACCCGTATTTCTCGCGGAACACTTCGGCAAAATGGCTCGGATTCGAATAGCCGACGACGCAGGCGGCCTGATTCACGTTGACCTGCCCCTTTTGCAGCAGCAGGAGCGCTTTCTCCAGCCTCTTCTCCCGCAAATAGCTGAATACCGTGTTCCCGTACACTTCCTTGAACCCGATTTTCAGCTTAAAGTCGTTGAGACCGACCGTTCGGGACAGCTCCAACAGCGAAGGCGGACTATCCATGCGGTGCAGCAGCACTTCCCTTGCCTGACGTATTTTCTCCAGATCGTTCTTGCTCAGCTTCGACCGAATATGCTTATCGTCGGGCTCGCGGTCCCACAGCAGCGTATGAAACGACAGGGAAAGCAGCTCCAGCGCCTTGCTTTCCATATAAATTTTGCGCGTCTCGTTCGAGAAGGAAGCGTCCAGCATCTGCTGCAGGATGACGGAAGCCGCGGGCTCGATCGTCTGCTCGAACAGGCGAAACGAACGGCGGTCGACCAGCTTGGCAAAATAGACGGAGCGCTTCCCTTCAAAATCTTCCATAAAACGGTCGAACGTCGCGACTGGAATCCCGATACCAACCGCAAGCATCGGCTGATTCCCGTCGAAGTCAAACTGCGCGTGAAACCGGTCCACCAACTGCAGCGTGCAGCGGTTCGCGCGAAATTCATGCCTCGTGCCGGAAATGTTCAGCTCCCGCTTCCCTTGCAGGCAAAAGCTAAGCTCGACCATCGCCGAATCCGTGCGCACCTGTAATTGCCGGTTTCGCGAAAGCGTATAATCCGAAATGACGATCTCCAAATCCGGACGCGGCACGAACCGGCGCAGCGCGCCCTCTCCGGCATGACGCGGAACGGGCAGTTGCTCGGTCCGGTCGGCATAACGGCGCGACAATTGAAATCCGTCGAAAAACGCATTATATATTTGATGAAAATCCTCAGCCATCATCGTTAGCACCTGAATCCTCTCACTCCGTAGTCGTTCATCCCTCCTCTTAAATGATAATGATTCTCAATTGATTAGTCAACCACGGTCTGCTGTTCCCCCCGGATTTTCCGGCTGCCCCACACATAGCCCGTAAGCAGCGCAAGCAGCAGGATCAAGAGCCAGAACGGCGTTTCCGGGCTGATCCGGTACAGGAACGTCCCGGCCAGTGGGCCGAGAAGCGATCCGATCCCGATGGATGCGGCGATCATGCCTGCGGCAGCGCCCTGCTCATGCTTCGCTACGGCCAAGGAAGCGCCCGAGGTGAAGCCGGGAATCGCCAGCCCCACCCCGGCCCCCATCAGGGCGAAAGCGGCAAAGAACGTGACGATATGGCTGAAGCTTACCAGCAGCACAAGACCGACGGCGAAGACCGGGACTCCCAGCTGCAGCAATTTCAAGGGCGTCAGCCGGTTTTTGCGGACGACCGTGAACTGGACCAACGCCATCATGAAGCCGATGCAGAACAGAGCTGCGCCGACCGCTTGAGCCGTTTCGGTCGCCGACAAGCCAAGCTTATCCTGAAAGTAAAATCCGGCGGTTACTTGGGTCTGGATCAACGCCATCATAACGATCATCGCGACCGCAAGGTAAGGAAGTATTCCTTTGCGCAGCGTTTTTTTCTGCTGGCCGTGTACTTGCGGCTTGGAATTCGCCATGCCGAAGGTAACCCAGAGCATGACAAGCAGAGGCAGAACCACCGCGAGATAGATCGGGGCAAGCAGACTCAGAGCGGTCAGCAGCGCGCCGACTGCGGGACCGACGACAAGCCCGAGCCCATTGGCGGCGCCGATCAACGACATGCCGGCGGCGCGGTCCTTCTCCGTCGTAATATCCGCCATATACGCCTGACTGGATGACAGGACGGCCGGGAACGCGGCTCCCAGCAGCAGGCGCGAGATGAGCAGCAGCGTAAACAATACGGCGGGCTGGAACTTGCCGGCCAAGCCTTGCTCGGTCACCGCGACGAACATGCCGAAGCTGGCCGCCATGCCCGTCAAGCCGATCAGCAGCACCGGCTTGCGTCCGATGCGGTCGCTCCAGCTTCCCCAGAGCGCCGAAGTGAGCAGCACCATGAACGAGGAAGCCGCGACAATCCAGCCGGCATCCGTCTCCGAAAGCCCGAGCTCGCGGATCAGCGGAGCGACGAGCGGATTGAGAATGCCCAGACCGACATAGCCGATCAGGACCGAAGTAAAAATAATGGATTTTGCACGCATCTAACAATTCCTCCCTCCGTTTCGTTCTCTATTCTAGAGCGAACGGAAGCCGGTGTCCGCCGTCCCGCGGAGCGTGCCGAACGCCAGAGGGATTTTTTCTTAGGGCACAACAAGCAAAAGCACGGTTCGCCACCCTATCCGCTTGAAGCGAATCGCTGATTGGCAAACCGTGCTTCTCTATTAAAGCTGACTGCCTGCTCTGGGCAGCCGCCGTTTATTCAAACCGGAAGTCGTCGTCGGTCAGCGGCTCGACATGAATCGTGCGCACGTAGCCGTTTCCTTTTTTGGAAAAGAAATCATGCTGCTTCGTCCGCGTGCTGATGCCGTTCAGGACGATCGGGTTGATCTCTTCCTCCTCGAACAGCGGGTCCTGGCCCAAATTCATCAGCGCCTTATTCGCGTTGTAACGCAGAAACGCCTTCACCTCGTCGACCAAGCCGACGGAGGAATACAGCTGCTCCGTATACCGTTCCTCGTTGCCGTGCAAATAACGCAGCAGCCCGAGCAGCGTCTCGGTAACGTCCTCCTGGTCCTCCTCGCTAAGCCCGGCGAACACCTCTTGCGCGAGCACGCCGACATACAGTCCGTGGATGCTCTCGTCGCGGAGAATGAGATCGATGATTTCGCCGCTGCTCGTCATTTTCCCCTGCCCGGCTAAATAGAGCGGGTAGAAAAAGCCGCTGTAGAACAAGTAGCTTTCCAGCAAAACGGACGCGCACATCGCCAAGTACAGCTCCTTCGGCGTCCGGATGTGGTTGTAGTATTGGGAGATCGTCTCCGCTTTCGTCTGCAAAAACACATTTTGCTCCACCCAGCGGAACACGCCGTCGATCTCTTCGGTTGTCGCCAGCGTCGTAAAGATGCTACTGTACGATTTGGCGTGAATCTGCTCCATCATGCCCATGAAGCCGAGCACCGCCTTGCGCTGCAGCCCTTCGACGTGCTCCAGCAGCTTCGGCATCCCAACGCCGCCCTGAACCGTGTCGAGCAGCGTCAATCCGCCAAGCACCTTCATATATAAATCGCGTTCGTCGTCATTGAGCGTCAGCCAGCTCATTTTGTCGTCGGACAGCGGAATTTCGTCGTCAGTCCAGAACTGCATGATGTTCTGGTTCCAGAAGGTTATCGTAAAATCGTCATCCGGACGGTTCCAGTTGACCGCCTTCAACACGCTCATCCCATTGGCTCCTCTCTCTTGCCTTGCTCGAATGCTGTCGTCGTTACACGGAGCAGCTTATGCATTCTTCCATCGTCAACCGGTTCGTCCGGGTATAGTACAGCGACTTCAAGCCTTTGCGTGCCGCATAAATGTAATACCTTGCCAGTTGTCTCGTCGTCACGTCGCTGTTGACGTGCAGCACGGTCGAGATGCCTTGGTCAACGTGCGCCTGAATTTCCGCGATCAGATCCAGCACCTTGAACTGGTCCATCTGGTAGGCGGACTTGTAATAGAAGAAGTTGTCCCGGTTCATATACGGCATCGGGTAATACGTCGTCGAATTCGCGTACGTCCGCGTCTCGATCGGCTCGACGATCGGCATGATGCTGGAGGTCGCATTTTGGATATACGAGATGCTTTGCGTCGGGGCAATCGCCAGCCGGTAGGCATGGTAAAGCCCATGCGTGCGGACGGCCTCCTGCAGCACCCGCCAATCCTCTGGAGAAGGAGTCGCCATTTGCCCGAACAGTTCCTTAACCTTCTCTGTCACCGGCCGGTAATCCGTACTAGTGTAACGGGCGAAATAACTGCCGTCGGCGTAATCCGACCGTTCGAAGCCCGCGAACGTAACGCCCGTCATCTTCGCCGTCTCCATGCTGGCTTCCAGCGAGTAGAAGTTCATCATCATAAAGAAGGTACGTACGAAATCTTTAGCTTCTTCGCTTTCGTACGCGATTTTGTTCTTCGCCAGGAAACCGTGCAAGTTCATCGCACCGAGCCCAACCGAATGCATCTCGCGGTTCGCTTTCGCTACGCCCGGCGCATTGGCGACATGGGTCATATCGCTGACCGCCGTTAACGCTATGATCCCTTCGTAGACCGATTCGCGTATTTTGCCCTGCTCCATCACGTTGACGATGTTAAGCGAAGCCAGGTTACAGCTGATGTCGCGGCGGATGATGTCCAGCTGCCCATAATCGGCAATCTCCGACGTTTCCTGAAGCTGGAAAATTTCCGTGCAAAGGTTAGACATTTTGATCGAGCCGATATTTTTAAGCGCATGCGCCCGGTTGGCGTTGCTTTTGTTCATCATGTACGGGTACCCGGATTCGAGCTGCACCGTCGCGATCTTCACGAGCATGTCGCGCGCGCTCATGACCGCTTTCTTGCGCACCCGGTCGTCGGCCATCAGCCGATCGTACATCTCGTCCATATCCATGTCGTCCAGATGCGTCCCATAGGCCTTCCAGACGGAATATGGCGCAAACACGTGAAGCGGCTCGTTCTCCTCGGCCAGCCGGTAGAACCGGTTCGGGACGATCAGACCGATCGAGAGCGTCTTCAGCCGGCTTTTCTCGTCCGCGTTAATCTTCTTGCTGTCCAGAAACTCCATGACGTCCCAGCCGAAAATGTTGTAATAGGCCGCGCCGGAGCCTTTGCGCTGTCCCATCTGATCGGCGTACGAGAACGCGTCCTCCATCAGCTTCAGCACCGGCATGATGCCTTTGGCGGCGCCTTCCACGCCTTTGATCGGCTCACCGCGCCCGCGCAGCTTGGACAGGTTCACCGCAACGCCGCCGCCGATTTTGGACAGCTGCATGCACGTGCCGAGCACGTAGTTGATCGAGTTGAGCGAATCGTCCATTTCCAGCAAAAAGCACGACACCATCTCGCCGCGCCGGCTTTTTCCGGCATTGAGGAACGTCGGAGTCGCCGGCTGCAGCCGCTGCTCCATCATCGAAGCCGCCAAGGCCCGAGCCGTATTCGCATCGCCTCGTCCGAGATGCAGCGCCACGATCGCCACGCGGTCAGGATAATGCTCCAGGTAGAGCGAACGGTCGTTGCTTTTCATCGCATAATCCGTATAAAATTTCGACGCCGCCATGTACGACTGGAACTGGAAGCCGTAGCTGTGCGTAATCCGGTAGACGTCCTCGACCTCTTCCGGCGAATAGCGGTCGTACACGTTCTCATAGAAGTCGTTGTCGATCATATAACGGACCTTTTCAGACGTATCCGCGAAACGGATGCTGCTGCGTTCCACCTCTTCCATAAACGCCCGGACCGCTTCCCGGTCCTTCTCTAATTGGAAAAATCCGTCCGCTTCCCGCCGCATCAGCTGGTTGTTCAATTCAATATGCCGCAACGGTGCCCACCTCGCTTCTAAACGTTTCTACATCGCGCTTCGTCCCTGCAAGCTCGAATTTGCTCAAGACCGGCACGCCGTACATGGATGAAATCCGATCGGCGCTCTTGGCGAAGCCGTCGCCCCAATTGCGGTTGCCGCTGGAGGCAACCCCAAGCAGCCGGCTGTGATTGCGCTCAAGAAAAGCGGCCGTTTTCTCCGGAACCTGACCGAAACCGGTCGTATACGTAACAAGGACGAAAGGCTCGTCCATCTGCATGTTCTCCTCAATTTGAACCGATGGCATATTCAGCTTACCGATAAATCTCCGCACATTCCCCGTTCTGGAATCGTACGCAATCAGCATAGGTTCTCGTCTCCTTTTTTCTCACCCGCCAACCCCCCGGGCCCGGCAAAAAAAGACGCTGCCGGCCCGCGGAACGGACCGAATGCGTCTCAAAAACAGCATGTAAATAAACATGCTGTCTAAGCACGATGCCGGACACGTTCCTATCTCCGTAGGGCGGGTGTCGAATGGACAGGCAGGTCTCCTGGCTCGGAGTCATCGCTCCCTCCCCCTTCCCGGCCATCTATGCAGCAAGACCAGTGGGCGAACTCGGAGGGACACTCATCCTTACAGTGGCGGGACCGCGCCGGCTTTGCACCGGACTTCCCTATTAAGCCTGTCCGCGTTTATAGCGAGAGGCACCTGTCCAATCACGATATGTAGATGATAGTTTCAAATCTATATCAAGATATTGTGTTTGTCAAGACTAATGCTCATGGGTTGAACAGCGGTCTTCGGGTGATTTTTGGGGTGCATTCGGTCCCGCCTGCGTCCTGGTGCGGGTTCTTCAAATGTGGATATTTATTGACCATTTTAAATATGATGATTATAATATTTATGATGATCATCATATTTAGATTATCGATCCGGTTTCTTCATTTTCGTTTTTGGAACGAAAGGAGCTATAATGATCAATGAGAAGAAAGCTCGAAGAACATCCTACCGTCCGCCAGCACCTTGCCAAACAGCCCCCTTCCGGCACGTCCCGGGAAACGGCCCTTGATTCCGCCTGGCTGCGTAAGCTTTGCCTGGAAGCGGGAGCGGACGACGTCGGCTTCGTTGCGGTCGACCGGTCCGAGCTGGATGGGCAGCGGCACGAAATACGCGAGCTGCTGCCGGATGCCGGTCTGCTGATCAGCTTCGTATGCCGAATGAACCGCGAGCCGGTGCGGGCAGCGGCCCGCTCCGTCGCTAACGCGGAATTTTATCATGTGCACGACCGCATTACGCATGTCGGGCATGAGATTATAGCCCGCCTAGAGGCAATGGGCATCCGAGCGGTGAATCCTCCGATGGGCTTCCCCATGGAGGTAGCAAGAGACGGCAAGCAATGGGTCATTTCGCACAAGCCGATCGCCGTGGCGGCCGGGCTCGGCCAAATGGGCATTCACCGCATTGTCATTCATCCGAAATTCGGCAATTTCATTTTGCTCGGGACCATCGTGACGAACGCCCGCATATCGGAGGAGTCGAGACCCATCGACTACAATCCGTGTCTGGAATGCAAGCTCTGCGTCGCCGCCTGCCCCGTCGGCGCCATCGAGCCGGATGGACACTTTAATTTTTCGGCGTGCTATACGCACAACTACCGGGAATTTTCAGGCGGGTTCACCAACTGGATCGAAACGATTGCGGACAGCAAAAACGCCAAAGCGTACCGCGCCAAAGTCGAAGACGGAGAAACAGCCTCCATGTGGCAGAGCTTATCGTTCGGCGCGAATTACAAGGCAGCCTACTGCATGGCCGTCTGTCCTGCGGGAGAGGACGTTATCGGGGCGTTCTGGAACAACCGCAAGCAATTCCTGGAGGACATCGTCAAGCCGCTGCAGAACAAAAAGGAAACGATCTATGTCGTTCCCGGCTCCGATGCGGAGCAGCATGTCGTCCGCCGTTTTCCGCACAAGCAGGTGAAACGGGTAAGCAACGGGCTGCGCTCGAAGTCCGTCCGATCTTTTTTGAAGATGCTCCCGCTCTTCTTTCAGCGCCATCAAGCCAAAGACTTGAACGCAACGTATCATTTTACCTTTACCGGTCAGGAAGAAGCGAAAGCAACGGTTGTGATCAAACAGCAGACGATTACCGTAACAGAGGGGCATACCGGACAAGCGGATTTCGAGCTGACCGCAGACAGCGGGACCTGGATTCGCGTCCTTGGAAAGACGGAGCATCCATTTCCAGCTATGCTGCTTCGCAAAATCCGGACGAAAGGCCCGCTCAAGCTGCTTACGGCGTTCCGCAAATGCTTTCCTTCGTGACATCATAGAGAATACACATAAATTATCGTTAGGCGTGGTGAGAAATAATGCCTTATACCAAAAAACATAAAATGAACATTCGGCATAAAATTGTACAAAGCGCCTCGCAAGCATTCCGGGCGAACGGGATCAAAGCGGTCAGCGTGCCGCAAATCATGAGCGGAGCCGGACTGACGCACGGCGGCTTCTACGCCCATTTCGACAGCAAGGAGCAGCTCGTCGCCGAAGCCTGCAAAAGCGCGATGGAAAGCACCGTCACCCGGCTTGGTTCCGTCGCGGAACAGGCGTCAGTCGAGGAGAAGCTTGGCGCCGTGATCGAATCATACTTGAGCGCGGCCCACCGTGACTCTGCGGAGCAAGGGTGCATCATGCCAGCTCTGGCAGGCGAAATCGCCCGCTCTTCCGACGACATACGGGAAGTGTTTACCGAAGAAGTATCCCGCTTCCTCTCTTTCGTTTCGGGACTTGCCGGCCAAGGCGAGGACAAAAGTATCGCTCTTACCGCGACCATGGTCGGCTCCATCCTGCTGGCCCGTTCCGTCAACGATCCGGAGCTAAGCAACAAAATTTTGAGCGCATGTCAAGCCGACTTAAAGCAAAGAACTGCCAGCCCCGTTTCTTAGCGGTGCGGCAGTTCTTTTTTATCTCATTAATTATTAATGTCATTGATAATACGCTGCTTTAACTACATTTTCGTCATAATCACAAAGTATTTGAACCATTTTTGGATTTTTTGTCGAAGGCTCATGCGTCCTCCTCCTTTCCATCCATGACAATGCCAAAATGACTGCGCAGCGCTTCGGCGTACTCTTCTTTGGTCTGCGGGGTAAAGGTTTCGACGCCGTCGGCGGTAAAAATCCGGAACTCCTCCCCGGCCAACGTCTTGCGACCATCCCGGGTACGAATCGCCGCCCTGGCATGGTTGATAAAGGGCGAGCCGGGAGCGTTCTCACACCAATAGCTCGCCATGATGAAGTCTTTAGGCAGCTGCGGCTCTTCGGTAAAGGAATACAGCCGGCACCATTGCCCTTGCTTCAACTCGCTGAGCACCCAGCCGTAATAGGGGTCGCGCTCCATCCGGTAGCATTCGTCTCCCTGCTGATGCTCCAGTCCTTCGATGAGCTGGACGGGCCGGCGTGGGACAATCCCGCCTACTCCCACATCGCATAAATACGTCGCCCCCTCCGCCTCAACCTTCAGCACCTGATGGCGGCGCTTGGGGGGCGGTGCCGGCTCGTCTCGCCAGAAGCGGGCTACGAAATCCGTGACCGGGTAACCCAGCTCGCGCAGCAGCCAGCCGAAGAGCGCATTCAGCTCGAAGCAGTATCCGCCGCGGCCGCGAACGACAATTTTGTCGATCAGATCCTCGACTTCCAATGACAACGGGATGCGACGCACAATATCCAGGTTTTCATAAGGCACCGAATGAATATGGCATTCCTGCAATTCGGCCAGCACGGCCGCGCTACCATCCAGCGGGCCTTCGTATCCGATTCGCTCCAGATAAGCGCTTATTTCGGGTCTCACATCATGGCGGCGGTCGATCATCGTCTAAACTTCACTCCTTGTCGGCATGAGATGGCGTAAGTGAAGTAATGTATTCGAGGAGCATCCTCAAATATCCTTTTTTTTCCGTATGATGCCGATCAAGAAAAGAGTGCTAGTTGAACTTTTTAATATAATTTTTTTGGTCCTTTGTAAAAACATAACCTCTTCGTTCGTAGAACCGGTGTGCATGAATCCGGCTCGGATGGGACAGCAATTTAATTCCGGAAAACCCGTTGGTCTCCGCCCAATCTTCAAGACTGTGGATCAGCATACCGCCAACACCTTGGCTTCGGTACTTTTCTTTGACTACAAACCCCAAAATATTGAGCAGCGAGTCGGAAAAAAGCAAGTAGTACGGGCTTCCATGAATGTAACCTATGACCTCGTTGTTAAGTTCGCTCACGAGAATGATATCTTTGGTATGGTTCGTGATGAATTCGATCCGTTCTTTTACTTTATCTTCAGAAAAAACATAAAAACTGGGGTTAAAGTCTTGATTCAGCAAATAAATATCGCGATAATCCGTTACGCCAACGTTCCTGATGGTTATTCCGTTCATCTCCGATCACCTCGCCTTGCGGGAATACATTTCATTATAACCGATTAACGGTACCCGGTGACATCCGCCGGTTTTCCCGCATCCTGCACCTCAACGATATACCGCCAGCAATCCGGCCGGGAACCGTCAAGATCATGGAACCCGTACACTTGCGCAAGCTGTCCGCTTGACAAGGACTGTCCGTTCCACCGGGACACCTTCGGGTCGGCCGCCAGCGCGGCAATGGCACGGCCTACAAACCGCGGCGTTTCCGAGATCATGAAGTGAGGCTCTTTCGAAGCGGCGTCACGCCAGTTCTCTTCCTTCACCCCGAAATGCTCCAGCATGATTTCGGAGCGCATCCAGCCGGGAGTCACTGCCACCGCCGTACATTGGTGAGGCGCAAGCTCATGGGCCAGGGACCGGGCCATGCGAATGGCGGAAGTTTTGGCCAAATCGTAAAACAGCGACAGCCGGTAGTTTTGACGATTATATTCTTCCGTGCCGTCGGTCATTTCAACGACCAGTCCGTTGCCGCTGCGGATCAATAAGGGAAGCGCAAAATGGCTCGTATTGATATGCGTATCGACCGCCAGCCGCAGCATGCGCAGCCCTCCTTCGAGGGACTGCTCCCATACGGGCACGTTCCATTGCACCAAGTACTCGGAGCCCCAAATGTCGTTGACCAGAATGTCCAGCCGCCCCTGTTCCTGTTCTATTCGTGCGACCAGATCCCGGACCTGGTCCGGTTCAAGATGGTCCACTTGAACCGCGATTCCTTTGCCGCCCGCGCGATTGACAAGCTCGGCCGTCTCTTCGATCGTCTCGGGCCGGTTATACTCGGAGCGTTTCGCCCGGGTCGTCCGGCCGGTGACATAAACTGTGGCTCCGGACGCTCCCAATTCAATGGCAATGCCTCGGCCCGCGCCGCGCGTAGCGCCGGCAACCAAAGCTACCTTTCCATGCAAAGATTTCATCGATGATTCCTCCTTGATTGTTGAATACTCCCTCATTGTAAACAAGCAAACCTGTCAACATACGTCATATTTAAAAAAAACGGCACAAAGCTCAAGACGTCTCGCATCTTGATGCTTCGTGCCGTATATGTCCCCTCTGCTTCAAGCAACAGCAGCGGGATTATTCAATACGCAGACCGATCGTGCGCTCTCCTAATGAAACGGATTCCATCCCTGCTTCCTTGGCATACCGGACGCCGGACAGCAGCACGTTGTCCTGCAGCACATGATCGAACCGCTCCAGCGCTTCCTTAAGCTGCGGATCGACGTCGAGCACGAGCGCGACGCGCTTTTCGATCGGCAGCTCAAGCTTTTTACGGGTATCCTGAACGGCGCGGACGACCTCCCGGACCAGCCCTTCCTGCTCCAGTTCCTCCGTGATCGCCGTATTTAAAGCAACGGTGATCCCGTAGCCGGACGCGGAGGCGAAGCCGGCTTTCGCTTGTTTGTCCACGAGCAACTCGTCGAGCGTAAGATGAAGCGTTTCTCCGTCGACCGCCACATCCAGGAAGCCCGCGGCGACGGCTTGCTTCGCTTCTGCGGCGGACAGCTGCTTCAGACGGCTTTGCACCGGACCGACAAATTTGCCGTATTTTTTGCCGGCCACCTTCAGATTCAGCTTCAAGCTGAAGTCCACGAACCCGCTGTCGCTTTGCTCGATGCGGATGTCCTTAACGTTGATCTCCTCTTTGACGATATCCGCGTACCGGCTCAGATGGAAGTCCCGGTCCAGCGAAACGATCAGCTCCGCCAGCGGCTGGCGTGTTTTGATCCCGGTTTCGTTCCGGACGCTGCGCGCCAGCTCGACGATTTGCCGTGCGGTTTCCATGTCCCGTTCAAGGGTCGGGTCCACAGCAGAATCGCTCGCCTTCGGGTAATCCGCGAGATGAACGCTTCCCTCGCCGCCAAGATTGCCATAGATGTCTTCGGCAATAAGCGGCGCATAGGGCGCGATCATGGCGGCCAGCGTCAAGAGCGCTTCGCGGAGCGTCTGGTACGCGGACACTTTATCCTCGGTCATGCCGCTGGCCCAGAAACGGTCGCGGGAGCGGCGGATATACCAGTTACTGAGCTCGTCGACAAACGCCTCAATCTGCTTCGCCGGATTCAGGAAGTCGTTGTCGTCCAGCCCTTTCACGAGCTGACGCAAGGTGCTGTTCAGCCTCGACAAAATCCAGCGGTCCAGCTCGTTCGCGGAAGTCCGCAGCGGGTGCTCCTCCGGCTTGTAGCCGTCGATCGCGGCATACAGCGCATAAAACGCATGCGCGTTATGGATCGTGTCAATCACCTTCGATTTGGCCTCGGCAACGATTTGCTTGGAGAACCGCTTGCTGTTCCACGGCGCGCTGTCGGCCAGCAGCGCCCAACGGAATGCATCGGTGCCGAACTCTTCGATGATTTCCCAAGGGTCGATGCCGTTGCCCTTGCTCTTGGACATTTTTTGCCCGTTCTCGTCCAGCACGTGTCCGGTTGAAATAACGGCTTTGTAAGGCGACTGACCGTTATACAGCGTCGAGACAGCCAGCAGGCTGAAGAACCAGCCCCGCGTCTGATCGATCCCTTCGCAGATCATATCCGCCGGGTACTGCTCGCGGAACAACTGCTCGTCACCGAACGGGTAATGGTACTGCGCAAAAGGCATCGAGCCGCTGTCGAACCAGACGTCGATCACTTCCGGCGTTCTTTCCATCGTGCCGCCGCAGGTGCAACGTAGCTTCACTTCATCAACGTACGGCTTGTGCAGCTCCAGACTCTCGTCAAGCGGCTGAATCGCCCGCTCCCGCAGCTCTTTCCGGCTTTCCGGCGCATGCTCCTGTCCGCAATCCCCGCATACCCAAACGTTCAGCGGTGTCCCCCAGTAGCGGTTGCGGCTGATGTTCCAATCGACAAGCTCTTCGAGAAACTTGCCGAAGCGCCCTTCGCGGAGATGGGAAGGATACCAATTGATCTTGCGATTGTTCTCGATCAATTGGTCCTTGACCGCCGTCGTCCGGATGAACCAGCTTTCCATCGCATAGTACAGCAGCGGCGATTTGCAGCGCCAACAGAACGGGTAGCTGTGCTCGTAACGTTCCTTGGAAAACAACAGGCCGCGCTCGGACAAGCTTTTTACGATATCGACGTCGCAATCTTTGACGAAACGTCCGGCAAATTCCGTCACCTGCTCGGTGTAGCGGCCGGCCAGGTTCACGAGGTTGACGTAATCCAGCTCGTGCTTGCGGGTCGTCCGGTAGTCGTCCTCCCCATGCGCAGGAGCCGTATGCACGATACCGGTCCCGCTCGTATCGCTCACGTAGTCGGCATCGACGACGATATGCCCTTTGCCCGGATGGACATAGCCGAAAGGCGGCTCGTAAGGGGTGCCGACGAACTCCGATCCTTTGTGCACAGACACAACTTCGTAGTCCGTCTTGAACACGTTCTCGGCGAGCTTCTCCGCGACGACATACACTTCGCCGTTATACTTGACCTTCGCATAGTCAATGTCTTTATTCACGGCAAGCGCCACGTTGGACGGCAGCGTCCACGGAGTGGTCGTCCAGGCGAGGAAGATTTCGTTCCCGCGCTTGCTTCTGAATTTTACCGTGGCGCTCAAGTCCTTGACATCCTCATATCCTTGCGCCACTTCATGCGAGCTGAGCGTCGTTTGGCAGTCCGGACAGTACGGGCTGACCCGGTGGCCTTTGTACAGCAGCCCTTTGCCGTGGATTACAGACAAAAGGTGCCAGACGCTCTCGATATATTCGTTGGTCAGCGTCACATACGGATGGTCCATATCCGTCCAATACGCGATCGCTTCGGTGAGCTCCCGCCACTGCTTCTCGTATTCGAATACGCTGCTTTTGCATTTTTCCACAAATTCGGCCACGCCGTACTTCTCGATCTCCTGCTTGCCCGAGATGCCGAGCTGCTTCTCGACGCCCAGCTCGACCGGGAGTCCGTGCGTGTCCCAGCCGGCTTTGCGGACGACGCGGTACCCGGACATCGTTTTGTAGCGGCAGATAAAATCTTTCACGACGCGCCCGAGCACATGCCCGATATGCGGCGAACCGTTGGCTGTCGGGGGCCCTTCGTAGAACACGAAATTCGGCCGTCCGGCCCGGTTCTCGATCGATTTGCGGTGCGTTTCGTCCCGTCTCCACTGCTCCAGCACGCGAAGCTCGCGGACTCTCGCTTTTTCTTTCACGTCGACTTTTCTCACAGGTCTCATCCTTTCTTCTTGAAAAACAAAAAAATCCCGCCCCGTAAGGGACGAGATTTGTTCTCGCGCTACCACCCTTGTTCCGCAGCAACCATCATGAAACATGACCCCGCGGCACCTCTACGACGTACCATCATACGCGTCCCTTGTAACGGCGGGATCCCGGGGCTGCTTACTGAAGCTTCAGCATTCCTTCTCGGAGAGGATGTTCGGCTAATTCTTGAACGTTGGCTTTCAGCACAGGGCCAACTCTCTGGGGAACAAGGGATTAGCGTACTCGTTCTCGTCAATGAATTTAAAAGGGAATTCAATTATTACAGTTGTACACCAGTTTCAGCCAAATGTCAACCGTGCTAATCGCGGGCATTACATTCGTCCTGCCTCCGTTACCGCCAATCGGCCAAATGCGCCGTTACCCGCCGAACCGCTTCCTTTTCCTTCTTCAGCACGGCTTCCTGCTCGGCCTTATCCAGCAGACGGATGATTTCACTGCGATCCGGCTCGCCCTCCGGAACTTCCCCTCTTGCGAACAGCCTCCCGAGTGCGGACAGCGCCGTCTGCCGCATGGCCTCATGCCCGTCCAGCCAGCGGCAGACGTCCTCCCAGTGCGGCACGGAGGCCGCGAACAGCTCGTCCCAGCCTCCGAACGGAAACGAAACGTGGGACTCCGCCCACCGAATGACGTCCCGGCTGTGGAAATACCGCAGCAAGCCATTGGCGCTGTAGCCATCGATTTTGCCGCTCTGTGCCTCCTGCTCCAGCCGGGCCAACACCCGCTCCAGCCCTTCGCGCCCCGGGAGGCAGCATGCCGACAAATACGCTCTGCTATAGTTCGACACGTCAACCGGAGGCCGGTCCGACCAGAGCGAACGCACCCAATCCGCCGCCGCTTCGCCGACGGTTTTCCCTATGTAACCAAGCAGCCGATCCCGGTTACCCCGGTACGTCTCCCGCTCAAGCCTGACCAGCCACGCGTCCAGCACGTCGGCAGGCTTATAGCGCGCAAGAGCTTCGCGCACCCCCGCCTCCTCCGCTTCATGAAACGTAATATAGTCGATGAGCAGCGGCAGCTCCTTCGCCGCCGCCTCCAGCGTAAGCGTCAAATAGCGGTCCAACCAAGTTTTCCACTCCTTCGCGTTCGGCCCGTCGACATCCAGACCGTCCGGCCCGCAAAACGGCTCGTACGCGCTATCCTCGGCGCCAACCAAAGCCAGCTCCGTGACCCGCTCCACAAATTCGGTGAATGAAGGGGCCAGCAGCAGAAACTCGCCTGTCTCATGTCCCCAGCTGACGACCGGCGGATCGTCCGGATAGCCTTCGAGATCAAGCAGCACATAGTCCCCGTTGCCGGCTACATGAAAAGCAAGATATCGCTTCTCCTCCTCCAGCTCGTCGTCGCCGAAATACGGCCATTCGAACGCATCGAGACTCCACGCCAGTTCACCGGACGATTCAAAAGGGGACAGCGTCTCTTCAGCAAAATACCAGGTAATCGTAACTTTTCCGGCTCCTTCGGCGATGATCCGGCGCACGGCCGGCGGCAGCGCGATCCCGAGTCGCGCCTCCGCTTCCCTCACGCGTTCCTCGTCCGCTTCCGGCTCGACGACCCATTCGCACACCGTTGCGCCCTGCGCTGCAAGGCGCTTCAGCAGCGTGTCCCAGCGCCCGATCCATCCTTTTACTCTCTCCCTCATGGTTCTGCCTTCTCCTTTAGGTGTGCTTCAACTGCGGAAATCTCTCCAGCGTATAACGGATTAACGCGATGTACTGCCGCTCGTACTCATCCTCGATCCTCTCGCGCTCCAGCCAGTAGTCTCCGTCCGCAAGATCGTATATTTCGTAAGCCGTCGCTTCCCGGCACTCCGGGTGCCGCACAATCGCCTCAATCGGCTCCAAATCGTCGTCCCAATTAAATCCCAGCACAAAAGCGTGCAGAAGCTCCGGCGTGTTCAAGAGATGCAGCCGGGCCATGCGCTCCTCGTTCTCCGAATAGAGCAGAGAATCGACGAGCTCGCTTTCCGCCTCCGTCAGCGTTAACCGGAAAGCCCCTTTCGCGCCAAGCAGCAGATCCGCAATTTCGGGATGATGTCTCGCCTTAAACCAAGGCGTATGCGTAATGCCCTTCGGATGGTCCTGTTCGATGCCATGTGCGACCAGCAGCTCCACCGCCTGCTTATTTCCGAATTTGATCGCTTTTTCCAGCACCGTTAAGCCGAGCTTGTCTTCCAGCTGCGGATGGGCTCCCTTGGCGAGGATAAAAGCAAACATCTCCATTGGCGCCTTTTGCGTAATGATATAATGCAGTGGAGTGCGGCCGAACTTGTCCTGCCCGTTCAGATCGTCCGCGGACGCTGCGGCTTCGAGCGCCGCCATCGACCGGTTTTTGATCGCTTCAAACAGCAGCATGTTAACCCCCTCCTAGAACCGGTTCGTCTTTCAGATAGTTTTCAAAGTAGCTTTTCATCACCTTGGGAATAAGCTCGGATAGCGACGCATGCTCCGCAGGGTTCTGAGCGAGAAAAGCGAAATTGCGCAGAATCGCCCAAACGAAAAAAAGGTCCAGGCTCTTCGCATCGATCTCCCGCAGCTGCCGTTCCTCCCGGTAGGCGGACAAAAATTCGCGCCGGTTCTCCGGCGAAAGATGCAGGAACGTTTCAGCCACGTCAAACAGGTAAAAGCCGAAGCCGCACGCAGAGAAGTCGATGGGCCTCGGTATGCCCTGATCGAAGACGTAATTACTTTCGTGCAGATCCGAATGAATCAGTCCCCAAGTGGGCTTGGTTACCGTTTGCAGCCGCAGCTCGGCGGCGATTTTATGCGCGGTCCGCTCCAGGCAAGCATATGCTTCGTCCGAAATGACGTTCAGCTCCTGCAGCTGCTTTAACGGACCGGGCAGCGACAAGACGTTGTCCGTATCATACGCCGGCCGGGTGAACCCTGCGGGAGCGTTCCACTCCATCGCATGCTTGTGCAGCACGGCCATGAGCTGCGCCAGACTTCGAGCTTCTCCGGCTGTCGGCTCCCTGTCCAGAAGCTCGCCATTCACCCACCGATGCAGCGTGACGACGACGCTTTTCCCGGATGCGTTGACCGCTGCCTCTACGGTCAGCCCGTTGTCCCGGTTTCTTACCGGAGAAGGTACCGTCAAACCGGTATCCGCGGCTAACGCTTCGAGCCACAGCAGCTCCGATTCGACGGTCTTTTTGGAATGACTTCCTATTGCAGCATAATGCAGCTTCATCAGATAGTTCACGCTTTCCTGCTTCGTCTTCACCTGAAAGGTCACATTATCGCTCTTCCCCAAGTAAACAAGCCGCTCCCCATGAACCGGGAATTGCTTTAAAGCTTCCCTCGCGATGCTTTCGTCATCCCAATTGGCACCCATAACGTATCCCCCCGATAGCTTCCGCCGATCTATCTACTTTACCATACGTTTCCTATTCTGAAGAGGGAAAAAATAATACAAAAAAAAGAGGAGTCAGGCTCCCGAATGAAACCGACGCTCCTCTATGGACTGACTTGATTGATCTACTCCGCTTTGGTTGCTGCCGCTTCGGCTGCCGTTGGCACGGCGGCAAGCTCGAACGTCTGATTGCCGTTCACTTCAACGTTTTGAACCGCTCCGTTCGTATTCACCCAGCCTCTCGCAAGCAGCGAGGCTTTGCCCGAGTTGACGAAAATTCTCCCCAGATATACGCGCTCGCTGCACTGGAGATGGTTGCCAAAGTTAATATGGTACAGCCCTGTGGCATAGCCCTTCAGCGTAAAAGGCTTGCCGGGGATAATCGTGGAGCCGATCTCCTGGTAGGACGTGCCTTCCGTCGTAAGCTTGGTGCCGTCCTGTTGATAGAAGGACACCGTAATATCGGCAGGCGTGCTGCCGGCATTGGATAATTGGAACGAAAAATCCAGAGACTTATCCGCGCTGCAATAATTGTTCGTCGGAATTTGGAAGGCGATTTCTTCCGGCAGCTGCCGCTGGCCCGCCGCTTGAGTCGGTCCTTCTGCAATAGCGGGTGCCATGATCGTCAGACTTAGCGCCATTGCAGGCAGTAATACTTTTTTGAGCTTGCTTTTCATTTCCCGTACCCCTTTTGTCAAGTCATTCCTCTCTACTGTAATGGAGCCCGCTTCAATTGTCCAGAGGGATGCCTTCCAGCATATGGACAGCAAAAAAGCCTCCGGCGCCCCATGACGGGCTTAAACCGAAGGCTTCGTTTCCGAATCGATAGAACGGACGGGAGCGGGCCCGTCACGCTTGCGCTTGCTGCCGATACGGCCCTTTGACCGTTTTCACTTCGTAGTTTCCGTGGCTTGAGCTGAGAATATGCTCCGGCTTCGGCTTGCCTCTTGCTTGCCGGTGACCTTCGAGATGAACCTCGCTGGTCTCCCATTTTTTCCACGCTTCCTCAGACTCCCAGCGAATCATCACAATGACCTCTTCGTCGCCTTTTCTCACCTTCTTCACAAGCACGCTTAAATCGATAAAGCCTTCGGATTTTTCAATGGCTCCCTCTCCGCTGAAGCGCTGAACGACCAGATCCGAGGTTCCTTCTTTGACGATAATCGTTTTCATTTCAATAAACAACCGGATCACTCCCCTAGATAAACTTACCATTTTATAATATTGATAAAGATTATCATTGTCAATTAACCGGTCTTCGTTCTCCGGTATCGGTCGATAGCCGCAACAAGCAGCCACAGCACAAATGGAAACACAATGGCAAAGCCTAGTCCGAATTTGCCCATCCATTCGATCATTTTGTCGTTGGCGCGAAACGTCGGCTGATAAAAGACATAAGAAACAACAAGCAGCAGCAAAAACACAAACAGATGCGGACGATGGTCCGGTTTGCCCAGCATCCAGCTCGTGGAGTATATGCTGCAGTACGTAAAAGGAATCCACGTCAGAGCGATAAGTAAAAGATACAACGCGAGAAACACGATTTCAAAGCGTTCGACGAAAGGAAATTCGACCACCTTCAGCAAGCTGATCACCGGCTCGTTGTATTGCAGGATCTCGTCCGGGCTGTAGAACACCAGGCAAGTAATGTCCATCAGCAAGTAGACAAGCAGGGCCAGCGTATTGCCGGCAATCACCCCAAAGGCCGCCCGATTTTTATTTTGCAGAAACGGATACAGCACAAACGTCATTTCAAAGCCCAAAAAAGTGAACACCATCTCCGGCGTTCCCTCCAGCACCGGTCCCCACCCTTCCTTAAGCACGGGAAGCAGATGAAGCCATTCGGCGTCACGAAGCACGTCGATAAAAATCAAAGGCATCCAGCAGCAGATCAAGACAACGAACTCCGCAAATCTGCCATGAACCCGGACTCCGCTGCGGCCAATGAACCAGAATGGAATGATTAGCGTTATGACGAGCATGAGCTCCGGCGTTTGCGGCAGCAGCCATGCTTTGACGAAGATTACCGTCCGGGAGAAAACGACGTACGAGAAAAAAGCAAAGTAGAGAGCGACGACGATCGCGCCGGCAATCCCCGCCCATTTGCCCCCATAGTTCGTCAGCAGATCAAGCAGCGTGCCGTCCGGGTAACGCTTCATGGCTTGGATGATAAACAAGCTCGCGGCCGTAATCAGAACCCAGCCCAAGATGACCGATATCCAGTTGTCTGTCCCCGCATACCGGGCCACATTCGAAGGAAACGGGAGGACGCCTATACCAATTTCCGAGGTGAAAATGAGAAAAATATATTGCCAAAGCGTAATTTCGTTAAAAGCGTACTTTTTCATCCGCGAGGCCTCCGGGTTGGACGATCCCGGTTAATATGCCCAATTAAAGGAAATATATGCAATAAAGCCTGATGGTTCAGACTTTAGGCGGACACCAAGGTCCGGAATATGCAACGCCGCGTCTATTCCAAATGGTTTCATGCTGCTTCATCCGGCGCCATGCTCTTCATATTCCCGCTCCAGCATGGACATGACGATCAGCGATTCGTACCCGCCGTTCGTGCGAATGCATTCCCGCAGCATTCCTTCCGTCTTAAAGCCCGACAATTCGTAAAGCTGCTTCGCTCTTGCGTTATGCTCCTTGACATCCAGCCACAAACGGTGAGCCTTCAAGTGCTTGAACGCGTAGTTCTGAACGAACCGGATCGATGCTTTGCCGTACCCCCGCCCTTGATCGGCAATGGTGATACGGACCAGCTCGATGCAGCGGTTCGCACTCGTCAATCCGGCGAGAATCAGATAGCCGACAGGCCTGCCGTCCGGCGTTTCGACGAGGAGATGCAGCTTATCGCTGCTGTGTATGGTTTCCCGGTGCTGCTCCGGGGTCCACGAAATGATAAATGGCGTATTCGCGGGATGCTGCTCCGTCGTTAATACAAACTCCAAGTCCTCCTCAGCGGTCTTACGAAATTGAAGCGAAGCGAAGCTTACCGGTACATTTGAGAGCATGTGCAGCCACCTTCCTTGGTATCTGCTCCCATTATAACGAATTGTCCGCGCTTCACCTACCATTTTTTGCATAACGCTTCAGAACCGCCGGCCACAAGGCAAATGTCAATGAAAAAAACGGCCGCACCCTAAAATCCCATGTCTGCTCGTAGCTCACATTTAGATAAATGAGCAGCGCAAAAGGCACCAGACACATGCCCATCGACAAATTAAGCGAGCGGTATTCGTCCACCCGAATCATGCGATTGTCCATTTCTTCACCTCATCTCTTCCCGGGCAATCTGCGCAGCCAGGCCGCTCCGAGCATGAGCAAAGGGAGAAACAACCCGAAGGTGAGTGTGTAAGGAGTCCAGAACTTCGTCGCAAAATGGTCAAAATACGGCCGGTTCGGAACGAACACCAGCGCCAGCACATAGCAAATCATGCCAAGCGGCAGTGTGACCGGACGGTACCTCGGCAGCTTTACGATCTGCGCTATCCCATAGGAAGCGGCATAAAAGCAGACGGAAATTTTGACAAAAACGGTAATGAACCAAATAAACGCCATAATGGCTTCGATCCGCTCCAAAAACTTGCCGACAGCAACCTTCTGTGCCAGCACATAGCTCGGATAGGCCAGCAAAGCGGTCATATCGCTACCCATCACTAAAATGGAAACCGAGGAAAATACGGTAAGAATGACCGTACCGGCAGCCAGGCCCGTCATAAAAGCTTTCGCCCCTCTACCCGCGTTGCGGACGAAAGGAAACAACATGAGCAGAATGACGCTTTCCTCCAGATTCCCGAAAAATCTTAAATTCCCTTCGATAATCGGTTTCATCCCTTCACTCAACATCGGCTGGGCATTCTCCGGTCTGATCTGCGGGGAAATAAACAAGATCAGAATCAGATAAAGCAGCACGAACGAAGGAAACACCAATTCGGACGAGCGACTCAGCGTAACCGCACCCTGCCTTACACCTAATACGATGACGCCGGTGAACAGCAGAATGACGACCTCAATCGGGGTCTCCGGCATCATCTGTGTCGTGATAAAGTCCCCGATTTCATACAGCATGATGGAAATATCAACCATAAAAAAACTGACGAAGAAGCAGGCCGCCGCCGTTCCCGCCCATCGGCCGAGGACGGAGCGGCATAGATCGATCAGCGTTGACGGAAAGTACCGTTTGGCCAGCGCCGTGTACAGCCAACCGATCGCCAAGCCCTCGACGCATACGAGAGCGGCTGCCAGCCAGGCATCTTGCCTGGCGGAGGAAGCTAACCACGAAGGCACGTACAACAGCGCATCCCCGACAACAAATAAAATCACAAGCAGCGTAAATTGATGGGTATTGATCTTGTCGTTATCGAACATACGGTTCCACCTGCCATTTCCTCGACAGACGATTTGAGCTTAAGCCGAGCCGCCGTATATCAGGTTGCTCAGCGGCTTGTACAGTGCGGAGATCCAGTCCAACGGATTGGGGATGTTGAGCTGCAGCGCTTTCGCTACGCCCAGACTTGTTCCGGCGAGGCACAGCAGAAAGAACGTCCACAGCTCTCTCTTCTGCTTCCTCTCCATCAAGGAACGCCATTCGATAGCAACAATCGCAGCTGCGACCAATAGGACGAGCAGCATCTTCCACATAACGAACGCTCCTCCTTATTTCATTTTGTCGATGAACGATTGTCCCACCTTGCCCGTTCTGCGCAGCTTGACGTCGATTCGGGTGTCTACTTTGACGCTCATGAAATGACGGTCCCAATCGTCCTTCAACCGGTTCCAGTTCCGGGGATCGTAGCGGTGGATCGCCTCGCCGAATCCGAAGATGTCGGAGCTGCTGCTTTGCCGGCCTTTGCGGACTGCTTTATGGATAAAGCCGTCAATTACCTGCTCCGCTCTGCGTTCGAACGCATAGATCGTCTCAGGCTTGGATAAATCCTCCCTGCACGAGATTTCTCCGATATTACCTTCCATCGCGATTCCGACGGTAATTACCGGTTCCCCACCGGGCGCCTTTCCTGTTAAGTGCGTGCTGCTGCGAAGAACTTCGACCGCCGCCTTTCCTCCCGAATCGCACGGCACTTCAAACACCGAGGCATTAACTCGGTTGGTAATATAACTGAAGCCCCGGCCTTCATCCTCATTCAGCCAGCCAACCAGTTTGTCGTTTTTGAACACCCCAATACTTGAAAACCGGAAATTGCTGCGGGGGTGAACAGTTTTCAAATTCGCATCCGTCTGGCCTTTGTGAGGATCCCCGTTCAATTGCAGCCCGGTCATCACTCCTTCCTTGCCTACTTTCATTAGATCTGTAATAAACTCGTCCAACGTAATGGCAACGGTGGGAGCCCAGTTTTTTTCGGAAATTTCCAAGTTTTTCAGCAAGGCGGTAGCAGGCGACTGCTCGATCGGCACGATCTGGCTCATCGCTTCCCTGGCTTCGACGCCTTTGGTCACGACAAGGAAAAAATCCGGGCGAATTTCATGATCGCGCACAAACAGATCAAGGATATCCCGAAGTCCTTCTTGCGCAAGCGTTTCGCTAAATACAAGAACACGGATATGAGAGAAATACAGCTTGCGGGGAAGCTTTGTCGTCAAACGGCGAAAGCCTTCAAAGAGCGAATCCGCCTTTATATACTGCGTCGTCACCGGCAAACTCGAGCCGCCCCCGCCCCCCGGAGCTTCGCTCCCCGCTTGCCCCATGTTGAGCATTTGGAGCGACAGCAAGTATTGGTTATCGAGCTTATCGATGCCAATGCCTGTAACGATCGCCAGCTCGTTCAGCTCGCGGCGGCTCCAACAGCCCGTGGTCAGGACGAGCAGCAAGCATAAAACGCAAACCACCGACACGTTATGCTTCATGGGTTACCTCTCCCGCCCTCCCGCCGATCATGAGCATCCGGCTCAAATGGGACTGAATGTTGCCGAACCGGATTCGGACTCTGCATAAGGACCGGCCGTTTCCGCATCGCGGACAACGGGAACCGGAATATGGCGTCTTTCTTGTCGCTTGGAATATACGGGGCAAAAGGCGCCATATAAGGAACTCCGAACGAATGCAGGCTGCACAAATGCAGGTTAAGCACCGTCAGTCCGATAAACACGCCGAAAAGACCGAAGGATGCGGCCAATCCCATCAAGGCGAAGCGTAAAATCCGGATCGGAATGGACATAGCGAACGATGGAAAGGCAAAGCTGGCAATGGCCGTAATCGATACGACGATGACCATGGCCGGGGATACCAGGCCGGCCCTGACCGACGCTTCTCCCAGCACAAGCGCCCCTACAATGGAAATCGCGGGGCCGATCGCTCTGGGCATCCGAATGCCCGCCTCGCGAAGAAGCTCGAACGTAAACTCCATCAGGAACGCTTCGATGGCTGCCGGAAACGGCACCCTTTCCCGCTGCGTCGCGATACTGGTCATCAGCGTGGTCGGCAGCATCTCTTGATGAAAGGTAGTGACGGAAATAAATAAAGCGGGAGCGAGCAGCGCAATCATCAGGGAAATGTATCGGAGAATGCGAATAATCCCGTAATCCGACCGGTGATAGTAATCTTCAGGAGACTGAAAAAATTGGGCGAATACGACCGGCACGACCAGCACAAACGGCGTCCCGTCCACAACGATCGCCACCCGGCCCTCCAAAAGATTCGCCGCGACCGAGTCGGGGCGTTCCGTATTATACATCGTCGGAAACGGGGTAATCGTTTTCTCTTGAATCAGCTCCTCGATATTCCCGCTCTCAAAAATACCGTCGATATCAATGCGGTCCAGCCTGCTGCGCACTTCCTCAACCATGCTGTCGTTGACAATGCCTTTGATGTACACCAAAGCGACGTTCGTCTTTGTCACCCGGCCGATCGACCTGGACTCGATCCATAGCTTCGGATCTTTGATTTTTCGCCGGATTAAGGCAATGTTGGTACCCAGACATTCCGAGAACGATTCCCGGGGCCCGCGTACAACGGATTGTACGGAAGCCTCTTGGACGCCGCGGTCTTCCCAGCCCTTCGTATCTGCGGACAGCCCTTTGGCGAACCCATGAATCAGAATGATCATATTGCCGGACAACAGGTTGTCGAACAATGCGTCAAAATGTTCGATTTCCGTTACCGAACTGAGCGTTAAGGTAAAATCTTCAAGCATTTGCAGCGGAGTCCCTGTGCTCTCGGTCCCGTCCAAATCCCGGAATAGCGCCGGATCGCGGGCATGCAGCATGAACGACTCCAGAAACCGGGTAATGATTTCTTTGTCCGTCAGCCCGTCGGTATGAATGACCGCCGCTTTTATCGTTCCTGAAGCTCCGATGCGGATCGTCCGTATGATCAGATCCGGGCTGTTTCCCGTCACCGCCCGAATGTGTTCCAAATTAAGCTCCATGTCCGGGCTTAAAGGCGCGGCTTCCCGCGATGGTGAGCCGGCCCGATTGGCCTCCCGCTTTTCAGCAGCGCTGCGTCCGAACCTTCCGGCTCTGGTTGATTTGAAGAAACGCATCCTCCGTCACCTGCATTTTGGTTGTGGCTCTGGTTCTACTGATACATTGCTCAAATTTGGTAAAATGTATTCATTTGGCCGATGGAACCGAATAAATGTTCTCTTGCCGTGAACTTCCAAAATACGGTACACTAAGTCCTAGTGGCTCGAATGATCGAAAGGTCCGTCGAGCCATCAAAAAAAGGCCTGTGGGAAAGCATCCCCGGCCTTTTTTTCGTTTATTTTCAGTTCTACGCCTTGACCGACAGCTTCCGCAGCAAGACTTCTCCTTCGGTCTTGAACGTTCGATTCGCCTCCAGAAACGCTTCGACTTCGTTCAGCTTCGCCGGCCGGTACCCCGGTCCATTGCAGCCACAGGTATGATAGCTGAAGCCGTGAGCATACAGAATTTCGACTTTTTTCCACTGCTTGGTATCCTTCTGCTTAGGCGCTTGAAAGTCGTGTCCCATATTATTCATGACTTCCCCGCATTGCGGACATTTGTATTGTCTGTTCGCCGCTTCGATTTTGCTCAGTTCATATTCGGACGTTTGCTTGAATACTTTGCGGCACGAAAAGCAAGCGTAAATATTTTTGTACGGGCCATACATTGCATAACGGCACATCGCCATCCACCTCCGGTAACTTCCTTTCCATTTTACCGTTTCCAGGAAGCTTTGTCATGAGGGAACTTCCGCTTGGAGCAAAAGAAGCTGGTACGTGGCCGAAATTCCTTCCGGGGCCGGAAACCGTTTTTCGTACTCCCGAAACATACCGGCGAATAAGGAGCGCCAGCCAAGGCCGCGCGGAGCGTCTGCTGCCGATGCGCTGGCTCCCGTTGCTTTGACCGAGTGCAGAAATTCACTGACGGAGGCATAGCCTTCGGTCCGGATGGCGCTCTCTTCCCAAACCTCCGCAAAGCCCGCATATTGAAGCTGGGTCCGCCACTCGCCGGCAGACAGAAACGGAAGGCCGTGCCGCTGCGGCTCCAGACCGCGGGAGCGGTATACGGCGGCGAACGATTCGTGCAGCTCGCGGAACGTCTCCGGACCGAAGGTCGTGAACGCCAATAAACCGCCGGGGCGGAGCAGCCGCCGCAAATGCCGCAGCGTTTCCTGCGGGCTGCCCAGCCATTGAAAGCAAGCGTTTGAGACGATAAGATCAAACGACAACGGCTCCGCTTGGGCGGCCCACGCTTCGGCATCCGCTAGATGGAAGCTCACGGGGAGCCGTTGGTTTGCGGCAGCCGATGGCGCCTTAGTCCGAATGCGCCGTTCCGCCGCTTCCAGCATGGCCGGGGCGATATCCAGCGAGGTGATGACCGCATCGGGCCAATCGCGCAGCAAAATCTCGGTCAACAGGCCGGTGCCGCAGCCGATCTCCAGCAGATGCGGCCGTGTTTCGCCGGCTCTCTGCTTCCGGTTGGCCAGCGACCCGCCGAGCTTGTCCGCCATAACGCGTTGAACGCGCGCATGCACGTCATAGGATTCCTTGGCGGAGCGGTCAAACCGACGGCGAATCGCATGCAGCCTGTGTTCCATGCGACCACCTCCTTATCGCTTCAGCGATAACGGCCTCCCGCCCAAGAAACGGGATATGCCCGCCGCCTTCGACCGGCAGGATTTCCGCTTGCGGCAGCCGTTCATACAGCTCCTCTGCCGCACCGTACGGGCATACTTCGTCCTCTTTGCCGTGGACAAGAAGCGTCGGACAAGCAATCTCCGGCAATGCCGGGACATGGATCTCTGTCCGCAAAAGCTGAATACCCGCAAGCAGCGCTGCGGTCGGCCAGCTTCCTGCCGGAGGAAGCTCCGGGCAGAAGCCGGTTTTCTTCTCCTCATCCGAAAGCAGCCGTTGGCGGAATCGAGCCTCAACCGCTAGCCGATCCTTGGCGATAGACGCCGCCATGTGCCGGAGAACGGCGTCGGGCCAGCCGAGATTCGCCTGTTCCTTGGAGCGGACGAATCGGGCGGTCGCGCCGAAAAGCACAAGGCCGTCCGCGAACCCCCGGGCGGCGAGCCGCAGCGCAAGCAATCCGCCGAGGGACCAACCGGCGATCAGAAGCTTTCCGCTTCTGCGGGAGGACGCGAGGCTCGGAAGGGCGCCGTCTGTCCCGGTGAACCAGGCGGCGGCAGCCGTTTCTGCCAGAGCCCTCATCTGCTCCGGCGTTTCGGCGCAGCTCAATCGTACCGGGGCATGAACGAACTCTGGCAGATGCGATTGAAGCTCCGCGAATACCGTTTCCGGCATGCTCCATCCGGTCAGCCATAAAATAACGGCGCCGCGCGGCTTTGCCGTTGTTGGCGTTCTGGCCGATGCGCCGCGCGACGCTCTATTCGCGAAGATGCGAATCGGGTTCGTCATGGCGCCAGCACCCCCAACCGAACCGCGACCTGTTCGATGCGGCGGGCGGCATCGGCCAAGTCGTCCGGATTATGCGCAGCCGATAAGGAAAAGCGGATGCGCGCCGTCCCTTCCGGGACCGTCGGGGGACGAACGGCAACGGCGGCGATGCCTTCCGATTCCAGCGCAGAGCTGAAACGCAGGGCAGTCGCGTTATCTCCGACGATAACCGGGACGATCGGCGAATCGCCGGGCCCGACCTGAAAGCCCGCCACGCGCAGCGTCGAGCGGAACTGCCGACTGGACGCGGCAAGCCGTTCGCGCCGCTGGCATTCCGTCTGCACCAGCTTCAGAGCTTCCGTAATCCCGGCAATCACGGAAGGAGGCGGCGCCGTCGAATAGATGATCGGCCTCGCCTTGTTGACCAACAAGCGGATGAGCGTACGGCTGCCGGAAACGTAGGCTCCGTAGACACCGAACGCCTTGCTGAAGGTGCCCACGTGCACGTCCACGCCGCCCTGCAGCCCCAGCGCATGACACAGCCCTTCGCCGCGTGCCCCATAGACCCCACCGCTATGGGCCTCGTCGACCATGAGGATAGCTCCGTACTCCCGCTTCAGCGCAACAAGCTCGGCCAGCGGCGCCTGATCGCCGTTCATCGAGAAAACCGCGTCCGTGACGATCAGCTTGCGTCTTGCGTCGCGGTGCTTGTGCAATAACCGGCGCAAATGCTCCGTGTCGTTATGGCGGTACCGGACGTGCTCGGCGCGGCTTAGCCCGATACCGTCCACAATGCTCGCGTGATTCAGCCGGTCGCTGAACACGACATCTCCGCGGCCTGCAAGCGCCTGGATGACGCCAAGGTTCGCCATATAGCCGTTGGCAAAAACAAGCGCTGCCTCGCTCTGCTGCCAAGCGGCGAGAGCATCTTCCAGACGGCTATAGGGAGGCCGGTTGCCGGTGATCAGACGCGATGCGCCAGAACCGGCACCCTCGGCGAGAAGCGCTTGTGCCATGGCGTCAGCAATAGCCGGATGTCGGGCCAGACCGAGGTAGTCGTTGGACGACAGGTCAAGCAGCGTTTTTTGTCCGCGCAGCACGTAACCTTGGCGGTCGAATACCGTGGAGCTGATCTGCAGCGACCGGTTTAGCGACCGATCTACCAGCTTCTGAAGCTCGTCTTCGATCCATTCCATGCCGTCACCGCCTTATAGAGCACATTGTTCAATCTCGAAGCCCAAATCCTCGATCATTTGATAATCGGCCGCAGCGTCCTGCCCTTTCGTCGTCAAATAATCGCCGACGAACAGCGAATTGGCGGCGTACAAGCCAAGCGGCTGAAGCGTCCGGAGATTGACCTCGCGCCCGCCCGCCACGCGGATTTCCTTCGATGGGCAGATCAACCGGAACAGCGCCAGCACCTTGAGCGCCTTCATCGCGGGAGTACGGCCCGCTTGTTCCAGCGGAGTCCCCGGAATGGCGTTCAAGAAGTTGATCGGAATCGAGTCGGCCTCCAGCTCCCGAAGCGCGTAAGCCATCTCCACGATTTCGCGGTTCGTCTCGCCCATGCCGATAATGACGCCGGAGCAAGGGGACAAGCCGTAGCGTTTCACCTTTTCCACGCTCTCGACCCGTTGATCGTAGGTATGGGTTGTCGTGATGGAAGGGTAGTTCGCCCTGCTCGTGTTCAAGTTATGATTGTAGCGGTGTACGCCCGCTTCCGCGAGGCGTTCGGCTTGATCGTCCTTCAGAAGGCCGAGGCACGCGCAAATTTTGAGCGGCATTGTCGCGCGGATTTCCTTCACCGCTTCGATGACCTGATCCAATTCTTTGTCCGTCGGGCCTTTGCCGGACGCGACGATGCAATAGGTTCCCGCTTGACGGGCCATCGCTTCGCGCGCGCCGGCCAGCAGCGTGGCTTTTTCCAACAGCGGATACTTGGCGATTGGCGCAGAGGATACGACGGATTGAGCGCAATAGCCGCAGTCCTCGGGGCAAAGGCCGCTTTTGGCGTTAATAATCATGTTCAGCTTGACTTTCTTGCCGTAAAAATGTTTGCGTACCCGAAAAACGGCCTGCAGCAGCGGCATCACTTCGTCGTTGTCGGCCTCCAGCACGGCGAGCCCTTCTTCGACGGACAAGCGTTCTCCGTCCAGCGCTTTTTGAGCCAGCGCCTGCCAATCCGCAGCCTTTTCGAGTGTTTCGGGTGTTTGCGGTGTTCCGATTGCCTTCATCCTCATCTCCCTCTCCTCCTACGAATTTGTTACGTTTTCCAATATTTGTCGGACCGGTGAAATGTCGATATGCTGCTTTACGGCTCGCACGAGTCTCTCCATCGTGGCTTCGCCGCTTACCCACGGGAACCGTCCCAGCACGCGGAGGCTGCCGTAGCGCTCAATCAGCTCCGCATTCGCAGCGGTGCTCGGGTCGGTGCGCGATGTCGCGTGATCGACCTCGTTCATCACGACGCCCGCGACGGGAATTCCCCGCTGCCGAAGCAGCGCTGCGGTTAACAGCGTATGGTTGACGGTGCCCAGACCGCTGCGGGCGACGATCAGCGCCGGAACGCCAAGCTCGGCGATAAAATCCGCAACGAGGGCGTCGGAGGTTAACGGCACGGCAGCGCCCCCTGCCCCTTCGATCAGCAGGGCGTCGTACCGTTCGGCCAACGGTTCCCCTGCCGCCAGAAGTCCGGCCGTCGTCAAGTCTATCCCGGCTTGCTTGGCGGCAAGTGCGGGAGCCAGCGGCGCTGCGAACGTAAACGGCGCGACCTGTTCCGGCCGCTCGGCGATACCCGTCCCGCGCAGCAGCCGTTCGGCGTCGGTGATTCCCTCGCCGAGAAGCCCCCCGCTCTGGACCGGCTTCCAGACGCCGACGTTCCGCCCTTCGCTGCGAAGCGCGGCGGCGATGGCCGCGGTAATTACCGTCTTGCCGACGCCGGTATCCGTGCCCGTGACGAATATTCCGCGCCACCGCTTCCGGCTCGCCGGCTTCTCATTGCCGTGCACAGACGACACGTGCGATCCGGTCACGCTCCCCAGCCTTCCTCGGTGACGTCGCAGATCGCAGCGGCCAAAATATCCGTCATCGCTGCCAGCTCCGCTTCCGTACTGGCGAGAGGCGGGATCAAAACAACTACGTTGCCGAGCGGGCGGGTCAGCATGCCGAGCTCTCGCGCCCGCATGCTGACGCGGACGCCGATGCGGTCCGTCCAGACATAAGGCTCGCGGGACTTTTTATCCCGGACAAGCTCGATCCCGATCATCAGACCTTGCTGCCGGATCTCGCCGACATGCGGCCAATCGGCAAGCAGAGCCAATTTCTTCGCCGCGAATGCAGCCTTTGCATTTACCGTATGTATCATCTTCCGTTCTTCGAGAAGCCGGAGGCTGGCCAGCGCGACGGCGCAGCCAAGTGGATTGCCCGTATACGAGTGACCGTGAAAAAACGTTTTTTGCTCCGAGTAGTCCGCATAAAAAGCAGCATATATCTCATCAGTTGCCAGCGTCGCAGCCAACGGCAGATAGCCGCCGGTTAATCCTTTGCCGACGACCATCAAGTCGGGCGATACGCCCTCCAAATCGCAGGCGAACATCGCTCCGGTGCGGCCGAAGCCTGTCGCCACCTCGTCGGCGATCAGCAGCACGTCGTGCTTGCGGCACAGCGCGGCAATCTCGCGCAAGCATCCTTGCGGCATGACGATGATGCCGCTCGCGCCTTGCACGACAGGCTCCACAAGGAGCGCCGCAATCTCGTCCGCCCGCGACTCCAGCAGCTCCCGCAGCGCGGACAGCGTTGCTTCCATCGCCGCGGAAGCCCCGCCCGCAGTGCGGTAAGCGTAAGGATAAGGTATGACGTAAGAGGAAAACAGCAGCGGCCGGAAGACATCGTGGTATAGCGGAATCGCACCGACGCTAACGGCGCCGAGCGTATCCCCGTGGTAAGCCTGGTTCATCGTAATAAATTTCGTTTTGCGGCCGATGCCCCGGTTGTGCCAGTACTGGAACGCCATCTTGAGCGCAATCTCCACGCCAGTCGCACCGGCATCGGAATAAAACACCTTCGTCAGCCGTTTCGGAGCGATACGCACCAGGTTCGCAGCCAGCTCGATCGCCGGCACATTGGCCATGCCGAGCAGAGTCGAGTGAGCGACTTTCGCCAGTTGGGACGTTACCGCTTCGTTCAACTCGGGAACGTTGTGTCCGTGCACGTTGAGCCAGACCGACGAAAACCCGTCATAGTAAGCGCGCCCCCGAACATCGTAAAGCAAGATGCCTTCGCCCCGTTCGATAATGAGAGGCTCGCTTTTAACGTAGTCCTTCATCTGTGTAAACGGATGCCATAAGTACGCCTTATTCCAAGCTGCCAGCTCTTCGCAGGTTGTGGCCGTTTCCATCACCGATCACCGCCCTTATCGCATTTTATTGTTAACCTAAATAAATTATAACTGGTTAACAATTAGATCCTATTCTAGCAAACCGATTCCCCCGTGTAAAGCGAGAGACTCGCGCCGACTGTAGTCCCGGCAAAAGAAAAGGCCTATGAAAGGTAATCTTCCATAGACCTTTGGGGGCTTCGAGAGCCCTTTTATAAGCTTTTCTCCGCCTGCTCTTGCTTCGGGTGCTTGTGCCGGTAAAACAGATAGTGAACCAAATAGCAAATGATCGTAAACGGGATTCCGTAGTAAAGAGCGATTTTTTGCTCTTGGTCGAAGGCAAGCCCTACCAGCGCAACGATGCACAGGATGATCGCGAAAATAGGCACAAAAGGAAACAGCTTGACCCTGTACTTCAAATCGTGAACGCTGTTCCCTTCGGCGATATAACGTCGGCGGAACAAATATTGCGATAAGGCGACTCCCATCCAAACCAAAATTCCGGCAAAGCCGGATATGCCGCTCAGCCACAAAAATACGGTGTCCGGGGCCACGACGCTTGAAATCAAGGCGAGCGACGCAATAACGGCGCTGACGGTAAGCGCCCGAAACGGTACGCCTTGAGGGGTCAGCTTGCTTAAGTAAGGACTGGCCATATTGCTTTTGGAGAGCGCCCACAGCATCCGCGAGGAAGCATACAGCCCGGAGTTGCTCGCCGAAAGCAGCGCCGTCAAAATAACAAAATTCATAATATCGGCGGCAAACGGAATGCCCATTTTATCAAAAACAAGCACAAACGGACTGTCCGTCAATCCGGCCTCCTGCCACGGAATCAGCGAACCGAGGACAATGACCGACGTCACGAATAGAAATAAAATTCTCCAAATCGTATTTCTAGTCGCCCTCGGAACCGACTCCTCGGGGTTCTCACTCTCTCCCGCGGCAATGCCGATAAGCTCCGTCCCCTGATAGCTGAAATTGACGGCCACCATCGTCATAAATACGGGAATAAACCCATTGGGGAATAGCCCTCCGTCATGGGCGAAGCCCGAACGGATCGGTGCCGCATTCAATCCCTCGAATGGCATAAGTCCCACGATAGCGGCCAGCCCTAACAAAATGAACAGCATGATCGTCGTCACTTTAATGCCGGAGAACCAGAATTCGGATTCGGCAAAAATACTCGCGGAAAAGGCGTTTAGCAGGAACATCAGCACAATGAACACCGAGATCCACACCCACGAGGGCACGTCCGGGAACCATCGGGTCATCAGAATCCCGGCCCCGACCCATTCGGAGCCGACGGCGACAATCCAGTTGATCCAATACAGCCAGCCGATCGTAAACCCGGTTGCCGGACCTATAAACTTGGTCGTATAGGCCTGAAAAGAACCCGTCACGGGCATCACGACCGCCAGCTCGGCCAAACACAGCATGACCAGATACATAAGAAGTCCGCCGGCCAAATAGGCCAGAACGACTCCGCCCGGCCCGGCTTGATTGATCAAGTACCCCGTACTGACAAACAAGCCCGTGCCGATGGCCCCGCCGAGCGAAATCATAAACATATGCCGGCTTTTCATGGAACGCTTGAGACGGTTGTCCTTCTCCTCGATTGCATTAGCCATATAACAATACCCCACTTCCAATAATGTCATTTTCTAGTAAACGCTTACAATTATTTTGTTAAAATGGCTGTTTCCTAGGACTCCCCTCCGCAATCATTCTTGCTAAAAATAAAAAACTTAGCATGTCCGGACATTTCGCCTTCACGCCAAGCTCTTTTCTATAGACTATAAGCTAAACAGAGCTATAAAACTGAATTTTGTAATTTTTTCCTATTATACTATAATTCATCATTAAGTCAATAATTTGTATATCTCGAATACCGCTTCGGCTTGTTTTTAGTCGTGAAGTCATGCATCATTGTAAATTCGACAACATTCGCGATTTTCCTTTTTTCCAATGTATGGACCCGGCAATTTTTGTAGGCCGAAAAATCTACTTTTCTGCGAATTGAAGACATGAAAAAAGAGGAAGCCATTCGGTTCTACCGATGCTCCCCCTTAAGCGCCCTACGAATAAGCTAAAATTCGAATTCGTATATTTTCGACTTCTCCTTCAGCACGAAACCGCATTTGTTGGCCAGCGCAATGGACGCCTCATTCTCCTCATCCGTCGTCCAATGAGGCACCAGACCGCTGCGGACGCAATGATCGAGATAAGCGAAGGTGACCGCCGCTCCGAGCCCCTTCTGCCGCTCCTCTTCCTCGTAGGTGCGGACGACAAGGTCATGTCCGTTCCCGTAAACATAGCCAGAGAAGCAGACGCTCTGCACGATCCCGTCCTTCAACACGCAGTAGCCGAACCCTTTGTCCATAAAGTCGCCGGGCGAATTCCAGAATTCGTTCAAGTCTTCGAGAACGAAGTCATTTTCCGGATCGTTTAAGAGCTCGGCATCGAGCGGTGTTACCTGAATACGGCTTTCCGCCTGCGCCTGCCTGAGCATCGAATAGCGGTCCGCCGCAAAATCAAATTCCAAATCCTCGCCCTCAACCAATTCGTAGTCTGTTAACGCTTCATTTAAAGCCTTGTCCCAGGCTTCGTCCCCAACCGCAATGGTGAACCAGGTGCCCCCGATGATATCCAAGGAATCCTGTTTTATTTTCCGGCCCATATACGAATTCAAATGAGCGGTAAATTCGGAATTGCGGCAATCTCCTGCGAAAAAAGCGATGCTCGCGATCGCCCAGATCATGGCCGTTCTTGGATGCTCAGAATCGTCGACGAAAATTTTGCCCTTGTTGTTGCCTGCCACAATGCTCATCAGCGCAACATTCGTTTTGTCCTCCTCCGACAACAGAGGCGTTATTTTCGAGTATTCGTTTACATCCAGTTCTACAATCACGTCGGTTCCTCCCCTGCATTTCCAGTTATATCCTACACCCCCTATACGATCTCAGCGAGGATATAGGTTGCAGGAAGAAGACGGGGAAAATCGTTATAACGATTTAGTCCGCCTGGACATGTGCAAGGATGTTGACAAGCTTGCCGAACGGGTCCCGGACAAAGAAGCGCCGAACGCCCCACGGCTCGTTCATCGGGCCGTATTCGACCGCAAATCCGGCTCTCTTCACGCGTTCGAGCGCAGCCTCTATGTCGTCGACTTCAATGGACAGGTCTGGCGTAGGCGTGCCGGAACCCCCTTCCGAGGCGAAGCTGATTTGAACGCTCATCACCTCGTTCGAGCCATAAGTGGCGATCCATCCATGGTCCATCAATAGATCGAGGCCGAGCACGTCGTGATAAAAGCTTTTGGCTGCCTCGATCTTCCGGGTGTCAATATTGGCAACAATTCGTCTGACCTTCATTTTCCAACCTCCATCCCGTCCAGCCGGGGAAACTGTTTTCGTTCCTAACTCGATTATACGATAAACGCCAATAGCCCGCTCCCCTTTTCGACTTGGAAGGGGCAAATTTAACGGGCTTTTTTGCACAATATCGCTGCCCAGGCTTGGCAGCCCGGGCAGACTTGCTTCCAACAAAGCTTCATTTTCGTAAGTTAATTGATATAGTTCGCTTTACTTAAGAAACGCTTCAGCATTACCACGGATTGAGCCCGCGTTGCAATTCCATCCGCTTCGAGCGTCTCCGCCGTCATTCCGTTCATCAGACCGGCATGAATCGCTGCAGCTACTTCGGCCTTCGCCCAGCCCAAGCGACCGCCGTCCTTAAACGGCGCCAAAACCTCGCTCTGCTTCGCCTGCGATAGCTGTGTCTCCAATCCTGCATAAGACATGGCGCGGATCAGCATGGCCGCCTGTTCTTCGCGCTTAATTTGCCGGTCCGGACGGAACGAACCGTCCTCATATCCGCTGATGAGTCCTGCTGCCGCTGCGGCCGCTACATCCTCCGCATACCAGGCTCCGGGAGCCACATCGTTGAATCCGCCTTGTGCCGTCACAGGACTGAGGCCCAATGCGCGGACAAGCAGCGCCGCGAATTCCGAGCGGGTGATCGGACGATCGCCTTCGAACCGGTTGTCGCTAACCCCTTCAACAACGAGCTTATTAGCGAGCAGCTCGACATCCGCTTGTGCCCAATGGTTTGCCATATCCGCAAAGCTTTTGTTCATTTCGATAATGGCAAATGTGCCGTTCCCGCTCCGCTTCAGCGTCGCAGCCGTTTGTCCGTTCCTCGTATCGAAGAGGGTCGGAACGAACCGGACCCGTTTCGTGGCCGGATCATAGAGGACTCCGGTCGCTTTGGACCGGTCCACGGCTTGGCCAAGAAGCAATTGATACGTAATCGGTGCGGACCCGAACGATACCGGCACCGTGCGTCCTTCTTTGTTCGCCGCCTCCACCGAGAGATGGACGCCGTCTGCGACCGACGCGCCGTTCGCAGCCAGCTTGATCTCGTTGTGTTCGCTGCCGCTCAGCTTCTTGATCGCAAAACGGATCGACATATCGCTTACCGCCGAGCCAAGCTGCCGAGCCAAAGCTTCCAGCTTCAGCGCGTCCAATGGCAGCGTATATCGGCCGCTATCCCCGGTTACCGCCAGCGTCGCGCCGTTCTTGCGGCTCGCATCGGACAAGCCTGCCGCTGCCAGCTCCAGCTTTTCGCCGGTAAATTTCACTTCGACGCCGGAGTTGGCACGGAACGCTTCTTTCAGCGTGTCAGCGTCTAATTTACCGCCGGTTGCTTCAAGCACCGCTCCCGGTTTGGCCGCAGGGACGTTAGGCTTACCTACGCCATCCGTCGGCTTCCCGCCGGTACCGCCGGTACTACCGGTGCTGCTGCTATCGCTGTCGCTGCTGCCCTCGCCGTTGTTGCCTTCGCCGTTGTTGCCTCCACCGTTGTCGCCTCCGCCGTTGTTGCCTCCGCCGTTGTTTCCACCGCCGTTGTTGCCTCCGCCGTTGTCGCCTCCGCCGTTGTCGCCTCCGCCGTTGTCGCCTCCGCCGTTGTTGCCTCCGCCGTTGTTGCCTCCGCCGTTGTCGCCTCCGCCGTTGTTGCCTCCGCCGTTGTCGCCTCCGCCGTTGTCGCCTCCGCCGTTACTGTTGTCGCCCTTCACTTCAAAAATAACGGGCTGCGTATACAGATCGTACTTGCTGCTTGCATCCATCGACGCCGTATACCTTAATAAAGCGTGCGCCGTTCCCGGCTTTTTCGCTGTAACCTTGCCTCCGTTCACGTCTACGACGTCTTGTCCGTTCAGCAGAACGATGTCCGGCGTGACGATCGTTTTTGCGCGAGCGTAGGAATACACTTGCGCCGTGACGGCCATGCTTCCATTTTGCGCCAGCACGTACTTGTCCTTCTCAGGAAGAACCGAGGTGGCCCAGTTTTTCGAGTAGCTTGCATAGTCGGTCGTAAGGCCATAAACGCCCATCGCGAACATGCTTTTGTAATCTTTCTCGATGTTAATCGTCCACGGGGAAATAAAAACGCCCCGGTGCTTGGCCGCTTCCATATAGTCCTTCTTCAGTCCGGTATACCCTACGTTATACGTAACGTTCTGCTTCTGAACGATCTTCAACGTTTCGCGCAGCGATTTGTTGACGTTCGAGGTATCGAAGCCGCTGTGCAGCAGTCCTATCGGCATCCCAGGCATTTGCTCGGCGAACCGCTTCAACTGATTCGGATCGAACGACATGACATTGAGCAGGTGCTCCGCGTTCTTCTCCTTGATCAGCTTCACCAGCACGTCGACCGCGCGCGGATTGCTTGTTTTGATTTCGGCGTATACCATAATGCCGCGTCGCTTGGCCAGATCGATCTGCTCGTCCAGCGTCGGCACCTTCGTTTCCTTATAGCCCGGCTTCGGCTTACTCGCGTTGAGCGCCTTGATCTGCTCCAGCGAATGGTCCTCGACCTTGCCGAACCCGTTCGTCGTATTTTGCAGCACGTCGTCGTGAATGATGACCAGATGATCGTCTGTCGTCACGTACATGTCGTTCTCAATAAAGTCCGCCCCGTAATCGACGGCAAGCTCGTTGCTCTCAATCGTATTTTCGGGCGCCTCCGACGGAATGCCCCGGTGGCCGATCACATACGGCTTGCGAACCAGCGTGGTCTGGTTCGAGTACACCTTGAGCGCATCGAAGGCTGCCGCCGGAGAATCCGTCACGATGCCGTTCGTGCCGGCCGTGATCAGCCGGTGAATCGACACGCTTTTGTCCGCTGCGCTTGCCGTTTCCTTGGCCCATACCGCGATCAGACGCTGCTGCAAATAAGCAACATTATCAATCGAAGCTGCGCTCTGCGGCAGGATGGCGATTTTCGCCTGATTGACCGTTGTCTTTCTGCGGATATCGAGCAGGCTTTCCTGCGTCATAGGGGCCGGCGCAGCGCTGTAATCGACAATGCCCCGGATCATCGGGTACGACGTTCTTACCCGCTTGACCAGCTCGCCACGGTCCGAGACGACGAACGCGTCTTCCAGCTCGGTCCGCTGCACATAGTCGGTCAGCTTATCGGCAGCTTGCTCATCCTTCACATAGAACGCCGGAATCATCCGGGTGCCGAGCGAAGCCAGCACCTCGTCCAAGCTTCCGAGCACGTTCGCGCCTGACGGGTCAGTCACCTTCAACTCAGGGTTCACATGCAGAATCACCGTCGCCGGCAGGGCGGGCCCGTTCAAGCTTGCCAGATCCGCTCCGCTGCGAACCTCCTTGACAACGGACGGCGCAAGCGAAATCTTCGTCTCCGGCTCGGTGACGTTCACGAAGCGGTCTGTCGGCATCGGCGGCAGCGCCTCCTGCTGCAAAGTAATACGGATGTTGTCCACTTTCATCCTGCTGCCGTTTGCCTGCAAGCCGATGCCGCCCTTGGCATAAGCGGAGGCCGCATCAGAGTTGACCATCACGCGGTTGTCGATCAGCTCCTGCACCCGGTTGCCGTAGGCTTTGACCGTGTAACGGTACATTTTCGCCGGGTCGATCGCTTCGTTGTTCGAGCCGCGGTCCGTCACGTTCCAGCCGTTCGACGGGGTCCGCTCGGCGAATTCGACACCATTGGAAGCCGTCGCGTCTTTGCGGACTGCCATTTGGTAATAAGGGTGGTCGTTATTTTGGATACGGAACATGATCGAATTCCATCTCGCCGCATCATTGGCCGACAGATGGGTGACATCCGCTTCGATTTTATAGTTGCCGAACAGCTTCAAATAGTCCGGAAGCAGCACGCGCGACGGGTTGTCCGGGGCCGAGCTGGCATTCAGCTCGAATGCGCCGGCTTTCACGACGGCCGCACTAGGCGTCGTGCCTTCGATTCTTGTCCAGCCCGGCGGCAGCGCGCCGTACGGCAATGCGTCGAAGTTCTCTTCATACAGTACGTACTCGGCGTCCCCGGCTTCTTTCGCTACAACGAGAATCGGAACCGATACGCTATCGATGGAAGCGGTCAGCGTGTGAACGCCTTTTTGCTTGACGCTGATTTTACCGTTTTCTATTGTGATCCCGCTGCTGTTCGAGCTCCAGATTAAACGGTCGCCGCTTAGCGGGCCTGAGGTAAAATCGCTAAGCTCCGATTGAAATACAATGGATTGGAGATCGATGGTCCCGCCTGCGGTGCCCAGCACATAGCCTTCGTTATGCTTGAGCGAAACGACTTTTGCCCCAGTGGCCGACGGCGTAACCGTAACCTCCTGCGCTGCTTCGGCATTGGTGAAAACCGATTGAATCGTCGCTTTCCCCGCTTTGACCGGATACAGCTTGCCGTCCACGATTTTGATCGTACTCTCGTCCGAGGAATACAGCTTCAGCCGGTCGCTATAGACCGCTTCCGTAACGCCGTCCGAGAAGTAGACGTTGCCGGTCACGCTCAGCGGTCCGGTCAGCGCTTCCATCGTTGGCGGAATCGCCAGATTGAGCCGATCGGCCGTTATCCGCGTGACCTTCACGTTATCGAACGACACTTTGCTCTGGTCGGCCTGCAAGCCGATTTTGCCGCGTTCCAGCAGCACATTCGGACTCAAGGTTTTGTCGGTCAGCAGTGTAAAATCCGCATCGCTTTTCGCCTTGATGTATTCTTTGACGTTGTTGTCGAACACGCGGACTTTCATCGTGTAATCGTTATTCAAAGCAAGCGGCTTCCATATCCCGCTCATAGGTGTGGGGCTGAACCACGCGTTATCCGGCTTCCGGTAGGCGATTTCGTAGGTGCCGTTTTGCCGGACCGCCATCTGGTTGTAAGGAGCTTTGCCGCTGGCGGCTCCGCGGAACATGAGGGAAGCCCAGCGTCCCGCATCCAGCACTTTTTCGAATCGGACGTCCGCTTCTATCACGTAGTTGTCCCACTGCACCGGCGCAATCGCCCGACCTTGCTTGCCTGACGCGCTCCCGTCGAATACCATTCGCCCGTTGCCGTATGTATCCTGCACAACCGTAAACGGATCGCTCCCCGCATTCACGTCGGAGATCCAGCCGAATGGAAGCTGTCCTGACGGGGTACCGTCAAACGTCTCTTGCAAAAGGACCGGATTCACCGCTCCAGTCACCGGATTGCCGTCGTCCAGCTTGACGGTGCCGTATCCGGACGTATCGTTCCAGAACGATGTGGTGTTGTAGGCGCTCCAATAGCTCGACCTTTGCTTCGCAGGGTCTGCGGCATCATACCGGTCGGTCGTGCCGACTTCCAATCCGAACTGTTTGTTCCGCCTCGGGTCAAGCTGGAGCATATCCCACGGCACGGCCACTTCGAGCGTCCAGCCGCTGCCGGTCGTGCGGATGGCACGCAGTATTTTTTTCTCGTCCTTGCCGCTGTGATTATTCAGCGCTGCGCCGAAGTGAAACTCCGGAGTCGTCGCCCCCGGCTGATAGACGAATCCGAGCTGCATGTCCTCGCTTGCAAACGGCGCCGAGCGGTGATTCGTCGGATCGAAGAATAAATTGATATTATCCTGCTCGAACCAATAGCCCGGTCCGTTATGGATCAGCGTATCGTCGTCGGCCTTCACGCCGATATAGAGATATTGATTGTCCCATAAGAGGCCGAATTTGGACTCCTTGGAGATGCCCTCTCCTGTACGGACGGTTAACGGCTGGTCGATGCTCCAGACGGATTCGTCGAGCTGTCCATCAATCACGGGTGCGTTCTTCGTCTTTTTGGCAATCATCGATTTTCGTCCCGTGTCGGCGGCTTCGGCTTGTCCCGGAACAAGGCCGACCGGAATCGTCCCGCTAAGTAATGCGATAATGAGAAATACGTAGAACGATTTGGCATGACGTATCATTGTGGATTCTGTCCTTTCCTATCGTCTTGGTAGGTCATTTCGATCCCGCTTCTGCTTTTAGAGCGTTTATCCTGGCAACATCCGGTTCGGTATGCACAGCTCCCTTCATGTGAACATGACAAAAAAACCCTTCCATCCATCAAACAGAGGGGGCGCGCCGAACCGGCTCCTCCGTTTGCTGCATAAAAGGGTTTTCTCCTCGTCTCGTACCCTGCTTATTTGGCTGTCCTTACACTTTCTAATTGTACTGCGGTTTGTTATCGGAGCATCAAACGCAATTAAATAAATTGTAAACGAACCGGCGTTTATTACTTTTGGCTCCGGGACAAAATCGTTTCCGTCAAAATGTCCAGCTGCTTCTCCAGCGACAGTCCGTCCGAAAACCAGAATTGCTTCAAGTTAAGCAAATACACCCGGTTACTTTTAACCGCAGGAAGGTTTTTCCATATGGAATTGTCCATCAACTCCTTGGCCCGTTCCGCTCCGCCGTCCTCCTGATACACCGTAACGAACATATGGTCCGCGGCATATTCCGGAAGCACCTCTTGCGAGATGTCCCGGCTCTTGCCCGGCTCGAAAACGTCCTTCTTCACTTTGTCCGGCGGCGTTAACCCGAGCGTGGCAAACAGATTGTACCCGGCCCGCTGATTTTTGTCCCAGACCCATAAATTTTTGGCCCAAATTTCGTAGGAAGCCGCCGTTTCCCCCGGCCCGATGACACCAGCCAGCTTCTGCTTCGCCTGCGCAGCCTTCTCCTTGTAGCGCGCGATCCAGGCTTCCGCTTCCTTCTCCTTGCCGAGCATGCGGCCGAACGTGCGCACTTCTTCCAGCGGGTCTGATCCGGCGAAGCCTCCCCACGGAAGAGTCACCGTAGGCGCGATTTTGCCAAGCTTCTCGATCACTTCAGGCGGCAAATAGCTCGGCGCAACGATGAGATCCGGCACCAGCTCCAGCACCTTCTCGACGGAAACGTCTCCGACGTCCGCTACTCCGGCCAGCTCGTCCTTCAATTGCTCGGAATTGCTCAATACGATCGATCCCACGCCGACCGGCTTGACGCCAAGCGCCAGCAGATCCCCCACAAACTGAATCGCGACGATCCGCTGAGGGTTCGCCGGGATCTCGATTTCCCCGTTTTCCGCCTTGAATATTTTCGTCCCCGGCTTGTCCCCGGTGGCTGCGCGATTTCCTGCCGTACTCGACGGATTCTCCGTCCTGCCGCTGCAAGCAGCAATAACGGCCGCCATCACAACGAAAAGCAGCCCTAGCCTTGCCATCTGTTTAAAGCTAATGTGACCCATAGTCCCCCTCCGATGCCAATGATAATGATTATCATTTTAAATCCCATCTCGTATTGTATCAGTCCAAGGCGGAATGACCATATCCGATGATCATCATTTTTATGGACAAAAGGTCATCCGAGGGCGGATTTCAACAACTGTGTCTGGATATCGAGCTGCTTTTCCAGCGACAGCACGTCAACGGAATGAATCACGTCCAGCTCAATGGAATATACCCGGTTGCGCCGTACGGCAGGGAGCTGCTTCCAGATGGCGCTCTCCATCACCTTAACAGCTCTTTCGGCCCCGCCGTTCACCGGGTATACGCTGATGAACATATGATCGGCCGCATAGTCCGGCAGCTCTTCGAGCGTAATTTTTTTCGGTTGGCCGATGTCCAGCACCTCCCGCTTCACCTTCGGCGGGGGAGTGAACCCGAGCGGCTTGTACAAATTGTAGACGCCTCTTCCGTACGATTCGCACATGACCCAGAGGCAGTCGGCCCAAATCTCGTAGACGGCCGCCGTCTCGTTCGGTCCGACAAGACCGCTCAGCTCCGCCCGCGCTCGCTTCCCTTTTTCCTCATACCGGGCAATGAATGCTTCCGCTTCCCGTCTCCGCTTCAGGATATCCGCCAGCGACTTGAATCTCTCGAACGGATCGCCGCTGTGAAATACAAGCGTCGGCGCGATTTTGTGCAGCTGCTCGATCATGCCACGGCCCAACCAGTCCGTCGCGATGATCAGCTCCGGCTCCAGCTCCAGCATCGGCTCCACGGACGTGTAGCCGACATCAGGCGTGCCCGCCAGCTCCTCCCTCAGCAGCGCCAGGCTGCTCAGCCCTTGATTGTATGAAGCGCCGAGCGGCTTGATGCCGAGAGCAAGCAGATGTCCGACCAGGTCGTAGACGACGATTTTTTTCGGTTCGCGCACATAGCCTGTCGGGGATACGCCGACGACCTGCTTGAATTTGCGACTTAAATAAAACCCGTCCGCATAACCGACATTACGGGCGATATCGTTCAGGCTCCCGCCCGTCAGCAGCAGCTGCTCCTTCGCCCGGTCGATCCGGATACGGGCCAAATAGTCGGAAAAGCTGTGCCCGGTCTCCCGCTTGAACAGCATCGAAAAAAAGCGCGGGTGAAAGCCCGTCATATGCGCCAACATGTCCCGGCTGATTTCTTCCCGGTAATGCTTATGCATGTAGTCGATCGCAAGACTCGATCCCCTTACGCGACGGCCGGATGTCCGTCTCCGAGTCTGCATGGCGGCCCGGCGCCAGCAGGTGAAGCAGTTCATAGAGCAGCATCTCCTGCCGGAACGGATCATTCCCGGCCTCCTGACTGCGGAGCGCTCTCAGCTCCTTGACGAGCATCCCGATCCGGTAAGAGGACTCCGGATACAGCTTGCCGTCGGGAAGCCACAGGCTCCGCCTTTCTTCATACGCCGCTCGTCCTGCGGGCCGTTCTTCTTGACCGGACGAAGTGAAGATGCGGAACGTAATCAAGTCCAGCAGCAGGCCGCTTCCGGGGGCGGCGCAGTATTCGATCATTCTCCCGGGGTTGCAGAACAGTACGGTGCCGGAATCCACCAGCATTCGCAAGCCGTCGATACGGAGCTCGCCCTTCCCCTCCTCGGCAACAATAAAGGTATAGGCATCTATCCAACGTCTGTGCGCCTCATTCCCCGCCGACAGCCGCTCGATATCCTTCATTTGATATAAATCGCGCATCCCTTTTTCGCTCCAATTCCGTTATTGATAACGATTATTATTATCATTAAGGATCATTATAAAGGATGCTTCTGAAGCACTTCAACACGATGCTAGAAAAAGCGCAAAAGACGCAAATCACGGAAAAGCCCGACAGGATTCCCTGTCAGGCTTTCTACGTTTATAAAAGGCTGGTTCGAATGGATCGACTACAGCTTCAAAGCTTCCAAAAGCTTGTAAATCATCGTTGCCGCCTCCGCTCTCGTAGCCGTTTGACCGGCGCGGAACGTTTGATCCTCGTACCCGCTCACGATCCCGGCCGACACCGAGGCGTTCACAGCTGCTTCTGCCCAGGCCGGAATGCTTGCGGCATCCCGGAATGCTTTCGTTTCGTTCCCCGAATTGAATCCGCCGCCGGAATTCAGCGCATTCGTGATCATCACGGACATTTCCGCCCGGGTAACCGTTTGGTCCGCTTTGAACCACGTGCGGCCGTTTTCCTCGTATCCGTGGATCAGGCCTGCTTTGACCGCTGCGGCTATGCCGGGTTTCGCCCAATCCGGAATTTGCGGGTCATCGGCAAAACCGGAGGCGTCCGCGGAGGCTTGAAGACCGAGCGCTTCCGCCATCATTTTCGCAAATTGCCCGCGCGTGACCAACGTTTCCGGACGGAACATCCGGTCTTCAAACCCTTGAATGACGTTCATCCCAACCAAACGGTCGGTATACGGCGCAGCCCAATGCCCGGCGAGATCCAGGAAAGTGGCCGGCTGATAATCGAATACGGCGAACTTCGTAAAATGGTTAACGTTCACAGTGACGGTTCCGTCCGCACGATTGGTCCCGCCGATATAAATCCAGCGTTTTTGCTGCTCGTGATAATAATACACCGCTGCCTGATGCCCCGGAAGCAATTGACTCGCGTTATAATGGAACGTCAAAGCGATCGGTTGATTAAAAGTATGACCGGTCGTGCTTGTGAATTCGATCGCCGGACTCACCGCCCGCAGATTCCCAGCGGAAGGAGTCTCCTTGGTGGACAGGATGTTGGCCCGAATCGTGCCGTTCGATGGCAAGGCGCCTGCCGGAACTTCGACAGTTACAGCGTCCTTGATGCTGCCCTTGGTCGCTTGCTTTGCATTGACCGCAAGCTCCAAAGAGACAGGGCGGTTCGGTTTATCGCCGGATGCCGGTTGGGTTGTCGTGCTGCCCGAATTGCCGCTCGATGAGCTCGAACCGCCGCCGGAGCCGGAGCTTCCGGAGTCGCCGCTCGAATCGCTGCTGTCCGTCGCTTTCGCTACGACAACCGTACGCCGTACCTCGGCGGCACGATTCCCCGCCAAATCCCGGGCATTGTAATGCACCGTATAGGTTCCCGCCGTATGCGTATCGACGGCTCCGGTGGTGACGACATCGCCGTCCACCCCGAAGTTATCGGCAGCGGAAGCGCCCTGCTCGACGTAGGCCGCTCCGACGGTCAGATTCACGGTCGGGTCTCCCTTGAGCGTGATGACCGGAGGCGTAAGATCGATGTTTACTGTCAACGGAAGCAAAGCTTTGTTTCCGAAAATATCGGTGGCCCGGAATAGCCGCGAATGCACGCCTTCTTGAGAAATCTCGATGTTGCTGTTGCTCTGATAGGATTTATAATTCTGCCCGTTGTCGGTGGAAAGTTCCAACCCAACGGCAGAGTCGGCCCCATACACACTTCCGTATACGCTGGCATAGACGCTGCCCGTAACGCTTTGATTCGTCCAGGCGCCGCTGGAATAAGGCTGTCCGTCCGCTGTCTTCCACGTACCGTGAAGCTCCAGAGAAGTTCCTTTCAAATTCACCGCAAAAGCTTGGCTCGCTATGGCATTTCCGCGCTTGATCGTGGCGGTCAGCGTAAGCACCGTATCCTGCAAGGGACGCGATACGATTTTGCCGTCATCGGTCATCCGTTGAGGATCGGAGCTTGTCCACGAGATGGTTGCCCCATGCTTGCCTGTCGTCGGCAGTTGAAGATTGGCAGCGACTTGGCTTAGATCGCCCAAGGACAACGATTGCTTCGTATCGTCGACAGCCTGCTGATCGCTGTAGGGCGCCACGTTTACGAAGATCGGATTGGAATAAAACCACAGGTCCCGGTAATTCCGCTTTTCAATTTCGGCGAAACGGGTTTCGTTATCGGCGATATCCGTTTTCGGATCGATCAGCGGCTCCCCGTTGCTTGTTTCGCCCTCGACGTTGAGCCCCAGATTCGTTCCTCTGAGCCTGAAATACTGATTCTTGCTTGCCGTTCCCAGATTGTAGCTGATGACATGATACCCTTCCGCATCCGTCGTCCAGTCCGCGCTAGTGAAGCGTTTCAGCACCTTCGTCGAATCGTTGGTGTCTTTGTTATATTCGGGGGTACCCGGTTGTGCCAGTCCCGTCACATCGCCGGAAATCAGATCGACATGATCGACTTGAACAGGATCGCCGTTATTATTTTGTTTCGGAGTTTTGAACCGGATCGTAAGCTGGAGATTATCCCCCTCATTCACCTGAAGCTCTCCGCCCATTTCTTCCTTGCGTCCGTCACCGGCGATCGCGAAATCTAGCGCGTTAATCAAGTCGCCATACACGGAAAACGATTTGCCCGACCGCATGCCGGCCACAACCGCCTTCATATCGGAACCGTTCACCCACGTATAGTTTTTGGAGTATTCGCCCGGCCAATATCCGCTGGAGTACAAGCGGTTGCTGCTGATTTTGAAATGAAAATCCGAATTGGAAAAGTTCCAGAATCTACGCCCTTCCCCTAGCAGCGAATCCCATACGCCTCCAAGCTTGGCGACCATGTAATCCGTTCCGCCATAGGACCGGTTGGCCGGGGTGGTCAGGTTGAAGCCGCCCCGGTCGGGCTCCATCTGCCCGCCGATCATGCCCTCGAATCCGAAGACGATATTCGGAGCCGCACTGTTAAAATCCCGGATATCGGCAATCGTATAAACTCCTTTTCTCGAAGGGTGATTCAAGATCGCGTAACTGGTCTCGGGATATTTTTCACGAAGCCACCGCAAAGCGGTCAGCGCGTCGTCGCGAGTGGTGTATGCCCGTTTGTCCTGCGCCTTCCAGGCGGCAACGTCCGTCGGATCGAACAAGCTTTCGTCCCGGTCGGTGAATAAATATTCGAACTGGCTTACGGCTTTCAGCGCCTCGGGCGAACCCGGGTTATCGGTGACGATGCCGACGCCCACGTGCTCGTATTTCGGCATGTCCCACTCGAAGCCCGAAAAAATAATTTTATCTTTGTACTTGCCCGACTCCTGCAGTTGTTTGATTTTAGGAGCCTGAACCTGGGCAAGACCCTTGGAAAAAGGAATCGGTCCTCCGGGAATGTCGTTGCCGTTATCATCCCGGTTGGACATTCTCAAATGATCGGCAAGGGCCAGCCAATCGAAACCGTGTTGATCGAATGCTGAGTCCAGCACGTGTTCCAGAGATTCCTGCGCATCGTTGGACTGATAGGTGTGCGCGTGGTACTCGCCCGTCATCCATTTTCCGGCAGACGGACTTGCTTGACCTCCTGCATCGGCCGGCGCTCCATATACGATTGCGTTAGGCTGGCCTTGACCAAGGATACAAATGGACAAGGGAATAAGGGATAAGGTGCGTTTCCATTTTGGGGATATCATGCTGACTGCTCCTCTGATCAATGTTGTACTGCCAAAGTTGAGGTTCGAACATTGATCAGTCTAATCCCGGCTAACGCCCGTTGTCCACGGATTCCCAAAAACAATATAAAACCTTAACAATAGAACGCTTACATATCCCTCACATTCCGCTCGGGCCGTACACTTCGAATTCGTAGAGCGAATACCCGTAAGACGTGCCTCTTGCCGTGCCGTACATCCGGACATAACGGGCATCCTGCGCGGCAAAGTTGATCTCTTCGACTCCACCCTTCCCATTCGTCTTCGTATAAACGTCCGTCCAATTCGCCGGCGAGCCGCTATCGTTCGATACTTGAATTTTGTAATTTTTGCCATAGGCGTCTTCCCAGTTCAGCTTCACTTTATGGATGCTGTACGTCTTCCCGAGATCGACGTAAATCCATTGCGGGTCGCTGCCTTCCTTGCTCGCCCAGCGAGTGGAGGCGTTGCCGTCGAACGCTTTGGACGCTTCGTAGCCGCTTCCTTCCACTGAGCTGGCCTTGCCTGCTTTCCCCTTCGCAAGATTGGCTTCCGTAGAAGGACCATCGGTCGTCGTGGCGCTGGCGGTATTGCTGTTCGCCGACGCATTGCCTGCCGCATCATAAGCCTTGACCGTGTAGCTGTACGTCGTGGACGGATTCAAACCCGCATCGCTGTACGAAGTGCCTGTCGCCGTGCCGACCTCCGCGCCGCCGCGGTAAATTTTATACTCTTTGACCCCAACGTTATCCGTGGAGGCCGTCCAGCTCAGATTCACTTGACTGCTCGATACGGCCGTTGCGGTCAAGTTCGCCGGAGCCGTGGGTGCCTGCGTATCCGGCGTGCCGCTGCCGGCCGTCGGAATCCACCAGTTGCCCGAAATGAAGAGCATCGATAACAGATTAAAGGAATCGCTATAATAGCCTTCTTTCTTGTTCTTCATCCAATCCCAGCCCGCATTGATCCACGCCTGATGGCTGCTGTTCGTCGTGGACGCGGCAATGAACGGCGAGACGAACACGGCCGTCGCATAGCTTGCCTTTTCGTTAACGGTGCCATCAAGCTTGTAGCCGTCTTTGATATTGTTCGGGTTGCCGCCGGTCTTTCCTTTGATCCATGTCGCCATTTTGTCGGCGATCGCTTTGCCTCTCGCATCCCCGTAGAACGCGTAGTCCATCACAATGCGCAGCGGAACGCGGCTGGCGTTGTAATTGTATTCGTCAGGGAATTCTTCCCCTTCCATATGATCGCGCGGAGCCGGCTTCGGCGGGTTATCGATAACGAAGTCGGAGATCAGACCGGTGACCGGCGTGTATTTGCTGCTGAACTGGCCGTACACGTTATACAGATTGTTGATGACGTCAAGCCAGGTTTGATCTCCCGTCACTTCGTAGAATGCCCGCAAATGGCTGAGCATCCAATCCGACGGACGCGTATCCCAGGTGCTTTTGGAATCCCAATCTCCCTGATTCAGCCGGTTGCCGGTCGTCACGTTGCTGGCCTTGATGCCGTTCGTAATCATTTTTTTCGCTTCCGCCAAATAATTGACGGAACCGCCGGACCCCCATTGACGATCGGCCAAAATGAGCGCATAGGCGATATCAAGGTCTCCGTCGGTGGCCGAGGAGAAATGCCCTTGAGCTTTCTTGTCGTCCGCGACGATCCAGCCCATCAGATTCGAATTTTCAGAGCTTTTATAAGCTCTTGCCGTTTTGAACAGCCCGTCGAAAATCGTTCTCGCATCCGGGTCATGACCGGCCATCAGCGCCGTAATCACCATGCCGTAGCCTTGTCCCTCCGAAGAGCCCAGCGCCTTGAAGCCGTCCGGGTTGCCCGCAACGTTCCCTTTGACGTAATAGCCGCCCGGCAAGGAAGATAAGTTGTTCTTCAGATGCGCCCCCTTCCAGTAGTCGTAGTAAGCAGCGACGGACGCATTCATGGAAGCTTGCGAAACATGATTCGGCTTGAGGATACCGGGGTAACTCAGCTGCTGTGGGAACGGTTTCATTTCTCCGGCGGCATGAGCCTTCGGCTGCAACGGAGCGGGCAAGCCGAAGGCTGCCAGAAGCAGCGCTGCGGAAAGCAAAATTAGAGAGACCGTTCTCATTTTGCTGCGGGTCGATTGAATTCGGGTTCTGTACATTGTCATTTTCCTCCTTATATCGGGTAGGATTTGTTGCGTGCGGTAAACCATTTCCTCCTTTCCGCTTAGTATGATCGTTCGCCCCTGTTCCAGCGGAGAAGCATGTGCAAAAAAGAACCTGAAACAAACTTACAGGTTCTGCTCCGGTCCACGGAAATGTACATCCTTCATCATTTGGAATTTTATTTTTGTACTTACAATCTATAACATCCGCCTGCTAATGTCTTTTGTTTTTTTTAGATCCGGTTATGTTTTTTTTGTATTTTCTCCAAACTATGGATTGTCTTCATGATCCGGGCGGATTGCGATGCTCAATGACTTTCGAACCGCTCGCTCCGTACTCCGTCACGATCGTTTTGGCGTGTACGCGAACCTCGGCTTGACTGAACTTTTGGTCCCATTGGGATTTGACTTTATCCCATGTTTTCGGCTCATGAATGCGCAGTTCCTTGCTAAATCCGATCACGTCGGCTTTGTACTTCCTCTGAATTTTCTCCAGCGTTTGGCGGATGTTCCGTTCCAATTGCTTCGCCGCATACTGCCCCTGTCGCTTCAGGAAACGGTCGTCAAAGCTTTTCTCGTTCATTACCCAGCTTTCGCTTAACCGGCCCCGGGATTCGATCCGAACCTCGAACGAGATGTTATCCCCTTCCACGTGCGGCACAATGTCGCTCTTATACGACAAAATTTCATACAGGTTTTTTTGCCCGGTTTCCTCGTCGGCGAACTTCACGACGCCTCCCCGTACATTTCCCGTGATCAGCGTGATGCTGCCCAGCTCGTCTTCATCGAGAAAGCCGACCAGCTTTCCGCTCTGTCCGTGAACGACTCCGGCCCCGGCAAATTTAATCTCCCCTCCCCCTTTGACGATCGCTTGCAGCAAAAAGCTCGACTTACTCTGCAGGAGCGTCAGCAGCTTGGCTAAGGATACCGGAGGAAGGATGCGGGTCGATTTGTATTGATTGTCAACCATCTTCAGGATGCGGAATGCCGGGATTTCCTTCGCCCCTTTCAGCTCAAACGTCTCCCTCGCCAATCCGCGGGCGACGAACACCAGGGCGCTCGGTCTAAATTCCGACTCGCGGTACATCAGATCCATAAAACTTCGGATCGGTGTCGTACGAAGCAGTTCGTCGCCGATCACCAGCGTCTTGAAATGCTGGGCAAATATCGGCCGTTCCGTCCGGAGCGAGATTTCCCGGGTCGATTCCAATAGCAAGTCTCCGGTTTCCGTAAAGTTTTCGTATCTCTTTTGCTCGGACGAGCCGCCGCTTCCTTTGCCTTGCCCCCCGCCGGAGCTGGAAGTAAAAATCTGATACGTTATCGAGATCAAATCCTCTTTTTTGCGCGTCGCCCCATTTTTGGTCAGAGCCTTTTCGACCTTCGTTTCATGAGCTTTATCCAGCGCGATTCCGGCCACAAGGCTAAGGTCGTCGATCTCCCGCTGACTCCAGCAGCCCGCCAGCAGCGGCATCATCGGCAGCAGAGCCACGATCGCAAGCATCATCTTTCGGCGTTTCAAGACCGGGCTCCTTTCCTGCTCGGAAGAACGTACAGAACCGCAGGCACCAGGATAAACAGAACCAGCGACGACAAGCCTAGCATTTCCCCCAGCTTAAACAATTCGTTCGTATCCGCAGGCGCGAAGGAGATCACATAGATGATCGCCAGCAAGACAAAGATGACCGCCCGGTGATTCACCTTCCAGCTTTGTGCGATGCCAAGCGCTCCGAGATAATAAGACAACGTAAAGGTGGTAAAAATCTGCATAAGCCAGATGACGAGCAGCAGCGTCTCGAAGCGCTCGAAGAAGATTCCCCTGAACTCGAAGCTCCGGAAAAGCGAGATGGTCGGCCAGGTCCGGGTAATGACGCCGTCCACCGATAACGTTCCGATGACAATGACGCAGGTGACCACGTAGAAGAACGTCGGGATGAGCACCCCGATCAGCACCGCTTTGACCGCCTTTTCCGGATGCTTCATAAATGCGGGAATGACGAGCATGATCTCGACGGACGTGTAAGCCAGTATCGTCGTTTTCAGCCCGCGCAGCACCGGCATGAGGCCGTGACCCAGCACAGGCCGCATGTTGTCGGGCTCGAATACGCTGAGCCCCATGAAGGCGATCAAGATCAGAATAACGGTCGTGATCGGAAAAATCACTTCGAAGAGCCGGGCGAGCGGATTGATTCCGCCCATCATCAAATAAACCCCCACCCACATAAAAGCGAACGTAATCGCCCAGTTAGGCGTGCCCTCCAGCAGGAACAGCCGGGTAACGTCCAGCATCGCTCGAACCTGAAAAGAGGCCATTAGAATGAAGTATAAAGCCGTAAAAAAACTGAGCGCGATCCCCAGCCATTTGCCGACGAGAAGCCGGTTATATTGATAGTAGGTTTGGCCTGGAAAGCGATGGGACAATTTTACAATCAGAATTCCGACCATTACCGTGATTAACCCACTGAGGATGAGTGAAATCCAGACATCGGGCGTTTGCGCCGCCTCTACCGAGGTACGGGGTAGCGTCAGAATGCTCACGCCCAGCATATAATTGGAGATCAGCACGGTTGCTTGTATGGTTGTGATGCGTTCCTCGGGCGGCAAATAAGCCACGGCAACCCCCTCTTCCTAGGTAGTGATGCTTCATTTTGCCTCCAAAACGGTGTTTTGAACGCAGTTCCACATTCTGCTCCGAAGTCCATATTATGGTGGGCATTCCGCTCCAATGTTATGCAAGCACGGCAGGCAGGACCTCGCGGTTCCCAGCGTTCGATAAAATGTAACAAAACGCAGGAAAACCCCGTTGTTTTTGAAGAAAAGGATGTCTATCCTTAAATGGACAATAGTTGCAAAATGCCAGAAAACGGGGGAATACTATGAGCAAACCACGCAATTTTACCGCTTTGATCACCGTTTTTTCCATCATCCTGATCGGAGTGATCGCCGCCTTATTTTTTATGCCAAAATATGAAGGTACGGTCGGCTTCGACGTAACGGTGCTCCCTTTGCTGAACGCCGTTTTTAACTGCTTTACTTTTGCTTTCTTGCTGCTTTCGCTTTATTTCGTGAAGAAGAAAAACATCGCGGCGCACCGGAACTTTGTGCTTCTCGCTTTTGTGACCACGGCCCTCTTCCTTGTTTCGTACGTTGCTTACCATTTTCTGACCGAGCCGACGAAATTCGGAGGAAGCCTGTGGCTGAAATACGTTTACTTTTTTGTCCTGATCACCCACGTGCTGCTGGCGATCGTGAACGTCCCGATGGCCTTAATCACCGTAACCCGGGGCTTCAATATGAAAATCGAGTCGCACCGGAAAATCGCCCGTTGGACGATGCCCATCTGGCTGTATGTAAGCTCCACCGGAGTTCTTGTGTATCTGTTAATTTCACCTTACTATTAATGAAAAAAGACAGCACGCCCGAATGTGATTTCGAGCTGCTGTCTTTTGCCGTTCTTTCAGGAGTACAATCCGCCCTCCAGCCGGGAGCTGGGTCTGCAAGCGCCTAGCGGCACTTGGATGAGACTGGTAACCCCCTCCGCTTCCATTTTGTAAATTTTATCGCAATCGGCCGGGTTGAAGCTGAGGAGCGGATGCCCGTTCAGCCCAAGAGCGACCCCCGCGATCAACAGTCGCTGAACAAGCATCCCTGCTTCCATCTGCTGAATACGGTACCCCCGAAAACCAAGCGCATCCGCGTAGTGATTCCTGTCCGCGGCCACATGCAGGCAAAACGGAGTTTGAAACAGATTCACATTACCTATGGCTATCCCCTGCTGCAGCAGCATTCTGTAATCCCCCGCATGGATCAGCCGCAGCTCGTGAGCCAGAGCATCGTAACGGTAAGCGCCGTCGGGAATGCCTTCAATACCGTACAAACAGCCGTAGATGGACACCCGCTTCCCGGGCTCGCCTGCCGTATCCAAATCGTTCGTATAAGGGAACGAGGACGTTGCCTCGTGCAGTAAAGCGGCGGCCTGGTAAGCATCAACCGTGCCAAAAACAAAATCCAAGTGCGGCGAATACCGTTTCCGGACGACCGAAGCCAGATCAAACGACAGCCTTTGCGTCCGGGGCAACGCTACTCTCTCCCCTCCGCCGGTCATCATTCCTCCGATATTCGCGGTATCGAGCGGACCGAACGATTGCGTTGTTTCCATCAATGAAACTTCGTTCATGCGAAGCAGCATCGGGAACTCTATCGATTGAAGTGAGCGGATGTAAGACTCGTGCCGGATCGCAGGCAGTACTTCGCACAATTGCCGGGATGTCAAGACTCCGGCTTCAGTCCCACTGCTGGAGAACCAGCCGCTGGCCGGCTGCAGCGATAAGGGGATGATCGCATACACGCTCTCTTCCTGCTCGGCAAGGCCAAGCAAATGGTTAACGGCCCGGTCGAGGAAACGGAAGTATACCCCCGTATGATATCCGAATCGTTTGGCCGTTTCCAGCAGCTGTCCGATGAGCGCGCCGGCATCAAGTCCCTGCAAACGGTAGCTAAAGTTATTATATTTAAAAAAATTTTTCCAAAATACGGTTGATACGAACACAGCGCCGAAGCAAGCCGAAAGGTCGCAGCGATCCCCCAACCCCCGCGCCAGATAAGCATCAAAATCGCCAAGGCGCAGCTGCACGAGACGATGATGCGCCGTATCGTAATGATAGATCCCGATAGGCAAATCGTCCGTTTTCAAGTACACATATAATTCGCTCGGATAAAGGGAGCCGCCGGAAGGCGCGAACCGCCGGAACGAGTGGACTACGCTTGTTCCTCCCTCCAGTCCGCCGTAATCCATGTAAAAGACGGACTGGCACATCTGTGCAAGCCCGTAGGCATACCAGAGAAAATGACCGATATCGCGAATTTCCGGTCGAACCGGCACGGATCTTCCTTCAAGGGTCAACGGTACTTCCGAAGAGAGCGCAAAGGTCGGTAAGCCGCGATACAGCTTATAACCAAGCGGAGCATTATTCCAATCGGGTTCAAAGTCCGGCGGCCTGGAATGATCAGGATCATAATGCAGCTTGTGCAGAAATGATTTAAGGCTCACTCTACTCCCCCCTCCTTGCGCCTTACGGAAACGGATGCGGATGCGGGTTAAGCTGATCGACCGTGAGCGGCTGCTTCATATAGCCGAGCTGCGCCGGAACCTTCAGTACCCGTTCCAGCCCTGTAACCCGCGTCAAATGATGACCGAACGTCATCGGCAGCATCCCCGGAATCAGCACTTTGACGCAGGTTAACCCATTCCGCTTCAGCTCGGGCGAGGTCTGATCGACCACGATGACATCCAGATTCAAGGAGCGGAATTTCTGCAGGATCATTTTCAAGTCGTCGGTAAGATCCGCATGAAGGACTTGTGGCTGGAACGCCTCCCGGAACGTCAACGGAGGTCCAGGCTTCTTCCATAAGAAATCCAAACGGTTCTCCGTCTGCCGCAAGCCGTACAGCATGGAGTGATGTTCCATCTCTCTCACTTGGTAAGGGTCCTCAGCCATCCGTTCGCTTTCCTGCCGCTTGGACTCGAATCGCCCATCGAGCGAGAGCATCATGCCTGCCAGCTCGAAGATGGCGCTTTTCAGCGCCCGAATCGGGTCGAGATGGGCTCCTGCCGCACAGATGAGGTTCATCCCGCGCGATTTCAGGTTTTTCGCATAGGTCCATATGCATGGAATGCCATGCTCCATCGTGGCATCGAACACGTGCAGCTCATAACCCGCCACCGCCCTCATCCGGTCGATCATCATATTTAATTCGCGGTCGCCGGCGGAATAAGGATCGACGCGGGGAAGCGGAAGCTGCGCATACCAGGTCAACAGGAACGAGTCGCGTTCCAGCACTTCCATGATGCCGTGGAAAATCGCCTCCTCCATGCTGCCGCCCAAAGCGCATCCGTTGGATGTCTCATAGACGATGCCGTTGCTGCAGCTGGGGCTGTAATAAGCGAGCAGCTCCGGCACCAGAATGGGACGATTGTGGATGATGGATCGGCCCCAGACCCAATCCATCTCACGATCGGGATCAAAACGACGGAATGGGAAATCAGGCCTCGCATACTGCTCTTCCGCATGGACTCCTACCTTGAGCGGATTTAACGCATGATCGGAGATCTCGCGGTAGCTTTTGCGCACCTTTGTCCATTTGCCGCGCGGGAATACTCCACAATGACGCTCCAAGCCTTCCAGTATCGCCGTCAGCTCGCTCTCCGCATAGGAGAGCGTCCGGCCGGAACCCGGTTCATCTCCAGAGTAAAACGGAAGATTTACGGTAATATCGGCGAATGGTGACACACCGTCTTTCATTTTACCGTTCATGAGTCCGGTCCGGAAATCCAAATAATCGCGGGGAAGCACTTGCTTCAGTTCATCGATCGAACGGCAGCGGAAGCTGTTCGGATGGATCTTCGGACTTGACCCGAGCAGGAAATGGGCCAGCTCCTCCGAATCTTCCGGCAATTCGCCACAAATCGGGCACATCGGATCGTGTAAAAAAAGGTGGCGTGACGTTTTCAAAGTTTTCAGATTCACCAGCAGAATTCGTTCCTCCAACTGAGGCTGTCCGCCGAGAAGCACCCGCCGGGCTTCCGCGGCCAGGAGCGTCGCTGCCTGCGTCAATCCCGTGCGGGAAGCCCAGGCGTCCTGCGGGATTCCGCCGCGGTCGGCAAGCTGCTGTAGCAGTTCTCGCAGCTCCTTGCGATCGCTGGTGGCCATAAGCCGCCGCATGTCCGCGCATCTGGAGCATCCTTGAACGCCCGGCCGAACCAGCGGTCCGATTAACGCCTCCCCGAAAGACACAAAGCCCCGCAGCCAAGGAACCTTGGCAGAATGAAGGACCTCCTCCGCCCTGCTCTGCTCGGCAGGAAGCCAGCCATCCTGCGCCAGGATAACCAGATCTGCCGATCGGAATTCCTCCTCCTCAAGCTCGGCCGTACGGATCACCCAAAAGGCAGAATTCAGCTCGGCGCATAACAAATCCGCCAGCACGCCTTGGCCGATGACGGCTATAACACTGCTCATGGCGAAACCTCCTCTCCCAGCACAACGCCCAGGACGTGAACGGGCCCTTTATTCAAGAAAGGATCAAGCCTGTAATCAAATACATGCAGCTGTCTGCCATGCTGCTTCAGCTGTTGTATGGCGGAAGCTAGTACGCTAGCTTGCGTCGTTTCTTCACAGGCCGGAATGGCCAAGCTGTGCGGCTTTCCCTTTTTCGGTGCCCGGCTTGGAACCGAAGCAATCCGAACTTGAAGCCGGGGCGCTTGACTTTGAACCTCCGACAGCGCTTGAAGCAGAGCCCTTCGAAGCGCAAGGGTAATATTCAAATCGATGCCCGTGTACCACCTACCGCCGATATCCGCACGCACCACAGGGAAACCGAACAGCTCTTCTTCCAAAACGAGGGCCGGCTCCCCCTGCAGCGTAGACAAAGATTTCAAATAATAACGGACCCGCTCGTCATCCACCATACTCAGCTGTGCCGGAGCGACAAGCGGCTTTCGAACGGTCCGCCGAAAGTCCAGCTCTTCCGCCAGACATTTTCGCAAGCCCCGGCATACGGCTTCCGTCAGCGTCTCACCCGCCCCGATGCCGACATATCCGGATACACAAGGGCCCGTTGCTTCCGTTTCCGACAGGGAAGACGTCTGCCCCATACGTTCGGCTAGCCGGGACGTATAAGCTTCCAATCCGGCAAATGCCGATTCCCGTCTTGCTTCCTCATGCGTCAACCCCACGCTGACTATCGACGGAAGCAGCTCAACCGGCCCGTCGGAGAGCGGGTCCGCCACCTGAACCCGGCATTGCGCAAGAGGCAGCTGCTTTAAGTCGCCTTCGTCCCATTCGTAAAAAATGCCCGTATCCGGCGACGTTAACCGTTCACAATAATCCAATAACGGGTTGTGCCTTCCGCTTTGCCCCGCCAGGCCCGAATCCTGCGCCAGCCGCAGCTCGATATCCGGAATGCGATCCATCCGGTTGGAGCCGACCACCATCGGGTGAGCCACGAACGAATACCAGTCCCCTTCCAGCGTCTCCAGGTTCAGCAAATATACCGCTTGATTTCGCAGCGGATCGGCAGCCCCCGTCACCGTTTTGAAGAGCTCAAACACGATCACATTCGACAGCAAAGCCCCGGCATGGACAGAAAACCCGTGCTGCTGCGGATCTCGACGCAGAACAGGCTGATGAATGCGCCGCAGCGCCGACTCCCAGCCATTCCCGTCCTCCGGCCGCTCAAGTGGCCCGGCCAAACCGGCTTGCTGCAAGCAAATCGCGGGAAGAAAGAGCTTTTGCTCCCCCTTGCTGGCCGCTTGGACGATCCGAAGCTCTTCGATATCCCCTTCCTGCGATACGTACATGATCGAATCGAACGGTTTCAGGACCTCCTGCCAAGCGGAAACGTCCCTTCCGGAGTAAGGTACTTCCTGAATATGTATTTCCGGGTCGGATTTCCGGGCATGCTCCCCCAGTTCCTTCAGCCGCTCGCGGTTGGTCGGCAACGAGTCGCCAATAGCCACTCCGATTCGGGGCAGCCCGGATTCCAGCAAAGCCGCGACTAATGAAAGCAGAAAAGAACCGGAACCTACCGCTAACACCTTCTGTTGGCGATATTGTTCGAAGCGGTGTGCGCCGGAGCCTCCAAAATTGCTCAGAAATTCAATTTGCGAGCCGAACTTCTCAAGAATCCGGTCTGACAGCCGATGGGGAAGGTCTCCGCTTATATCCTGGGCGAAGCCGTTTTGAAGCAACAAAGCGGCGATATCGAACACGCGGCCTCTGTGCGGCTCAGGCAAGCCGTCCGTCAATTCCATGAGCGTATACTTCCCGTTAAATACCGGAATCAACTTTTCGATCCATCGGTCCATCGACTCGCCTTCCAGCTTGAACGAGCCCATGTTGTTTCTAAAATAGACGGAACCGTTCGGGTCGGGTATAAAAAAAGTATCTCCGTTGATCTTCGGACGCACGGAAGCATCTAATGTGGTCATCTCACTCCTCCTTATCAGATCTTTTATTCAATCCGGCCGGATGTTCATTGCTATCTTATGTAGCGTTGTTTGTCCTTCTTGTCAACTATTTTAAGGGGACGCTCCAGCCCCCGCAGTTTGGACCGAAACAGCATCTGCAGGGGCTGAAATTTTCGACGGTCCCGTTTAATGACTTAGTGGCAGCGTCCACCGCAACGAAAGCCACAACGACCGCCACAACGACCGCCGCAGCTGCAGCTACAACTACAGCTACAACTGCAACTGCAACTACAACTACAACTACAGCTACAGCTGCAGCTGCAGCTACAACTGCAGGAAACGACGCAACGGGAAATAACGCAACCGCATAGACGTGAATCCGCTTCGTATTGGACCTGATGTTCAAAAGGCGTTACTTGGCCCGCATTGTATGCCCCGATTTGCAATTGCTGAAGCTCGTTCTGAAATTCACTCATGTTGAACATTCCCTCCGTCAAAAGTAATATGCCGGCTCCAGCCGGAGACTGACAAGAGGCGGAAAGGAACCTTCCGGGCAAGGAGCGCGTCAGGTGATCACGTTTTCTCCGCTCTCGACAGAACATACAACATTTTTATGAATTTCGCTCCGCATGTGTTACGGGGGGTCAAGCCAAGTTCCCAATCATTTTTCAATAATGGATAAAAGTAGGTTTTCATATCGGATAACGGCGAATAACCCGGACGACTTGTGTCACCCGGGTGATTGCGATAACGAATCCTTGCTTTTTATCCGCGGCGCTTCGGTTGTTTGACCTGCATGGCCTTCGGACGGCGAGTCATGAAAGATAGCGGCGCACGCAGGACGAAATCCTTCCAATCGCCGAGCTGGTAAGGAGCCGCGGGGCTCAAGTAAGGAATGCCGAAGCTCTTCAGCTTGGCCAAGTGGCTGCACACCAGCAGGAAGAACAGGATGACCCCGTACAGTCCGAAGATGGCCGCCGAAAACATCGTACCGAAGCGGATGATCCGCAACGCAATTCCTGCACTGTACTGAGGGATGGCAAACGAAGAAATCGCCGTAATGGCAACGACGATGACCATGATGGGGCTGACGATACCGGCTTGTACCGCCGCTTCCCCGATGACCAGACCGCCGACAATGCCGATGGTCTGACCGATTGGCTTCGGCAAGCGTAAACCGGCCTCACGCAAAATTTCGATCGATACTTCCATGATCAACGCTTCGATTAACGAAGGGAAAGGCACGCCTTCCCTTGAGCTGGCGATAGATACCGCCAATTTGGTAGGAATCAGCCCTTGATGGAACGAGATGAACGAAATGTAGAGCGCGGGCCCGAGCGTGGAAATCAGCGCTGCGATATAACGCAGCACACGCACGAGCGTAGCCGGGATCCAGCGCTCGTAATAATCCTCCGGGGATTGCAGCAGCATGCTGACGCTTACCGGGACGATCAGCGCAAACGGGGAGCCGTCCAGCAGGATCGCTACCCTGCCTTCCATGAGCGCGCTGTTGACCCGATCCGGCCGTTCCGTATTTTGCACTTGGGGAAATAGTGTAAGATGGTTATCTTCGATAAACTGCTCGATATACCCGGAATCGGGAACGTCATCCATATCGATCCGGGCGATACGCTTCCGAACCTCCTGCACCAAGGCGTCATTGGCAATGTCGCTGTTGTAAGCGATCGCTACCGTTCTGGGAGCTTTGCGTCCCACCAGCGTGTAAACGATACATAGCGTATGACTCCCGCCAAGCTGACGCAGCAGCGCGGTATTATCCGCCAGGCTTTCATTGAAGCTGACGCGCGGCCCCCGGACCAAAGCCTCCGAGGCCGGTTCGCCGAGGCTGCGTTTTTTCTCGCTTCCGCTGGCCAGGACGAAGACGTTCGGGCAGCCGTCGATCAAGAGGCCGGCATTCCCTTTCCATAAACCGGGCAGCAAATCGCGCAGGTTCCCTGCTTCGCCCAGCTCACTCACGGGCAAGATCCGGTTTTTGATGTGCGGCGTCAGTTCATCCGCGCAGCCCGGCATGGCGAATTCGGACATCAGCAGAGGTAAAATATGCGTATCGATGTAGTTTTTGTCCGCAAGCTCCTTGACCAGGATCAAGGCAGCTTTCGTCCGCTCCCCGCCGATTTCAAACGTTCGGATCAAGATATCGTCATTGTGGCCTAATCTGTCCTGAAGCTCCGGCAAGTCCTTCTCGAACTCCCCGGTAAAGACATATAACCGCTCTTCGGAGGCGGGCTTGCCGCTGCTGCGGATGGTCAAAGCCGATTTCAACCAAGATCCCAGCTTGTACACACCATAGGGCACCACACTGCACAGGATGGCTTGCACAATAATTTCCCAATTCATCAGAAGAGTCGAAACCAATTTCCACATGCCTGTCGCCCCCCATATTATGGTGAACAAACCGTAATTTTGTTATGCGGGAGCGACGGCTGCAAAAACAAAAATCCACCTATGTCCCCATAGATGGATTCCTGCCATTTGCTTCTATCCAGGCTTATACCCAGCCTCTCCACTTGATGGCCTCGGCCACCCGCTTCAGCCCTACGATGTAAGCCGCCAGGCGCATGTCTACTTTTTTGTCCGACGAGGTCCGGTACACATTGTGGAAGGAAGTCGTCAATATTTTTTCCAGCTTTTCTTGAACTTCTTCCTCCGACCAGTAGTAGCCTTGGTTGTTTTGTACCCATTCGAAATAGGAGACAACTACGCCGCCGGCGCTGGCCAGTACGTCCGGAACGAGCAGAATGCCGCGGTTCGTCAAAATTTCGGTTGCCTTGAGCGTCGTCGGTCCATTCGCTGCTTCAACTACGATGCGAGCCTTGATGTCCGGCGCATTCTCCTCCGTAAGCTGGTTTTCGATGGCTGCCGGAACGAGAATGTCGCATTCTTGGACGAGCAGCTCTTTATTTGTAATTTGTTGACTTTTAAAATAAGGCGTGACCGTACCGAACGAATCCCGCTTGTCCAGCAGCGTCGGGATATCGAGGCCCTCCGGATCGTACAAAGCGCCGTAAGCGTCGGAGATGCCCACGACCTTCGCTCCCGCTTGATGCAGGAATTGAGCGAGGAAGCTGCCTGCGTTTCCGAAGCCTTGAATGATAATGCGGGAGCCCGGAATTTCGATGCCTGCGATTTTGGCAGCCTCTTTCATGACGATCGTTACACCAAGCGCAGTCGAGGACTCTCTGCCCGCAGAACCGCCCAGCACAAGCGGCTTGCCGGTAATAAAGCCCGGCGAATCGAATTCGCGGATGCGGCTGTACTCGTCCATCATCCAAGCCATTACTTGCGAGTTCGTGAATACGTCCGGCGCCGGAATGTCTTTGGTCGGGCCGACCAATTGGCTGATGGCGCGGACATATCCGCGGCTCAAACGCTCCAGCTCGCGGAAGGACATCGACCGCGGATCGCACTGGATACCGCCCTTGCCGCCTCCGTACGGCAGTCCCGTAATGCCGCATTTGATGCTCATCCACATGGACAGCGCCTTGACTTCCTCTTCCGTTACGTCGGGATGGAAGCGGACGCCGCCTTTGGTCGGGCCGACCGCATCGTTATGCTGAGCGCGGTAGCCTGTAAATACTTTAATCGAGTCGTCGTCCATGCGAACCGGAATGCGCACCGTCAGCAGTCGAAGCGGCTCCTTCAACAAGTCGTATACATCGTCCTTGTACCCCATTCGATCGAGAGCGGTACGGATGACGTCCTGCGTTCTTTCGAACAAATTGAGCTTCTCTTGCGCTTGCGTAGGTTCATTCTTATCGTTCTGTTCGTTTTTTACGATCAAGGACACGTGGACTTCCCCCATGTTGTTATTATTGGTCATGCGTGAGCCCGGCAATCCAATATCTGGCCTTGCCCAGCATTTGCCCTAATAAGGTATAACACAAAAAGAAATATTGTACAATATATAAATATTTATAGCCTTATATTTAGTGAATAGTTTCCTTTATTATGCTATTTTTATCAATCTTTAAGGTCTCATCCTTTAAGCTCTCCTCATTTTTTTCTATTATATGATCCATGTGATATGATTCTAGTGAATTCTACATCTTATTAAAAGAATTGTTCGGTTCTACAGGAGAAAGTATATACATAGAACCGAATTTACGCTGTGATTACGGTTACAACATTCATGTCGGCGAAAACTTTTATGCAAATTTCGATTGCGTCTTCCTGGATGTATGCGAAATTCGGATAGGGGATAACTGCTTCATTGCCCAGGCGTACACATTTATCGTTAAGGCTGAGAAGATTCCCTCTTCGACAAGGGGGAGATGAATCAGTATCTCTTGTGTATACATGAGAACATATGTGCTATAATTGTAATAAAATCACCAAAAGAGGTAAACGCTCGCATGTTGC
>NZ_BIMB01000007.1 GCF_004000865.1 Paenibacillus elgii NBRC 100335 | reverse complement strand
TCAGCGTGAAGCTGAAGGACGCGCAGGGAAGTGCTTTGACGAGCGGAGGCGCGGCGGTTGCGATCACGTCGACGTTAGGGACGGTTAGCGTTGTGACGGATAACCAAAATGGCACCTACACGGCGACGCTGACGGCGCCGACGACGGTAGGGACCGCGACGATCAGCGCGACGGTCGGTGGCGCCGCGATTGCACAGACCGCGAGCGTTCAGCTTCTTCCTGGTCAGGTGAGTACATTCCGCTCAACGGTGGCCGCGAGCGATCTCGTCGTACGAGCGGATGGCCATAGCAAAGCCTCCATCTTCGTGAAGCTCAAGGACGATTACGATCATCCGCTCCCCGGAAAACGGGTGATGCTTCAAGCCACAGGCGGACGATCCGTTATCGATCAAGTTTACGGGTTAACCGATCAGGACGGTCTGGCCACCTTTGCGGTGAGCAATACGGCGGCAGAGAACGTGACTTATTCCGCCAAGGATGAAGCAAGCGGTCTATTGCTGGACCAAACCGTAAGCATTACGTTTACGTACGACCAACCGCCGAATATCAAGCTGCAGGCGGACCCTGTCGCCCCGACCTTCGGGAGCGTGACCGTTACCGTAACGGCGTCGGTATACGGCCAGTTTAATCGCGTTTCTTCGATCAAGTGGGCAGCTGGAAGTCGTGCCGTCACGTATTTTGACAAGCAAGGCACGGAAATTGCGGATCACCGTTTTACAGTACAAGAAAACGGGATGTATTCGGTCTTTGTGGCAGATACTGCCGGCAATGCGAACGTCAGCTTGATCGAGGTGAAGAACATCGTTCCAATGAGCGGCAATGCGGATTTGGCCAGCTGGCAGCTCACAGGTTTGGGTGGGACGGTGAAGTTCGATTTTAACCCGGGGATCGCGCATTATACGGTAGATGTCAGTCATGCGGTATATGGTTTGAAAATGACGCTGATCCCTTCGGATGTATATTCTGCCGTTTATGTGAACGGATCGCAGGTAACCGGCAATGGGATGACCAGCGAATATTCCCTTGCGCCGGGGAAAAGCACGTTCGAGGTCAAGGTCAAAGCGCAGAACGGCTCCGCTAAAACGTATACGCTTAGCGTGATTCGATCGGCGGCAAGCACGGACTCCGGTTCCGATTCCAGCTCAGGCTCTACGAGCCCTTCGAGTGCGGCAAACTCACCGAGCCAGCCGGCACCAAGCAATTCGCTGGCGATTTGGATCAATAATCAAAAGGTGTCCGGAATTGCCACACTTCAAGTCGATGCCAACGGAGCGAAGTCTGTCGAGGCTGTATTGGATGCGGATACGATAAAGAAGGTTCTTGATTCGCTATCCGCTGTGGGTAGAACGAATCTGACGATTTCAATTGAGGATGAGGCGGGCAAAGTGGCGCTGCGGATTCCCGGTAAAGCAGTCACCCTCCTCGCCGAGAAGGCGGATGCTCTTACTTTGAAAACCCGACAGGGCCAATATCGTCTGCCTCTGGCTGAATTAACGCGTCAGGAGTCCGATTGGACGAACGACGCGGAAGCTCAACTGACGATCGACAAGGGCAAAGCGATATCGGGATTGCGGGATGCGGCGAATAAGGGCGGCTTCCATTTGGCCGCTGACCCGGTTCATTTTACCGTTCAAGTGGTTCGTCATGGGGAGAAACGAGAGATTTCCGGCTTCAGCCGTTATGTGGAAAGAATCCTTTACCTCCCTAAGGATTTCGCCGGAAAGGCTTCTACGGTCGTCGTGTGGGACGGGAAGCTCGGTGCGCGTCCGGTGCCGACGAAATTTACCAAAGTCGACGGGCAGCAGGCCGCCGTCATCCACAGTCTCACGAACAGCGCCTACGTGCCGGTATCCAAAACGTCCAATTTAACGGATATTCAAGGGCACTGGGCGGCTGCTGAAATAGGCGGCATGAACAGCCGGATGATCGTCCATGGCGTAGATGAAAGCCGATTCGCTCCTGAAGCGGAGATTACCCGTGCCGAGCTGGCCGCATTGCTTGCAAGAGCGATGGGGCTTCCGAAAGCCGGAGATCAAGCGGGTTTCCGGGACGTAAGCGAAACGAGCTGGTACAGCGGAGCCGTAGCGGCTGCGAAAGCATACGGCATTATGGATGGCTTCGGGGACGGTACCTTCGGGCCCGACCGGAAGGTATCGCGGCAAGAGGCGATCGTCACGCTCGTACGGGCGCTGCGGCTGGCAGATGCCAATTCGGCGGCAAGCCATGGCGCAGGGCAAGCGGATCTCACCGTTTACGCCGACCGCGATCAGATTGGCGGCTGGGCGAGCGACGCGATCCGGACCGCCATTGATGCAGGATTGGTGAACGGGTATGGAGATGAGCTGCGTCCGCAAAAGTCATTAACGCGTGCCGAGACGGCGGTGCTCATTTACCGGATGCTGCTACAAGCGGGATTCATCGATGGATAAGCAGATGAAGAGACGGGCCGACGGGCTCGTCTCTTTTATGCGTTTGGAAAGTTCGCCCTTCCCCTTGCCTATCTGCAGAAGATGGGGGTTGACTTGCTTCAGCAGAGGTTTCTAAAATAAGGTTATTAAGGAGTACGCTAGGGGTGTCGGACATGAATCCTAATCTGGAATTCCAAGTGATAGACATAGTGAGCGAAGACAGCCGCATGAGGCTGTACCGGGGGATTCTCTTAGATTACGATCCGTTGAACCCAGTACTTATCCGAACGGCCAAAAGCGAAGAAGGAGATGCTGCCGAGCAAGGTCTTCTTCGTCGTGAATTCGAGATCATCGAAAATTTACAAGTAGACGGTATCGTGAAGCCCATTGCTTTGCGGACATTCGGGAGTTCGCTCGCACTGGTGCTTGCAGACGACGGGAGAATCTCTTTAAGGGAGTATTTGAGCAGGAGCAGCGGCCTCGATCAGGGCACCTTTGTTCAACTGGCCTGCGCGATCGCTTCCATCGTCAAGGAGCTTCATCACCGCCATATTGTTCATCTGGATCTGCGGCCAGACCATATTCTGATTCATCCGGATACGCTGGACGTGTCTCTGACCGGCTTAGGCCACGCTCAGCACATGGTCATGGACAATCCGCTTCGTCCGGATGACTCGCACTTTTTCACCGACCGGCTCCCGTACATTTCCCCCGAGCATACCGGCAGAATGCCGCGGCAGGTTGACGAACGAAGCGATCTGTATGCTTTGGGGGTTCTATTTTACGAGATGCTGGCGGGGCAATTGCCGTATAAAGCTGCAGAGCCGCTAGAGTGGATTCACGCCCATTTGGCGCAAGCGCCGCTGCCGCTCATCCATCCGAGTCAGACCATGGATTCGACGGTTATTGCTATCGTGATGAAGCTGCTGGAAAAAAACGCGGAAAACCGTTATCCCGACGCCGATGCGTTACTAGCCGATCTGAGCAAAATCGGAGAGATGTACGAGCCGTTCAGGATGAAAGACGTGCTGTATGGCAGAGAAGACGAGATTTCGCTATTGTCCCAAGCTTTCCAATCGACCTGCTTCGGATCGACGGAAATCGTGTATGTCTCGGGTCCGGCGGGAATTGGAAAAACAAGTCTGTTGGAAGAAGTGTTTCTCCGGCAGAAACCGCATTTGAGGGGGACGTTCTATATCACGGGGAAGTTCGAGCAAATTTCCAAGGAAAGCCCGTATTACCCGATTATTCAAGCTTTCCGCGGGCTGCTGCGCCATCTGCTGGGAGAAAGCTCGGATCGGGTTGAAGCATGGCGAAGCAAGCTTCGCGACGCCTTAAGCTCGAACGAAGCGATTATTGCCACGATCCTTCCCGAAGTCAAGCTGCTGATTGGCGATTTCGCAGCCGCCGAAGAGCTGCCCCCGGATGAAGCCAAAAAGCGGTTTATTTATGCATTTCGCAAATTTGTTCAAGCCTTGGCCTCGAAAGAGCATCCGCTCGTCCTGTTTATTGACGACTTGCAGTGGGCCGATACTTCCTCGCTGCAGTTGATTCATTCGCTTCTGTGCGACCCGGAAAGCCAGTATTTGATGTTTGTCGGCGCTTATCGCGACACAGACCCGGAGCCGAAGAAGCTTCCGGGGTATGAGGAGGACGGAAGTGTGACCGAAGAGGTCGCGGTCCGCCATATCCCTCTGCGCGCGTTGACCTTGGAACAAATGAATCCGATTGTGATGGACGCGCTACACTGCGACGCCGATGAAGCCTTGCCTCTCACCGAAGTGTTGTACCACAAATCCGGAGGCAATCCGTTTCATCTCAAGCAAATGTTTCAACGCTTCCAGGATGACGGGCTCTTGCGCTACAGTCACGAGGACAGGCGCTGGCACTGGAGCCTGGGACAAATTATCGAACGCCAGCCGTTCTTTACGGTTCATGAGCTGATGGAGCATAAGCTGCTTCGCATCTCCGGCGAGGCTCAGGAGCTGCTGCGGATTGCGGCGTGCACGGGCAGCGAGTTTCAAGCTTCTTTTATTGCGAAGGTTTCGGAACAGCCGGTGGAGACCGTTGGATCGGTGCTGTCTTCGGCTCTCGATGAAGGCTTAATTGCGTCGTCCGGACCGGACCGTTTTCGCTTCCTGCACGACAACTTCCAGAAAATGTTATACAACCGAATGGATGACGATACGCGGCAGCGCACGCATCTTTCGATCGGCAGATGGCTGAGAGACCTGAACGGGGAGCAGTCCGAAGACTTTTTCACGGCTGTCCACCATCTCAATATCGGTTCGGGCGTCATCGAAGACCGGCAAGAAACGGTTCGGTTGATGGAGATGAATCTCGTTGCCGGGAAACGGGCCAAGGCGTCGACAGCCTTCGATATCGCATTGGTTTTCTTTAGAAAAGGGGCAGCCTTGCTCGGTGCCGGGGATTGGGATCGGCATTATGCGTTGTGCTTCGAGCTGCACGCGGAGCGGGCTGAATGCGAGTATTTGTGCGGGAACCATGAGGATACGATACAATTGGTCGACCAACTGCTGCTTCAGACGCGCAATCCCATCGAACGGGCCAGAGTATGGATGATTCGGATCACGCAATGCATTAACTTAGGCAAATACCAAGAAGCTACGGTTCTCGGCTTGCAGGGCTTGAAAGAGTTCCGGATCGACATCGCGCCAGCTCCGTCGAAGGCCGCCGTTTTTTCGGAGCTTTTGCGGGTGGAGCTATGGCTCCGGCGTCACGATAAACGGCTTGCTTTCCTGCCGGAAATGACGGATAAAGAACGAGTGGCTGCCATCCATATGATTTTTGCGATCATGGCTTCTACTTTTTTTACCAATAAGAACGTGTTTTTTCAGCTCCTATGTCAAGCGATTCGATTGTTGTTGAAATACGGGAATACCCCTTTTTCTGCCGCCATTTACTCGATGTACGGTATGATTTTGGGAATTGCGCTAGGGAGGTATGAGAAAGGCTACGAGATGGCCAAGGTCGGTCTGGAGCTGTCCGAGCGCTACAATGTGACTTCAATCAAAGGGATCACGCATATGATTTTCGGAGGGGTGCTCTGCCAGTTCGTAGGAAGCGCGGACGAAGGAGACGCATACTTGGAAAAAGCGCTTCGTTTCAGCATGGAGTCGGGCGATTACGTGTATTCGAGTTATTCGATGGGCGCGCATATCAATTCTTTGTACACGAGAGCTTCCCTGGACACGTTGTCCAAGAAGATAACGGAATATTTGGCCGTGCTGGCGGAAACGAAGGATGAGTTTGTGCTGCAAAATTTTCACCTGTACCGGCAATTTATATTGGCGCTGCAAGGGGAAACGGCAGAGCCCTGTTCGTTTAACGACCAAGATTTTGAGGAAGAACGGTTCCTGAAGCACATTCATTCCGAAGAGACCTTCTCGACGACTTTGTTTCAATACAACACGTACAAGACGCAATTATGCTACTTCAACGGCAAGTTCGACGAAGCCGCGCAGTGGGCGCAGCAAGCGGAGAAATTCGCCACGTATGCCACCCATCTGCCTCATCTGCCGGAATGTTTGTTCTATGAGGCGCTTGCGCTGCTGTCCGATCCCGGTATACTGCAAAGCGGGAACAATAAGGTGAAACGTGTGAAACAAATTGCCCGCCAATTTAAAACCTGGGTAAGATGGAGTCCGGATAATTTCTCGTCGAAGCTATGTCTAATTGAAGCGGAATGGGCCAAGGTCACAGGACGTTACGCGGCAGCCGAGGCGATGTATGACAAAGCGATTCGGGGAGCCAGAGAGCAGGGGAATATCCAAATGGAGAGCGTAGCCTGCGAATTGGCGGCCAATTATTACGCAAGTCAGGGAAGAGTGAAGATCGCCTTCTTTTATTGGCAGGCTGCCGTGGAAGGCTACAAGCAATGGGGAATCCGTGGAAAAGCCCGGCTTTTGGAGGAGCGGCTTCACACGCTGCGCGGTACTGGGAAGGCTGAAAGCGTGCTGTCCGACGAGCAGCCGTTCTTTAGCAGTTCTACGGCAGCGGAACCTGCTCCGCCTGACCGCGGCATCCGCCAGGAGGTTCAGGCCGCGGAGCGGATGGATCTGGTCGCCATTCTCAAAGCGACGCAAGCCATCGCGGACAAGATGGATCTGGACGCTGTCCTGGTGGAAATTATGAGCACCTTGATGAAATATGCCGGAGCGCAAAAAGGTGCGCTGCTTACGGAATCCCATGGCGAGCTGGTTGTTCGGGTCTATGCGGATGACGAAGTGAACATCTTCGGCACGCTTACGCCATTGGAGGATAACGAGCTGTTGCCGAGCGGTATTGCGCGTTATGTTTCCAGAACGAAGGAATCGGTCCATTATACCGGGACGGAGGACAGCTGGCTGCTGCACAATCCGTACCTGCTGAAGCATCGGCCCAAATCCGCCTTATGTATGCCGGTGACCGTTCACGGGGCGTCGGTCGGGGTGCTTTATCTTGAAAATACGCTCGTGGCAGGCGTGTTTTCCCCGGAGAGGATCAGCATCTTTCATGCCATAGCCGCGCAGAGCTTGTATATTTGCGAGCTGCTGCGGTCGCTGGGCCAATTCGATAGCGAGCCGGAGAATGGGAAGGGGAGTCCAAGAACGCCGCACCCGATGGAGGAGCCTCTGACAGAGCGTGAGATGGAGGTGCTCGCTTTACTGGCCACGGGATTGACGAATAAAGAGATTGCGGAGCAGTTAGTTGTGGCGGTTGGTACGGTGAAGGTTCATGTGAAAAATATTTTCACGAAGCTCAAGGTTAACCGGCGGACCAAAGCGATCGCTCAGGCCAAGGAGCTGCAATTGCTTGATTGAGTCGGCTTGAACTTATAAAGACTGGAAAATCCTCAGCTTCACGCAGGCCGATTTCCCAGTCTTTTTACATTAATTTTCGGGCACGACGCCAAGCTGCTGCATAAGCGTTAAATTGTCTTCCAAGTGCCAGTCTTCAACGAGCTTCCCGTCCTTGATGCGCAGCACATCGATCGCCATGAATTGAATGGGCTTGCCGGTCGGCGTTTTGCCCAAGAACTCGCCTTTATGCGTGCCGGTGAAGGAAAGACGGGCGGTTACTTTGTCTCCGATGACCAATAAATCTTCAATTTTGCACTGCAAGTCGGGAACGGCTTTGCGAAAATTGCGGGAGGCGAAGGACAAGCCATCCGGCCCTTGAGGCCGCCCCTTGGGCAGCGTGTTGTCGGTAAAGCCGGATGCGACCGCTTGCGAAAGGAACTCCTCATTGCCAGTATTCCAGAACGCGTAGAAGCGCTGAGCGGTCTGCACCATTGCCGTAGCTTCTTTGGTATCCAACGACGGGTCGATCGTCATCGTAACCGGCTGAGGGAGATCCTTCAACAGCTGAATGTCTTTTTTGGCCGGCGCTTCGGCGGCTTTCGATTCATAATCGGCCGGTTTCGTAATGCTCCCGCACGCCGCCGTCAGCAGCACGGTACCGATGATGATCGTCATACCTGCGATCGATGAAATTGATTTTTTTTGGGCTAACATGAAATATTTCCTCCAAATCATAAATTGATGTGCGGACTCTACAGCGATATTATATATACACAAACTTTATTTAGGGAAGTAGTGATATTAATTTCATATAGTTTCCCAAAATGAATTAATGTGATATGACTGGGTTATCGGAGAAATTCATATTACTGTGATGACAACAATAGGTGACAACGAAAAGGACCATCTGGTAAGATGTACCTGCGCTGTCGGCCAGAGGGGAACGCAAAATATTGAATCTGGAGGTAAATATGAACCATTGTCATTTGCTCGATATCGAGTTTGAGTACAGCGGACAAAAGCAAACGATTACCCCGGTGCTGCTTCAAGACGAAAAAGATGTTATTCTTGTCGATTGCGGGTATCCGGATTTTGTGCCTCTTCTTGAGCAAGCGGTCATCGGCTGCGGCCTTCGGCTCGATTCGATTACGAAGCTGATTGTGACGCATCACGATATGGACCATATGGGTCCGCTGGCCGCGTTGAAGCGGGCTTTCCCTCGGATTGAGATCATCGCGCACGAGGCGGAAGCGCCGTATATCGCCGGGACGAAGAAGTCGCTCAGGCTGGAGCAGGCCGAATCGACGCTTGACGTCCTGCCGGAAGATGCGAAGCCGCAAGCGGAGCAGTTTATTCGCTTCCTGCAGTCGATCGAGCCGGCTGCCGTCGAACGGACGGTTGTCGATCGGGAGCGACTGCCATGGTGCGGCGGGATCGAGATCGTGCACACGCCCGGTCATATGCCCGGGCATATTTCGCTGTATCTTCCCGAGAGCCGGACGCTGATCGCCGGGGACGCCGTCGTCATCGAGCAGGGGAAGCTGGACATCGCGAATCCGCAATTCACGTTAGATTTGGAGGAGGCCGTTCGTTCCGTGCGGCGGTTGCTTGATTACGACGTGGAGCGGCTTATTTGCTATCATGGCGGATGGTTCCAGGGCGATGCGAAGCAAGCGCTGCGGCAGCTCGTTCACGAATATACGTCTTAGTGGGGCCATGCGCCCCCGACTTTCCAGCCCGTAAAGATGCTTTGAACAACGCCGCAGTGACATAGCCCGAAGTTTAAGGCTTGCAGGACGGTGCAAAATAAGTTATAGTCATAGTTAGATAGTCTAACTATTTTGGATGCAACGTTGAAGGGTGATGGCATGGAACGAAAAACGGGGAATGAATGCACGGCGGATCAACAGCTGCCTGCGCTGGGTATCGACCCCTATTTGGAACTTATGGACAAAACGGCAGCTCAAGATGCGGACCGCAAATCGATTCGGATGGGACTGGTCATGCTGTGGCTTAGCGACAACATCCTCGACGTGATGGACGTCGATTTGGCTCCTTTTGGCATTACCGAGAGCAAGCTGGATATGTTATTGCTGCTTATGCTGCATGAAGGCAGAGAGCTTATTACGCCTTCCGGTATCGCAGACCGGCTTGGAATCCGCCGCGCTTCCGTCACGGCTCTATTGGATTGGCTGGAGAAACGAGGCTGGGTTTCCCGCGAACAAAGCGCTAAGGATCGCCGCATGATTCATGTCAGCATTACGCCGGAAGGCCGGGCCTTGGTGAACCAAGTACTGCCGACCTTTTGGTCGACCTGCGCTTCACTGCTCGGCGATTTGGATGCCGAGGAACGCAGCGTATTCGAGAAGATCCTGGGCAAGCTGCATCGAAGCATCGAGACAAAAATAGGCGTAGGGAGATAATTTTTTTTAGAATAATAGTTAGATAGTCTTACTATATTGAAAAAGGAAATTCAGGTGATGCCATGAAGGGACGGAAACAATTTGCGGAAATGTTCAAGGAGCTGCTTGCGCAAGCGAGCGGGCAATGGCCTTTAATCCTGCTTGCGGGTGCGGCGATTGTCGGGATTTCTGTTCTTGAATTTTGGATTCCCCAATTCACTAAAGTCGTCATCGACCAGCTCATACCCGACCGGCGATACGATGCGCTGCTTGAGATAGGGAGCTGCATTGTCGGCGCTGCGTTATTGCTGGGAGCTTTTCGCTTTTGCAGCAGCTACATGATGACGCTTGTTAGTCAAAGGGCCATTCTGCGGCTGCGGAATAAGCTGTACCGGCATACCTTGAGCCTGGACTTGAAGTTTTTCGAGCGCAATCGTACCGGCGATCTCATGACCAGGCTCACCGGCGATGTCAACCAGCTGCAGGAATTGGTGTCTGCCGATACGTTATCCATCGCGGCTGATTTTTTCACCTTTATCGCGGTATGCGGTTATTTGCTCTATGTCGATTGGGAGCTGGCGCTTCTGCTGATGGGCACGTTCCCCTTCCTGTTCTATACGTCGCGGTTTTTCAGCCGCCGCATCAAGTCGGCTTATCGGACGGTACGCCAGTCCTCTGCCGAGCTGAGCAATCATCTTCAGGATACGCTGTCCGGAATCCGGATGATTAAATCCTTCGCGAACGAGCACGAGGAGGCACAGAGGTTCGCCGGGTGGAGCGAGCAGAACCGGAACGCTACCGTGGCGGCTTCACGGTTGTCGGCTTTGTTCTCTCCGATCATCGACGTGCTGAATTCCATCGGAATGGCCCTCGTGCTGCTATTCGGGGCATGGCAGGTAATGCGCGGACGGCTTACCGTTGGCGACATCGTAGCCTTTCTCGCTTACCTGCGCCTGCTGCAAGGCCCGATTCGGTCCTTCAGCCGCATGGTCAGCCGAATTCAACAATCGGCCGCGGCTTACGAACGAATTCACGAAGTGTTGATGACCTTGCCGGAGGTCCGCAACAAAGACAATGCGGTTGCTTTACCGGTGATCCAAGGGGATATTTTCTTCGATGATGTGGATTTCGCGTATGAAGCGAATGTGCCGGTTCTGCAAAATTTTCATTTGCGAATCCGTGCCAACCAAGTGACGGCGCTGGTCGGCTCGTCCGGCTCGGGCAAATCGACCGTCGCTCATTTGATCGCCCGTTTATACGATGTGCAGAAAGGGGTGATTTTCATCGACGGTCATCCGCTGGACGAAGTCACCCTGGAGTCACTTCGTCGGCAAATCGGCATCGTATCCCAGGATGTGATCCTGCTGAACGGCACCATCCGGGACAATATCGCCTACGGCAAGCCGGACGCGTCTCCCGAAGAGATCGAAGCGGCGGCGAGAGCGGCGAATGCGCAGGAGTTTATCGAGGCTTTTCCCGACGGTTACGATACGTTGATCGGGGAAAGGGGCGTCAAGCTGTCGGGCGGTCAGAAGCAGCGGTTGTCGATTGCCCGGGCGCTGCTGAAAAATCCGCGCTTGATCATTCTGGACGAAGCGACGGCGGCGCTCGACACGGAATCCGAGCAGCTGATTCAAAAGGCTCTTTCCCGGCTGCTTCCCGGGCGGACCTGCCTGGTCATCGCGCACCGCCTGTCCACGATTCAGCATGCGGACCGGATTGTCGTTTTGGAAAAAGGGCAGGTTGTGGAAACAGGCACGCATGAAGCCTTGCTTCGACGCTCGGGCCGCTACAAGACCTTGTACGATATGCAGTTTCCGCAAACGGCCGTCGAGACGGCTTGATCCTGATTTATTTAAAATTCAAGATTCGAAATTCGAAAGAGGTGCTTTATGTTGCAATTAGAGAATTCATCCCTTCCTAAGCGAAACTATTCTTTGATGACGGCGGTGCTGTGCTGGTCCGGCATGGCGGTGATGTCGAGCCTGTACGTCACCATTCCTCTCATTTCCTTATTCGCCGATCTGTTCGGCATTACGCCGACCCAAGCAGCGGCTGCGGGAAGCGTATTTTCCCTCGGTTTTGCGGTCGGCTGCCTAATTTATGGCGCGTTGTCTGACAAATACGGCCGCAAAAAGGTCATCGTGATCGGACTTATGGCGTTAACGATCATCTCGCTGCTGCTCGGCGTGATCGACAGCTTCTTCTGGCTCCTTGTGCTGAGAGGATTGCAAGGCGCTGCAGCAGCTACATTCTCGCCGGTGGCGCTTGCTTATGCGGTGGAAATGTTCCCCGCGGAAAAACGGGTGACGACAATCGGATTTATCAGCACGGGCTTCCTGGTTGCCGGAATCGCAGGGCAGGTCGTCAGCGGTTTAATTACCCAGCAATACGGGTGGAATGCGGTATTTTATGTGCTCGCCGGAGCCTATGCCGTGACGGCGTTTCTCGTTATCCGGTTGCTGCCGAAAGGGGAGATTCAACAGGCGCACGCCAACATCTGGGAGCCGTTGAAGCAAATCGGCAGCGTATTTTCGCAGAAATACCTTCTCCTCAGCTATGCTGTCGCTCTGGTGCTGCTCATGTCGTTTGTCAGCATGTACACGGTGTTAGGCAGCTACTTGAGCGGACCGGACTTCGGGCTGACCAAGCAGGAAGTTTTGTATGTGCGCTCCATCGGCGTGATCGGCATGCTGCTGTCTCCTTTGTCCGGGCGTTTGGCCAAACGTTATGGCGTTCGTGCCGTTCTGCGCGGCGGACTGCTGCTGGCGATGGCGGGCCTCGCTTCGTTGGGGCTTCTGTCCAGCCTGCCCCTGCTGGTTATTCTGAGCCTGGTCTTTGTGGCGGGCATTGCGCTCTCCGTGCCGGCGCTGGTTTCGCTCGTCGGCCAATTGGGAGGCAAATCGCGCGGGATTGCGGTTTCGGTCTACACGTTTATTTTATTTGCCGGAACAAGTCTAGGACCTCTCATCTCCATTCGTTTTATGGAAACCGGCAGCTATGGGCTGACCTTCGTGCTGCTGGCGCTTATTCTGGGTATCGGCTTGCTGGCTGCATTGCTCATTCGCCGGGAAACGCCCGAGGAGCCGGCGGCAGTTAAGCAGTAAGAGCTTCCCGCAGGCCGCCGGGCGATCTCAAGCTAAAGTAGCGAAAACAGCCAATCCTCCGGAAGATCAGGGGCTGGCTGTTTTTTGGCATATTGGTTCACGCTTCCGCACGTTTCGTACGAATCCCTTGCGGCGCCGTCTTTTTCCGCCCCAAAAGGTTCGTTCCGAGGACCCCGGCAATAATCAGGACCGACCCGATCAGATGGTACACCGTCACCTCTTCCCCAAGAAACAGAGCCCCGGACGCGATCGAGACGATGGTCGCCAGATTGCTGAACACGCTCATTTTCGAAGCTTCCATCTTGGACAAAATGTAGTTGGCCGTCAGGGCGGTGACGAGCGAGGAGATCACGCCCAAATAAAAGATCGAGACGAGAAAGGTTCCGCTAGCCAGCGGCGCGACAAATTGGTCAAGCGTTCCGGCGGACGCATGGCTGGCAAGCGACACGATCAGAAACACGACGAAGCCGACGCCGAGCATAAAATACGTGATTTCCGCAGGGCTGAACTGCTTCGAGAGCGAACGGGCCAGCACGCTATATCCGGCAAAAGCGACGCACGTCAGGAACAGCAGGAAGATCCCGGTCATGTTCGACAAGTCGATGCGGCTTCCTTTCATGACGAAGATGAAGACGACGCCGAAGACCGACAGGAAGATCGACAGCTTCTGCAGCATGCTCGTCGCTTCCTTCAAAAATACCGCGGCGAGCACCATCGTTACGACCGGGGTGAACGCATATAGAATGCCGCCCTCGGCCGAGGTGGCGTGCTGCAGCCCGAACGCTTGCAGCGTGAAGAAGCCGAGCGGGTACATCGTGGCCAGCAGCAGCGCCTTCCCCAGCGGCTTGCCGCGGTAGGTCAGCTTGACCCAGCCCAGCGCGACCGGGATTGACATAACCGCAAACGATGCGGCGAAACGGAACGTCAGCGTGTCGAGCGGGTGCGCGTGCTCGAGCGCGATTTTGGTAAACAGAAACGAGAATCCGATAATCGCCGCATTCAGTATGGCGAATACATAAGCAAGCTTTAATCCGTTTTGGTTCATGGGGGACAACCTTCTTTCCTGGACAGTCGGGTGCGCGTTCGTTAACCCGTTACTTATAAGGTAAGGCCAATAGGGAAGCTGGACAATGTCATTTTGTTGCTACTGTATCGGTACAGTTGATCGGATTCGTGTATAATAAGAGGAGCAAGGGGGCGGATTATGAAAAAGTTTGTCGCGATCTTATCCGATATGGAGCATAAAATCCGGGAGGGCTACTTCGGTCCCGGCCGGAAGCTGCCGTCCGTCCGCAGCGCCGCGGAAGAGTACGGCTGCAGCATCAGCACGATTATCCGGGCTTATGCGGAGCTGGAAAAGCGCCACGCGATCTATTCGGTCCCGCAAAGCGGCTATTATGTGGTCGAGAAGTCGGGAGACTGGCGCAGCGAGACGGTCAGCGAAACGATTGATTTTGCTTCGGCGTCGCCGGATTTGGACGTGTTTCCGTATTTGGATTTCCAGCATTGTCTGAACAAGGCGATCGATACGTATAAATACCATCTGTTTACTTACGGCGATTCGCACGGGCTGGAGACGCTGCGCCAGACGCTCGTTTCCCATTTGGCTGGCGATCAGGTGTTTGCCAAGGCGGAGCGGATTCTCATCAGCTCGGGCGCGCAGCAGGTGCTGGAAATTTTGGCGAAGATGCCGTTTCCGAACGGAAAGTCGACCATTCTGGTCGAGCAGCCGAGTTACGATCTGTATTTGCGCTATTTGGAGGCGGAGGACATTCCGGTTCGCGGCATCGCGCGGACGGCGAAGGGGATCGATCTGCAGGAGCTGGAGGAGCAGTTCCGCAGCGGCGGCATCAAATTTTTTTACACGATGTCGAGATACCACAATCCGCTTGGCACCTCGTACAGCGCGGAGGAGCGGAAGGCGATCGCCCGTCTGGCCGGCAAATACGACGTGTACGTCGTGGAGGACGATTATATGGCGGACCTCGGCGCCGAGCGGTTCGACCCGATTCACGCTTATGATCGGAGCTCGCACGTCGTTTATTTGAAAAGCTTCTCCAAAATCATTTTTCCCGGCCTGAGGCTCGGAGCCGTCGTGCTGCCGGAGCGGCTGCTGAAGACGTACCAGAAGTACAAACATTACCCCGACACCTCGCTGCTCTCCCAGGCGGCACTCGAAATTTACATCAAGAACGGCATGTACGAGCGGCACAAGCACAAAATCTACGGCTTGTACGAGGAGCGGATGCGCGAGTTGAACGAGGCACTGCGGCGGCATAACGAAGCGGGGCTGATCGAAGCCGCGGACGTCCGCTACGGCGTCTATGTCCAGTTCAAGCTGCCGCGGACGGTTAATATCGAGCGTCTGATGAAGCGGCTTGCAGAGAGGAAGGTCAGCGTCGTTTCCGGCAAGCCGTTCTATTTGGCGGATTACGCGGAGCGGGAGAAGTTTATCCGCATCAGCGTTTCGCGGGCGCAGCGGGAGCGGATCGGCGAAGGGGTTCGGGCCATCGTTGAGGAGGTGCGGCGGGGGAACAGGTGGTAGAGCGACTGGGGCGGAGCTGCATGGCCCGCAGGAGATACGAAAAACAAAGCGGCTTCAGACAAACAGGTCTGAGCTGCTTTAGCATGAAGGAATTTGAGATGACAAGTTGATTTTGACAAGAGGTTTGCAAAGTGATATTCTGGCGAAATGCCCAAATTACTGGTAGGAGTGTTTTGAATCATGCTTCTCCGATATGAACATTTTATCGAGACCGTTAAAATGAAATTGATTGAAGATCATCGCATCATCGGGCTCCTTGGGGGCGGTTCCATGATAACGGGTGCCATGGATGAGTACAGTGATTTGGATCTTATCGTGGTATATCATCCTGATTATCGGGACGAAATCATGCAGCAACGTATACATATGGCGGAGAGCCTGGGTACCGTGCTGTCGGTTTTGACCGGCGAACATGTCGGAGAGCCGAAGCTGGTCATCTGCTTATATGATGGTTCCGTGCCGCTTCATGTCGATTACAAGTTTTTGATGCCCAAGGAGCTGGAAGAACGAATTGAGGACCCTGTCATTCTTTGGGAAAGGGGGACGGAAATCCGGGGTATACTTCGCAGTACAGTGCCTTGCTACCCGCACCCCGATCCTCAATGGATCGAAGACCGGTTTTGGATATGGATTCATAGCGGAGCAGCGAAACTGGGGAGAGGTGAGTTGTTTGAAGTGATCGATATTCTTTGCTGCATACGCAGCGCTGTACTGGGGCCGTTGATTTTGGCCGAAAACGGACGGCTCCCCAATGGTACGAGAAGAATCGAGCAATTAGCGGTCGGCGCGGTTGAGGAGTTGAAACAAACTGTGCCTTCTTATCATTTGGAAAGTTGTTACCAAGCCTTGCAATCGTCTATTCTTTTATATCGACGTCTTCGTCTTTCTTCCGATCGTTTGGTGCATCAAACGAAAGCCGAGCAAGTTGCCGTTGCCTATCTCGATAACGTTTACGCATCAGCCGACTCTACGAAAATGGAGGATTAAATCGTGAAAGATGAACAAGAAATGATGGAGATTCTTGTCGGTCTGGCCGCAAATGATAGCAGAATCAGATTGGTTACATTGGAAGGTTCCCGTACGAACCCCAATATCCCCTCCGATCCGTTTCAAGATTTTGATATTGCTTATTTTGTAACAGATATGGATTCTTTTAAAGCAAACGATGAATGGCTAACAAGTTTCGGAAAACGGGCTATGATGCAAAAACCCGAAGCTATGGAACTTTTTCCATCTGAATTAGGCAATTGGTTTTCGTACATTATTCTATTCGAAGACGGCAATAAGCTGGACCTTACCCTTATTCCGCTAAACGAAGTGGACGATTATTTTGAACAAAGCGACGGCTTGGTTAAGATCTTGCTCGATAAGGACGGGATCGTTAAACATAAAGTCATCGCAAACGACCGTCAATACTGGATCAAAAAACCGACCGCACAAGAGTTCGATGATTGCTGCAACGAATTTTGGATGACATCAACTTATGTGGTGAAAGGGCTGGCAAGAAAGGAAATACTTTTCGCAGTCGATCACTTGAATGAAATTGTTCGTCCGAATTTGTTAAGAATGATGTCCTGGGAAATCGGCTCCAAGCTTGGCTATTCCTTTAGCGTAGGGAAGAATTACAAATTTATCGACCGTTACCTCCCGGCGGATAGTTGGGAAGATTTGCTTGCTACCTGCTCCGGTAATAGTTATCCCAATATGTGGAAATCATTGTTCATCTGTTACGAGTTATTCAGAAAATACTCTAAGGCTGTAACGAAGACTCTGGCATATCCATATCCGGACTACGATCAGGTCATCACCCTGTATACGGAAAATATTTATCGATATCACAATGAGGCAGGATAAATAAATATTCAATGCAAATGAGCTTCCGGTGAGGAAGCTTATTTGCATATGCGTGATTTTCGTATCGGGGATGCGGCCGACTTGGCCCCGGCCGGTTCATAGGGAAGCGTCAAATAACCCTCAGCGCGTATAGCCAAGCCAGGCACGCATGAGTGCATTTGACGCTTACTTTAATGTAGCGGAGATTCAGTCTTTAATCGGAAATTCTTTACCGAAAAATACGACAGACGCGATTTCCTTATCATTGATAAGATTTTTGAAGGATTTGGTCGTGGTCATTTGGCCGGTCATTAAATCCTTTATAGTTGAACCGGTTAAAAGGTTTGTCGTTTCTGAGGTGCCGTCTTTGTAGTTTATCGTGATTGGGAAGTGATCCAAATAGGCGCCTTCACCATCTTCTTGCCTCAAACCGAGAGTGAAATTGTTGATTTCTTCCAAGTAATTGCTGTCAATCTTTAAAGTTATTGAAATGGGCGAAATCGAGATCGTTTTGAAAACGGCCTTATACCCATACAGGGTGATGTCTTGATCCATCTGATAAAGACGAGAAGTATCCTTGAAATCCAGCTTAAGCGCTGTTCCCCAAGAACCCGGTATAACTGTTTCAAAATTTTTCGTAAGCGGATTGACTGCTTGTAAATTTTCGACTGAGAAATCAAAGATTTTGCCTTTGCCTGCTATGGAATTGTCGGTCCCGATACTCAAAACCAAGCTAATTTTATTGTCATTAGGATTGCCATCGTCTAGCACTTGGAACTCGTAACTACTCCAGAATTTATCACGTCCCGCCCCATCATAGGTAAGATGGGGAAACTCAAAACGGTATCCTTCCGCATTTAACACCGTGCCTTTCGGAGCCGTAAAGTCCATTAGGATATAGGTCGTATTACTGTCGCCGATCGCTTGCTTAATGGTAAGCGTTCCATTTTCGTTTTCCACTTGCTTGTTAATCACATAAGCGCCATTTGACAAATATTGTGCCTGCTCCTGATTTACCGGCTTCAGAAATTTTAAAAATGCTTCATCCAATCCCATATATGCCGCTGCCAAAGCAGTTGAGGTTAAACAGCCAATCAGTATGGCACACAGAATGGCAGGTCTCCAACGTTTCACGGGAGCAAGCTCTCTCCGTCTTTTATTTTCATTCCGGCTCTTTATTAAAATGCTCTGAAACATTTTTTCTTTTTGCTCCGTGTGTGGCGTAAGTGCTTCAAATAGCCGATTGATATGCTTGTCACTCAAGATAATTCCCTCCCAGGTCCATTTTAAGGAGTTTTCGGCCTCTGGAAAGCTGCGTTTGGATCGTGCTTTCCTTGTGTCCTACCATCTCTGATATTTCTCTTACCGAGTACTCCTCGAAATAGTAAAGATACAACACGGTTTTGTATTTTTCGGGTAGTGAAAGCAGTCTGGCAAGCACCTTCCCTGATGATTCATGACCGTTCCAAGAAGGAACTTCCGGTAAAGTGTCTAAAGCCACACGGCGGATTCTCCACCAATTTTTTAAAATGTCCTTGCAGTAATTTCGGGTAGTTACCGTCAACCACGCCTTTTCATGCTCATGATCATTAAAAATCATTTGAGATTGGATGAGCTTTATAAATACAGATTGAACAGCGTCTTCTGCATCAACAGGGTTTTTCAAATAGATATAGCACAACCTATAAACTAGATCTGCATGCCGTTGATAGAGTTCAGCCAATTCTTTATCCGTACGCGCTAAAGAATTGCTTTCCATGTTTTCGCCTCCTACATACAACACGATCGGTAACTCGAAAATATCCCATTCAGGGTTAAATTTTTTTATTTCACCTAATGGCATTCAAAGGGCATGGGATATTGTGGTAGTATTGTTTTATATTTTCAGGGAAGATTGGTTAATTTGAGTGGAAGCGGAGGAAAACAGAATGAATAAAAAATTCGCTTTAATAGCAACTGCTTTGTGCTGTGTAGTTGCACTCGGCGTTATCGGTACTTCTGCAATCGCAAAGGTTGATCCGTCCGCGAAACTGGCAAAATTAGCGGAGCTTGAAGCTGAATTTGCTGCTAAACAGAAAAAGTTCAATGCGATGCCGAATCAAACCAAAGAGGAACAGGACGCCGTCGTTGCAGAAGGAAAAAGACTCAAACAGCTCGATATCGAGAAAGAAAAATTAAGGCGAGAAACGGACCCGGATGATGAAGCTCATTTCTTAGTGCAATTGGATTCGTGCATTCTCGGTATGGGCACGGGAGTAGTCGAGCTGAAAGCACGCGCGGAAAGAGAACAAAATCCGGAGTTTTTAAAACAAGCCGAAGAGATCAAAAAAGAAATTGAAAGGTTCAAAAAAGAAAAGCAAGCCTATCTAAACGGGAAAAAACAGTAAAAGAATTACGTAAAGAGCTAGATATCCCAGTAGATAATCTGTAAACAAAAATTTCCGCGAAAAAGACGCCTCTTGTTCGAAATCCTTGCGGTAAGGGCCAATGAATAGGGTACTGATGCTCGAAGATCCACAATTATAATTTTCGAAAGGGGGGATCAACATAAAGAACAGTAAGTTACGTTTGGTTTGGATTATTCCACAAATATTTTTGACCTTATTAGATATCGCTCTTTTTATGTTCATATTTATAAAATGGGAAGAGCTCCAAGGTGTAAGAATTATGTACCTCATTATTTCATTTTTGCTATCAGCGGTAATCATTCTGGGAGTTGTCACCATAAGAAAGTGGATAATCCAAGGGAAAATGTAATGTGGAGCGGCGATATTGATTTTCTGGAACAATACAAAAACGGCTTTTGTGCATTCAGAGATGCAGGCTTTTTTCTCTATTTACGGAAAGAGAAAATCATTAGGATAATAGCAACTCCAATTAATATGAAAAGTATCAGCACCAAAATAATGTTGTACCAGTTTCGCCTTGGGTGATTTTTTTGTGGAACAAGATTGCGGCAAGAGTTACGCATATCAGTAATGCATATGTATGTAGATCCCGCACGACACTGAACTAAGGGCAGAAGAAATGACGATATGGATTCAAATGTTAATTCATTCACCCTGCCCGTTAGCACAACGAGGCTGCTGATTTGATATGGTTTCTAATATAAAGTGGGAACGGGAGGACATGAAACGGATCTGATCAATCTTGGATCTATTCCATAATATGACCAGAATCGCCCATTCCAACGATAGCCTGAAACTTCTCCATACTCAACCCGAGTCGGGTAAAACCAGAAGCTGTCACCGTTCCATAACCAGACATAGGTGTATTGATGTACGCAGTCAATAATATAAGAGGTAGCAGGTTCTTCTGGGACGAATGGAGGAGGGGGGGACGAAGGCATATATGCCATTAGACTTCACTCCTTATGAAGGGGTATCGGTGTTTCTATAAGTGATAAGGCATCTTATGCAGGAGCCCACCCACTTGCTAATTGCTCGAATCACTCAACTTGCAGCTGAGAAGGATTTTCCGTTAATGGAAGATCCCGAGGCACGCTGTACAGCTATGATGTTTATACATAGTAAATTAATTGGAATAGTAAGAAAAAATCATTGTCGGTTCACTGGTCGTATGGTAACATTTTCATAAATCAATGGTTTCGTTGCAGCGAAGGAGGCCGCGTGAATGAAATTTGTTTTGTCCAGCCTTGTGGTGAATCTCCCCAACGCCGTGACGGGGGAAGCTTTGACGGCGCAGCAGAAATTTCAGAACGTGCTGAAGCAAGCGATGCTCGCGGAGGAGCTCGGCTTCGACGCTTATGGCGTGGGCGAGCGGCATGGCGCCCCGTTCCTGTCCTCCTCGCCGCCGGTGATTCTGGGCGCTATCGCGGCCAGAACCTCGCGAATCCGCCTATTGACCACCGTGACCGTCCTGAGCGTGCTTGACCCGGTGCGTGTGGCCGAGGACTACGCTACGCTCGACCACCTCTCGGGCGGCCGGCTGGAGCTGATCATCGGCAAGGGTAACGATCCCCGGCACTATCCGCTCTTCGGCATCACCGAGGAGGAGCAGTGGGAATCGCTATCGGAACGGTATGCTCTGCTCAAGCGATTATGGAACGAAGAGAACGTTACCTGGCAGGGCCGCTATCGCCCGTTGCTGGACAACGTGACCACACAGCCCAGACCTCTCCAGCAGCCTATTCCCGTATGGCACGGCAGCGCATCGAGCACGATCTCCACCGAATTGGCCGCAAAATACGGCGAGCCGATCTTCTCGTCCAATACGTTTCATCCCCAAGGCAAGTATAAAGCGCTAATCGATCATTACCGTGAACGCTGGGCCTATTATGGCCGCGATCCGAAGGACGCCGTCGTCGGTGCAGGCGCAGGCAGCTTGTATTTGGCGAACACCTCCGAGGAGGCGGTCAGACGCTTTCGCCCTTACTACGACGCTTTTATCTCCACAGCAGCAGCCCAGCATAACCAATCGCCCTTCCGGGATCTGGAGGATAACATCAAGAACGGCCCCGTTCTGGTCGGCAGCGCTGACTTCGTGATAGAGAAGATTCTGAATTACCATCAAGCTTACGGACATCAGGTGCTCAGTATCAGTGTCGACGGATTGACGGAAGCGGAGCAGCGCGAGCAGATGGAACGGTTCGCGTCCGATGTAGCCCCGGAGCTGCGGCGCGAGATTCCAAGCACCGTATGGGAAAGCAAACCTGCGGCGCCACAGCAGGAGGGCATACTTTCGGTTCATCAGGCATAGAACGACAGCGGAAGCGGGGCACCGCAGATGGTAGAGTGCGGTTTACGGATGGGGCAGAACGGTTAAGGAAGCTTATTGAGACAAAAGTCAACGAATAAAGGCGATAGGTTTTCGGGAAGCTTGTAAGAGGTGTAAAGCTAATACCCAATTTGCGACAGGAGATGTGGAACAGTGGCAAATGAATTTCTAACCTTGGCAGAGAAAAGGCGAACCATCTACACATTAAGCAAAGAATCGACCGTTCCGGACGATAAAATCCGGGAAATCGTCTATGAAGCGGTGAAGCACACGCCTTCCTCCTTCAACTCGCAAAGCGCACGGGCGGTTGTTTTGTTCGGAAAGCATCATGATAAGCTGTGGGAGATTACGACGCAGGTGCTGAAGGCGATTGTGCCGGAAGATCAGTTTGCCTCGACCCAGAAGCGCATGGACGGGTTCCGGGCCGCCTACGGCACCATTCTGTACTTCGAAGATATGGCCGTGATCGAAGAGCTGCAAGCTAAGTTCCCCACCTATCAGGAGCGGTTCCCGATCTGGTCCCAGCAATCGTCGGGCATGCTTCAGTATGTCATCTGGACCGCGCTGGCGAACGAAGGTTTGGGGGCATCGCTGCAGCATTACAATCCTCTGATCGACGAGCAGGTGAGAGCGGAATGGAGCCTGCCGGAGACGTGGGAGCTTATCGCCCAGATGCCGTTCGGCAAGCCTACGGCGCCTCCTGGCGACAAGGAGTTTAAACCGTTGGAAGAGCGTGTTAAAATTTTTACTTAAAGAGTCTACCAGCAGCAGCGGACCGGTGAGGAGGTTAGGTCCTGCCGGTCTACCGGCTGCAGGGGGAAAAGTCTGCACGATCGGGGGCCATGAATATGGATGCAAAAAAAGCAGCCGGCGAGAAAGCGGCGGAGTACATAAGCGATGAGATGAGAATCGGCCTTGGAACCGGATCGACGGTATATTGGACCATCGTCAGGCTCGGCGAGCTGGTTAAGGAAGGGCTGCGGATCGAGGCTGTGCCGACGTCCGTCCAGACCGAAAAGCTGGCGCGTGAGGCGGGGATTCCTCTTCTTCCGCTTGCCCGGCTGCAAGTTCCGTTGGATCTGACCGTGGACGGTGCGGACGAGGTCAGTCCGAAGGATGAGCTGATCAAGGGCGGGGGAGGAGCTTTGCTGCGGGAGAAAATGATTGCGTCATTTTCGGACCGCTTCATTGTCGTCGTTGATCATTCCAAATGCGTGCCCGAATTGGGCCGGTTTCCGCTTCCCGTTGAAGTCGTGCCGTTCGGTTGGGAGATAACAAGCAAGCAACTGAGGCAAATGGGCTGCGAACCGGTTCTGCGAATGAGGGACGGGGCTCCCTTCGTGACGGATAACGGAAATTACGTGATCGACTGCCGGTTTGGGTCGATTCCGAATCCCGGCGAATTGACTGTGGAGCTGAACAAGCTGCCCGGAGTCGTGGAGAACGGGTTGTTCGTCAACATGGCGGATCTGATCGTGGTAGGGCATCCGAACGGGACGGTCAGGACGAAGTCCGGAACCTGATTTTTTTCTAAATTGACTATTGACACGGATCGTAAAATGATTTATCTTTAAATCAAGATAATTAAATTAAAGATATCCGCAAGGAGGAGTTCAGGGTGCACAAACGATAGCGAACAAAAGTACCGAGCGATGGGGGAAAGTATTGACCGTGTGGTAGGGAAGCAAGGCGGCTTGCTTGGCATAAAGGTGAAGGCTTGGAAGGATAAGGCCGCGAGCAATGCGGCATTTGGCTGTGAGACATAAGGTCGTAAAATAAATAAAGCCGTGAATGTAGCGCCGAGATGTCGTAAGCTATGCGGCAATATATTTTTAAGGAAGATACGCCAAATATCTTAAAATTAAGAATAACAAATTAAAAATAATGGAGGATGATGATGATGTTGGCATTAGGATTGTTGTTGGTTCGGTTGGTGGTTGGGCTGCTGTTTATCGGGCACGGGGCGCAAAAGCTGTTCGGCTGGTTCGGTGGCTACGGTCCGAAAGGAACCGGCGGGTGGATGGAGTCGGTCGGCATCAAGCCGGGCGTCGTTATGGCGGTACTGGCCGGGCTGATGGAATTGCTCGGTGGCGTCCTGTTTGCAGCCGGTCTGCTTACCCCGCTGGCTGCAGTGCTGATTGCCGCGACCATGGTCGGCGCGATCGTGAAGGTGCACGGTCCAAACGGCCTGTGGTCTACCGCCAACGGATACGAATACCAACTCGTGCTGCTGGTTGTCGCTATCGGCGTGGCTTTGACGGGCGCCGGCGCTTATTCGCTGGATGCGCTCATTAAATAATTTGGCACAGAACATGAAATGACTAAGTCATGAAATGACCTAAATCTAAAGGAGGATTTTCTTATGACATTACAAACATCCGGTATTCATCATATTACGGCATTTGCAAGAGATCCGCAGGCGAACGTTGACTTTTATGCAGGTATTCTGGGGCTGCGTCTGGTGAAGAAAACGATCAACTTCGACGCTCCCGAGGTATACCATCTGTACTTCGGCAACGAAGCGGGAAGCCCGGGAACGATCATAACGTTCTTCCCATGGCCGACTTCGCGCAAAGGTCGGGTCGGCGGCGGTCAAGTCGGCATAACGACGTATGCCGTCCCTACAGGCGCTCTGGGGTATTGGGAGGACCGTCTCGCAAGCTTCGGGATTGCCGTAACGAGAGCAAACCGCTTCTCGGAGACGTTCCTGCAATTCGAAGATAATGAAGGGCTGCGGCTGGAGCTGGTTGAGCGGGAGGAAGGCCCGAACAGCGGCTGGTCGTTCGGCGGGATTCCGGCTGACAAAGCGATCAAGGGCTTCGGGGGCGCCGTTCTATTCAGTACCGATCCGAACAAAACGACAGACGCGCTGGTGCATCTGCTCGGCTTGGAGAAGGTCGCGGAAGACGGCGAGTACGCCCGCTTCCGGTCCGCTGGGGAGTTCGGTAACGTGATCGATGTCCCGCTCGCGGCTGTGAGCCGGGGCAGCGAAGGTGCGGGCACTATTCATCATATCGCGTGGCGCGCGGCGGATTTCGAGCAGCATGCCCAGTGGCAGGGCGAAGTGCAGAGCTACGGCTACCGCCCGACGTCGATCATCGACCGCCAATATTTCAACGCGCTCTATTTCCGCGAGGCCGGGGGCATTCTCTTCGAGATCGCAACCGATCCGCCGGGCTTCGCCCGTGACGAACCCGCCGAAACGCTGGGTGAGAAATTAATGCTGCCCGCGTGGTATGAGCCCCATCGTGCCGCGATTGAGGCGAATCTGCTGCCGATTCAAGTGAGAGCATTGGAGGGGAAACGCCCATGAAGCATATTTTTGAAAAGGGCCGCCTGGAAGAAGCGCCGACCTTGGTGCTCTTCCACGGGACGGGGGGAACCGAGCGGGACCTGCTGCCGCTGGCGAAGCGTATAGCGCCGGATTCCTCCGTACTCAGCCTTCGGGGCAATGTGCTGGAAAACGGCATGCCCCGCTTCTTCCGGCGGCTCGCTGAAGGCGTGTTCGACGAAAAGGATCTTGTCTTCCGCACGCAGGAAGTCAACGAGTTTCTGGATCAGGCTGCCGCGCAATACGGATTTGACCGCAGCCGCCTCGTCGCAGTAGGCTATTCGAACGGAGCCAACATCGCAGGCAGTCTGCTGTTCCATTACCGGAACGCCCTGCAAGGCGCGATCCTGCATCATCCCATGGTTCCGCGGAGGGGCATCGAGCTCCCGGATTTGTCCGGTATCCCGATCTTCATCGGAGCGGGGACGAATGATCCGATCTGTTCGGCCCAAGAAACCGAGGAGCTTGAGGGGCTGCTTAGCGGGGCGGGAGCTGCGGTGACGGTTCACTGGGAGCGGTACGGCCATCAGCTTACGCCGATGGAAGCGGATGCGGCTGCAGCTTGGTTCGGAGAACGCTTCGGGCGGTAACCCGCCGAAGGAAAAGATTTGCCATGATGCAGCAGGCCTTGGGCCGTCTGGAAGCAGGGAGAAACCTTGCTTTCGGGCGCCGAAGGCCTTTTTTGACGTACTCTATCGGTTCTTCGCCAAGCCCGGGAAGAAAAGACTTGCGGGAACGGAGGAAGTCATATAATATTGGTATATACCAATATCGGATGGCTATCCGGGCGCGATGCAGGGGAATCATTCATCCGGCGGACTGCGGGCTGGCGGGCATACCGCCGGCTTACCGGAGCGACAGAAACGGCAGGAGTGAGCGGCTATTATTAAAGCGATTGTGTTTGATTTCGACGGTTTAATCGTGGATACGGAATCCGCATGGTTCGACTGCTATGCCAAGGTGCTTGGCGGCTACGGCATCCCCTTTCCTACAGAAGTATTCGCGGCCTGCGTCGGGTCGCACGGAGGGCAGATCGAGGCCTATATCCGGCAAATGGCCGAAGGACGGACGGAAATCTCCGAAGTAAGGAAGGCGGCAGCTAAGCTTCATGCCGAAAAGATGAAGACGGTCGCGCTGCGCGACGGGGTAGCAGAATATATCGAAGCGGCGCAACGGCTGGGGCTGAAGGTGGGGCTGGCTTCCAGCTCGGATCGGGCGTGGGTGGAATCGTTCCTGAGCAGATTCGGTTTGCTCGATTCGTTCGAGGTCATCAAGACCAAAGACGACGTCGCGAATGTGAAGCCGGACCCCGAGCTGTATCTCAAGGCAATCCAAGCGTTGGGAATCGAGGCGCATGAAGCTCTGGCCTTCGAGGATTCCGCCAACGGAGCCGCCGCCGCAAAAGCGGCCGGTCTATGGTGCGTCATCGTTCCGAATCCGGTTACCGAGCAACTGGTCTTTGGCAGCGTGGACGGCCATCTTCGTTCCATGGCCGATCGTCCGTTAGAGGACGTCATCGGAGAATTGCAGGCTTCTCCGCTTCCTTGACCGTATTTACGATCATCTGCTACGCTGAAATTTGGCCGTCAACTTTGACGGTAATTCGCTAATTAAAAGCATGACAGGGGTTCTATATGAATAAAACAGGAGATCATATCCCGTTTTATCAACAAATTAAAAATTTGTTCATCCAAGAAATCGAAAGCGGGAAATGGAAGCAAGGCGACAAGCTTCCTTCGGAGCGTGAGTTAGCCGCGCAGTATCAGATCAGCCGGATGACCGCGCGTCATGCGATTTCCATTTTGGAACGGGAAGGCTTCGTGGAGCGGGTCGTCGGATCGGGCACGTTCGTGACGACCCGGCGGATTCAATTGGATTTTGTCGAATTCTCCAGCTTCTCCAAAACGATATTGAGCAAAGGGCTTCGGCCTTCGACGAACACGGTCCACAAGCGGAAGGAGCCGGCCAACGGCTTCGTGGCCAAGATGCTCGGGATTTCGGAAGGAGAGGAGATCTGGTCGCTCAAACGAGTCCGCTTTGCCGACGAAATTCCCGTTTCCATCGAGCTTTCGTATATTCCTTACGCCTACTGCCCGGGAATCGAAGCTCACATGAATGGGGAAGACATTTCTTTGTATCAGGTGCTGGAGGAGCGTTACGGGATCAAGCTCGTCCGCGCGGACCAGACGATGCGGATTTCCCTTAGCGACGAAGCGGAAAGCAAGCTGCTGCGCATCGGCAACGACAGCCCGTGTATTTTGGTCGAGGCACAGGCTTTCGATAAGAACGACAAATTGATCGAGTTCTCGCAGGCGCAGACCCGCGGCGACATCGTCCGGTTCTTTTCGAAGCTGAAGGTGAAAAACAACTAAATTTTTTTATATTTAATGGTATATACCATAGTGGAAAGGAACGGAGCTCCGGCTTTGTTCCTTTCTTCCTATTTTACAGAAGCGGCTTTGCCGAAAATCGAACAGTAGGTTCTTGTCATCCTCGGGGCGGGTGCTATACTTAGATTTTTAGACTTGATGAGAGATCATTCATTCGACGAATAGGGGACATGAAGGCAATGGCTTACAAAATCGTATTTTTTGATATCGACGGGACATTGGTCAACGAGAACAAGGAGGTACCTCCGGACACGGTCGAAGCCGTCCGGGCACTCAAGGCAAACGGGGTGGAGCCGGTCATCGCCACGGGGCGCGCCCCCTATTTTATTAAACCGCTGGCCGATCAATTGGGGATCGAATCGTTCGTTTGCATGAACGGAGCTTATGCCGTTTACCGGGGGAAGCCGGTATATAAACGCGTGATTCCGAAGGAAAGCATCGAGGCACTGGTTAACCTGGCGGCAGGGCACGGACACTCGCTCGTCTTTGAAGGGGAGCACGCGTACTGCTCCGATCGGACGGAGCATCCTTTTGTTACGGAATCGGTCTTGTCTTTGAAAGTAGAGCTTCCTAGACATGATCCGGAGTTTTGGAAAGCGAATGACATCTTCCAGATGTTTCTCCACTGCGAAGGCCATGAGGAACCTTTGTATCAAGGGCTTGTGCCGGAGCTCAAGCTGATTCGCTGGCACCCCAAAGCGATGGACGTGCTGCCGGCCGGCGGGTCGAAGGCGCAAGGGATCGAGGCGATGCTGGAGCGGCTCGGAATAACGCCGTCCGAGGCGGTAGCGTTCGGGGACGGCTTGAACGACAAGGAGATGCTGGAATTCGTAGGCCTGGGTATCGCGATGGGGAATTCGCATCAGGAGCTGCTTCCTTATGCCGATTATGTAACCAGCCATGTGGATGAAGGCGGTATCCGCAATGGATTGGCGAAAGCGGGATTGATAGCTTAAAAGAAGGGCGTTCACGAAACCCCTAATATGGTACAATGGCTTGGAGAATGCGCTGTGGAAGCAGTAGGCGGCATGAGCGATGAGAGGGGAGCACGCGCTTTATGAACATTCAGATCGTATTGTTCGACGGGTTCGGGGAGCTCGTCGCATTGGCTCCGTTCGAGGTATTGAAGCGGGGCATCGAAGCCGGAGCGGGGTTCCAAGTGGAGCTCGTCGCGAGTGAGCCGAAAAGCGAAGTCGTCACTTCCTACGGGATCCGAGTGGCGGTGAATGATCATCTGCGGATCGGGAACAGGCCGGATGTCCTTATTGTCCCGGGCGGTGGCTGGAATCATAAGGCGGATCAGGGAGCGCGGAAAGAGGCGGAGCGGGGAGAATTGCCCCGATTGATCCGGGAGCTGCACGCCGCTGGAACAGTCGTGGCCGGAGTATGTACGGGCGGCATGCTGCTCGCCGAAGCGGGCATTTTGAAGCAAAAGCAAGCCGCCATGCATTACTTGGCGAAGGACGAGCTGAAGCGCTACGATGCGGACGTCCTGGATTACCGGATTGTCGATCATGGGGACGTCATCACGGCCAGAGGGGTTACTTCCGGCGTGGATCTAGCGCTGTGGATCATCGAGCGATTCGCCGGGGCTTCGATCGCGGCCGCCGTCGAACACCGGATGGAGTACGAGCGGCGAGGCGTCGTTTGGAGGGCCTAGTTGACGGAGGGTGAACGGGAAATGGGGCGCGAACGCCTTGGAACTGATGTCCAGGACGCCCGCACCCGCTATTCATCTCCCGCTCCGTACGAGCAGCAGGGTGCTGCCGAAGCTTCTTTATGCCTAGCTCTCTTAGTGAGAAAGCGACAGCATTTCCTTCATATCGTCTTGCGCGTTGCCGATCAGCTTCAGTCCGAACGTGTCGACAAGCACGTTCATGACGCCCGGATTGATGAATTCCGGCGGTTTCGGGCCGATGCGGATATCTTTAATGCCGAGGCTGAACAGGCCGAGAAGAATCGCGACCGCCTTTTGCTCGAACCAGGAGAGCACGATGCTGACCGGCAGATCGTTCACGCTGCATCCGAAGGCGTCGGCTAGTGCCAGGGCGATTTTGACCGTAGAACCGGAGTTGTTGCACTGGCCCAAATCGATATAGCGCGGAATGCCCGTATCGGCCACGGTGCCGTAATCGACGTCGTTGAAGCGGAATTTCCCACAGGATGTGGTCAGGATCACGGTATCGTTCGGCAGCGAGGTAGCGAGCTCGCGGTAATATTCACCGCCGCTTCCCGGAGCGTCGCAGCCGGCGATGACGAAGAAGCGTTTGATTTTGCCCGCTTTGACCGCTTGAATGATCTCCGGAGCCAGGCCGATCACAGTCTCGTGATGGTAGCCGGTCATGAGCGTCTGATCCGACTCGATCCGGGCTTCCGGCAGCGCCAAGGCTTTCTCGATCAGCGGGGTGAAATCGTCATTGACGATTTTTGTAACCCCTTCCAGGCCCGCGATATCGTAGGAGAAGAACCGGTCGGCGTAGGTGCCCTTGATCGGCATGACACAGTTCGTTGTCGCCAGGATGGCGCCCGGGAACTTCTCGAACAGGCGGCGCTGGTCGTACCAGGCTTTTCCGATGTTGCCTTTTAAGTGCGAGTACTGCTTCAGCTTCGGATAACCGTGGGCGGGGAGCATCTCGGAGTGCGTGTAGATGTTGATCCCTTTTCCCTCGGTCTGCTTGAGCAGCTCCTCCAAAGCGTACAGGTTATGCCCGGTAACGACGATAGCATGCCCTTCGATGCTGTTCTGCGGCACGGCTACGGGCTGCGGGATGCCGAAGTGAGTCGTATGCGCCCGGTCCAGCACATCCATGATGCGGACGGCGGCGGAGCCGACCTTCATCGCCATGTCGATATGCTCCTGCAGGTTGAAGTTGGAGTTCGTCAACGTCATGTACAACGCCTCGTGCGTAATCCGGTCGACTTCCGGGTCGGAATAGCCGAGCTGTCTTGCATGTGTGGCATAGGCGGCAATGCCTTTCAAAGCGAAAATCATCGTATCCTGCAAGCTTGCAATCGTTTCATCTTTGCCGCATACACCGATCACCTTACAGCCGCCTGTCGGGGTCTGTTCACATTGATAACAAAACATCGCGAATCCCTCCGTTACGTTTGATTTGCTATGTAAAGAGCGTAACACGAGGAAGCACGGCAAAGTGTGATTGGAAGCACATCAATCATGGCAAAGTCGCAACATCCGGGTCCGCCGCGGGCGGTAACCTACACTACTTATTTACGTAAAGGAGCGTACGAGCGTGTTTGGCATTCATCATTATTTCTTGTTTGTAGTCGCCGGAATATTGCTTATCATGACCCCGGGTTCGGATACGATGTACATCATTGCCAGAAGCGTGGCGCAGGGCAGAAGAGCGGGCATATGGTCCACCATGGGGATTGCGGCGGGGACGCTTATCCACACCCTTCTCGCGGCGCTGGGGTTATCTTTTCTTTTGGCGAAATCGCTATTGCTGTTTACAATCATCAAAATGATCGGGGTCGCCTACCTGATCTATCTCGGGATTACGATGATTGTGTCGAAGTCCTCCGCCATTGCACCGGACTCCGGATCGATGGAGCCGATGAGCGCGCGCAAAATTTTTGTCCAGGGCATGATTACAAATGTAACGAATCCGAAGGTGGCGTTGTTCTTTATCGCCTTCCTTCCCCAGTTTGTGGACAATCAGGCCCAGAGTCCGGTGCCGTTCGCGATTCTGGGCGCGACGTTTATTTTCATCGGCATGCTGTGGAGCAGTCTCCTTTCTTATCTCGCAGCGTTCGCGACGGGAAAGCTAAGGAAGAACCCCAAGATCGGCTTATGGCTGAACCGGGTCACCGGCGGCGTGTTCATCCTGATGGGAGCCAACCTGTTCCGCGCCAAAATTTCCAACTGACCGCATAGCACAAAAAGATCGTCTCCGGCCGCAAAGGTAGGCGGAAGACGATCTTTTTTATGGTTAGGACAAGTGCAATTTTTCACGATTTGTGGATAACGTGGATAATATGTGTATAAGTTTGTGGATAAGAAAATATTGCGACGCGCGTCAGATGATTTGGGCCTGACAGCGGCATGCTTAGCTGCAAACGGTGTTAGCTTCTGACGTCGAGCAGCACTTTTCCCGCGCTCTGCCGGCTTTCCACCCACTCGTGGGCTTTGGCGGCTTCGGCCAATGGAAAGCGTGCGCCGATCTTGATCGTCAGACGCCCGTCAGCCAAGTACGGCAGCACCCGCTCAGCGACGCCGCGCAGCAGGTGGGGGCGCTTGCTTCGGGTCGTACCCAAGCTGAACCCGAGGACGGAACGGCAGCTTGCGTGCAGGTCCGAGGTCTTGATGTTCCCCGCGGGACCGCCCGAATTGCCGAAATGGACCAGACGGCCGTAAGGAGCCAGGCAGAGCAGGCTTTGCTCCGTCACGGTGCCCGCTATCGAGTCGAGAACGACGTTTACGCCTTCCCCGTTCGTCAGGTCGTTGACCTGCGCCGCAAAATCCCCCTGCGCGTAAGAGAGCACATGATCCGCGCCCGCCTCCTTAGCGATGCTCGCCTTGCTCTCGCTGCCGACGGTTCCGATCACCTTCCCCGCGCCCAAGAGCTTCGCCAGCTGGATGGCCGTCGTGCCGACGCCGCCTGCCGCCGCATGAATCAGGACCGTCTCGCCCGGCTCCAGTCTGGCAATGTCCGCGAGCAGCTTATACGAAAGGAACGAAACGATCGGACAGGCGGCCGCCGTGTCGAAGCTGAGGCTGTCCGGAATGGCGAACGTCAGATTTTCGTCCGCGGCGATATATTCGGCATAGGAGCCTTGATGAGGAAAAGCGATGACACGCTGTCCGACCTGCAACTGCCGGACCTCGGACCCGACCTGCTCGATCGTCCCCGCCGCATCCAATCCCGGAATGAACGGGAGGGTCCCGCCCTTTTTCCCGTATCTCGACTTGATATCGGCAAAATTGACGCTGGTCGTCTCCACGCGGATCAACACTTGGTTCGGACAGATGCTCGGCTTATCGACGTCCGTGTAGCTCATATGCTCCGGACCGCCGAATTGCGTTACCTGAATGGCTTTCATGGCTTGCTTCCTCCTCTGTGAGCAGATGACAAGGAAGACTTCGCCGGACTGCCCGATAATTCCTTTTTTGGGCTGGGTAGGACGACCGCTACTCCAGAAAATGATCGATAAAGCGGCGGGCGGTTCTGGACAAATAGCGATTGTTCAGCCACAGAATGCCGACGTCGGATTGAAAATCGGCATCGGACAGCGGAAGCGTCCGGATCGAAGGGAGAGGGAACGCCGTCATGACGGACTTGGGCAGCACCGTCGCCCCAAGACCGGCCGCGACCATCGCGATGATGACCGCGACGCTGGAGCATTCGCAGATGATGCGCGGCTCGAAGCCGTGCCGGCGGCATTCGGTGACCACCCGGTCGTGCATGCCGGTCGTCCGGTCCGTTTTGAGCGTCAGAAACGGGAAGTCCGCCAGCTCCTGCATGCGGATCGTCTCCTGCTCCGGGTCTGGCAGCCACTTACCGGGGATGACGACGACGAACGGATCGGACGGCAGCGGCCGAACCGCATACGACTGCGATGCGGAGGAAGCCTCGAAAGGGAGCCGGGCGACGATCAGCTCGACGCTCCGCTTCTCCAATTGCTCCCCGAGGAGGAAATGATCGCCCTCCCAGATGCGGAAGGTGACCTCCGGGTACTTCTCCCGGAACGTCTCGATGCGCTGGGGCAGAAGCGAGATGCACGAGACGACGGCGCCGATGGAGAGCACGCCTTGGACGCTCTCGTCCAGCTCCTTCACTTCCTGCATCGATTCGTTGAACTGATGCAGCAGGCTTTCCGCCTTCTGCCGCAGCAGCTCTCCCGCATGCGTCAGCCGTAGTCTTTTGCCGTCCCGGTCGAACAAGGTCACCCCAAGCTCCTCCTCCATCAGCTTGAGCTGCCGGCTGAGCGGGGGCTGCTCCATGTTCAGCGCTTTGGCTGCGCGCGTAATTTGCCCTTCCTTCACAATCGCTAAAAAGTATCTCAACTGACGCAAATCCATCCCCGGATCGCTCCCTTCATTCATACTTTCAAGGTATCGTTCTCCAATAAAACAGATATTTTCAATATATCGGAAGAACTGATACCATTCAACTAATACAATAAGAAATAAACCTTTGAAGAGGAGATGCGAAGAATGGCGCTTAATATCGAAGTGGAGCTGACCAAGGCCCCAAAACAAAAGCCCGATGTAAGCCGAGTCGGGTTTGGAACCGTATTCACGGACCACATGTTTATGCTGGATTATGAGGAAGGCCGCGGGTGGCACTCTCCCCGCGTCGTGCCGTACCAGTCGATTAGCATGGACCCGGCGGCGAAAGTGTTTCATTACGGCCAGACGGTATTCGAAGGGCTGAAAGCGTACCGTACCGCGGACGGACGCATTCTGGTATTCCGCCCGGATCAAAACTTCAAGCGCTTGAACCATTCGAACGAACGGATGAGCATTCCGCACCTGGACGTGGAGCTGGCGCTGGAAGGGCTGAAGAAGCTGGTCCAAACAGATCGGGACTGGGTACCGGAAACCGAAGGTACTTCGCTGTATATTCGTCCGTTCATCATTGCGACGGAGCCCGTGCTGGGCGTTGCCGCTTCGAAACGGTATATCTTCATGATCATCATGTCGCCGGTTGGAGCGTACTATGCCGAAGGCATCCGCCCGGTCAAAATCCATGTCGAATCGGAATTCGTCCGCGCTGTCCCTGGCGGAACCGGCAGCGCGAAGACGGCCGGGAACTATGCCGCAAGCCTCAAGGCGCAGGAGGAAGCCGCACTGGAAGGGTATTCGCAGGTGCTATGGCTCGACGGTGTGCATAAGAAGTATGTGGAAGAAGTCGGGAGCATGAACGTCTTTTTCAAGGTCAACGGGAAGGTCATCACTCCGGCGCTGAATGGAAGTATTCTGAAAGGCATCACGCGCGATTCGATGATTCAATTGCTGCAAAGCTGGGGCGTTCCGGTCGAGGAGCGGCCGGTCAGCATTGAGGAGCTGTACGAAGCGCACCGGGCGGGCACGCTTGAGGAGGCGTTCGGCACGGGCACGGCGGCGGTCATCTCCCCGGTCGGCGAGCTGAATTGGCGCGGCGAGAAGCTGATCATCAACGGCGGCGAGACCGGAGAGCTGTCCGCGAAGCTGTACGAGACGCTCACCGGCATCCAGAGCGGGAAGCTCGAAGATAAGCTCGGCTGGATGGTGCAGGTGTAATTTCGGGACGGCATGAACGGGCATGATTCATTTCTCGGCGGCATAAGGCCTTTCTCCGAATTTCGTGTATAATATAAAGGTTCGGAATTAAGGTTCGGCGGTTGAGAAAGGATGATACCATGTTCACCATTACCAGTTACAGCGTAGAACTCGTGAAAGACCCGTTCGGCATTTTGTCCGGCAAACGGTACGAGTTTATACTGGATATTGAAGTTGAAGAGGATGACGAGCTGTACTCCGAGCAGGGGTTATATGTCCGGGTCATTTACAGCGTGGACGGGGACCAGGCCAGCATCGTGAAGCACGAAATTTTCGAGCGGACGACGGAGCAGCTGCTCGATTTTGAATTGGAAGACGACGAGCTGGAAGTGGTCAAAGCTTTCTGCAAGGAGCACGTCGGGGAAGCGGAATAAGAAATGCAGGGGAAAAGCGCGCGGCGTAACGACGTCGGCGCTTTTTCTTTTGCAAGCGAAAAATCCCCGACGCACTTCAAACCGCCTTCGTCAGATGGGTTAAAGTGTATCGGGGGAAATTCCTTCAAGCCGAGCCTTTAACGGGCAGGTCCGGCTTCACGGCAATTACGAAATCTTCTTCGCCCAGCGCAGGTTCGGCTCCTGATTCGGTACGAACGGAATTTCGAAGTTTTTCGACTTCAAGTAGTTTTTCGAGGCGAAGTAAATCGGAATGACCGGAAGATCTTGCATAAATATATCTTCGGCTTGATGCAAAATTTCAAAACGTTTGTTCTCGTCCTGCTCGGTCTTGCCCTGCGTCAGAAGCTCGTCATACTTCGGATTGACCCACTTCGTCTGGTTGTTCGGGCTGCCTCCCAAGTACAGGTCTAGCAGCGCGAGCGGGTCTAGAAATGTGCCGGACCAGGACATCCGGGCGATCTGGAAATTGCTTTGCTTGAACGTATCGATGTACGTTTTCCACTCCTGGTTTTCCAGCTTGACGTCGACGCCGAGGTTTTCTTTGAACATCGCCTGCAGCGCTTCCGCGATTTTCTTATGGCCGTCCTGCGTATTGTATTTCAGCGTCACAGGCGGCAACGTCGCCCAGTTTTCTTCCTTCAGGCCTTCGGCCAGCAGCTTTTTCGCTTCGGTGGCATCGAACTTCAAGTACGGAGGCCGTTCCTCGCGGAAATCTTTGCCGGCAGGCGTTTTGATCCCCTCGGCTACGAGTCCGTACGCCGGCTTCTGTCCGCCCTTGGATACGTTGTTCACAATGGCCTCGCGGTCGATCGCAAGAGCGAAGGCGCGGCGGATTTTCGCATTGGTGAACGGCTTCTGCGTCACGTTAAACGTGTACACGTACGTCGAGAAGTCCGATTGCAAAGTGAAGTCCTTGTTTGACTTTTCCTGCGCCAGCACGTCGATGGGAAGCGTATCGATCAGATCCAGTTCGCCGGATTTAAACATTTGGTAATACGTGTTCTGATCGCCGATCATTTTGTAGTTGATCGTTTGCATCGTCACGTCGTCTTTGTTCCAGTAGTTGTCGTTTTTCTCCAGGACGAGGCTGGTATTGTGCTCCCATTTAGAGGCGGTATAGGCGCCGTTCGAGACGATATCCTTCGCTTCGGCCGCCCAGTTTTTGTTCGTATCCACCGTCGGCTGATACACCGGCAGGAACACCGGATTGACGGCGACCTTCGGGAAAAACTTGGTCGGCGCGTTCAACTCGACCACGAACGTCTTGTCGTCCTTGGCGGTTGCTTTGACTTGATCGACGGTGCCTTTGCCCTTGTTATACTCCTCGGCGCCTTTGATGTAGTACAGGTAGAAGGCGTTGGTCGCTGCCGTTTGCGGGTTCAGCACGCGTTTCCAGGAATACTCGAAATCCTTGGCCGTGACGGGCTTGCCGTTGGACCATTTCAGGTTGTCGCGCAGCGTAAACGTGTACGTCTTGCCGTCAGGCGAGATATCGACCTTGGCGGCGCTGCCCGGAACGACCTCGCCTTTTTTATCAAAGGTGTACAAGCCTTCGTACAACGAATTGATGACCTTGAACGACGTATTGTCCGTCGCAATCGCCGGATCGAGCGTATATGGCTCCCCGGACAGGTTCGCGCGAATTTCCTGCTTGATACCTGCGCCGCCGGCCGATGAGGCCGCTCCGCCTTCGGGCTTCGCCGCATCCTGCGTGTTGCTGCAGCCGGCCAGCGCCGGTAAGGCGGCGATAAGAAGCGCGGCGGCGGTTAATGCGAATTTTTTCATGTCTCCCATTCTCCTTTTATCCGAATCTATAAGCTATGTATGAGGTTCAACCTTCAACCAAATGGCAAGCGACCCAGTGATCTTCTTTCACCTCTCTCCATGCGGGAAGCTCGCTTGCACAGATATCCCGGCCGGCGGGACATCTCGTATGGAACGGGCAGCCGCCCGGAGGGTGAAGAGGGCTCGGCGGATCGCCCCGCAGCACGATGCGCTCCCGCGTCCCCCGCTGCGACGGATCGGCGACGGGGATGGCCGACATGAGCGCCTGCGTATACGGATGAAGCGGCTCGCGGAACAGCTCGTCGCTGGCGGCCAGCTCCATCATTTTGCCTAAATACATCACGCCGATGCGGTTGCTGATATGCTGAACCATATGCAGGTCATGGGCGATGAACAGGTAGGTCAAGCCCTCCTCCCGCTGCAGATCCTCCAGCAGGTTGACGACCTGCGCCTGAATGGACACATCCAGCGCGGAGATCGGCTCGTCCGCCACGACGAAGCTCGGCTCGACGGCCAGCGCCCGCGCAATGCCGATGCGCTGCCGCTGCCCGCCGCTGAACTCATGCGGGAACCGCTGGGCGTGCTCGGCGCGCAGGCCGACCTTCTCGAGGAGCTGCACGATGCGCTCCTGCCGCGCTTTGCCCCGCGCCAAGCGGTAGGCGTCGATGCCCTCGGCGATGATGTCGCCGACCTTCATCTTCGGGTTCAGCGAGGCATGCGGGTCCTGGAAAATCATCTGCGCTTGCCGGTCGAAAGCCCTCCGCTCTTCGCGCGTATGGCCCGTCAGGGGCTTGCCCGCGAAGCGGACCTGCCCCGCGGTTGCCTCGTAGAGGCCGACGATCGTCCGGCCCAGCGTCGACTTGCCGCTGCCGCTCTCGCCGACTAGGCCGAGCGTCTCGCCCCGGCGGATGGCGAAGGAAATGCCGTCCACCGACTTGACGACCTGATTCGCGCCGGACTTGAAATGCTTCTTGACGTCTTGGACTTCTACCAAATATTCAGACATGCGCGTCCCTCCCTGCCGCCACAAGCTCCCGGATGCTGGCCGCCCGACTGTCGTTCAGCCAGCACCGCGCCGTATGCGTGTCCGACAGTTTCTCCTCCGCGGGCAATTGCTCGACGCAAATTTCCATCGCGTACGGACAACGAGCGGCGAAAGGACATCCTTTCGGCGGATCGAACAAATCGGGCGGCGCCCCCTCGATGGGGATCAATCTTTGTTTTTGTCCCGTGTGCGGCTTCGGAATCGATTGCAGCAGTCCCCACGTGTACGGATGCTTCGGCTGCGAGAAAATATCCTGCACCGTGCCGCTTTCGACGACCAGGCCCGCGTACATGACCACAACGCGGTGCGCCATCTCGGCGACGACCCCGAGGTCGTGCGTGATCATGATGATCGACGTGCGGAGCCGGTTTTGCAGGCTTTGCAGCAGCTCCAGAATTTGCGCCTGGATGGTCACATCCAGCGCGGTCGTCGGCTCGTCGGCGATCAGCAGCGCCGGATTGCAGGCCAGCGCGATCGCAATGACCACGCGCTGCCGCATGCCGCCGCTGAATTCGTGCGGATACTGGCGAAGCCGCTTCTCCGGGTCCGGGATGCCGACCAGCCGCAGCAGCTCGGCCGCGCGCTCCGCCGCCTGCGGCTTGGTTAGCCTCTCGTGCCGCAGCAGTCCGTCCATAATCTGTTGTCCGATGCGCATAGTCGGATTTAACGACGTCATCGGGTCCTGAGGGATCATTGCGATCTCTTTGCCTCTCACGCTTTTCCACTGCCGAGCCGACAGGCCGTTCAGCTTCCGTCCTTGGAACACGACCTCTCCTTGCGTCATTTTCCCCGGTGGGGAGATCATGCCCATGATCGCCTGCGCCGTCACCGTCTTGCCGCTGCCACTTTCTCCGACGACCGCGAGCGTTTCCCCGGAGGCGACCTCGTAGGACACGTCGCGAACGGCCTGCACGGAGCCTCCGTACGTTCGGAACGAAACTTTTAACTGATTGACTCTTAAGACGGGGTCCATCCGGCCGCCTCCTTAGCTTCGATTTTTCGGGTTGACGGCATCTTGTAGTCCGTCGCCGAGCGTGTTGAAAGCCAGCATCGTAATCGAGATCATGAGCCCGGGGAAGAAAATGCGCCACCATTGTCCGCTAAGTACGACGCTGAGCGCGTCATTCGCCATCGTGCCCCAGCTGGCCGACGGCGCCTGAACGCCGAGTCCGAGAAAGCTGAGAAATGATTCGGCGAAAATCGCATTCGGAATCGTAAACGTCAGGTTGACGATCATGACGCCGATCGCGTTCGGCAGCAGATGCTTGCGCACAATGTGAAAATGCGAGGTGCCGAGCTTCTGCGCCGCCAGCACGTATTCCTGCTGCTTGAGCTGGAGAATCTGCCCCCGGACGAGCCGGGCCATCCCAATCCAGCCGGTGACGGTGAGGGCGATGATAATCGTTCCGAGCCCCGGCGGCATGACTACCATGAGCAGAATGACCACCAGCAGGTACGGAACGCCGTACAAAATCTCCACGATCCGCATCAAAAAGTTATCGATCCGGTCACCGAGCGCGCTTCGTCCGGCCATATATCCGGCAACCCCGCCGATCGCGACGCCGATAACCAGATCGATCAAGGCGGCGACGACGCCGATCAGCAGCGACACCCGCGCCCCGTGCCACGTCCGGGCCCACATATCGCGGCCGAGATCGTCCGTGCCGAACCAGTGCTTGCCGGAGATCGGCAGGTTCCCTTCGGTGAGCGACTGCTTGCTCGGGCTGTACGGCACAAGCTGCGGGCCGATGATCGCCAGCGTGACGAGCACAAGCAGCAGCGTCAGGCCGAGCAGGGCCAGCTTGTTTTTCACCAGCTTGAGAAACACCTCGCGCCAGTAGCCGAGGCTCGGACGCTGCGTCTGCGGCTCGAAGCGGCTGCGGTCCACCGGGCGGAACAAACGGTCCTGCGCTTCGCTTGACGCCAATACCGGGTCGTTCATCCATCTACTCTCCCTTACTTGTCAGCTTGATTCTCGGGTCGATGACCCGGTAGGACAGATCAATCAGGAACAAGGTAACGACCAGCACGAAGCTGTAAAACATCGTCGTCCCCATAATGACCGGATAATCGCGGTTAAAGATGCTGTCCACAAAATATTTGCCCAGTCCCGGAATGGCGAAAATCTTCTCCACTACGAACGTGCCGGTAATCAGCGACGCAAACAGCGGTCCGATAAACGTAAGCACCGGGAGCAAAGCGTTGCGCAGCCCGTATTTGATCACGACCGTCCAGTCCGATAGACCTTTTGCTTCGGCGAGCCGCATGTAGTTCTGGCCGAGCACCTCCAGCATGCTGGCCCGGACGAACCGCGCAATAATCGCGAGGGGCGCCAGCGACAGCGCAATCGACGGCAGAATGCTGTGCTGCCACGTTCCCCACGAGGCGACGGGCAGCCAGTGCAGATTGACTGCAATGTACTTAATGAGCAGCGGGGCCAAAATAAAGCTCGGCACCGAAATCCCGATAATGGCCACGAGCATCGACAAATAATCGAGCAGCTTATTGTGATGCAGCGCCGAGACGATGCCCAGGGCCACTCCGACCGTAAGAGCGATCAGCATCGATTGGAGGCCGAGCAAAGCGGACGGGCCGATGCCCCGGGCAATCAGCGTGTTCACGCTGCTCGATTTGGACTGGATGGACGGACCGAGGTCCAATTGGATCAGGTTTTGCAAATACAGCACATATTGCCGGAAAATCGGCTGGTCCAGATGGTACTTGGCCCGCAGGTTCGCCAGCACATCCGGCGGCAGCATCTGCGAATCGGCCGCAAACGGATCTCCCGGAATCAGATGCATCAGAAAAAAGGTTAAAGTCGCGATCACCCACAACGTAACGACCATCGTCGCCACCCGCCGGACCACATACATGGTAAAGCCCCCCTGCCTGCTCATTCTGCCTTCATGCATTTTCTGGATAAATCGAACGGATTACTCGGAATTTACTCATTATTCTTACTTGAATACTTGGTATTTGAACATGGTATTGATATTATTGGAAATAAAATTTCTTGTCAACCACTTTTGACCGTTTTTTTGCTAGATTCCATAAGCTTTTTATAATTTATATTCAACCTTTGGATAATTCGAAAAATGTAATCGTTTGCTTTTTGGAAATTAACGAAGTACTAGATGAAAATAAGCCTTTTCACATGGTAGCCGGTAAGTTAATATATCTGTAAAAGACAACCAATTCTAACGACGAACTAAGATCCGCGTACTAGTCGTTCGTAACCTCAAGAGGAGTGTCCGCCCATGTACCCAAAATATCAAAAACGTAACACCGCAGCTTTTACCGCAGCTTCGTACTTTGCACTGGCCGCAGGGATATTCCTGTATTGCCTCGGCATCTACAATGCGGACTGGGAATTGAACGTAAAAGGGTACTACTTGCTATGCATGTTCTTAATTATCATCACCAGTATCGCGACCCAGAAGGTGGTCCGGGACAATGCCGAGGACAAGGAGCTGAGAAGCGAAAATCCAAAGCACCGTATGCGTAACACTCCCGCTTTCACCGGAATGGCGGTCGCAGGGTTGGTCATCGGATTCGCTATGTTTTTCATCGGTTTGTTTAACGCGCCGTTCGAATTGAACGTAAAAGGCTACTACATTGCTGTTATGCTGCTGATTTCCTATAGTGCGATCGGGGTGCAAAAGGTGACCCGCGATAACGCCGAGGACAAAGAGATTTTGGATAATCAAAATATGAATGGCTAATTTCATAGATATATTTTTAAACCCGCCTGCAACGATAGGCGGGTTTTTCCGGCTTCGGCACCATGTTGAGTCGGAGGAGGCTTCCCGGGCTTGGGCCATGAAACATGAATCCTTTGGCATTCCCGCTGGAGATTAAAAAATGATAAAATGGAATATAGTCCCAAATCGATGAGGGGCGAAGGAGGCTGAATGAATCATGGCACGTATTTTATTTATGAATGGCGGGGCGGAAGGACATGTGAACCCGACGGTAAGTGTCGTGCAGGAGCTGGTTCAGCGCGGAAATGAGGTCGTTTATTTCACGACGGAAAATTTCAGAGAGCGTTTGGAGAAGGTAGGGGCCGAGGTGCGGGCCTACGATTTTTTCCGTTTCTTCGAGGGATTCATGAGACCTGACAACCATATGCTCAGCAGAGTGGGCGGTATGCTGGAAGGGGCGGAGGCTCTCGTTCCCTTAGTCTTGGAAGAGGCCAAAGCCAAACCGTTCGATTATATCGTACACGACTCCATGTTCGGGGGCGGGCGGCTGATGGCTCATTTGCTCCAATTGCCGGCAATCAACTCCAGCACGTCTTTTGCGCAGACGGAAGCGCATTTTCAGCACTTTGTTGAGCATCTGAATGCTGCTGCTTCTTCCGGTCCGGCCGATCAGGCGCAAGCGGACTTCGAGCAATTGACAACCAAGCTCCGGCGCGACTATGGCTATGTTGTCCGCTCGCCTTATGAGGCGTTCTTCAACCCCGAGCCGATGACGATCGTATATACATCACGATTGTTCCAGCCGAGGGGAGAAGACTTCGACGACAGCTATAAATTTGTAGGCCCTTCCGTGTCCGCGCGTCTTCAAGCAGAGCCCGAGATGCCTGAGCTCGCGGGGAAATCTGTCATTTACATTTCGCTGGGGACGGCGTTCAACAAGGATATTGATTTTTACCGAAATTGTTTGAAAGCGTTCGGCGGTTCCGGCAATACGATTGTCATGTCAGTCGGTCGGGAGACCGAGATCGAGTCGCTCGGCGACATCCCGGACAATTTTATCGTCCGCCCTTATGTGCCGCAGCTCGAAGTGCTTCAGCACGCCCGTTTATTCATTACCCACGGCGGCATGAACAGCACGAACGAAGGCTTGTCGCAGGGGCTGCCGCTGGTGCTGGTCCCGCAAGGAGCCGATCAGCCGAAGGTAGCCGAGCGTGTTGCCGAGCTCGGAGCGGGCGTGGCGCTTAATAAAACGGAGCTGACGGTCGACCTGCTGCGCGATACGGTGAATCGGGTGCTTGAGACGCCTTCCTACCGCGAAGCGGCAGCCCGGGTTGGCGAATCGCTGCGCACGGGTGGCGGGGCCCGGCAAGCGGCGGACGAAATCGTTAAGTATATCTCGCAGGTAAAAGTAGGGTAAGACGCTGGAAGGAAGGGGGACTGCACTTATATGCAAAGGAGCTTCTCGGTTGTCACACGGGAAGCTCTTTTTTACTTTTCACTTTATGTGGAAGAGTTTTGAAAGTCTGGTAGAGGAACCGGGGCCAGCATGCTATAATCTCTATGGACGATGAATAGTGGTGGACGTTTTCGGACCACGGCGCAGCCTCCCGAAAGGGGGTGAGGCCGATGGTCAACCTTGTGGCGTTTTACGATGTGCTGCGTTGGATCGTGACGGTGCTAAGCCTGGTGTTTGGTATCCGTAAGCTCTACCGCTGGATGCGTCGTAAGTTTCGTAACAAGCGAAAACCCACCGAGTAATAGGTTGACGGCCTACGGTGGGTTTCGCTGAACTAACGATTTTGTTTTGGCGCGCCGTGGTGATCCACAGCCTTTCAGGTCCTAAGAGTCTTTACCATTCGCAGCGGCGAAGGCTCTTTTTAGTATACGGATGAACTGGATGTTGTTATACAGTTAGCTTCGAAACAACATTGACGTTATGTTTATTTTATCACGGCATTTTACGTCGTGCAACGCATTACTCCCTATATCTGGGGCTTCTCCGCTGTTATCCGGGAAGCTCTTTTTTACTTCTCTTTTTGGTCAGGTTCATATTCAATTAATTCGGACAAGGTGCATTGGAAGGTATCGCATAGCTTGAATAACGTTTCCAGCTTTGTCGTCTCGATATTTGTTTCCCGATATAACTTATTGATCGAATTTCGACTAATTCCCGATAGCCTCATTAAATCCGATATATCATCGATTCGCTGTTCCGCCATGAGCTTTCTCAAGTTACATTTCAACATTTTGTTTGCCCCCTATGGTTACTATATTACTCTGACCTTGTATTATCTACAATTACAATAACATTATTTAACCTTGTAGAGTAAAAAAATAACTTTACATTATCACTATAGAGTTATATAATAACCTTATAAGGTTAATTGCATGATTTAAAGGAGGATAATATGGTCAATTCAATAGGAAATTCCCTTCAACAATTCATTGGTCATCGTGTAGATGAAATTACGGAATATCTCATGGCAACGAACACAACCTACAAATCGCTTTCAAATCAATGTACCCAGCACTTTATACAAATACAAAAATACTTGCCGAACGATCTTCAACAAACCATGTTGCAGTATGAAGAGACGCTGCTCTCGCTTCAAGCCGTTATTGAAACTCATGTTTATACCCAGGGCATAAAGGACGGGATGACCTTGCGTGGATTGTTAAAATGAAGGGTGGATGACTCTCCTATAAAGGATGATGCCCCTACTCAGCTCCTAGAATTTTCTTGGACGAATAGTAAAATTGTGCTATTATTTCTAGCATCATATCGTTTAGGAGCTGGATCATTTTATGAAGCCTGGCATCAAGGGTTTTCTTCTGGGAGCCGTCACGACGCTGTTGCTTACATCGGCTTCCGTAGCCGCGGCCGCAGGAGGAACGCAAATTGAAGTGTATTTCAAGAGCTTGAAGTATATGTTTGACGGAAGCGAGAAAAAGCCGACCGGGGACTCCGGTTTTATTTATAAGGGAACGACCTATGTGCCGCTCCGATTTATAGGGGAGTCGCTCGGCAAGGAAGTAAGCTGGGACGAATTGACGAATACGATCTGGGTCGGTGAAAAGCCTGCGGAATTGAAAACGAGCGGTTCGAAAAGCGAAGAATCATCAGGCAACACCCAGAACTTAACGTCTCTGCCCTTTAAAAAGGAAGACGAAGCTTCGATGCTGAATGTGGACAGCTGGGGAAAAGGCGGGCATAATACGGCCGTACATAAAACGTTCTTTATCGGCGGGACGGAGTACAGCACGGGCTTAGGGCTTTACCTTCACGATAACCCCTATCCGGCTCATCTCCGAACGGGGGGAACGGTCGAATTGCAGCTGAACGGCAAGTACGAGAGATTGTCAGGCTTTGCAGGCGCGGACGACAGCAAGCTTTCCAATACGGCCAAAGGTACGATGACCTTCATTGCAGACGGAAAAGAAGTGCTGGCATTAAAAGATCTGGCTGCAGGAGAGAAACCAAGGCAGGTGGATTTGGCTCTGTCCGGGGTCCAAACCTTGCGTATTAATTTTCAATCCGACCGCAACGGCCTGATCAATATGATCTTGGCAGACCCTAAGCTAGCCTTAGCTGACACGGCAGCGGCATCCGCGGCCGACAAGAATGCAGAGAAACAGAGCAGCGATGTTTTTATTGTGAAGTTAGATAAAACGAAAGAATATGTCGTGATCAAAAATCGAGGAGAGGCTTCCGTCGATCTTAAAGGCTGGCGTCTGTCCAATGCAAGCAGTGGCAAAAAAGTTACATTTACTAAAAGCTTTGTTCTCGAACCGAATAGCTATGTCATGCTGCTCAGCGGCCAGGAGGGACGGAACTATAAGGCGACGGGGATAGATATAAGCGAGTATAAGGAATACTCCCAAAGCCTGCTCTGGACGACCGATCCGGTCTGGAACGACGATAAGCCGGAGACTGCGGAGCTGTACGATTCGACGGGCACGAAAGTAAGCGAGTATAAGCAATAATGTTTCCTCCTCCTAATGTTCACCATCCGAATGATCGTCACGTTGACGGTCATTTTTTTATACACAACGAAGGAGGAAGCTTGCCTGCATCAAAGTTTTCTATTTACAAACCGACGGTCGGTATGATAAAGTAATGACATAACAAACCGGCGGTCGGTATTATCCAATGGGGCTTGTCCAAAGGCCCATCTACCGTTACATATCGGGCAAGGACGTGCTGTTCGGCCTGGTGCTAAGAGAAAATCAATCCTAACTTAACCCGATAAAGGAGTCATCTTCGATGTCCAAACGCGCATATGTCATGTTCACCTTGTTGATCAACGGTCTGGTGCCTTGGGGCCTGTACGTCTGGCTGTCCGATTATGTAAGCAGCATTGCCGCGCTTTCCATCGCGACGCTTGTCCCGCTGATCGATAACGTCGTCCATCTGGCGAAGCACCGCAAGCTCGACGCTTTCGGTTCGCTCATGCTGTTCACCTTCCTGCTGACCATCGCGCTCGTCCTGCTCGGCGGCGACGAGAAAATATTGCTCGTCAGGGAATCCCTTGTTACGGCAGCCGTCGGTTTGGCCTTCCTCGTTTCGCTGTTTTTTAACCGTCCGCTTATGTATTATTTGGCGCTGCGTTTCGTTGCCAATCATCGGTTTCCGGAAAACTGGTGCTATTCGTACTTTCGTTTCGTGACGAGGCTGATGACCTTGGTATGGGGGATCATGCTGACGATGGAAGCCGCGATTCGGGTGTATATGGTCTACCACCTTTCCACCGAGAGATACTTGGCGTTGTCGAACTTCGTACTCTACGGCTTCATTGGCGCCGCCGTGTTATGGACGGTTGCTTACCGCCGGCATAGTTCCGCAAAACTCGCCCAAATCAAGCAAAGCGTCGCGTAGGGGGCTGAACATGGATATCGTCCAATTGACCGCGGATGATCTTAAAAGCTTACTGACGTTATACAAAGAGGTTACGGCGCATCTGAACCAAAACGGCGTGCGCCAATGGGACTGGCTCTATCCGAACCGTTTTGTGATCGGGGCTGATGCGAAACGAGGAACGGCGTACGGCGTCCATGAAGGAGACCGCGTGATCGGAGCGGTTGTCGTCGATCGCCGCCAGAGCGGGAACTACGGCGAGCTGCCTTGGATGGACCGGACTGGTGATCCGGCGTGCATTCACCGGCTCGCGGTACATCCGGCGGCTCAGGGGCAGGGAATCGGCAAAAGACTGCTGCTGTTCGCGGAGCAGCAAGCGCGGACCGAGGGCTGCACGAGTATCCGGCTCGACGTATTTACCGGAAATCCGGGCGCTGTCGGAATGTACCGGCGTGCCGGTTATACGGAAGTCGGGGCGATCCGGTTTCCCATGCGCAAGGAGCCGTACCTTTGCTTCGAGAAGCTGCTGTTCCCCTAAAAGTTCAGTAATCCCGCCATATGAAAACCCCTGCACATCAAAGCATGGCATGCCATGGCTTCGATAGGCAGGGGTTAAGTATTATCGCAGCCTCCGTACGCGTTCTTTGCGCAGCAAATAGACGAAATAGGGCGCGCCGATGATCGCGGTCATGATGCCGACTGGCACTTCTCGCGGAATCACGATGATGCGGCCGAGGCAGTCGCCGAGCAGCATCAGATCGGCCCCGATGAGCGCAGCAAGAGGAATGAGCCACTGATGCCGGCCGCCAACGAGGCTGCGGGCCATATGCGGTGCGATCAGCCCGACGAACCCAATGGCTCCGACCGCCGATACGGAAATCCCGGCGAGAGCGACCGCTAACAACAAGAGCCAGAAGCGCTGACGAACGACGTTTAAACCGAGGGAAGCGCTCGTCTCATCCCCCAATTGAAACACATTCAGCTTCGCAAAGCTCCCCCAGACAAGCGGCAGGAGCACAGCGATCCAGGGCAGGAGGGAAACGACCTCCCGCCAGCTCCGGCTCCACAGGCTGCCCGACATCCACAGCAGCGCCATGTTGACGTTGGTCGGATGGGTCACGATCAAATACTGGATGCCGGCCTGAAAGACGGCGCCGACGGCTACGCCGACCAGAGCCAGAGATGCGGGGCTTAACGTCAATCTGCGGCTCAGCAGCATGAGGATAACAAAGGCCCCGATCGCTCCGGCGAAAGCCGCTGCCGGAATGACGTACCCCGGCGATTGGGGAAACAGGAAGATGACCGCCGCCGCCGACAATCCGGCTCCTTTCGTAATCCCGATCACGTCGGGACTGGCGAGCGGATTGCGGACCAAGCTTTGGAGAATGACGCCGCTGACCGCAAGCCCGAACCCTGCTAAAATGCCTACGATCACCCGCGGCAGCCGAACCTCATGAACGATAAAATAAAATGGACCGTTTGCGGACAGCAAGCTTGGTCCGATATCCTGCACGGGAACGGAGACGGCTCCGACCGCAATGGATACCACAGCCAACAGGATCATGATCAGAAATGCGGCGCCAAGAACGATGCCTTTTCTCACCGGTGGGTCCCTCCTTTGCGCCGGGCCAAATAAACGAAGAACGGACCGCCGATCACCGCCGTGACAATGCCTACGGGGGATTCGAACGGAAACGCGATCATGCGGCTGAGCAAGTCGGCATAGACGAGCAGCGAGCCGCCAAGCAGCGCGGTGAGCGGTACCAGAACGCCCAGACGGCTGCCGGCCAAGGCGCGGGCGATGTGTGGGACGATCAGGCAGACGAACCCGATCGGTCCGCATACCGCGACCGCCGATCCGGCCATGAGGAGAACGAGCAGTACGGCGATGCCTCGGACGACCGCGACCCGTTGACCCAATCCGGCAGCAATTTCATCGTCGATCAGCAGCAGACGGAAGGAAGGGATCATGACGGCAAGCAGCAGCAGACTGCCGAGGAAGAAGGGCAGGATCATGCGCACCTCCGGCCATCCCGCTTGATTCAGCGACCCGACGAGCCAGAAGATCATGCTCTCCGTCGAATACTGATTCAAGATAATCAGACCTTCCGTCAGGGACGCGAGCAGGAAATGAACCGTAATCCCCGCCAAAGCCAAGCGGACATACTGCTTATGATCGTTACCGGTCAATGCCCAGACCAGCAGCGCGCCGACCGCAGCCCCCGCAAAAGCGAACAGCATTGAGCCAATAATCGACAGCTCCGCGACCGCCAGCAATCCGAACACGATGGCCAAGGATGCTCCGGCGTTAATGCCGAACACATGCGGGGACGCGAGCGGGTTTTTCGTGGCGAGCTGGGTCAGCAGCCCGGCCAACGCCAGCAGCATGCCTACGATGCAAGCCGTCAGCGTGCGGGGCAAGCGCAGCGTTTGGATATAGAGATGATTTTTGTCTTGGCCTTGATAGGTTAGCGCTTCATAGAGCGTGCGCCACGAGATTTGAGCCTGCCCCCATTTCAAGCTGAGCAGCAATCCCGCGGCCAAGATGAGAATCGAAATGGAAAAAAGGAAGAGCAGAAACCGGGTCCGGCTCTGCTGCTTCATCGATTGGTCAGTGCGATCCATTCAGGTTATTCTCCCAATTGCTTCACGATATCTTCCGCGATTTTCTCCGATCCGAGCATGCCTCGGGACAGCGACCAGTCGCGCCGTTCCACCGTAAACACTTTGTTGCCTGCAACGGCGTCGATTTTTTTCCATAACGGGTTGCTTTCCCATTGATTTACGATCGTTACTTTATCCGTAGGCATCAGGAACAGCACTTGCGGGTTCGTCTCAACAAGCTGCTCCAAGGTCAGCTGCGGATAGGCGGTGTCGTTTTTGACCGGGTCGGTGAAGCCCAGCATTTTTACAATGGAGCCCGTGTAAGAGTGGTCCGAGTGGGCGAAGAAGCCTTTCGGATTCACGACAGCCGGGAGTACGGTCGATGCAGCGCGGCTGATTTTCTTCTTGGTCTGCTCCATTTTCGTCTGATGCTCCTGCAGGCGCTTTTTGCCTTCCTCTTCTTTGCCGACCGCTTTGGCTGCGATCATGTAGTTTTTCAGCATTTGGTCGTAATCGGCTTGAAAATCGTTCAGCACGAGAATCGGCGCAATGGCTTTCAGTTGGGTCAGCGCATTTTTGTGCTTGTTGATATCGACGATAATCAGGTCGGGCTTCAGCGAGCTGATCAATTCGATGTTCGGCTCATAGCGGGACCCGACGGAGGTATATGGTTTCAGTTGGCTTTTGACGGAGTCCATGAACAGCTCGGGCGTACCGTCGTCGGCAATCCCGACCGGCTGTACGCCAAGCGTCACCAGCATATCGGTGAAGCTGAAATCCATCGTCACGATGCGTTCCGGCTTCTTCGGCAGGGTAACGGTTCCGGTCGCGTCTTCCACGGTGATCTTCTCGTCTTTTGGGGTAGCGGATTGTCCGCTGGCTTGGCCCGGTTGGGCTTGATTCGAAGCCGGTTGGCCGCAAGCGGCAAGCGCGATGACGAAGACGAGCAGCAAGGTGGTGCGGAGTGTGCGGTTGATCCAAAGGTGCATGATGCTATCCCCCATGATAATGATAATTATTCTCAAATTATTGTAGTCGCATCTTGGTTCCTAGGCCATGTCCAATTTTATGATGGGACATGTTATATTTTTAGATTTCGGACCGGTTTCGTTGAAAGGCCGTCGGGGAACAGCCCACTTCCTGCTTGAAAATGCGGCTGAAATGAAAATAGTCCGCGAAGCCGACCCGCTGCGCAATTTCTTTAGCGGGCAGGCGGGTTTGCAGAAACATCTGCTGTGCCTTCTGGATACGGAGACGGCGCAAATAGTGGGTCATGGTCGTTCCGGTATGCTTTTTGAACAGCACGGTGTAATGTCCGTCGCTCATTCCGGCCCGCTGGGCGAGCATCGGGAGGGTGAGCTTCAGCATATAGTGCTCGTTGATATAGGAGAGGGATTCCTTGATAGCGAGGTCGGACGACGGCTCCTCTTGTCTCATGTGCGTTTCGTACAGAAATATAAACAAAATCCGCTCCAGAATGAGACGCTTTCGGAACAGCTGCACGGCTTCCTCCTCTTCGGAATCGGTGCGGATCTCCTCGGCGGTGCGGATGAGCTCGTCCAGCATGTATTTGATCTTCACTTCGCTGTGCGTACGAAGCGGGCCATGGAGCGTCCAAGCGCTGCTCTCCGGGAATACGCGGTAGGTGATGACGGCGTACTCGGCCTCCTTCGTCTTTGGCACCTGGAGGTCGAAAGGGCTGTGTGCCGGATGGCAGGCGAAGCCCTGCGTGACGACGACTGGCTCCTGGCCTTGGGCTGATAAAGTAACGTGTCCGCGGAGCACAATGATGATCCGGTGGCTGTCCGGGCCGCAGTCAATGGGCCGGGAAGCCGTAGAGGATTCGACGGTCTCGAATACCGGAATCATCGCGGCAAGTTGTTGAAAATGCATAGAAGACGCAGCCCTTTCCCGTCAAAGTTTATTTCGCAAAGCCGTCCCGGGTGCGCGGTCATCGGCTACTCTTGATATTGACATATTTCTCAGGGGAGATACAAGAGGGGAGGATGGAAGGCGGGGGACTTTCATGGTATAAAAAGTTAAGTACGAGTAGGTTCAAAGTCATTTGATATCCCAGCAGCAGATTATAAATTTTGTTGCAAACAATATATCAAGTTAGATTCTAAAGGTGATATTGAAGTAGCTATCAGTGGGATGGATCGATCTGAATGGAGTGTGAAGGTAGTATTATTCGATTATTATGGTAATTACGAAGTTTCAAAAACATTAACACAAGATAACAAATCTCATACATTTAGAAACGTTCCGAGTGGTCAGTACAATATTCGTCTCGAAAACACTACTGGATACAGTGTCAAGGGATCTTTTGCTTTCAGTTGGAAGGGAAACTGGGGAGACTGGATAGAATAATAATGCAATATATACGGCACTCCATCCGGAGTGCTTTTTTTTATTTCAAATTTCGGAATCGACAATTTTCGCACCAGATAATGCCGTTTTTCTGCGGGTTAATACTAAATATACGCAAATAATAACAACAAAGGTATGATATAGATGAAAAACAAATTATAGGAGGTCTATGATATGAAAGTGAAAAATCTTGTTGTGGCTTCAGTATTGGCTATCCCTCTATTATTAGGTTTTCAAGGAGCAGCCATCCAAGCGGCAGCGGAGTCAAATAATGTCGTTCAGAAAAAAATCCCCACCGATCCGTATACTATAAAAGTTGGAGAAAAAAAGGAGTTGTACTCGGCAAAAGGTTACGATTATGATATTGCCGCAACTGACCCGGAAGGTAGTGCTTGTGCTTCGATCTCTAAGAAGAACGGCAAGTTTTATATTAAAGGTGAAGAGGAAGGGACAGCTTTGATGATTCAGCTAAAGGATGGAAAAGCAGTAAAACATTATAACGTTTCTTGTAAATAACAATTTAAGGAAAGATTTAAGCACTCCAACCGGGGTGCTTTTTCATTTGCGCGAAAAACCAACTCAACACAACGGGGGATCGAGATGGACATCAGGAGGATACCAGTTGATTGGATAAACCCTGCCACATATAAGCCGCGGATTGATCTGCAGCCGGGCGATCCAGCATACGAAAAACTGAAACGATCCGTCGAACAATTCGGCTATATCGACCGATTGTCTGGAATGAAAAGACCAGGAACATGGTCGGCGGCTATCAACGATATAAAATCCTTGTGAACGAGCAGGGCCGGACGGAGATTGAGGTGTCCGTAGTTGATATGGACCCAGAACAGGAGAAACTGCTGAATATCGCGCTAATAAAGTCGAGGGCGGTCGGGATGACGAAGCGCTGGCCCGTATGCTTGCCGAACTACAGGCCAGTGGATTCTGCAGGTGGGGATGCATCGTGAGACCCGAATGGGATTGGAGCCTGAAAGATCTTGCCTTGTGCCAAAGAATGCCCGAAAGGTGTTTAGCTGCTTCTCCTGCGGTGACGGCTCTACCACGGGATACAAACTGGCAGGGTACATTGTGCTTGGTAATATGGAGGTTGATTCCTAATTATTGTATCAGGTTAAAAATTAGTACGGTGAAGTAAACGAATATACGCGATATTAGATGGATAGGCCGCCATGCTTTGGTTGGCCTTTTTTCATTTCCGGCTCGAGGGGCTGGTAATTCATTAATATGGTTTATATTCAATAATAGGTATTTATAGTAAATAAATACTAATCGTGCTACAATGAAATCGACATCGGAGAACATGGAGGTAATGAAGACAGGGAGGACGAGGAATGAACGCAACACCTTCTGGAACGTTTCCGCTGACGCAAGCGCAGAAGCGGATCTGGTTCATGCAAAAGATGCATCCCGATTCCGGTTTCATGAACTTTGGTTTGTCCGTAAAATTTTTAACGCACGTTTCTCCCGAGTTGTTGAAGAAAGCCGTCGCCCAATTTATTTTGGAAAACGATTCCACCCGGCTCTCAATCACAACTTCAGCTTCGGACGATCCCGGCATGCCCCGACAGTATATCGGCCCGGAAGATCTTCCCGATATCCCGTTGCTTGATTTTCGTAACGAGCAGGCGCCCGATCAGGCTGCACGCCAGTGGATCGACGCTGCGACCAAAGAGCCTTACCCGCTTGAAGCTTCCCGGCTCTATGATTCTGCTCTCCTCCGCCTTTCCGACACCGAATCATGGTTGTATCTTAAATGCCATCATATCCTTGGAGACGGTACCGCCCTCGTGCAGGCCGGGGCCGACATTGTAGACCTTTATTTGTGCTTGGCCCGAGGGCAGGCACGGGATTTTCAAAAAAAGCCTTCCTATCTCGAAGCAATCGACCGGGAACGCGCGTATTTGGAATCGGACCGGTATGCGCAGGACCGTCAATATTGGGACGAAAAGTTCCGGACGCTGCCGGAACCGGTTTCTTTGGCCCGGACCGGGAATCCGACGGGAAGCCTGGAAAGCGGCCGCTGCGGGTTCTCGATCGACGGCAGCAGGAGGGAGCGCGTCGATGCTTTCTGCCGGGAATCCGGCGTCTCGCCTTCGGCTTTCTTTCTTGCCGTCTTCTATGCTTATTTGTACCGGATGACGGGCCAAAGAGACATGGTGCTCGCCAGTATAACCGGGAATCGGACGAGCCCCCAGGACAAACACACCTTCGGCATGTTCGCGGGTGTGGCTGCTTTTCGCTACGAAGTCGATCCACAGCAAGCTTTTATAGCTCATTGCCAAACCCTTGCCAAAGAATACATGCGCATGCTGCGCCACCAGAAATACCCCTACAACCAGCTCGTGGCCCGAACGAGAGAGCGTCATCCGGACGCAGGGCCGTTGTTTCATATCGGGACGGAGTTTCAAGTGATGAATTTTCACCTAGAAGACGAAGTCCGCGTTGCGAGTGAAATTCATTTCAGCGGCTCGATCACGGATGAGATGCATTTTCACGTTAAGGATCATACGGATTCGGGCACGTACCGGCTGGATTTCGAATACCGGCGGGCGCTGTTCGGCGAAGACGAAATTGCGACGCATGGCGAGCGGTACATGAATCTGCTGGACGATGCGCTGTCCCATCCGGAGCGCACCGTGGCCGACCTGCGTCTTCTATCGGAAGCCGAGGCCGGGCGGATTTTGATCGACTTCAACCGGACGGAGCGGGATTTTGGGCCGCAGCGCACGTTTGCCGAGTTATTCGCAGGGCAGGTCTCACGGACGCCTGATGCGACCGCTGTCGAGTTTGGGGACGAACGCCTGACGTATCGCGAGCTGGAGCAATGGACGCGCCGGATGGCGCACGGCTTGCGGAGTCGGGGCGTGGCTGCGGAAAGCGTCGTCGCGGTGATGCTGCCCAAGGGGCCGGAGCTTATCGCTGCGATGATCGCGGTTCTCCGTGCAGGCGGAGCGTATTTGCCGATCGATCCGGATTATCCGGCGGAACGCATCGCTTATATGCTGAACGATTCGCAGGCTCAATTCCTTATGACGAGGGAGGGGATTGGACAAACCGTCGCAGGCGGGACATGGCAGGTCATTCCTGTCGAGCCGGAGGAGGCGCAGGGAGATGCGGTTGAAGCGCTTGAGGACGTTCCTTGGCCGTTTCCCGGGGAAGGCGATCTCGCATATATCATCTATACCTCCGGCTCCACCGGGCAGCCGAAGGGGGTCATGATCGAGCACCGGGGACTTGGCAACCTCATTCATGCGTTGAAGGAGAGGCTAGGGCTGTCCAGCCGTACGAGGATTTTGCAGTTTTCGTCGTGCAGCTTCGACGCTTCCGTGGCGGAAATTTTCCCCGTGTTATGCAGCGGGGGAACGCTTGTGGCAGATACCCGCGAGGCGATGCTGCCGGGCAAGCCGCTGGTCGAGCTTATCGGCCAAAAGGCCGTCAATCTGCTCATTTCTCCGGCATCCGTACTCGCTGTGCTGTCGGAAGTCCCGGGCAGCGCCAGCGCCTTGCGGACATTGGAGACGGTGGTCTCGGGGGGCGAGCCTTGTCCCGCCGAGGTCGCTGCCGCGTGGAGCGTCAACCGGCGCTTTATCAACGCATACGGGCCGACGGAAGCCACGGTATGGGTAACCGACGGAACGTTCGACGGCGGCAAGCTACCGTCGGATATCGGCCGGCCCATTGCCAACAAGAAGGTATACCTGCTGGACGAGCACCGGAACCCGGTCCCGGTTGGCGTTACCGGCGAAATGTATATCGGCGGAACGGGGGTGGCCCGCGGGTATTGGAATCGTCCCGGGCTGACGGCCGAGCGGTTCGTGGAGGTGGAGCTTGGCCAGCCTGTACCGGGAGCGGTCCGCTTGTACCGGACGGGAGACTTGGCCCGCTATTTGCCGGACGGAAGTCTGGAATATGTCGGGCGAGCGGACCATCAGGTGAAAATTCGCGGCCACCGCATTGAGCTGGAGGAGATCGAAAACGTGCTCGGGCTGCATCCGGGAATCCGGCAAGCCGTGGTTGTCGTACATGATGACGGAAGTGGACGGCGGCTGGCTGCTTTTGCGATCCCGGCGGCTGGCGGGATGGACAAGCCGCAGATGGCGGAATTGCGCGTCTATTTGCAGGAACGGCTTCCCGCGTTTATGGTGCCGCATTTCGTCCGCGTGGTTGACCGGCTGCCGCTGACGCCGAGTGGCAAAGCGGACCGGGCGGCTTTAAGCAAGCTCGCCCTCGAGGAGCCGTCCGCGCTGGAAAGCGCAGCTCCGCTCAATCCGGCGGAAGAGGTGCTGACGCGGATCTGGAAAGAGGCGCTCGGCTTGACGCGGGTCGGCGTTCAGGATCACTTTTTCGACTTAGGCGGGGATTCCTTCCGGCTGTTGCGCGTGCATCAGAGTGTCAGGGACGCGCTGGACGATTCCGTAACCGTCGTCGACTTGTTCCGGTTCCCCACGATCCGAGCGTTGGCTGCTCACTTGAACCGGAGCCGGGGGACAGCAGGGCAGGAAGAAGTGGTCGGAAGCGGCGGCAGAAGCACAAGTGCGCACCGCATGGCGTTCCAGCGAAAGGAAGAAATGGAAAGGCAGAAACGGCTTAGAACGCAGAGGAGGTAAAGGAGTTTATGGAAGCGATTGCAAAAGGCGCAGAGCTGCGGGGAATTGCGATTATCGGGATGGCGGGACGGTTTCCGGGAGCCGGGGATTTGGAGCAATTTTGGACCAATCTGCGAGACGGGCGGGAATCGATTACCTCTTTCAAGGCGCCGGAGAAGAACCGGGTCCATACCGCGGGGATTCTGGAGGAAGCGGCCGACTTCGATGCCGTTTTCTTCGGGATGACACCGCGGGAAGCGGAAATGACAGACCCGCAGCACCGGTTGTTTCTGGAATGCGCCTACGAAGCCATGGAGTCGGCAGGATATCCTCCGACGAGGTGCCCCGAGCGGATCGGGGTCTATGCAGGCAGCGGCCAGTCGGATTATCTGCAGCATGTACTCAGCCATGACGAGCTTGTGGAATCGTTCGGACCGTTCCAGATCGGCATCGGCAACCACCCGGATTTTCTCGCCACCCGCGTTTCGTACAAATTGAACCTGAGCGGCCCGAGCATCGCGGTGCAAACGGCCTGCTCCAGCTCCTTGGTGGCCGTCCACATGGCATGTCAGGCTTTGCTTACATATGAGTGCGATATGGCGATCGCCGGCGGCGTGTCGGTCAAGGCGGACCAAACGGCGGGCTTCGACTACCAGGAAGGGGGCATTCTGTCGCCGGATGGGCGCTGTCGCGCGTTCGACGCCAAATCTCAGGGCACGGCGGTCGGGAACGGAGCCGGGGCTGTCTTGCTGAAGCGGCTGGATGAAGCCGTGTCGGACGGGGATACGATTCTGGCCGTGATCCGCGGTTCGGCGGTCAATAACGACGGGGCGCAGAAGGTCGGGTATACCGCCCCGAGCGTGACGCGGCAGGCCGAGGTCGTGAGGGAAGCGCTGGCCGTCTCGGAGATCGACCCGGCGACGATGACGTATATCGAGGCTCACGGCACGGGCACCGCGCTGGGCGATCCCGTTGAAGTGGCCGCCTTGACGGAGGCGTACCGCGAGGGTACGAGCCAGAAGCAGTACTGCGCCATCGGGTCGGTCAAAACGAACATCGGCCATCTCGACAGCGCCGCCGGGATTGCCGGACTGATCAAAACGGTGCTGTGCCTGCAAAATAAAATGCTGCCGCCGAGTCTGCACTATACGGAGCCGAATCCGAAAATCGATTTTGCGAGCAGTCCTTTCTATGTGAACGACCGGCTCAGGGAATGGAAAACGGATGGGCATCCCCGCAGGGCCGGGGTAAGCTCGTTCGGCATGGGTGGCACGAATGCGCATGTTGTGTTGGAGGAAGCGCCTTTAGTGGAAGCGGTAAGGCATCCGGAGGAAGGAGCTGGGGCCGGGACTGATTGGAATGTTATCGCCTTGTCTGCCAAAACGGCCGCAGCCTTGCGCCGGAAGACGGAGCGGTTGATCGGCTATTTGCAAACGAACCGGGACGTTCCCTTATCCGACGTGGCGTATACGCTTGCTGCAGGCAGAGAAACGTTCGCCCGGCGGCTCGCGGTGGTCGGCCGGGATCGTGGGACGGTGGCGGACGAATTAAAAGCGAAGCTTGCGGACCTGCCGCCGTCCGGCCGGGTCGTTCAAGAGCCCGAGGGCGGCGGAGAAGCGCCGCTGAGCGTGACCTTTATGTTTACCGGGCAGGGGGCACAGCACATCTATATGGGGGCCGAGCTGTACGAATCCGCGCCCGTGTATCGCGAGCAGGTGGACCGGTGCGCCGAGCGGCTGCAGCCGCTTCTTGGCCTGGATCTGCGCAATGTGCTGTATCCGCCTCCGTCTCAAGCGGAGGAAGCCGCATCCCGGCTGCGCCAAACCGCTCTGACGCAGCCTGCGCTGTTCGTCCTGGAATATGCTTTGGCCAAGCAGTTGGAGGCTTGGGGCGTTCGCCCGCAGGCGATGATCGGGCACAGCATCGGCGAGTATGTGGCCGCTTGCTTGGCGGGAGTCATGACCGTGGACGATGCCTTGACCGCCGTCGCCGCACGCGGGAGTCTGATGCAGGAGATGGACCGCGGGGCGATGCTGGCGATCGCACAGTCCGAAGCGGATGTGCGGGAGCTGCTGGCCGCTGCGTCCCCGGAGCTGTCCGTAGCCGCCGTGAACGGTCCGATGTCCTGCGTGGTGTCGGGACCCTTCGAGGCGATCGAACGGCTGGAGCAGGTGCTCGGCCGCAGGAACGCCGTATCGAAGCGGCTCGTGACCTCGCACGCTTACCATTCGGCGATGATGGAGCCGATGCTCGAACGGTTCGCCGGGGTCATGCGGGGAATTGCGCTGCACGCGCCGCAGCTTCCGTACGTCTCGAATGTGACGGGAACGTGGATTACGGCGGAGCAGGCGACGGACCCGATGTATTGGGTCCGGCATTTGCGGGACACCGTCCGCTTCGCAGACGGCATCCGTCTGCTGTCGGAAATGGGAAGAACGGCGTTTCTGGAGATCGGCCCGGGGCATTCTTTGACCTCGCTGGTCCGGCAGCAAACCGCCCGGAACGCGACGATCGGAGTGCCAGCGGTCAACGCGTTGCCTCCGGCGACAGCGGGCAAATCCGCGTATGCCAGCGTTCTTCAGGCGCTGGGCGAGTTATGGTCCGCAGGCGCGGACATCGAATGCGCGGCATGGCATGAAGGGAAAGCGCGCCGGCGCGTGCCTTTGCCGACGTATCCTTTCGAGCGTTACCGCTACTATTTGGAGAAAAAGGTTCGTGCTGTCCCTGCCGATGCGGTCGCAGCCGCCGGACAGGAGCGCCGGGCGGACATGGCCGACTGGTTCTACACTCCGGTATGGAAACAAACGTTCCTGCCTCCGCAACCTCCGGTTTCCGGGGATGCAGCGCCGCACAAGCGGACGTATCTGCTGTTCCACGACCGGTATGGGCTGGCCGAAGCCTTGAGCGAGGGCTTGAAAAGCGAGGGGCACGATGTCATCACCGTGCTCGAAGGCAGTGGATTCCGGCAAGTGGAGGAGGATGTCTTTACGATCCATCCCGCACAAGGCCGGTCCTATGAGGAGCTGCTGCATGCTTTGGCGGCACAGCAGCGTTTCCCGGACGCCGTCGTCCACCTCTGGAACGTCGTCGAACCGGAGTCGGAGGAGGGGGATGCCCCCGTCCCTATGGCACAGCGTTACGCCCGGTCGCAGCAGCTTGGGCTCTACAGCTTGCTGCATTTGGCCCAAGCGATCGGCATGCAGGCGGCGAAGCGGACGGAGCTGATCGTGCTGACCGGCAGCCTGCAATGGGTTGCCCATGAGCAGGTGCGCGGCCCGGAGCGGGCAACCTTGTTCGGGGCGCTGCGGGTCATTCCGCAGGAGTACGCGCAGATTCGGGCACGCGCCGTCGACGTGAGTCTGGCCGATCTTGCTTCGGCTTCCTCCGGGCGCTTGGTCCGGCAGCTGCTTCAGGAGATCGAGCATGGGGGAGAGGACTTTGTCGTTGCGTACCGAGGGCTGCAGCGCTTCACGCAACTCTACGAAGCGGTCAAGCTGCCGAAAGCCGACCCTGCGGACGCCGCCTTCCGCGACGGAGGCGTGTATCTGGTGACGGGGGCCACGAGCGAAATCGGCTTGCGGCTGTGCGAGGAAATCGCCAGGACGGCGAAGGTTTCTTTCGTGCTGATCGGGGAGGCATCGTTCCCGGGCGCCCACGAGTGGGGGCATTACTTGTTGCATAACGGGGAATCGGACGATACGGCCGGGATCATCAAGCGCATCCGAGCGCTGGAGCAAAACGGGACGCCTCTGCTCTACGCCAGCGCCGATCTGGTGGATGAAGCCGGGCTGCGGGACATTGTGCGGCAAGCGGAGCGGCAGTTCGGCGCGATTCACGGCGTGCTGTTCGCTCAGGAGCCGTACGGCTCGGGCTTGATCCAGTTGGGCGACCGGGAACGTTCCGAACGGGTCATCGCGCCTCAGGTGCTCGGGCTGCTCACGTTGGAATCGCTGCTTCGCTCCCATCCGCTGGAGCTGATGGTCGTGTTCTCGCGCACCATCTCGTTTACCGGCGGCGTCGGACTGATGGATCAGTGCGCGTCCCATCAATTTGTCGATGCGTTCGCCAAGTGGCATGCGGCCGCCGGAGGCCGGACCGTCTCCGTCAACTGGGGCATGTGGCAGGACGACGTTTGGGTCCGGAAGCAGACGGAGCTCCCGGCAGATATCAAAGAGCATATGCTGCAAATGCAGGCGAAATTCGGCATTACCGGTGCGGAAGGGCTGGAGGCGATCCGGCGCATCGTGGCCAGCGGGCTGTCCCAAGCCGTCGTGTCCACGCAAAGCATTCACGATGCGGCGGTGGGCGGATGGCTGCATGCCGCAGGCCACGCTGCCTCGGATAGCCGAAATAGCCGGACGGACACCGAGTACCGGGATGGCGAACCATCTCAAGAGCCGCCGCAAACCGAGGAGGAGCACAAGATCGCGGCCATCTGGGAGACGCTGTTCGGGATTCCTGACATCGGCAGACGGCAGAGCTTTTTTGATCTGGGCGGCAATTCGCTGCTCTCGATCCAGCTTGTCGCCCGGCTGCGCCAAGCGTTTCACGGCGATATCCCGATGGATGTTATTTTCCAGTCGCCTACCATTGCAGATCTGGCCGAGTCGATTGCGCAGACGCAGGTCAAGCCGGAGGAACTGGACGAAATCGAACGCTTGCTCAGCGAAATCGAAAATATGCCGCAGGACGAGCTGATGCAGCTACTAAGCCGCGAGGGGTAAGGAGATGAAGGAAATGAGCGGCATACATGAGCGGCTGGCGGCGCTGTCGCCCGAGCAGCGGGCGCTGCTGGAGCGACGTCTCAAGCGGCAGGGGATCGCGGCGCCGGATACGGCAAGCACGAAGCCCGGGCAGGGACAGGCTGCGGCGGAAGCGGCTTTTGTTCCGAAGCACAGGCGCAGAGAGGCGGCTATGGATTTCAGTCTGTTTTTCTTCTCTGGCGACGGCTCGACCATGGACCGCCATAAATACGGGCTGCTGATGGAATGCGCGGCGTTTGCGGACCGGCACGGATTCAAGGCGGTATGGACGCCGGAGCGGCATTTTGAGGAGTTCGGCGGGCTGTACCCGAATCCGTCGGTGCTCAGCGCGGCGCTGGCGGCAGTCACCGAGCGGGTCGAACTGCGGGCGGGGAGCGTCGTGCTCCCGCTGCACCACCCAGTCCGGTTCGTCGAGGAATGGTCGGTCGTGGACAACCTGTCGGACGGGCGCGTGTCGGTCGCTTTTGCTACGGGCTGGCATCCCGCCGATTTTATCCTCGCCCCGGTGCAGGACCCGGACTACTATGTCCGTCGCAAGGAAGAGCTGTTCAAGTTGGTCGAACAGGTTCGGGCTCTATGGAACGGGGAGGCGGTGCCTTTTACCGACGCCAGCGGGGCGGTGCACCGGATCAAGACGCTCCCCCGGCCGATCCAAAGCAAGCTGAACCTGTGGATCGCCACGAACGGGAACGAGGAGACATACCGGCAAGCTGCTGAGATCGGAGCCGGTATTCTGACCGGCATACTCGGGAATGGCTTTGCCGAGCTGGAGAGCAAAATCGAGCGGTACCGCGAAGCGCTGCTCCGGCATGGCTACGATCCGCAGACGAAGAAGGTCGCGGTCATGCTTCATACCTGCCTCGGGGAGAACGACGAAGCGGTCCGGGCGAAGGTGGAGCGGCCGCTGAAGGAATATCTCAAGATCTTTTTAAGCCAGCAAAGGCAAATTCTCGCCGACTACGACGGCATGACCGACGCGGACTTCGAGGCGATCGTGTCCCGCGCTTTCGATAAATATTACCGCGAAAGCTCCCTGCTCGGAACACCGGACAAGTGTGCGAAGCTGGTGGAGACGCTCCGCGACATCGGTGTCGGTGAGATTGCCTGCTTGATCGATTTTGGCGTGGACCGGGAGACGGTGATGGAAAGCTTGGCATTATTATCCGAATTGCAGCGGAAATTCGCTTTTGACAAGGAGCTGATCCCATGAAGAATCTGACCGACCGTATCCAATCGCTGACGCCAGAGCAGCGGGCGCTGTTCGAACAGCGGCTCAAGCAAAAAAACTTGAATGCGCAGCAGCTAAGCCCGAATCCGGCGGCCGCAGCGATCCCACGGCGGAACCATACGGACCCGAGCCCGCTCTCCTTCGATCAGGAGCGGCTTTGGTTCTTTAACCGGATGCACCCTGAGTCGCATGCGTACAACGTGTACGGGGCCGCCCGGTTGAGAGGAAAGCTGCATCATGGGGCGCTGGAGTACGGCATCAACGAAATCGTCAAGCGCCACGAGGCTTGGCGGACCGTATTCGGGCGCGTTGATCCGGTGCAGACCGTTCTGCCGGAGCTCCGCGTCAGTGTTCCCGTCGTGGACCTTCGGGATATTCCCGAGGATGAACGGGAAGCCACCGCCCAGAAGCTCATGCGCGAAGAGGTCCAGCAACTGTTCGATCTGGAAAAAGGGCCGCTCATCCGTTTCAAGCTGTTTACGCTGTCGGATACGGAATCGACGCTCGTCTTGACCATCCATCACATTGTCATCGACCGGCTCACCTTCTCGATCTTCTTCGAGGAGCTGATGGCGCATTACAAGGCCGCGCTTGCAGGCGTTCCGGCCGAGCTTCCGGAGCTGCCGATCCAGTACGCGGATTATGCCGAATGGCAGCGGAATTACCTGCAGGGTGAGACCCGGGAAAAGCTGCTCAACTTCTGGAGGGAGCAGCTGAAGGATTGCGACTACATCCTCGACATTCATACGGACTTCCCTCGTCCGCCCGCGATTACTTACCGGGGAGCGCGTGTCTTCCTGCGGTCGTCGAAGGAAATTTTGGACGGGCTGAAAGCGATCGCCAAGCGGGAAAACGCTTCGACCTTCATGATCGTGATGGCGGCGTTCAAGGCGCTGCTCTACCGGTATACCGGGCAAGCCGACATTCTGGTCGGGACTCCGCTTGCCAACCGCAACCGGATCGAGATGGAAAAAGTGATGGGGTACTTCCTGACCATGGGCACGCTGCGTTCGCATATGTCGGGGGAGATGAGCTTCATCGACCTGCTGCGGCAGGTGCGCGATACCGCCAGAGAGGTCTACAAGCATCAGGAGCTGCCAGTCGGTCTGCTGCTGGACGAGCTGCGGGTTCCGATCGATCCGAGCCGCAACCCGCTGGTGCAGGCGGTATTCGTGTATGTAGACGTGCCGGAGGAAAAGTTTGCGCTCCCCGAGCTGGAAGCGGATATTCAGATGATCGACGGGGAAACGGCAAAATACGATGTCACCATCGGCTTAACCGAGACGGAAGACGGACTGGATGGCTTTCTCGAATATTCGCCGGATCTGTTCCGCCGGGAGACGTTCGAGCGCATGAGCCGGCATTGGGAAGCTCTGCTGCACAGCATCGTGCGCAATCCGCAGCAATCTATTCACAAGCTGGCGATGTTGTCGGACGAAGAGCGACACCAGCTCATTGCCGAATGGAACGAGACAGCGCAGCCGTTCCCGGACGATTCGTGCATTCATCATTTGTTCGAGAGACAGGCCAAGCTTACGCCGGACGATCCGGCCGTCGTTTGCGGCAGCCAGTCTATGACGTACCGGGAGCTGAATCGGCGCGCCAATCAGGTCGCCCATGCTTTGCGGAAGCGGGGAGTCGGCCGGGAGATGGTTGTCGGCGTGATGATGGAGCGGTCGATTGAAACGGTCGCCGGCCTGCTCGGCATTCTGAAAGCGGGGGGCGCATACGTCGCTATCGATCCGGTTTATCCGGCCGAGCGGATTCGCGCCATGATTGACGATTCGGGAATCGAAGTCCTGCTGCTTCAGCCGAAGCTGGCGGATGCGGAGTCGGAATCGGTCTCGGCGGTGCGACACAAGCTCGTGCTTGACGGTACTTGGCAATCGGTTGCGGAGGAGAGCGCGGACAATCCGCGCGTCGAAGCGGACGCGGGTGATCTGGCCTACGTGATGTATACGTCGGGATCGACTGGCAAGCCGAACGCGGTCGCGATCGAGCATCGCAGCGTGTGCAATGCGGTAGAAGCGGCCATCGGGCTGTTCGGCTTGTCCAGAGGCAGCCGGATGCTGCAATATGCGTCGACGACGTTCGATGCGTCGGTCTTGGAGATCTTTGCGACGCTCGCCTCGGGCGCGGCGCTCTGCCTTGTCAACCCGGAAGCGACGGCCGGAGGCGAGGCGCTGCACCGGTTTCTGGAGGAGCAGCGGATTACGGCGATGCTGCTGACGCCGTCCGTGTTGTCCACGCTCATCCCGGAGCGGCTGCCCGATTCGCTGCGTACCGTAGGGACGGGAGGGGAAGCGTGCACGCTCGATATTGGCGCGTGGCTGTCGGGTTCCAGACGTCTGCTGAACCTGTACGGCCCGACGGAGGCGACGATTTTTGCAACGGCCCACGAATTTGACGCGGACAGTCCATCCGCTTGCATCGGGCGTCCCGTCGCCAACACGCAAATTTATATTTTGGATGAGAGCCTGCAGCCCGTGCCGGTCGGCGTACGCGGGGAAATGTATATCAGCGGAGCAGGCTTGGCCCGAGGCTACCGCAATAACCCGGTGCTGACCGCCGAGCGGTTCGTGGATCATCCGTTCCGGCCCGGTGAGGTCATGTACCGGACGGGCGATTACGGCTGCCGGCTGCCGGACGGAAGCATCGAGTACCTCGGGCGACGCGACGATCAAGTGAAGCTGAACGGCATCCGGATCGAAACGGGAGAGATCGAAGCCGCGCTGAACGGGCATCCGGCGGTCAAAGAAGCCGCTGTTCTGGTCCGGCAGGTCGCATCCGCGTCCTCATCCGCCTCCGGCAAAGTCCTCTGCGCCTATTACGTCGCGGATCGGGAATTGGATGCGGCGGAGCTGCGCGCGCTGCTGTTGGACCGGCTGCCCGCTTACATGGTCCCGGCTCATTACGTGAGGTTGGACGCTTTGCCGCTGACGTCCAGCGGCAAATTGGATCGCAAGCGGCTCCCGGAGCCTGCGGCGGCCAGTGGTCCGGGAGCGGAGTTCGTTCCCCCGGAAGGCGAGCTGGAGGAGCTGATGGCTTCCGTATGGCAGGAGGTGCTTGGAGCAGAAGTGGTTGGTCGGGAAGACAATTTTTTCCATCTCGGAGGAGATTCCATCAAGGCGATTCAGATCGCATCGCGATTGTACCGGCAAGGCTGGGACCTTGAGATGAAGAAGATCTTTTTGACTCCGGTGCTGAAGGAGCTTAGCCTTGATCTCAAGCCGGCCGACGGGCAGGTGCAGATCCCGCAGGACGCCGTGGAAGGACCGATAGCGGATACGCCGATCGTTCAGTGGTTTTTTGACCGTGACTTCGCTTCTGCGGCCCATTGGAATTCGGCGGTGATGCTGCATTCGGAGACTGCTTTGGACGAAACCGCCTTGAAGCGGGCGCTGGAAAAGCTGGCCGAGCATCATGACGTGCTGCGGTCCGTGGTGAGGGATGAAGGGGGCCGCAAGCAGCTGTATAACCGGGGACCGGCGGAGCAGCCGCTGATCGGTTTCGAGGTCGTGGCTCCGGACGGCGGCGATTCGATGGAACCGGCCGTTCTGGTGCACGCCAACAGGCTGCACGAGAGCATCGATCTGGCGAACGGCCCTCTGATGCAGACTGCCTTGTTCCGGACGCCGCAGGGCGATCATCTGTTGCTCGTCGCTCATCACTTGGTGATGGATTGGGTGTCGTTGCGAATTGTGCTGGAAGATTTGGAAGCGGCTTACGGGCAGGCGCTGAATGACGGGGACATCGTCATGCCGCCCAAAACGCATTCGTTTCAAGCTTGGGGAGAGGCTTTGCAACAGTACGCCCGGAGCGGCGAAGTGCTGCGTGAGGCCGATTATTGGGCGGCCGTTGAGAGTACGCCGCGCGTGCCTGTGCCAAGGGACTTCGAGGCTACGGGCGACCGGGTGAAGGACGAAGCCCAAGCGATGTTCACGCTGCCGCCCGAAGAAACGGAGCGGCTGCTGAAGCAAGTCCACCGCGCTTACAATACAGAAATCAACGATATTTTGCTGACCGCCTTGGGCCTGACCTTGAAGGAATGGATGAACACGAACCGGATCATGATCCATCTGGAAGGGCACGGCCGGGAAAGCGTCATCAACAATATGAACATTACCCGCACGGTCGGCTGGTTTACATCGCAGTTTCCGGTCGTGCTGCCGATGGAGCATGCGGACAATTTGGGTTACCAGATCAAATCGGTCAAGGAGCATTTGCGGCAGCTGCCGAACCACGGGATCGGCTATGGCTTGTTGAAATATATCACGCCCCGGGAAAGCTTGCCGGGCTTGTTGTTCACGCAGCAGCCGGACATCTGCTTCAACTACCTCGGTCAGATCGATACTGATCTGCGCAATCGGTGGTTCGGTCCGTCGCCGTGGCCGGTCGGCCGTACGATAAGCCCGGAAGCCGAGCGAATGGCTTCGCTTTTCATCACGGGCTATGTGCAGGATCGGCGTCTTCACATCGCGATGGACTACAACCGCACGCATCACCGTCACGACACGATCGCCGCTTTGTTGGACAAGTTCCAAGGCCGGCTGCTGGACCTCATCCGCCACTGCGGGGAGCAGACCGCCGCCGAAGCCACGCCCAGCGACTTGGGCTACAACCGGCTGACGCTGCAAGAGCTGGATCAGTTGTACGATCTGGTCGATACGATCGAGTAGCCTTTTCCGGCTGCGGTGCTACAGGAGGAACCACCTATGAATTCCAAGGATAAAATCAAAAAAATCTACCCGCTGGCTCCTTCGCAAGAAGGGATGTATTATCTCTGGCTCTCGGATAAGGAGTCCCGGTACTCTTTTGTACAGATCGAGGCGGTGCTGCGGGGCGAGCTCGACGTCTCCCGACTGGAGCAAAGCATGAACGCTCTCGTGAAGCGGTACGACATCCTGAGAACGGTGTTCGTCCACGACAATTTGCCGCGTCCGCTGCAAGTCGTGATGAAGGAACGGAAATTCCGCCTGCATTTCGAGGACGTGTCGGAGCTGGCGAAGGAACGGCAGGAGGCGTATCTGCGCCAATGGAAGCAGGACAACAAGACGCGGGGCTTCGACCTCAGTAAAGACCTTCTCGTTCGAATGGCTGTGTTCCGGACAGGTCCGCAGGAGTATCGGTGGATCTGGTGCAATCACCATATTATTTTGGACGGTTGGTCGTTTGCGCGAGTGTTCCGGGAGCTGTTGGACAATTACCGCCTGCTGCAAGACAAGCGGGAGCCTGCGACCGTGGAAACGTCCCCTTACAGTCATTATCAGGAGTGGCTGGAAAGACAGGATAAGAAAGCGGGGATTGCTTATTGGCAAAAGACGTTGGCCGGATTGGAGCCGTCCCGGGGCGGTTTTCCTATGGTCGCGCAGGCCCGCTCTTCCGCTTCGGACCCTTTGGGCAAGCCAGCGGTCAAGCCTATGGTCATGAGCGTCAACGCGGAGCTGGGCCAAGACCGGATGGACCGGCTTCAGCAGCTTGCCAGAGCCTGTCAGGCGACGATCAATTCGGTGTTTCAGGCGGCATGGGCCATCGTGCTGCGGCAGTACATGCAGAGCGACGACGTCGTGTTCGGCTCCATCGTGTCGGGAAGGCCCGCCGAGGTGAAGGGGATCGAGGAGATGGTGGGACTTTTCCTCAATACGATCCCTGTCCGTATCCGGCTGCAGCCCGAACAGCCCTTCGACGAATGCCTCAAGCAGGTGCAGCGGCAAGCGCTGGAATCGAAGGTGTACGATTTTGTCCCCTTGCAGGAAATGAATCAGGCCACCGATGTGAAGCATCGGCAGATGGAGCATCTGATGATCTTCGAAAATTTCCCCTTCGACCGGAGGTACGTGGACAATGTCGAGTCGAAGGACCGCTTAGGTTTCGAGTTCGCGGATATTCGCGCCGAAGAGCAGACGGAGCAGTTCAATATCTACGTCTATCCGCAGGATGCCGCCATGAAGTTTAACTTCAACGCATCGCTGTATGAGCCGTGGCTGATGGAGCAGCTCAAGGACCAATTCATCGGCGTGCTGGATCAGATCATGGCGGACGAAACGGTGCCCGTGGGCCGGGTCGAAATGCTGACGCCGGAGGATAAGCGGAAGCTTCTGGGAGACTTTTTCCAGTCGGTCCGGTACGAGCAGGCGGATCGGACGCTTCATGCCTGCTTCGCGGATCAGGCCCGCAAGACGCCGGATCATCCGGCCTTGATCTGCGGCGCTCACACGCTGACGTACCGCGAGCTGCACGAGCGTTCCAATCAACTGGCCCATGTGCTGCGGCGCAAAGGAGTGCAGCCTGACGACCGCATCGGCCTACGGGCGGAACGTTCCGTGGAGATGATCGCCGGCATGCTTGGCATCCTGAAGGCTGGCGCGGCCTTCGTCCCGATCCCGCCGGATTATCCGGCCGACCGGCAAGCCTATATGATCGCCGACAGCGGCATGAAGCTGCTGCTGACGAGTTCGCCGCTGGGGGAGATTCCTTTTGCCGGGGAATGCATCGATCTAAGGGACCCGGAGCTTGACCGCGCGGACCGGGAGGAGCTGTTGTCGCTTTCGGACAGCCGCCATCTGGTTTACGTCATCTATACCTCCGGGACGACCGGGAAGCCGAAGGGCGTCCTGATCGAGCACCAGGGAGCGGTTAATACGGTTCTGGCCCGCCGGGCGGAATACCCGTTCGACGGGACGGCCCGGGTGCTGCAGTTATACTCGTATGCGTTCGACGCCTTCCTGTCCTGCCTGTTTACTCCGCTGCTGTCGGGCTCGACGGTAGTGCTGGCCACGGATGAGGAAGCGCGGAATCCGCTGGCGCTCCGTGACCATATTCGCGACCGGCAGGTGACGCATCTCGACTGCGTGCCCAGCGTGTATACGGCGCTGGTCGAATGTCTAAGCGAGGAGGACGCCCGTTCCTTGCGCGTGGTGACGTTGGGCGGGGAGCGGCTGCCTGCCAAGCTGGTGAAGCGGAGCAGGGAACAGTTCCCGCATATCGAGCTGGTGGACGAATACGGTCCGACGGAGAACAGCATTGTGACGACGCTGGAGCGGAACGTCGTGCCGGATCGGCCCTTATCTATCGGGAAGCCGCTGCCGAACACCCGCGTCTACATATTGAACGACGACCGCGGCTTGGTGCCGGTTGGCGTGAAGGGCGAGCTGTGGATCGCGGGCAGGGGGCTGGCGAGAGGCTATCTGAATCTCCCGGAACGGACGGCCGAATCGTTTACGGATGATCCGTTCTATCCCGGGGAGCGCATGTACCGTTCCGGAGACTTGGCCCGCTGGCTGCCGGACGGGCGGCTGGAATATATGGGAAGAAAAGACGAGCAGGTCAAAATCCGGGGGTACCGTATCGAGCTCGGAGAGATCGAAAGCGTGCTTCGCAGCCATGAGCGGCTGAGTGAAGCGGCGGTGACGGCCTGGGAAGGGGCGAGCGGCGATACCGTGCTGTGCGCCAATTACGTTTCGGCCGCCCCGGTCACTGCGGAAGAGCTTAAGGCATTTGCCGCGACACGGCTGCCGGCTTTCATGGTGCCGTCTCATTATACGGAGCTCAGCGAGATGCCGCTGTCGTCCAACGGCAAAATCGACCGCCGGGCGCTGCCGCAGCCCGAAGTGACGGCTCGTGAAACGGTGGAGGCGGCGGCACAGGCACAGGCCGTTCCGAGCAATCCGTGGGAGCATCGGCTGGCGGCCGTGTGCAGGGAGATTTTGGAGAGGCCGGAGATCGGCGTCACGGACGATTTCTTCGAAGCGGGCGGCAGCTCGCTCCATGCGATGCTGCTCGTGTCGCGGGTCCAGCACGACTATCGGGGCGAGCTTCCGCTGCACGTCATTTTGGAGTCGTCCACGATCCGGGGCATGGCAGCCTTCTTGATGGATAACAGCAAGGCGGATCCCCAGTCTATCGTACGCTTAAACAAAAAGGAGCGTCGCAAAACGCTTTTCTGCTTCCCGCCGATGGGCGGTCTCGGGATCGCGTACTATGAGTTCGCCAAGCAGATGGACGACTGCACGATCTATGCGCTGGATTATATCGATCATCCCGACCGGATGGAGCGCTATGTCAAGCTAATCTCTGCTGCGCAGAGGGAAGGCGATTATACGTTCCTGGGCTACTCCGCCGGGGGGAATCTGGCGTTCGAGGTGACCAAAGCGATGGAGGCGGCCGGGTACCGCGTGTCTAATGTGATTATGCTGGATGCTTTCCGGAAGACCGAGCCGGAGCCCGTGACCGACGAAGACCTGCAAGCGATGTGGGAGAGGTATATCGCCACCCCCGTGATTCGCGAGTTCTATAAAAATTTTCGCATCAACGAACAAGATCTGGAACGCTTGAAGCAATATTCGTTCTATATTTATTTGCTGGATAATATCGGCACGGTCCATGCGGACCTGCATGTCGTTCATTCCACGCAGCCGGAGGACGAGCTTCGTCATCTGCCGAAGGATGAGGCCGATCAACAGTATCGGAACTGGCAAGGGGCCACTTCGGGCCGGGTGGCGTATTATCAGGGCGTCGGGGGACACGAACGGATGCTGGACCCCGAGCACATGGAAGCGAATGTGGAGATTATTAAAGGTATTTTGGGGTCGACGGTTGTGCGGTAGCGTGTGGGCTTGGAGGCTCGCATCGGGGGTGCGTTCCCGGTGCGGGTTTTCTTTTTACGGGGGCGCGGGCTACATGAGCCCGTTTTCCCGTAGGCTGAAACAGGTATATTTATAGCCCCCCTCATTTTCCTTAATATATAGTGAGGAAGTAAAGTTTTATTCAATTAAGGCTGGCTATAAATATTTTTAATTTTTAGTAAATCCTCCAGGGACGGATCCCACGCGACTAGTTTGGGATTTAAGGGAATTGTCTTAGCGCCAACTTTTAATGCCGGTTTTATCATCCATCGCGTATTGTAAGGACCTTTGACATCGAATCTAATGGTATGTTCCATTTTTGGTTTTAGGGTTATTTGACTAAAAGTATTTGAAAGTTGATATCCATTAGGTAAAAGAATGTCGTCTATGACCAAATTTTCATTGGAATCGTTTATAAGATTTGCCTCATATTGAGTTTGAACAGTATTCTGAAATGGCGTGATAAATAAAGGAAGCCAGCTTGTTGTCCGAACCGTAGCAATAGCTTCGGCTTCTGGGAATATCATCCCATGAAAATTGCCTAGGAGAATTTCATATTTTTTGTCTTTCTCGGCAAACTCGACTTGAAGTTTTTCATCGGCTAAATTTCCGGGTTGATCAAAAAAAACATTTAGAAGCATGGAGTAATTCGTGAAATCCTTTTTCTCCTCTTTTTTCAATACTTGATAGGAATCTAGTTTGATTTTATTCGAATTTATTTTTACATTGTAAGTAGACAAATTTCTTTTTTGAAAATCGTAAAACGGAATTTCAACTAGAATTTTCTCATTCGTTTTAGCCACAATGCTATAATTCCATTCATTCAAAAAAAGTAGCTCTTTTGGATATTTAGATTTTTTCTCATTTTCTGCTCTAAATAAAAAAAACAATACTGCTAGAGCGGCTATAATCAAAACAATGATCGATTTAATCAGAATAGAAGCTCTCTTAGTAATAACAATCACTCCCTTTTAGGCTAAAAACGTAGGGGCTAATTACAAAAATATAGATTACATAGTCCACCTATGTAATCTATATTTTCACTTAGTGTCGCGTATTCATAATTCTTAGCTTAATTAAGCTCGACAACCCTATAATCCCATCCTATCCACTGTTTTCCCGTGGCCATCACTTCTTCGGTAAGGCGTCCTTGAAACCCATTAGAAGCATTATAAACCCAGTATTCTTGGTTAAAATCTTTTACTGTATATTTATCTCTAACATCAATCTGCAACACTTGATTATCATATTTATATACAGCTGTGTAATTTGTCGTGGAGGTAGCTGTTCTGCTGATTGTTATACCGATATTGGGTTCTATTTTAGGAATAGGTATCTTCAAGGTCCCATTGTAAGTATCGCTCCATGCTAGACTTTTGGAGCAAGATAAAGAATATCCAATATTCCCTCTTCCAGAAGTACAATAATTAAAAGAACCGTACATTTGATACGGGTCACTCACGTAACCAATTTTCCATTCTGACCAACCAATTGGTTCCATAGGTTTTGGTTCTGTCTTTTCTGGTTCAGCAGAAACAATAGCTGATGAGAAAATCGCGGTTGCCAAGGTAATCGCGGTTAATGCAAATGAACATTTTTTCAAACCGAAGTAGTTTTTTCTTGGAGAATTACATTTTTTAAAGTTCATTTTTGCTCGCCTCCCTAAAATTGGATTTTATCAATGTGTGGTTTCCAAAGTTTGTTAAACCATATACTGCCATTCAATGTATAAAGTATATATAGGAAGAAATTCCTTATTTTTGATTAATTTCCAAGAATATTAAAATTCAGATTCTGGGATTTTCATGTTTTTGGCTACATGAGCCCGTTCTCGCGTAAGCTGAAGTGTTTTCCATCCGCGACGATAATATGGTCCAGCAGCTCGATGCCGAGGATTTCTCCAGCGTTCTTTACCCGTTCGGTTAGCTCCACATCTTCCTTAGACGGCGTTGTGTCGCCACTCGGGTGGGCATGGGCCAGAATAATGCTGGCGCTACTGCTCAATATGGCGGATTTGAACAATTCCCTCGGCGTGACGAGTGCCGCATCGAGGGTTCCGATGGAGACGACTTCGAGCACGGTTATTGTGTTTCTGATGCTTAGGCAGATGAGCAGACAGTATTCGCGGTTGACGTCGCTCAAGTACTCCGTTACGAGCTTATACGCATCCTCGGGGCAACGGATTTTGTCGGTTTTGTATCCAGACTTTGTTTTATTGACAAAAGTTTCTTTTGATTTCCAATCTTGGCTGGTACAATACGCATAGATATCTCTAATGGAAGTATTATCTTTAAGGGATTCAGAACTAATACAGACGTAGCCAATGACGTTCTTAATTTCATTTTTCATTAATCGATCCTGCAGCTTGAAATCTTCATAAAAATTCATATGGAGATTGTACGTGGTAGGGGATGTACAAATTCTATCTTGTTAACTAAGGTGACTTATGGCAGAAATAATAAAATTAATTAAAGAGAACCTAGCCACACTTAATTCTTTCCAATATTTCATTATTATTGCACTTGTTCTGCTTGCTTTACCTGTTATCTATAAGACGTTAAGAGCTTTTTATAAAGATAGATTAGAGGCCAAGGATGATCTGATCAAGAGTAAAAATGAACTACTTGCGACACATAAAGAAAGATTTGAATTAACTATATCGGATTTTAACAATCAAGTAAGTACTCTGCAAAATGATATTGATCAAAAGACCGATATATTGAAATCTATAGCCTCAAATTTTCGGAAATTGGATCAGGATTATAAGAAATTATCAGATTTAAACCGTCTTGTAAATAGTTACTCAACGGCTAGCCTGGATGTTGCAATATGCCAAATTACATCTTTAAAATCTACAATAGACATGGTTAGTTTCTGCAAGTCAATGATTATACTATTATTAATTCATAATGCTCAGTCAGAAGTGGTACAAAATATTGTTAAAACATCTATGGAGAAAATCCAACTAATTGAAGATGATTTGTTGGTAGTTAACGAAATCTGGGGTAATATTAATTCTTCCAATTATGATACTGAAGCTAGCAAATTAGAGTCTATTAATAACGCAGTTTATCCGAACGTAAAAGAAATAATGGACAGTCTTCATGATCTGATAAACTCCTTATCCACCGATTCAAATGAAACATAAAATGGCTCTGTAAAATTAAGCATGAAACCTTGAAATCGAGTAAAGTCAGGCAAACAACATCATTGAATAACTCTATTTTAGAAGGAATGAGAATGTGAAGTAAATTATTTACACAAAAGGATCTTAATGTATTAATTAGGGGGGATATAAAAAATCCTGTAACATATAAAAAACCTGGTAAAATCAGAGATACATAAATTTTAATATCCGTAGAACAAGCTACCCAGAATAATCTTATGCATGATATAATTAAAAATAGTCTGAAATTCCTAATTAATACAGCGAAAGAAGGTTATGGGATGGGACTGTGTGCTATTGAGGTGGTAGTAAGTGATACTAAAAGTACGACCTTTAAAGGAAACCTGTTAGAGCAACTTGGTAAAGAAGTTCTAGAAACCATGCAATACGATGTAATTGAACAAGTTAGGATAACAGGTGCTGAAATTGATCTATTTGCAGTACATAAGGTATCCGGTGAAAAAATATATGTTGAATGTAAAGCGCATAAAGATAACCTTTCAGCTGATGTTTTATCCAAAATTATTGGCAACGTGTTAATACATTCTGCTTCTTCGGGCTGGCTATTAACCACTGGTCCTCTTGGAAAAGATGCGAAAGGTTCAATGATTGAATGGGAGAGTAGGGAAACAAAGGAAAGAAAGCTCCTTCAAATTTATACAGCCGATCGATTAATTAAGTTATTAATATCAACAAATAAAATATGTTCAAATAATAAATTGCAATTTCCGGTTGTTAATGGTCAATTTTCTGATGACCATTGTTTATTAATAACAGAGTATGGTCGGTTTTGGGCTATACCAATTATTAATATTAATACTGGGACACCATATGCCGTAATGTTATTTAGTACAGATTCAGGAGAACCTATCAAAAGTAGAGAACTAATAGTAAATGTCTCAAAACTAAATTCTACATTTAAAGATCTAGAGTGGATTATTAGTTCCTCTGAGTCTAATACTTCAAAAAAATTATTGATAAGCTCGAACTACAATACTGAAGAATCTCAGGCTATTGTTAAAGTGTCTGCGGGTGACCAATGGGCAGATTACAGACCTTCACGACCAGAGGATTTTGTAGGTAGAGAAGATACCCAATCCGAGGTCTTTCGATTTTTGGATAGTGTGCGATTAGCATCTACGTCTACTCGTTTATTTGCTTTAAAAGCTCCCTCTGGATGGGGGAAAAGTTCGGTTGTTCTTAAACTAGTTGATAGGTGTAAGAATACACGCAATAAAGGTAAGTATTTCATGTATGCAGTTGATGTTCGAGCAGCAGTTAGTCAACGATATGGCGAGTTAGCATTAGTTTCTTGCATAAAGGAAGCAATAAGCTCTGGATTTATAAAAGAGCCCTCTGAAGAAATAAAAATATCAAGCACTTTAAATCCCTTTACCCATGCAAGTATAGCTGAAGTATTAGATGTTCTTCGAAAAGAAGAGAAGGTAATTGCGTTAGTTTTTGACCAATTTGAAGAAATATTCTCAAAAAAAGAACTTTCTAATCTATTTGAAAACATTCGTTCCCTTTGTTCTGCTGTTGATGGGGCTCAAGAGAATTTTGTACTTGGGTTTGCGTGGAAGTCTGATGGACACATCCCTCAAGATCATCCGGCATACTTTATGTGGCATAATCATGCTGACAGACGAAAAGAATTTACTTTAGGTCCTTTCTCTACAAAAGATATATCGAAAGCCTTATCTATTTTTACAAAAGAAATAGGGACACAATTAAATCCCATACTAAAGAGACATTTAATTGATCATTGTCAAGGGTATCCATGGTTGTTAAAAAAATTATGCATACATGTATTTAATTTGGTGAAAACAGGAATAGATCAGTTAGAGGTTCTTGGAAAAGGTTTGAATATAAAGGAACTTTTCGAAAAAGATTTAACTGAACTTAGTTCTACTGAGTTATCATGTATAAACAAAATTGCTATTGATTCTCCTGCTGACTTCTTTCAAATTGAACAAATATATAGCGGTGACATAGTCCATAACTTGATTAATAGAAGGCTTGTATTAAGAAAAGGAGATCGTTTAATTCTCTATTGGGATATTTTTAGAGACTATGTTATTACTAAGGAAGTACCTAATATCCCTATTACTTATATTCCACAAACAGAGTATAGAAGATGCATGGGTGTCTTAAAAATCATTCTTGAACATGGAAGAATGACTTTATCTGAACTGACTGAACAACTTGGAATCAAATCAAAAGCGACAGAAAATGTAATTCGTGATTTAGTGATGATTGGTACAGTTGAAAGGAACAAGGAAATCGTATCAGTAATACAAAAATCAGAATTTGATTCTGTAAAAACAACATATTTATTTCTTAAAAATCATGTATTAACAAAGTATTTACTTGAGGAAAAAGGAACAGGTTTAATCACAAATGAAAATGAAGTAAATGTTATTTTAAGGGGAATATACCCGTCAGCAGACTATTCAGAACAGACATGGAAGATTTATACTAGCAGGATATTAAGATGGCTTGATGGTATTGGGATTTTATTTTATAAATCTGGAAATTACTACTTTTCAGACAAGCCGATCAGATTAATTCAAGATATTCCTTCGGCTTCAAAAAGAGGCAGGTTAAAACCTAAAAGGCTCTCGAACTTTTTAGGCGAGGCACCTCCCAGCAGAGTTCTTGATTTAATAAATAAGATAAAGAGTGGTCAAAAAGATGAGGATATATTGATAAGCCTCGGTTATAGAAATTCTATTTCTCTTCTATATTCTTTAGATTTGATACAAAAAGAAGATAACATCTTGAAAATTGTTGATTCAAGTTTAGATTATTCTAAGTTGGCTGATGTTGTAAGAGAAGCAGGAACAATAAAGCTTGGCTTAGATATTTACGAACGAAATCCCAATTTAAATAGTATTGAACTAGGGGAATTTATATCGAAGAAATTGGGGAAAACTTGGAGCCAAGCTTCTATTAGAAGATATGGGAATGCACTATTACAATGGATTGTATGGTTAAAAAATCCAAATTATCAAATTTATATGTTTTAAAGTATGGTTCTAGTTTTATTCGTGAGTGTTGGTGATGATAAAAAGATTATGTTTTTGCTTTAATATGATAATTAAGTGAATTTAGGATTAAAAGGAGCCACTCAGATGGCTCTTTTTTCGTAGTCGGAACGCAGCGGCGGCTTTCCAGCCTCGATAAAACGTTCTCTTGAGGAAAGCCAGCAAGACATCGTGTTTTCTTCACTGCTGAAGATACGCATGAAATTTTTTTGAGGATCAAGCAACTCAGCCATCAAATCAATTATCCTTTTAGCGACCTCTTAGACGCATCAAGTAGATAAGCTCATCCGCCTGTTCAGTTATGGTCTCATATAATAAATTGATGGGGAGAGTTTATTCTGAACTCAAGAGATACTTAGTGAAACTGCGTTAACGAAAGCGTTGCTATGGGTATAAAAAATCATTTGAGCGATACTGCCAGACTCAAACCATCTTCATCAATCATGAGTTCGGATTCCCTGTAGCGATATGATAGGTTATGGATACTGATTTTTTGCACGGAGTGTAGTAAAGGTATAATTTCCTCAATGCTCTGCACGGTTGTTTCGTGGATTGATTCGTCGGGAAGTAGCCATATAATTTTAATTTGGGGCTTTTTTCGGGCTTGAAATTTAAAGATCATAACAAGAACTAATGAAATGAGACTCATGATTCCAAACCAAGCAAGATAAATCATAGTACCATCTCCAATACAATTTTTTATTGCATGCAAAACTTGATGATACTTCAATATTATAAATACAAATTGAATTTTCGTCAAATTCATTTTGAAGAAAGTTCAAGTTTCGTATACTTGAACTCAGAGGTGGGGCCGATGACTTTCGGAGAGCGGTTAAAACAATCCAGAAATCGAAAGCAGATGACACAGGAGCAAGTAGCCCAGAGAATCGGGATTGATTTTACCACAATATCCAAGTATGAAAATGATAGATCGCAACCCGATAACGAAGTGCTGCAGAAGCTTGCGCAATTGTATGGCGTGTCGATTGATTGGCTTTTGGTAGGAAGTTTGAATGAACCCGGGGACAAGAAAAAGATAAACCGGCTGATTATTGATGGGGAACCGGAAGAACTGACCGCAGATGAAGCAGGACATTTGAAGGATAGCTTGGAAATGTATAGATTGCTCAAGGAAAAGCGAAGTAAGGAAGCTAAAAATTGAAGATAAATGACATCATGGTCTGCTCTTCTTCAGAGAAGGTGGATACATGATGTCATTTTTTGTTTGGTGATACTAAGCACGAACGGGGGCTGGCTCTCTCACCGTTCGGCAAGAGCAAGGGTGTCCTTCTCTTGATAGAGTGAGACAGAAAGTGTAATTAATTTAATAGAGATAACCAAGGAAACTTATATGTGGGTAGTTTTAGTGAACCTAAAATGGATATTTTCGATATTGCTAGTTTAAATAAAATTTCAACTGTTACGTTTGATGATAAGATCATTATTCCGGTTAATTAACAACCGAAAGGGGTGTTATGATGAATAAAAGGAAGTATCTATTATTCAGTCTTTTGGGGTTAGTGATTGTAAGTGGGTTGATGATCAGTTCTCTTACCTTTGATGAAATAGGGAAAATAGGAAGTCAGTCAGGGGATACAAACGAAAAAGAAAAGATCAAAAAAGACTTTCTTTATTCTTTAAATATTGACGAACATTTATCAGAAGAAGAAATACAGCAACTTTCAGGTGAGTATGATTTTAAAACAAATGATTATTATATTGAAGCGATTTATAAAAACGAGCCGAGTGTAATCTATGTGTATTACAAAAATCAGAATGGGGGTTTTAAATTAGGAGGGGTTTTAGGGGAGGGGCAAGGTAAATCCCCCGAAGAATTGTCTAATGACCATATATTTTCAAGCTATATAAAGGGTACTTAAGATTTCAACTAAATAAGCAAGCGATCGATGGTTTACCGAGCATGTTTATTAAGCCGATTCATAAAGGCTGTGACGTCATTCCTCAGCCATTTCCAACCTCCTTCCAACAAATCGGGACTGTAGGGCGGAAGAAAGAGAAGAGCAGGCACCAGTTAGAGGTGTTTTAAAAATTATTGAATGGAAATTGGGCACTTATAAAAACCCTTATCTATGCGGGAGACAGGTATGCATTTGAAGAAGAACCCTCATGTGGCCGGAAGAACCGATCATAGATAAAGCCGGACACTTAAGGGATAGGCTGGAGCATATTGGAAATGTATAGATTGCTCAAGGATAAGCGAAGCAAGGAAGCTAAAAATTGAAAATAAATGACATCATGATGATCTGCTCGGCTTCAGAGAAGGTGGATACATGATGTCATTTTTAATTTGGCGATGCGAAGCACCATACAACAAAAAGGACACAACTCGTTTCAACGGTTGTGTTCTTTTTGCCATTCGAGCAAACCACAGATTTCTCTACGCGTGCATGAAAAGACGTAAGTTACACCCTTGAATCGTTGTCATAATAGAGTCCCAGATGGTAAGCTCGCATCAGGAGATTCTCAAAAATTTCCGGCCTTGAATCCAAGGTATCGTATAATATCTCAACCTTACTATTCGAGATTCCGCAGTAATTGGCGATTCCGACGTTCAGATGTTGGGACAGCATCTTATCGTATTGTCTCTTCTCGAAGAGTTCTTTCGGAGCCGCTGCCAAACCAAGCCACAGTACTTGTTTATGATGCAATTTATTGGAGCCGTACGCAAAACCATTGTTCCATACCCGGTCGATATATCCCTTGAGCATGGCAGGCAAATTGAACCACCAGATCGGGAAAATATAGGCGAGTGCATCGTACTTCTTCATTCGTTCGATTTCGGCCTCAACCTCAGGCGAATAGATCTTGTGATCGGACGACCAATCGGGTTCATCCGCTTCCCACAACACGGGATTAAAGCCGCTGCGATGCAGATCCAGCATCTCCGTTTCGTGGCCCGCATCAGCGAGTCCCTGTAGAAACCTGTCTGCAACAGAAAAAGTCAAGGAATTCACCCTGGGGTGCGATACAACGGTCAAGATTTTCATCGAGTTCACCTTCCATCTCTCAACTTTTACCTTCGAATGAGGTACGATGAAATTATCTCTTATGCAGGAAAAAAAGGGAAGAACGCACTTTTATGTTCTATAAGCACCAAAAAGTAATATAGGAACCAAAAAGTAACTATACCCAAGGACCGACGAGAGGATGGTTAACCCATGGAAAGGCAGGCAACACGGACGTTTAACATCCCCGCAGAAGCGACATTGGAGGTGTTAGGGGGGAAATGGAAACTGCTGATTTTATGTCATTTAAACTGCGGCCCCGGGCCGAAGAGAACGAGTGAATTAAAAAAGGCCATTCCCGAGATTACACAAAAAGTGTTAACTCAGCAGCTTCGGGAGCTGGAGGAAGACGGCATCATCATAAGAACGGTATATAATGAAGTGCCGCCGAAAGTGGTCTATGAATTGAGTGAATTAGGATTGTCGTTGAAATCCATATTAGACCAATTGGGCGAGTGGGGCGAGCAATATATCCATCAACGCGAATGGAAGTCCTCCTGCTCGGAATGCTCCCAAAATGCTTAAAATCGTGAAAAGACATGGAGGCCGAAATAGATGAACAACCTTGCTGATTTAATAGACGCGATTATCAACGAACCTATGCTAAGTGAAAAAACGTATACCTATTTAATTTTAGGCACGGAGAATTCGTTTACGAGCGGATACTTTCCCATTTTCGAAAATGAAGTTTCCTATGATGGTCACACCACGATCGCTCTTTTTGATAAATATATGAACGAAATTGAGGAACTCATGCTGGGAAAGGGCATTCTTTGTATCAAAGTCGACGCTGGCAAATTAGTTGAGCATGGCCTTGTGAACGATACGAATCCTGAGCTTTTTGATACGGATGCCTTTGAATTAATCATTCACCAGAGATATGGCTTGGAACCAAAGGAAGAGGAAAGAAAAGAAGTCTTACAGCAATCGTTAAAAGCAGAAAAAATAAAGAATACATTGGTGTTTGCGTGTTATATGAATGACATGGAGAAAATTAAAGAGCTGGTCACTCGCGCGAGCAAATCCGATTTGGACAAAGTTCTTAAGTATCGCGGCACTTCATTGCAGTTTTGCAGCAAACACAATAATTTGGAGGCATTTAGATTAGTGGCCGAGAAGGGGGCAAACGTAGGTAAACGTTCTCTGACTCAAACGCCGCTTGAAATTGCTTTTAAACACTCAAGCGATATTGTGAATTATATTCGTCTGGAATTTCCGGATGTTTATCAAAAAGAGGTGAATAAGAAGGGCTTCGGGATTGCTCTTCATTGTAGAGACGAAGCTCTGCTGGAAGATATTCTAAGGTTGGGCTGTGATGTGAACCAGGAAAAGAAGTCATTCCCTCCTCTACATAGCTTTGCGGATTTCAATAACATTGTGGGGATCAAATTCCTGCTGGATCACGGAGCTAATCTTGAATGTAGAAATGATTATAAACAAACCGCCTTGCATCGAGCGATTAGGAGGGAAAATGTTGCCGCGATTGAGCTGCTGTTAGCATATGGCGCGGACATTCATGCTACAGATCGAGACGGGAAGACAGCTGTAGATTTAGCCAAAGCATGTGTAAACAAAGCCATTCTTCATATGATGGATTAACATGTTGGAAGTAGAACTGCGATTAGTATAATCAGGAGGTGAAAGATTTGTCCACAATATTGGTAGTAGAAGATGATGCGGAGATTCGTGAGATGATTGTCAATCATTTAAAGGTAGAGAACTTCGATGTTGTCGAAGCAGCCGACGGTGAGGAAGCCTTGTCTACCTTCAACAAGCGTGAGTTTGATCTCATTTTATTAGATATGATGCTGCCGAAGTTAAACGGTAAGAAAGTGATGGCCCATATTAGAGAGCGTTGTTTGGTGCCATTGCTCATTATATCGGCTAAGGATTCGGAAACGGATAAGATTCTCGGTCTCGAATTGGGTGCGGACGACTACATAACAAAGCCGTTTTCGATGGGCGAGTTAACCGCACGGATACATGCTCTGCTGCGAAGGGCCAGTTACCGCCATTCACCACCTCAAGAAACGATCATACGTTTAGGGAACCTGGAATTAAACATGGAAGACTATTCGCTAATCAAGCCAGACCGGAAGATCAATCTTACCGCCAAAGAGTTCGAGATCCTTAAGCTATTTTTCACCTATCCCAAAAAAGTCTTTACGAAAGCACAGATCTATTCGAGTGTATGGATGGAGGAATTTGTTGGGGACGACAATACGGTAATGGTACATATCAGCCGTCTGCGCGATAAGATTGAAGATGATCCTGCTGAGCCGCGGATTATTAAGACGGTATGGGGAATCGGATACAAGATGGGAGATCCGGCATAATGTATATGCTTTCCGGGCTATGCATTGTGTTGCTGCTCATCCTTATCTATGTTCTTCTCCAATTGAGATTCAAGAATCAGCACATCCGCCAAATCGCAAAATCAATTGGAAATTATTCGCAAGATTCGGTGCATTCCAGGGTCAGATTGGTGACAAATGATCCGAATTGCCGTCAATTGATTGAAAATATCAACCATCTTCTAGGGGAACATGAAAACTACCGCATCCGTGAAGCGGAGACGCGGGATGAGATGGGCAAAATGTTATCTAACGTTTCGCATGATCTGCGTACACCGATGACGATCATACTTGGATATATTAATGCACTGACCGCCAATACCAATTTGAACAGCGATCAGGCAAAAGCCTATCTTATCAAAGTAGAAAGCAAAACAAAAGAGCTCATTGATATGATGAATGATTTTTTCTCCCTGTCGAAGCTGGAATCGGGGGATGTGCAGATAAAACTTTCGAAGCACAATGTATCGGAGGTTGTACGGGAAAATATATTGGCCTATCACGATATCATTACGGGATTGGAGCGCAAGGTTGACATTCGCCTTCCCGAAGAAGACTGTTATGCGCTAACGAACCGGGAAGCACTCAACCGTATTTTAAGCAATCTGATCAGCAATGCCATCAAATATGGCGCAGATGGGGATACCATCGGGTTTACCGTTACCGACGAGAACGATAAGGTATACATCGAGATCTGGGATAACGGTAGAGGCATTCCGCATACACAGGTCACCCGAATTTTTCAGCGTTTGTATACCTTGGAAGAATCGCGCAGCAGAGATTTGGAAGGAAGCGGGTTGGGCCTCGCCATCGTGAAGGTTCTAGTGGAGAAAATGGGGGGAGAGATTGAGGCGCAGAGTCTTCCTTACGAGAAGACCTGCTTTCGCTTTTATTTGAGAAAGTAAGGAATATGTATGAATTAAGACAGAGCTTTTACAGATCTGTCTTTTATCATGTAGAGGTGAGAAACTCGAAGGGAGAAGAGTGATGGCATACGCGATACAAACTTACAACTTGAGTAAGCGAGTCGGGGGACATACGATTGTCGACAATCTCAATATGAATGTAAAAGCCGGAGAAATCTACGCTTTTTTGGGCGGTAACGGTTCCGGTAAAACAAGCACGCTCAAGATGATCGCCAATCTGTGGAAACCCACCTCAGGCCGCATTGAAGTATTTGGGAAGACCATTCAACCCCAATCTTACGAATATTTACAGAACATCGGCAGCATCATCGAATATCCCAGCTTCTACGACAGGCTGTCCGCTCGTCAAAATCTAGAGATCCATAAAAAGCTAAGTGGCTATGAGGAGAAAGGTTGTATTGATCATGCATTGAAGCAGGTCGATTTGACTTTTAGCAGTGACAATCCGGTCTCAACGTTCTCCTTGGGCATGAAGCAGCGGCTGGGGCTTGCCCGTGCGATTATGACACGTCCCTCTCTGTTGCTGCTGGATGAGCCGATCAACGGCCTCGATCCGGGGGGAATAAAGGAAATACGCAGTTTACTCATCGACTTGGCCAAACAGAGAGGGTTGACGATTGTGATTTCCAGCCATATCCTAAGCGAGCTGGAGCATATGGCATCGACGGTCGGGATTATTCACCGAGGGAGAATGTTGAACGAGCTTTCCTATAAAATGATTTCGGAAATGAACCGCCAAAGCATCGAATTTACGGTGGACGACGGGCAAAAAGCCGCCTTTCTGTTACATGAGAAGCTTGGTTTATCTAATTTCACGGTCGTTGATCCTCATACGATTCGCATCTATGAACGTTTAAATGAAGGCGGCAAAATCAATGGATTGCTCTCGAGCGAAGGAGTGGAGGTGCGATCCATGGTGACGAAGCAAGATACGCTGGAGGATTATTTCTTTGCGATGATAGGCAAAAATAATACAGGGGAGGAGAACTAGCATGGGAGTTGTTATTCAATGCGAGCTTATGAAGCTTAAGCATCGAGGACGAATATTTGGCATTATTGGAGCTTCGTTGGTAGTCGCAGGACTGATGGTTCCTATCTTTTTGCTATTGGAAACTGGCATGAATGATTGGAACACCATCTTTGTGGTTAGCTTCATCTTATCCGCCTTCGTAACGCAGATTTTCCTGTGCGTCCTTTCAGGAGAAATCTTCACGCAGGAATATGAACAGAAAACAATGAATGTCATGCTCATGTATCCGCTCGCCCGCTCTCGACTCTACTACGGGAAGATGGCCGTCATGTTCGTGTATGCCTTGTTTGCAACAGTATGTTCTGCTTTGTTTCCCTTGATCGCCATTTCGATTGTAAATATTTTTCATGTTAGTGTGACCGAACCGTTCACATTCGGGCATGGGTTAACCTTTGTTTTATTAATAATCGTCTTTAGCGTGACCCATACAGCGGGATCGATCGTTTACAGTTACTTTTCAATTGTACGGCGATCCACGCTGCTTAAGGTCCTTGCTTGTATCCTGCTCATTTCTCCATTCGGGGGTGGTGAGACGGGAGAAAATGTCCTTTTCCGATTGATCTCGGTCGGGATCATGACGATATTATCGCTCTTGTTTCTCATCCCAACCTTGAAGACACTGAAATACGAAGACGTTGGTTAAGACAATATCGGTTTAACGGAGGTGTACCAAATCATTATGGGAAACAACAAAAGGAATACGGTTTATTTTCTAATTTTCATTGCCGCAATTTTAATCATGATTAATATAACTCTTTCATTGACTGTTTCTTGGTGGTAGCGTGTAAAGTGACGGCGAAATTTTAGATCACAGATAGATCCTTCGGGCCTCCTCGTCGAAGAATTCGACTACATTTCCATACTCGGTTATATCTATACGGTTCTGCCTCATAATCTTCTGAATGAAGATGGCATCCGTAAAGATTTTATTGATGATCGTTTCGCACCATGACGGAGTGCCTTTAAAGTAATCCACCAAATCATGAATTTCATCAAATTTAAAATAAAGGATATAACAGACATAATTCTGAAGCAGCGTACGGAAACCATGTTCGCGATAAGGGTTAGAGCGTTGGTCAGAGAGAAAGTCTCTCATCATCCCAAATACCGTTGTTTTATTCTCGGCGTAGCTATGGATCAAATAATCGACGTCATTGATCAGCCGTAATACATCTTCCAATCCTTCTTCCGGAGGCATGGCCAGCTTGGGCGATTTTCCCTCTATTGCCTTTAACAGCTCCAGCGTGAGATGTTTGCAGGCGTTTATTTCATGGGGTGCGATGACTAATTTATCTCTATGCTTGTCGAGATGCTCACTGTAGTAATCGTGGTATACAGAGAAATAATGCTCCATATGGATATTGGTTTTCGTATGAACCAGATCTTGCCCGCGGAATGAAAAGGAGTAGAGGGTCTCCTCATTCACCGGATGAGTATAAAGATAGAAAAAGAAGAAAAAGTCTCGTAATTGCTGTTTCTGTTCATCGTTCAAGCTGGTAGTATCCGTCAATTGAGCTAACTGAAAAAAACAATAGTTCTTCATAAAATCATTCATGGCATTGTACGGATTGATCTTGATAATGGACATCGTCTTGTTGATCGTAAACAACAGATAATAGAGAATCAGTTCATCATAGACATCCAGATGTTCAAAAAAAGCCGAGAGCACAGGCTTCCAGTCCGGGTTTGCGATGTAATTGGGATCTTGTGGTTGTAATTCATCCGTCCACTCGATAAACGACTCATTCTCATGACCGATAAAGAATAATTCTGCGCTATCGTCTTCACAAAGGCTGTATTCAAAGCAGTCCGTTTGAACGGACGGTAATCCTCTGTTGAATTTTAGATTCAGATATTCGTTATATAGTAATTGAAGCTTCATTAGTCGTGTCCTCGGTTCCTATAGGATTCAACTCATATTAACGTAGGGGTGGGAAGATTTCTCGCTCCCTACCTTGGAAATATTCTACATCTAGTGGGGCATTCCTTCTGGGCTATTGATCGACGAGCGTGCGAGGTAAAAATCGGTTACAGAGAGCGGCTGAACTAAAGGTTAGGCTACGGGACATGCCATTAGTAAATAAAGCGTTTAATAAAACAACGAAGGAGCTGCCGAGGCACGCTCCTTTCGTATTTTTCGCCGGTTAACCTGATAGCTGAACCGTACCATAAGTGACGAATTAACTATATGGTAAGGATGCAACGATGTTTTGAATCGGGCGATTGCTGATTGCGCACGAATTATGGCTCCGGTACGACCAATGAACACCGCGCAGATTTCAAAGCCACGTTTGCATTAACTAAATCAATAAACAAGCAGGTTAATATTATTTTCTTATAAACTACAAAAATTGCAAATACTTACTTTTAATTGATATAATGTTATTGTTTTACTGTATTATTATACCTATATTCCATAGGAGTGATTAAATTGAAAATTTTTAAAAAGATTTGTATGGTTTCGGCTCTTGCATGCTTGACTTTTGCAGTACCCGTCAGTGCGGCGGATGTGACTGTTTCGACAAGTCCCGCTGATTTTCATGTTGGTAAAGCAACACCTGAGACAAGCAACAAGTTTTCAATGGCCAGTGATCCTAGCGGGAGTTATACTCTCAAACCGTGGGAAACTCGATCATTTAGCTGGTTATATCCTGGAGACGGTCCTATTAGATTTGAGGTGAATCAACAGGGTGTACTCGGTGGCGTTGCATTTTTAAAATATCAGCTTTACAAAAAGAAAAATGGAGATTGGGAGCCGATAAAGGACTACTCAATTGGAGGAAATGGATTTCATAGTGATTCTATTGAAACTGAACCATCAACGTTTTATCGTCTCGATATCACAAATGTCATGTACTACTCTGGCACTACCGATGTCAAGATCGATGTCCAATTTTATAATCTCCAATACTAAGAGTATAGAAGGATCATCACAAAGAATCGCCGATTCTTTGTGATGATCCTTCATGAGGGTTGGGATCAGGCAGCACTGTTCGTGCCTTCCGTAACCGGGGGCCGCATTCTTTGGATCAAGCACATAAAGATGCCTCCCACGAGTAACATCACCGCGACAATCCAAGTATAGTACAGAGCCGCGCTTCCTTTATAATCGGTTAAGAGGAACGAGAAATCAAAGAGAATATTCGTTATTCCATGGGCCACAGCAGCAGGCCATACAGAGCCTGACTTCAGAGTCAACCATGCGAATATGAACGACATGCCGATGCATGCTAGCGGCATCAAGACAAGTGCCCCTAGCAACGGCGCACCTTTAAAGGTAGCTCCCGTGAGGGTAACCCCGAAATGCCAGTATCCCCATACGACACCCAGAATCATAATCCCCTTCACGGAACCGAATGAAGCGATCATCCGGCTTTGCGCATACCCTCTCCAGCCCAACTCTTCGCCAAGCGCGAACAGGCAAGATTTAGCTACGACCACGAGGATCGTGACGAGGAGATTCAGCGTGAAGCTGTCCGTCATAGCCATAAGCTTGTAATCCCCCCATCTGATGCTGCCCTCGAATAATAGAGCCGAGCCTGCGGTGGTAATGACAAACGTTAGGACGGGAATTGCAGCTGCCATAATCAAATCATAGGGGCGGCATAATCGTAAACCAAGCGTTCCGGGCCGCGGCGTCTTGCCGAGCAAGGTGAATACCACGGCAGCTATGCCTGGCACCCACATCATCAAGAGGATATTTGCGGGGGTGTAAGCCGCCCCGATCACCGCTTGCATCATGAAAGTAATCCCAAGCGTTATCCCCAGATAATAGACAATCGTTCGTTTAAGCGGCATCATTATAGCCTCCTAATCCTAAGAGTAATGTACGGAAAGAAAGTTCCAATAGAACAAGTAAGCCGTATAAAGGAGGGTAAGCACGGCGATCCCAACGTTTACGGTCTTCCATCGGTCAAGCTCCTTGGCAGTAAAGATTCGAATCAAGAAATAAACAGCCGCGGCCGACGAAATAAGAGGCATGGAAGCCACGACGACCTGATAGAACTGCGAGTATCCGTATAGAATCTCTCCATTCCCATAGATGAACTGGACAATGAAGAATATGCTCTGAAGGAGAGCGATGATTGGAATGACGACAGAGATGCTGTGCGATTGCTTGCGCCATTGCCGTATCGCGTACCTCACGATCCATAGGAGCGGAATAAGCGTGAACAAAATGCCGGGTACCGCATACAGCGCCAACAAGACAGATCCCGACTCAAAGGAAGCCGTGCGCGGGATGGAGAAGTACATCGGCCCTGTCAGCGTCCATCTCCCCTGTTCTTTATGAAAGTACAGCTGTTCCTCCCCGCCGACTTCTTGGAAGAACCTTTCATCTACTTGGGTAAACTCTTTCCTGAGCATCTGTTGCCCGTCGTTCTGGAATAAGCCGGTCACCACTAAGGTTCGATCGTCTTTTGCTTCAACCGTATACGGTACGCTGCCTAGCAAGCGAAGTCCCTTGGCCCAGCCATGCTCCGCTGCCAAGTGCAGCTCGTATCGTCCTTCCAGTTCCTTGATCGCACTCCCTGAACTTTCAAGGGGAGGAAGTGGCTTGCGGGCTACTTTCGAGTCGATCATTTGGGATATGGCGTGAACGACTTTCCCGTGCATTTCCATCCCGCTATCTCCGGTGTTGGCGGTAATGAAGATACCGATCGAATGGGAAGGAATGAGCACCATTTTCGAATTAAATCCGTCAATTCCTCCATTCGCCCACAAGTAGGGAACTCCATTCGCCGTCTCCGACCGAAAAAAACCATACCCAATCCCATACATGCGTTCATGAGAAGAGAATTGCTTCGCATGCATCATCCGGACCGTCTCCGGTTTAAGCAAGGACTGACCGTGGAAATAGCCGTTGGACAAATGTGCGATCATGTAGGGGGCGAAGTCATTCGGCGTCATATTGACGGCTCCTGCTCCGGGAAAATGAATTCCGGAATAAGGAACCACTTGATAACCGTTATCCGTATAAGTATAGCTCTTGGCCAACTTGGTCCGATCCTGCGGGAGATTCAAGTTCGCGCTGCTCATGCCGAGTGGCTGGAACAAGCGTTCCCGCATGTAATCATTCAAGGGATATCCGGATACTTGTTCGATCACACTTCCCACAAGCCCTATCCCGGCATTGCTGTATAGGAATTTACTTCCGGGGGCAAACACCGTCGGCTGCCTCTCCAAATACGTCCGGACCGTATCCGTCGACCATTGCGGGGTCAATCCTTGGCGATTATCTCTTTCATACATGATTACATCCAGACCTGCCGTATGCGTGAGCAGGTGATGGAGTGTAATTGGGCCGTACTTTCCATTTACCTGGTAATCCTTCAGAGCTGCATTGATATCGTCATGCAACGAGAGCTTTCCCTCCTCGACCAGTTGCATAGCCGCCGTAGCGGTGAGGGATTTGGTTAAGGAGCCTAGCCGAAACAGCGTGCTTGCCGGGTTAACGGGCACCTGTTGTTCCAGATCGGCGAAGCCGTACCCTTTGCTATACATGATGCGTTCGCCTTGTGTAATGACAACCGATGCGCCGGGAATATGAAGCTTGCTCATTTCCTCCTTCATGAGAGGATCAATCAATTGTTCCAACGCTTCTGCGGAGAACGGCGAAGCCTCATTCGCATTAGCATGTGGCATGCACAATAGGAATAACAAGCAAGAAGCGAGTAGAGCAGCCAACCATTTCCGTGTATCCGACATATTCATCATCTTCACCTTTCGTTTTTGAGCGATGGATATCGCCAGGCTATAGCGATAAGGCTGAGTATGAGGTCGAACCTGTCATTTTGGGAAGTTGTACATTGTCATTCGTATTCGTGATATCGCTTCGTGGAGGCGCATGCTATAATGGTTGACAGTTAAATCCGGAAAAGAGGTGTTCATCCTGCTGACATTGGCCAACCGATGGGCATGGTTCGATTGGATCATTTTCACGATCCGCTTCATGTGGTGGATCACGATTGTCATCGGGCTTGTTCGATATCACGACCGTTTGCCGTACCCTGTAATGGCGGTGCTATTCGTTTCGGTTCTTGCGTTTGTTATTCCTTATTGGTTTTACCGGTATTCCACCAGCGCTTATTTGATTGCTGAGATCGCGCTGAGCGGGAGCCTTTACATTGCTATAAACTACTATTTTGAAGCGACCCAATGGCAGTTTGTGATCATCGTCTTTGTCGTGGGATTCCATAGCACGGAACGAACATACCGCTGGACGGGGCCTGCTACGATTCTTCTTGTTCCCTTTCTCGCATGGAATACCGCTCGTTTGGATTTCGATGGCATCGCTTTTCAAGCCATCTTGTACCATTTGGGAATGTACGGGTGCGGCTTCGGCTTTCAATTGTTGGTCCGTACGCAAAAGCAGAGCCTGATCATTAAGGAACAGAACCAAATTTTGGAGCAATATGCGAGTCGAGTGGAGCAAATAACGCTGCTTGAGGAGAGAGACAAGATATCCAGAGAGCTGCACGACACGATCGGACACACGATGACATCGCTAATTATGGGCATGGAGACGCTTCGGCCTCGCTTGCCCGATACCGAAGTGAAGCGACTGGACACCCTGCTTCACATGGCGCGCCGCGGTTTGAATGAAACCAGGGGAATCGTTCACAATTGGGCGCAAACCACCGGGGAATCGTTAACGACCTTGGAGTCCTCGTTTCGCGAATTGATCGAGCAATTTCAACAGTCAACCGGGGTGATCGTCAAGCTGCGCATCTACGGCAAGGAGTATGAATTAAGTCGGTCCCGGAAGCTGCCCCTGTATCGCTGCTTGCAGGAAGCGCTGACCAATGCCGTGCGCCACGGCGGTGCTTCACTTATACAGGTGGGATTGTACTTTGAAGAAGCCCAAATCCGAATGCAGGTTGAAGATAACGGGAATGGAAACAAGGAAATTGAATTCGGATTCGGGTTGCAATCGATGAAAGAGCGGCTTGAAGCCCTTGATGGATATTTATCTCTTCATTGTCTGGATGAAGGAGGTGTAGCGGTTATTTGCTGCCTGCCTCATCAGGCGGTTCTTCCACAAGCAGCAAGCATTCGCATACTTCTCGTTGACGACCAGCCGATCATCAGAGAAAGCTTGCAGCTGATCTTACAACAACAGCAGGATATGCAAGTCGTTGGGCTCGCCGGAAACGGGCAGGAAGCGCTCGACATGATTCCAAACGTGAATCCCGATGTGGTGCTGCTGGACGTCCGAATGCCTGTATTGGACGGACCGAGTACGCTGCGAGCGATACGCGAACGATGGCCCGCCTTACGCGTTATTATGGTGACAACCATCGAAGAGGCTTCGCAGGCCGCCGATACGCTCAAGAACGGCGCCAACGGTTACTTGTTGAAATCCGTTTCCCCTATTGAGTTAGTGGAGGCGATAAGGGTCGTCCACCAAGGGGAAACGCTGATTACCCAGTCCATCGCAGATGTCCTCTTCAAAGAGATGAAGGTGCAGCAGGAAGAACTGGATGGACTGCGTAAATTGCAAGGACGCGTTTGCCCTTACGGGTTGACGGAGCGTGAGCGGGGAATTCTGGCATCCCTAGTGAAGGGGCTTCGCATAAAAGCGATCGCGGAAAAAATATTTCTTTCCGAAGGTACCGTTCGTAATTGCACTACGATGATTTATGCCAAGCTGGGCGTGAATAACCGGGAAGACGCGGTGAGGAAAGCGCAGGAGGAAGGACTTGTCGTTTAGGCGGGCCATACGAATGAAGTGATTTGAACGGCATCATGATCTACCCGGCTTCAGATAAGGCGGATCGTGATGTCGTTTTTACGCTGTCCAACAAGTCTGCGCCAAACGGGTGGTCTACGATGTGCCGCCAGCTTCCGTCGGTTTGTTTTTGGATAATTTTGGAATCGTTTTCGCCGATGAACCGCAAAAAAATTTACGATAGAACGGCACAATTATACTTGCACCTTACGTAACGTAAGGTTTTATAATGAAGCTACCGGTATAAAGCTAGCGCCAAAGAGTGGAGATGATGAATGAAGAGCTATTGGAAGATCGGAGACATCGCCAATCTGACGGGGCTTACCGTACGAACCTTGCGTTTTTATGATCAAATCGGGCTGTTCTCCCCGTCGGAACATACGGAATCCGGCCACAGGCTGTACAATGAATCGGACCTGTCGCGTTTGCACCAGATTTTATCGCTTAAAGAGCTGGGGTTATCTCTCGAAGAGATTAAATCGGTTTTGACCGGCAGGCAAATCAGTCCGCTTGAGATCGTCAACTTGCAGATCAACCGAGTCAAAGAGCAGATCAAGCTGCAGCAGAAACTATTGGAGCAGCTCGAACATGTATCCAAGCTTATGCAGGGTAAGGCGCAATTAACGGTGGAAGATTTCACGAGCCTTCTGCAAGCGATGAAAATGTCATTCGAGAAGCTGGTCATTGAGCGGCAAACGATTTGGGAGCGAAACCTGGATCTGTTGGGGGACTTTCTTGCCGAGGAGACAATGCCGAAACCTAAGGAGGAAAATCAATGAATGAACGATTTGTTAAGCATGCGACCTTCGTCGTCGAGCGGACTTATGCCGCCTCGCCGGAGCGGGTTTACCAAGCCTGGGCTGACCCGGTTGCCAAAGCCAAGTGGTTTTCGAAGCCGGAGATCTTCGACTTTCGGGTTGGCGGGCGCGAGTACAGCAGTGGCGGGCCGCCGGAAGGGCCGGTCTTTACGTTCGACGCCAGTTACCAGGAAATTGTTCCGGAGCAGCGCATTGTCTATACGTACACCCTGGATTCCGGCAGCACACGCGTCTCCGTCTCGAATACAACGGTTGAACTGATCAAGCTGGAGGGCGGCACGAAGCTCATTTTTACGGAGCAAGGAGCATTCTTTGACGGGCACGATACGCCGGAAATACGGGAGCACGGTACCAATCTCATGCTGGACGCGCTTGGCAAGGTCTTTGAAGAGGGGAATGATCATGAGCATGGGGAAAAATGAACTTATTTCCACACGCGAGTTCGATGTACCGCCGGAGCTTGTATTTCGGGCTTGGACAACCCCTGATTTGCTCGCTCGTTGGTGGGGGCCGCATGGCTTCACGAATACATTTCACGAGTGCGATATCAGGCCGGGCGGCACGTGGCGACTCACCATGCATGGACCGGACGGTACGGATTACCCGAACCATAACGTCTTTGTTGAGATCGTTCCGTTTGAGCGGATCGTGATTGACCATCTATCCGGTCACGAATTTCGGTTAACGGGTACTTTCGAGAACCTGGAAGGCCGTACCAAAGTTACGTTCCGTCAGCTTTTCAAGCTAACCGAGGAATTCGAACAAGTCAAGACATTCTGTATGGAAGCTAATGAACAGAACCTCGACCGGTTAGGCAAGCTGCTGGAAGAAATGACCTCCTAGCTATGCGATGGGATGAATTAAAAATATCGCCGTTCACACCTCTGTCGGAGTTGGACGGCGATATTTTTATACTCTTTCGTTCAGCGCGGCTGACGGTTTCAACTGACTCTCCTCTTGTTTATTCGCCACATAACTATGCAAAATCATGCCGAGAACGACGACAATCATCCCGCACCAGGATAAAAGCGAAGGAAGGGGGATCGACAAAAACAGCAGCTCCCCGGCTAAGGCGAATAGGACTTCCATCGACTGCGTGGCTTCGACCGAAGCCAGCTTCCGCATATTTCCCCGCACCATATCCGTCGCTTTGAAGAAGAGGACGGTGGCCACGACGCCGGAAAACAGGGCGACCAGCAACGCTTGAAAGCTCTGCTCCTTGCTCGGCAATCCTACAGTAGATAAGCCGTACAAGGAAAGGACCAGCCAGAAAGGCAGACTTGCAATCGTCATGCCCAATACCCTCTGAAACGTATCCAATCGCCCTTCGCAGAGCTCCATCATTTTCCGATTGCCCAAAGGATAGGCAAACGACGCGATCAGCACAGGGATTATGCCGAGCAATAGGCTTTCCAAGGAAAGGCTCTTGGCATGTTCGATCTGCATGAGAATAATCCCAAGCAGGATGAGAAGCGACATGATCAGACCCTTAACGGGAATTTTTCCCCGGGCTTGCATGGGTCCTTTGTCGGTTGAGACCGTTTCCCAAAATAACGGTGCAAGCAAAGTGCCCGAGATAATCGTGACTTGCCATGTGCCGGCAATCAGCCAGCCGGGCGAATATGCGGCTGCGAAGCATAAGGGAGCATAAAATAACCCGAATCCCACCGTGCCCCACCATAGCCACGTTCCGGGTTGTTTTCTCATTTCATGTAAGAGCGGACGCAGGTTTTTGCGAGCCAGTACCACGCCCAAGAGCAGCGGAACCATGAAGAGATAGCGCAGCGCGGCGCTCCAAATCCAACTCCCGCCGGACAGCTCCATCGAAGCATTGAGAACAAAGGTAAAAGCAAAAAAGAAGGCCGAACCTATACCGATCATAATGGGCTTCAACGGGGCTCACCTCGGTTCCGTGGGTTGGGTTAGCAGCTCGCCGAGACTTAGCCAGTTTTCTTCGACAAGACGGGCAGCCTTTTCACACTCCCCATTGTGGCAGGCGGCCATAATGTGATTGTGCTGCTCCACGGAATTCAACCCTTTCAGGGTATTGAATTGGGAAATCTCCAGTCGTTGAATTTTGGGGATGCTGCGTTCTAGCGCCAGAACGATCTCAGGGTTCCCCGCCGCGTCCAAGAATACCTTGTGAAAATGCGTATCCGCCTCGATGGCCTGAATCACGTCGCCTTGTTCAATCGCAAGCTGTAAGGCGTTATTGCTTGCTTCTAGTGTCTGAAGATCAGATTCATTTAAAATAGGACATGCGAGTTTTGTAGCCAAAGCGTGCAAGACGGCAACTACCGTAAACGCGTGCTTCGCCTCCGTTACATGTAATGGCGTTACATAAGTGGACGATCCCGGAAGGGATGCGACCAGACCTTCGTCCTCCAGCCTTTTGAGCGCTTCCCTGACCGGCGTGCGGCTAATGCCGAATTTCTCCGCCAATTCTTTGTCGCTCAAGCGTTCTCCGGGATGCAATTCCAGGGTGATAATCCACTTTTTTAAAGTTTGATAGACTTCATCTCTAAACGACTGCCGTTGAATGGGTTGAATCTGATCTTTTTTCATAAAACCAATATATCGGATATTGGTTTATTGGGCAATATTAATTTTTCATCCGGTAACGTTGGCGATTTATCAGCAAAACTAATAAAAGCTATAAAATCCTTTTAATTGATCCGTTTACCCGGCTGTGATAGGTTGGAGATAAGATAAAATTAATTATATAAGAATACTAGGAATTATTTTCATCCTATGCGAGGTGCATATTGTTGATATTACAGGTGATGAACAGTCCTTTTAATCAAGAGCAGGTAGAGCTTCTCAACCGTTTGCTGCCTACGCTGACGGAAGTACAGAAAATTTGGCTGAGCGGCTATTTGACGGCTTTGCACAAAACCGAGGCTTCGACGGCTGCGCCGGCCGCGAACCAACCGGTCCTCTCCAAAGAGGTCACGGTGCTGTTCGGGTCCCAGACCGGGAACAGCCAGAAGCTGGCCAAGAAGTTGAGCGAGAAGTTGAAGGAGCAGGGCCTCCAGCCGACGCTTTCCTCCATGAGCGATTTCAAACCGAATACGTTAAAGAAGGTTGAAAACCTGCTCATCTTGGTGAGCACGCACGGGGAAGGCGAGCCGCCGGACAATGCGCTGTCTTTCTATGAATTTCTGCACAGCAAGCGAGCGCCGCAATTGGAAGGCTTGCGGTTTTCCGTATTGGCTTTGGGGGACACTTCGTATGAATTTTTCTGCCAGACGGGCAAGGACTTCGACAAGCGCCTTGAGGAGCTCGGAGGCAAAAGGCTTGCCGCACGCGTCGACTGCGATGTCGATTTTGAGGATTCCGCGGCGGAGTGGATGGAGCGTATCTTGGCTTCTCTGAACGAGGCTTCGGCGGCCACGTCCTTGGGAAGCGGCGGTGGCGCAGCAGTCCGGAGCGAGACGCAGCAGACGGAATATTCGAGGTCGAATCCGTTTCAAGCCGCAGTGCTTGAAAATTTGAATCTGAACGGCCGTGGATCGGATCGGGAAACGCGTCACCTGGAGATTTCGCTGGAAGGGTCCAATCTCCAGTACGAGCCGGGCGACAGCTTGGGCGTGTATCCGAACAATCATCCCAGACTTGTCGATGAACTGATTCAGGCGCTGGATGGGAACCGGGAGGAGCTCGTTCCGGTCGATAAAAACGGCAACGAGCGCCCGCTGCTTGAAGCTTTGACAAGCTATTATGAAATTACGGTTCTGACAAAGCCCCTGTTGGAGCAAGCGGCGGCTCTGTTCCCGGACAGCGGTCTGCAGGAGCTGCTTGCGCCGGGGCACGAGCAGGAGCTTCGAGCGTATATCAAAAATCGGGATTTGCTGGATCTGGTGCAGGATTATCAGCTTAAAGGAGTATCGGGCAAGGAGTTTGTATCGATTCTTCGCAAGCTGCCGCCGCGTCTTTATTCCATATCCAGCAGTCCGAAGGCGTACCCGGACGAGGTGCATCTCACGGTCCGCAAGGTACAATACGAAGCGCACGGACGAGAGCGATACGGTGTATGCTCGACTTATCTCGCCGAGCATCTGGAGCTGGGCGATTCGCTGCCGGTATTTATCCAGCAGAACCCGAACTTCAAGCTTCCGCAAAATCCGGATACGCCAGTCATCATGATCGGACCCGGCACAGGCGCTGCTCCGTTCCGGGCTTTCCTGGGCGAACGGGAAGAAACCGGGGCACAGGGCAAGACGTGGCTGTTTTTTGGCGACCGCCATTTCTCCACGGATTTCCTCTATCAGGTCGAGTGGCAGCGCTGGCTGAAGGATGGCGTGCTGACCCGCATGGATGTCGCGTTCTCCCGCGATACGGATGAGAAGGTCTATGTACAGCACCGCCTTCTTGAACACGGCAAGGAATTGTATCAATGGCTGGAGGAAGGCGCCGTCATCTACGTGTGCGGAGACGAAAAGCATATGGCGCATGACGTTCATGCCGCTCTCGTTACCATTATCGAGCGGGAGGGCGGGCTTAGCTCAGAGGCTGCTGCGGAGTATTTGGCACGATTGCAACAGGACAAACGTTATCAGCGAGATGTCTACTGAGTTCAGGCTCACAGATAACGAGAGGGGATAGGGACATGAGCGAAAATAATTTACTTTCAGCAAATAGCGCGCCTCATAGTGATGTAGAGGAGATCAAGAAGCGAAGCGACTACCTGCGGGGATCTCTTGCGGACACGCTCACGGATAGAATCACGGGCTCCATTCCCGAGGACGATAACCGCTTGATGAAATTTCACGGAAGCTATATGCAGGATGACCGGGATCTTCGCAACGAGCGGAATAAACAGAAGCTGGAGCCGGCTTACCAGTTCATGGTGCGCGTGAGGGCGGCCGGTGGGGTCGTTACGCCGGAGCAATGGCTGATGATGGATCGCATCGCGCAGCAATATGCGAACGGGACGATTCGTCTCACGACCCGTCAATCGTTCCAGCTTCACGGCGTGATCAAGTGGAACATGAAGCAGGTCATCAAGGAAGTCAACGAAGCATTGTTAAGCACGCTTGCGGCCTGCGGGGACGTCAATCGTAACGTGATGAGCAATCCGAACCCGTACGTTTCCGAAATCCACGAGCAGGTGTATGAATGGGCGAAGAAAATAAGCCACCATCTTGATCCGCGTACTAGAGCTTACCATGAAATTTGGCTGGATGAAGAGAAGGTTGTCGACAGCCGCGACGGCGAAGAGCAAGAACCGATATACGGACCTGTTTATTTGCCGCGTAAGTTCAAGATCGGCATCGCCGTGCCGCCTTCCAACGATGTCGATGTCTTCTCCCAGGATCTTGGCTTGATCGCGATTCATGAGCAAGGACGGCTGCTGGGCTTCAACGTGGCTGTCGGCGGGGGCATGGGGATGACGCACGGCGATCCGCAGACGTATCCGCAGCTCGCGCGGGTGATCGGTTTTGTTACGCCGGAGCAGGCCGTCGACGTGGCCGAAAAAACGGTCATGATCCAAAGGGATTACGGAGACCGTTCGGTGCGAAAGCATGCCCGGTTCAAGTACACGATCGACGACCGCGGCTTGGAATGGTTTATCGACGAGCTTCATCAGCGCTTGGGATGGAAGCTGGCGGAAGCGCGCCCTTATCATTTTGACCACAATGGAGACCGTTACGGCTGGGTGAAGGGAAGCAACGGCAAATGGCATTTCACCCTCTTCATTCAGAACGGCCGGGTGAAGGACGAGGCCAATTACCCGTTGATGTCCGGGTTGCGGGAAATTGCCAAGGTGCACAACGGGGATTTCCGTCTGACGCCGAATCAGAACCTGATCATCGGCAATGTATCGACCCAGAAGAAGAAAAAAATCGAGGAAATCATTAAGGCATACGGGCTTACTGATGGGATTCAATATTCCGCGCTGCGCAGAAATTCGATGGCCTGTGTTGCCCTGCCGACCTGTGGGTTGGCGATGGCCGAATCGGAGCGCTATTTGCCCACGCTGCTGGACAAGATCGAATCGATCTTGGATGAGGCGGGGTTGCGCGAAGAAGAGATAGTCATTCGGATGACCGGCTGTCCGAACGGATGCGCCCGGCCCGCGCTTGCGGAGCTTTCCTTTATCGGCAAGGCCCCGGGGAGATACAACATGTACTTGGGCGGCGGCTTCTCCGGCAACCGGCTCAATAAAATGTACCGCGAAAATATTGACGAGACGCAAATTCTTGCGGAGCTGCGGCCCATCTTGAACCGCTATGCGAAGGAACGTGAGGAAGGCGAGCATTTCGGCGATTTCGTGATTCGCACCGGATACGTGAAGGAAGTTCGTTCGGGACTTGATTTTCACGAGTAAGAGCAAACGGATTAGTCTTATATGACAAATCGAATGAGCTGTCCTTGAAGTAGATTTCTACTGAAGGGACAGCTCTTCTCTATGGATCGGACGCTGCATTGACATATCTGTATTTCTATATATAATGAAATAATAAACCCGCAGACATGGTTAATTCCTATGTGTTGGAGATTCCATGTATGTTGCTTTTGCTTTTACATCTAAAAAGATAGATATCCTGATATATAAATGCATGGCGTGAAAAGTCGGATGCAAGGCAAAATAATAAAATGAAATGAGGAAGACCATATGTCTGCAAATAAGACGAACAAACGATTGAGCGATATCCCCTTCTCCGTGCTTGATCTGTCTCCTATCGTAGCCGGGGGAACTCCTGCCGAGTCTTTTCGCAACACGCTGGACCTTGCCCGGCATGTGGAGAAGTGGGGCTACAACCGCTACTGGCTGGCGGAGCACCATAATATGCCTTTTATCGCCAGCTCCGCTACTTCCGTTGTGATCGCTCATGTAGCGGCTGGTACATCAACGATCCGGGTGGGCTCAGGCGGGATCATGCTTCCCAACCATTCGCCTCTGGTGATCGCAGAGCAATTCGGGACGCTTGAATCCTTGTTCCCCGGACGCATTGACCTGGGGCTCGGGCGTGCGCCCGGCACGGATCAGCGAACCACTTTCGCGCTGCGACGCGACATTCGGAGCGGAGGCCAGGATTTCCCCGACCAATTGGACGAGCTGCGGGCCTATTTCGACCCCTCGTTGGCCTCAGGCCCGAGGCATGTAAGGGCGATCCCGGGAGAGGGCCTAACGATTCCGATCTGGCTGCTCGGTTCCAGCGGCTTCAGCGCTCAACTGGCCGGTCAGCTCGGTCTGCCGTTTGCTTACGCCAGTCACTTTTCGCCCACCAACACCGTGCCGGCGATGGAATTATATCGTCGTGCCTTCCAGCCTTCGAAAGTACTTGAGAAGCCGTATGCGATGGTTGGCGTCAATGTCATTGCCGCGGATACGGATGAAGAAGCGGAACGTCTGGGCACGACATTGCAGCAGCAATTCCTCAACCTGATCCGGGGCCATGAAGCGCCGCTGCCGCCGCCTGTGGACAGCATGGACGGCCTATGGAGCGAGCACGAAAAGCAAGCCCTGCAGAACCAGCTTGGCTCTTCTATCTTCGGCAGTCCGGAAACGGTGAAAGAAAAGCTGCAAGCCTTCCTGGACGCTACCCAAGCGGACGAAATCATGGTCGTCGGCCATGTGTTTGATCACCAGGCGCGCCTGCGTTCTTACGAAATCGTCGCCGATATTGTGAAATCGTAACCCATTGTACAAACCTACAAAGGCTTCGCGAGATGATCTTATCCTTTCCGAAGCCTTTTTAAGAGGGCAATTAGTTCTGCTGCTCAATCCCCGCGATCAAACCATTTGCTTTCTCAAGGCCCTGCCGTTGCTCCCAAAGATGCTGCCCTCGATGGAAGAATGGAAAGGCGACAAATGCCAGAAGCATGAGGATGGCGAATAGGACAGGACCTTGTCCGAAGCCTAATACGCTCAGTAGGATACCGCCAATCCAAGCGCACACACTCTGACCGATAAATGCCAATCCGCTAGCGCCATAATAGGCCCCTCTCAAATGTTCCGGTGCAATTTCACCGATAAGCACATCTCCAATGACAAAACATAAGATTTCGCCCATCGTAAAAACGACCATCGACAAGGCAAGCATCAAGATATTGTCAAAAATCCCAAACCCGAACAGACCCAGTCCGAATAACAGGCACCCGGCTTTCAACGCCGTTAACGAAGAGAAGCGCTTCATCAGCTTGGCAAGAGGATATTGCAATACCAATACGGAGAGCGTATTGATCACGAAAAGAAACGAGTACGCTTCGATCCGGTCATGACCAATATATTGCGACAACGTGGTATCCAAGTGTGAATAGGCTCCTGTGACAAATACATTACCCAGAAGAAAATAGAGGAATATTTTATCGGTAAAAATAATTCGCGCCATTTGGTTCATCGTGGTCGATGCCGATTTCTCATGAAGCTTCTGCTTGAACATGACCATGAAAACCACTAAGACCATGGCGTAAATAAAGAAAATCACAGCACTGGTGAAAAACGGCAAAAGCGATGAAGAACTGCCTGCACCAAGCTTCAAGCCTACTAACGGTCCTATAGCTCCTCCCAGATTGATGGCAAAATATCTCGCGTTAAAGGCGTCGGCGCGATGTTCGGAAGGAGTGACGTCGGCGAGCAGGGCTCTGGCGACCGGTTCGAAAACACTGCGGCAGAGACCGTTGATCGCACTCAATAAGAAGAAAGCCCAAGTTTCGGCGGCAAAGGCGAAGCCTATCAAGACAAGACTCCAGACGGCCATCGACGAAATCATAACCGGATATCGGCCCAGACGATCCGATAATGCTCCTCCGACAAAGCTGCTTAGGGTTCCGGCCAATAAGCTGACGGCTAAAATGGCCCCGACAGTTGCCGGATCGATTCCCTTGACTTTCCCCAAATAAATGCCCAAAAAGGGCAGTGTCATAAAAAATCCTGTGCGTGACAGGAAGGTTCCGATAATGACTCCCCATGCTACCGGATGAAATCGGGGCAGGTTTAACCGCTTTTTTAAGATCATGTTCATCCTCTTCATCACCCTCGCTGTTTCGTTTTCCTAAATTTCAGTATAGCTATCAAAAAAGGGATAAAAAGAGTATGATTTGATTAAATCACTTCACCTTTTTTAGTGAGAAAAGGGGTTCCCTATGTTGACGGTTCCGCATTTTTTAGAGCTTCGCCGATATTTTAACAACCATGAGGTGGGTAAGCCCTTCTCGGTTACGGTCGACAAGCTTACAGGGATATGGTTCTGTACGCCTCGCTACGCTAAACTGATTGTCCGCAAGCTTTGCGAGCTGGGCTGGATTGAGTGGCAAGCCGGACGGGGCCGCGGTCATACTTCCGTGTTGACCTTACTCACGGATTCGGGCGAAATTCTCCTTCGGGAAGTTAAGCTTAGGATGGAGCAGGGGAATGTAAAGGAAGCGATGGAGCTGATGAACCGTTTCGGGGCGGCCGCTGTCAAAGAACAGTTTATGGATTGGCTGTCGGAAGGAATGGGTTTTTCCACCCAAGCCGTTTCGAATAAGCTGCAGGATACGCTGCGTTTTCCTGTGTACCGTTCGATTTTAACGCTTGACCCCGGACTGATTTATTATGATTTCGATGCACACATGGTAGGCCAGTTGTTCAATACGTTGGTCGAATACGATCAGGAAAGCCGAACCGTCACACCTTGTATCGCGCATTCCTGGGAAAGCAGCGCCGATGCCAGAGAATGGACATTCCATTTGAAAAAAAGCGTCATGTTCCATCATGGGCGGGAGCTGACTGCTCACGATGTCGTTTTTTCACTGGACCGGCTTCGCTTGAACCCTGAACGATTCGAATCGAGCTGGATGTTTCAAGACATCGAGAAGACCGAGGCCATGGACCATAAAACGGTACGAATCCGTTTGAAAGAACCGAATTATTTGTTTCTGCGGTTTCTTTCTACCATTCCCGCCAGTATTGTTCCCGAAGAGATTGTACGGGCAGGCGAAGCGGAATTTGGCAAAAAACCGGTAGGAACAGGCCCTTTTCGAATGGTTCGTCCCAATGAGGGCATCTGTATTTTGGAGGCATTCCCGGCTCATTTTCAAGGCAGGCCGCACCTGGATCGCGTCGAGATTCTCATTTTCCCTGAAATGGAAACCGGCAGCTTGAAGGAGCCTGACTGGACATCGGTTATGATTTCGCACGGGGATGCCTCCAAAGCACAGCGGGATGCCTTGATAAAAAGGAACAACGAGTGGTTGGACATGGAAACGTTGTTCTGCTGCTGCAGTTTGCTTGTATTTAACCAGCGGAAGAGCGGTCCGCAAAACCATCCGAAATTCCGGCAAGCTCTTCACCATATCATCGATAGAGAACAGATGATTGCCGAGTTGGGGGGCGACCGGATTTTTCCTGCGCAGGGATTCCGTCCATACCGTCCGGTCTCCGGTAAGATAACGACAGCGAATTCCAGCGCAAGTCGCTCGGACATTTTGGCCCTGTTGAAGGCAAGCGGCTACCAGGGGGAAACGTTCCGTTTGCTTACAACTGAATATCACGAGGAAGACGCCGTTTGGATTCGAGAGCGCTGCGAGTCTTTTGGCGTCCATATGGAAATCGAAATTACAGATCCGTCCGAATTCGCGGTACACCCTTCTTTGCCGCAGCATGACTGTGTCTTGTTTGGGAACATCTTTAGCGATGACGAGGTAGGCGAGTTGGAGATGTATCTGCAAAAAAATTACTTCTTGTGTGCGTTTGACGAGCCTATGGCGGAGGCTGTAAAAAAAGCGGCCGTATCTATTTTTCGCGAAACCGACGAGAACGAACGCCAGCGCAAACTGGCGGATGTAGAAAATCTGATATGGCAGACGTATTCCGTCCTGTACCTTATCCAAAAGAAAAGCAATACTTCGTTTCATAAATCGGTTCGTGGAGTTACCATTAATGCTTCAGGCTGGCTTGATTTCCATAAGATTTGGTTTCATCCGCATGTCTCGTCTTGAGCGTTAGTGAAATAAAAGAATAAAGCAGGCCGACCCTTCACGCTGCAAGAGAGCTGAGGATCGGCCTGCTTCTTTGTTATGCTTGTGCTCAGCTTCCGCTTTCCAGTGCCGCCAGCAGCTGAGCGTACGTCGGCGCGAGCGCCCGCAGCGCAGCGGCCGCCGACGCGTCGTCGCCGATGACCAGCGGGTGCTGCATCGAGCCGATGATCCGCGCCCGCTCGGCTGCGATTCGCGAGGCTTCGGCGTACCCGATGCGCGCCAGGCAGGTCGCGGCATCCGCGGCGCGGCGAGCGCCGACCCGGACCGCGAAGTAAATCAGATGGCCGCGCAGATCTCTGCTGCAGCCGCGCTCGATGAGCGCCGCGAGCCCTTCGGCGGCTTCGCCGTTGCCGAGCGTGCCCGGCGGCATGCTGTGGCTGCCTTCCATCGACAGCCAGCGGATCGCGGCGGGGATCGACGCTCTTATGGCATCTGTCTCGGACACTTCCGCGAGCCGGGTGAAGCCGGTGCGCATCGTATACGGTTCGCCGTAGTTGATCGTCTCGGCTCGCCAGGCCGTCATGAAGACGCTCAGCGGCAGCGAAACGTACGGGTAACCATGCGGGTCATGCATAAGCACGCGCTCGTCGTTCACCTCAAGGACGACGACGTAATGGTCGGCACCGATCGGTCCGGTCATTTCCGGTTGATGCCGCAGATGCCCCATCTCCAGCGGGCCGATCCACACCGGACCGTCCGACAGGGACGCCTTGAGGCGGGCGAGGGCCTCGTCGGCGTCGCTGGCTTTGGTAACCGTGGACGTCCAGCCGAGGGCGGTCAACGCGTCGTCGAAGCCCGCCTCGGGGTCCCAGCTGTACGGATCGAAGAACGGCAGCGTGCCTCCGATCAGCTGCATCCCGAACGGGCTGCCGGTAGCGAACTCGATCACGGCCGGAGAGGGCGCGCCCGCGCCGAACATCATCGCGAAGGAATTGGCGTAGCAGTACGGGCCGGAGCCCGTGTAGGTAACGTGCGAAAGCGCCTTTTGAGTGACCATCGTAAGATCCTTGCCTCCTTTGGATAGTTATGACCCATGCCGCAGCTTGACGGGCAGAGAGCTTAAGGCTTCACCGGGATGTACAAATCGATTTGGGTACGATCATCTTCCGGCCCGGTAAACCGTTCGTCGTATACTTCGAGGTCCATGCCTTGCGCTGGCTCCAGACTGTGCAGGGGCAGCCACTTGCTGTAAATTGATTCCATCGTCTCTCCGAGACGGCTCAGACTGTCGGTGTGAGTAAACACGGCATAGGTTTGTTCCGGCACCGTAAATGTCATCATGCCGTTCGGAATGTGCTCTCCCGTCGTCTCATAGCCGGCAATATACGAGAAATCTCCGTTCGGACCGGGGATGCAGACGCCATACGAGACGTCCGGCTGCAATTTCCCCTGAATCTCATCCTCCCGCGGTACGAATCGGTCCCACATTTGGGGAATGCCGCCTTCGCTGGTTTTGTTGTTCCACTCCATCCCGACAACGGTAAAAGCGGCTTTCTTCACCAGCTTCGGTTCCATGTTCGTTCCTCCCGTAATGGAAATATAGTCGACCATGCGCTGAACCGCAGCCAGAAGCTTTTGTTGGCGCCCAATTTCGTCACGAATGCCGTCTGCATGCTCCAAGAGGATCGGCTTCAGCTTTTCGGCATCCCCCAGCGTCCCGTTTCGTTTGAGCTCGCGTATGATCTCGATACTGAGCCCCATAGAGCGCAGAAACAAAATTCGGCGCAGCTCGGGCAACTGCTCGGGCGAGTAGAAGCGATATTGGTTTTCCTCGCCGACTTTGACGGGCGTGAACAAGCCGACGGCATCATAGTGCCTGAGCGTTTTGGCGGACACGTTAAAAATGCGCGCCAGTTGCCCAACGGTAAGCATGGCGGATTCTCCTTTCTCACTGGTCTGATCCCATCCTACAAGATTGCCGCAGGGGCAAGGTCAAGACTTTTGTTCCTATTGTCCGGAATGACAAAGGACACGGTGGTTCCTTCGTTCAGCTTGCTGCGAATAGACAAGCCTTGACCGTACAATTGCGTCAGACGCCGGTTCGTATTGGAAAGACCGATTCCGCGTCTGCTTTTTCCCGTCGGATTCAATAGCTGCTCGGCCTTGTCCGGCTCCATGCCCTTGCCGTCATCCGCGACTTCAATATGGATGCCCCCCTCCTGTCGGGCAATCCGGATACGAAGCGTCCCGCCTTTGTGTTGACTGAGAAGCCCGTGCTTGACGGCGTTTTCGACCAATGGCTGGATCGAGAGCGGGGGGAGAAGCAAGTCGATGCGCGGGTCAACCTCCCACAAGACCGACAGCCTGCTGCCGAACCGCTCTTGTTCAACAAACAAGTAGGCTTCCACAAGCTCCAGCTCGTGGGATAGCTCTACAAGCTTTCCTGTATTGAGAAAATCAAAGCTGATCCGCAAATAGGATGCAAACGCATCGCCGAGCTGGCGCATTTTTTCCGTATCGATCTCACTCAGCGCCATAATGGAATTCAGCGTATTGAACAGAAAATGAGGATGAATTTGCGCCTGCAGATAGGCGGCTTCCATACGCAAACGTTCTTGGATGGACTGCTTCAGCGTGATCAATGCCCGAATCCGGTATTGCAGCTCCAGCGCGTCGACCGGCTTGGTCACGTAGTCGTTGGCTCCCGACTTGAAGCCGGTATAGATGTCGGCAGGCTGGCTGCGTGCGGTCAGCAGCAGCACCGGAAGCTCGGATAAGGAGTACTGCTCCCTTACCTTCTGCGTCAACTCGTAGCCGGACATCTGCGGCATCATGACATCGGCAATCAACAGATCCCATTGCTGCGTATCCAGCAGCTCCAGCACCTCGCGGGCAGAATGAGCGGTCGTGATGCGGTACGGCTCCGACGAAAGGATGCCGACAAGCACATTCAAGTTGACGGGATCGTCATCCACGGCCAGAATGTGCGCCTTCCCGTCATCTCCAAGCGGCGGGACAAGTACGGAAGCGGCCATTTCGCTGATGGAGGTATCCGAAGCCATCGCCCCGGCGCACACGTCTTCCATTGCTTCCGCGATCAGTGGAGGTGGAAGCGGACTTTGCGGCAGCGACGGGAGATGCAGCGCGTTAGCTAACGGCAGGTTAAAGCTGAACACGGAGCCCTTCCCAAGCTCGGAGTGGACGGTCAACGCGCCGCCGTGCAATTCGACCAACTGCTTGCATATGCTTAACCCAAGTCCGATGCCACGCCCATCGCTTATGCCGTAAGATCCTTGTTCGTAAGGGAGAAAGACCCTCGCTTGGGTCCCCTCGTCTATGCCGACCCCGGTGTCGGAGATATGGATCACGGCGTGCCCTTCCCGGGTCTCGGCGGACACGGAGATGGTTCCTTCCTCCGTGTATTTGAGTGCGTTATGGACCAGATTGTACATAATTTGCACGAGTCTTTTCTCATCGGCCATGACTGGCGGCATTGATTCCGAGATGTCCATACGCAGCCGGACAGGCTTGCCCTCAAGCATATATTGAAGCATGCCGATCACACCGGGCACGACGGATTGAATGTGCAGAGGTTCTTGCTGCAGCACGATGCGGTGCTCTTGGAGCCGTGCGACATCGAGAAGATCGCCGAGCATATGCGACATGCGGCGGCTGATGGTAATCAGCAGCTCCATGTCTTTCAGGCTGCGCTCGTTCAGCTTCGCTTGCTCTTTGGTCACCACGCTCTGCGCGATATTGATAATGCCGTGCAGAGGCGTTCTCAGCTCGTGCGACGTATTGGCGAGAAACTGATCCTTCAGCTTGTCGGCCTTCCTTAATTGATCGTTGAGGGCGGCGTTTTCTCTGGCGTTGCGGAAATATTGTTTAAACCAGTAGGCCGAAAAACCGATAATCGCCGCAATAATATCGATCGGATAGTAAACGGGAGTATAGGAGCTCCTCAGGCTCCAGAGAAAACTCGACATAATACCGACCGCGGACATCACTAAAAAGACGCCGTCGTTGACGGCTTTTTTCCCGAAGAGCATGGTTCCTGCCGTATAGGCAAACCAAGTGAAGGGGAGCAAGTAGAAGCAAGCAAATATCCCCAAGTCAACCGATCCATTCACCCACGACGCATTGGCAGCGAACAGAAATCCCGTATAAGCAAGGAGCGCCGCGGTGAGTACCCGCAAGCCGACACTCTTCGGAGGAGCCGCAGAGAACCTTCGAAAGAGTAGAAGCATGAAATACGAATGCCATAGGAGGGCGATCAATCGGATCTTCAGCGCCCATGTATAGTTGATCGGCAGCCATAGCAAGAGCAGGTTATCATGACCGGTCGTAATGGCAATTCCGGTTGCCAGCGTCAACAGAAAGACAATGACTAACGTCCGTTCATGCGGGTTAAACGTATAAAGGATAAAGGCATACATCCCGTGAAGCATCAGAACGATAAACGTAACCAATTGAAACCCGATGGAATACCAGCGCGTGTAGTCGATCGCCGCCTGAGAGCCAAAGTAGATGGGGCGCAGGATGCCGCCGTTATAAGGATCGTCGAAATTCGCCACCCGGATAAGCAATTCAAGCTCTGTGGCCCCCAGTGATTCGTAGGAGGCCGTGTAGGAGACGTTTTCGGGCGTATACTCCTTCGCATGTTCGGCAGGCTTTCCGATATTGGGATTAACCTGCTCGTTGATTTCCACACCGGATGAGGCCTGTATGCCCCGCAACCAAAAAGCGACAGGCTGCTTCAGCGGGTCGACCAGAATGCGCAGCCGATACGTTCCGTACCCATACGAGTGATCCGAGCCATTCGTCAGCTGGCTGCTCCAATCTCCCGGAACCTGAATCGGGCGAAGTTCGTCTTCCGCCAAAGCTGCGTCCCGGCGATAAGCTAATTTTCCAGGGTAGAACTGCCACTCGCCATCCAAGGAGATGGTAGGGGATTGATCCAAGTCCACACCGCGTAAATCGAGCACGCCATGGACGGGTCGGGGGTGCTCCAAGGTGGGGAAAATTTCGGTCCAAGTCCAGCGCAGGCCGAGGAGAATGCCGAGAAATAATATAATAGTCGCTATATACTTGGGTGTGGTGTTATTTTTCATTTGCATCATACGAAGAAGTTCGACGGAATCGGGGCTTATTCCTTTCGTTTAACTTGCAGCTTGGATAATTAAAAAAGCAGGTTAGGAGTAGTTCCTAACCTGCTGGGAAATTAACGAAGCTAGACTTACAGAAACTTTTTCATTTCGTTAAAAGCCAGATGACGATGACCGGCTTGGCAGTGCTGCTCACCGCCGGTTTCTCTGGTAAAGACCTTTGTCGTAATGGACGCCGCATTGCACAGCTCTTGCTGGATTTGCGGCAGACGGCTGATCGGAACGTACTGATCCTCCTCTCCGGCCAGCAGCAATACATCCTGGTTGATCAACGGGCCGAGTCCGGCCATCGTATGCTTCTCGAAATTTTTGAGCAAGCCGAACGGGGTGGTCTCGCCTGTATTTTCCATGCCTTTTGTGATTTTCCAGTTTAGATCGAGATTTGAGGCCATCATGCTGTAGAACATGGCATTGATCTGGTCGGCATTATTGGCAGCCAACAGGGAGGACAGCTTGTTCCAGACATCGTCCGGCATCCTTATTTTCAGTCCATCGAAGGCGCAGTAGAAAATATTGAAGGCGATCACTTTGTCAATCCGTTTCTCAAAAGCGGCCGCGCGCATCGCGAAATAACCGCCCCAGGAGGCCCCCAGTACGCTGACACGGTTAAGCTTGAAATAGTCAATGACGGCGGCAACCGGCTTTTCCCAATTCGGAATGAATTTCAAGCCGTTTTTGAGCGCCGTGCCTTGTCCCGGTCCGTCGAAGACAATAATATGATAGTCGATCCCTCTTATGAATTTCATCATCTTGAGCATTTCTTCCATGTAGGAATCGTAGCCGGCGAAGACGAGCAAGGTTTTCTTGGCGCCCGGCGACATTAATCTCACCGCAGGAAGATACGAATCCTCATAAGGGATCTGATAGGATTCATAATCGAAATCACGAAAGCCTTGGTAGAAGGACTCGCGGAACTTATGATACATCTTCTCTTTGTTCGGATCAGACGGGGCCACATAAAATTCGGCGGCCTGATAATAAACGGAAGCAAGATCGTAATCCTGCCGTTCTTCCCGCATGATTGCGTAATCCAGCCAGGCTTGATACCAGCTCTCCGCATCCTTTAATCTTGGGATGATCCCTTGCAAATCCTGATTAGCCCGTTCATCTTCCTGATAGAAGTCATTCAAGAAACGGTTGATTTGCAAATTGAATTGCTCGTTATCAACATAGGATGTAAACATCGTTATCCCTCCTTGATTGGGTTACAAACCTTATAGTAGAGGGCCCGGCCTGGTCTAACCATAAGCAAAAAAGTTCAAGAAGTACGAAATCGGACGATAGGCATACCCGTGGTTCGAAAAGCGACTTTCAGAGAGGAATGGACGAGATGGAAGAAGACGTTCGAGTGTATAAAACCAAAAAAAGCATTTCCGAAGCGTTCGTCCAGCTGCTGCACGAAAAAGACTTCAGTCACATTACGGTAAAGGACATTTGTACCCGTTCATTGACCAGCAAATCGACTTTTTACAGTCACTTTCTCGATAAATACGACCTGCTGGAAAAGCTGGTGAAGAAGCATGTCGACACGTTCGAAAGAGAAATTGCGCGGCGCTTCGAATCCATGAAGCAAGGCCATGTGGGGGAAGTCATTGAAACGATGATAGATCAAGCGGCAGTCCATAAAAGGGAGATTGGCGCACTGCTGAACGTACACGTGTCCGCAGCGGATTTGCGTGTGGAATTTGAAGCGATTTTATACGATGCCTGCTTCGCTTTTCTGGACAAGGAACCGGCTGAGCTCACCGTTTCGATTGACTATTTAGCGCAGCTGTACGCGGCCAATGCCATGGCACTGCTTCACTGGACCTTACAAAACGGCAAGGATGCGAGCGCCATAGCTTTGGCCGACAGCATGCAGCGGTTTATTTTTGATCAGGTTCGGCGGAGTCATGGATTGTGAGCTTGAGAGAATTTTGAGAGAAGCGTCTGATACGATGCAGGGGGGTATACATATGAGGTAAGCTTCGGAGGAGGAAAGGACAAGTGACGAATCGGAGGTATTTCCATTCATTTGCAGGGAAGTGGTGGGTATGGGGCATCGTATTCATGATGGTCTCTGTAACCTTATTCACTTATCCCGCGAATGCGGCTGAACAATGGAGTCAATACGCCAAAATAGGCAGGGGCAGCAATGATACTGTCGGAGCGTTCTCGAGACCGAGCGGCTTGACGGTAGATAGCAGCGGGAATTTGTATGTCGCCGATAAGAGTAACAATCGTATCCAGAAGCTGACCGCAGCTACAGGCATGTGGAGTGAATGGGGGAAGGGCTCCGGAGCATTCGGAACCCGCTTGGGCGAGTTTGCCAATCCAACAAGTGTGGCGTTAGACCGCAGCGGGAACGTCTATGTGGCCGATACGGGGAACCATCGTGTCCAGAAGCTGATGGCAGCCACCGGGGTGTGGAGTGAGTGGAAGCGCAGTGATGGAAGAGCGGGAAGCAGCTTGGGCGAGTTTAACAATCCGAGCGGCGTTGCTATGGATAGCCGCGGGAATGTCTACGTGGCCGATACCGGTAACCATCGCATCCAGAAGCTGACGGCAGCTACAGGCGTATGGAGCGAATGGAAGAAGAACGGGGGAGGAGCGGGAACCGGCCTTGGGGAATTTAACGGTCCGGCCCGCGTGTCGGTAGACAGCAGCGATAATATCTACGTGGCCGATACGGGCAACCATCGCATCCAGAAGCTGATGGCAGCTACAGGCGTATGGAGCGAGTGCGGCGGAGGGGCAGGAACCGGTCCTGGACAGTTTTCTTCTCCCTCCGAAGTGGCTGTGGATAGCAGCGGGAATGTCTACGTGGCCGATGCGGGTAACCATCGCATCCAAAAGCTGACGATCGCTACAGGGGCGTGGAGCGAGTGGAAGCGCAGCGGCGGAGGTTCGGGAAGCGTTTTGGGCGAGTTCAATAATCCCAAAGGCGTAGCGGTGGACGGCAGCGGCAATGTCTACGTGGCTGATTCCAATAATGAGCGCGTCCAGAGGTTGGATATTTCATCGAATTCATGGAGTGAGTGGATATACATCGGAGGGGTTGTTGGAAAAGGCCTGGGTGAGTTCAAATATCCAAACGGCGTGGCGGTGGATAGCGGCGGTAACGTCTACGTAGCCGATTTCGGCAACCATCGCATCCAGAAGCTGGAAGTAGCGACAGGCGCATGGAGCGAGTGGAAAAAGAGCAGCGGCAGGGAAGGAAGCGCCCTGGGAGAGTTCGACGGTCCGACCGATGTTGCTGTGGACAGCAGGGGGAATGTCTATGTGTCCGATTTTTATAACCACCGCGTTCAGAAGCTGACGGTAGCAACAGGCGTATGGAGTGAGTGGAAAAAGAGCGGCGGAGGGTCAGGAAGCGGCCTTGGACAGTTTAACTATCCTAGCGGTTTAGCGGCGGACAGCGACGGTAACGTCTACGTGGCCGATTCCAATAATAACCGCATCCAGAAGCTGACGGCGGCTACAGGCGTATGGAGCGAGTGGAAGAGGAGCGACGGAAAGTCCGGAAGCGGCCTCGGAGAGTTTGATTATCCCACCGATGTGGCGGTAGATCGCAGCGGGAATGTCTATGTGGCGGATATGAATAACCATCGCATCCAGAAGCTGACGGTAACTACAGGGATGTGGAGCGAATGGAAGAAGAGCGGTGGCGGCGCAGGAAACGGCCTGGGAGAGTTTGATGAGCCGTACCATTTGGCGGTAAATGGTGACGGGAATGTCTATGTGTCCGATTCCAATAATCATCGCATCCAAAAGCTGACCGCAACTACAGGGAAGTGGAGCGAGTGGAAGAGAAGGGGCGGCGGCGCAGGAGGCGGCTTAGGCGAGTTTTACAGTCCGTTAGGCGTAGCGGTGGACAGCAGTGGGAATGTCTACGTGGCCGATTCCAGCAATCATCGGGTGCAAAAGCTGGAAGGCGAGAACACTCCTCCGGACGCACCGACGAATGTAACGGCGGAGATAGCGAATGGCGAATCGCAAGCGACCATCAAGTTTACGGCGCCTGTTAGCGACGGAGGCAGCGCCATTACCGGCTATACCGTGACTTCGAGCCCGGGAGGGTTGACGGCTAGCGGCACAGGCAGTCCGATCACGGTGACCGGCTTAACGTACGGGACGGCGTATACGTTCACCGTCGTTGCGACGAACGGCGTGGGGAATTCTAAAGCTTCGCTGCCATCGAACAGCGTAACGCCTACGGCATCGACAGCGCCTGCTACGGTACCCGGCGCGCCGACGGCTGTAACGGCCGTAGTAGAGCACGGTCAATCGCAAGCGACCGTGACCTTTACCCCGCCTGCCAGCAACGGAGGCAGTACGATTACAGGTTACATCGTCACCGCAAGTCCGGGAGGCATGACGGCTGGTGGTACGGGTAGCCCGATTACGGTGACGGACTTGACATATGGCACGGCGTATACGTTCACCGTGGTTGCCATCAACGGCATAGGAAGCTCGGCCGCTTCGGTTCCATCCAATCGTGTGATGCTGACCGCGCCTGCGACCGTGCCGGGTGCACCAACGAACGTAAAAGCCGTTGCGGGCAACGGGGAAGCGACCGTGACCTTTACTCCGCCTGCCAGCCATGGGGGCAGTCCAATTGTAAGCTACACGGTCATTGCTAGTCCAGGCGGCAAAACGGCAACGGGTACGGGCAGCCCGATTACCGTGATCGGCTTAACGAATGGCGTAACCTATACGTTTACGGTAACTGCGACCAACAATATCGGCAGTGGCGATGCTTCCCACGTTTCCAACGCAGTAAGGCCGGAAGGCTCATCCGATAGCGGCAGCAGCGACAATACGCCGACCTCGGGAAGTACGTCTTCTCAGTCGGGGCCTTCGGCAGCATCGGAATCCGATAAAACGGGTGTCGTCGTTCTTGTGAACGGACAGTCGGTCAATGCAGGAACAGTAAAAGTAACGACTATCGATTCGCGGAAGGTAACAACCGTCACGCTTGACCGGAATAAGCTCGAAGAGAGGCTCGCCAAGGAAGGGAAATCCGCGGTAGTGACGGTACCGGTAAATACCGCATCCGATGTCGTCATCGCAGAGCTTAACGGGCAGATGGTTAGCAGAATGGAAGCGCAGCAAGCGGTATTGGAGATCAAAACGGATCGAGCGACTTACCGTATACCGGCCCGGCAGATCAACATCCAATCGCTCTCCAATCAGGTAGGCAGATCAGCAGCGCTGCAGGATATTAAGGTCCAGATTGAAATCGCCGTGCCTAAAATGCCGGTTCCAGCGCCTGAAGGAACGATTGCGATTGTCGCCCCGCCGCTTGATTTTACGGTAAGAGCTGTTTATAAGGACAAAACTGTGGAAGTGACCGAATTTCAAGTTTATGTCGAACGCACCATGGCCATTCCAGACGGCGTCGATTTTAACAAAATCACGACAGGAGTCGCGATAGAGACGGATGGCACGCTGCGTCATGTGCCGACGAAGGTCGTGCTGTCGAACGGCAAGTATTATGCCAAGATCAACAGTTTGACGAATAGCGTCTATTCCGTCATATGGCATCCGCTTGCCTTTAAAGACGTTGAGCGGCATTGGGCCCAGCAAGCCGTGAACGACATGGGATCGCGTCTGGTTGTGAGTGGCGTCAGCCAAGGCGCCTTCCATCCCGATCAAGATATTACGCGTGCGGAGTTTGCGGCTATCCTGATTCGCGGATTAGGGTTTAAAGCAAAAGAAGGGGCGCAGCCTTTCTCCGACGTTGAACGGAAGGATTGGTTCGCCGGTGCGGTTGGGACGGCATACGCGTACAACCTGATCGGCGGCTTCGAAGACGGCACCTTCCGTCCGAATGAGAAGATTACACGCGAACAAGCGATGACGATCATGGCAAGAGCGATGACGATTACAGGGCTTAGCGCGAAAACTTCCCCAACCTCGGAACCGTTGCTGAACTCCTTCGCTGACGCGGGGACGGTATCGGATTGGGCGAAGAGTGGAATTTCCGACGCCTTACAATCCGGTCTTCTTTCGGGACGGAGCAGCACGGAGCTGGCTCCGAAAGCCTTCATCACAAGAGCGGAAGTTGCAGTTATTGTTCAGCGGCTTCTTCAGAAGTCCGATCTGATTTGATAAGTTTACAGTTGCAAGAAGCCGGCATCGCATCCTCGAATGAAGGGCGCGATGCCGGTTCTTCACTTAGCGGCCAAATTCCTTATTGATTATTTTATCGTGAGCCGGCGCCACTTCCGGGCCTACCGAGTTGATGCACGTTACCACAATATGCTTCCCGTCTAGAGATCCGAAGGCTCTCGATTCAAATCCGAAAGTACCGCCGGCATGCCCCCAGTAGGATTGCCCGTCCGCTGTTTTAAATTCATAAATCCCTAGTCCGACTTTACCCATAGGTCCATCTACTGTTGTGTGCATCTGGTCCATCATCTCTTGAGTCAGAAGCTTCCCGCCCAACAGCGCACTGAAGAAGGTAGTCAAATCATCAACTGTTGAGACTATATCTCCGGCTGCATTTGCCCATGATTGATTCATTTCTGTTAAATCATACAAATGACCCGATCTGTCCATATTATATCCTGTGGCATGCTTACCCGGAATTTCGTGACTATTTCCCATCACAAATGTTCCTGTCATCCCAAGCGGTATGATGAACCGTTTCCTGATCTGCTCCGCATATGTTTCTCCTGTTACCTTCTGAATAATTTGACCGGCTAGTACCGTATTCATGTTGGAATAGTTCCAGCCCTCCCCTGGCGCAAATACAGGCGGCTTTGAAAGTCCCATGCGGATAAGGTCATCGACGGAATAGTAACGGTACGGATTTTGAGGCAAAGTAATATCTCGGAAATCCAAATCTGTATAGCTAGCAAGCCCACTTGTATGATTCAATAACTGACGAATCGTAATTTTGTTGCCGTCATACCCGTCACCTTTTATGACCCCCGGCAGCCATTTTTCGACCGAATCATCCAGATTCAATTTTTTCTCGTCAGCCAACTGCAATACAACGGAGGCGGTGAACGTCTTCGTGATGCTTCCAATACGGAATGAAAAATCGGACTCCACCGGACGTGGTACTTCGTAACTGGCTGTACCTGTAGCGTAAGACCAGCGTTTCCCGTCCTGCAGCCCGCCAGCGATGACACTTGGGACTCCTTCGGTGGTTACCACCTCATCCATGACGCGTTCGACTTCATCCCGATGCTTGCTTTTCTTTTCCTTCTCTGTGCTCAGTTGTACCGTGCCTTCAGTCTGTACCGCGTTTACAGATCCATAAGCAGGGAAGACCAGCGTACCCGCCAATATGGCTGTTAATGTAAGTGCAGTCCCTTTTTGAATGATGAATGATTTCATAACGCATCGCTCCTATTAGTTTGGAATGTTGTATTGCTTTACCCCCTAACCTTATCTCCGAGGTTGTTAAATTGGACAGTGATGAAACCGCCAAGCTTCTAAATGACATCGTACTTGGCCTGTCACATTTACCGTATGACAAACTGTCAACTGTCTTATGTGACGTGCTTGCTACGGTCACATTCTAAATGTTCCCTCCCCTCTGTCGCTTGACGAATCGGGAAGATATGGTGCATGATAGGTCTGAATTATCCAGAACTATTCTTACTTATAAAAAAAGCAAGCAGGTGTACATGATCCGTGTTATCCATACTAAAAAAATGGTTTTGGTATGATTGGGTGGTTCTTGCTATACGGACCACTTGGCTCGCCATTATCGTCATCTCCGGTTTCATCAACCCGTCACTGATCATAACGCCGTTATGGATTGTATGGATGTTTGCTCTCTTGGTTTATGTCATTCCGCTAATCGTTCAATATCGGAAAAGAAACTGGTATCTGGCAGTCGAAGTTTTATCTGCCGGATTTTTCCATTTGTATTTGGCGCATGCAGCGCCGGGATTGCTATGGTCTTTCGTTTTATTCGCGATAATTATCGGCTTGGCCAGCAGCCGGCGAACGTACGTATGGACGGGTATCCCTTGCGGCATCGTTTTTCCGGCATTGAACGGTCAGCTCGCCGATCGGCTCCCCTACGAGTTTATGTTTAGCTGCAGCTTTGGTTTCGCCATCGGCTTCGCGTTTAGTATATTGATTCAGTCCCACAAGCAAGCCCAAATCATTCAAGAGCAGAAGCAATTACTGGAGCGGCACATTACACAAATCGAGGAACTTACGCTGATGGAAGAGCGACATCGGCTGTCACATGAGCTGCATGACACGATTGGCCATGCGCTAACCTCGCTGATCGTCGGCGTTGAATCACTCCGCTCATCCGTACCCGCTGTACAGATCGAACGGATCGATTCCCTTGTCGGCATCGCACAGCGCAGTCTGAATGATATCCGAAACCATCTGCATCAGCTTTCTCATGGTCCGTTGAGCTATTCGTTAAGCGAATCGTTGCTGCAATTAACCGATGAATTTAGGAAGTCTACAGGGGTAACGGTCAGCTTCCGCGCGATCGGCAACGAGGCTCTTGTAATGCAGAAAATGAACTTTTGTTTATATCGCTGCCTGCAAGAATCGCTCACCAACGCGGTTCGTCACGGTCAAGCGAGTGCGGTATCCGTTCAGCTGCATTTCGATAGTCACCAGCTCCGGTTACAAATCGAAGACAACGGCATCGGCACGGATTCCATCCGGTTCGGATTCGGTCTAAATGGGATAAAGGAGCGACTTGAGCAACTTCACGGCACGTTGTCCGTTCATTCACAATTGGGACAAGGAACCGTCGTCATATGTAATATTCCTTTGCAGGCAGAGCCTCTGCATGGCCATATCCGTCTGCTGATTGTTGACGATCAGACGATCATTGCCGACAGCTTGCGGCATATTTTGGAGCAGGATGCTGATTTTATCGTCGTTGGTACGGCCGGTGACGGGCACGAGGCATTGGAACATTGCGAGCGATTCCGGCCGGATATCGTGCTCATGGATATTCGGATGCAGGGGATGAACGGACTGGAGGCCTTGCTTGAGATGAAGCAACGCTGGCCCGACATGAAGGTTGTGCTCATGACGACGTTTGAGGATTCCATACAGGCGGCAACCGCATTGGAGCACGGGGCGGAAGGCTATATGCTGAAGTCGATTCATCCGCGAGAGTTGACCGAAGCCTTGAAGCTCATCTATAGCGGAGGAACGTGGATCGATCAGTCGATCGCCACGCGCGTATTCGAGGAGATGAAGCGTCAGCGAGAGCAGCTGGAGAAGTACAGCATGCAGCAAGAAAATTATCCGTACGGGCTTACGAAACGGGAGATGGAGATTTTACAGCATCTGTCGGACGGACTGCGCTACAAGTCCATCGCCGCCAAGCTATTTTTATCGGAGGGGACGGTACGCAACTATTGCTCGACTCTCTACTCGAAGCTCGGTGTCAGTAACCGTGAAGAAGCCATTGAATTAGCGCGAGTGGAGAGTATCGTGTAAACGCCTGTTTCTGGCAATGGAGGGAAAGGCTTATAGAAGAGCGGAAGCCGTCGCAGTAGCGACGGCTCTTTTATATAGTACTCTGGCCTCTTGTGCGGGCGCGCGCGCTAGAACGGGTTCATGCCGAGCGTATTCAGCTTCTCGCCGGTAATGTCGACGCCCATTTTTGTCGTAATGTCGCGATAATGACCGACCCGGCGGCCGATTCGGTTGTCGGTTTCGTCTTTATTGCCCTCCAGATTGCCGTTGATGATCATGATCGTAATCCCGAAGCCCGGCGGAGTTAGCCCTTTGGCAATTTCCTCCGCTGAAGGCGTCCAATTGCCGACCATGACGTCGTGGGCCGACGGCTTCGGCGGCTGCGGGGTCATCCAGAACAGGATGGCGGTCATAAAGCCCAATTTACCGTCACTCGTGATGAGTTCAGGCTGTTGAAGCAGCGTGTTTTTATTCCCGTAGATAATGCCGCTGAACAAGCCGTAGTTGTAGTTCCAGCTCAGCTGGATCGGCCCGCGCCCATGATACGATTTGCCCGCAACCGGCGGGTAATCGGCATGCGTCTGCACGTAACCGATGTTGGTGCTGTTGATGTACGCCACTTCCTCGTTCCAGAACAAGCCCCAACGAAGCTCGCCGCCGGGCGCCGTCGCCCAGCCTCCGCCCGTTTCATGCGCAATATTGGCGAGGAAGGCCGCCAGCTCGCGCTTGCGGTTCACAGCAGAGCCTTCTTTGAGGAACGATCCGAAATCGACGGTTTTGGAGACGATCGGCACCGTCAAGTTCCACGAAGCGTTGAAATCGGCATTTTGATAGATGAGCGTTTCCGTCTTCGCCGCTTTGTCCAAGCGGAAGATGCGGTGGTTCCAAGTTGCTCCCTGCCGGTATTCGAGCTTGTACTTGATGTTCGCCACCTCGGATACAGCGGCAATCAGGTTGTTGTACGAATAATAGTCTCCTTGCCCCGGCTTGTAATACGGCTTGGAAGCGGCGAACGTATGCCATTCTGACGAGCCGATACGGATCGGGAACAGCGCTTCGTATTCTGCCTGCGGCAGTGCGCTCTGCACGGCGGCAACAGCATTGGCCGGCGAATATTGCGGATCGATGCCGCCCCAGATCGACGCAATTTGCGAATCGGTCAGGACGCGGCTTTGGCCGACGTTCAGACCGCCCAGCGACGTCTTTACTTTGATGCTGGAGCTTGCCGTCGTATTGTTAGCGCCATCCCTTGCGGCAACGTAATACGTGTATTCGGTATCCTGCTGGAGCCCTGTGTCGGTGTAGGTCAGCGTGGATGCGTTGGCCGAGGAGCCGACCTTCGTCCCGTTGCGGTAAATATCGTAGCCGGCCACGGCGATGTTGTCCGTAGCCGCAGTCCAAGTCAATGTGATCGTGTCCGCGGTCTGTCCTGCCGATGCAAGATTCGTCGGTGCCGTCGGCGGAGTAGCATCATTGCCACCGCCTGTGTCGGGTCCAACCAGCTGCCACGGCGAGCTTGACGGATCGCCTGTGCCCGGCGTATCGCCTTGCGTCCACCATTTGGCCCGATAGATCTTCCCGTTGTAGCTGACCTCATTGCCGGCCACGTACACTTGAGTGGCGACCCAAGGCGAGGCGGCTAAGGCCGCTTGCTGTCCGGCATCGGCGGAAACGATAGTTGTAACCGGTTCCAAAGGTGCGAGTGCCAACAAGGCGGACAGCGCGGCGACGCTTGCTTGCACCGCCTTCTTGCGGGTGAACTTAGGTTTCATAATTAACCTCCTATGACGATTGGATTAATTTCAATTTCTAGTATATTTGATCCAAAATCTATTATATATAGATATAATTTACTATTTATTTCGAAGATTCTCTCAAGTATCAGGCTCCGTCGACAAATGGGGTAGCCCTTCACACTTCAAGCGCCGATTTGATAGAATCAAAATGTAGTTTGCTTTAGTAAATATTACGTAGGGAGCATGTAGATGAACATTCGACCTTCTTTGAAAATATTTTTTTGGGGATGTGTCGATTGGGTCGGGATTCGTTCGTCGTGTAAATAGAAGCCAAATTCTAGAGGCCTAATTCAGGACTCTGAACCAAAAAAAGGAGGAGAATCACCCATGAGATTCATGATGATTGTAAAGGCAACGAAAGACTCCGAAGCAGGCGTTATGCCGAGCCAGGAGCTCGTTGATGCGATGATGAAGTATAACGAGGAATTGGTGAAGGCCGGCGTGCTGTTAGCCGCCGAAGGTCTTCACGCCAGCTCGAACGGGATTCGCATTTCCTACCCGGAGCCCGGCGGCAAGCCCAAGGTCGTCGACGGCCCGTTCACCGAGTCGAAGGAGCTGATCGCCGGATTCACGCTCATCGAGGTGAAGTCGAGGGAAGAGGCGATCGAGTGGGCGATGCGTATGCCGGACCCGCATGGCAATGGCGAGGGGGTCATTGAGCTGCGTCAGGTAATCGAGACGACGGAGTTGACCGAGGACCCGGATAACCTGGCTTTACACGCCATGATCCGCGAGCAGGGGAAGCCGGAGAGATCGTGAAGCCGTCCTCGATCCATCGCACGATCGATGCCATTTGGAGAATCGAATCGGCCAAAATCATCGCGGGGCTCGCACGGATGGTTCGTGACGTCGGGCTGGCCGAGGATCTCGCGCAGGACGCGCTCGTCATCGCGCTTGAGAAGTGGCCGGAGACGGGAATACCGGACAACCCGGGGGCATGGCTCATGACGACTGCGAAGCGCCGGGCGTTGGATATGCTGCGCAGGAAGCAATTGCTCGGGCGCAAGTACGAAGAGCTGGGCCGCGAGATGGAATCCCGGCACGAAGACGATTTCGATGCGGTGATGGACGGCGATGTCAGTGACGATCTATTGCGCTTGATCTTCACGACCTGCCATCCGGTGCTTTCGTCCGAGGCGCGCGTGACGCTCACGCTGCGGCTGCTGGGAGGACTGAGCACCGTAGAAATCGCACATGCGTTCTTCGTTCCGGAGCCAACTGTCGCCCAGCGGATCGTCCGGGCCAAGCGGACCCTTGCAGCCGCTCGCGTGCCCTTCGAGATGCCTGAGAGAAACGAGCTTAAGGCCCGTCTCCAGTCGGTGTACGAGGTCATTTACCTCATGTTCAATGAGGGCTATTCTGCGACTTCCGGGGAGAACTGGATTCGCCCGGTGCTCTGCGAGGAGGCGCTGCGCCTCGGACGGATTCTCGCGGAAATTGTCCCCGGAGAGTCGGAGGTTCACGGTCTGGTCGCGCTTATGGAAATTCAGTCTTCGCGGTTTAAGACGCGGGTAAGTCCAACAGGAGAGCCGATCCTGCTCATGGATCAAAACCGGGCGCTATGGGATCATCTCCTGATCCGCCGGGGGCTGGCCGCCTTGCAGCGCGCCGAGCGGATCGGCGGGATGCTTGGCCCGTACGCGCTGCAGGCCTCGATTGCGGCGTGCCATGCACGGGCCCGCACGCCGGAGGAGACCGACTGGGTGCGTATCTCAGCGCTGTATGAAGCGCTGTGTCAGGTCGCGCCATCCCCCGTCGTTGAACTGAACCGCGCCGTTGCGCTCTCGATGGCGTTTGGCCCGGAGGTAGGGCTGGAGATTGTCGATGCGCTGGCATCGGAGCCGTCGTTGAAAGGCTACCATCTAGTGCCGAGCGTTCGCGGCGATTTCTTGTTCAAGCTAGGCCGGTTCAAGGAAGCCTGCGAGGAGTTCAAGCGTGCCGCATCGCTGACCCATAACGCGCGCGAGCAGGCACTGCTTCTGGGGCGCGCCTCCGATTGTATCGCGGGTACGGAAGATGGCCGTCTTTAGAGGTGAAATTGCCTTTTTAAAAAAGTTTTTCGATCGTGTCGATTTCGTCGAATCCCGATCGTCGTATGAATAAAGGTCGGTTTTCAACGTTCCATTTTGAATCCCGGCATAACCAGTCACTGGAAGGATGTTGATTATGAAAGCCAACCTAACACCATTCATTTCTTCGGAGAATGCCAGAGCGCAAGCCGAATTTTATTTGCAGGCGCTTGGCGGGGAGATTCAATCCATGATCACCTTCGGTGAAATCCCCGGCACGCCGGAGGAGCATAAAGACAAAGTAATGTACATGGCGATGACAGTGGCCGGAGGAAATCCCTTGTTCATGTCCGACTCCTTCGGACCGGTAAGCAAGAACGGCGGAATCGCGATGGCGCTGTCGTTCGGCGATGAAGCCGAAGCGCGGGAAGCCTACGCCAATTTGGGAAAGGGCGGCACGGACAAATACCCGTTCGCTTTGCAACCTTGGGGCGCATATTACGGCGAGGTCGTTGACAAGTTCGGAGTCACTTGGCAGATTGTGAAGCAGGGACAATAAAGGAGGAAAACAGGATGAGTCAGGAAGTTATCGAATTTATTAACGCAATCAAAGAACCGTGGCAGGCGGAAATGTCTACGCGTCTCCGTGAGATGGTCCTTCAAACGCTACCGGACGTTCAAGAGCGTATCCAATACAAGAAGCCTCACTTCTTGAAAAACGGCAAGTACGCGGCCGTGATCTCGACATCGAAGGATGCGGTTAGCTTTACGATTTTCAATCCCGGCATGATTGAGTTCCCCGAAGCCCAGTTCGACGGCCCTCCCGAGAGAAAAACGATCAAGCTCCGCAGCGGACAAGCGGTGGATTACGATCAATTAGCATCGCTGTTGAGTCAAGCTTCCGCTTCTCTGTAAAGGCGTCGAGCAAAGAGGCTGTCCAGATGGGACAGCCCGGGCTTGTTGAGAAAGTGGTTTATGAACAGAATAGAGATACATACGGTGGTGGGGTATCCACTGGAGGAGCGATAGCGTTCGCCTTTGTCTGCGGGAAATATCCGCTGCTAAGCGGCCTCCAATAAAGATTTCCTGCAGACAAGAGCGACCGGAAGTGGATACCCCACCCCCTCGTACACCTCTATCACCTCAATTCGACCACTTTCTCGACACTCTGAGGCTGTCCAGATGAAGCCTCTTGGTTCTGCTTGCAAAAGCTAACCTAGTGAGCCCCTTTATACTCCTTGAATATCGGATTATGACCGCAAACCATAAGCCCCTGCCCCCAATTCACGTGAACTTCTTCCGTCGGCAAATCCTCGGGATCGCGATATTGGACCAGCACGTTCCTTCTCGGCCGTGTGCTTCGATTGACATCAGAGCCGTGAATCGTCAAGTAATTGAAGAACAGAACATCGCCCGCACTTGCCGGGCAAGGCGTACCCGACGAGATCGGATACTCTTTATGGTTCAGATAGTGGGCTCCTACGTGCGGCATCGGGCCGTTTTTATGCGTCCCGGGAATGACGCACAGACAGCCGTTTTCCATGTCGGAATCGTCCAGGTGGATACTTGCCGCGATCATCGAATGCTTCGCATGCGGGAAATACGGGTAATCCTGATGCATCGGGAATGCTGCGCCTTTTTCCGGGGGCTTGACCAGCATCTTCGAATGGTGGACTTGCACATTTGGGCCAATCAATCTGGATAGCACGGCCGCCATGTTAGGATGGCAGAGCGCCCGGGTAAATACCGCGTCATGATAATGCACATCGTGGAAGCCCTTTAATACGAGCTTCTTCAACTGCTCCGGCGGCAAATAATCGCCTTGCCACGTATCGCTTCGATCGAACTTCGATTTGGCCGCGCGGTCGATAATCGCATCCGTTGCGGTTCGCATCGCTTCTACTTCCTCGCTGTTGAATACGCCTTTCGCTAACAAATATCCGTTTTCATGATAAAAATCAATTTGCTCCTGGGTAATCATCCTGTAAGCCTCCCCCAAATTGATGGATCGCTATCCATGATGTTATTGTAGAGAGAAACCGGCTGGTTGTATTTGATCAAATCAGTCAAGTCATTGCACTTTTCGGACATCCATGCCAGGGGGGAGACGGATCATGTTCGACCATCCGCATAAAATTCAAGCCTATTTAAACGAAATCGTCCCGCGACTCCATGACCCGTCCGCCTCCTTCACCATCCATTATTGGGGAATCGATCCCGCTCATTTTGACAATCCCGTGCACCAACATTCCTTTTTTGAAATCTGCTATGTCCGGGAAGGAGAGGGGATGTACATGGACCGGGACGAGCTCTTTCCCCTGCACAAGGAGACGTTATTTTTATCGCGGCCTGGCATTCGCCACCAAATTCGCAGTAAGAAAGGCATGCTTCTCCTGTACGTCGCTTTCGAAGTTGACGAAGAGAATACGGACCCTGCCATTGTCCGGCAGTTTCGGCAGCTTGCGGTTGCCGATCGTATTTTGATCACCGATGCATATGCGAATCCGACGACGCTAATCTGGACCGCGCTTCTGAAGCATTTGCAAGATCCGGTCCCCATCACAGAGCACTACGTGAAGAGCGCTGCTCTGTCGCTATTATTCTCTTTCTGTTCCGCCTTTCAAGCGGAAGCTCCGTCTTCCGGCTTTGGCATTTCCGGTTATAAGCCAGCCGCCTATGCGTTGAATCGGGCGATCCGGTTCGTGAAAGACAATCTTTCGCATTCGATGACGTTAGCGGAAGTGGCCGATTATCTTCATCTTTCCAGCCGCCATTTGTCCCGGTTGTTTCAACAGGAGCTCGGAATGAGCTATATCCACTTCGTTCAACAAGAAAAAATTCGCAGAGCCGTGCATTTATTGAAGCACACCGACTTATCTTTGATCGAAATTGCGGAGAAATCCGGATTTTCAAGCATTCATTACTTCACAAGGTCATTTTCCCGGAAAATGGGAATGCCCCCCGGCAAATACCGGGAGGCCATGCATGAAAAGAAAGCTTCAGAATGATGGCGCGAGGCCGTACCCTATTCGTTACACCAATGTCGTACCACCGTCCACGACAACGATCTGACCGGTGGAATGTCTCTCGCGCATCAAATACAGGAACGCTTCCGCCGCGTCTTCCGGTTCGCCTATCCGGCCAAGCGGCAGGGATTTTCCAGCGGCTTCAAACATCGCGTTGCGGTCTGTTTCGGGAATGCCGCTCCACATCTCGGTGCGCATCAGCCCGAAGCAAACGGCGTTAACCCGAAGCGGGCTGAGCTCGACGGCAAGCGCTCTGGTCAGCGCTTCGACAGCGCCGCAGACGCTGCCTGCGACCGTGCAGCCCTTCTGCGGCCGGACGCCGGCCGTACCGGAAGTGAGCGTAATCGAGCCGCCTGGCCGGATATTCACGCTGCCGTATTTTGCGGCCATGAACGCGCCCCAGTAACGCAGGTTGAACATTTGACGCGCCGCGTCCATATCCACTTCGCCGAGATTGGCGAGCTGCAGCGGATCGCCGGCCGTGAACACCAGGTGATCGAATTCACCGATGCGGCTGAAAAAGTCGCGTACCTGCGCCTCGTTCATCAGATCGACCGCGTGCCCTTCGGCGCCTCGAGGCAGACGTGAGACCGCCGCGTCCACTTTCTCTTTACGGCTGGATACGACGACGACGGACGCTCCTTCGTGCGCTGCGGCTTCGGCTGTCGCAAATCCCATTCCGGACGTTCCTCCGAGGACGATGACCCGTTTTCCTTTTAATGTGCTTCGGCGTTCGTTTTGTTCCGGTTTTATCATAGGTTTTGATCTCCTTTGTTTTGGATTAGGGTATGGCAATGCCCGGGGTTTGCTGAATAGCTGTTGGTACGTCTCCTCCTTCACTGCGGGCGATGAGTCGATTATAATTAGTTTTATCACTGGCAAATAGGTCTGCATTTGTAGTACTATTCGGAATACTAGTCGTACGGATACTGCTATAAATTCTATCAGGAGATGGAGTGGTATCATCGTGATGAATAACGAAAGAAGACGGAAAGAGCTGGCGGATTTCCTCCGGACTCGCCGCTTGCGTTTATCTCCGCAGGAATTGGGGCTGCAGGTGGACACCTCGCGCCGCCGCACGCCGGGGCTGAGACGGGAAGAAGTGGCGAGCTTATCCGGCATTTCCTTGCCATGGTACACTGCACTGGAGCAGGGGCGGGATATTCAAGTGTCGGAGCAAGTGCTGGAAAGCTTGGTGCGGACGCTGCGGCTGAGTAAGGACGAGCGCAACCATCTTCGCGTCTTGGCTAACCATTCCACTGTGTCCAAGGGTACGGAAAATGAAACCTTGTCTCCTTCCCTTCAACAAATACTAGATAGGCTGGGAACTTATCCGGCGTATATCATCGACAAGCACTGGAACGTTCTTGCTTGGAATAAAATTACCAGTTCGCTTTGTGGGGACTTTAACCGGATGGCAGAGATCGAGCGCAATATTCTTTGGCGCGTTTTCACGATGGATCATGAAAAAAAACGCATTATCAACTGGGAAGACGTCGCCACCTCGATGCTGGCCCACTTCAGAAGCCGCTACGCCATGTATATGAACGATTCGTGGTATCAGGAATTGGTCTGCAGGTTGTGGGACCGGAGCGAGGAGTTCAGGCTGTTGTGGGGACGCCATGACGTTTCCGGAAGTCTGGAAGGGGACAAAGTGATCAGGCACCCCAAAGCAGGCTTGCTGACATTTCGTTACAATACGTTTCCCCTTTCGGAAAACAGCGACTTTCTGATGCGGGTGTACACGCCGGTCGAACCCGTCGGAACGGATCGGCAGCTGCAAGAGCTGCTGTACGAGTCTTGTTGAGGTAAAGTATAATAAAACCAAAATCGTGGAAATGGTGGGATACGTGCAGTGATGATGATGGCTGTGTTCCTGACGGAAGTTAACGGTTAACTCTTAACCGAATACCCATAAGCGTGACCGGGGCACTCTGCCGGACGGGGCAGGGCTGCTTTGCCGTGCGTCCGCTTGTGCACTCCAGTTATGAACCTGATCATCACCGTCTATGCATGAATCGATGAGGCAAGGCCGCTTGCTTTGGCGTGTCTTGTTTCCGTATTCTTACGCATAGGAAGCCGTGGATGGACAATTTTCATCTGTGGCTTTTTTTGGTTTACGTGCTATAGAATCCAATAACACATGAGAGAAAGGCGGAATGACGATGCGTTCATTCAAACCGGAAATGAATACTGAAACGGCCCTTGGCTATTTGCGACAAATTGAAGGGGAGGGCGTTTCCGATGTGACCCCCATTGACATGGGAGAGCTGAGCAAGGTGTACAGCTACACGAAAAATGGCAAGGACTTGGTCATTCATTTTAAGAACGACCCGGAGACGCTGAAGAAGGTCAAGTTTATTTCGGACCAATATGCCTCTTGCGGGGTACCGATGCCCCGAATCTTCGAAGTCGGAACTTGCGGCGGCGCCCATTATTCGATTGCGGAAAAAGTGGCAGGGACCTCGATCATCGCCCATGCCGGACCGGATATCCGCGGCGTTCTTCCCGATCTGGTCCGCCAGTTTACTCGGATGAATCAAATCCGGGTGGAGCCATGTTCAGGCTTCGGATGGATCACGCCTTCGGGAGAAGGTTCGGCTAAGACATGGGTGGAATTTCTGGCATCGACTTTCGAGGAGGAGCAGGAAGGGTTTTATCAGGGGTGGACGTCCCTTTTTGAAACGAGCTTTCTGGAGAAGGACGTGTTCGATCGGATCTATGCCGCGATGATGGAACGAATCGGCTATGCGCCTAAGGAGCGGTATCTGGTTCATGGGGATTTCCACTTCGGAAATATGTTATCTCAAGATCATGCCGTAACCGGTATTGTCGATTGGGAGATGGCAATGTACGGGGATTTCATGTTTGACTTGGCCGTTCTGCATCTGTGGGCACCGAAAGCGCAATTTTCGCAGAGAGTCCGCGAGGCATGGGCGGAAGAAGGGCGATCGATCCCCTATTTCGAAGAAAGACTGCTCGGGTACCAGCTCTTCAAAGGCTTGGACGGCTTACGGTTTTACGCGAAGAAGGGAGATAAGCCTGCCTACGATTTCATGAAAAATCATCTCTTTGAATTGTTAGAACAAGCCGAATAACGATGGCCGGGGTAGACTGCTGAGACCGGCGGAGAGGGAACGGACCCGCTGTGCCGAACGCAGTGTGGCGGGCTTCCGGGCCCACAATTTGACAATTACCGTTTACACTTGTAATATTAATGGATGGTCGGTTTCTTTTACAAGTGTAATACAACGAGTGCAAAAGGAGGTGAAACGTATGCAGCGCATTCCGAAAATTTCCGAATCGGAGTGGGAAATTATGAAGGTGATCTGGAGGAGCAACCCGATAACCGCCGAGCAAATCGTGCTTCAATTGCCTGCCGACATCGAGTGGAGCGACCAGACGGTCCGGACCTTCATTAACCGGCTGTTGAAGAAGAACGCGATCGGGTTCGAGAAATCCGGAAGAAGCTATCACTATTACCCGCTGGTATCCGAGCAGGAATGCGTCCGGGCGGAGAGTCAGTCGTTCTTGAAAAGGGTATTCGGCGGGGCTGCGGACCTTATGGTTACCAATTTTTTGGAAGATGGACATTTGTCGGACAAAGAGATCGAGCAGCTTCAGAGGATTCTTATGGAAAAGCAGGAAAAGAAGGAGCGCCACCCCAAGACATGACGGAGCCGCGAAAATTATTTCATTGAGGTAAAACATGGAGATACTATGCGAGATTTTTATAGGACTGTGGTATTCCACCTTGGCGGCAAGCGCGGTTGCGCTGTTGGTCATGGCGATTCAGGCGCTGTTTCGCCACCGTATCAGCGCCCGCATCCGGCATACGCTGTGGCTCATTGTGCTGGTGCGCTTGCTGCTGCCTGTTTTTCCGGATAGTCCTGTCAGCTTGTTTCATATGCTGCATTTCGGCGCAGACATAAAAAAAGCTGTTTCCCTGATCATCCCATTAACGGAGAAAGAGAATAACCCGTCTGCGGAACGATCCCGGAACAGCCAAGAGAAAGAATATGTTCAGAACGATTATAGCATGATTCGTCCGGAAAAGGACGCCATTCCGGATGTCCAATTGCCGGCTGGGATGGAAGACTCGGCGCATTTTTCCCATCCTTGGGGACTAAAAATCATTGCAGCCGTATGGCTTGCCGGAACGGTTGCGCTCTTAACCTACTTGTTCGTCTATATGCTGAAGATGCGCAAAAGGTTCAAAATGCTTACGCTCGTCACCGACCCCCGGATCTTGTCCGTCGTCGACGATTGCCGCAGGAAGTTCGGCATCAAGCGGTCGGTCCCGGTGTACACGGGAAGCTACGCAAGAAGTCCTTATATTTCCGGGCTGTTTCGTCCGTGGATTTATTTTCCCGAAGGCATCGACAAGGAGTTAAGCATACAGCAGCTTACCCATGTGTTCTCGCATGAACTGGCTCACCATAAACGGAAGGATGTGGCCTGGAACCTGCTGGGAAGCTTCGTTCTGGCGGTCCATTGGATCAATCCGGTGGTGTGGATGAGCATCAAGAGAATGAAGGCTGACAGAGAGCTTGCGTGCGATGCCTGCGTATTGGAGGTATTTGGCGAAGCCGAGGCCGTCCCGTACGGCATGACGATTATAGGTTTTTTAAAGCACTTTTCTTCCCGGCGCCGTCAGCCGAATTTGCTGTATTTTGACGGATCGACGAATACGAATCAACTCGTGAGGAGGATTGAAATGATCAAATCATTCAGAGCAGGCTCCTATAAATTGTCTGCGGCTGCTGTCCTGGGCGTCGTTCTTCTGAGCGCAGCGACACTGACGAATGCGGCTGCGCCGGCGACAGACGGTGTGGAACAAGCTCCCGCAACAGCAACCGCAACCGTCCAAACAGAGGACCGGATGTTGTTTAATTCTTCTTCCCGAAGCTATGATAATTTGGAAAAGGCCGCCAAGGTGGCCGACTTCAAGTTCAAGGCTCCGTCGGCTTTGCCGGAAGGCTACAAATTCCACGGGATCGCGCTTCGTTCCAAAACCAAGGATGAAGCCAAGTTAACCAAGGCGGAAGTAATTTATGTTCTTCGCGTAGGGGAAAAGCACTACGGCAGCTTTAGGCTGCTAATCGATTCCAGCGGCACCAGCTTGGACGAAGCTTATACGGAGTTCGAGCAGCGGGAAAAAAAGACGGCGGTACGGGAAACTGAAATCAGGAAAGAGCCTATGACCCTTTATGGAATGGAAGCCTATAAAGTCATCGTCACTACGAAAGTCAATACGAAGCAGCACGAGGGCTGGCGCTATTTCTGGTTGGACGGCGGGGTTCTGTATCAGTTTGACGGGGGCGATCTTTCGGATCAAGAGCAACTGGCCATTATCGCTTCCATGAAATATCCCGATCAAGAGATGTACAAAACCCAAGTGAACTTGGATCTGCTCAACGTAGGAATTTACGATACCGGCGATCTGCGGCGGACGGCAGAGCTCATCGGATTTACGCCCAAGTTTTCGCAGCAAGCGGCTGGGCAGTTTAAAATGTCGGGCGCATCCATGGTACAAAAGCTCTATTTCGGATATCCGGACAACGCCGAAGATAAGAAGAGCAAGCTCCTGAACATCGGATACGCTCGGACGGATGAGCAGGGCAACAGACAAGGCTTTTCTTTCATGCAAATCAAAAACGGCACGATGTACGAGGATATGAAGAAGAACGGGAACGCTGCTTTTTACCGCATCGATGGAAAGAAGCATACGGCACCGGTCAGTCCGATGGTTTTGGGAGGACGAGAGGTGCTCAGAACGGCGAAATACAAGATCGACGGGGAATTAAGCAGACCGGATGAGATTGATTTCGTCAGCTATTACTGGAAAGAGGGCGATGTGTGCTTCCAAGTCGTCTTCAAGGGAGAAGGACTGCCGCAAGAGGAAATCGTTATTGATTTGATGAACGAAAAAGTGGCGGATTTGAACAACGTTTAAATCATACGAAAAGAAATTATGCAGGCAAGCGCCTCGCATAATTTTTTTTTGTAGGCGCAGATTCGGTGTGCTTGTCTCAATCGAACGTTTTATTTCCATTATGACATCATATTTACCCCAAATATTTCATACCATGGGGGTAGAATGACGTTTCATCGCAAGTCCCTTTGTATGTTCAAAGGAGAGATTTTTATGAGGTTCGAGTTGACGGAAGAGCAGGGAATGATCTGTGACGTGGTGCGCGATTTTGTCGCCAGGGAAGTGGAGACGAAGGCTGAGCAGTTGGACGAAGCGGAAGCGTATGACCGCGAACTGTTCGACCGGATGGCGGCGCTGGGCTTTACCGGCTTGCCTTGGCCGGAATCAGACGGCGGGGCCGGGGGAGGGTTCGCGAGTTACGTCCTGCTGCTGGAGCAGTTGTCCGGGGGCTGCGCTTCGCTGGGTGCGGGGCTGTGGACGCATGTTCAGATTGTGACACGGCCGGTGTACAGGTTCGGGCAAAATAGCGCAGCGAAGCATCTGCGGGCGCTGATCGAGGGCCGGAAGCTGGGGGCTGGGGCGCTTCCCCCGCGGCCCAGAGGGATTTCGCCGCTAGACTTTACACTGGCAGCAAAGCCGGATGGGGACGGGTACGTTCTCGACGGGACGCAGGAGTTCGTTTTCAATGGCCAAGAAGCCGACTTATTCTTGGTTTATGCGAATGTGGAAGGCAAAGGCGAAGGCGAGGATGGGCCCGAACGAACCGCTGCATTTCTCGTTGAGCGGGGGATGGCCGGTTTGCAGGTACGGCCCGTTACGCAAGCTCTTGGCCTCCGCTCCTCCGGCATGGCTCATTTGGCCTTCGATCGCTGCCGCATTTCTGGAGGACAACTGATCGGCCGTGTTGGACAAGGGGCCGCCATCGCCGAGGAGACGTGGGCCAGCGCCCGGTACGGCTTGGCTGCGCTGGCTGCCGGGATTGCGCAAGGCGCTTTGAAGGCTTCGGTGGCTTACGCTAAGGAGCGGACGCAGTTCGGCAAGCCGATTGCACGGCATCAGGCGGTGGCGTTCATGCTGGCCGAGATGAGTGCGGCTGCCGAGGCTTCGAGTCTGCTTGCCCGCCAGGCCGCGTGGAATGAGGACAAGGGGTTGGCCTATGCCGAGCCGTCCGCCCGGGCGCTTGCTTATGCGGCTGATGCCGCCATGGGTTCGACGACGAATGCGGTGCAGATCCTCGGGGGATACGGCTATATGAAGGAGTACCGCGTCGAACGGTACATGCGCGATGCCAAAGCGCTGCATATGGTCAAGGGCATGGACGTATGGGCCGGAAGCGGATGACCGTCGAAGCAGGAAGGCAGGATGAGTGGAGCTAACGAGCAGCCATTTCTTATGATCACGCGGCTTTCTTGTGAAAAGCCCGGAAGGAGAAGCGATGAGAGAATCAGTGATTGTCGGGGGAGCCCGCACGGCATTCGGGAAATTCGGCGGCGCATTGAAAAGCAAGCAGGCCGTCGAGCTTGGCGGCATCGCCATCGAAGGGGCTTTGGACAAAGCGAAGGTGGCCCCCTCCGAAGTCGATGAAGTCATTATGGGCATGGTGCTACAGGGTGGCGCCGGACAAATCCCGTCGCGTCAGGCGGCACGGCTGGCCGGACTGGACTGGAGCGTACAGACGGAGACGGTCAACAAGGTATGCGCCTCCGGCATGCGCAGCATTACGCTGGCCGATCAAATCATCCGGGCCGGCGATGCCGAAACGATCGTAGTGGGCGGGATGGAAAGCATGAGCAACGCGCCGTATGTGGCGGCGGATGCGCGCTGGGGTTACCGCCTCGGGGACAAGAAGATGACGGACCTGATGCTGCGAGACGGGCTGCACTGCGCTTTTCAGCATGTCCATATGGGAGAGTATGCCGAAAGAATCGTTGCTGAGAAAGGCATCAGCCGCCAGCTTCAGGACGAATGGGCGCTGCGGAGTCATAGGCGAGCCGTGGAGGCCATTCGGCAAGGGCTGTTCAAGGACGAGATCGTGCCTGTCGCTTGCGGGGCAGGCTCTTACGCGGATGTCGATACGGATGAAGCGCCGCGCGCCGATACGAGTACGGAGAAGCTCGCCAAGCTGCCGTCCGCCTTTGTGCAGGGAGGCACCGTGACCGCAGGCAATGCTTCAGGCATTAGCGACGGCGCCGCCGCGCTGGTGGTGATGTCCGAGGAAAAAGCGGTCCGCGAGCGCTACTTGCCGCTTGCGTCCATTATAGGGCATACGGCCATTGCAGCCGAAGCGCCTTATTATACAATAACGCCCGGACTCGTCATTCAAAAGCTGCTGCAAAAAACCGGAAAATCCTTGCAGGAAATTGACTTGTTCGAGGTCAACGAAGCGTTCGCAGGGGTCGTTCTTGCCAGTGGAAGTCTCGTCGGCTGGAACGAGGAGAAGGTCAACGTTAACGGCGGCGCGATCGCACTCGGGCATCCGATCGGGGCCAGTGGGGCAAGAATCGTTCTGACCTTGATCCATGCGCTGAGACGCCGCGGGGGCGGACTCGGAATCGCGGCCATTTGCAGCGGGGGTGGACAAGGAGATGCGATTTTGCTTCGGGTGGATGAATAAGGGGGAGTTGACGCCTGATGGAGCTGTGCTTCACGGACGAACAGGAGCGCTTCCGGAGCAAGGTGCGCGAATACGCCGTTAGCCGGATCACTCCGTCCGTCCCGGCCATGGAGCAGTCCGATGCTTTTCCGCGTGCGCTCGTCAGCGAAATGGGCGGCTTCGGCCTTCTGGGGCTGCCCGTTCCTAAGGAGTGGGGCGGAAGCGGTGCGGATTTGATTTCGTATATGATCGCCATCGAGGAAATATCTAAAGCGAGCGCCACCGTCGGCGTTATTCTGTCTGTCCACACTTCGGTAGCGACCTTGCCTATTTTGTATTACGGGACGGAGGAGCAAAAGAAGAAATACCTTCCAAGATTGGCCTCAGGGGAATGGCTCGGGGCGTTCGCCCTGACGGAGCCGCATGCCGGCTCCGATGCGGCCGCAATCAGGACATCCGCTGTTTGGGACGGCACAGACTACATCCTGAACGGCTCGAAAGTGTTCATTACGAACGCGGGCGAAGCGGACGTGTATATCGTTTTTGCCGTGACCGGTCCGGGACAAGGGGCTTCCGGGGTCAGCGCTTTTATTGTCGAGAAGGCTGCGCCCGGCTTCTGCGTAGAGAAGAAGGAAAAGAAGATGGGGCTGCGCGGCTCCAATACGTGCGAGTTGACCTTTGACCAGGTCCGTCTTCCCACCGCACAGCGGCTTGGGCGGGAAGGACAGGGGTTCGTCATGGCCAAGTCGATTCTGGACGGAGGCCGGATCGGCATCGGCGCGCAGGCGCTCGGGATTGCTAGAGCCGCCTTGGAGCATACCGAGCTTCTGGTGAAAGCGCAGTATGTGATAGAGCGCCAGCGTGCGGTGGAGCCCGTTCTGACTGAGCTGGCGGCTCGGGTGGAAGCCGCAAGCTTGCTCGTGTATCGGGCCGCCTGGCTGCGGCAGAACGGCAAGCCTTGTACGAAGGAAGCTTCCATGGCCAAAATGTTCGCCAGCGATACCGCCATGTCGGTCACGACGGAAGCGCTGCAGCTGTTCGGCGGCAGCGGATGGACGAACGAGCACCCGTTGGAGCGATTGTTCCGCGATGCGAAAGTGACGCAAATTTACGAGGGGACCAACCAGATTCACCGGATCGTCATTTCCAACGAGCTGTTGAAGTCGTAAGCGACAGTAGTTGTTTGGTTCTGAAGCGGAAGGGGCGCATGCTGCCTGGAATTAGTCTTACATCATGTGTTATGTATAACTCCGGTTGAAGCGAACGGTTTGCTACGTTTGCCGTTAGCACGCTTCGATTTTTCGCTATGAGGAGAGATTTGTTTGGAAACTGCACGAGTGTATCGAACAAAGCACAAGGCCAGGTTTGTTACCGCTTCCGCTTTGTTTGACGGTCATGACGTCTCGATTAATGTGATGCGCCGGATATTGCAGGCCAGCGGAGCGGAGGTCATTCATCTGGGCCACAACCGGTCCGTGAACGAGGTGGTGCAAGCGGCGATCCAGGAGGACGTGCAGGGCATTGCCATTTCCTCCTACCAAGGCGGGCATGTCGAATATTTTCAATACGTGATCGATCTGTTGAAGGAGAGGGGCGCAAGCCATATCCGCGTATACGGAGGCGGGGGCGGCGTCATCATTCCTTCGGAAATGAAGCGGCTGCACGACTATGGCGTTGCCCGCATTTTCTCGCCGGAGGACGGAAGAAAGCTGGGGCTGCAAGGCATGATCAATGTGATGCTGGAGGAATGCGATTTTTCGACGGTTACGGGCTATGTGCCCGATTTGGAGGAACTAAAGCAGGGGAATCACCGCGCTATCGCGCAAAGCATCACGGCCGCCGAGAGCTTGAGCAGCGGGGCTGTTCCTTCGGGCTCCGGGCTGCATGCCGCGTTCGAGCAAATGAAGGAATGGCCGTCCGACGCTCCCGTCGTCGGCATCACCGGTACGGGCGGCGCGGGAAAAAGCTCGCTCACGGACGAACTGGTCCGCCGTTTTCTGCGGCATTATCCCGACAAGAGCGTCGCCATCCTGTCCATCGATCCGACCAAGCAGCGAACGGGTGGCGCTTTGCTGGGAGACCGTATTCGCATGAATGCGGTGCATTCGGATCGCGTCTATATGCGAAGCCTGGCGACGCGCAATTCGGGCAAGGAGCTGTCGCAGGCGATCCGCGAAGCGTTGGCGGTAGTCAAGGCGGCGGGCTTCGATTGGATTCTGGTGGAAACGAGCGGAATCGGGCAAGGGGATCACCAGATTACGGAAATCTCCGATTTGACGCTATATGTCATGACCAGCGAATTCGGCGCGCCTTCGCAGCTGGAGAAAATCGAGATGCTCGACTACGCCGATCTGATCGCGATCAACAAGTTTGAACGAAGAGGCTCGGAGGACGCGCTGCGCGAGGTGAAAAAGCAGGTGCAGCGAAGCCGCGGATGGTTCGAGCAGCCTTACGAAGCGATGCCGGTGTACGGGACGATCGCGAGCCAGTTTAACGATGCCGGGGTCAACAGGCTGTTTACCGCGCTGATCTCCGAGATGAACCGCAAATGCGGCGGCGGCTGGCCGGTTCCGGACTTCTCAACGGAGAAAAGCTTCAAGAAGCAGGTTATCATTCCCGGCGAGCGGATTCGGTACTTGGGAGAGATCGTGCAGACCGTCCGCAGCTATAAAGCTTTCGTCGACAAGGAGGCGGAATTTGCCCGCGCCTGCTACCAAATCGAAGGCACAATGCAAGCGCTGAAGCGGGAGCATGCGCCGGAGGACAGCATCGCCATGCTGCAGGAGCTGAAAGAGAAGTACGAGCAGCGCCTGAATCCGGGGACCCGGACGCTCTTGGCCCGCTGGCCGGAGGTGCGCAGCCGCTATGCCGGCACGCAATTGGTCACCAAGGTCCGGGACAAAGAGATCGTCACCGAGCTGGCGACCACGAGCTTGTCCGGGCTGAAGATTCCCAAGGTATGCCTGCCCGGCTTCCACGACTGGGGCGATCTGGTGAGCTGGCTGTACCGCGAGAATGTGCCGGGTACGTTCCCTTACACGGCCGGCGTGTTTCCTTTTAAACGGACGGAGGAGGACCCGAAGCGTCAATTCGCAGGCGAGGGAACCCCGGAGCGGACGAATCTGCGATTTCATTACTTGTCGAAGAACGATCCGGCCAAACGGCTCAGCACCGCCTTCGATTCGGTCACGCTGTACGGCGAGGACCCCGACTATCGGCCCGATATCTATGGCAAAATCGGGGAGAGCGGCGTCAGCATCTGCACCTTGGACGATATGAAGAAGCTGTACGCCGGGTTCGATTTGTGCCATCCGCTGACCTCGGTTTCGATGACGATCAATGGCCCGGCGGCCATCATTCTGGCGATGTTCATGAATACGGCGATCGACGGCCGGGTGGATCAATTCCGCCAGGTGCAGGGGAGGGAGCCGTCCGGCGAGGAGCGGCGTCAGCTCGCCAAGGAAGCGCTGAAGCAGGTCCGCGGAACCGTACAGGCGGACATTTTGAAGGAGGACCAGGGGCAGAATACGTGCATCTTTTCCACCGAATTCGCGCTGCGAATGATGGGCGATATCCAGCAATATTTTATCGATCACGAGGTGCGGAACTACTACTCCGTGTCGATCTCCGGCTACCATATTGCGGAGGCCGGGGCGAATCCGATCTCGCAGCTCGCCTTCACCTTGGCGAACGGCTTCACATACGTCGAATACTACTTGTCCCGTGGCATGCACATCGACGATTTTGCGCCGAACCTGTCGTTCTTTTTTAGCAACGGGCTCGATCCCGAATATACCGTGATCGGCCGGGTGGCCAGGCGGATCTGGTCCACGGTGATGCGGGAGAAATACAAGGCGAACGAGCGCAGCCAGAAGCTGAAGTATCACGTCCAAACCTCGGGCCGGTCGCTGCATGCGCAGGAAATCGATTTTAACGACATCCGCACGACCCTGCAGGCGCTGCTCGCGATCATGGACAACTGCAATTCGCTGCATACGAACTCCTACGACGAGGCGATCACGACGCCGACGGAGGATTCGGTGCGCCGGGCCATGGCCATTCAGTTGATCATCACGAAAGAACTCGGACTCACCAAAAGCGAAAATATGCTCCAAGGCTCCTTCGTGATCGAAGAACTGACGGATCTGGTAGAGGAAGCCGTCCTGCTTGAGCTGGAGCGAATCAGCGACCGGGGTGGCGTGCTCGGGGCGATGGAATCACAGTACCAGCGCGGAAAAATTCAGGATGAGTCGATTCTGTACGAGACGAAAAAGCACAATGGCGAGCTCCCGATCATCGGCGTGAATACCTTCCAGAATCCGAACCCGCCGACGGACGATCTGCCCATTCCGATGGCCCGCGCCACGACCGAGGAGAAGGAGCAGCAGATCGCCAATCTGCGCGCGTTTCAAGCGAAGCATCAAGATGAGGCTCCGGCCGCGTTGGCGAGGCTCCAGCAGATAGCTTTGGATGGGGGCAACATTTTTGCCGAGCTGATGGAAACCGTCAAGGCCGCCAGCCTGGGGCAAATTACGCATGCGCTTTATCAAGTAGGCGGGCAGTACCGCCGGAATATGTGATCGCTGCGGGCGGCGGCACGGGCCGTATCCCGCGAGGCGACACAAAGCCATACGTTCAATCAAGGACACTCGATTCGACCCTGCAGCGCAACGAAGGGACTGCGCGACCGCTTCGGACAGCTTAATGTATTGAATGACATAAATCATATATAATGGAAATATATTACTTCTCAAAAAGAAGAATCGGAGGTGTAGAGCATGGCTATCCAGACGGTTATGGTCATTGGCGCGGGACAGATGGGCAGCGGCATTGCCCAGGTCGCCGCAGCGTCAGGTCTGAACGTTCTGCTGCACGATATTGCCGAAGCGTCCCTTCATCAGGGCATCGCCCGGCTGACGAAAAGTCTTGGCCGGAGCGTAGAGAAAGGAAAGCTTGCCGAGGAAGAGAAAACAAGCATTCTGGGGCGTATCCTCCCTTGTGCCCATCTGGATCAAGCGGCTCAGGCCGATCTGGTCATTGAAGCGATTATTGAAAGCATGGAGCACAAAACGACGCTGTTCAAGCGATTGGACGACCTGTGCCGGCCGCATACGATCCTCGCTACCAATACGTCCTCGCTCCCGATCACGGAGATCGCCGCCGTGACCGGACGGTCTTCACAGGTGATCGGCATGCATTTCATGAATCCGGTTCCGGTGATGCCGCTGGTCGAGATCATCCGGGGTCTGGAGACCTCCGACGAGGTGTTCGGGCACATCCGCGATTTGGCGGAACGCATGGGGAAAACGCCCGTTGAGGTGAACGATTTTCCCGGCTTCGTATCGAACCGCGTCCTGATGCCGATGATCAACGAGGCGATTTATACCGTCTACGAAGGCGTTGCGGCTCGGGAGGCGGTGGACAAGGTGATGAAGCTGGGAATGAATCATCCGATGGGACCGTTGGAGCTGGCAGATTTTATCGGGCTGGACACGTGCCTGTCCATTATGGAGATTCTTCACGGCGGCTTGGGAGACAGCAAATACCGCCCATGCCCCTTGCTGCGCAAATACGTGAAAGCCGGTCGGCTCGGCCGCAAAACGGGCAGAGGCTTTTATACCTACGATTCATCCTTGTAACGCATTCCCTAAACCGCAGCTTTCTCTTATAATAGAGGCAGATAGGATACTTGACCAAGGAGAGGAAGCAGGAGATGAAGCTGCGGTTTGAAGGGAATTTAAACGTTTTATTGCCGGGAATTCGCGAATTGTCGCAAGAGCTTCGGATTACCGAGGCGGAGGATGGAATCGTCGTCCGGATCGAGCCGTCGTCCGGCGAGCTGGAAGTCGGCTTGGAGCAGGGAAAGGCCTACATTCGCTACGGTCAAAAGCATCAGTTCTTTCGCGGGCTCGGGCTTCTCGTGCAGCACGGCCTTCATAAGGAGTCGTTTCACCTTCGGGAGCAGCAGCAGTTCGATACGATCGGGCCGATGTTCGATCTGTCCCGCAATGCGGTATTGACGCTCGACAGCTTCAAATTCATGCTTCGCAAGATGGCTTTAATGGGATTAAACAGCGTCATGCTGTATTTGGAGGATACGTACGAAATTGGCGAAGAGCCTTATTTCGGTTATATGCGCGGCCGCTATACGCAAGCGGAGCTGAAGGAAATTGACGACTATGCCGACCAATTCGGCATCGAGGCGTTCCCGAGCATCCAGACCTTGGCGCATCTGGAAGAGTTCCTGAAGTGGGAGCCGGTGAAGCACTACAAGGATACGAAAGGCGCGCTGCTGGTCGGGGACGAGCAGACGGACCGGCTGGTCGAAAATATGATCGAAGCCGCCAGCGCCCCGTTCCGCAGCCGCAAAATTCACATCGGCATGGACGAGGCGGAAGAGCTCGGCCGTGGCAAATATTTGGACCGCAACGGCTACACGAGCCGGTTCGAGATTATGATGGCGCATCTGGACAAAGTGCTGGACATGACGCGCCGACGCGGCATGAAAGCGATGATGTGGAGCGATATGTTCCTGAAGCTCGCTTCGCAGAACGGCAGCGATTACTATGACAAGGATACGCAAATTCCGGAGGAGATGGCGCGCCGTATTCCGAAAGATGTGGACATGGTGTACTGGGATTATAACCATATGGAGCAGGAGGACTACGAGAACCTCATTGCCAAGCACCGTCCGCTCGGCTGCAATCTGGTATTTGCCGGCGCCGTCTGGGTGTTTAACACGTTCGGGGTCAATTACGGCTTGTCGTTGAATGCCTCGGACGCCGCTCTTCAGGTGTGCAAAAGAGAAGGCATCCGTGAGGTCTATGCGACCATGTGGGGCGACGACGGCATGGAGAGCAATCCTTTTGCGGCGCTGCTCGGCCTGCAGCTCTACGCGGAGCACGCGTATTCGGATGCGAAGCCGGATCAGGCGAAGCTGGCGGAGCGGGTCAAGTTCTGCACCGGCATCGAGGCCGACGCCTTCCTGACGTTCAAGGATTTGGACGAGGTGCCCGGCTCCGAGCCGAACAACCGGATGCAGAGCAATCCTTCGAAGTTTTTGCTGTACCAGGACGTGCTGCTCGGGCTGTTCGACAAGCAGATCGAAGGGCTGGACTTGTCCGCGCATTATGCGAAGGTGGAGCAGGACATCCGCAGCCGTCGTGTCAAGGAAGCCGAGCTGGATTACTTGTTCGAGGTGCCGGAGAAGCTGTGCGGCGTGCTTAAGCGGAAAAGCGAGATCGGCATTGAGCTCAAGCGGGCGTACGACGCCAAGGATACGGAGACGCTGCGGCGCATCGCGACGGAAGTGCTGCCGGAAATTGCGGAAGCGGTACGGGAGCTGCGGGCCGCCCATCGCGCCCAGTGGCTGCGAATGTTCAAGCCGTTCGGCTGGGAAGTCATCGATATCCGCTACGGCGGGGTCGTCAACCGGCTGGATACGGCTTCGTTAAGGCTGCTTGATTATGTGGAGGGCAGAATCGGGCAGATCGAAGAACTGGAGCAGGAGCGGCTCGTGTACAGCTCGTCCAACCGGTTCAACAACCGCGGCGTGGGCTGGTGCAGCTATTATTACCGGATGGCGTCGCCCAATGTCTTTTTCCACGTGATGAATCCTTTTTAAACGGCATGAAGCAAGGGAAGCGCTCGCTGCTATAGCGGGGCTTCCCTTTTTTGGGTTATTGCGTTAAGTTTAACGACCTTAAAAATCGCGCAGCTGATCGAACGTGCCGAACAGCTTATCCACGTCCACGGCGACGCCTGCGGCAGATAACTGCTGCTGTGCCCCGCTGAGCAGGTCCTCCAGCACCGTATAAATTTCCTCGCGCTCCACCGTTTCGATAAAGCCGCTGCTGCGGTCCATTTTGTTGAACGCCTCGGTGTAACCGGACACCAAAGTGTCCAGCGCGGACTCCGCCTCGGCTACTGTCATGCCGCCGTTCCGGATTTGTTCCGGTAACACCGATATGGCCGCCAGTGTTTTTTTGTACAGATTCATCGCTTTCTTAGCTTGGGCGGCCGTGATGTGCTCCCGTCCGTCCCAGTCGCGAAAAGGGTTATTGAGATTTTCGGCCAGCCATTCGGGCTTGCGCGGCTTGGTGATTGACAGGTCCAGACCTTTGGGGACTTCTTTTTTATATTTGTCCTTAATCGCTTTGGCAGCGTCTGCGGGCAGGCTGGTCATCCAAAGCCACGTAAGGTTCGGCAGCCGGTCCGGACCTGGAAATGCTTCGCCGGCGAAGCCGAACATATCATAGGTGCTGAATACGCTAAGGTTTGTTAATTGTTCGAGCTGTTGAAGATTAACGACGTTGCCGGGTTTGCCCCATAGACGCAGATCCTTCAGCCCAGGGTAGCTCCGGACGACCGGTCCCAGATCCAGCTCCTTCGCTTGTGTCACATGGAGCCCCGACAAACGTTCCAGACCGCAGACCGGCGGCACGTTATCCGTAAAGGCGGCCGTCAGCCATTGTCCGCCGTCTTCGGCATGAATTTTCAGCTTGGGTGAAGGGGTTCCCGTTAACGATAGAAAGGTCAGCCCTTTATTTAAAAACAGCTCCTCCAAGCCGTCCGCCTGAAGGATCAGGCGCTCTAATCTGCTGCCTCGGAGGTCGATCGACGTATATCCGTGGTTCTCCAACTGCAGCTCGTAAATAAACGGATTGCCGTTAACATACGGCAGTAGTGTCTCATAGGGACGGTCAGCGGCGATGCGCGTCAGGCAGGGCAGCTGTTCCAGCATGGACAAGTCGGAGAACTCCCGGAGCGCGACGTGATTGACTGCGCTGGCCGAGCGGGCCAGTTGTATGTTGCCTATGACAACCGGCGTATTGTCCTTTGCCGCTTCCTTGAACGAACAGCGCCGATCTTCGGGAATGCTCCGCCACTTCAATTGGTTGAGTACACTGCTGCCTGTATGCCAACCGCCACTGTAGCTGTTTGTTTTTTCGGTGACGAGCGGAGTCCGGTTTCCTACAAAAATGTATTTTTTTGGGACCTGTGCCGTGACATAGGAATGATCAAGCCGGTTGTTCCAAAAGTAATAATCGCAGTACAGCGGCTTCATCTTGTCGAGCTCTTCCTCTGTGGGCAGCTTGTCCCCGGTCCAGTCAAGCTCCAGCACAGCGGCCAGCGGCCTAGCCTTTTCCTCTTCGATTCGAGTAATCTGACAGGCGGCATAGAGCTGCAGCCGTTCGACGTATACGCAATATATATCTCCGATATTCGGCTTCAATCCTATCATCCTTTCCATTCGGTGAGCTTCTCTACCCTATTTAACGATAGTATACATGCGGCCATTCCGGCGGCACAAGAAAAAAACGCCAACCCCCATGGGCTGGCGTATCCACTTCCCTCAGTGTCCAATAACCCCTGAATGATGCAACTGCTTGGAGTACTTGCTGAGAAAGGACGTGAGCGAAGGTTTGAATATATAACCAATGACCAAAAATGCGAAGAAAAATCCGACCAACGTCCAGACATCCCTCATCAGCGTCGGGTAGCTTACCCCGGCGAGCGCTTCCCGCAGCCCGCTGATCGCATAGGTAAAAGGCAGCATCGAATGAATCGTTTGGAAAAAAGCCGGTGTCACCTGAATCGGGAACGTGCCCCCCGAGCCGGCAAGCTGGAGCACCAGCAGGACAACGCCCATCGATTTGCCGATATTGTTAAAGAGCGTGACCAACGTGTACACGATCATGGAAAAGACAACACAATAAAACAGCGTAAGTCCGATGAACAATCCGGCCTCCTGAATGTGGATCTTCAGCAAAAAGATATCGCCAAGCGCTACGATAAGTCCCTGCAGCACGGATAAGGTCGAAAACAATAAGTATTTGCCCAGGTACTCTTCGTGCGAGGTAAAGCTGAAATCCGCCGGCTGGAACTTGACGGTGAGCAACGATGTGAGCAGCAGGGAACCGACCCACAAGCACAGCGTCGTATAGAAAGGTGTCATGCCCGCTCCATAGTTGGCGATCGGGAATAACGGATGCGTGCTCATCGTCACCGGAAGAGCAAGGAAGTTGCTGTCTGCGATGCCCCGGTTTTGCAGCAGCTTGATCATGTCCTTGACATCAACCGTGCTGTCGATTTTTTGGAAGACCGCCGTCAGGTCGCTCAGGCGCTGCTGAAGATCCGGCACGCGCTCTTTGAAGTTCCGGATATCGTCAACCGCCACTTTGCCCCCGGATGACATGCTTGCCATCAAATCCTTCGCCGCGGCCAAATCCTCCTGCGTGTTGCCAAGAATCACGTTCACATCGGCGAGAAGGAACGAGCCTTTTTGCAGATAGGATTCCGTTTTCGGGAACAGGGTTTGGTCGAGCGCAAGCGACAGCTTGCCGATATCTCCCGCAATCGAGAAGTTCATCCGGGTCAGATCCGGCAGCAGCTTCTCCAGATTGTGGTTGTCCGCGATGTTCTTCCGGAGATCGGCCGTCTTGCCCTTCCACTCCTCGAGCCTTTGGGCCAGGCTTTTCAAATCCTTGCTAAGCTGAAACGAGCCTTTAGCGGAGGATTGAGCCAACGAATTGGCGTTTTTGAGAATTCTGTTGATCATGTCGCTAATCGTTTCGATGTTTTGGGACAGCTTGCCGTCCAAGTCCGATTTTTTATAGGCCAGCGTCGTACTTAAATTTCTGGTAAACGAGCTGATCCCGGCAGACAACTGCCGTATCTTTTCCAGATTGTCGCGGAGAATGGCAAATGTCCGGATGTTCAAGGCTTCATCGAGCGGAGCCAGCAGTGCATTGACGGCACTCTGGAATTTGGTTATTTTATCCAGAAGTCGGTCGTTGATCGGCTGCAGCTTATTTAAAATATTTTCCGCCGCATTAACATCCTTGATCTTTGCTTTTAAGTCTAACAGAAGTATCCGGAACTGGTTCAGTTCGACTGCAATGTCGCTCGCCATCCCGAGGGTCTCTTCGGGCACCGTTACGCCCGATTTTTCCAACTGCTCTGAAGTGTCCTTCACCCGCTGCTGCAGCTGATCGAGATCCGTGACGGCATTGTCGAGCTGGGTGAGCACCTCCGGCTTATACACCGTCAGTTGGTTGTTCACGTCCTCGGTCGTCTCGGTTAATCGGTTGAAAATCGTCTGAAGCCGATACAGGTTCTCTTTCACATCCGGCGCGATATCCTTTAAGTCGTCGCTGGCTTTATACATATCCTTGCTTAATCCGTCGTTCAGCTCGATGAGTTTGCCGAGCGTATCCTGAACCGCAGGAACATGCTCTGCTGTCTTATCCACCTGGGTAAAACCGTTCTCTGCCCGGTTCAGCATCTCATCCAGATTTTGATTCAGCTTCGGCATATTTTCATTGAGGGTATAGAGCAAATTTTTGTATTTTTCGATTTGCGGGTACTGCTGATCCAGCTCGGCGCCGGCTTTATTCAGGGTTTCGAACACTTTCCCCGTCACCGTTTCGATAAAGGAGGTGCTGATCTCCCGCTGGATCGTCGAGGCGCCCGCATCCGTCATTTTCGCGGCGATGGCATTCTCTTTTTCGTTTACATAATACTCCAGTTCGGGTTTAACCGGCTGGTCGCTGAGCATCGTGCTCATTTTCAGCGAGAAATCGTCGGGGATCACAATGGTTGCGTACACCTCGCCGTTTTCCGCCTTGGCTACGCCTTCGTCCTTCGTATTATAGAAGGTCCAGCCGAGCTTCTCATTCTGCTGCAGCGAGTGAATGATTTCGTCCCCGATATTAAAGGTTAACCCTTTGAGCGTGCCGCCCTTGTCGTTATTGACGACCCCGACCTTGATGCCCTTCGTATTGGAGTAGGGGTCCCAGGAAGCATAAATGTTAATCCAGGCGTAAAGCGACGGCAAAAGAATGAGTCCGCAGACCACCGTCAGGGTGACCCAATTCGTAACAATACGCCGGATGTCGTAAGTATATATGCGTAAAACCGTCCGTAGAGAAACTTTTCGCATGTTTTCTGTACCTTTCACTGTGCCAGGAGAACAAGCTCCCTATATTTTTACGTATAGTATAGTATTATACAACATTCCTCGTGCATTTGAAGCGATATAATTAAGGAAGAAGCTCTGTGCGGTGATTATTTGTTCTATTTTTTTAAAGAAAAAACGCCAACCTCGAAAGGCTGGCGTTCGTATCCGAAGGCGGATCACATCGGTTTCAAGGCGTGAATCTCTTCTTCCGTTAATCCGGTCGCTTTAACGATCAGTTGAATATCGAGGCCCATCGACAGCATGTTTTTGGCGACTTCGATTTTTCCATCTAATATTCCTTGCGCCTTTCCTTCCGTCTTCGCTCCTTCAATCATTGAAGCTTCGTCATGCAAATATTTTTGCCTCGCTTCGTACAGCCTGCGGGCTTCGGCGTCCTGACTCAGGAATTCGAGCGTCGTCATCGCCTTCTTCAATGTCGGTTCGTTCATGGCCAGCACCTCCCAGTTGGATTTATCCGCGCCTTTCAGGAACAACAGCCAGTTGATCAGACCGCCTTCCATCGGAACGGCGCGATTGTCAAGCTTAGGTAGCTCGATAAAATGTACCTCGATGTCGTCGATCAGAGGAATCAGCGTATGATCCTCCCGGAGGTGAAAGACGCTGTGGTAACGGTCGTTAGGCAGGAATGAAAAGTTTAAAATATTGATCGTGACGCACTTCTTCAAGGCTTTGTAGGTCTGCCCCTCTTGAAGCTGATTGGAGTAACGTTTCCCCCAATAGTACAAGGTGCGCTTTTCGTTGTCATATTTGTTGAACAACTGCATTTCAACATTAATCAGCTTGCCCTCGGCAGTTTTGGCCCAGATGTCAAAGATGGATTGCTTGTCGTATGGAGCATCTTTTTCGGTATAAGGATTGAGCAGCACGATCTCGGTCAGCGGCGGCTCGCCTGCCTCTATGAACGTATGATTCAGAAAGGACAGCAGCACATCTTTATTCTCTTCGCTGCCGAAAATTCGTTTAAACACAAAGTCGTTCCGCGGGTCCAGCAGTTCCGTCATTCGGATCATCTCCAATCACTAACATTATACCACGCTGCGATTTCGTTAGACACCCGAATCGGCCTCGCTCTTTTTGGACCTTGGCAGCATACACTACTCTCATAGGAGGTGAAGCGGGTATGCCGTCAAAAACAAGCATTCGGGCAGGCTTTGTCATTTTCGACGATGCCGGCAAGGTTCTTCTGGTCCGTCATGCAGACGGGAAAAGGAAATGGGGACTGCCGGGAGGCCGGCAAAGGGAAGGAGAAGCGGCATGGGAAACCGCCATCCGTGAGTGCCAGGAAGAAATCCAGGTGGCGATGCATCCCGCCGATTTTGCGTTGTCGGGCATCTATTATTTATCCGGGCGGAACGCCTATGTTTTTGACTTTAAAATAACGGAATGGGAGGGGACGCCCGTACCGGACGGTAAAGAAATCGCCGAAGTCGGATTTTTCTTGGTCGATAAGCTCCCTGAGCCCATCTCCAAGTTTACCGTACAAAGGATAAGCGATGCCGCCCGCAATCAAGGGGACGTCATCTTACGGAAGCAGCAAGCCAAGTCTGAGTAACCTATATTTATGACAAATGTACACGAATTCCGGTAACAAACTTGTCTTTTGGATCTAATTATGGTAAGCTTAGGTTAATCATAAAGTTGACCTGTGAATTCACATATTGTAAAGGGTTATCATTTGTGTGATGGAACCTTTTTCAATATGTGAATTTTTTCTTCTTTGAAGGATAAAAAAGACATGTTAAAACAAATTTTGGAGGTTATACGATGCAAACAGGTACAGTAAAATGGTTTAATGCCGACAAGGGTTTTGGCTTTATCGAAACGGAAGGCGGCGGCGACGTATTCGTGCATTTCAGCGCGATTACAGGTGACGGCTTCAAATCGTTGGATGAGGGCCAGCGTGTCACATTCAATGTGGTACAAGGCAACCGCGGACCGCAAGCCGAAAATGTTGTAAAGCTGTAATGTAAGCCCAAGCAAACTGCCCTTAACTTGTGTTGAGGGCAGTTTTTTTTAGGATCAAGGTTTTTCAATCAAGGGAGGGGTTAACTGTGTACTTTCAAAAGAAATCGTTAGAGGATATCCCTGAGGAAAACACGACGATCTGGTCTTGCAGCAAGGAAGGATGTAAGGGCTGGATGCGGGACAACTTTGCGTTCGAGGATGTGCCGGTATGCCGGCAGTGCCACTCCCCGATGGTTCGTAGTGTGAAGATGCTGCCCTTGCTGGTCAATCCGAATGGCGACCTGAAGTCGCTCAAGAAAGGCATACAAATCTCGTAGCCCGCGACCGCATGATCCATGCATGCAAGCGTTCCTCAAGAGTTGAAGATTCGAACGGTCACGGCTCCCTTTCCCATCGTTTTAAGAACAAGGACGACCTTTTTTAGGTGGTCCTTGTTTCCTTTGTGCTCATCGTTTTAGCGGCTGAAGCTTGTACCCGATGGCCAGTAACTAATTTTAACCGAAAGCTGGAAGTATGAAAAAAAGCTACTGACAATGGCTGTCAGCAGCAGTAGCTCACCGCCTTCTAAGGCGGGCTGGAATTATAGAACCGGCTCGCCCGGCCGGTCCAGACGGTATAAATTGCGATAGCGCGGATAGCGCTCCATGAGTTCGGCGTGCTTGCCTCTCATTTCGACGCGGCCGTTTTCCATAAATATAATTTCGTCCATCTGCTCAGCCCCGACGAGATGGTGCGTCACCCAGATTAAGGATTTGTCCCGCAACGTATCGAATATCGTAGCCAGCAGATCCCGTTCGGTCCGGGGATCGAGTCCGACCGTCGGCTCGTCCAGCAGCACGACCGGTGTGTCTTGCAACAGGATGCGAGCAAGCGCGATCCGCTGGCGCTCGCCGCCCGAAAAGCGCTGACCCGTTTCATGCATGGGGGTCCGATAGCCTGCGGGCAGCGATTCGATCAGGGCATCCAGCTTGACGAGCTTGGCGGCCAGGCGAATGTCCTCGTCCGAGGCTTCGGGCTTCCCGAGCCGGATATTGTTCGCCACCGAAGTATCGAACAGGTGCGGGCTCTGGTTCAAGACCGAGATGACGCCGGAGATGCCGTCGCCAAGCGAATGTGCCGGCATACCGTTCACCGTAACTTGCCCTTCCGTAGGGACGACCGCCCCCTGAATGAGCTTCAGCAACGTTGATTTGCCTGCGCCGCTGCGCCCCATGATTGCGATCTTCTTCCCCTGCGGAAGATCCAGAGATACGCGGTCGATTTCCCGGCGGTTTCCAATCTCGTACTGATAGCACGCGCTATCGACTTGAAGGTGCGCTGTTGTCAGGACCGCCGCGGCCTTACGGTCGTCCCGCACCGGGGCAGGGGCGCTGCCGACCTGCTCGCTAATTCCCGACAACCGGTTCAGCGACTCCCGGTACTGCGGCAGCTTCTCCACGGCCTCCGAAAGGGGCAGGAACACATCCGCCACCGGGAACACGACGAGCACGAAAGCGGCGATCAAGGTCACGGCGATGTGCTGGTCGGCGGCTTGCTGGCCGGCCCAATAGATCATGGAGACGATCATGAGGCCGACCACCCCTTGGGCGATCGCATTTCTTCGTCGCGTCCAATCGCTCGTGCGCCGCTCCAGACGCGCCATTTCCGCTTCGTCGGCTTCGTAGCTTTGAATGAAGCTTGCCGCTCTTCCGCTGACGACCCAGTCGTTCATCCCGAGCACCGCATCCGTCAGCTTCCGGTACAGGCCCCCGCGCTGCCGTTTGATGAGCGTATGGTTTTTCCGCGTTACGGCTAAGGAAGCGGCAGGCAGCAAGAGGCCTAGAACTAACAAATAAACGGCCGTCAGCAGCGCGAACCTTCCGTCGAAGCAGCCCATTGCCGCGATCGACAATATAAATACGATGAAAGCGGCCGCGCCCGGAAACACGATGCGCAGATAAACGTTCTGCAGATGCTCGATATCGTCGGCCAGCACGCCGAGCATGTCGCCCGTGCGGAAGCGGGAGCGGATGAACAGCGCCTGCGGTTCGAGGAGCCGGTACAGCCGGACGCGCAGATGCGAAATCATGCGCAGGATCGTATCGTGTCCGACGAGACGTTCGACATAGTGCACGACCGCCCGGCTTGTTCCGAAGGTTCGGACCAAGACGATAGGGACGTAAACCATCAAAATATTTTCCGGCCGCAGCGCCGCCTTGGAGATGAGATAGCCGGAAGTGAACATCAGGGAAGCGGCGCACCCGGCCGTTAACGCCCCTAATGCCACAATCGCCGCGAACCGCCAGTAAAATGCCCGCGACTCCGGGCGCAGCCAAGCTTCCCGTCTCATGCTATCCCCTCCCGTTGTGACATGACCAATTGGTAATAAATACCTTTATTCTCCAGCAGCTCCTCGTGCGTGCCGGTTTCGGCGACACGCCCTTGATCCAGGACGATGATCCAGTCCATATCCGGCATCCAGTGCAGGCGATGCGTCGCCAGAAACACCAGCTTATTCTCGAACAAGGAAAGCATCGTCTCTTTAAGCTCGTACTCCGTTTCAATGTCCAGATGAGCGGTCGGCTCATCGAGCAGCATGACCGGCCGTCGGCTTAGAAAAGCGCGGGCCAGGGCGACGCGCTGCTCCTGCCCGCCGCTCAGCGGCCGCCCGCCATTGCCGACGATTTCCCCGCTGCCACCCGGTAAACCGGCGACGAGCCCGGCAAGTCCAGCCGCGGCAATCGCGCGGTCGACTTCTTCCTGCGGCGCTTCCGGAGCATAGAAGCGAACGTTGTCCGCCAAGGAGCCGTGGAACAAATACGGATGCTGCGGAATGTACGTCGTTTGGTTTAGCCAGGCCTCCGCATGCATAGAGCTAACCTTGAAGCCGTCAAGCTCGATATTCCCGGCCGTCGGATGCAGAAAACCGCCCAGCACGTCGATCAGCGTCGATTTCCCTGCGCCGCTTTCGCCGACAATGCCGATTTTCCGCAAGCCCCGGATGCGCACGGATACGTTCTGCAGCGATGGCGGACCCTCCGGCTCATGCTGCACCTGAATCCGCGAAAGCGTCAGCTCGCTGTCGCTGCCCCAGACGAATGAGGCTGGAAGCTCGGGCGCAGCTTTTGCCCCGGACGGGCGATCCAGAATCGCCTGGATCGCCTCGCCCGCTTCTTTGCCGTTCAAGGTGGCATGGTAATCGGCCCCCGCCAAGCGGACAGGGAGGAAATACTCCGGCGCCAAAACAAGTACCGTAAGCCCCGTTACCAACATGAGATCGCCACTTACAAGACGCAGCCCCAAGCTGACGGCCACCGAGGCGACGGACAGCATGGTAAAGAAATCGAGCGCAAACGATGACAAGAACGCCACGCGTAGGGTGCGCATCGTCGCGGAGCGGTACTTGTCGCTTACCCGACCGATCGTCTCGCTATGCGAACGGCTGCGGCCGAGCACCTTCAGCGTCTCCAGTCCGCGGAGCGAATCGACAAAATGATTCGACAAGACGCGGTAAGACTGCCACTGCTGCTGCATTTGCTTGCGCGCGGCGAGTCCGATCAAGATCATGAACGCGATGAGAATCGGCATTGTCACGAGCAAAATGACGCCCGATACGGCATCGAGCCAGAATACGTACGCCAGCACGACCGCAGGGGTAACCCCCGCCGAAGGCATGCGGGGAATCACCAGCTCGAGAAAGGTGCGGAACCGCGAGATCCCGTCCAGCACCAGCGTAACCAAGTTGCCCGTGCCTTCCGTTTTGGCGAACCTTGGCCCGAGCTCGAACAGCTTCTCCATCAGTTGCTTGCGCAAGCTCGCGCCCGTCTTTTCGGCATAGCGATACGCGAGCTTTTGCTGGACGAGTCCCGTCGCCTGACGGAGCAGAAATGCGAGCAGAAACAGCAGTGTGGTCCCTGTCAGCTCCTGCAGCGGCGTGCCGGCGAACAGGGCGGAGACGACCTCCGCCAGCCATGCCGCCTGACCCAGGATGGCGGCGCTCTGCACCAAAGTCAGCAAGGTCATGATGACGAGAACCGGCTTGATTCCTTGATAACCGAGCAGCGCCTTTCCCATGTTAGTACTCCAGGTGCTGCTTTTCGTGCACGCGCTTGTGGAAGACGAAGTAGCTCCAGATTTGATAGCCGAGCACGAAAGGAAGCAGGCCCAAAGCGACGTACGTCATCACGGTCAGCGAATACGAACCGGAAGCGGCATTGTGGATCGTCAGGTTAAACGCGCTGTCGATAGAACTGATCATCACTCTCGGAAACAGCCCGGTGAATACGGAAACGATCGCCAGAGCGGTCACCGCGCCCGTCATGCCGAACGCCCAGCCGTCCTTCTTCTTGGCGTTAAAGGCTCCGGCGAGTATGAAGGCGGCGACCCCGGCAACGGCCATGACTGTCAAAATTGCGCCGCGGACCTGGAATACGTCCGTCATCGCATAGGTCATCGCCCCGAATACCGCGAGCAGCCCCGCGAGCGGGATCAGCAGCCGGCCACCAAGCGCGCGCGCCCGATCCTGCAAGTCTCCCGTCGTCCGCAGCGTCGTAAACATCAGGCCGTGCACGAGGCACAGCACCGTGACCGTTACTCCGCCGATGACGCTATAGATGTTCACGATATCGAACAATCCGGCGCGCATCTCCATCTGTCCGTCGATCGGCAAGCCTTTCAGCAGGCAGGCGAAGACGACCCCGAGCAGGAACGGAGGCAGCAGACTGCCCATGAAGATAACACCGTCCCAGGTCTTCTTCCAGCGTCGGCTGTCGACCTTGCCGCGAAACTCGAAGGCGACTCCGCGGCCGATCAAGGCCAGCAGAAGAACGACAAGCGGCGTATTGAAGCCGCTGAACAGCGTGGCGTACCAGTTCGGGAAAGCCGCGAACATCGCGCCGCCCGCTGTCAGCAGCCAGACTTCGTTCGCGTCCCAGAACGGGCCGATCGAATTAATGAGTACGCGGCGCTGTCCGTCGGTTTTGCCCAGCAACGACGTAGACATGCCCACCCCGAAATCGAAGCCCTCCAGAAAGAAGAAGCCGACGAACAAAACCGCTACAAGAATAAACCAAAGCTCATTTAGAGAAAGCATGTTGTCCCTCCCTGTCGAATGGATCGTCCGCATGCGCGATTTCGGCATGATCGACGGCATTCGGCCCTTTTTTGATCACTCGGATGAATAGGTAGGCCATGACGATAGCAAGCACCGTATAGGCGGCGGTGAACGAGATCAGCGAGAACAGCACCTGCCCGGCGCTGACGCTCGGGGACACCCCGTCCTCTGTTCGCATAAGCCCGAATACGGCCCACGGCTGACGGCCGATCTCTGTCATAATCCAGCCCGAAGTGTTGGCGATGAACGGCATGGAGATCCCCCACACCATCGCGTGCAGGAACCACTTGCCCGCTTGCTCCAGCTTATTGCGGGCCGCGAGATGGCAGCCGTACAGACCCAGCAAAATCATAATCGAGCCGGCAGCTACCATAATGCGGAAGCTCCAGAACGTCGTGCGCACCGGCGGAATGTAGTTGCCCGGACCGTACTTTTGCTCGTACTCTGCTTGAAGGTTTTTCATCCCGGGCACGCTGCCGGAAAACTTGCTGTACGACAAATAGCTGAGCAGATACGGCACTTTGATTTCCATCGTATTCTGCTGCTTCACCGGATCGATGAACGCCGTGACTGTCCAAGGCGCAGGATCGCTGCTCGTTTCCCAGAGGCCTTCGCTGGCCGCCATTTTCATCGGCTGGGTACCAACCAGGTATTGCGCCTGCTGGTGGCCGAACAGCGCGACGGCGACGGAGGAGATCAAGGCGATCACGATCGCGAGTTGAAATGACTTTTTGAAGAAAGATACGTCTTGGCGCTTCAGCAGCTTCCAGGCGCTGATCCCGGCCACCAGAAAGGAACCGGTCAGAAAAGCGCCGAACACCGTATGCGGGAATTCCCACCACAGCTGGCCGTTCGTGATCAGAGCGAGGAAGTCGTTCATTTCCGCTCGCCCGTTATTGACCGCGAAGCCGACCGGACGCTGCATGAAGGAGTTCGCCGCGAGAATCCAGAACGCCGACAGCGTCGTACCGATGGACACCAGCCAGATGCAGGCCAGATGGACCTTCTTCGACAGCCGTTCCCATCCGAAGATCCATAAGCCGATAAACGTCGATTCCATGAAGAACGCCAGCAAAGCCTCGATGGCCAGCGGAGCGCCGAAAACGTCCCCGACAAACCGCGAATAACTCGACCAGTTCATGCCGAACTGAAATTCCTGCAAAATCCCGGTGACCACGCCGACGGCAAAATTGATCAGAAACAATTTGCCCCAGAACTTGGCCATCCGTTTATATTCTTCCTGGCCTTTGACTACGTACATCGTCTCCATAATCGCAATCATCAGCGCTAATCCGATCGAGATGGGCACGAAAATAAAGTGAAAAATCGTCGTTGCGGTAAACTGTAACCGCGATAGCATCACTACATCCATGGGACTTCTATTCCACCTTTCTCCTGTTGTTTTGGCAAACCGTCACGGATTGTTGTGAGGATTGTCATGGTCTATCTCTATTGTGAGGAAAGGCTGTCCCGGAATATATGATCTAGATCACAGTCATCCCGGGTTTTCGTTTGTGAAAATTCGAACTTTTGAACTATTTTGGAACATTTCCCGATTCATTTTCAGACATGCTATAATTTAGGGATCGTAGCATAGGAACGGCAGCAGGGGGTGGGACGAATGATTGGAAGCGTATACCGGAGATACATTAAAAACAACTTGTTCATGAAGCTGCTGCTTTCGTTTGCCCTGATTACGATTCTGACCATCATCACGCTCTCGTACTTGATGTATCATGTGATGTCGCAATCTGTCGTACAGCGGGAGATGGACAACCAGAAGAAGGCGATGGAAAGCGTAAACGCGTTTTTGAGCGAAAAATACGAGTCGGTGCAGTCGATGGTGCTTGGCGTGTATCGCGATCCGAGGCTGGCTGCGGACATCTCGTATTTCCTGCAGCATGATTTTCGGGATTACATCGAGCACGGCTTGAACCGATATTATGAAGAAGATGTCGCTCCGTACGGCTTGTCCTATTTTGCCAACCGGCTTGAGGACGATCCGGATATCCGGAATCTGATGCTGTACAGCGCGGAGAAGCAGTACTTGTACGTGTACAACCGGCAAAAATCGGCGAAGCTTCATATGACCGATGCCGTTCATTCTTATATCCCGGATGCGATGGCGTTGGACAACAAGAACGTTTCCGTGCCCAATCCGTGGATTCGCAAGGAAATCGATCAATGGGACCCCCGGCTGTTTGCCGTCCGGGCGGTCATGAACGACAAGAACTCGCTGAAATATATCGGGCAGCTTTTGATCTATTTCGATTCCGACGGCATTTGGAAGTCGCTGGCCAGCTACAAAGAGACGCTCAAGGGGACTATTCTCGTGCTGACCCCGAACGGGGATGTGATTTTCGATTCCTCGGGCACGTATTACGGCAAGTCTTATCCTTATATGGGCCAAATTCAACAGGAGACGGGCATGCTGGAGCAGGAATCGTATATTACGACGCTGGCGCAAAATCAAGCGGGCTACGTTGTGGTCGGTACGATTCCGAAGCAGGAGATCGCGGCTGCTTCCCAAGGCTGGAGACGGACGATCATTATCGCCAGCGTGCTGGGGATTCTGATCGCCATTCTGTTTCCGTCGCTCGTCGTGATCAATTTCGCCAAGCGGACGAACAAAATTATCCGGTTCATGAAAAAGGTAGAGACCGGAGACCTGACCTCGCGCATCATCGAGCCGAAGGAAGACGAGCTGGGCCAAATTTCCCGCAGCTTCAACGATATGCTGGACGAGCTGAACCGCTATATCGAGCGGGTATATAAAGCGGAAATCCGGCAAAAGCATACGGAATTCGTTGCGCTTCAGGCGAGGGTCAATCCGCATTTTCTATATAACACGCTTGAAGTAATCCGGATGCGGGCCATCTCCCAAGGCGCGCAGGACGTAGCCGAGATGATCTTTAGCCTATCGGCGCTGTTCCGCAACGTGGTGCAGCAGAAGGCCGTCTATACGCTTAAGGACGAGCTGGAGGCGTGCCGCCTGTATTTGGAGCTGTTCCGTATCCGGTATAAAGATCGATTTACTTACGCCATCGAATGCGACCGGGAGCTGTATGGGATTCCCGTCGTCAAAATGTTCCTCCAGCCGATCATCGAGAACTACATTGTTCACGGCATTGAGGCGGACCGGGATGATAACCACGCCGTCATCCGGTTCTCCCGGGAGAACGGGACGATCCGTGTCCGGGTGGAGGACAACGGCAGAGGGATCGAGCCGCAGCGGCTCGAGGAGATCAAGGAAGCGCTCGGAGCGCCCGAAGAGATTGGCGGCTCGTTCGGACTGCGGGTCGTCTACGAGCGGCTCAAGCTGCTGCATGGAAATAGGGCCGGGATGGAGCTGAAAAGCAAGCCCGGGGTCGGTACGACCGTGACGGTGTGGTTCCCGGAAAAGGAAGGAGCAGGCGAATCCGATGTATAGAGTGTTTTTGGTGGATGACGAGCCTTTCATTATTGAAGGGCTGTACGATATTATCGATTGGGCCGCGCTGGGGCTCGAAATCGTCGGTCACGCGGGGAACGGGCAGAAGGCGCTGGACGCCTTGAAGCGCACGCCCGCCGACATTCTGATTACGGATATCTCGATGCCGGTTATGACAGGGCTGGAGCTTGTCCGCGCCGTCCGTGAATGGAATCCGGGCCTCAAGGTCATCATCCTGAGCGGCTTCAACGAGTTCGATTATTTGAAGGAAGGCATGCAGCTTGGAATCGAAAATTATTTGCTCAAGCCGATCGACGTACAGGAGCTTCGTTCCACGCTAACCACGACGACGGACAAGCTGAACGCCGCGCAGGCCGAGCGCGTCTTGGGTGAACAAGACATGCGCATTTTGAAGGAGCACATTATGCACCGGTGGCTGACCGGCCAGATTGCACCGAACGAATTCGACGAGCGTGCCGAGCTGCTCCAATTGCAACTGGACCGTCCCTATGTGCTTGTGGCGCTCGTCCGTTTTCCGGAGGGTGACGCGGGAGACGCCGACCTCGCCGCGGAACAAAGGCTGCCGGGCTTGTCGGTCATTCCGTTCCATAATATGGACGGTGAGCTGGTCGTCGTCTTTACGCTGGACGAGGCGGCGGAGGGCAAGCGCGCCGCGCTGGAGATGCTGGCCCGGATGAAGGCGGATTGCGCCGCGGCTTCCCGCTCTTGCCGCATTTCGCTCGGCAGCGTGGAGCGGCTGCCTTACGAGGCGGCTCAAAGCTATGCGCATGCGAAGAAGGCGCAGGAGTTTTTCCTGTTGTATCCCGACTGCGACATTCTCGATTATGAAGAGGTCGCCGTTTCCGACGGGACGGCCGGACTCGATTTTCCGCTGGACTGGGCGGAATATTCCAAGCTTATTTTAGCCAAAGATAAAGATAGCTTGCTCGCCCGCATCGATCAGGATTACGAGCGGCTGCTGGCGCAGGAGGGCATGACGCCCGCCCGGCTTCAGCAAATCTCCATCGAGCTGATGATCCGGTTCAAGATGGAGCTGAAAGCGATCAAGCATACGGATTCGTCCGAGCTATATCAGGAAGCCTTCGACCGCGTGCTGCATGCCGGGACAGTGGACCGGCTGGCCGACGCCGTGAAGACGGTGGCGGGCTTGACCGTCGATTCGTTGATCCAGGACGTCCGCAGCCCTGTCATTCAGCAGGTGCTGAAGCTGATTCACGACAGCTATGCCGAAGAGCTGTCGCTGAAGACGCTCAGCGGGCAGTTCAATATACATCCGGTGTATCTCGGCCACTTGTTCCATAAGGAAACGGGCGAGAACTTTACGGAGTATATCAACAAGTACCGCATCGAGAAGGCGAAGACATTATTGAAGGAGACGCATTTGAAAGTTCAGGAAATCGCCAAAACCGTTGGGTACTGGGAAACCAGTTATTTTTACAAACAATTCAAAAAATATGTCGGGATTTCTCCGACGGATTTCAAAGGGCTGCTGTGAAGGGTAAAAACCGGCAGACCCTTTCTTTATTTTGTACAGCATACCTTTAGTTTCTTGCCTATTTGTAAATGCTTTCTTGAGTTAATGTAAAGGTAGCCATTGAAACGATTCAACGGCTGCTTGAAAGAAAAAGGGAGGTATCTGCGAACATGAAAATGAAAAAAAGAAGCCTGTTTGCCGGACTGGCGCTCATGCTGTCGGCTTCGGTCGTTCTGACCGCATGCGGAGGCAGCAAAGACAGCGCGCAGGACGCAGGAGGCGCCGCGGGCAAACCTGTTGAGCTGATTTGGTATACGATCGGCACGCCTCAAAAGGACGTTGACCGGGTCATGGAAGAGGTCAGCAAATATACGAAAGAAAAAATCGGAGTTACCGTCAAAATGAACATGATCGACTTTGGCGATTACTCGCAAAAAATGCAGGTCATGACCGCTTCCGGTACGCCGATGGATATTATGTTCACGTCTTCCTGGGCGTTCGATTACGTTCAGAACGCAAGAAAAGGCGCGTTCATGAAGATCGACGATCTGCTTGAGAAACAAGGCAAAGGCATCAAGGACATGCTTGATCCCGCCTTCTTAAGCGGTTCCAAAGTCGACGGCCACAACTACGGCATTCCGGCCAACAAAGAGCTGCCGGCGCAAGAGGTATGGCGCTTCAACAAGCAGCTGCTCGACAAGTACAACCTCGACATCAAGAACGTCAACTCGCTGGAAAGCCTGGAGCCGCTCTTGAAAACGATTAAAGAAAAAGAACCGGGCGTTATTCCGTTCTCCGTCGACAAAAACTACGGCGTCTTCGTACCTTACGACTACGTGATCGAGAAAATGCCGATGGCGGTCAGAGTCGACAACCAAGACTACAAAGTTGTCAACATCCTGGACACACCGGAAATGAAGCAAACGCTCCAAACGATGCACAAATATTACAAAGCCGGCTACATTCCTACGGAAGCAGCAACGATGGTTTCCTCGACGGACGTTCAAAAAACCGGCAAATGGTTTGCAGACAAAGCAACGACGCAGCCATTTGCGGACAACCTGTGGACGGCAAGCTACGGATATCCGGTCGTCTCCACGCCAGCCAGCCCGGCTTACATCTACAACTGGTCCGTTATGGGCTCGATGCAAGCGATTTCGGCGAACTCCAAAAATCCGGAGAAGGCAATGGAGTTCCTCAACCTGCTGAACACCGATCCGGTGCTGCGCAACATGGTCGACTCCGGGATCGAAGGCGTGCACTACAAAAAAGTCGGCGACGACGTGATGGAGAACCTGCCGGAATCGAAAAACTACGATATGCCGACGTTCTCGCTGGGTAACCTGATGATCACATACCTGAACCCGACCGATCCGAAGGACAAATGGGATGGCTTCAAGAAATTTAACGCTACCGGTAAGCCTGCCGCGCTGCTCGGCTTCAACTTCGACCCGTCCAAAGTGACGAGCGAAATCGCAGCGGTACAAAACGTCAAAGAAGAATTCTGGGCGCCGCTGATGACCGGTACGGTTGATCCGGATCAAATTATTCCGCAGGCCGACCAAAAGCTGAAAGCTGCCGGCCTCGACAAAATCATGGAAGAAGCGCAGCGTCAAATCGATGCGTGGAAAGCAACCAAAAAATAATCAAGCTTCAAAAGGCAACAGAGCTTCTTGACCGAGGCATTCTCGGTGGAAGATAAGAACGGGACACAGGGCGAATGGCATTCATTCGCCCCGTCTCTTTGAACGCGAGGGGTGATGAATGTGAAGGGTGTGCTCAAGGATATCAGCCGGAACAAAGCCATGCTCATCATGGTGCTTCCCGCCACGATCTGGTTTCTTTTCTTCTCTTACCTGCCGATGGCCGGGACGATTATCGCTTTCAAGGAATACCGGTACCACCGCGACGGGTTTCTGGCCAGCATTGTGAACAGCAAGTGGGTCGGGCTCAAAAACTTCGAATTTCTGTTCAGCACGAAGGACGCTTTTCTCATTACGCGGAACACGCTGCTGTATAACGCCGTCTTCATCGTAATCGGCCTGGTTCTGGCCGTGGGGCTGGCTATCGTCTTGGCTGAGATCACCAACAAGAAGCTTGCCAAGCTGTATCAGACCGGGATGTTCCTGCCTTACTTCTTGTCGTGGGTTATTGTCGGGTATTTCGTATTCAGCTTCCTTAGCTTCGACAAAGGTATGATCAACCAAATCGCCAAAGCGTTCGGGCTTACCGCCACGCAGTGGTATAACGACCCGACGTATTGGCCGCTTATTTTGACACTCGTCTTTCTATGGAAGTCGATCGGCTACAACAGCGTCGTGTATTTGGCGGCCATCATGGGGATTGACAAGTCGCTGTACGAGGCGGCAATGATCGACGGAGCGAACAAATGGCAACAAATCCGCCACATTACGGTGCCGATGCTGACGCCGCTGATTACCATTTTGACGCTGCTTGCGATCGGACGTATTTTTTACGCAGATTTCGGGCTGTTCTACCAGGTGCCGCGCAACTCGGGAACGCTGTATTCGGTTACCAACGTTATCGACACATATGTGTACCGGGGTCTGAAGTTTACCGGGGAAATCGGTATGAGTACCGCGGCCGGTTTGTATCAGTCGTTCGTCGGTTTCGTGCTCGTCATTACCTCCAATGCCATTGTTCGCAGATTCAATAAAGACAACGCATTGTATTAATCCATATGGAAAAAGGAGGGGATGACCGTGTCTGCGCGAACGATGAAACGAAGCCGGGATTTTCATCATTTGTCTCCGGCTTGGAACGTTATTTTTAACCTGATTGCCGGCTTTTTGGCTATTGCGTGCGTGTTTCCTTTCGTGTTCGTTACGATCATTTCGTTTACGGACGAAGGGACGCTGGCGCGCAACGGCTACCGGATCATTCCGGAAAAATGGAGTCTGGAAGCTTACCGCTACGTGTTTAAAGCCGGGGATCAACTGCTGCGGTCCTACGGTGTCACTATTGCCGTTACCGTGATCGGTACGTTGCTCAGCATGATTATGATTGCGCTGTTCGCCTACGCGATCTCGCGCAAAAGCTTCAAATACCGCAATTTCTTCTCGTTTTTTGCTTTCTTCACAATGCTGTTCAACGGCGGGCTCGTCCCGACCTATATCGTCGTCACGCAGCTGCTTGGACTGAAGGACTCCATCTGGGGACTCATTCTGCCGCTGGCTGTGAACGCCTTCTACATCATGATTATGCGGACGTTCTTCTCTACGAGCGTACCGGATGCCATTATCGAATCGGGAAAAATCGACGGTGCGGGCGAATTCGGGATTTTCTTCCGTCTGGTTCTGCCCTTATCGCTTCCGGGGCTCGCGACGATCGGCTTGTTCAGCACCCTCGGGTACTGGAACGACTGGTTCAACGCGCTGCTCTATATTGACAAGCCGAGTTTGGTGCCGCTGCAATCCATGCTGATGCGGATCGAGACGAGCATGCAGTTTATTTTGCAAAATACGAGCAACCCGTCGATGGGCGTAGCCGTGCTGCAATCGCTGCCGCAGGATACGTCGCGGATGGCGATGGTCGTCCTGGCGACGGGGCCGATTGTGTTCGCGTACCCGTTCTTCCAACGGTATTTTATTCAAGGGTTGACGGTTGGAGCGGTGAAGGAGTAAGGAAGTTTTGGGAAGGTGCGTAGGAGGAGCGGCAACGGCGGTGGGTGGCGGGGTATCCACTTCCGGCCGCTGTGGTCCTCGGGAAATTTGGATTGGAAGCCGCTGGATAGCGGAGATTTCCCGAGGACCAAGGCGGACGCTATCGCTCCTCCAGTGGATACCCCGCCACCGTGCTACTGCGGCTGCTTAAGTTACGTAACCATTTCCCAAAAATATTCCTTCCTCCTTCGGTGAGTAGTAGAAAAAATGGAGGTTGACGGACGAGATGGAACAATTCAGATTACCTAAAATTCCGATTCCTGCGATGGAGCTGCCACGGGCGGTGCAGGACGTGCTGGCGGAAGCGGAGGTCAAGCTGGCTCATCGTCCCAAGCTGCTGCAATTGTTTAAAAATTGCTTCCCGAACACGCTGGCGACGACGACGAAACGGATGGAAGACGGAACAACGTTCATTATTACCGGCGATATTCCGGCGATGTGGCTGCGCGATTCCGTAGAGCAAGTGATACATTACGTGCCGCTGGCGAAGAACGACCCAGATCTGCAGCAGCTGATTGCCGGACTGATTAAACGGCACATTCAATATATCCATATCGATCCGTATGCCAACGCCTTTAACGAATCGGCGAACGACTGGCACTGGAATACGACGGACGAGACCGAAATGTCCCCGTGGGTGTGGGAGCGCAAATTCGAGCTCGATTCGATCTGCTTCTCGATGCGTTTGGCTTACAAGTACTGGAAGGAAACGGAGCGGACGGACATTTTCGATACGAACTTCAAGTCCGCGATGCGCAAAACGGTCGACCTGTGGAAAACGGAGCAGCGCCACTTCGAGCTGTCGCCGTACCGCTTCATGCGCAATAACGACGTGCCGACGGATTCGCTGCGCAACAACGGGCTGGGCATGCCGGTGAACTACACGGGAATGATCTGGTCGGGCTTCCGTCCAAGCGACGACGCCTGCGATTTCCACTACAACATTCCGTCGAACATGTTCGCGGTCGTGACGCTGCGGCAGATGCGCGAGATGGCCGAATGGGTATTCCGCGATCTGGCGTTCGTCGACGAATTGAAGAAACTGGAAGCGGATGTCGATCACGGCATTCAGCTGTACGGCATTTACCGCCATCCGGAGTTTGGTCCGATTTACGCTTACGAGACGGACGGCTTCGGCAATTACTGCCTGATGGATGACGCCGGAACGCCGGGACTCATGTCAATTCCGTATATCGGCTATACGACGCCGGACGACCCGATTTATCAAAATACGAGACGTTTTGCCCTGAGCAAGCAAAATCCGTTCTATTACGAGGGCAAAGTAGCGAAAGGCATCGGAAGCCCGCACACGCCGCCGGATTATATTTGGCACATGGCGCTGTCGATGCAGGGGCTGACGGCGGTCACGAAAGAGGAGAAGCTGGAAATGCTGGCGATGCTGGAAGCGACGGACGCGGATACCGGCTTTATGCATGAAGGCTTCCATGCGGACGACCCGACCGTCTTCACGCGCAGCTGGTTTGCATGGTCCAACAGCTTGTTCTCGCTGCTTGTATACGAAGCGATGAAGGAAGGGATTGTATGACACGGCCGATCGTCATTTTCTACGATCCGGGCTTTCCGCTCGGCGAAGGGATGCAGGTCGATGCTGGACTACTGCAGGGGATCGGGCAGGTCGTCCCGGCGGACCGCTTGGCGGAGGCGCTGAGCTCCGCCGAGGGCGGCTGCTTCGTCAACCTGCATGCACCGTATTTTCCGAAAGCCGCTTGGCCCGCGATTCTCGGCTTTCTCCGGCAGGGCGGCGGGCTCATTAGCGCCGGAGGCGCGCCGTTCAAGCACCCGGTCCGGGAGGAGAACGGAAGCTGGCATGTCGAAGCCGAGCAAACTGCGTATCATCAGCAGCTTCATATACATGAAGCGCTCCGGGTCGATGCGGCGCCGGTAGAAAAGCTCGGGGCCACAGCCGACATTCCGCTGCTGGCCGGCAAGGAAGCGTTGCTTACGATAGCGGACACGTGGAACCTGGTGCCGCATGTGACGAAGAGCAGCGATTTGCCGCATCAGATGGGCTCCGCCGGACCGATGGACACGCATATTTATCCGCTGTTGAAGGGCATCTCGGCCGAAGGCCGTGAGGTAGCCGCGCCGGTCGTACTCTGGGAGCAAACAAAGGGCCCCTTCGCCGGAGGCCGATGGCTGTTCGTCCATTTGCCGCTGACCGCGGCATTCTGGAACGGGGGCGGGGCCGAAGCGCTGAAGGAATGGGCCGCGTTTTGCGCCAAAGGCGTGACCGAGCTGTGGATCAAGCCGAATTACGCTTCGTACGAGCCGGGTGAGCGGGCGATGCTTACGCTGCAAACGCAGCGGATCGGACGCGGGTACGGGTCGGGCGACGGAACTTGGAGCTTCTCGATTTCTCTGGAGCACGAGGCAGGGCAAGCCTCCTGGACGCACCGCTTTGAGGCGGACGTCACGGAGGAGCTGAATATTCACCGCATTTCCGTCCCGCTTGACATTCAGAGCGGCTTTTACCATATCGTCTGTCAGGCGCAAGCGCCGGATGGGGAGACGCGCACCCTGCGTCAGGGCTTCTGGGGCTTCGACGCTGAGCTGCTTGCCGCAGGTACGCCGGTAAGCTGCGGCCGGGATTATTTTATCAAGGACGGTCGTCCGCTCCCGGTTGTCGGGATGACGTACATGACATCGGACGTGGCGCGCAAGTTTTTGTTCCTGCCGAATGCGGCCGTATGGGACCGCGACATGGCACAGATGAAGAAGGCTGGGATCAACTGGATTCGGACCGGCATTTGGACGGCGTACCGCAACATCATGCAAGTCGACGGGCACGCTTCCGAAGAGGTGCTTCGTTCGATCGACGCCTTCCTGCTCACGGCAAAGAAGCATGATTTGCAGATCACCTTCACGTTCTTTTCGTTTACGCCGGAGCCTTGGGAGGGCCTCAACCCTTACCTCGATCCGCGCAGCGTGGAAGCACAGAAACGGTTCGTGCGTTCGATCGTCTCACGGCATAAGGATACGAAGCATGTCGACTGGGATTTGATCAACGAGCCGTCGATGTTCGATCCGCCGCAGATTTTCTCCGACGGCCCGCGGTCGTGCCGCGATCCGTTCGAACTGGCAGCTTACCGCGAATGGCTGAAACAGCGGCACGGCTCGATCGTGCGGCTGCAGGAGCGCTGGAACATGTCGCCGGTGCAGCTGCCGGACTTTGAAGCGGCGGTACCACCGGAGCCGGAAGAGATCAACTTCAACGTGCAGGATATGCACCAAGGGAAAAAAGGCACCCGCTGGCTCGACTACGCGCTGTTCTCGATGGAGATGCACAACCGGTGGGCGAAGCAGCTCTACGACGCGATCAAGGACGTCTGCCCCGACCATATGGTCGTCGTTGGACAGGACGAAGCTTTGGGCGCGCAGCGGCCGTCGCCGTTCTTCTACGCAGAGGCGTCGGATTACACGACTGTTCACTCGTGGTGGCTGAACGATCACTTGGTCTGGGACGGCATCTTTGCAAAGACGCCGGATAAGCCGAATCTCGTGCAGGAAACCGGCATCATGTATGTGGAGACGCCAGATGGACGGGCGAAGCGTTCGGAGACGGAGCTGCGCAGCATTCTGGAGCGCAAATATGCCTATGCTTTCTCGACGGGCGGCGCGGGGGCGGTTCATTGGATTTGGAACACCAATTTCTATATGGACAATGCCAACGAATCGCACATCGGGGCGCTGCGGGCGGACGGAACGGAGAAGCCGGAGGCGGACGTTTCCTATGACTTCGGCCACTTTATGGAAGATATCCGGGATTTGTTCCAAGGCCGCAAGCTGGAAGAGGTCGCCGTCGTCTTCCCGTATTCCAACGATTTTTCCAACCGGAAATTGGCGTTCGATGCAACGACCCGTCTGACGCGGATGCTGTCCTACGAGCTGAAAGTTCCTTTCCGCGGAGTCGGGGAGTACCATCTGGATTCACTCGCCGAAGTGCCGGCGAAGCTGATCATCCTGCCGAGCGCACATAATATAGATAGCGAAGCGTTTGCGAAATTGATCGCCATTGTACGGGCTACCGGAGCGACGCTGCTCGTCACCGGTCCTCTCGGGCTGGATGCCTACTGGCAGCCGGAAGAGCGCCTTAAGGATGCGATCGGCTCTTACCGTCCGGCCAACGTGCGGCGCGAAGAAATGCTGGAGCTCGACGGCCGCTTGCTGCCCGTCTCGTTCGGCCAGCGCCGGATCGCCGAGGTGGCGAAGGAAGTTCGAACGGATGAGGCTGCTGAGGCGAAAGCCGACAAGCTGATCGAGGTTCCGCTCGGTTCGGGGCGGCTCCTTTGGTGCCCGCTGCCGGTCGAATTGAACGAGCGCGCCGAGCCGCTTGCTATGCTATACCAACACGCGCTGACGGTGGCGGGCTTCCGAGCGGAGCTTGAATGGCTTCGCGGCGGCGGATTCCCGGGCGTATACGGACGGAAGCTCGCTTTCCAGGACGGCGCATTGTTCGTCTTCGTGTCCGAATTCGCCTTCGATACCGATGTGGAAGTGAAGGACCCGGCTACGGGCCGCCGGTATTCGTTTGTGCTGGAGAAAGAACGTTCGGTGCTGTTCGCGGTCGACCGGGAAGGCCGCTTGAAGTCCGTGTACCGGCCGAAGGAAGTTCATATCCAAGTGACCGGAGAGTAGTCCGGGGAGGAGGCGTCACAAGCCATGAGCAAAAAAAGAACCGCGCATATCATTTCCCATACGCACTGGGACCGGGAATGGTATTTGCCCTACGAAAAGCATCATATGCTGCTGATCCAATTGATGGATACGCTGCTTCATACGCTCGAGCGCGATCCGGAGTTCAAGAGCTTTTATTTGGACGGCCAGACGATTATTTTGGAGGATTATCTTCAGGTCCGGCCAGAAAAAAAGGAGCAGCTTGAAGCATACATCCGGGAAGGCCGCATTCATATCGGGCCTTGGTACATTTTGCAGGACGCGTTCCTGACGAGCAGCGAAGCGAACCTGCGCAACCTGCAGATCGGACACCAGGACGCCGCGCGGTACGGGACGATCGCCAAGGTCGGCTATTTCCCCGACACATTCGGCAACATGGGGCAGGCTCCGCAAATTTTGCGCCAGGCGGGCATCGACAACGCGATGTTCGGCCGCGGCGTCAAGCCGACGGGCTTCAACAATACCGTGTCCGATTCGGACTACGAATCGTCGTTCTCCGAGCTGCTCTGGGAAGGTCCGGACGGCTCGCGGGTGCTTGGCATTTTGTTCGCGAACTGGTACTGCAACGGGATGGAAGTTCCGACGGACGAGAAGGAAGCGAAGGAATACTGGGAGCGGAAGCTGGCGGATGCTGAGAAATACGCTTCCACCGGCGAGCTGCTGTTCATGAACGGCTGCGACCATCAGCCGATCCAGCAGGATTTGTCCGAGGCGATCCGCACGGCGCGGAAGCTGTTCCCGGATACCGACTTCGTCCACTCGAACGTGGCGGATTATTTGCAGGCCGTGAACCGGTCCATGGACCGGGAGCTGTCCGTGGTGAAAGGCGAGCTGCGCAGCCAGCGCACGGACGGATGGTCAACGCTGGTCAATACCGCGTCCGCCCGCATTTACTTGAAGCAAATGAATCAGCAGGGGCAAGCGCTGCTGGAGAAGGTAGCCGAGCCGCTGGCGTCCTTTGCGCATTTGCTGGGCAAGGCGTATCCGCACCACTTGTTCACGTACGCTTGGAAAACGCTGATGCAAAACCACCCGCATGACAGCATCTGCGGCTGCAGCGTGGACGAAGTGCACCGCGAAATGGTAACCCGCTTCGACAAAAGTCGCCATGTGGCCGAGACCATCGTCGACGACAGCAAACGCGTCATCGCGGAAGCTGTCGATACGTCCGTCTTCGCCCGCATGGGCGCGGAGGCGCGCCCGCTCGTCGTCTTCAATACGACGGGCTGGGAGAGAACCGGAGTCGTCACTATGGAGCTGGACGCGGAGCGCTTGTATTTCCGCGACGGCTTCCCGCTGGACGAGATGAGCCGCCGCATGCAGGCGCTGGACGTCTCCGGCCGCACGCTGGTCGATGCAGAAGGCCGCGCTGTGCCGTTCACGATGCAGGATCTGGGCCTGCAGTTCGGCTACGACCTGCCGGACGACAAGTTCCGTCAGCCATATATGTGCCGCAGGGTAAGCCTCACCTTCGAGGCGCAGAACGTGCCTGCGCTCGGCGTTGCCGTGTACGCGTGGCTCAAGCCGGCCGATCCGGCTTTGTCTACGGTTGCCGATGCCGCTTCGCTGCTGAACGACGACCGGGTGATGGAGAACGCCATGCTTCGCGTCGAGATCGCGGAGGACGGTTCCCTCGCCGTGACGGACAAGCAAATAGGCCGCACGTTCCGCGATTTGGGCGTGTACGAGAATACCGGCGATATCGGCAACGAGTATATGTATAAGCAGCCGAACGGCGAGACGGCGCTGACGACGAAAGGGCTGAAGGCGGATATCCGCGTCGTCGAGGATACGCCATACCGTGCGACGGTGGAAATCGTGCACGAATGGTCGGTTCCGGCTTCCGGCGATGCCGTGTTCGAGCAGGAGAAGCGGGAGCTGGTCTATTTCCCACACCGCCAAGGGCAGCGCGTCAAGGATATGGTGCCGCTCACGATTCGCACGCAGGTCAGTCTGAGCCGCAGCGGCCGCGGTGTCGAGCTGCAGGCGTCCTTCAACAACCAGGCGAAGGATCACCGGCTGCGCGCGCTCTTCCCGACCGACGTGGAAACGGCCGTACACCGCGCCGATTCGATCTTCGAGATTGCGACGCGGGACAACGAGCCGGCGGCGGAGTGGGAAAATCCGAGCAATGCGCAGCATCAGCAAGCGTTCGTCGACGTAAGCGGAGCAGGGGCGGGCCTCACGGTCGCCAACCTCGGGCTTCAGGAGTACGAAGTGCTGCGGGACGGACGCAACACGATTGCCGTCACGCTGCTTAGATCCGTCAGCGAGCTTGGCGATTGGGGCTTGTTCCCGACGCCGGAGGCGCAATGTCTTGGCGAGCACACGGTGCGGATGGAGATTATTCCGCACAGCGGCGACGGTTCGGCTTCGGGCGCTTTTGCCGAGGCGTACTCGTTCCAGATTCCGTGGACGGTTTGCCAAACCGGCGTGCACGGCGGTCCGATCGCTTCGGGCTATGCCCCGTACCGCTGGGAAGGCGGCGCGCTTGCGTTCTCGTCCATGAAAGTGAACGAGGCTTCCGGCGATCTCATGCTGAGATGGTTCAACATGGAAGCGGCCGGAACGGAGCTGGGGCTGCATTCGGCCCGCGGCGCGGAATCGGTCTACAAAAGCAACGTCTTGGAGGAAGCGGGAGCGCTCGTTTCGGAGGGTCCGAGCCTGTCTCTGCCGGTCGGTCCTTACGAGATTGTCACGCTGGGCGTTAAGCGTAAATAACATATATGCTGCAAGGCAGTCTAAACCTCGTCAATCGAGGTTTAGGCTGTTTTTTTGTGTCTGTTTTTCCAAAAAAGACACTTGAAGTACACATCGCGTTCTTATAATGGAAGAGATGATGAGAACGGAGGCAAAAAGCATGAATCCACAGCAATACCGGCCGGCTTCTGCAGACGGCCAAGAACAGCTTCAACCATTCCGCAGCTTCGTCGAATCGCTGCACGATCCGATCTATCGGCTTGCGTACCGGCTGCTCCAAGACCGGGAGCTTGCGGCGCAGGAGGTGGAGCGTACGTTCATCGAGGTGTTTCGCAGACATGCAGAGGAAGGGTTTGCGCCGACGACCGGTTCCATGCGGACGGCTGCCTACCGGGTGCTTATTCACCGGTGCAAAATGGCGAAAGCTTCGGGCAAACGCAGGCTGAAGCCGCGCAAGCTCAGCCCCCGTACGATCCTCGAAGCCGTCGATGCGCTGCCGGATGAGGTGAGGCTGATCGTCTCGCTGAAGTACGAATGTCAGCTATCCTATGAAGAGATAGGGGAAATTTTAGAGATGTCCCCGGAGCGTGTAAAAAAAGGCGTTTGGCGCAGCAGGGAACGGCTAAGCGAATGGATGGAGGAGCCCCGCTCCCCTTTGAGCTTCGGGATCATTATGCATTAATCCAAGACCTTGGGACAGTAAAGCTTCCGTATAGGTCTTGGATTTATTTTTTTTGCGGGAGCTATTTCAGCCTCGGTAAACGTAGGAAGGTGGCGCTTCGATAGAAGTTGCAGCTTCGTTGACCCTGGCAACAGCGTCCGAGATCAAGCTGTGGTGAGGCGACTGACGGCATACCGGGTCCGTCTGCTGGGCATCGCCGGTGAGCAGGTAGGCTTGGCAGCGGCAGCCGCCGAAGTCTTCGAAGCGGTGGTCGCAGCTGCGGCACGGCTCCGGCATCCAATCCGTGCTGCGAAAAGCATTCAGCGCGGCGGATTCGGACCAGATCGAAGCGAGGCTCCGGTCCCGCACCGAGTTGAACGTGAGCGCCTTGATGCTTGAAGCGGCAGGGCAAGGCAGCACTTTGCCGCTCGGAGACACGGTGAGCGAGATTCGGCCCCAGCCACCCATACAAGGCTTCGGAAGCTCGGCGTAATAATCGGGGATGACCCAGATCAGCTCCATTTGCTTGCCGATCCGCTTCTTTAAGTCGTCAAAAGAGGCTTCGGCCGCCTTGAGCTGCTCCTTCGTCGGCATGAGCGCTTCCCGGTTGGCCAGCGCCCAGCCGTAATACTGGGTGTTGGCCAGCTCCAGTCGCGACGCCCCCCAGGAGAGGCAAAGTTCAACGATTGCCTCCAGTTCCCCGATATTTTGCCGATGCAGAACGACGTTCATATTCAAAGGAAGGCCTGCGGCCCGGATGAGGGCGGCGGCTTGCCGCTTCCTATCGAACGCCTGGAAGCCGGCAATATGGTCGGACAGGCTCGGGGTTGCCGCTTGAAGGCTGAGCTGCAGGCTGTCGACCCCGGCTTCCGCTAACCGGCGGAGGCGTGCTTCAGTCAGCCCGATACCACTTGTGATCAGATTCACGAATAGGCCGAGCGAACGCGCCCGTTCGATCAGCAGCTCGGTATCCGCCCGCAGCAGCGGCTCCCCGCCTGTCAGATGCAGCTGGACGACGCCCAGCCTGGCGGCTTCCTCCAGGACGCGCAGCCATACGTCGGTAGGCAGCTCGTTGTCCCGCTGCTCCAGCTCTTGCGGGTTGGAGCAATACGGACAGCGGAGGGGACAGCGGTGGGTCAGCTCGGCGGTCAGCGCGTACGGCAAGCTCATAGACATCGTTCCACCCAGCCTTCCTCCGCGGCCTGCGTTAAAAATTCGGCAATGTCATCCTGCAGACCGGTTTGTTCATACTTCGCTTCCAGCTCGCGCGTCAGCTCCCCGACGGTTCGCTGCCCGTCGCATAGCCGCAAAATCGCTCCGGCGGTCTCATTCAATTGAACGACTCGCTCCGGCAGCAGCAGCAGCTCTTGCTTGCGCAGCGCATCGTACTTCATGCGGGCGGGGGGACGAATGGCCGGTCGTTCCTGCAGCCCCCAGTTCATACGCAGCTCTCTCCGTCCGGGTATGCGAGCTGCAGCGCATCGAGGAGCGACCACAGCACGTCGCACTTGAACGAGAGCGCGGCGACCGCCCGTTCCTGTTCGCGGCGAGAGTGGCATTCGCGCAGCACGAGCTCCAGCCCGTGATCGGCGTCGCGCGGCGCTTGGTGGAGCCGGGTGCGAAAATAGTCAAGCCCCTGCGGGCGTATCCACGGATACAAATCCTCGAAGACGACGATGCGCCGGGAGACGAGCGTCGGCGCGAACAGCTCCGTCAGGGAGGAAGCGACGGCCTCCGGCCACGGCTGCAGCCGGCAGAAGTTCACATACGCATCGACGGCGAAGCGGACCGCGGGCAGTACGAGCCGCTCGCTGAGCAGGTCCTCGCGGGGAATATCGACGGCCTCCCCGAGGCGAATCCACGCTTCGATGCCGCCTTCGTCCCCCTCGCGGCCGTCGTGGTCGACGATACGCTGCAGCCAGCGGCGCCGGTCCTCCCGAGTAGGCAGCTTGGCCAGGATGAGCGCGTCTTTGACCGGGATGTTTTGCTGATAGTAAAACCGGTTGGCGACCCAGGCCCGAAGCTGCTCCGGGCTGAGCTTTCCCTCGTGCATGCGGATGTGATAAGGATGCTTGTCGTGATACCGCTGCTCTCCGATCCGGCGCAGCCGCATCAAGAATTCGTCGTTCGACCATGGCTCGCTCATCGTCATACCTCCAACTCCATGCCGTCGAATCCGATTTCGATGCCGAGCGCAAGCAGCGTGTGGCATTCGGACGACGCAGGGTTCAATATCGGATTGGTGTTGTTGATGTGTACATAGATTTTACGCGCCGCGGTCAGGCGGGCAAGCCGATACAGGCTCCCGTCCGTTCCGTCGATCGGGACATGCCCCATGTCCCAAGCGGCGAGATCCGAGACGCCCAGCCCCTTCAGCTCGTCGGCCTGCCAGAAGGTGCCGTCCAGCAAAATGCAGTCCGCATCCGTCAGCATCCGCTCCAGCTCGTCCGACCAGGCCTCGATGCCCGGGGCGTAGACGGCTTTGCCGCCGGTCAGCCGGTCCTCGATCCGGTAGCCGACGACCCAGGTTGGCGCTTCCCCGCCTTCGTTCCCGCCCAAGCATCCGTAAGCATAGCGAGGTGCTTTCGAGCCGAGATAGAATGGGGTAACCTCCAGCCTGCCGCCAAACAGGGCAAAAGGATCACCCGGAGTAATTGCCCGCCAGTGCGCGCCTGCGTACGGCTCCAGCATATGGCGGACGGGAAACGGCCCGGCCAGCGCTTGCATGACCGGACCGGTCGCATAGATGTCCAGCTGCCCGCCCTCCCTTAAACTAAGCAGCCCGATCGTATGATCGAGCTCCGCATCGGTCAGCAGCACCCCCGCAATAGGCGTGCTGCGGAGCCCCGGTCCGGGCCGAAGGGAGGGCTGCGCTTCGATCTGCTGGCGGATATCCGGCGTAGCGTTGATCAAGTACCACGCGGCTCCGTCGCTGCTGACGGCCACGCTGCTTTGCATCCGGGTAAGCGCCTGTCCGTCACGGGCGCGTGCCAAGCGGCAGTTGGGGCAAGCACAGTTCCATTGCGGGAAGCCTCCTCCGGCCGCCGTCCCGATAATTTTGAGAAGCATCCATCGTCCCCCTTATAGAAGGGATGCCGGATTTCTCCGGCAACCCGATTGTTGTGCGCTGCGGCTTCAGAGCCGTTTATTTCTGGCAGGCATACCCGGTTACTTCGGCACAGACGTCGATGATTTTAGCTTTTGGCTTAACCCACATCGTCGTTCCCTCCTTCCGTACTCGAATTCCCGGTTAAAGTACAATCCGGCTGCAAGCTGCCGCGGACGCGCATCGGACCGGGGGCCATGTCCACAATGTATCCTATTCGGGCGTCAGTTGTGATATGTATTTTTATGGAAAAATGACTCGGGTTTTGTTCAAAAGTATCCTCTTGCATCTTCAATGGTGTCGGTCGGATTTCGGATCGTTTGACTAAACCTATTTTTTGCTTGGCTAGTCCCGCGCCTCTTCGTTACGATAAAGGGATACCAAACCAAGACGAAAAGGAGATAGGGTCAAGATGATACAGCAGTTGGACATGACGCAGCCCGAGGTGGCCGAGCAAGTGCTTCAGGTGCAGCTTCCGGCCTACCGTGTCGAAGCGGAGCTGATCGGCTTCGACGGCATTCCCCAGCTCCGGGATACGGTCCAGACGTTGATGCAAGCGGAGGAGACGTTTTACGGCTATGCTGTGGACGGGACGTTGGCGGGGGTCGTTGCGGTCGAAAAGCAGGAGGACGTGCTGCACATTACCCGGTTGGTCGTGCATCCGGATTATTTTCGCAGAGGCATCGGACGAAGCTTGGTTCAGTACGCGCTCGAATCCGAACCGGGCATCCGCAAATTTGCGGTGAGCACGGGAGCGAAAAATGGTTCGGCAATCTCGTTATACAGGCAGTTCGGATTTGTGGAAACCAAAGACGTCGAAGTCGCACCCCAAGTGTTCATTACCATATTGGAAAAAGAAGTTAATTAATCCGGCTTGCATCCGGAAATTACGATGCTGTTTAACCCGTCCTTATGGGCTTCCATAAGACGGGTTTTTTCGTTTGAAAATGGCGGATTGCGGCGGCGAAAAGCCGGGAACATTTTTTGCCCGGGCGGATTTGCAAGAATTGAGCCTTGCCGAGCGGATGGCGTTTCTGTAAGAATAGGTTTCTGTAAGAATAGAGATGCAATAGCGGCCGGAGTCCCGCGCGTTCTGCTTGAACTGGGGGGACGTTTGGCCGATAGCCGCTGGGAGGGACCGGAATGAAAACGAACATGGTGAAAATTTTGACGATCCTGGCATTAGTGATGCCCGGCTGGTTAGTCCCGATAGGAGGAGGGATCGGGATGGCCGCTACGGGAAGTTTGGTGTTGAACGGCGATTTTGAAACCGTTGTCACGGACACCTCCGGGAAGTGGACGGGAGGGAAAGCGCCGTCCAACTGGACAGGCGGATTCAAGGTCGGCGGTGGCGCCTTCGCTGTGGACTCAACACAAGCGCACGGCGGTACGAAGTCCTTGAAGCTGTCCGGAAGCACGACGTCGGACCGGGCTTCCGTTACGCAATCGCCGCTCGTCACACCGAACAAAAGCTATAAGCTGTCTTTGTGGATGAAGACGGACAACGTGAACGCCGGAAGCGGCGGCATGTATGTCCGGACGCAGTATCTTAACTCCAGTACGAAAATCGGCGACGGTCCGCTTACGCCGAAATTAAAAGGAACCAACGATTGGCAGTCGTATGATTTATATCTGTCGATTCCGTCGAACGTGAATAAAGTCGTCGTGGAGCCGATCTTCGATTTTGCTTCCGGCACCGCTTGGGTGGACGATGTGACGCTTACGGAGTGGACCGGGGCGACCGGTCTTGCCTTGGAACCAACCGGCGTATCCGTCGAAGTGGGGAAAACCGCGCAGCTAACTCCGGTCGTTACGCCGAGCAGCGCGGCATCTGACGTGAAGGTACTCTGGTCGTCGTCTGACGCTTCGGTCGCTTCCGTATCGGACGCGGGCTTGGTTACGGGTAACAAGGTAGGTTCCGCTACCATTACCGCTCAGACCGATGACGGCCGTTTGTCGGCGCAATCAATCGTCAGCGTGGAAAGCGCCCAGATGATGCAGGCCTACGATGCGATCCGGCTGAAATGGCTGGACAAGCTGACGGGCGGTACCGGCTATGACCCTGCGGATGCCGACTACGCCTATTTTCTGGACAGTCTGGCTTCCTCCGTCAGCAATGCGGAGCAAACCGGATTTTGGAACAAGCTGAACACGGCGGCGGGACGCACGTATCTCTGGAGCGATCTGACCAGCACGACCGTCTCCGCGCAGATGACATCGAATTTCTCCCGCCTAAGAATGATGGCGGTTGCTTATAAGACGCCTTACTCGGCCTTGTACAACAATCCTGCGCTGAAAAAGGATCTTGTCGAGGCCATGGACTGGATGTACGCAAATCGGTACAACGAGAACAAAACGCCGTATGACAACTGGTGGGATTGGGAGATCGGGGCGGCTCAAACCATTAACGATATTCTTGTGCTGCTGTATGACGATTTAAGCCCGGCACAGGTGGAGCAATACATAAGAGCGATCGACCAGTTTTGTCCGGACCCGGTCTATTCCTCCGTTCTCGGGGTGAAAGGGAAAAAGCAAAACGGCGCGAACCTGCTGGACAAGGCGCTGGTCGTTACGCTTCGCGGCGTGATCGGCAAGAACGGCGCGAAAATCGTACAGGGCCGCGATGCGATCGGCAGCGAGTTCGTCTATACGACGAGCGGCGACGGGGTATACCGCGACGGCTCGCTCGTACAGCACACGAACATCGCTTATACTGCAGGGTACGGCGGGGTGTGGCTGAAGGGCGCTGCGGATATGGGCTACATGCTGAACGGCTCGCCTTGGCCGATTACGGACCCGCGGACGAACACCGTGTACGATTGGGTGTCGCAAAGCTTCGAGCCAATCATCTATAACGGGCTCGCGCTCGATATGACGAACGGGCGGGGCATTTCCCGGCAGACGGCTGGTTCCGCACGGGGCCTCATGATGACCATCCTTCGCATGTCCGACGGCGCACCGGCGGATAAAGCGGCTGCTTACCGCAGCATGGTCAAGGAATGGATGACGAAGGATCAAATTACGACGAATTATTATCAGGCGTCCTCGTCGATTTATGAAATCAAGCTGTTGAAAGGGTTGTTGAACGATCCGAGCGTGCAGCCGCGGGGCGAGCTGGTGAAAAGCCAGATCATGGCGGGCATGGACAAAGTGTTTCATTTCCGTCCCGGCTACCTGTTCGGCGTCAGCCTCTTCTCCGACCGGATCTCCTCGTTCGAGAAGGGCAACGGCGAGAACCTGAAGGGCTGGTTTACGGGCGTGGGCATGACCTATTTGTACAATGACGATCAGACGCAGTACCGCAACGATTTTTGGCCGACGGTAGACTCGTTCCGGCTGCCGGGCACAACGACGGACGGTTCCGGCAAAACGCTGACGGCGACCGATTGGGCGAGCTATCCCAACACCCAAACGTGGGTGGGCGGCTCTACGCTGGACGGTCTGTACAGCGCGGTCGGCATGGACTTTACGCTCAAGAAGCTCACCGGCAGCGATCTGCAGGGTAAAAAATCATGGTTCCTGCTCGACGACGAAATTGTCGCGCTTGGCGCCGGCATCACCTCCACGGGCAGCAATCCCGTTGAGACCATTGCCGACAATCGGAAGCTTACGGACGGGAACGACAACATTTTGACGATCGACGGCGCCGTCGTGCCGAAGGAGACCACCGATCTCAATCGGACGGTTCAATGGGCGCATCTGACCGGGAACGTCCCCGGGACGGATATCGGGTATTATTTCCCGAACGGAGCGAATGTGGCTGTGAAGCGGGAAGCGCGCACCGGAGCATGGAAGGACATCAATACGGGGTTCAGCGCGACGCCGATCACCCGCAACTATTTGAGTCTGGCGATTCCGCACGGCGTCAAGCCGGTGAACGCAGATTACGCTTACGTCGTGCTGCCGAACCGGAATGCGGCAGCAACCCAAAGCTACAGCGCGCAGCCGCCGGTGTCGATTCTTGCGAACAATGCTCAGGTGCAGGCGGTGCGAAAGCCGTCGCTTGGGATTACGGCGGCGAATTTCTGGCAGGCCGGGACGATCGACTCGTTGACGGCGAGAAATCCGGTATCCGTGATGGCGAAGGAACGGAATGGAGAAATTACGCTTTCCGTTTCCGATCCGACGCAGAAGCAATCGTCGGTGACTGTCGAGTTGAACCGTGGCTCGCTGGTGCCGGTAAGCCAGGACAGCACGGTGCAGGTCGTTCAGACGTCGCCTAAACTGGTCGTACAGATCAACGTGGCCGGTTCGGCAGGGGCGACGCACACGATCAAGCTGCGCGACCCGCTCGTCCCGCACTGGGAAGGCGGCGCGCTGAAGGCCGCTAACGTCTCCGAAACCGGCGTATCTCTCGCCTGGTCCGGGGCAGTGACGAGCACGGTAACTGATGCGACGTACCGCATCTATCAGAACGGTGCCCCGATCACCAGCGTCAGCGGCAGCACTTACGGGTATGACGTGCGCCAATTGGCGCCGGGCACGACTTATACGTTCGCCGTACAGGTGGCGGATACGGGCGGACGCGTCAGCACAGACGGTCCGAGCGTCACAGTAACGACTTTGCGTACGGAGCGGCCGGATACGGCCGCTCCTACGTGGCCGTTAGGCAGTACGCTGACCGCGGCGGAAGCGAACCGCGGCGAAGTCACGCTCGCTTGGACGCCTGCTGCCGATGACAACAGCGTAGCCGGATATCGCATCGGCTGGGGCGCCGGTCAATCGGTTACCGTGGCCGGCAGCGTGTATTCGACCGTGATCCGGGGCTTGGCACCGAACACGGCCTACACGTTCCGCGTCGAAGCGGTGGACGGCGCGGGCCATTGGAGCGTCGGCGGTCCGAGCGTAACGCTAACCACGGCGGGCATGGAGCCCGAGAAGCCGGGTCCCGGCCCGGACCCGGGGCCGAAGCCTGAGCCCGGTCCAACGCCTGAGCCCGGGCCGTCGCCTGAACCAGGCCCAAGCCCCGGACCATCGCCGAAGCCTGATTCGAGCTCCGATTCGGATTCCAGCTCGGACTCGGGCTCAGGCGCGGGCTCGTCAACATCTGAGACTTCACCGAGTTCCACTTCGCAGCCGGGAGCATCCGGCTCTGCTGCGACAGGATCGAACGAGCCGTCCAAGAAGCCCGGGACAGTCGTCGTGAAGGAAGAGGAGCTGCGGCCGGCAGCGAATGGCAAGGTGACGCTGCGTATGGACGAATCGGCGTCGGAACTGGCGCTCCCGGCGCAAGCGGCCTCCTTGCTGCGGAACAATCCGCTGGAAGTGGAAATCGGCAAGGCGGCGCTCACGATTCCGGCCGCCGTGCTGGCACAAGTGAGCGGCAGCCTGCCTTCGAATACGGCGGACGCGCAGATCGTGCTGCAACTGCGTCCGGCGGCAGAGCAAGCGCTCGCACCGAATGCGGCCAAGCCCGACCCGTCGTCGGAGCTGCGCTTGGCGGGGACGGTGTATGAGCTGCAAATCGGCGCAGTTTCGCCAAACAAGCCAGCCTTCCGTCTGGAGAAGTTTTCTGCGCCGGTCGTGCTGAAGCTGCCTTACGATGCCGCCCGGACAGCCGATCCGGACCGGCTAGGCATTTACGCCTATAACGAAACGTCGAAGACATGGGATTTTGTCGGGGCGAAGGTCGATAAAGCGGCGGGGACGGTGTCGGCCACTGTTACGGCCTACCGTACGTTCGCCGTACTGGATTACGACAAATCGTTCGCGGATGTGTCGGAGGATCATTGGGCGTACCGCACGCTGAAGGTGATGGCATCCAAGCATATCGTCAGCGGCGTGACGGAACGCGAATTCGACCCCCAAGGAGCGACGACGCGTGCGGAATTTGCCGCCATGCTCGTTCGCACCCTTGGGCTGAAAGCAAGCCCGTCGGGGATGCCTTTCCGCGATGTGGACCCGAAGGCGTGGTATGCGGACGCGATTGCGGCCGTTCATGAAGCGGGGGTTGTCGACGGGGTGACGGGCACGTCGTTTGCCCCGGGCGAACCGATCACCCGGGAGCAAATGGCTGTCATGCTGATGCGGGCTTACGCCTTCCAGGGCGGCAAGGCGGCAGCGCCGGATGCGCAGCAGCTTGCGGTCTACCGCGACGCCGGACAAATCTCCGCTTGGGCGGAGGACGCGGTACGGCAGGCGGTTGAGCTGGGCTTCTTGCAGGGGCAGGCGGGAGACCGGCTTGCTCCGCAAGTTCACGCAGCACGCGCCGAAGTCGCTCAAGTGCTGCTGCACATGATCACGGCAGCCGATCCGCAGGGGAAGTAGGCTTGCCGGACAAGACCATAGAAAGCCATCCATGGGGGCGCGCCGTGTCTTTTTTGACCGGTGCGCTTGCGGTCTTGCCAAACGGGTGGACGACGCATTAGACTAAAGTGGAGAAAGCGAGGGGGAGTCACGCACCATGAAACGCACCTATTTCCGCATACGGAACCCGTTTGCTTCGTTTCGCAAATCGATGCTGCGGCGCATGCTTGCTGTGTCGCTTTTTGCCTCGATCTTCCCCGTCATCTTTGTCGGGTTCTCCAGCTATTGGTTTTCGTCGTCCGCGATCCGCAAGGAAGTGGACCAAGCCAACGCCCGCGTCTTAAGCCACGCTTCGTATTCCATTGATACGGCGCTGCAGCGGGTCCGCAGCAATGCGCTTCAGATGCTGCTCGGGTCGTTTTTCAACGGCAACCTGACGGAGCAGAAATGGATGAATTACGCCGGATTTTACTCCAATTTATTCCAAAATTTATCTTCTCTTCAAAATAGTAACGCCGAGATTAGCCGCATTGTCATGTATATTGCCGAAGACGACTATCTGGTGTCGCCGGATCAAGGCGGACATAAGGTAGCCAGAGAGGAGGACCGCCGGCAGCTGCAAGGCCTGCTTGCTTCCCGCGAAGCGATGTACTGGAGCAACGATACGTTCCGGTTTATGGGGGACGCCCCCGGCGGGCAGGCAAGCGTGACGCTCGTATGTCAGGTGCCGTTTCAAGCCGCGGAGCCGATCGGACTGCTGCTTCTGCAGCTGAACCCGTCGTTCCTTCAGGAAAATATGACGCGTTTTTCCGCTTATCCTGGCGAGCTGTCGTTCATCTTGAACGAGCAGGGCCGGGAGGTCGTCTCGTCCGCCGGGCAGCCCGCACCTCAGGGGTTGTATGAGCAGGCGGGAGAGCATCCCGGACAAGCCTTCTCCTTCCCATGGGAAGGGCGCGATTATTTGGTCACTGCCCTCCATTCTTCATCCAACGGCTGGACGTACCTCGACATGGTGCCCTTGCAGGAGCTGAACGCCAAATCGCGCGGCATCGCCGTCATCACCGTGGCCATCGTGCTGGTGTTTCTGTTGCTGGGCGCAGCGGCGACGGCTTGGAGCACGAAGCGGCTGTACCGGCCGATCGAGCATCTGGTTTCGCTGGTGCGCGGGAACCGGGAGGAGGAGCTGCTGGCCGACGAGATCGGCTATGTGCAGAGCCGGTGGGCGGAGTTGAATCAGGCGACAACCCGCCTGCAAACGCAGCTCAACCGGCAGCTGCCGGCCATTCGCGAGGCGTTCGCGCTGCAGTGGCTGCAGGGGCATTACGCGCATTATACGTCGGAGCAGCTTCCGGTTCTGTTCGAACGGTATGCCGTGCCCTATCAGCACATGCACGCCGTTTTTGCGCTTGCATACGATCAATCGCCGGACGGCAGCAGCCGCTTCCGGGAAAGCGACAAGGAATTGATCGTATTTACAATGAAAAATATTGCGCAGGACGTACTCGCGCAGCAGGGCGCAAGCGGCATGGTCGTGAATCTGCTGAACGATCAGATTGCCGTCTGGCTTTGGGAAGACACGGAGGACCCCGCGGCATGGTTCGCGCAGGTGCAGGAATTGGCCGCGGGGCTGCGTACCGTACTGGCCGACTACTTGAAGCTGCCGGTCACGGCGGGGCTTGGGGACGGACCGGGGGCGCCGGGCGGCTTGCCAAGGCTGTTTGCGCAGGCGGCGATGGCGATCCGCTCCCGGTTCTGGGCCGGGACAGGTCAAGTCATCCGCAGCGGGGACGGGGACGCGGGCGAAGCCAAGTCCTACCCGTACCCGTTCGAGATCGAAGCGGGGCTGGAGCAGGCGCTGCGCAACGGCGATGCCGCGGAAGCGGAGCTGCAGCTTGAGCAGTTCGCCGCCTATGCGCAGGAGACGCTGCGGGAGACGGAGCGGATTCGGACGGCCTATTACCAGCTTCTCACCGCCGCGCTGCGGGTCGTATTTCTGCTCAATCTTTCGCTTAGGGAAAGCGCGGACGGGACCGGCGACGAAACCGACCTTTACGTGCAGATCAAGAATGTGCATTCGATCCAGGAGCTGAACGACTGGTTCCGGGAGCGGCTGATTCGTCCGATTGCCCGGAAGGTGCAGCAAAGGCATCATCAGGAATACGAGCGGACGTTCGAGACCGCGATCGCTTATATCGAGGCGAATCATCATATCGATCTGTCGCTGGATCAAGTCGCCGAGCGCTGCGGGCTCAGCCCTCCTTATTTCAGCAAGCTATTCAAGCGGATCATAGGCGTATCGTTCATCGAATATTTGACGGCCTACCGCATCGACCGCGCCAAGACGCTGCTGCAGACGACCGGCCTGTCCGTCGCCGAAGTGGCGGAGAGCGTCGGCTACCAGCCGAAAAATTTCATCCGCGTATTCAAAAAACAAACCGGGCAAACGCCCGGTCAGTTCCGCGAGACGGGTTCGGCGTAAAGCCGGACCTGTTTTATTTTTGTTGAAAGGTTGAAAAGCCTTCGATCAATACGCTTAAGCCAAAAGAAAACTCCTTCTCCCAATCCGTATTCGTGATATGGGGGGCCAGGCGGATCGTATTGGGGAAGTGCTCCTCCGGCAATTGGCGAAAAAACCGGCTGTACCGCTCGCCCAACGCTTCAAACGAAGCCTGATCTTCATCTCCGGCAAAAGCGTGAAGCCGGGTTTCTTCCGCGACGAATCCCAGCACATAGTTTTTCAGCATGGACGCGATCCACGGAATTTGAGGGTCGGCGAAGCCAGCCGAGACGAAGAGCTGATAGAGCTTTTCGATTTGCGTTAGACGCTGATAGCCTACCCCGATGGTAAGATTGAACAGTTCCACCGCATCCCGGTGCCGAAGAAGGACTTTCCTGAACTGAACTCCCCATTGCAAAACTTGCTCTTTCCATGGAAGCGACGCCTCCGGCCAAACCATTTCCCCGCTGATTTTGTCCGAAAGCAACTGCATCAACTGCTCTTTATCTTTGAAATGATAATATAAGGAGGCGGTTTTGACCTGCAGCTTGTCTGCGATTTTGCGCATGCTGAGCTCCTTCAGGCCGATCTCATCCAGCACCTGCAGCGCGGTTTGAAGGATACGAACCCGATCAAGCGGAATATGCGCAGCTTCTGCCTCCGGCCAACCCAGGATGGAGTCCGGGGGAGAGATCCTTTTCCTAGCCATGAGAATTCACCCTTTCCGTTGACAAGTATACCATATTAGATTATTCTAACATCATTAGATTAATCTAATATATTTAGATTGAAGAGTGATCATTATTTCGAGCCCTTGCGTTAAGGTACATATTCTGCACTGCGGATGAGTCAAAATTATAAAGGAGGCAACTTTATGAAACTGAACCACTTGAATCTTTGTGTCAACGATCTGTCCGAAGCAACGGATTTCTTCCAGCACTTATTCGGCTTTCAATTGCTCAACCAGAAAGGCGACGCTCTTGCCGTGATGAGCGATGGAGAGGGATTCACTCTTGTTTTGAGTCGTTTTGGCGAAGAAACCGTAACTTACCCGAAGGATTTCCACATCGGTTTTTATGTAGAAACGATGGCCGAGGTAGATGAGTTCCACGCCAAGCTTGCTGTCGCCAACATTCATACGGAGCACGGTCCCAGAAAAATGAGAGGCGGCTACACCCTGTACTTTACGGCCCTGGGCGGGCTGCTTTTTGAAGTCACGTCTTTCTTTCGCGAATCCGAATGATGAATAGCAAAAGCCGCCCTGTATCGAATGCGCTTCGATCCGGGGCGGCACTTTTATCGCCTATTTAATAAATTGCACGTCATAGCCTTTTTGCTTCAATTGATCGAGAACCATATCTTTCACCGCATAGTGCGCCGCACCGATGACGACGAAATAGGTCGATTTACCGTCTTTCTCCAACAATTCCGCCAGTTTTTTCGCCATGTTCTTGTCCCGTTCCCCGAGCAGTTTTTGAGCCATCCCGCTTTGGGTAAATTGCTGGGAAGAAGCGGCGAAGGCTTGGGTAAAGCCGTCCAAGTCCCCCTTGGCCCACAGCTGCTGCCATTGCTTGAACTGTGCAGCCATATCCGGAGCATTGGCGTCAGGCGTTAACAGCTGGTCCAGCACCGCGTTCAGTTCTTTCTCTTGCTCCTGCGGAGACGCGCTGCTCAGAATATCGCCTTGCAGCTTGAACCCTTCCAGCTCCTGAATCGGTTTTCCGGCCAGCTTGGCGCTCGATAGGAAGTGCAAATCGACACCCGAAGCGGCCGCCTGAGCTAACTCCTCTGGAGATTTCATGAGCGCCGTAAGGGCCAGATTGGAGTTGATCACCCAAGGCTTAAGCTGATCGAAGGCTTGCTTGGGCAGTCCCAATTTGTCGATTACGCGCTCCAGCTTTTCATAGGTTTCTTTGGATACGTGATCCTTTAGCGTCGTGCCATCGTTATAGCTCGTCAGACTGGTGAAATACTCCAATCCAGCCGTATCGTCCGGCATGAGATTCACTTCGACCAGCAACTCGTCGGACGATTGGAACGCATCCTTGACCTCTTTCCGCATCGGATACATCTCCGGAATCCCCAGGTGAATCGATCCGAGCAAATACATCGTGTTGTTGCCCTTCGTCACTTTCCAGAAAAGCCCTTTTGCCCCGCCGTCGGCGGTTTCGTAGGCATATTCGATGACCCGGCTGGCCAGCACAGCCGCCTGCTCGACGGTGCACGGTTGATCCAGCTCCAGACCGCTGCCCGTTCCTTGGACGATGCCTTTCTTCTGCAAATACGCAATCGGCTCAGCATCCTTATCCATCTCGAAGGCTGCCGGCAGCTCGTACTGCTTTAACAAACCGAACAAAGATTGGAGAACGGCATCTCTAGTGATCGTTGCGGTTCCCGATGGCAGCGTGAACTCGCTCTTTTTGCTTAATCCGAGCGCATCCAGCTTCGCTCCGGCCGCTTGGACTAATGATTGAAATCTATCATGAGCGATCGGTTTTTGAAAGGTTCCGTCATAGTACCACGACAGCGGGAAAATGCCGTATTTTTCCCCTTCGTTCAGTACGCCCATCGACCATGGACTGATCTGAGGCGCAGCCTGCGGCGCTTCGTTCGCCAGTGCGGGTACGACCGTTCCGAGCATTGTGGTGACGGCGAGCAAGCCCCCGGCCAGACCGCGTTTCCATTTGCTCCATGTTCCAGACTTCATGTGATGTTGCCTCCCAGATGTATGTAGTAGAATCATAGATAAAAGCAGTACTGATTATAGACCTTTCGGCTGGGAAATTCAACCATGGGTTGGAAAACGCGTGCTGCAGTCATGCTCATTTTTTGTAATGCCCGAGAAGATAAGAAGTGGGCATGACGCGCGAAAGTCTCGAACAGGCGCGTCTTTTCGGCCTCTGTCCCGAGGGGCGATGCTCCTTTTTTGCCCGGTGACCGCTCCAAGAATTGCGCCTTGCCGCCATCTCCGCTTCACTGTACGATGCAGACATATTCGATCGAAGACGGATTGATCTGACAACGCAGGAGGTGGAAGCATGAGTTCATCCGAAACGGAAGCGGTTCGCGGTACGAACGTTCCGGCCGGCTTGCGGAAGAATGGAGCCGGGCCGAAGACAAACGGCTTCATCAAGGAATGGGCGGTTGCTTTGCGAAGAGACAAAGGCTTGTACTTGCTCGCGGCGCCGGGATTGCTATTTTTTCTCGTATTCAAATATTTCCCGATTTGGGGATTGGCTCTGGCCTTCAAGGATTACTCGCCTTGGAGCGGCTTCTGGGGCAGCGAATGGGTAGGGTTCAAATATTTCCAGGAATTTTTCTCGAACCCGGACTTCTGGATTTTGTTCCGCAACACGATGGGGATCAGCTTCATGAACATCTTATTTTTCTTCCCGATGCCGATCGTGCTGGCGCTGCTGCTGAACGAAGTGCGCTTGCTGTTTTTTAAGAAATTCGTGCAAACGGTTATTTATTTGCCTCACTTCTTGTCCTGGGTCGTTATTGTGGGTATCTGCTTTCTGCTGCTCAGCCAAGGCACCGGTGTGGTCAACCAATTGATTACGGAATCCGGAGGCAAGTCGATTGCTTTCTTGACGAACCCGGACGGCTTCTGGCTCATGCTGACCGCGCAAAGCATCTGGAAGGAAGCGGGCTGGGGGACGATTATTTTCCTCGCGGCGCTTACAGCGATCAACCAAGAGCTGTACGAAGCGGCCCAGATCGACGGGGCGAACCGCTGGAAGCAGATGCTGAACATTACACTGCCGGGCATCCGCAGTACGATCATCGTGCTGTTTATCCTGCGGCTCGGACAAGTGCTGGAGGTCGGCTTCGAGCAAATTTACCTGATGGCAAGCGCTCCGGTATCCAGCGTAGCTGACGTGTTCGACACCTACGTCTACCGCGTAGGCATCTTGAACGGCCGGTTCGGCTATGCAACTGTCGTCGGCGTCTTTAAATCCGTCGTCGGTCTCATCCTCGTCGTTGCGGCCAACCGTCTCGCGAAGCGTTTCGGAGAGGAGGGGCTCTACTAACATGAAAGCATCGGCCTCTTACCGTTTGTTTCAAGCAGCGAATTACGTGCTGTTGACCGTCATCTCGCTACTGACGCTGCTGCCGTTTCTGTATGTGGTGATCATCTCGTTCACCGACGCGAACGAGTATGTGACGAAGTCGGTCGTTATTTTCCCGGAAAAATGGAGTCTTGACTCGTATCGTTACATTTTGTCGACGGGAACGTTCATCCGGTCGATGGGAATCAGCGCGGTGTTGGCCGTCGTTGGTACCCTGCTCAGTCTTGTCGTTACCAGCTCGCTCTCGTATGTGCTGTCGCGCAAGCGGCTCAAGGGCAAGCAGTTTTTCCTCGTGGCGATTTTGCTCACGATGCTGTTTCAGCCGGGGATGATTCCGAACTATATGCTTGTGGACAGCTTGGGCCTTACCAATACGATCTGGGCGCTCATTCTGCCGGTGCTGACCGGGGCCTGGTACGTGTTCTTGATGAAGAACTTTTATCAGGACGTGCCCGCCGAATTGGAGGAGGCCGCCAACATCGACGGCTGCTCGGACATCGGCGTCTTCTTCCGGGTGATGCTGCCGCTGTCGCTGCCGGCGCTGGCCGCTTTCGGACTGTTTTTTGCGGTGGCGTACTGGAATACGTATTTCAGTGCGGTGCTGTACATCAACGACGACTCGCTGCGGCCGATGCAGGTGCTGCTTCAACTGCTGCTGATTCAGGCGTCCACGCAGGTGGCTGACCCGAGCGTTGCGGCCATGATCCAAAGCGAGCAGACCGTGCCGCCGGATGTGATCAAAATGGCAGCCGTCGTCATCTCCTCGCTGCCGATCGTTGTAATTTATCCGTTTTTGCAGAAGTATTTTGTCAAGGGTATGATGGTGGGCTCGGTCAAAGGCTGATGGTATCCTAGCCCGACCGTGTCCGGCCGTTCACCGATAAAAGAACATTCGCCTCGCATCCGGAAACATACTTAAGGGAGGTCATCTTGAATGAAAACGATGAAAACAATCGCCGCAGGCGCCGTATCGGTCGCCCTGGTTGCTTCGCTCGCCGCCTGCGGCGGGAAGGCATCCGATGCTCCGGCAGCTCAAGGGGACGGCAAATCCGGCAAGCCGATGGATATCACCGTCACGACAATCGCGTTCAGCGCAGCGCCGACTGGCGAGCTGGAAGGGCTCAAGAAGATCGGCGAGAAGTTCAACGTCAATCTGAAAATCAACTACATCCCGGCTAACAACATCACGGAAAAGCTGAACGTACTGCTGGCGTCGAGCGACATCACCGACGTGATGTTCGTGGAAGACTTCAACACGACGCCGAGCTTCCTGAATGCGATCGACAAAGGCGCGTTCTGGGAACTGACGCCGTACATCAAAAATTACCCGAACTTATCCAAATATCCGCAAAACGTTTTTGATAACGCCTCCATTAAAGGCAAGCTGTACTCGCTGCCGCGGGTGCGTCCGCTGGACGGCTCCGAGGCGCTCCTGCTGCGCAAGGATTGGCTCGACAAGCTCGGCATGCAGCCGCCGAAGACGATGGACGAGCTGTATAACGTGCTGACTGCTTTCGCGAAGAACGACCCGGACGGCAACGGCAAAGCCGACACGTACGGATTGGCGCTCTTCGGCTCACCGGGCCCGGCCGGGTACCTGATCAGTATGTTCGGTGCGGGAACGGGCTGGCAGAAAGGCGCGGACGGCAGCATCACCCCGAACTGGATGACGCCACAGGCGAGAGAGGCGATGCAATTCTGGAACAAAACGTTCCAATCCGGAGGCATCGTGCCGGATCTGCCGGTTCTGAAGAGCCAGCAGGTGCGCGACATGCTCGTTCAAGGCAAAGCAGGGGCGGCGATCACGAACGTCTCCGACGCCTATAAATTCAATCAAGATTTGAAAAAAGCGAACCCGAACGCCAACCTGGTGGCTTATGAGATTCCGAAAGCAGCGGACGGCAAAGCGCATTACGAGCAGGCTATCGGCTATTACGGCCAATTCCTCGTCAGCAAGAAAGTGAGCGAGGAGAAGCTGAAGCGCATTCTGGAAGTGTACGACTATACCGCTACCGAGGAAGGCTACAATCTGGGAACGTATGGCATTAAGGATACGGACTTCACCATCGGCACGGACGGTGCGGTCACGCAAACGGAAGATGGCAAGAAGAAAGGCTATTCGGGCGACTCTACGGGCCAATGGGTAACCGGCTATTACAACAAGTATTTGCGCGCCAGCGCGCCGGGCATGCCGTCCGACATTCTCGAGTACAATAAAAAGCTGGTCGATACGATCGCGGGACAATCCGAGCCGAATCCGGAGTTCGGGCTGCCGAAATCGGCGCCGTTCAAGGAAAAAGGAGCCGACTGGAACAAAAAGATCAACGATATGATTATCAATGTTATCATCGGCAAATCGACGATCGACGATTGGGATAAATTCGTCAAGACAATGAAAGACGACCCGGGCTATCAAAGCCACATCAAGGAAATGAACGAGAGCTTTAAAGCCAAGGGTCAGAAGTAATCCGGCTGACGAGCCAAGCCCGCCTGTACTCCCAACGGAGTGGCAGAGCGGGCTTGGCTGCGAGGTTGCCCGAAAATTCGAAGAAGCGGAAGGAGATGTGCCGGCATGATGAAGCATGAGCCTTTGTTAGCTATACCGACGGAGCAGCAGCTCCGCTGGCAGGATATGGAGCTGGGGATGTTTTGCCATTTTGGCATCAATACGTTTTGCGATCAGGAATGGGGCGACGGCTCGGACTCGCCCGAGCGGTTCCATCCGACGGCACTGGACGCCGTTCAATGGGTAAGGACCGCGAAGCAGGCCGGGTTTCGCTATTTTATATTGACGGCGAAGCACCATGACGGCTTCTGCCTGTGGCCGACCCGGACGACGGACTATTCGGTGAAGTCGAGCCCGTGGCTTGACGGGAAAGGCGACGTCGTGCGCGCTTGTGCGGAGGCCTGCCGAAGCGAGGGGCTCGGGTTCGGCATTTATGTATCGCCGTGGGACCGGAATGCGGCCTGCTATCGGGATCGCGCCGCATACGACGACTTCTACGCCGAGCAGTTGACTGAGCTGCTAACGCAGTACGGGCCGCTCGTCGAGGTATGGTTCGACGGGGCCGGGTCCGAAGGGCGCGAGTACGATTGGCCGCGCATCATCGCGCTCGTCAAACGGCATCAGCCGGACGCGATGATTTTCAACATGGGGGCCCCGACCATCCGATGGGTCGGGAACGAGGACGGCGTCGCGCCGTATCCGTGCTGGAACACGGCCGAGACGGCCCGGGTCAGCATGTTCACCGAGGCGGCCGTGAACTGGCTGCCGGAGACGCCGGCCTGGCTGCCGGCCGAATGCGACGTGCCGATCCGCAAGAATCACTGGTTTTGGCATCCGGAAGACGAAGCTCGCCTGCTGAGCCTGGAGGAGCTCATGGACGTGTATTACCGCTCGGTCGGGCACGGAGCGACGCTGTTGTTGAACGTAGCTCCGGATCGGCGGGGACTGCTGCCGGAGGCGGACGTGGAGCGCGTGCTGGCGCTCGGGGAGGAAATCCGCCGCCGTTTTGGCAGATCGCTTGCCGAAGTGCAGGATGTAGAAGGCGGGGTGGATTTGGTGCTGGACGAGCCTATGGAGCTGGATCATGCGGTGCTGATGGAAGACATCCGGTATGGCGAGCGCATTCGGGAATATTCGCTGGAAGCGATGCTGGACGGACGGTGGATTGAGCTCGTAAGAGGCAGCGCGGTCGGGCATAAGAAGATCGACCGGTTTGCTCGGGTCCGTACGGACCGGATTCGTCTGAACGTGTTGGACAGCGCCGCCGTGCCGAAAATCCGCTCGATGTCCGTTTATTGCGTTTCTGGGGATGAACGGAATACATAGATGCCATCGGCCCCAGCCTGTCCTTTCTGTTATAATGCTCGTAAAAGGCAACGGAGGGGCTGTTGACGAACGATGGTAGCTCCCCGTAATGACGAGGTGGGAGGGCGGGGCATCTGAGAACGGATCGTTTGTTAGCGATCACCGTGCTGCTGCTGAATCGAAAAAGACTCAGCGCCAAAGCTTTGGCCGACCGGTTTGAGGTATCCACCAAGACGATTTACCGCGATATCGAGGCGCTTAGCCTGGCGGGCATTCCGATTGTCGCGCATCAGGGGACGACCGGCGGTTTTGAGATTATGGAGCAGTTTACGATTAGCCGTCAATTTCTGGCTCTGGACGAGCTGTTGTCTATGCTGGCTGCGGTCCAAGGCATACGTACGGCGTTTGACGACCAGTCGGTTTCCAATCTGTTGGAAAAAGTAAAAACGATGCTCCAGCCGACGGAGCGGGAGCTGCTGGAGCATGGGGGAGCGCCGTTGACGTTCGACTTCAATCCGTGGGGGCAGAGCGCGTCGGCAAGGGCCAGGGTTCAGGCGCTAAGAACCGCGATCGGGGAGCGTCGTACGGTTACTTTTCGCTACACGAATCTGGATGGAGCGGGAACCGAACGGACTGTGGAGCCGATCGGCCTGATCCTCAAAGGCTACCTGTGGTACTTGCATGCCTACTGCACGCTGCGGGGCGAATTTCGCGTATTTCGGCTGTCCCGGGTCCGGGAGCTTCGCGTGACGGAGGAGCGTTTCGAGCCGCGTCCGGCGCCGGCCTTGGACTCATATTCCTGGCAGCCGGAATGGTCGGGGTCCGGCGCCTTGGATGTAGTGCTGACCTTTCGGCCGGAAGTCCGCGACCGGGTGGAGGATACGTTTCCGACGGAGCAGGCGGAGCGGCTGCCGGACGGTTCGATCCGCATCCGCGGCAATTATCCGGCGAACGAGTGGCTTTACGGCTGGATGCTCAGCTTCGGGGACAAGGTGAGAATCGACGAGCCGGCGTTTATAGCGAGGGAGCTGAAGGAGCGGGCGCAAAAGATTATCGCGCAGTACGCGGAACTATGACAGGGGGCTGTCCAATTTAGCATCGTATACTAAGAAACGAAGGTTACAGAACATCACAATTACTTGATGGTCAACTATACGATGAAAAGAGGAAGAACCTATGGAAACGAGCTTTGCTTCCAAACCCGCAATGAACCTTGTCGGCGTGAGCGCCCGAACGACGAATCAGCGCGAAATCGGCCCGGACGGGGCGATTCCGCGGCTGTGGAACGATTTTTTTGCTGCGGAGCTATCCCGGATCGATGGGGTGAGCGAGCCGCATTTGACCTACGTGCTGTATACGGATTACGAGAGCGACGTGAACGGAGCTTACACGGTGCTGATCGGGCATGCGTGGGCGAAGGAGACGGCGCCGGAAGGATTGGCCGTAGAGGCGGTTCCGCAGGCGCGGTACGTCGTGTTCAAAAGCGAGCGGGGTCCCGTGGCCCGCATCGTGGCCGAGGCGTGGCAGCGCATCTGGGCGTGGTTCGAGACGTCTTCGTACGAGCGCGCCTATACGGGCGACTTCGAAGTATACGATGCGCGCGGCTTTGATCCCGGCGATGCCGAGGTCGAGATTTACGTGGCGATACGCGAGGTCTGATCCGGCTGGAATGTCAATAGAGGTGTACGAGGGGGTGGGATATCTACTTCCGGTCGCTCTTGTCTGCAGGAAATCTATATTTGAAGCCGCGTAGTAGCGGATATTTCCAGCAGACAAAGGCGAACGCTCACGCTCCTCCAGCAGATACCCCACCTCCATATGTATCTCTATTTTCTTTAAAAACCTCTTTCTCAACACTCTAGGGGACCAGGTGCGGGTTCCCTTTTTAGTCTGTCCGGTTAACTTACCTCGTTTTCTTCTTCCATTTTTTATAATTGAAAATGAAATTATTTTTTTCCGTATGTACGCGATACTGGTGCAAGTTGGCCTTGACCGTTCGCGATCCGTCCGTTCCAACTTTAATTTTGAGCGACTTGACGCCGGACTCGATCGGAATCGACAAGTAACCGTTATGAGATTTGTCCATCTCAAAGGCCTGCTCCGAGCCGTCCGGGAACACGGCTGTAAAGACGGCATTCACGTTTGAACTGATCACGACCCGATAAATCGAACCGTCTACACCAGGGTTCAGATCCTCTTTTCCGTCCCCGGATGTGAAGAAGAAGCTGCCCTCTTTCGAGGTTTCGACAGAAAAATAATCCATAACGTCATTCGACTTGTTCCTTATGCCAGGCGGATCGTTCTGGGGCTGGTAGGCGTAAGCCGCCGTCGATCCGGTCAAAGAGAGGCATAGTGCCAACAATAAAAGTTTTTTCATCTGCTTTTATACGCTCCTTCTCTATATGATGGAAACTCTTTTTGCACAAAGCCTCGTGAACCGCAGGCAGCGACGAAACCTATTCATAGAAAATCCCGTATAAATTGCATGAACAACCTGATTCTACCATTTCAGAATGTTCTTTTACAAACATCTCTGTTGACATTCGGAAAACAATCTTCCGATACAATAAAGGGGACAAGCAGGAGAAGGACGGACGGTGAAACGATGAAAAGAAAAGGGATGCTGCTGCTTCTGGTCGCGCTGGTATCCTTGGTGTTGTATTCCAAGCTCCCGGCTCGTTCCGGGACGGCGGCGAAGATTGGGGCTCAGGCACCTGCTTTCGCGCTCCCGGCGCTGGACGGACAAACGTATACGTCGGAGCAATTTCGCGGCAAGCCGCTGATCATTAATTTCTGGGCATCGTGGTGCGAGCCGTGCAAAGCGGAAGCTCCGGCGCTGGTCCGGCTGTATGAGCGGTATCAGGGCCAAGTTGAGGTGGTGGCGGTCAACATTACGGCCAAGGACCGGATCGAATCCGTCCGGGCTTTCGTCTCGGAGCATGGTTTGCCGTTTCCGGTGCTGCTCGATGAACGGGCGGAGACGGCCCAGGCGTACCGTATCGTGCCGATTCCGACAACGTATCTGGTAGACCGCAGCGGCATGATCGCGGATAAAATTACCGGTGCTGCCGACTACGCCACGTTTGAGAAAAAAATAACGGCGCTGCTCCAGCGTTAAAACGAAAACGACGAATCGCCCTCTTTCAGCTTATTCCGAGCTGAAGCGAGGGCGACCCGTCGTTTTTTACAAATTTGATTAGGCCGTGTGCAAATAACGGGCCGTTTCCGTTCGGTAGGCGCTGACGGCGGGGAGAATGCCTGCGACCATGCCCAGCAGTGCAACGCCTCCGATAACGGCAGCTACGTCCCAACTGTACGCGACCGCGACCGTCACGGATATTTGCGAGCCGATATAGTCCGACAACAGTAAGGTGAGTCCACCGCCGAGTGCCGTGCCGAGCACGCAGCCGAAGACGACCACCAGCACGGATTCGAGCAGCACGATCGTGACGACGGCGCTGCGGCTTGCCCCGATGGCGCGCAGGATGGCGACGGTCCGTCTTCGTTCCACGGTGGAGCCGTACAGGGCGAGAACGACGGTCAGCCCGGCCATGCCCAGAACGACGTAGCTGATATATTTCAAAATTTGCTCGCCACTGCCCATCATATCGAAAATTTTGGCGATGACTTGCCCGGGAAACACCGCTTGCGCCTCTTTGCCCTGGTTGATCTCCTGATACATCTTCATCAGGTCCACGTAGCTTCGCGGCTTCACCAAGGCGGCGGTCACGCCATGCTCATCTTCCTCGTGCTTTTGCTCCCCCGGATGCTCATGGCTGATCCAGTAGCTGTCCATGCTGACGTAAATCCCTTGATCCGAAGGGGCCGATACGCTGTGCAGGATGCCGACGACCGTGTACGGATGGTCCTTGTGGCCTTCGTCGTGCTGCAATGATTTGGCGACGCCGTGACCCGAAACGAGCCGGTCCCCGACCTTCAGCCCGGTCTCTTTGGCGACTTTAGCACCAAGCACCGCTTCGAACGGCTTGTCGAACAACCGCCCGTCCGTGAGTTGGAAATACGGCGGGTCGCTGGGCTTCCCTTTCAGCGCGAAGAAGGAAGGGGTCGTGCCGACGAGCCGGAACCCCCGGTAATTGTCGCCGAGCGCAAACGGAACCGCTTGAATGACCCGGGGATCGTTCTCCAGCGTATGGTAATAATCTAGCGAAATATTCGCCAACGGATTGTCCATCAAAAAGATCGTGTTGAACACGAGCTGGTTGGCGCTCCCCTTGGAGCCGACGATCATGCCGAACGGCTCGCTCGCTTTGACGATGCCTTGTTTGATGCCAGCAGAGAGCATCATGATGCTCAGCGTCATCGCGACGCCGATGCCTACGACGATGACGGTAATGAGCGTTTGGACCCGCCGGTTCATGAGGTTGCGCCAAGCCATGTGCAGCAAAGACATGTTACCCGACCTCTCTGGTATCGTAAATGGAAAGCTCCCGGAGGCTCACGACGCGGTCCAGTCTGCCGGCCAGCTCCGGATCATGGGTGCACAGCAGCAGGGCCGTTCCGTTTTGTTCGCAAGCTTCGGCCAGCAGCGAAAACACCTGTTCCGCATTGGCGTGGTCCAGACTGGCCGTAGGCTCGTCCGCCAGCACAAGGGCCGGGCGGTTCGCCAGCGCCCGCGCGATGGAGACGCGCTGCTGCTCGCCGCCGCTGAGCTGGTCCGGCTTGTGGTGAAGCCGGTGCCCGAGGCCGACCTGCGCCAGCAGCTCGCCGGCGCGCTGTTTTTGCGCCTTCGGCGGGATGGTTTTGCCGAACTGCATGGCCGCCAGCACGTTCTCCAGCGCAGAAAAGCCCGGCAGCAGGTTGAAGCTCTGGAACACGTAGCCGATATGCTGCGCGCGGAAACGGTCCAGCTCCGCTTCGCTCAGCCGTTCGAGCTGCCGGTCCAGCAGGCGGATGGTGCCGCTTGTAGGCCGCAGGATGCCGGCGATGAGCTGAAGCAGAGTGCTTTTGCCCGAGCCGCTCGGTCCGACCAAGGCCACCCGTTCGCCTGCGTTCATGGCAAAATGGGAAATGTTCAGCACGTCCACCTGCCGCTTGCCCGGAAGGGGGTACGACTTGGTCAAGTTCTCGGCATGCAGCATTACTTCAGCACCTCCACGCTGTCCGCGTTGATGCGGATCAGGCTGACGAAGCCGGTTTCTTCGTCCGTCTGCGAGCCGACGCTGAGCGTGCCCGTCACTTTGACCTGATGCTCCGTCGGCGTCACGTCCTTGCCCTTGGGCATAAAGACGACTACGATATCCGTCGGCCAGTCCGCATCCGTCGAACAGAACGGGCAGACGGTGAGCGCGACTTTGGTCAGCACGAAAAAGTTGACTTTGGCGGTCAACGGTGGAGCCATGAAACCGGTCATTTCCATTTTTTTACCAGACAACTGATTCACCTGATCCGATAGTTTCACGCCGCGCACCGTCATCTCGGAATACAGGTCCTCGAACGTCAAAACAGGCGTTTTGCCCGCTTCCTTCACGATATTTTTCGTCGCCTCGGGTTTAGCTGGCTTGGCCGCCGCTTGTTCGGCCGCAGGCGGCTTCTCTTGCGGCAGCTCCGTTCCGGCTGCTGCGGGAGCGCCCTTGGCGGCCGCGGCGGCCGCTGCTTGCGGGCCGCCGGGG
>NZ_BIMB01000006.1 GCF_004000865.1 Paenibacillus elgii NBRC 100335 | reverse complement strand
ATATTCGATTCCGCAAAGGAAGCCGTCGCCGCTTTCCATGATGTCCAAGCTCAGATCGAATTTCGCCGTATGTTCTTCTACCGGATACGGCGTCAGCTGCAAGCCCGGCAGGTGGAACTCCTTGTTCTCCGTATTTTGCAGAGTAAACATCGTGTCAAAGAGCGGATTGCGGCTCAAATCGCGGGCCAGCTTCAGCTTGTCCACCAGCTCTTCGAACGGATAATCCTGGCGCTCGAACGCGCCCAGCGTCGTTTCCTTCACGTCCTCCAAATACGAGAGGAACGTTTTGTCCGCCGCCGGATAGTTGCGGATCGCCAGCGTATTGACGAACATCCCGATCAGCGGCTGCAAATCGCCGTGTGTTCTCCCCGCAATCGGCGTACCGATGACGACGTCCTCCTGACCGGTGTACTTTTGCAGCAGGATCGTGTAAGCCGCAAGCAGCACCATGTACAGGGTTGCGCCGTTTTCCGAAGCGATCCGCTGCAGGCCTTCCCGTTTCTGCGCGTCGAGCTCGAAGCGGAGAGCATTCCCCGCGTAGCTCTGCACGGCAGGGCGAGCATAGTCCGTCGGCATTTCGAGCACCGGCAGCTCGCCGCGGAACACCTCAAGCCAGTATGCCTCTTGACGCTTCAATTGCTCTTTTTGCGCCTCGGACTGCTGCCATACGGCATAATCCTTATACTGGATGCGCAGCGCCGGCAGCTCTTCTCCGCCGTACAGACGGGCGAACTCCTCCACCAGAACATCCATGGAAATGCCGTCGGAGACAATGTGATGCATATCGAACATCAAGAGATGCCGTTCGGGCGCCAGCTCGATCAAACCTACTCGCAAGAGCGGCGGCTTCGCCAGGTCGAAGGTGCGGATAAATTGCTTCACCGCGGCGTCGGCCTCTTCCTCGTTCGCCCGGATATGCTCCACCGCAAACTCCACTTCGGGGTAGATCCGCTGCATCGGCTCTCCGCCGACCATCTCAATGCCGGTGCGCAGCGTCTCATGCCGTGCGATCAGCGACCGGAACGCTTCTTCGAGCCGGTTGCGGTCGAGTGCTCCTTCGAGCAGCGTCACGCCCGGCAAGTTGTAGCTTTGCTCGGCCCCTTCCAGCTGGTGTAAAATATAGAGCCGCTTTTGCGCGGACGATAGCGGGTAGTACTCCCGCGCTTCCGCGGCAGGAATCGAGCTGTACGCTTGCTCGCCCATTCCGCCGATGGCTTCAGCCAGCTTTTCGACCGTAGGATACCGGAATACGTCTCGCAGCGGCAGGCTGATGTTCAGCTCCTTGTGAAGCCGGCTGACCATGGTTGTCGCGCGCAGCGAATGGCCGCCAAGCTCAAAAAAGCTGTCTTTGACGCTTATTTTTTCTATTTTAAGAATTTCTTTCCATATATTAACGATTCCGGCTTCCAACTCTGTCCGTGGCTCCACGAACTCCACGCCGGTCTCCATGCTTTCTTCCGGCGCAGGCAGCGCTCTGCGGTCGATCTTTCCGTTCGTGGTGAGCGGCATCCGTTCCAGCTGCACAAAATAGGACGGAAGCATGTACGAGGGCAGCTCCTGGGACAAGGTATTCCTTATTTCGTTCGCTGAAAGCGAACGATCCGCCACATAATAAGCGCACAGTTGCTTCTCGCCGTTCGCGCTTTCGCGAACAACAACCGTTGCCTTCTCGATCGCGTCCAATTTCAGCAGGTGTGCTTCGATTTCGCCAAGCTCAATTCGGAATCCGCGAATTTTCACCTGATCGTCGATCCGTCCGACGTACTCGATCGTGCCGTCCGGCAACCATCGGGCTAAGTCTCCTGTCCTGTACATCCGCTCCCCGGGAGCGAACGGATTGTCCGCAAACTTCTCCGCCGTCAAGTCGGGACGGTTTAAGTAGCCTCGGGCCAAACCGTCCCCGGCCACGCACAATTCACCGGCCACGCCGACCGGCTGCAGCTTGTTCTGACCGTCGACGATATAAATCGCCGTGTTGCTGATCGGGCCTCCGATCGGGACGCTGACAGCCCCGTCCTCGACTTCGCGCACATCGTAGGCCGTCGCAAAAACCGTGCTCTCCGTCGGGCCGTACACGTTCTTGATTTTCCCCGGCCCCAAATGACCGAGCGCTTTGCGCACATGGCTCACCGATGCGCGCTCCCCGCCGAACAAAACGGCGCGCGCATGACGCAAGCAATCCGGATTCATATCGACGAGAACGTTGAAAAACGCGGTCGTGATAAACATCACCGAAATTTGCTGCTCCTCGATCAGGCCGGCCAATTTCGCCACGTCCAGCACGGTTTCCTTAGGCACAAGAATCAGCTTTGCTCCGTTCAATAAAGCGCCGAAAATGTCGAAGGTCGACCCGTCGAAGGAATAGCTCGACAATTGCAGCAGCTTGTCCTGCTCGGTGATATCGATGTAATTCGTATTTTTGACGACGCGAATAATGTTGCGGTGCGTCGTTAAGTTCCCTTTCGGCTTGCCCGTCGTGCCTGACGTGTAGATCACGTAGGTCAGATGCTCTGGACCGTTGACAGGCTCAAGGTTGGAGCCATCTTCGTGGTAAGCTGCCTCGTCGTCAAGACGAATCCACGTTCCGGAAAACGAAACGCGATCCTGCAGATGCCCTTGCGAAAGCAGTACCTGCGTCCCCGAATCCTCCAGCATGTAGCGAATGCGCTCTTCCGGATATTCCGGATCGATCGGCACATACGCCCCGCCGGCTTTCAAAATGCCCATAATGCCCACGATCATTTCCAGTGAACGCTCCACCATCAAGCCTACCAGCTGGTCCGCCTGCACGCCTGCGTTCCGCAGCGTTCTTGCCAGGCGATTGGCCCGCTCGTTCAGCTCGCCGTACGTTAGCTGCCGGTCTTCAAAGGTAACCGCCACCGCATCCGGACGGCGCTCCGCCTGCTCCTCGAACAACCGGTGGATCGTTGTGTCCCGGGGATAATCCGTGCCGGTTTTGTTGAATGCATCCAGCAGTTGATGCTTCTCGGCCTCCGACAACAAATCGGCCTGCCCCAGAGCGAGATCCGGCTGGAACAAAACGACGGAAAACAACCGGTTTAAGTGATCGACTGCCTGCGCAATGAACGATTCGGTATACAGATTTCCGTTATATGTTAAATGAAGACGGACCTCATCCTTGTCCAATTCGAATTCGAATAAAACATCCGACACCGCGCTTTGCTGATAATCGGTAATGTGAAGCTGCTTCAACGCAACCAGCGTGTTAACGACAGGCACGCCGTCCGCATAATGCAGCTCCAGGCGCTCCGTCATCAAGCGGAACGGAACGTTCTGATGATTTATGGCTGACGTAACCGAGTTTTTCGCTTCGCCAAGCAAAGCTTTAAAGGTGCTGTCATCGCGGACTTCTTCCCTAAGAATAACCAGTTGGTTGACGGGACGCCGGTTCTCGTTCGGCTTGGTGACAACAGGCATGCCCACCAAAATCGAGCTACTGCTCGTATATTTGTAAAGCAAGCTTTGGACTCCCGTCAGCAAAATCATATAGGCTGGCAAAGGTGCGCCTTTGCTCATTTGAATGATCCGCTCGGAGACCTCTTTAGACAATGCTGTGGACATTGTCCGGACAAGGGCAGGAGCTTGATTCTGAGCTTTACTGTAAGGAAGTGCCGTTGGCGGATTTTCTTCACCTTCGAATACCTTGTTCCAGAACGCGGTTTCTCTCTCGAATGCTATCTTCATCACTTCTCTGTATCTCCTTCCAAAAGTAGAAAGTCTGGGTTCGTCAGAATACAAAATCGATGGCGTCGGCCGAAATCTCCTCCTGCTCCGTGTTTCCGCTCAAGGTAATATCCTTGATCAGGGTATAAGGACGCTCACAAATCTGGGAAACGATCTCCACAAAATCTTGAGCGAAATTATCGATCATATTTTGGGTAAACAGTTTCGTGCAGTATTCAAAAAGACCGTTCAGGGTGTCGTTTTCCAACGCAATTTCCAAGGTCAGATCGAATTTGGCAATCGTGTGCTTAAACGCATAAGCTTCTGCGGGCAGCTCGCCGAAATGAGTAATGGGGTCGTCCGCATTTTGCAGCACAAACATCGTATCGAACAACGGATTTCGTCCCTGATCCCACGCGACCTGTACTTTTTCGAGCAGCTCCTCCAACGGATAATCTTGATTATCGAAGGCCTGAAGCGTCGTTTCCTTGATCTCCTCGATATAGGAGAGGAACGGCTTGTCACCCGCCGGATAACTGCGGATCGCGAGCGAGTTGACGAACATTCCGACGATCGGCTCCACATCGGCATGCGTTCTGCCCGCTACCGGCGTGCCGACAATCACGTCCTCCTGCCCCGAATATTTATGCAGCAATATCGTATAGGCCGCCAGCAGCAGCATATATAACGTAGCGCCGGTGTCTTCGGCGATTTGCAGCAATCTTTCCGCCTTCGCTTTGTCAATGACAAAACGAAGCTCATCCCCCTCATAGCTGCGCTCGGACGGTCTCGCGTAGTCCGTCGGCAGCTCCAGCACGGGAAGCTCGCCGTCCAACACACCCGTCCAATATGCCTCCTGCCGTTGCATCCGTTCGCGCTGCGCAGCAGATTGCTGCCACACGGCATAATCCTTATACTGCACCCGCAAAGGCGGCAGCTCTTCCCCACGGTACAGCCGGACCAGTTCGTCCAGTAAAATGTTCATAGAGATCCCGTCGGAAACGATGTGATGCACATCGAAGAGCAAAATTTGCCGTTCCTGGCCGAGCGAAATCAAACCTGCCCGAAGCAATGGCGGGCGCTCCAAATCGAACGGACGGACATATTGCTGGATGAACTCGCCGGCTTCCTCTTCACTCGCGTATCCGCTCTCCAGCGCAAACTCCACTTCGCGGTATACGCGCTGCATCGGGTCCCCGTTCACCAGCTCAAAGCCCGTACGCAAAGCCTCATGCCGGGAAATCAACCCGCGAAAAGCTTGCTCCATGCGCCCACGGTCCAGCTCTCCTTCAACGATCAGCGCGACAGGCATATTGTAAATGTGCTCTGCTCCGTCCAATTGACGCAAAATATAAAGCCGTTTTTGCGCGGAAGATACCGGGTAGTATTCCCTTTCCTCGACCGCAGGGATCGATTCGTACAGACTCTCTTCCATCCGGGCGATCGCCTGGGCCATTTCCCCCATCGTAGAGAAGCGGAACACGTCCCGCATCGGAAATTCGACGTTCATTTCTTTTTGGATTTTGCTCGCCAGAATGGTTGCGCGCAGCGAATGGCCACCGAGATCGAAGAAATTATCGTTCAAGCCGATCTTCTCCAGACCGAGCACGTCCTGCCAGATCCCGGCCAGCTTGATTTCCTGCGGCGTGCCCGGCGCTTCGTACTCCGCTCCGGTCTGCACGATTCCCTCCGGAACCGGCAGCGCCTTCCGGTCGATCTTGCCGTTCGGTGTCAGAGGCAGCCTCTCCAGCCGCATCAAGCGCGAGGGAACCATGTGCGCAGGCAAGGTTTGTTTCAAATAAGCCTGAAGCTCCTCCAGCTTGAGCGTTTCTTCGGCTGCGGTGTAACCCACCAAATATTTTTGCCCCCGCTCGTCCGTCCGGTCGACCACGATGGCCTGCTTGACGCCATCGAAACGCAGCATCGCGCTCTCGATCTCGCCAAGTTCAATACGGAAACCGCGGATTTTCACCTGATAGTCGATCCGGCCGATAAAGTCGACGTTACCGTCTTCCATCCAACGCGCCAAGTCTCCCGTACGGTACAAACGGTCACCCGGCACGAACGGGCTATCCACAAATTTCTCTGCCGTCAGCTCGGGACGGTTCAAGTATCCGCGCGCCACTCCGATGCCGCCAATGCACAATTCTCCAAGAAATCCTACGGGCACGGGATTCATCTGCGGATCGACGATATAGAATTTGGCGTTCAGCCACGCTTTGCCGATCGGCACGCTGCCCGTATCCGGTAGCTTCGCGAGCGGTTCGTCGTAGAAGCTGGAATCGATGGCGGCCTCGGTGACGCCGTAAGCGTTGATAATGCGGAACTGCGAGCCGTAGCGCTCCTGCAGCACCCGGTAATCCGATACGCTGCAGCTGTCCGAGCTCGTGATGAGCAGCCTCATCGAGCTCATATCCAGCCCGTTCTCGGCTACATAGTCCATGAACGGAACGATCAGCGCCGGCGTCGACTCGAAGACGGTAATCCCGTATTCGCGAATCCAGCCGTACATGCGGGCCGGATCAATCCGGTCCTCCTTCGGGCAAATGACCATCGTCCCGCCGTTATACAACGTCCGCGCCACGTCCCCGACGAACACGTCGAAGGAGAAGCTGGCAAGCTGCAGCAGCCGTACCGGGGACTCGTCAAGCCGGTATTCCCGGCGGTAGGCGGCCGCCGTATTCGTCAGGCTGCGGTGCTCGATCATGACGCCCTTCGGGCGTCCCGTCGTGCCCGACGTATAGATCACGTAAGCCAGATCATGCGACTCGTTCGCGTTAGGCAGATTCGCCGGATCGCCCGCGTACAGCGCTTCATCATCGAGGCAGAGCACGGTCTGCAGCGCAGCTCCCTGTCCCAGCCAAGCCTGTACGCGCTCTTTGAGACCGGTCTGCGTCAGCAGCACGGTCGATGCGCTGTCCTCCAGCATAAACTCGATGCGCTCCTGCGGATAATCGGGATCGAGCGGTACGTAGGCCCCTCCCGCTTTCCATACCGCGAGCACGCCGATGAGCGTTTCCGCCGAGCGATCGGCCAATATGCCGACGATCGATTCCCGGCCAATCCCGCGGTCTCTCAACACGCCGGCGAGCCGGTTCGCCCGCTCGTTCAGCTCTCCGTAGGTCAACTGCTTGTCCTTATCGACGACGGCGATGTGCTCCGGCGTCTTCGCCGCCTGCTCTTCGAAACGCACGTGCAGCATTTGCTCCTGCGAATCGTCAACAGCAGATGGATTGAAGCGGGTCAAAATGTTTTCTCTCTCTTCGTCGCTCAGCAGAGATAGCTCGCGAAGCGTCTGGTCAGGGCAATCCAGCATGTGATTGACAATGGCAAGCAGTTGGTCGACCAGCCGGGACGCTTCGCCGTCGTCGTACAATTGGGCCCGGTAGCTGACGTGCAGATCGATCATACGATCGTCGATGGAATCGTACACGTCGACGAGAAAATCTCCCGCTTCATAGCCGCCAAAATTAGGAGAATGCCGAACGCTCAGGTTATCGTAGTGCTCATGCCGGAGCGGCAAGTATTCCATCGACACGCGGAATAAATCCTGAACCTCCTGCTTGTTCGGATAAACCTCCCTCAAATCCTGAATGAGCTGGTTATAAGGGTACTTTTGGTGGCGCAGATCCGACTTCTGTTCCTTGGAAACGTGGTGCAGCAAGGAAAGCAGCGACTGGTCCGGATCGACCGATATTCTACCCGCAATCGTACTGGCAAACATCCCAAGCGTCTCTTTTTCTTTCTTGGAAGTTCGATTGGCCAAAATCGTCCCAACCGAGATGTCCTCATTCCCGGTCGCTTTATACAGATAGACGTACAAAACGCTTAAAAACAAAGTAAACAAACTCACGTTGTTCCGCTCGCTAAAAGCCCTTAACTTCTCGTAAAAATCACCGCTAATGACGACGCTTTTTCTCTTAGCCTCGGTGCTCACGGCATGGGCGGAATACGATTTTACCCCCATGACCTCAGGCAAGGTGCGGAACTTGTCCAACCAATACTCCTTATCTTTCTGGTAACGGTCCGACTTCCCGTATTCCTGATCGGCATCAATGTAATCGAGGTAAGTGCTCTGCGCATGATGCGCCGGAACGTTGCCTTTTGCAATCTCTATATAATACTCCATGATCAGATGGAGCATCGTATCCGAAGATAAGCCATCCAAAATAATATGATTGAATTTACAAATAACCCAATGCTCGTTTTCGTTAACTTTCAGAATCACAATATGATACAACCGGGGCTCGAACATGCCGATGGGAATCCGGTTGAAACGATCCTGCCACGCTTCCGCTTCCGCATAGCCGTCAACCTCTGCATAATCACATTCGGGAACAATATTCTCGGGCTGCTCGAACCATTGCATCGGCTCGTTATTTTCGAACGCAATCCGGATCCGAAACGCGTCATTTTGCCGGATGATATGATAAATCGCCTGTTTTAAAACGTCTACGTCAAGGGGTCCTCCCTGTATTTTCAAAGATTCAGAGAGCATGCTTAAGGTGGTATCCGGGTTCATCATTTCCGTGTACCAAATTCTTAGCTGCGCTTGCGTTAATGGAAATCGTTGCTTCGTATTCTCGCTCACATGGACACTCCCCTAGTCTAGAAATTCGTTAGTCAGACCACGCAACCCAAGGACGCAGCCGGTGCGCTCTTATGTGCCAGAAAGGGCGAACGCCCGCCGGCTGCTGAGCTTTCTACTCCGAATCGTTACTATTGTGGAATGATACGAACAAATGTGCCTTGAAACATGGTTAATACTCGCCGGATTGCACCGCTTGCGGAACAAGCTGCAAGGAACCCAGCGAGCTTATGAACGTGTCGAACGGCAGGACGGTCAGCTCTTCGGCAAAATCGCGTTCCTGCCCGCATACGGCCAGCTTGTACGGACCGTCCACAGGATACTGCTTGAACCAGTACTCCTTCAAATCCGGGCTATGCAGCAGGACGGGATTGCCCTCCGACGTTACCCGCACCGCGAAACGGTCCAAAGGAAGAGAAAGACCGACCCCTCTTTGCTTAATGAAGCTTTCCTTCAAGGTCCACAGCTCGTAAAAATAAGGCAATCTCTCCGCAAACGGGCGCTGCTGCAAGTCGTACGCCTCTTCGGGAGCGAAATAATGATAGGACCATGAAAAATCGATGTACTGCTGTCGTTCGATATCGATGCCTACCGGCTGCTCCGAAATGGCGCACACGACCCATTCGCCGGAACGGGATACATTGAAATGAACATTCGGAAAACCGTCCAAAGACGGCTTTCCGTAAGCATTATAGATATACCGGATATCCGAGGGATGAAGCCCCCATTTTTGTCCGATGAGCCACCGCGCCAGCGCTTCCCCGACCAACGTTTTGCACTGGTCCGCAGGCTGCTCCAATCTTGCGGCCTTCGCCTGCTTTTCTTCCGATACGCAATCGTATAGCTGCTGCATGATGCCGGCCTCGGGTTCCCCGGGTAACCGGACCGCGTAAACTTCGATCGTCATAAGCGTCGGTTAGTGCCTTCCCCCCTGTTTATCGACATAGACCGAGCGGACCAGGGATCTTTCGAACGGAACGCCTTGCGCCGTCACACCCTGAACCTCGACGGACGTTTGGTAGACGCCCGGCTCTTGGGAAGCCGTCAGATTCAATTCGTTATTCGCACCGGCCACCGCTTGTTTTTTCAACGATTGAGTTTGCTTTTTGCCCGGATTGCCTTGCTCAGGGATAAAGCTCACATTGTAACGAACGTTGAACTTATTGGAGGACAACCCGCTGCCATTCGCTTCTACACGGAAGTTTTGCTTGTCTTGTGTCGTCAGCTTGAGCGAATCGGAAAGTGCCGAATCGTATTGAACCGTCAGCAGATGCGCGCCGGGCTTTTTGGATTGCGCCTGCAGCGTCCACTCGCCCTGTTCCGGCTTGGCAACGACCGCCGTATGGTGCCAGCCGTTTTTGAACAGCTCCTGATCCTGCTCTACCTTGACGTCAACCGTTCTTTTCTCGCCGTTCGGCGCAACCAATTCCAGGCGGTCGGCCGGTTGATCGGCAATCCAGTCGAAGGTGATGCTCCGCACGTCGTTCTCAACGAGAAAACGCTCGACGGCGATGCTTTCATGCTTGCCTCCACGGATCAGCGTGCTGCCGGATTGAACCCGGTCCAACGGATTCGTTTCCCGAGCCGCACTTTGTCCGGCGCTGCCGCCTTCCGCCTCCGCTGCCAATCCGGCTGAAGCCGCCAAATAAGGCTTGATCAGCGGGAACATTGGCGTGCCGTTATGAACTACCTTGTGGTCCCACGGTCCGATCTTCACCATGGTGCCCTTGGGATTGTGGGCGCTGTTGACCGTTACGACACCGTCGTTCGAACCGTATTTCGATAAATACAGCCCTCCAGCGAGGTAAATCAGACTCGAATCGTGCCAGCCGTCGCCGGCGAACGTGTAAATTTTGTTCTTCGAAACATTGGCATGCGAATCGGTAATCGAACGGAAATAGTTCATATAAGACGTTTGCATGGAGTAGGTGCCCTCGGACTTATATCCGATCAGCTCCGCCAGCCATCCTGCCCAGTCGGAGTAGGCCAAATCGGCGAGCTGCGATCCATGGTGGGGGCTGCCTAAGGTGACGACGTTCGAAACGTACGGATACGCGCCGTAATGCACGAGAGCCGTTTGCGAATCGACCCCGCCTTTGCTGTGGGCGACGATTACGAACTTTTTGCCCGGGAACGCCTTGGAAATTTCCACGATTTTATCGGCAAGCAGCTTGCCGTTATCCCACATGTTTTTCGACGGGCCTCCCGAATCGTACAGCTCGACGAAAGCGGTTTGATATCCGTTATTGTAAGCCGTTTGGTACATATCATTCGTTTTGTACCAAGTTCCGGCGTTTGCTGTTAAGCCTTGTACGAACAGAATGACGGGGTAATTCGGATTCAGGTTGCTCGGTGTAGCGCCGGGCGCCCAAGTTCCGGGAACGCCAGATAAGTTCGGGTCGGGTGCGGCAGCGGAAGCAGGCGCTGCAACGACAGCCAAGAGCAGCAGGCAAGACAACAGAAACGTCAGAACTTTTTTATTCATCAATAACATTCACTCCCCCAATAAAATGGTGAACCGGATAAAATTCCGCTACTTCATCGCCCGCCGGCCAAGCTTCAGACCAATTCCGGTTGAAGCAAGTTCGACGCGCAGCATTCCGTTACGGCCTGCTTCAAAATTTCGCAGCCCTTGGCAAGCTCCTCCATCGGAATCGTGAGCGCAGGCATCAGCTTGACGACCACATCGTTACGTCCCGCCCGCTCAATGATCATCCCGAGCTCATAGCAGCGCGAGGCAATCGCTTTGGAAAGCGTCTCATCCCCGCAGCCCGACGTGTCGATACCCCAGATGAGTCCTCTGCCCCTTACGGTGAGACGCGGGTCGATCGGCAAAATTTGCTCTTTCAAAAATTGCTCGACGAATTTCGCTTTGCGTTCCGTTTCCGCCTCCAAGCCGGTCTGTTCGCGGAATTCGAGAGCAGCCGTAGCGCCGACGAAAGCAAGCTGGTTCCCCCGGAATGTGCCGTTGTGCTCCGCCGGCTTCCACACGTCGAGCTCCGGCTTAAGCAGCAGCAAGGACATCGGCAGCCCGTAACCGCTGATCGATTTGGAAAGCACAGCCATATCGGGAACGATGCCTGCGCGCTCGAAGGAGAAGAACGGGCCCGTCCGGCCGCATCCGACTTGAATTTCATCGCAAATGAGCAAAATGTCGTGACGGTCGCACAAATCGCGCAGCTGGCGGAGCCATTCGATCGGAGCTTCGTTCAGACCGCCTTCCGCCTGGATCGTTTCGAGGATGATCGCTGCCGGCTTGGCGATACCCGAGTGGTCGTCCGTCAGAATGGCCTCCATATATCCGATCGTGTCCAATCCATCGATAAAGCCTGTCGGGAAAGGCATGAAGGTCACATCATGCAGCGGAACTCCGCCCGCTTCGCGGTGATACAGGCTGCTGGTGGCAGCCAAGCTGCCGAGTGACATGCCGTGAAACGCGCCGATGAAGGCAAATATGCCGGTCCGGCCCTTGACTTTTCTCGCCAGCTTGAAGGCCGCCTCTACCGCATTGGTTCCCGTCGGACCGCAAAATTGAACCTTGTGGTTCAGACCGCGTGGCTTAAGAATCTTGTCCGAGAACGTCTGCAGAAACGTTTCCTTGGCCGAAGTGTACATGTCCAGCCCGTGGCTGATGCCGTCCGATTGCAAATATTGGATGAGCCGCTCTTTGATAAAATCGTTATTATGTCCATAATTCAAAGCGCCCGCGCCGGCGAAAAAATCGATGTACGACTTGCCGGACTGTGCATATAGGACGGAGCCTTTGGCACGCACGAAAACGTCCGGGAACGAACGGCAATAAGATCTAACATTGGATTCCAAGGCTTCGAATGTGTTCACTGTCATATCATAATCTCTCCTCAGGTATGATTTATTGCGTCATAAAGTTAGTTAAGGGCTTACCTCCGCGATGTGGTTCTTAATGTTTTGTACCCTTCTTTGTAAAGCGCCTGACAAACGGGACTATCGCCTGCAGCAAGGGCGGAACTTGAGTCATTTATCGATTCGTCTTGCTGCAAACTTCCTCAGGTATTCCCAGCAGGATTCGATGCTTGTTCTGAAAACGGGTCATGCGGTAGACTAAGGAGTAAGGTTTTGTGTGTAGGAATGATGCAAGTGCGGTTTCCTGCTGCGATGAACAGAACGTGGGTTGAACAAGATGTTGGAGATGGAGCAGGCTGGCTTTAAGCACCCGTCTCTCATCTTTATGGAGCATTTTTTGCCCGGAGCTTACGAAGGGCAAATGCTTTGCGGCTTCTTCTGTCGTGTGCGAGAGGTTGCATCGGCATTCAAAATCCAAGAAGGCCTTCGTGAGAACATCCGGTCGTCACCCCCCTTCTATGTGATTACAAAATAACCAACACCTGCTAATTATATACAATTATTAGGCGGGGATAACATGGTAGTAAAGTCCTATTTTGTAATCAATTATAAACTTTTGTTCAAAAATTAGACATTTTTACAAACGCTTAACAAATCCAATTCAGAAGATTCGACTTTCATGTTCTAGCTTTTTGTCGATTGATGACAAAAGATGTAGAATATCCGGTTCTCTGCGGCCAAATAAGAAAATTTGTTCAATTGACCATTCGTATTTTTTCGTATAAAGCTGACAAGCTCGGAGAGCATTTTTTCAAATACTTAATATTATTTGACGCAAAAAAAGCTGCCGAAGGGATAGTGCGCTATCCTTTCAGCAGCTTTTCGAATTGTTTCCAGGCTATCGTCCGAAGGTTTCAATATGTCTTCGGCACCTCGACCTTCCGGGTTACCCCGTCCTCCGTAAAATACAAATGGACGCCGTGATCCTGATCATCCAGAAAATGCGAGACGTACTTCGGTTCGCCATGCTTGACGGGCACCAGCAGGGTAACGAGCCGATGGCCCCGCGCTTCCTTCGTCGCCGCTTTCAAGTGCCAGTGAACCGGCAGCCCTTCGTACTCCGCCGGATCGACGTCCGTAAATTCGTTGTGCTGCGTCAGCTCCAGCTCGCCGGACGAGCAGTAGACGAATCTTCCGTCCATATCCGCCTTGCGGCCCTGCACTTTAAACGATTGTCCGGACAGCTTCATCTCGTACAGCGTATGAAGCAGCCACTCGATACGGCCGGGCCGTTCCAGATCGATGAGATCCGCGACGACGACAAACGACTTCCCGAAAAAATACAGCTCGCGGACATAGCGCTTCAAGTAAGGGACGTGACGCCGATAGGCCGCCGTCGCATTGCAGCGGGAATAGCCGTAACCGTCCCGCTGCTCTGCCGCCTCGACGGTGCCGGAGGATTCCATCGCCAGCACTTTATCCGTTCCGGCGTATTGACCGAGCCCGTCCACGAGAATATTGTTGGTGGAACGCGTCTGCCGCCTCCAGTTCCGGTGCATCGTGCTGCCGAAAGCGACGTAATGGCCGCTCTCGATGGCAAGCGGCTCGCCGTAGGCATGCAGCAGGAAGCCGTTCTGATCGCCGTGGCTGTGGCTGACGGAACCGTACTTGCTGCTTTTCGTCAGCAGCATGATATGGCGCTCGGGATCGGCCATGTTCCCATGGAAGGCGACCCAACCGACATCCCGGAACCATTTGACCGGCTCGATCGACGCCTCCGTCGGCGGAGTCGGCTCGATCGCGGGGTAATCGTGACGGTACACCATTTCGTCAAACCGGAAATCCCACCAGCCGTAATTGTAAAATTTCATTTCCGAGTCCGTATCGATTTCCTTCACCCGCTCGAAATACCATTGATACAGGCCGTTTCCGGTCACTCCGGCAAACTGGCGGATGTTGAAGGCGGTCTTCAAGCTGACGGGATCGCCAAGCGTGGACTGGTCGCCGAAGCTGGCGCGCAGCGTATCCGGACTGAAGCAGTACAACGGAAAATCGCCGGTTTTGGCAAAAAACGGACGACGGCAAAAATCGATGCCGGTGTAGTTTTTGAGCAGATTGAACGCTTCCGTCACAAACGCCATGCCGGTCGTCCAGTACATCGGTCCTTCCGCCCAGCCTCCGTCCGCGCCTCCCCACGGCGTGTACAGGTTCGCGTAATACTCAAGCGTATAATCGAGCCATTCCTGCGCCTTCGGCTCCTCCCCCAGCAAGGCGATGCTGCAGGGCACCATTACGCTGGACAACGAGCGTACCGCGTGGCTGTCGAATGGCACGTGATGGATTTTGGACCGCTCCATCACGTGATACGCTACAAGCCCCGTTCGCGTTAGCAGCGAGCGGCGGACAAGCTCGCGCTCCGCTTCGCTTAGCGCGTCGTACAACCAGTCATAGCCCCAGGCAAGCGCTCCCGCTACCCGAAACGACGCTTCGTCGTTGTAATCGCGCGAGGTCGTTCCTTCGGGATTCCAGACGGATACGTGCAGCAGCCACAGCTTCGCGCGTCCGATGAGCGCCTCATCCTCCAGCACGACGCCGGCTACGGCCAAATGCCGGATGGCGTACAACGCTTCCTGACAATCCAGGTACATATTCCGCCACAGGCTCGCGACTCTTTTGTGGTCCGGATACGGCTGCGGCTCCGCAATTAGCTCGCGCCCGATCCACGGCCGGACGGAGAGCTCGTAGAACGTCTCCCAGCCGCAATAGGACGGATCTTCCTTCACCCTGCGGCGGAAATCCGGAAGCCCCGAAGCCTGAAGCCACAGCCGTGGATGTGCCGACGAAGCTTGCGCATAGCGACGGTCCGGCGACGGCAGCGGCGTCTCGGGCAGCCCTTCGGGCACGGCAAAGCGCCGTACCCGGCTCCAGGCCGTGCGGCCCGCTTCATCGTCCGTCAGCAGCGCATACCGCCAGTAATACGTGCCCGGCTCCAGCGGACGGTTTGGCGTATACAAATTATACGGAACCGGTCCGATCGTCTCCGTCGCCTCCTCCGCAAACGCTGCGCTGCGGGAAATTTGCAGCACGTACCGGTCGTGCTCCAATTGCGCCGGAATCCAGGTAAACCGGGGCGGATTTTCGGCAAGGACGGTCTGTTCATCCGGTGCATACTGCACGGTCAACACCCCGCTCTGCGGCTCGTACAGCGGTTTCAGGCTATTCATGGCGCTCCCCTCCTATGACGGTTAGTCCCTGCTCCGTAAGCTCGCAGGTACGAATTTCCCCTGCCGATTCCACTTGAACCGCACCAAGGGATGTCTCCTTCAAGGCCGTCCGTTCTCCGGCGCTGTACACGTGAACAAAGCGTGCGCTTCGGCCATGCAGGCGATGAAGCAAAGCGGTGAGCGGCCGGCTCGGGTCGACGCTGGTGCCCGGCGTCCGAACGGCACAGGCTTCGTCTCCCGGCCGCAGCAGCGCCGTATGATAAATCCGCCCGCCGCCAGGCACCTTGTACGACAGCCTCAGCTCCCCCGCTGAGCCGTCGGATGCCGCTGCCTCGTAACGCTTAACGACCGGCAGGCGCCGCCACTCCCCCTCGATCGCCAGCGGATAGACGCCGCCCTCGTCCACCACTTGCTCCGGGCTGGTCCCCATGCCGGTACGAGCCGTTTCTTCCTCAGCCGGTACGACCGGGTGCATCCACCATTCGATCGACGCCTCTTCCCCTGCCGTTACCTCAAACCAGTCCAGCAGCCATTGATCGGTCAGCAGCAGGTGCCGGTCCATCCGGCAGCCCGGATACGCTCCTTCCGACCGCAGCCATACGTACGTATGGGCCGCTATCTCCTCGAACCGGAGGCAGCTTCCGGTATGGGCCCCCTGCGATGCTCCGCCGAGCGTTACGGTGTTATGGCTTGCCGTTTCGGCGAACCACTGCCTGCGGAGCTCCGATCCGTAAGGCACCATGCCAAAGTCCGGCGTAAACGCCGTTTCCCGGTGCATAAGCGTCAGATGAAGCTTGTCGTAATGGCCGTGAGAGCCTCCATGCGGGCCGAAGTCAGCCAAAAACGACAACGCGCTTGACGGCCTTCGGCCTAGAACAAACCCGGAGTCAGGGAGCAATCTGGAGCCCCGTCCCGCTGCTGCGGCCCTTTCGACGCTCAGGCGTGCGGCAGGCTCTTCGCCCTCGCCGTACAGCAGCGCCTCAAGCTGGCAGCGCGCGCCGTCCGGACCGCCCATCTGCCGGTACGCTTCGCGCAGGATCGGCACGATCCCCGGTTGACGGTACCGGCTCAGGCCGATCTCCATGATCTCGGCGATTTCCCTGGTATAGGGCAGCCGCTCCATCGGGCCGTCATGCAGGGCGAGCAGCACACCCCGGTCGTCGGCGAGCGCGGCCAGCACGTCGAACATGCCCGCCATCGATTGACCCGCCGTCCCTTCGGCGTCGTATAGATCAATGCCGAAACGCTCCGCCATTTCCGCCGAAATCAAGTACGCCCGCAGAACAAACACGTGATAGTACGTGCTGCCTTCGAACTCCAGCTGATCCGGCTTGACGCCGATGGACAGATGATGCTTCCAGCCCCCTTCGCCCGCGATCAGGGCAAGTAGTCCGCTACGATCATTCTTCACCGCGTAGATGCACGAAAGCGAAGCGTTAAGCCAAGCCGTGTAATTGTTCTCCGCATTACCCCGTTCGTGAATCACAATACGGCGGTATTCCGTCATACTTGCCTCCAGCATCCGCAAATAGACATCGATCGCCTCTCGCTCGGGCTCCGTCCAGCTCACGCCTTCGTCGCTTAACAGCAAGCAGGCGCGAAGCAGCGTCGTCGACCAGATCGCTTCCGTCAGCGCCTGGTGAAACGCCCGGCCTTTCAGCATCCACGGCTGGGCTTCCGGATGCACCGGGTAATCGGGAAACTGGCGCGCATACCCGGCAATGATCCGCTTCGCCAGCAGCGCATAGGCAGCTTCGCGCGAAGCCGCATAGACCGCCGCCGCTTGAAGCGCGGCGCGGGCCAAGGACTGGTGCTTGAACGCCAGCCAAGCCCCGCGGTACGCTTCGCCTTCGATCAGGCAGCCGTACGGGCAGCGGAACGCGTATGCATCCCGTTCGGCGGGATCGAAAAGCAGCTCCGTATGGTGACGGGGGCACACGTATTGGTGCCACCAGCCGCCCGGCTCCACGGGAATATGCAGGCTGCCCTCCGCTTCCAGCAGATCCAGCTCCTCCCTGAGCTCGGCCAGCACCCGCCTCCCCCAGGCGTGTTTTTCCGTTTTATGACGGATTCCCGTACTCATCGCATCATCATCCCGCCGTTGATCTCGATCGTTTCACCAGTCAAATAAGAGGCCAGATCGGAGGCCAGATACAGGACGGCGCCTGCCACATCCTCCGGCGTCCCTTCCCGCTGCAGCGGAATTCCGGTTACCGTCGCTTTGCGCGCTTCGTCCGTCGTAAAGGTCGCATGGAACATCGTGTTGCCGATAAAGCCGGGAGACACGAGATTGACCGTGATGCCGCTAGGCGCTACTTCCTTGGCTAGTCCTTTGGAATAGGCGGATACGGCCGCCTTGCTTGCGGCATAAATGCTCGAACCCGGCCCGCCTCCGTTATGGGCGGCGACGGACGACATGTTAATAATGCGGCCCGCCCCTTTCGCCTTCATGCCCGGGAGGACGCGCTTGCACATGAATACCGTGCTTTTCAGATTGACATCCATGATCTCCCGATACAATGATTCGGTCATATCGATGTTCGGCTGGCGCTTCACCAGATGGCCGGCGTTGTTGACCAAAATATCGACCGTTCCGCCGAACGCCCGCTCGACCTCCGATACGAGACGGTCAATCTCTGCAGCGTCCGTCACATCGGCCTGAACAAGCATCGCTTCGCCTCCGGCTGTCCGGATGGCGGCAACCGTCTCTTCCCCCTGCGCCACATTGCGCAAGCAGTTGACGCCCACCTTGGCGCCGCTCGCAGCAAGCGCGATCGCAATCGCGCGGCCGATCCCTGCGTTAGAGCCCGTAACTAGAGCCACTTTTCCCGTAAAATCGAATTTCATCTGAATCTCCTCCGCATCCATGAAATGAAAGGTTAAGGTCAGGCTGAATCTTTAATGGAGCGCAGCGCCGGCGCCGACGTTTCCGGCATCGTCATCGTAATGCGGCTACCGAGGCCCCATTCGCTTTCAATCGACAGGCCATATTGCTCTCCGAACACCATCTGAATGCGTCGGTGAACGTTCATCAGTCCGATCCCCCCACGCTGCCGCCCGCCTTCGTGCTCGTCGGCAAGCCGGTTCTGCTTCAGTCGACTGCGCAGCTCCTCCAGCCGGTCGGGCTCGATGCCCGCTCCATTGTCTTCCACGGATACTTGGAACAACCCGCCTTGTTTGCGCGCATCGATGCGAATGTAATGGCGCGACTCGAAGCCGCCGGGAAACGCATGCTGAAAAATATTTTCGATCAGCGGCTGCAGCGTCAAGCGCACCATATTTTCCAGCAGCAGCGATGGCGGAATGACGACGTCGATCTCGAATTCCCGGCCGATCCGGTGCCGCAGCACGATCATGTAGTTGCGGACGTGGTTCAGTTCGTTAGCCACCGTGATTTCTTCCAGATTGGTTTGAATCGAATAGCGCAGCATGAAGGCCATCGCTTCCACCATCTCGGTAATTTCGTACGAATCCTGCACGATGGCGTAGCAGTTGATCGTTTCCAGCGTATTGTACAGAAAATGCGGATTGATCTGCAGCTGAAGCGATTGAAATTCCGCACGCTGCCGCTCCAGCTCCGCACGGCCGAGCTCAAGCGCATTTTTTTGCTGCTGCAGCTCGGCTTCGTACACCTTCTCGATCATCTCCGAAAGCCGCGTCACCATGAGGTTATAGCTGTGAATCAATCCGCCGATTTCGTCCGTCCGGCCGATCTCGTCGATGTGCTGCCAGTTCCCCTTCTCCGTTTGCCGCATGCTTTCTTTCAGCTCGCGAATCGGCGCGACGATGGAACGGCCGAAACGGTAGGCGAGCCACAGAGCGGCAATCAGCGTAAGCAGCCCGACGCTGAGCGTCGTGGTGCGGATCGTGGATGCCGGACGTCGCAGCTCCTGAACCGGAATCGAGGCGACAAGCCTCCAGTCCGAATAGCTCGAGCCTCTTGAGACAAACAGCCGGTCCTGCCCTTCATAGCGGTCGATGACCGATTTTCCCGCGCTCTGCTCCATATGCCGGAACAACTCCGGCTCCAGCTTCGCATCCTTCAGCGGTAAAGCTGGATGGTAAATAAATTCTCCTTTGCCATTGACAATAAAGAAATATCCGTCCTTTCCCACGTTCGCGCGCTGCCATATTTTCGCCAGCTCCGCGAGCTTGAACTCGATGGCGACCACCCCGCGGTTCGCATCGTTATATGCGGAATCGCGCACTTTTCGCGCCATCGTGACGACGGTCCCCCGGTCTTCCGCCCTGAGGCTCACATTCAGCATAACCATCTGCCCGTCGTCGGGGGTATTGGCCATAATGTATTCGAACTTGGTCTTATATTCCGCAGGGTCCAGAAAAATCAAGTTCTGGTTGTCGTAAATGACGGAACGCCGGTGCTGCCCGACGACATAAATCATGTTCAGCTGCTTGTACAGCGCTGCGATCGATTGCACGGAATTCGACGCGAACTTCTTGATCTGCGTAGAGTAGTAGTAATACCCGTACCCATCATCAGACGCAATTTCCATAAACGCCCGGACGTCGGTGTTCGAAGTAAACGAATTGCTGAGCAGCTCGTACGTCTGCAAATAAATATCCGTCTGATAGGCCGCGCTGTCGACGATCTGCTCCATATACTGCTCGGCCTGGCGGTCCAGCTCTTTGGAAGACTGCACGTAAGAAACGACACCAACGGTAATCAATGAAACGGCAATCACAATAAGAAAGTAGACGTAAATTTGGCCGGACAGCGTCTTGCGCTTCATTATTCGGTTCCCATCTTTTGCCGATACTCGGATGGAAGGCACCCGGCGTATTTCTTGAACGTCTTCGTAAAATGCGGGTGGTCGGCGTACCCGACCTCGCCCGAGATGTCCGTGATCCGGTAATGCGGCTGCTGAAGCAGCTTCTTCGCTTTTTCCATCCGTCTGCGGGTCCGGTATTGGACGAACGTTTCCTGCGTTGACTGCTTGAACAGCTGGCTGAAATACGAGGCGTTCAGGCCGATGTATTCCGCCACTTCCTCCAGTGAAACCTCTTCGGCCAGATGATCCTCGATGTAATGCTTCGCCTCCTCGACCGGGTCCTTGCGCCTGCCTCTGCGCTTATGCCTGAGCTCCTCGCACAAGCTGCGGACGCTGTCGTCAAACCGCCGCCACGCCTCCTCCTTCTCCGAAACATCCGCCAGCTCTAATCCGGCGCGCAGCGTGAATACGTCGCGTTGGTTGATTCGGTTCACCAGCAAAATATTCAGCTCGTCAAGCACATCGCACAGCCGGCTCGGCTTCAGGCCGAAGCCGTCCAGCTCGCTGCGCATTCCCATCAATACGGCCCGCAGCTCCTGCTCTTGCAGCAGCCACACGGCCTCATCCAGCTTGGCCGTCCACGCTTCCAGCCGGGTTACGGGGACGAACGTCTCGGATCGCTGCTTCGCGCTGAAGCGGACGAGCTTTTCCAGCACCTCCTGAAACCCTTTGATGGTGACCGGCTTCAGCAAGTATTCCTTCACGCCGTAAGATACGCTCTTCTGCGCGTATTCAAAATCGTTATAGCCGGAAACGACGACAATCTGGATGTCCGCGTCCATCTCGGCCACGTGCCGGCACAGCTCCAATCCGTCCAGCTTCGGCATCCGGATGTCCGTAAACAAAAAATCGGGGCGTTCTTCGCGAATCCGCCGCAGCGCATCCGTGCCGTTCTCAGCCGTGCGGATGCTCGCTATGGGCAGACCGGATTGCTCCACCAGCTTTTGCAAGCCTTTGCGAATCATCGGCTCGTCATCTGCGATCAAGATTCGGTACATGGCGAACGCTCCTTTCAGAAGGGGGAGAGGGCGCGGGGAGAAAAGGACGTTAGGCAGAGCGTTCGATGTAACTGTGGCCCCGGGCATGTATCGTTTCGCTTCAGCTCAGACACGTTTTGTTCCGATCCCCCGATTGGATAAAAGATTTCGAAACGATACATGCCCTCCGGCAGGACACCGCACCTCGACCACTCATGAACCGCCTTTTCTCTCCGCGAAAAGGGAATTAAAAACGTTTACATTTCAACCGTACTATCCAGAAGAGACGCAATTAACGGCGCGGCATCGAGATCGTCACGTTCGGATCTTTGCTTTTGAACTTCTCGGTCGCTTCCTTGACGACGTCGTTGCCACCCTTCGATTTCCATTCCTCGATGACCTTCGGCCAATCAGAGATCGGCTCCTTGCCGTAGACCATCTTAACCATATGCTGGAGCAGCACCGGAGCGGCATAATCGGATTCCGGCGCAATGTCCGGATTTTTGATATACGCTTCCAAGCGCGGCTCGAATTGAATACCGTCGCGTCCTTCGTTTGCCAACATTGTATCATAGATGCCCATCAATTTCTGCCCTTCCGGCGTCAGGCTGAGCGTGCCTTTGTTGTACTTCGTATCCTGCACCATCCACAGGAAAGCTTGGCGGTAGCGCTCTTCGTCCACCCCTTGCGGGTCCGTCGGCGATTTGTACTCGATCTTGCCGTCCACCGTCTTGTAGGTCTCGCCCTCGATGCCGAACGTAAAGAACTTCTCCGCTTCGTCCGATAGCATCCAATCGAAAAATTTGATGATCGCCTCCGGATTTTTCGCCTTTTTGTTGATGAACCAGGCGCGGGTGACGGAGTTGTACAAGTAGTAGCCGCCCTTGCCGTCCGGGCCGACCGGCGACGGAATCAGCTCGACCTTGGCGGTAGGGACGTTCGCCTGCAGCTGCTTCTCCCACTGCAGCACTTCGTTGGCGTTCATCGACCACATGCCCGCTTTGCCGGCCAAAATATTGTTTTTGTACACGGTCGGGTTGATCGTCGCGAACTCCTTGGAGATCAGCCCTTCGTCGAACATCGTTTTGTATGTTTGCAGCGCCTTCGTCATATGGTCGATATTGAAAAACTTCGGCACAATTTGATCGCCCTGCTGCATGTGCATGGACAGGTAAGGAAACGCGTCGAAGGAGCCGAAGAACGTATCCGCGTATTTGAAATTTTCACGGCCCTGATACGGCTGTTCGACTCCCAGCTCCTTGAACTTCCGCAGCACGTTCAAGTATTCGTCGACCGTCTTCGGCACCGGCAGCCCCGCTTTGTCGAGCAGATCCTTGCGGATCGCGGTCGCACGGCGCGAAGGGTTGGAGAGGAACTCGGGGACCGCGTAAATTTTGCCCTGATACGTCTCTTTCTGCCAGGCATCCTTCGGAATTTTTTTCAGCAGGTTTTGCCCGTGCTTTTGCAGCAGATCGTCCAAAGGCAGGAAAACGCCCGCCTGAATGGAGCCGGCCATCTCCTTGCCCGCCACGCCGCCGCTGCCCTGCACGACATCGGGAATGTCGTTGGTGGCGAACATCTGGATCATCTTCTGCTCGAATTCCTTGTGCGGGACGAGCACGATGTTCAGGTCCGTGTTGGTCAGCTCCTCCAGCTTTTTCACCCATTTGTCTTCGTTAATGTTGGGTGACTTCTCCACGTGATTGAAGGCGAGCGTCCTCATCGAGATGGAAAATTTCGCCTTTTCGTTCGGATTGCCGGTTCCTTCCGCCGCCGGTGGCTCCGACGTCTTGGCGCAAGCGGCCAGCATGCTCGCAGCTGCGGCCGAGGCAAGCCCGACCTTCATCCATTTCTTCATACGAACCCCTCTTTTCTGAGAAATGATATGGAGCGATTGCATTTAGTGTAAAAGGACGCCTCCTTCCGAGCATAGCCTATCGCCCGCCCGAATTGCGCTTTTTTGGAGCAGCGCCCTGTTTTACCGGTGTAGGAGCTCCCGATACCGGAGGCCGGAAGCTAAGATTTCACGGAGCCGACCATCATGCCTTTGACAAAATGCTTTTGCAGGAACGGATAGATGAGCACGATCGGCAGCGTCGCAATGATGATCGTCGCCATCTTGATGCCTTCCGGGTCCATATGCGCCAGCGAGCTGAACTGGGAGGCCGACGGGTCGATGTTGATCTCGTTCGCATCGATCAGCTGGCGAAGCTTCACCTGCAGCGGCCTCAAGGCCGGGTTATTGATGTAGTACAGCGCATTCATGTACGTATTCCAGTGGCCTACCGCGTAAAAGATGCCTAAGGACGCCATCACGGGCTTGGAGAGCGGCATCACGATGCTCCAGATCATCCGCAGCTCGGTGCAGCCGTCGATCCGGCCGGAGTCGATAATCTCCGAAGGAATCTGCATAAAGAACGAGCGCATGATGAAAAAGTTAAATGCGCTGATCGCGCCGGGAAGCAGCAGCGCCCATAGCGTATTCGTCAGTCCGAGGCTTTTCATCAAGATGAAGTTCGGCACGAGCGGAGCGCTGAATACCATCGTAACGAGCACCATGACGACGACGAGCTTCCGCCCCACATATTCCTGCCTCGATACCGGATAAGCGAGCGAGGCGGTGGCAATCAGATTGATGAGTGTGCCGACTATCGTAATGTAGACCGTAACCCCGAAGGAACGCCAGATCGAAGCGTCGCTGAACACATACTGATAGTTGATCCAGGTGAAATCGACGGGCCAGAACCATACTTTTCCGGCAATGACGGCTTCGGAGCTGCTGAACGATTGCGCCAGCACGCCGAGGAACGGCAGAAACATCGCCAGTCCGAGCAAGGTCAGAAAAATAAGATTCGCCGTATTAAAAACTTGCCAGCTTGCGCTTGCTTTTTTCATAAGTTTCGCACCTCCCGCTTCCCGCTGCCGTTAATACAAGCTTTCCCCCGTCGTTTTCTTGCTTAGCGTGTTGCCGATGACGATCAGCGCCAGACCGACGACCGATTTGAACAAGCCGATCGCCGTCGTATAGCTGAACTGCTGCCCAAGCAAACCGACCTGATAAATGTACGTATCCAAAATTTCGCCGTTGTTTTTGTTGAGCGGGTTCAGGAACACGTAGACGCGCTCAAAGCCGAAATCCAGAAACTTGCCGATGTGAAGCAGGAACATGATCATGATCGTCGGCAGCAGCGCCGGAATCGTAATGGACAGCGTCTGGCGCCAGCGACTCGCACCGTCCACCTCGGCCGCCTCGTACAAGTCCGGATTGACGCCCGCCAGCGCCGCGAGGAAAATAATCGTCCCGTACCCCGAATCGCGCCAGATGCCGGAGCCGATAAGTACGGTGCGAATCCACGATTCTTCGCCGAGGAAGTAGACCGGCTCGAAGCCGAGCCAACTGATGAACTGGTTCACCGCTCCGGTCGAAGGCGACAAGATACCGATGGCGATGCCGCTGACGATGACCCAGGACAAGAAGTGCGGCATATAGACGATCGTCTGCAGCACCCGCTTGTACAGCACCAGACGCAGCTCGTTGAGCAGCAGAGCCAGGACGATCGGCGCCGGGAACGCGATGAGCAGATCGTACAATCCGATCAGCAGCGTATTGTTGAGGATGTTCAGAAAATCGTAATGGGCGAACATCCGTTTAAAATGTGCGAGACCGACCCATTTGCTGTCCAAAATGCCTTGAAAAATATTGTAGTCCTGAAAGGCGATAACCGAACCAAGCAGTGGAACGTATTTGAAAATGAAAAAATAGACGATCCCCGGAACCGAGATTACATAAAGCGTTTTGTATTTCCACATGAACCGCAGTATGCTTTTACGGGTCCCGGCTTTGGAGCCGATCGCTTTCACCGCCTGCATTTTTACCGCCATGCGTGCCCCCTCCTTTTCCGTCTTCATGTAGCTTCATCCTACTCCGTAAAAACGCTTTCAACAATGGAATGGCTTTTCTCGCACTTGTGTTTTTTTTGGCTCCGGATTAAAAAAAATGTCGTCAGTCGTCGAGCGCGTGCCCGGACGTCCCATTTTATGCTATATTGTTGTCATCGATAAAATAAAGGAGTCTTCAGTCATGCAGTTTATCGGCTTTACCGCAACGGATTTTGAAACCTTTACGATAGAAGGCCTTGAGGGCCGGATGGAAGCGATCCGCTCGCGCATTCAGCCCAAGTTCGGCGCCATCAGCAGTGAGCTGCTGGATGAGATTGCCGTGCGGGCCGGAGAAGAGCTGTATCTGCACATCGCCAAGCATGCGCGCCGCAAAGTGAACCCGCCCGTTGACACATGGATGTCGTTCTCAAGCAGCAAGCGCGGATACAAGCAGCTTCCCCATTTTCAGATCGGCTTGTTCGACGACCGGGTGTTCATTTGGCTCGCCCTGATCTACGAGCTGCCGAATAAGCAGGCGATTGCCCAAACGTATTTGGATCGCCTGTCGGAGGTCCGCTCCGCTTTGCCCGAAGATTTTGTGCTTTCGTTCGACCATATGCAAAAAGACGCGGTATCGGTGCGGGACTTGGATGACAGCCAGCTCGAGCAAGCGCTCCGTCGTTTTCGCGACGTGAAAAAGGTCGAGCTGCTGGTCGGCCGCAACATTCCTGCCGATGATCCGGTGCTCGCGGATGGACAAGCCTTCCTCCAGGTGGCTAAAGAAACAATGATCTCCGCCTTGCCTTTATACAAGATGGCCAAGCTGTAAGCAAGGACAAGGCCTCCCTCCGGCTCAAGCCGATGACGGGGGCCTTTTTCTATGTTTCGCGGTGCCGTAGGTTCCCAGCCTTCGCCCCCACATTGCTCACATTTTTTACAATAATTAGCGGAAATTGCGCACCTTTTGAAATCGGTTGCATATAGTTAATATAAAACGGCCATCCATTTCAGGGAGGGGTAGGCATGAAGAAAACTGCGGTTCGTAACCTGCTGGCTGCGTTAATTGGTCTTTGGTTCATAGGCGCTCCATGGATTCTCGGTTTTTCCGACCATTCCGGAGCTCTGCGGAGCAGCATGGCCGCCGGCTTTATTGAACTCGCCTTCTCGCTGCTGGCATTGGGCAAAACGGGTTGGGGCTCGTGGCAGCATTGGATAGCTTTTTTGACAGGCGTTTGGTTTATGATGCTGCCCTTCGTATTCTCATTCGGTCTGGGGATGACCCTCTTCATTCTGGTGCTCGGCGTAGTGACCGTCCTCTTGAACTTTTATAATATGAACGAGGAGTCTTAAATATTGTTGGTAATTTTCTGAATTTTCCGTCATGTAAGCGATTGTTTGTGGTATAATAAAATCGTAACCCACTAAACCGCAAATGAGGTGAGGATGATGTTATTTTCAAAAATCCTTGTTGCCTATGACGGTTCGAATTTATCGAAAAAGGCCTTGAAACGTGCGGTCGAATTGGTTCAGGAACAATCTCACAGCCTACATCCTCCGCGGCTCGAAATTATTCATGTGTACGCCCTACCTACTTATATCGGCAGCGAATATGCGGTTAACACCGATTACATCGAAGCTGCCGAAACGACGATCGAGGAAGCCAAGTCGCTCATCCCGTCGACGCTAAACGTGAAATTTACGCTGACCCGGGGGCAGCCGGCTTATACCATCCTATCGCATGCCGAAGAGATCGAGTGCGACCTGATTGTCATGGGGAGCCGGGGACTCGGGAAAATCCGCGAGTTCTTTCTTGGAAGCGTCAGCCATAACGTCGTGCAGCAGGCCAAAGTTCCCGTGCTGATTGTGAAATAAGCCGGATTCCCATATCGTCCGACAGACCGCCCGACCGGCGGTCTATTCGTCGTTGCGAAAATTTATTTTAGCCTAAGCTTGCTTTAAAGTAAGGTTAAGCTTGGATGCCTATCCTATGAATGGTTGCAAAACCAATCCAACATCAGGAAGGTGAACCTGCATGAAGCAAACGTATGCGAAACGGGTAATCGTCTCCTCGCTGGCTCTTGCGCTTCTGCTCGGAGGCGGTTCCCTGTACGGAACCAGACAATTGGCGCACGCCGAAGACGCGGCCGCGCAGCAGCCGTCCGCGGCGGGCCCATTCCACGAGTGGTTCGGCAAGCGAAGCGAGCATGACGGCTCCAAGGACCCCGGCGCTTCCGCCAAAGGCATGCCGATCTTCGAAGAAGCCGCTGCGATTCTCGGCACGGACAAAGCCTCGCTGATCGCCTCGCTTAAAGACAAGACGCTCGTACAGCTGGCCGCAGATAAAAACATGAGCGAAGCCGACTTCGTCGCCAAGCCGCAGGCAGCACGCAGCAAAACGATCGACGAAGCCGCAGCCTCCGGAAAGCTGACCGCCGAACAAGCGGAGAAGTTCAAAAGCCGAATGGCGGATCACCTGAAAAAGATCGTTAACCGTACCTTTGACGGCAACGGCCGCTACGGCATACATGCGGGCAAAAAACATCTGGGCATCGCGCCGGACAAGCTTGCCTCCCTTCTCGGAATAACCGAGGACCAGTTGAAAACCGAACTGAAATCGGGTAAATCGCTGACCGACCTCGCGCAAAGCAAAGGAATCTCTAAAGCGCAGCTGGTCGGCAAAATTAAGGACGAAATGACCCCGTGGATTGAGAATATGGTCGACCGCAAGCCTTCGCAGGATAGGAAAATGCCTGATACGACTAACACGACTCCATAGTACTTACGTACCATACCGTCCCGACAGGGGCGGTTTATTGCTTTTCCAACGTGGTATCTTAATGACGATGTCGGCGGTGCGCAATAGTCCCCCCACTCGAGCCCATGTCGTTCTTCCCCCGGCAAGGAACGCCTCCAAAATTTTTCCGCTATTGAACGTAATCAGTTTTGCGCCCGTCGGCTCGATGCGATCGCGAAATCGTTCCGCTGCAAAGTAAACGACCTCTCGAACGCTCGTTCACACTTCAGGACAATTTTGGTGTATAATAAATGAGGCTCCCGAACTATGCATCAAAGAGGTGTGAGTCATGTTACCCGAATCGAACGAAGATTGGATCGAGCAGCTGCTTAAGCTCAGCGACGAAGAACCGAAAATGACGGAAAAACAAACGAAAATCCTGCATGCGGCCATTGAAATTTTTGCCGAGAAGGGCTACGCCGCAGCTTCCACCAGTGAAATCGCGCAAAAAGCAGGCGTTGCGGAAGGCACGATCTTCCGTCATTACAAAACCAAAAAAGACTTGCTGCTGTCCATCGTCCTGCCGATCATGGCCAAGCTCGTCGCCCCGTTCGTCCTCCGTAATTTTACACCGGTGCTGGAAGCAAAGTATACCCGGTACGAGGACTTTCTGCGGTCACTCATCCGCAACCGGCTGGAGTTTGCCCGCCAGCATTTGCCGATGATCAAAATTTTAATGCAGGAGATTCCATTTCATCCCGATCTTCAGGAGCAATTCAAGACCGAAGTTATGAATGAAGTATTAACGCGCATCAAAAAAGTGATTGTTTTTTTTCAACAAGAAGGGCAGATCATCCCCCTTCCTGCCGCCACCGTAGTCCGGCTGACCGCCTCGGTCATCATCGGCTTCCTAATTACCCGTTTCCTGCTCGTACCGGAACAAGAATGGGACGAGGAAGAAGAAGCGGAGACGTGCATCCGCTTTATTATGCACGGACTCGCCACTCGGTAAGCTGTGGAGACATACGCTTCATACTCGGGTTCCAAAGGAGACAGCTTCATGATTGTACACGGAGACCGGATCTATATCCGACCTCTTGATTTACCGGATGTCCCAGCGCTTCATCTGCTGCGGGCGGAAAACGAAACGTTCTTCCGTCCGTTCGAGCCTCTGCAGGACAGCAACGCTTTTACTCTCGACGCCGTACGAGAATCCTTAGTGAAGACGATCGCCGAACGGGAGCAGGACAGCGCCTACGCCTTCGGTATTTTCTTGAACGGCACAGACGAGCTTATCGGCCGGGTCAGACTATCCTCCATCGTTCGAGGGCCATGGCAGAACGCCAATCTCGGGTATTACATTTCCGAGCGCTTCAACGGGCAGGGCTACATGTCCGAGGCGGTCGGACTTGTGCTCCGGTTCGCTTTCGAGAACTGCGGACTTCACCGGGTTCAAGCGGCGATCATGCCTCGCAACAGAGGATCGATACGTGTCGTCGAAAAAAACGCCATGCGGCTGGAAGGCCTGGCCCGCAACTATTTGCAGATCCACGGCGTATGGGAAGATCATGCGATCTATGCCATGACGCGGGAGGAATGGCCTCCGGTTCCCGGCGATCGAACGGATTCGGCGCTGAGCCTTCTGGAGTAAATAAGAAAGAAAAGCCGTCGCAGCGAACAATCGCATGCGGCGGCTTCTTTGCGTTCCTCAAGATTTCGTTATACGGGCTGTCCCGCTGCCCGGGTATCTGCGCGATCCGCGACGATAAAGCGGTACAGCAAGTACAAGGCAGCGATCGAAAGTACCGCTCCGGTCACGAACGGCACGCTGTGGTTGTAATCGTAAATGCCGGCCCCGAGCAGCGGCCCGGTAATGCGGCCCAGACTGTCCATCGAGGAGCTTAAACCGGAAGCTACCCCTTGCCCGACCTTGGTCTTTTGCGTAATCAGCGAGGTGACGCAAGGACGAATCAGCGCGTTCCCTGCGGCGAAGACGCTCAAGTAAATCGACGCGGTAAGCAGGCTGCTGGAGAACAGGATCAGCACGAAGCCGAGCGCCGACAGCAGCAAGCCGATGCCGATCACGCGGGATTCCTGCCCTTTCTTGACCAGCCTCCGGGCCACGCCGCCTTGAATCAAGGCTCCGACTACGCCGCTTACCGCGAACATGATGCCGAGCTGTGTCGGCGTCGCGCCAATCTGATCCCGTTCAAACAGCAGCAGCGTCGCCTCCAGCCCCGCCAGCGTGAACGAGACGAAGAACGAAAGCACATACAAGTATTTGAGCGAACCGACGAATGCGCTCCAACGGGAAGCTTTTGCTTCTCTTGATTTGCTCCGCATCTCCACGGTGAGCGACTCCGGCAGCATGAAGAAGGCGAACGCGAAGGTGGCCAGCGCCAGCGCGGAAGATGCGAAGAACGGCACCTGCAGCCCGAAATGGCTCAGCAAGCCTCCGAACGCCGGGCCGAAGATGAAGCCCAGACCGATCGACATGCCGACAAGCCCCATGCCCTTGGTGCGGTTCTCCTCGGTCGTAATGTCCGCGACATAAGCAACGGCGCACGCGGTAGTTGCTCCAGAGAATAAACCTCCCAAAATGCGCGACACGTACATCAGCACGAGGTTATCCCCCGCTAATCCGAACAAGAAGAAGCTGACGCTAAAGCCGAGCGCCCCGGTCATGATAAGCGGACGGCGCCCGATCCGGTCCGATAATCCGCCCCATACAGGAGACATCAGAAACGACGCCAAAGAATAGACCGACAACAGCATGCCGAGATGAAAGCTGTCGGCCCCCGATCCGGTGACGGCGGCGGGAAGCACCGGGATGATAATGCCGAAGCCGATAAATATCGTCATCAGCAGTACCATAATAATTGCCAGCTGTTTTTTCATATGCGTAACTGTTCCTCCCGATTCGTTGGTTGAACTAAAAACGGCCTGAGCCGCGGGTTCGGCCGAAGCCATTTGTAGAAATTATCCTTATCGTACCATAACTTTTTTGACGATGGAAACGAAAGCTTTTTAAGATTAACAAAATCGACAAACCTGCGCACGAGAGCCTTTGAAAAGCGCGGCCGGCAAGGCTTTTTCCGCCCTCGATCGCCTCCGCGGTTAATTATTCGGCCAAGTCAACAAACTATTTACCAAAAACCGCTTGCATCCGCGTCGCTTTTTGCTATACTCATTTTGTTTGCTTTTTTTCCGGCGAACGTTAGCATAGCCAACAATACTCGTACACACGAAGGGTAGGGATGACCGTGGATCAGACGAAAACTCCTCTGTTTACCGCACTTAAGGAGCATGCCGGACGCAATCCGGTGCAGTTTCACATTCCAGGACATAAGAAAGGTGTCGGCATGGACCCCGAGTTCCGGGAGTTTATCGGTGATAACGCGCTCTCCATCGACCTGATTAATATAGCTCCGCTCGATGACCTGCACCAGCCGACCGGCGTTATCGAAGAGTCCCAGAAGCTGGCCGCAGCCGCGTTCGGGGCCGATCATACGTTTTTTTCCGTGCAGGGCACAAGCGGCGCCATCATGACGATGATCCTCACCGTCTGCTCCCAGGGCGACAAAATCATCGTACCGCGCAACATTCACAAATCGATCATGGCCGCGATCATTTTCGCCGGCGCGAAGCCGATCTTCTTGAAGCCGGTTCGCGACGAAAATCTTGGGATCGATCACGGCGTGACGACCAGCTCCGTCAAGCGCGCCTTGGAGCGCCATCCGGACGCCAAAGCGCTGCTGGTCATCAATCCGACCTATTACGGCGTGTGCGCGAACCTGAAGGAAATTGTAGATATCGTGCACAGTTACAATATTCCGGTGCTGGTCGATGAGGCTCATGGCGTGCTGATTCATTTCCACGACAAGCTGCCGATGGCCGCCATGGAGGCCGGCGCCGACATGGCCGCTACGAGCGTGCATAAGCTCGGCGGCTCGATGACGCAAAGCTCCGTGCTGAACATTCGAGAAGGACGCGTGAACGTGCGCCGTGCGAAGACGATCATTAGTATGCTGACGACGACTTCGACGTCCTATATTTTGCTCGGGTCGCTGGACTGCGCGCGGCGGAATCTGGCGCTGAACGGCCACATGATGGCGGAACGGACGCTGGAGCTGGCGAACTACGCCCGCGAGGAAATCAACCGTATCCCGGGACTGGAATGCTTCGGAGAAGAAATTTTGGGTACGGAAGCGACCTACGATTACGATCCGACAAAGGTCAATATCCACGTGCGCCATCTCGGCATTACGGGCTACGATGCGGAAAATTGGCTGCGCGAGCACTATAATATCGAAGTCGAGCTCAGCGACATGTACAACGTGTTGTGCCTCGTTACGCCGGGCGATACGCGCGAAAACATCGACATCCTGCTTGACGCGCTGCGTCAGCTGTCCGAGGAGAACTACAACATTCGCCAGGCGAACGAACTGGTCATCAAAATCCCGAAAATTCCGCAGCTCGCCCTGGCTCCGCGCGATGCGTTCTACGGAGATACGGAGCTGATCCCGTTCAAAGAATCGGCCGACCGCATTATCGCCGAATTCATCTACGTTTACCCGCCGGGCATTCCGATTCTGCTCCCGGGCGAAGTCATCTCGCAGGATCTCATTGATTACATTACCGAGCATATCGACGTCGGTCTACCGGTCAAGGGGCCGGAAGACCGCAGCATCGAGTACGTCAAGGTCATCGTCGAAGCTCCCGCGATTTTCTAGAAAAATTCAAAGCTTCTCCGTCTTGGAGAAGCTTTTTTATTTTATGCCAATGTCCCCAGCCGGACTTGTTCCTCCAGCCACTCAATCGCATCGGCTATTGCATGCTCATTATGGTGCTTGCCATGGCGCTTGGCGGCGTCCAGAAGCTCTGGATGCGCGTTGGCTACGGCGATACCGATACCTGCCCGGCGTATCATCTCCAGGTCGTTCAGATGATCCCCAAGGGCGATACAGCGCTCCATCGGGATGCCAAGCTCCGCTGCCAACCGTTCCAATGCATGCCCCTTCGTCGCTTCCGGAGCCAGCATCTCGAAATATTTATCGTCCGAACGAACCCAGTCGACCTCCGTCCCTGCCGTCAGCCGCACGATCTCGGGTACGGCTTCGTCGAGCAGCGACGGCTCCCAGGCGAACAGAAGCTTGATCCACGGCTCGGATACGTCGTCATACGAATTCAGCCGCAGCAGCGGAAATTTCTCCACGGCCCGGTGACGCTCCGTCGCTGCATTTTCCTGCAGCACATAGGGCGCCGCTCCTCCGCGCACGTACAATTCCGCACCGATGCCGGGAAAGCGCTCAAGAACGCGCCCCACCGCTTCCTTAGCCGAGGCAGACAGCGTCCGTTCCCAGATGGCCTCTCCGCGGCTGAAATCGTGAATGACCGCCCCGTTGTACAAAATGGCCGGCGCATTCACCGACAGCTGCTCAACGAAGGGCCGGACCGATCCGGCGATCCGCCCCGTTGCGAGCGTAAACCGGCCGCCGAGGCTCGTAAACCGTTCGATAGCGGCTCGATTTTCCCCGCTTATTTGTTTGGCGCTATCAAGCAGCGTTCCATCCATATCCGTGACCAGTAGATATCCTTCAAATCTTCTGTCTTTCATCGTCGCTCTCCCTCTTCTCTGCCCGTCTACCACTGCCGGAACAAGTATTGTATTTGATTTTTCTTAATGCTATGATGTTCATGGTACTTCAAACAAGAAAATCGTTCCAGTCCATATGTATAGGCAGGTGCATTCATCATGGCGCAAAGCGCTTATATCAAGTTCGTCGAAGGGTCCGCCGTTTCCTCCCTGACGTTAGATGAATTGAAGGCCCAACTGGAGCATTACCGCGAGCAGCTTACGCTGACCGGCAAACAGCTCAATTGGGAATATGACGAAGCCGGATTTCCGTATGAGATTCAAACGAAACCCGAAGGGGAAGGCAAGTGGTTTTATTTAAAAGCAACAAGCCCGCGCTACAAATATATTGTGGCAGGCGTCGGATCGGAGACTTCAGGCGAGACGCAAAAGCATTACGTCCAGTTTGTCCTTCCCGAGGATGCCACGCACGGCGACAAAGCCAAGGGCAACGAATTTTGCAAATATCTCGCCAAGCTGTGGAAAGCGGAACTGCATTTATTCAACGGACGAACCATGTACTTCAATCCGCGTAAATAGACGTCCCAAAAGACCGTTGTCCGCCTACGGCGAAAACGGTCTTTTTCGACACTTCCCCTGGCGCAAGCCGCCTAAAACGCGAAAAACCTTTCTTGCAAACAAGAAAGGTTTTTTACGGTATTTGTTATTGCTGCTCTTGTTCTTCCACAATTTCGTTGTAGATTTGAACAACGCGGTCCCACTCTTCTTCGTCTTCAATGCTCGCAAGAAAAGCTTCGCCGTCCTCTTCGTCTATCCGGAAAATAACGCCGTCTGCCTCCATATCGTTACGATCGAGAAGTACCGCATAGGCCCGGTCGCTAGCTTCGAAAGTGTATACCATCACCATCTCATGCTCGACTCCGTCTTGGTCGGTCACGATAAAGATATCGTCCTCATGATCGTGATCGTGATCGCAGGAAGCGTCATGAATGTGATCGCTCATGGGAAAACCTCATTTCATCTTAATTTAATGTTCTCCCGTATCGTACCACGGTCGACAAGACGAAGTCAATGAACCGGGTTATCCCAACCGTCCGCGACTTATTCGGATGCGATCACCTTTTCCGATACGACCGTATAGTCGCTGCGCTCGTCCGGTTTGATCGAGAACTTCACGATATAGTTCCCGGATTCGGCGAATGTGACGTTGAACGGCCACGGGTACCAGAAGCTTTCCTTCTGGCCGTTGACGGCTTTCTCATGAACCGCCACCTGCTCCCCGTTCGGAGCGTGGATCGAGATTTTAAAAGAAGAGATCGGTGTCGTCAAGCTGTCTACTTGCGCAAACACGGCAAAGTCGAGACGGTCGCCCTTCTTCACACCGCCGAACGGCTGTTTGATCGAATAGTCGTCATTGACCTTCTTCGCAACAAACATATGTACGTTCGGCTTGGTGATGGAAACGGTCTTCGCAGCGTCGTCCCATTTCACGAGCGCCTGCAAAGATTCAGACAACACGCGAACAGGGAATACGGCGCTTCCCTTCGCGACAAAAGCGGGAGTTTCACCGTCTTTGAACGGCTTTTCCGCATTATTGATCATCAGCTTTACTTTCGGAAAACCTTCGAAATCGCCCCACATGGAGCTGGCGTACGCTCCCGCTGTTCCGAACAAGGAAAGCGACAGCACCAGCGTCAGCAATCGCGGCACCTTCATTTCCAGCAACCTCCATCATGTTCTTCGTTCTGCTATCTTATACTCCATAGCTCGCTAAGAGTTGCGCGCTTCGTCCAGAAAACTTTCAGCTTTTTTTAAGCGCCCCTCAAGATGTTGTGTGTGAGGAAGATTTTTTCCATTCTCTATACAAAATATGCCAACAAAAGGCGTCATTGTCGAACGATACTCCCGCAAGGCGAACCGTGGCGATTCGTGCGCTTACCCGGGAAATTTCAGCTCACGCCCTTAAGGAGCTCCTGCAGCTTTTCTTCGCATTTGCCCTTCAGTACGATAGGCATCATGGAGCAATGAAACTCGTAACCTTGGAATACATACATGACATGGTAGTGACGCTCCGGGGTCACTTCCTCCAGAACGATGCGGCATCCGCTCCGGCGCAGCCGCTGCTTCACATGGTTATGTTCCCGCTCGGCCAATAGCAGCAGCCGTTCGAAAAGCCCGCCCCATATTCTGGAAAGCTTCATCGCTTCAGCATGCTTCCGGTCGCGCTCAAGCGCCTTAAGCAAATAAAGCGTGACGACATACTGATGCACCCACGGTTCTACGGTCGTATTCCGCATGTTCCCTCTCCTGCCGGATTTAAATAAAGATTTGATTTTATTATATAGAACATTTGTTCCTATTACAAGAGGGACAAGATGTATTAAATTTACCCAAAATGTGACAAACCCATCTTGAATCGTGTAAGATAACCGTGGTAAATTTAAAAGCATATCCGGCTGGAAGCCTTAACGAGCGGAGGAACCAAGTGAGTCTGCAAATTCAAATGATAGGTACGGGAAGCGCATTTGCGAAAACGTACTATAATAATAATGCCTTGGTTTATACCGGCGGCTTCACGCTGTTAATCGATTGCGGTTATACCGCGCCAAGAGCTCTGCACGAGCTCGGTGTCTCTCTCGATCAGATCGATGCGGTGCTTATTTCCCACATTCACGCGGACCATATAGGGGGAATCGAAGAGCTCGCCTTTCGCTATATGTACACGTTCAAAAGAAAAATACCGCTGCTCCTATCCACCAAGCTGGAAACGATCCTATGGGAGCAATCGCTGCGCGGTGGACTGGAGAATCTGGCGGAAGACGTTACATCCCTTAACGATTACTTCGAGGTCATTGCACTTAGCGAACATACGCCGACAACCATCCATCCCGGTCTGACGGTCGAACTCCTTCCGGCCGATCACATCCCAGGCAAGCCGTGCTATTCGTTCCTGCTGAACGGTAAAATTTTTTTCAGCGCCGATACCCGGTTCAACGGTCCGCTGCTGCACGAGCTTCATCATAAGGGCTGCACCGTATTTTTGCATGATTGCCAACTCCACTCCCCCGGCATCGTTCACGCCACGTTGGACGAGCTGCTGACGCTGCCGAAGCCGATTCAGCAAAAGACGCTGCTGATGCACTATGGCGACGATATGCCCCAGTTCATCGGCAAAACCGGGGATATGACATTTATCGAGCAATTTAAGACCTACACGTTCGAAGCATAAAATGCCTCCATCCGGCGCATGATAGTCCGTGGAGGCGATACCGCATGGAACCAAACAAACAGCAAGTCGTAGCCGTACGCAAAAACGGCGACGGCGACATCGTCGAATTGAAGCTGTCTTCCGGCCAAGTGGTCGATTACTTGGAAGCGCAGCAGTTGGCCAAAAACGGACAGCTTGAGAACGTGAACGTATTCCGCGGAAGAGATGGAGACGAGCATTTGCGTTCCAACGCCGACGGAGATCCAAGCAACAATCTCGATAACCTGCCTGGATTTTAAACCCGGAGAACCAAGCGCAGCCCGACCGGCGATTCCGCTTGGTTTTCTTTTTTTGCACCCCAAAAAAGTTTTTACTGAATTTGGGAGTTCAAGCAGGAATTCCACCTCCTATACAGAATTTCTTTTAGTACTAATAAAACTACGGCTCATTCGGGGGTTGGAGTTCCAATATGAAAGGTAGCTGGATCTTCCTCATTTATACCGGTTTGGTTTGCGCTTCCTCCCTCTATCACGATCAGGCCTCAAGTCCGCTGCTGCTCGTTCTCGCATCCCTTGGTTACGCACTCACGCATATCCGTTCCGTTCACACATTCATACCGGCACAGCTTGCCATCCAACTCAGTCTTCTTGTCGCGCTTCACGCCGCAAGCTTAAGCGACTGGTGCATTCCGCTTTACTTGCTGCATATGTGCAAGCTGTTTTACGGGATGGCTCCTTTTCGCTATGCGGTTAGCGCCAATGCGGCCCTGATGCTGGCTTATGCTCTCATTTCGATGGCCGGCCGCCCCTTCAACTGGAGCACGCTGATTGAAGTTGTGTTTACGGCAGGAACCTGCCTGCTGCTTGCTTTTATGTTCCGTAAATACATTTATGATATCGAGCAGCAAAAACAGCTGCTGACCAAGGAGAAGAAGCATCTGAGTACTCACGATTCGCTAACAGGCCTATATAATTTTCAGGAATTTCATAAACAAATGGAGCAGCTCGTCAAGCAAAAAGAACCCATCATTCTCGTACTCATCGACTGTAAAGATCTCAAATCGCTGAACACGACAAACGGATTTCAGGGAGTGAACAAAATTTTGCGGCAAGCGGCCGAGCTGCTGCGCATCATGTTCCCCGACGCTTTGTTGGTATGTCGCTATGGCGGAGACGAATTTGCGATCGTGCTCCGCTCGGACGATATGCAAGAGACGGTTAATGCCGTCACGCAGCTGCTCGCTTCCGAATTTCCTAAACTGACCGGCATCGAAATCAATTTCGGCATGGCCTGCTATTCGCGAGACGGGGTGACCAAGGACGACCTGATCGTCGTCGCCGAGCACGGACTGTATATGATGAAGCGAGAGAGCTGGCTAAAGCGCGAGGAGCATATGCTGCGGTCGGAGAAGCTTCGCGTCGTCGGCGAGCTGGCTTCAGGCATGGCGCACGAAATCCGTAATCCGCTGACGACGATCAAGGGGTTTCTGCAGTTGTCAAAAGCCGGGGATTACAACATCGAGCCTTGGTATGAGCTCATTATGGACGAAATTAACCGGATGAGCATGCTGACCGCCGAATTTTTGCAATTTTCCAAGCCGCATGTCACTCAGTACAAAATTCAATCAATTCAAGGCTGTATTTACCGGGTTCTCTCGCTACTGGATTCGGAGACGACAAGACTCGGACACCAGGTAAGGTTCGAACACGACGACCGGGATATTCAAATGCTGATGGATCAAGATAAAATGCTTCAACTGCTGCTAAACCTGGTCAAAAACGCCTTTGAAGCGATGCCCGAACAAGGCATGGTCCGAATCCGGCTGTTTGCCGCGGGACCCGATGCCGTGATTGAAATTTCCGATACCGGCAAAGGCATTCCCGAGTCGGAGCTGGATAAAATTTTTATTCCGTTCTATACAACCAAAGATTCCGGAACAGGTCTCGGCTTATCTATCTGTCATAAGATCGTTCAGGATCATGAAGGAACTATAGAAGTGGAAAGCGTGCCGGACGAAGGCACCAAATTTACGATTACTTTGCCGACGTCCGGGACTAACGATCTTATTGAACCATACGAGAGCTCAACGTGTACAACGATTTCCGTATGAAAGCGGCACAAGCTTTCCCAGGGCGTTGCTGGGGAAATTCCGTCATATAGCTGAGCCAACCGATTGCCGCCCCGATGACTGCCCCTCCCAACACTTCTTCCGGCAAATGGCCTAACCGTTCTTCCAGCTCTTTGTCTTTACGATGCACATAAGGAGGATGCTGCTCCGTTAATTTAACGAGCACATCCTCCAGCTGGTTTACCTCCGATGCGATCATGCCGGCATGACGGCGAATCCCCATGGCGTCGTACATCACGATCAGACTCAATACGACCGCAAGTGAGAATGAGATGGAAGAAACCCCTTTCTTAAGCCCGATATAAGTCGCGAGCGACACGACTCCAGCCGAATGCGAGCTCGGCATGCCGCCGGTCCGAAACAGGTCTGCCCACTCAAAACGGCCGCTCTGACGGAGCCGATCGGGTATTTTCAGCGCTTGTGCCGTACCTATGGCGGCAAGGGACGTCCATAACGCCCGATTCATCAGCCATCACCTCAAGCATAGCATCGTAATCCGCCGCTGTTTCTATACTTGGCTTTTCACTTCCATAGCTTCCAGCACGAACTGGGAAAACAAAAAGGCGGGAAAGCTCCGCCCTTTTCTACCGATATACGCTTCGGACCAGGGCCTGCGCCCGCGAAACCGCTTCCGAATACTGCTTTTCTGTTTTAATCCGAAATGTAAAGGCATCCCCCAAATTTTGCTTGCGAAGCATATCCGCTTCGACACAGCCCCAACGAAGCTTGCGCAGGAACGTCATCCAGCCCGGCTGTACGTCGCTTCCCGATTCCAGCAGCGGCATCAATGCCGTGAGACAGCTTTGGCGGTATATGCCATGCAAAGGCTCAGGCCGTCCCGATACCTCTGGCAGCACGGCATCGTAGCCGAAGACGCTCCGGTGCTCTGCCAAGAAGGAGGCCGCTCTTGCCGAAATGAACGGCATGGCCCCGCCGGTTACCCATAGCTCGGGGTATCTGGATAGTGTGAGCGCCGCATGAAGCCCGCCGAGAGGTCCGCGGCCCGGGTAAAAATCCGTAATGATACGTACGGACCGAGGGACATGTTCAAGAAAAATTTTGGGCTCGTTCGTTACGATAATGACTTCTCCGCAGATTGTAAGCATTTCGCGGATTTGCTTCGCTACGACCGTTTCACCAGCCAACACCAACAGTTCCGCGGGACGGCCTTCAATTCGCCGCGGGTGACCGCCCGCTAATAGCACTCCGGTCATCATAACGTTTTCACTTCCCCCATGTAATGTGATTCTTATCTTCACTATACACGTCGGGCGAAGTGCTGCATGTTACAAAGATCACAAAAAAATATGAAGATTTAAGGAAGTGTGATGAAAATCACATCACAAACCTTTCAGAATAAGGTATGTTAGATACAACAAAACCTACAGAGGTCTCAACCAGACCGAAGCCGGAGGTATGTACCATGACGGATACACTTCAACGAAAACCGGTCAGCCAAGTGGCCAATTCGGATTGTTTCACAGAAGAAAGCTTATCGAAGCTCAAAGAAATTATGTATGAGATGAGAGCCGAAGCCGGGAATCATTTGTTTTGGGAAGGCGATGCGGCCGATAAGCTGTACTTTTTGAAGCGCGGTCAAGTGAAGATTACGAAAGCCAGCGATGAAGGGAAAAGCTTCATCCTTTATGTTTATAATACCGGGGACTTGTTCGGACAGGTCGATCCTTTCCAAAACTCTGTGCACAGCTTTAATGCCGAGGTCACGGAAAACTCCATCATCGGGGTCATCCAGCAAAAAGATTTGGAAGTTCTGTTGTGGCAGCACGGGGATCTAGCCGTCGAGTTCATGAAGTGGATGGGGCTTATGCATCGGATGACCCAAACGAAATTCCGCGATCTCATGATGTTCGGCAAGCCCGGCGCTCTCTGCTCGACGTTGATCCGGCTGTGCAACACGTACGGCAAAAATCACGGATCGGAAATTGTCATCACCAAAAAGCTTACGAACAGCGAGCTTGCCGATATGATCGGCGCAACCCGGGAGAGTGTCAACCGGATGCTCGGCGATCTCAAACGCGCCAATATTATTGCCATGGAAAACAACTACATCGTCGTTAAAGATTTGCCTTATCTCCGCGACATCTGCCAGTGCGAGAATTGTCCGGTTGATATGTGCCGCATTTAGAGCCGGGTCAGCATCGAAATTGGGAAGCTGGCGTCCGGCTCTTCCCCTATTGTCCCCCAAGCCATAATACCGTTCACATAGCTTAAAATAAACGGTAGCTGCACATGCTCCACCTTATACATCCCTGGCGGAAAATCGGACGGATCGAGCGTATAAGCTTGCGCCGTATAATACTTGCGCTCGATCACGGAGCGCTGGCTTTGAAATTCCGCCCGGTCCAGCTCCTCCCGCAGGCTCTTCATTTCCTGTTCCAATTCGGCCATGGTCATTTGGCTGTATAATTTTTTCATCTGCGATTCTCCGTTCCAATATGTTGTTCTTCCAGTAAGATTTTCAAAAATGCCCAATAAGGATGTCAACAAATGTAACAAAGTTTTAATGTTCTTTTTCCGACAATATTGTATAATAGAATTATCCGAATTTGGAAGAGAGGACCATTCGAATCCCAACATCAGCATTCAACTGCCGCTCTACTCCTGAGCGGCTTTTTATTGGAAAGCGGTTGCTTATGCCTGGTCCGCTCTGTTATAGTAAACGTTAATTTTGCCTCTTCACCTTGCTGCAAAGGACTGTTGGAGATGATTATGGAAAAAAACAAGCGCAGCTTTTTTCGTTTGCGCTTTCAGCAGCCGCTATGCGCGGAATTGAAAATTATCGGAATAGACGATCTTGAGCCGGAATTCAAGACCACGAAAGCCGCCATGCTGGATCTTAGCGCCGGTGGAGCCCGCTTTTTTACCGCAGCTCCGCTGCCGGAGGATAGCCGTTTATTGATCGAGCTGAAGTTCACCGTTCTGGCTAAAGAATACCGGACGCTGGGGATGCTTGTGCGCTCCGGGCAGACGGAAACCGGTCATTCGGAATACTGCATTCAATTTTCGCATAGCGAAAAGGAGACGGCGGCATTGACCAGCATGATCAATCAATTAGCGATCAAGCTTCGCAAAGCCACCGTCATCTCGCAGTGCAGCTTCTGTACCGAAGAAGATCTGGCCGAATTCGGAATATTACAGGCGGAGGCGGCCAGATAACCCGGCGATCAAATATGTTTTGCCGGAATCGGTATACCCGACCCAACTGCGGAACAATAATTGATCCGGCCGAAGGGAGTCATAAAGATCCCTGAGGCCCAGTACAGCCGCTTCAATCCCGTACTGCCCGAACGCTTCGAACAGAAAGCTCGTCCTCTCTTTATCGGTTCGCCGCCGGTCCAGCTCCTCGGCGATCCATTGCTTGTCCTCGTCCAGCAAAATCATATCCGTCCATACCGTCACCCGGCCGTCGGGTTTTACAAGCGACAGCAGCATCCGGTTATAATCCGTAATCAGGCTGTTCCGTAGGTACCCCAGCGCCTCGACAATTTGCCGGGTTTCATTTTCATTGTATTTCTCCATGTAACCGTAAAATTGCATGAGCGCATCGGGATAAAACAATTGCGTATGAACACCCGAGGACACGACGAGCGAGAACGCCTTTTTCAAATGCGGCATCGCCTCCAGCCCGCGTACGCGAAACGCGCAGTCCCTCAAATAATCCGTTATTTCCCCGGCAGACTTGCCTTCCGCCAGCAGCTCCTCAAACGTTTCGTAGAAGGAAATTTGGTCCAGTCGGGTATAGTCGATTCGCGTTAAAGAACGGACCCGGTTGTTAGCGATTCCTCCGGTCGAATCGAGCCACTCCTGCAGCATATTGTCTTCCGTATCCAGCGCGGTTACCTGCTGAAAATGGACGGAAAGCCGAGGCAGGCCGACATCACCGTGATTCCCCGCTCCCAGTACGACGGCTTTCTCCGGCATAGGCAGCAGCGATATGGAATTCTCGACAAGCCGGTTGACATGGTACCGGTGTGTACCCCATTCCTGCTCGCCCCAATCCAGCGCTTCTTGCTCCGGTTCCGGCTGCTCGTTTTCTCCTCCTTCGATATGCGGCTGTAAATGCGCCCATCGAAAATCTCTCATCAAAGTCCCCTCTTTTCAAATGCATGTCTAACTTGCTCTATTATACCATAACGAATGTATAGGGTTAAAAGAGAGATCCATGGCGGAATCAACCCATATTTACAAAAATAAAAAAAATTACAGGCTAACACTTGACATTGTGTGCCCATCTTGGTATTATGGAAAACGTCCCCGCAAGATATGAACACGACTTGTTAGCTCAGCTGGGAGAGCACCATCTTGACAGGGTGGGGGTCGCAGGTTCGAGCCCTGCACAGGTCATTATAACAGAAAGCCGCGTTCCTTTATAGGACGCGGCTTTTCTCATTGTCAATTAAGTCTAGCAGCCCTCGCTTTTTTGCTTCCCCGTCTCACATTCCCCAGCTTGATGGCGTCCTGCTCTTAAAATTAAACATAAGGAAACCCTCAATCCAAAAGGAAAGAGGGCCTCGCCGTTATTCTGTCTTTTTCACAGCGATTTATATTAAGTTGCTGTTATGGCACTGAGAGACGAGTAAGTGATAGTAGCCGTCGGCCCGCCGACAGCGAGTGTAACACCAGAGACGGTGACCGTCACCGTATAGATATGCGTGCCCGGAGTCAATGCGCCGTTGAAGAACGAAATTGGAATCGTGCGTGTAAGACTGAACGCGCCGAGAAGCGTAATGGCAAGCAGATCGGAGCTGGATGTCGTGGCTACGGGTGCGCCATCCTGAAGCAAGACCACCGTAATCGTCGGGTTCAAGGCAGCGGCAAGCACAGCAGCAAAGCTAATGCTGACCGTAACTGCACCTTCAACGACGACATGGTTTGCTCCGGCGGTAACAGGGACAGCAAGAGTTAGTGCGGTTACTGCCGTGCCTGCGGTGGGTATTGCAAGAGGCACTGTTCCTTGCAGCCCTGTGGCAGATGAACCCGGTCCAACCGGACCCGTAAGCCCAGTAGGTCCAGTCGGACCTGTCGGCCCCGTAGGACCGGTGGGACCCGTAGGGCCAGTCGGGCCAGTGAGACCTGTCAAACCAGTTAATCCTGTTTCACCCATTGGTGATTACCTCCTTTCAAAGGGTATACTAGATTATATGCCGACTCACTAATAGAGGCACGGTATTTGCTGCGGATCATTCGTATATTTCTTGTTTCCCAACCCTTCATCCCGCTTCCCCTGCCCTTTCGTTCCCGCGCCTGGAGCAGCGCGATCCGTTCAACATCAGCCAACATCTCGCACCGCCTGTTGCATGGCGCTTGCGGTGTTTAGCCCCCAATCTCCTCTTCCAGCGCTTTGCTACTATACAGGTTCCTAATCAACTCACAACCAAATTACCATATAAAGCTATTATATTCCTATATTTTCAATTCTATAAATCTACTATAATAAAATTGTTAATTGAAGAAGGCGCCGATCTTCTATTAATAGATGAATTGAAGAAAAGAGGTATGGAGATGTTCAAGAAATCCCTCATCTTTGTGCTGGTCTTCCTGCTGGCTCTTGCTGTGCCTGTCAGTGCGGCAGCCAATTACACGTACTCCAAAGTAACGGCTTCCAATGGCGTCATATTGCATGCAATGAAAGCTTCGCCCAACGACATTAAATTAAAAGCGATCAGCAGCAATTTAAAAAATCAAAGCAGCTACGGCATCAACGGCGGATTTTTCGGCTCCGGCGGAACTCTGCTGTCGATTGCCGTAAATAACCATGTGCCCGCAGGCGGCGGGTCCATCGGCGAGCTTTATAAAGGCGCGGTAAACGTCGGTTATGCCCGCGGAACTCTAGTATGGGACGCGAAAGCAAGCAAATATTCGGTACAGGTCGTCAAATGGGCCAGCGAGCTGAACGTATCGGATACGTCCAACTATTGGGCGCAAGGCGGCATCAGCATGCGTTTAAGCAGTGATTCGACCTGGAAAAGCCAAGCAACCGCTGAAAATATTCCAGGAGGTGTTAACGGCACGGCCTCCGGCCGGTCGGCGCTGGTGTATAACTCCGGAGGAAACATTTGGCTCGTCGTCACCAATACGACCTGCACTCCCGAGCAATTCCGTACCGCGATCAAAGAGAAAATCGGCTCCGGCACTTTGGTTGACGGCATATTTTTAGACGGAAGCGGTTCTTCCCAGATGAAAGCCCAGACGTCCACAGGACAAATCGTTGATGTTACCGGCGACGGACGAACCGTATACCAGATGGTTACATTCAAATAATCCATGCCAATCCGTTAGCGATGCCTCGTCAAGCATTCGATGCTTTGCGAGGCATTTTTTTCATTCCCCCTCTTGACTTCTTCCTCTATATGCGGTATAGTACTTCTTGCGACAACAAATACGACGTGACTTGTTAGCTCAGCTGGGAGAGCACCATCTTGACAGGGTGGGGGTCAGTGGTTCGAGCCCACTACAGGTCATAAAGAAAAAAACCTTGAAGCCAAGCTTCAAGGTTTTTTCTTACTCATTATACTATCGGGTGAACGTAAGTCTGCCTCATTCAGCCCCGTATCGCCGCTCTTAAATTAAGCTGGTCATAATACCGGACAAACAGTTTCGTCGTATTGATCGCATCGACCAGGGCGGAATGAAATCTGCCTTCCTTCTCGATACCGGCCAGCTCAATCGCATCCTTCAGCTTCATTTGATTGCGCTTAACCAGCAGCTGCGAGATCGGCCTCTGGATGTCATGGTAATGGTTCAGCCAGCTTTGAGACAGATCGAACCGCTTGCAATGCTCCAGCAAAATTTTGCGATCATCGACCCCCCAGCTGCAGAAGTAAACCAGCTCGGAGCCGATCCATTCCATAAAACGGTCATACCCCTCGCGAAACGGAACGACTTTGCCCAGATCCTCTTCTTTCAAGCCGATAAATTTTAGCGTCTTTTTGCCGAAACGTCCTTTAATTTCAGGAAACGTATAGCATTGAAAACAATCCGTACCGGCTTCGCCCGGGTCATACGGATTCAGATTCACTTTACATGCGCCGATCTCCACGATTTCCGGGATGTCGCCTTTAACGGTTACATATGTAGTCTCTACATCAAAGATGACTGCTAGCATTCTTCTCTCCTGCTTGAGAAATTTGTTCTAGTTTGTCCAACCTCTGCGCATCGTTATACTTTAGTGAAAAATCGGAGCGGCTCAGTTCGTCGGGCCGGCTTCGAATCGCTTCAATAGTTTCTCCTGGTGAGCCTTGGCAGCATCTTCCAATGTAAAACCGTATTTATCGGCCAAAATCGCCAGATTTGCCAAAATATCCCCAAGCTCTCCCATCAGCTCCTCCTTCAAAACCGGCTCGGCCTTTACCGCTTCGTCCGGACGATCCCGGCCGATTTCATACGTCCGCACGGCTTGGGCCAGCTCTCCCGTTTCTTCCATCAAAAAACCCATACGTTCGAAGACGCCGTATTGCGTCCAATTTCGTTGTCCGTAAAATTGCATGACCCATTCCTCAAAATGCTTCATTCAACTCTCCACCTTTTCCGAATAATGTAAAATACTCTCTATTTTCAGTTCGATCGGACAACTACAGGGTACCACAACTTCACAAGCCGATGGAAGGCCTGTGCCAAATAAAGAAGACGCCCCTCTCATATCCTATCGGACGAAGGCCGTCTTTGTCCGAAGCATTGTACCAATCAGTCTCCCCACCTCCTTCCTTTGTCGAATCCTGATAGACAAGCTTGGTCCCCGATTTACATTCCCCCCGTCTTCTACTCACAATGCGGAAAAACCGTGTAGCTAAGCGTCCCGCGCGGTTTTTCGTTCCTTTCTTTCGCCACATACGGACCGGCTTGCGCCGTCTAATGGTTGGATGTTTGTCTTTCTTTTGCATAATCTTTAGTAAAACTTTATACCATTTTGAGTGATATTTCGTAATTTTACGCATATAATGTGTCTATAATTGTCATATCGTGACTCGAAAAGGAGAAATCTTATGTACTATTGCCTCGCCTGCCAAAAGCTCCACAAGCCGAACCCGCTCAAAAAATATGTCGTCTTCAAGACAGGCTTCCACTTCATTAATTCTATGAAATATAACGCAGGAATTTGTCAAGTTGTCTCCGATTCGAAAGAAAATGTTAGCATTAGCCCGGTATCCGCTTAATCTGTACATGCCGCCGGGCTTTGCTTTTTTTTCTACACTCCCCGCTGTTCTTGTGAACTTGCTATGCCGGTTAATCCCAAGCTTTCGGCTTCGTGTTCGGACGTTTCGTACGAAGTCTGTCCAGCAGAGGGCGCTTTTTTTTCGCTTCCATCAGCATACGAATCTCTTCCATCAGCTTTCTTAGCCGCTCCTGATCTCCGTGGCGGTGCTCTTTCAACTCGTCGTACAAATTGCTTCTCACATGCATCCCTCTCCTTAAGCCAATTCCCGCTGTCTCGCTGACGTTGACGGCGTTTGTTTCGGGGATGAGATCGGCTGTACGGCCAATATGCGATCGATGGCAAAGCATCTGACCGCTCCGCGCTCCATGCAATAAGCCCGAATGAAAGCAGGCTGTACGGACCGAATGACGATCCTTCGTTTGCTGAATTGTCCGGAACGGTCCCCGTAAATGATCTCAACCGTACGCCCTGTGTACTTTTTCCATGGAACCACGATTTTCCCCCTCCTCGAAACAGGAACATTTGTTCTTCTATCTATATTATATACCAAACGTGCGTTCGTAATTCAAGTGGTGGGATTTTCTTTTTTAGGAGCAATATAAAGGAAGTTACTTTGACGAGAGGGTTGTCCTTGGGGGTGATTCGCAAAATAAAAGGCACCCCGCGACGGGATGCCTTTTTTTGATCGATCAGCCTAGCGGCGCTTGCCGCCTTTCCTGCTCCAATCGATGACGTTATCTTTTGGCTCTGCATTGACTTCTTCGTTGCGCAGCATCTGCGACAAGTCCTCGATCGTTTTATCGAGCAACTCGCCCTTATGCTTGGAAAACAGGCGCCGGCGCTCTTTGAGCAAAACGTCGAGGATCAGCTTCTTTTGACGGTTACTGAACAGCATGTCCGTTTCCCCTGCCGTTTACTTAATTTTTTCTTCATAGGACAAGCAAGGCTTGCCCGAGGAACGCATTACCAAAGCAGAAGGCATATCCGCGGTTTTGAAGCCGTAAGCGCGGCAGCCCCTGGGAAAACTTGGTTGCCAAGTCACATAAAAGTGCTTGCACTTCAAACAATTTATTTTCGTATCGGGCTTTGCTTTTCCGGAATTCATGTGCGCCTTATCTCGTCGATTGGAAAAATTCGACCCATTCGCCATCCGGGCCATGGAAAAAGAAATAACGCGAGCCATTCGGCAGCGACGTAATCTCTTGATCGATCAAACGCACGTCGAGTTCTTTGATGCGGGCGAATTCTTCCTCAATGTCGTCCACCGTAAAAGCGACATGGTGCACTTTGCCTTCCGCCGGAAGCCCGTCGTTATAGCCTTGGATCAGTTCCAGCTCCGTCTCACCCGACTCGTTGAACCCGAGAAAAGCCAGCGTGACGATGCCGTTCGTATGTACGAGCTTATCTTTCAGCTCAAGGCCCACGACGTCTTTATAAAACCGCACCGACGTATCGATATCCCGGACCATAATGCCCACGTGTTCTATTTTTTTGCGTGCCATCCGTTTTCGCTCCCTTATCCGTTCATTTCCAATACAACAAAATGATTATATCACAGAACGGAGACGGAAGCCCACGAAGGCTCATGCGTTCTCAATAGCTTTATTTCGTCACTTCGGAGGAAGCCCGCGAAGCAGTTGACGAATGTTTTTCACACGGGCTACCGCACGAATCGATCGGACCGACCCTAACTGCACCATGGACGCCGAAGAAATGGCGATAACCCGTACATCCCCGGCGCAAATGACCGGACTTGTATTGGTTACGTCCATCTGTACTGCCGGTTCCTGCCTGGCTTTAGGAAGCGGGGCCGAATAAATCGGATAAGCGCTCAATTGTCCTTCATCCCCATAAAAAATCGGAATTTCCCGCTGAACGGCAAAAACATAATTCACCGGGGAAAAGTCGACCAAGTCCCCCACAAAAACAGCGGAGCCAAAACCAACAATGTTGACTTTGAGGCTTCGCACAACGGATGTGCGCGGAACGCAAGTCATACGGGACCTCCGAATGCAAGCGGTACGAGCGGGCCGATAATGAGCGATTCCGGCGGCGTATCGAACACGCTGGACAAGCTAATGACCTCAGCGTCGCCGATCAGGAAAACCGACGAGCTGGCAACGCCCATAACTCTGATGTCGCCGACACAAATCTCTTTATTCTCCACCTGCAGCTTCATTCTGTGCCTCTCCTCCTGTCTTTCGCTTTAAAAAATATTGTTCAAGCCCAAGCCGAATATCCCGGATCACTTTATCCGCAATGCTTTGTTCCTGTTCTGTCGTCAAAACCACTACGTCCGGGTCGATTCCATATTTCAAATAATAATCGATCCGCTGTCCAATCTGCCCTTGGAGATCGCCAATGATCGATTCAGTCGCATCCTCATCAAGCTTTACTTGATATTTCTCTTCCATTTGCGCCAATTCAGCCGGGCACGACTGCTGCAAAAAATCCGTCACCCGCTGTTGGATACGTGCAAACGACTCCGATCTGGCCGTATTGGTTCGAATCGTTTCTCCACCGACTTCCATGTCTTCAACCGATTGCCCGCCGAGTCCAGAGGGAGACAATCCGACATTGAGCGTCCCATCGAGCTTCTCTACTTTTAATTGATCGAATTTGTATTCAATTCGCTCAATCGTCACTCCCCGCTGCTTTTTTAACGATTCAAGCTCTTTGGAAAGCGATTCGACCTTATTTTCCAAGGAACGGATGCGGCTCGTCTGCCATTTTAAATAGTCGTTCAGCTTTTGAAAGTAAGATTCCGGGTAAGATGAATACATCCGTCATTCCTCCGTTTACCTGGAAGGTGTAGGCAGCGGTACCAATGCTAACGGGCTGGGTTGCTCTATCACACCCTGCGGCGTCGCCAGCGGAGTCGTTGCAGGAGCGGTGAACTGAGGGGCAGGACCCGTAAACCCCCCCGTATTATATAGATTGGCCAACGCGCGAATCGTACCCGCAGTCCCAATCTGAAGCACGGAAGAGTTCGATAAGGCGCCGATCTTAAAATTTTGAATGACAATGCTTTGATGTATGATTAGCTGCATGACGGTTTATACGACACCTGCCTTATCGGCGGAAACCACATTGGAGTCAGCGATATCGTTATCGTAGGTATTGGTGGTGCTGACCATATTGCAGACCCGCAAATTATCCCCCGTATTAAAAGAACCCGCTCCGGCAAACGTTTTTGCCGTTACGCTCGGAGCCAATTGGATCGAATCTCCCACGTGCACGATGGAGCCTGTACCGACGCTCACAATTTTGATGGCGCCCACGATAGCCGGCATGAGGCAGCACCCTAACTCAATGGTTTTGTATTGTAGTATATGATCCATGGATAAGAAGTATGTTTTAGGCAGCTAGCGGGGACTCATGGTTTGCGCTTCGCACTCATATACTGGAATTAGTAAGGAGTGGATAAACATGAGCGATTCCAAAAATAGCAACTCTTTTTTCGATATGAATTGGAAACAATTCGAGCAGTTTTTTAACGGGAAGCTGCCGTTCCCTGCCCCTTCCCTTAGCGGCGACAACGGAGACCCCGTAACCTGGGTTGAAGGGTATATCAAAGACGTTCTGAACCGGGCATTGCCCAACGTGGAGGTCCAAGCGCTTAAGCATCATTTTCATTCGGAAATCTTCGACACTCATAACAATATCATCGTCAAAATCCATATCCCCGACAAAGCGCAAGCGCGCAAAATCCGGTTGAAACTCAATCCTTACCAAATCCGTTTGGAAGGAATCCCGGACGACAAAACGCAAACGATCCGGCTGGCCAGCCAAATCATGCCAAGCAGTTGCAAAGCGGTTTATAAGAACGGCATTCTCCAGCTGCATATGCGCAAGCAGCCGATTGACCACCCCTTTACAGACATTGATATCCGCTTTATGTAGCCTTTTCCCTTCCACAAACAAAAACGTCCCACAGCAGCGCGAAACGGCCGTCTGGGACGTACGGAATGGGTGAAGATCCATCAGGATGTGCTTCCCTGGTATCTATGTACTCTAATTATTCGCCGCGTTATTGGAATCCGCAATATCCGCATCAAACGTATTCGTTGAGCTGACCAGCGAAATATTCCCCATCCAATCACCCGTGTTGCCGCCGCCTGACCCTGAATACGACTTGGATGTATTTTTCGGATTAACCTGCAATACATCGCCGAACACAATTTCCCCACTGGCTCCGGTAATTTTGATCGGTGCCAAAATAATCGAAGGCATGGAAGCCACCCCTTCCTGATCGTGTTCTAAAGTATATGAGGCTCCGCCGCAAAAATCTCCTCCTGAAAAGAAAAAGAGTTTTGCTCTGAAGAATCAAAGCAAAACTCTTTATGTATGTTACTCCTACTGGAACTGCCGAAGACCGGACTCGAACCGGTACGGTAGTCACCTACCGCAGGATTTTAAGTCCTGTGCGTCTGCCAATTCCGCCACTCCGGCGCAGTTCTGTTTGGTGGGCCCTGAGGGACTCGAACCCCCGACCAATCGGTTATGAGCCGACCGCTCTAACCAACTGAGCTAAGGGCCCTTGAAAGCTTTGGTTGCGGGGGCAGGATTTGAACCTGCGGCCTTCGGGTTATGAGCCCGACGAGCTACCGGGCTGCTCCACCCCGCGTCAGAAGATTCCACACTGTATAATGACAGCGACAAAGATAACTATACACCAACTAAAACGTCAAAGTCAAGTAAAAAAATTAGACAGTGTAGCGGACGCCAAAACGGCCTTTTTTGGAACGGAACACTTGGACTTCGCTTGGGCATTCGTAACCGTAAATCCACCAGTCTTCCTCCATCCGCTTGGCCAAGCACCCGGCTTGAAACTTGCTGTCGTACAATTTCACCCAATAGACCCAGTTCATTTTATGTTCACTCCGCTTATCGAATGAAGATGAATTTTTGTTAGTATCTTAACCCAAAAAAAGCTCCCTTATTTGCATAAGGAAGCTGCTCCAATATATAACAAAATTCGCTTTAGCTTACGCTTTCTTCCGACGCGGCAATATAAGCGACGACATTGTCCCGTTCATCCGCATCCCGCTGCCGATGGGCCAGACGGCTTGATGCCGATGCCGCGATGCTGGCAACCAGATCATCCAGGAAGGTGTGTACGCCGTTGCCGTTCTTGGTGTCCAGGCGCTTAATAATTCCGACTTTTTGTTTATCCAAATGACCGAACGTTGTAAGTGCGATGCTGCCGTATCCGAACACCGACCCGAGAGCCAACGTTTCATCGCAGCCGAACAGCCCTTCATCGCTTTCGATAATCGATTGCAGCGGCTCGGACAACAAACCTTTTTCAGCCAATACGTCCAGCTCGATACCGACAAGAATCGCGTGCTGAAGCTCCCGCTTTTGCAAAACCGCATGGACCGATTCGAGACAAGTCTCCAGTGTCAAATCAGGATGATAAGGAAGCTGCATTTCTCTGACGATCAGGGCAATATCTTCCATCGTCACGCCGCGTTCCTCCAGCTTTTGATATACCGCGGCTTTTATTTCTTTGCTGTGAACCTGACGTTTCATGAGAATCGCTCCTTTAGTGGAAGTGCCATCATTATATCATGATCCCTATGCGTGTACCATGGGACAACTGGTGATAATTAGGGAAAAGCCGACCCAAAGGCCGGCTTTCGTTTACTTCAAATGACTATGAAATTAAGATTGCGTAAGCTCTTTAAGCAGACGCTTGGACTTCTGTCCGCCCGTCGTCGTAAATTGCTCATAAATCCGAACCGTCAGAGGGTGGTCGAATTGCTCCGTGCTGCCGTCAAAGATGATATTGTTTTCGCCAGTAGACAAACGGTTTACCCCTGTGAATGCTCCACTGCCTGTTCCGATCAATTGATTTGAGGAGTTATACAGCTCGAACAGCAGTCCCGAGAAGCTCGGATCTACCTGAACTTGATCATGACGGCTAACTTCCAGCCAGAACTTTGCTTTGTACTGATAGTTCTTCGGTCCCATAGGATTGAAGCTTGTACCGATTTGCCAGTTGTTCACTTTAATTTCAAACGGATACAGCTCAAACGTATCCTTGCTGTCCTCGGTTTGAAGCGCAATGCTGTAAGCGCCAATCGTCGACTTGTACGGAGCGGCCGTCTTCGTGTCTTGGATCTTCAGAGACAAGCCCTTTCCAGTCTCGGACACTGGAATCGTATAGAAGTAGTTCACGGTGAGCGAAGAATTCGGAAGCACGTTCGGCGTCGTAATATTTTGACGGCTGCCATTGTACTCATACCCGTCCGAGCTAACCAGATCCGTCGCAAACGCCGGAACGGCAAGCGGTCGGTCCGTCTTATTGGTGAGTTTGAACTTGGCCGAGACGGTTTTCGATCCTTCTTCTTTGTTGTCAAACATATGGAATTCGATGACGGAAACATCCATATCCGGATGAATCTGCTGGCTTCGTTTGTCTAACGTCATCGGAGTGCCGAGCTTATAGCTAAGAGCAGTTTCCCCGGTTTGCTGCGACGGCAGCAAAATGTTCAAGCGACCTACGTTATATACGCCGGCAGCACCCGCGGCTGCACCGGCATTGGCTCCAGCTCCTGCACCAGCCGCAGCGCCGGCCCCTGCTGCCGGACCACCTGCGCCTCCGCCGCCAGCTGCAAATTTCTCAGGGGTCAAAATGTTTAGGCTGTTCAAGATCGTATCTTGCTCCGTTGGAATCGCAAAATGAATGTATTTTTCTTCCTTCGCTTCCAGCGCGATGCTTCCTTGCTCTACCTGGCTGCCGGAGAATACTTTTCCCGCCGCCTTGCCGTCAACGGCGAAAACCGGAATCGTTTCGCGTTGGTTCGAAGGGTTATAAGCAAGAAATTGTACGACGTATACGGTACCCTTTTCCGTCGACTCTTTGTTGATTGCCGCCGGCGTATATTGAATCGGCGAGGTCAAAGTCGGGATCGTAAAGGAATCGGACCATTTCTTAATCGCGCTCGGATCCGTAATCGGCGTATCGCCGCCTTTCCAACTCTCCCCCGTAATTGGCGCTGCTACGATCAGCGTCTCCTTCTTCGGATAAACGTAGTAATCGACATCGGTCCAATTCACCTGGGCCAGATTTACGGTATCGGTGCGATCGATGACGGTCATATAGCTGAGTTCCGTGTTCGCTTTCGGCTGAATCGATTTCACATTCGACGCGCTTGGCTGCAGCGTATATTCGACGCCTTCGCTCGTCTTTACTCGCAGCTCGTAGTCCGGCACCCGCGTCGAGGCAGCGCCGTTATTCTTCATTCGAATCACGACACCAAGTCGGGTGCCGTCCTGAATTCGCTCGTTTAATACGCCTTTGACTTCCACATCGAGAAGGTCGGTCAGTTTATAGGTTACGACAGCTTGCGCTGCAAGCTCGTTTCCTGAAGGCTCCGCTGCCAGAGCGGAATAGCCTGTACTCATAATCGAGGCGGTAATAACGACGGATGCTACGGTTTTTTTCAGCTTGTTGTTCACTTGGGTTTCCTCCTGTCAGGTCCGCTGCGGATTACTTGGCCAGCTGGACTTTCTCCTTGTCTTTCAATTGGTTCTGACCCGAAATAATGAGCTGTTCCCCTTCTTTGAGACCGGACAGCACTTCTTGGATCGTTTCGTTCAAACGGCCTAAAGCCACTTTACGTTTCTCCGCCGAATCGCCTACGAGCACGAAAGCAAACGTTTCTCCACCTTCACGTACGATAGCTGTAGTAGGCACGGTAACAACCATCTGATCGGCTTCTTCCGTTACGAGAACCTGAGCCTTCATACCAGGCTTAAGCTTACTCTCAGCGTTAGGGTATTCAAGCTCCAACGTGTAAGACTTGGAATTGGCGCTCATTACGTCAGCCAAATAGCTAACCTTGGCTTTGGTCTTATCAAGCGTGCCAGGGACGTAGAATGTCAGCTCCTGCTTGCCGCGCACCAAATTAGCCGTCTCCTCGGTCAGCTCCGCCCGAATTTTGATCGGATTGAGCTGCTGCACCTTCCCGGCTTGAAAACCGGCGTTCAAAGACATGCCCACTTCAATCGGCATGTCGGTTAATACACCGCTAACCGTCGCTTTCACTTCCATATTTTCGAGCGTCCGATCGGCTTCGCGAATCGAAAGATTCGAGGATTGCAGCGCTTGCTCCAGCGGCGCCAAGGAGTTCGTCGATTCCAGCGTTTTCTGCTTGTTTCGGTTGTTTTCCAAATCGAGCTTGAGATTGTTAAGCTGCGTTTCCATTTGCTCCAGCTGGAATTTTGTGACTAAGCCCATATCGTAATCATTGCGCATTTTGTTATAGTTCTTTTCGGTTTCCTTGATGGAATCTTCCAGCTTCTTGATTCCATTCTTCATTTCCTGCTTGCTATTGGCCAATTCTTGCTTTGCTTTGTCCAACTGCTGTTGACTGCTGGCAATGTCAATCTGCGCTTTGTCCTTTTTCATTTTCACATCCGTCGGGTCCATGCGGAAAATCACATCGCCTTTTTCCACCATATCGCCGCGCTTCTTCAATACTTCCATGACGTCTCCGCCAACCTTGGTGACCAAGTCAATCTGGATGGAAGAAATAACGTCGGCTACCTGCTCCTGCGGATCGCCGATCCTTTGCTTCTCGATCTTCGAGACTTTAACGGTTTTGAGCTGGGGCTCCGACGCGTTGGCAGCCGTCGGTGCGGCTTGCGGTTGAGCGCCGCAGCCGGCGAGGAGCGCCGTCGAAATAACGACGGCCCCCATCACTTTGGTACTTTGCTTGAAAGATTTTGACATGATCGGATTCATGGGCTGATTCTCCTTTTTCCCTTATGGAACTCTCTATCTATCTGAATGAAATGCTCTCTTAAGCATTCGTTACCGGTGTTGACTTGGATTCCTTTCTGCTGAACAAACGGCCGAGACGGGTCTTCATATTATGAATAATTTCGTATACGACCGGCACAACGACGAGCGTAAGCAAAGTCGATGTGGTCAATCCGCCGATAACGACAACGGCCAAGCCTTTGGAAATGAGCGCCCCTTTAGAGAACCCAAGAGCCAGCGGTAGCAGGGCAATAATGGTAGCCCCTGCGGTCATGATAATCGGACGAAGCCGGGATAAACCGCCCTCCAAAAGTGCGTCACGTACGGATTGCCCCGCTTCCTGCAGCTGCTGTACGCGGTCGATAAGCACGATCGCATTGGTAACTACGACACCGATCAGCATCAGGAACCCGATCAATGAGGTAAGGTTGAGCGATTCGCCGCTGACGAGCAAGCCTAGCAGGCCTCCGATTGCTGCAAGCGGCAAAGAGAATAAGATTGCAAACGGCGCACTGGCGTTTCCGAAAGCCAGAACCATGATCAGATATACAATAAAGATGGAGACAGCCATGGCTACGAACATTTGCATGAAGTTTTTCTGAATATCGTCGGATACCCCTTTGACTTCGGGACGAACTCCCGACGGAAGATCCAAGGTTTTTAGCATTTCGGCCGCTTTGGCGCTAACGCCGCCCTTGTCCCTCGACTCGATCGTTGCCGTTACCGTGACGTATTGAACTTGCTGATCCCGGGTGATCGACGCCGGAGCCTCGATTTGGCGAACCTTCGCTACTTCATTCAGCTTGACGGTTGCCCCTGTCGGAGTCTTGATCAGAAAGTTGCCGATTTTGTCGATGGAATCCTTAAAGCTCTTGTCCAGCATGATCTTGGTGGAGAAGGTCGTATTGTCGAACTTCAGATCCCCGATCTTTTCCTCTCTCAGCCAAGAATTCACGGTTTCGACGATTTGTCCGGAAGACAAATTGTACAGTCTGGCTTTATTTTGATCTACGGCGATTTCCACTTCGTTTTTCGATTCGCTCAAGGTGTCTTTTACATCTTTAAATTCCGGAATTTCCTTGAGCTTATCCTTTACCAGCTTGGCTCCCTGGGTGAGCAGATTCAGGTCGTCGCCTTTAAGCATATAGGAGAAGTCTCCCCCGCCGCCAGGTCCGCCGCCGCTTAGCAGCATGCCGTTTACCTCGGAGCCTTTGGGAAGCAGGTACAATATTTTATCCTTCGTTTCGTTCAGCAGCTTCTTGGCGTTCGTTCCCTGCGATGCCGCGCCAATCAACTGGCTTTCATAATCGATGCGATTATCCGAAGAACCGCCACCTACATAGGATTGCATATATTCGAAAGCGGGTTCTCCGGCTTGGTTTTTCGTCTCGCGGATCATCGCTTCAATTTCTTTCATCTTCAAATCGTTAGATGCAAGCGAAGTTTCCCGAGGCATTTTGATCATAATAAACATTTGTTTATCCGAATCGCTGGAAGGCATGAATTCCACAGCCAGGAACGGAACCGTGCCTGCGATAGCCACAACAAAAACCAGCATGGAAAGCAGCATCGTTTTGATGCGGTTGTTCAGCGACCATTTCAGTACTTTCAAATAACCGCCGGACATTTTGCCGACATGCGATTCGTCGTGCACCTTAATATTTTTGGAACGCAGCACGAGCAGCTTGGCAAGCATCGGAATCACGGTCACGGCCACCAGCAGCGAAGACAATAAGGCAGCGGAAAGCGTGACGGCGAACGGACGGAACAAATCCCCGAGCTCTCCCCCGACAAAAGCGATTGGAGCAAATACCCCAACGGTTGTAAGCGTGGAGGATGTAATCGCCGAAGCCACTTGCGCGGTCGCTTTCTTAATGACCGATTCCCCACGCTCATGAACTTTCACGAGCTCGCTGTAAATATTTTCGATTACGACGATACTGTCGTCCACGACACGCCCGATCGCGATCGTAATCCCGCCCAGCGTCATGATGTTGAGCGAAATGTCCAATGGAGCCATGATCAGCAGCGTGATTAACAGCGATAAAGGAATAGAGACCAAAACGATAATGGTCATCCGAACATTTCTTAGGAAGAGCAATATCATAATAGAGGCAAGCAGGGCGCCGAGCGCACCTTCCTTAACCATGCCGTTAATGGAATCCTTGATCATGCTGGATGTAGCAAAAAGCGGTTTAAACGTAAGGTTCGGGAAATCCTGCTTCCACTTGGCCATCAAAGCGTCTGCTTCTGCAGCCAATTGAACGTCATTGGAGTTCTTCGTTTTGAAGATCGTCACACCGATGGCCGGCTTGCCGTCGAGGCGCGAAATGAATCTGGACTCGGAAATCGCTTCAACCTTGGCAATGTCTTTCAGAAGAAGCGTTTGTCCCCCCGGTGCCGTAATCTTCATGTTTTCCAGGCTGTAAATCGTATTGAGATCGCTCTTGACGCGTACCATCTGCGTGTTCCCGCTGAAGTCGACTAATCCCGCTGGGCTTGTCAGAATGGCAGTTTGAATGCTTTGGGACACCTGTGCCGGTGTCAATCCGTAGCTGCTGATTGCGTTGCCGTTCATTCGTAAGGTCAGTACCGCTTCTTTATTGCCGACCCCATCGACGCGGTCAACCCCTTTAATGGCCGCAAATCCAGGCTGGACGATATCCTTGAAGATCTTATCCAGCTCCTGCTGGCTCATGTTGTTCTCGCCGTACACCGAGAGGTAGTAAATGGCGCTCGCTTCAGCGCTAGAGGTCTGAACCTTCGGTTTTTCCGCGCCCTGGGGCAGCTTTACGTTCGCAAGCAAGCCTTCGGCGTCCCTTCTGGCATCCTCGATCTTCTTCCCCTGTTGCAGTTCTACGGTAACCATGGAGAAGTTATCGCTGGAGGTAGACTTTAAAGATTTGATGCCGTCCAGCCCCGCCACCGCTTTCTCAACAGGCTTGGTCACCAGCTCCAAAACGTCCTTAGGAGGAGCCGTATACTGGGTGGTAATATTGAATCTCGTTTGCGTAGTACTCGGTATGAGTTCCATTTTCAAGATGGAAGCCGCATAGGTACCGCCGCCAAACAACATCAGCACAATAATGATTACTGCGGCGATGTTCTTCATCGAAAAATTGGTTAATGAATTCATCTCTCTACTCCTCCATTACGATTGCTGACTACTTAGACGAGGCGTTTCCGGTTACCCCTTCATTTTCCATAAATCTTTTTTCAGTATAGCTTGGTTCGATTCGGCTGTAAGGTGAAAAAAGTCATAACATAAAAAAAATCCGGGCGTCCCGTCTTTCGTCTATCTGTTTACAGCTGCTCTCTTAATCGGATCCACTCCTCCTCGATCCCCTCCAATCGCGATAAAAACATCCGGTACATCGCGGAAACTTCCGCAAATCTTCGCTTGGAAACCTCAAAGGATTCAGTTTCCTCCTCATCAATCTGGGACATTCCTTTAAGAGTGAACAACAATTCTTCGCATTGCTTGGTAATCGATTCGATTTTTTGCTTGCTGGCCCGCATGCTGATCAGTGTGAAGTCGTCGGATATGTAATAGTAGTCTTTTCGATCGCTTCTCAACGGAACTTTTTGGCACATGGAGTACTTTTCCAACGCACGGACCTGGACGCTAACAGCTGCTTTCGTTACACCAAGCTGATCGGCAATTTCCTGCAGGCTGACCGGTTTGGGTGCAAATAAAAGCAAACCGAATATTTTGCCAACAAGCGGGCTGAATCCTTCCAATTCAAAAGTCCGGGACATTTGTTGGGTGACCGTCCATTTATATTCACCAAACGAGAGATGCGGTTTACTCATTATCTTCTCCTTATTCATTGAATTAACATCGTTAAGAATGTTGTTAACGTTAATAACATTAAATCGTCTTGAAAAACCTGTCAATCCCCCCAATGAACTTTTAACCAATTATTCATAAAAGTCACTAGGTTCCCAGCAAAAAACCGCTTCTGCACAGTTTTACGCAACTGATGCAGAAACGGTTTCGTTCAATCAAAAAAAAGTAAACATATTATTCCGCGGTTTCAAACCAGTTGACCTCTTTCGTAGCGATCAATTTCTTTTGTCCTTGGAACGAATCGTAGATGTTCAGCTTGAAGGTTTTCAGCTGATTGATTCTATACTTTATGTCCTTGATAGATTCCTTAAATTCAAAGTCTACATGCTCACCTACGGTCATTTTTTCTTTTGTTTCCGTTTGAGTTGTAGTGCCTTGCTTATCGGACGCTATACCTTCAAAGTCTTTAAAATCGAGCGAGCTTTTCATTTTTGTCTTACCGTCGGAATCTTCAAGCTCAATAATTAGCTGGCGGCCTTCCATGTTTGAAACAAACATTGAATCTTTTGTCAGGTTGTAATCGAATTTTATCTTGACTGGCGTGATATCGGAATCTTTGACGTATTCAATGGTGGAACGAATGTTGCTGATGGATAGTTTATATGGATCGAGATTGATATCTTTAAATCCGTCTTGAACCGTGAAATCCTCTTCCGGAAGCCAGTATGCGGCAGCATTGACATAAGCATCCGGTTTTTTGTCCGCTTCCGTTAATTTTCCTTCAGTCACTGCTTCACCGACTAATATACTCATACCGGACGTCGGGGCTCCCTTGCCTACATTGCTGGACAGCAGCAGCATCGCCGTTCCGTTCGGGTTGACTTTTGTCTTAATCTCGGAAATGGTAGCAGGATATGTACCTTCAGCTGTCTTGAAATAAGCAACCAATTTTGTAATATCCGATGGTCGTTTTTCTAGATTGTTTACTTCTAGAAGAGCCGTAAATGTGTCGTTCATTTTTCCACCATACGTCCTGACAGAACGGACCTTATAGTTTGCGCTCCGGCCGACGCTTGTCACTTTATACGTTTCGCCGAAGTTATTATAAGGAATGTTCATCAGCTCCGAGCGGTGTACGAATTCGAGCAAATCGCTCGCCGCCGTCTGCTGGTCTGTTTTGCCGTCGCTGCTGGCGCTGCCCGTTTTCTCTTGCAGCACAAGCTTGACCTTGCCGAATTGCGACGTGTAAGGAATTTTGCCGATAAACTGGAATTGAGCTTCCGCATTCGGGGCCAGACCGATGACATTGTCCGTCCGAACCAGTTTCGCTTCCACCTTCACGTTATCGTCCAGCTTGAAGTACCCTGTCAGATCCGGAATCGGAAGCGCTTCGGGACCTTTGTTGGAAAGCGTAAACCCTGCGGTCAAAATATCCTGATCCTCCCAAGGCAGCCTTTGGACGGTGTTCAGTTGAGCCGTGTAGGTACCCGCCTTGTTCGTGAAGCTGAAGGCTTTGCCCGTGTCCACCCCGTCCGTATCCGATACGGCCGGTAAAGCGAAGAAAGCAATCGGCAGATTTAGCTTCAAATCCTGCGCGTTCTGAACGATCACGAGCTGCCAGCCTTCCGTTGAGACGGAGACCGGGACAGAGCCCGTAAGGTCGATATCTTTGTTCGTTTGCGGATTGAGTGTCAAATCTTTTATCGCCTTGGCGTCGAGCGGATACATGTACCCTTCGCTTGTGCGAAGCAAATATTGATATCCGGGCACCGCGACGCTCTTCGAGCCTACGTTCTCCAGATTAAGGACGATGGTCGGAGTGTAATTTTTCTCGTTCTTGCTCATCAATACTTTTTTGATGGTGCCTTTGACCGGATTGCTTGCCATTTGAATCGTATGTGCTTTACCGGCCGGCGTAACGACGGTATAGTCGTCAGGAACGCTCACATCTCCGATTTTCCGTACGAAATCCGCCTCCGGCATGCTGAAGTCCCATTTGATAATTTCAAAAATAAGATCCTTCAGGTCCGTCGATTCGTTCACCGTTGCATAAAAGCTGATGTCTTGGCTCGATTTGGCCGGAATACGGTTTTTATCCTTGTCCTGCGGCAGGACGCGAACGGAAATTTGGTTGCCGCTTTTCGTCCGCAGCCGTGGCCAGTAATCGATGAACTGCAGGTCGGTCGCCCCTCCGTTGTGGACCCCTACGGTGAATGTCACGGTTTTGTTGCCTTGCTCCGGCATCATGACCACATTTTTAATCTCGAAATAGCTGGCCGCGTTAAGAGCTACCTGTCCGATCGCCGGAGCGGTCCCTGTCGAGACGGTCGCCGTTGTTCCCGAAGGCGGGGTCGTGCCGCCGCTCTCCGCCGCAAAGGCGGGGAGCGCCGACCCGAAGGCAAGTACGGCTGCCAGCAGAACTATGCAAGTTTTATATCGTTTGCGTTTGGAATTCATCTTGTTGTTCCTCCTTGTTGAGTTTCACTCCGAACGTACTGCCCGCATTCTTGCTAAGAAGGGACATCTTATCCCCCCTGCATCATCGAATCAAACTGAGCATTCGGATTCTCTTTAATTTTTTGCAGCATCGCATCGCCTTCCGTTTGCCATTGCTTGAGCGCATCGCGCACTTGCAGCTTATTTTGGGCGACTTGCTGGAATTTTTGGGAGCCAAGGCGTTCCACTTCATACAGGCCCGGTTTTTCGCGATAAATCTTGTAGTCCCGGCTTGGCGCAGGAAGCAGTGTCGTGAACGCTTTGATGTTGATTTCCGCGCCCTCCTTCGGCTTGATGTACTTTTGACGCGATACCAGATTGTGGCTGCTGCTGCCTTTCAGCTTGGCCCATTCCTCGCTGTTGATAAACTTGATAAATTTCCAAGCATCCTCGGCGTTCTGGGCCTTGGCGTTAATGCCCATCAGACCGTCCAGACTGATGTTACCGCCGTATTCAGGCGCTTCCTGATGCACGGGTAGCGTAACGACATCCCAATCGAATGGGGTGAGGCCTTTGATGTTCGCCGCATTTTTCATGACGTTCGTATACTGGCCAATTTGATAGTAGCTGATGACAGACATCGCGACACGTCCGGATATGAAATCGTCGTCCATGAACGGGTTGTAGTCTTCATTAGGCCCAGGGTTGCGCCGTTTGGAGAAATCGATCGGCTCAGGCAAAATTTTCTCGGTCTTTAGCTGCAGCATCATTTTCCATACTTTTTCCCATTGATCGGAATCGACGGTCATCTTCTCGCCTTTATCGTCGAAGGTCTTCAGATCAAGCGGTGCCGTATACATATTTGTCGCGTAGTAAATGTCATCGCCCATATTGTGCGTCGAGAACGAGAAGCCGTACTTACGGTTTTCCCCTTCCCCTTTCGCCAATCTACGGGCCAGATCGAACATTTGATCCCACGTCATTTTGTCGGTCGGGTACGGAACTCCGGCTTCATCGAACAATTTTTTGTTATAAATGAGCGCGGAAGAATAAAAGGTCGGCGCCAGCGCATAAATTTTGCCGTCGCCCGCCTTTTTAATGCCCTCGATGACCGCAGGAACGATATCGGACGTATCGAATTTGTCCTTCGCGATGTCCTGATCGAGCTGCTTCAGCATATTGTTGCTGATCAGCTCCGGCAGTTGATCGTAACCAACCATCACGACATCGGGGGGACTGTCACCCGTCATGACTTCCTTTAGCTTATCCATCGGATCTTTCGGCTTTTCCTTCGGATCCGGGCGGCCTCCATACATGTAACGGTCATCGGATGTCGAGATGAATTCCAGCTTAATGTTCGGATTCGCAAATTCAAACAATTCGGTGAACTGCTGCCGGAAATACTCGCTATCACCGCCATATCCCATGCTGGTTGCGATCCGAAGCACTTTCTCGGTCTTGCTGTCCCCGCTGCTGGATTTCGTGCAAGCAACCAGTGTCGGCGCCATCAAGCCGACGCAAAGCGATACAGCCACCGTCTTCTTAACATATTTTTGCATTCTCAGGATCCCTCCGGATTAGTTTCTATGTATAATCAAGGCAGTTTTAAAAAAAGGTTAATGATCAAAAGACGCATTCGGGTTGTCTTTCATCTTCTGAAGCGTAGCATCCCCCTTGCTTTGCCATTGCTTCAGCGCCTCGCAAACCTGAAGGTTATTCACACTGACGTCTTGCAATTTACTCTTATCGTGCTAATCCAGCGACTTCGGCGTACGTATAATGATTTTCTCGCCGTCGAATTCCATCGATGCCTTTCCTTCGATCCCAAGCGCCTGCAAATACGCCCTCGGAATTTGAAGCCGCCCCGCCCGGTCGAGTACGACATATTCCTCATGGACATCGTGAATCGATCCGTGCGATGCCGCCGTCTCTCCTTCAGCGTCCAGGTTCGGGTTGCGTTTGACGAATTCGGTGCTTGTCATCCCGTCGCGGATGGCGACGACGCGGTCCACCTTGCCGGCAAGCGCCATATCGTGGGTTACGATAACGATGGTCACGCCAAGCTCGGAATTCAGATGCCGGAAAATGTCCATAATCATATCCGACGTCCGCGTATCGACGGAACCGGTCGGTTCGTCGGCCAACAGCAAGGACGGGCGATTCGCAAGCGCAATGGCAATCGCCACCCGCTGCTGCTCACCGCCTGACAGCTGCTGCAGCTTGTTATTGAGCCGCTCTTTGAGGCCGACCCACTCCAGCAGTTGCTTCGCATAGGCCCGGTCGTACTGACCGCTGAGCATCATCGGCATTTCCACATTCTCTAGCGCCGTCAAGTAAGGAACGAGATTGCGCGCATTGTTCTGCCAGATGAAGCCGACGGTTTTGCGCTTGTACTGCACCAGCTCGTCGTCCGTTATTTTCAGCAGGTTCCATTCGCCCACGCGCACCTGGCCGGCGGAGGGGCGGTCGAGCCCCCCCAGAATGTTCAGTAACGTCGACTTGCCGCTGCCGCTGTTTCCGATGATCGCCATCATTTCCCCTTGGGCGACGGAAATGTTCAGCCCATGAAGCGCAACGACCTCGATATCGTCGGTCTTGTATATTTTGACGAGTCCGTCGCAATGAATCACTGCATCATTTCTCCTCTCCCAGCTTCACGGCCTGGTGTACGCGCAGCCTTCTGATGTGAAGGAACAACAACCCGGCACCGGTCAGCATCATAACGGCTATGACGACATACAGCTGATCGGTATCTCTCGCATCGAATATGACGCGGAACGGAGGCACCTGCGTCTTGACGTTTTCCGCGGTTTGCAGGAACGGCAGGAACAAGTAGCTCGTCAGTTTGCCGATGCCGAGACCGAGGCCAATAGCCAGACCAGCGGTAAACAGTTGCTCAAGCAGCAGCATGCCCGTAAGCTGTCGTCGCGACAACCCCATGGCTCGCAGCACGCCGAACTGAACGACCCGGCTGGACAAATTGAAAAACCAGTACAAAATGTAGCCGATCAACGAGACAAGAACGGATACGAGAAAGCCGAGGCTCAAGATACCGAACACGCCGCCGCGCGCCGGATGCTTTTTCTGCGTGATCAGTTCGTTGCGGACGTCTTTGACGCTGGCAATGCCGATATTTTTGGCTTTGAGCGCTTCAATGACCGGCGCCACCTTGGCTCCGTCTTTCATTTTCATCCATACATCATAAGGTACGACAGGCGCTTGATCGTACACATAGTCGAGATTGGCGATAAAAAACGGCGTCTGGTCCGGATACTGGCTCGGCCAGTAAGGCACGGTAGCTACCACGACAAACTCGACCGGCTGGCTGGAAACCGAAATGCTGATCAAATCCCCCGACTTGATATGATGTTTTTCGGCAAAAGAGGTCGGAATAATGACCGCCTGCTCGTATTGCCCCAACAAATTCAAGTAGTTGTAAGGATGCGTTTTGTACAAGTCTTTACGGAACCAGGCCACCTTGGCGAAATCGGCGTTATCGATGCCCATCAGCATGCCTTGTCCGAGCGACTTGCCGGAAACGACCACGTTCCCCTTCGATTGCAGTACGCGGGCTGCGTGCTCGACGCCTTCCAGCTCCCGAAACACTTGGAACGGAGGCTCAATGAAACGCAGCTTCGGCGGCGGGCCTTCCCCCGGACCTCCCGGCTGACCGCCGCCTCCCTGACCCGGGTTCTTTCCTCCGCCTTGCCCTTGCCCCTGTCCTTGACCTTGCCCGCCCTTGTTCGGGTTGGACGTTGACGGCAGATCGTCGGATACGGAAGTCCATTCCGCTCTCATGGTAACATCGGTGCCGTAGGCGTAAAGCACCCGTTCCGTCGAGTTCAAATCGATCGTCCGAGCCGCCGAAGCGTTGTAAATGCCGAGCCCAAGCGTCAAAATGAGCAGCAGCATGAGGGGATAGTACGCCGTAGACGAACGTGAAAGCTGGGTCAGCGTCAGGTAGACGGGAACCGGCAGCAGCCTTTTGCCCAGCCAGTTGCCGAAGCGGAGCAGCCACGGGAAAATGCGCAGGAAAAACAGTCCAAGCGCAATGATCGACAATGCCGGAATAAAAAACAGCAGCGGGTTCACGCTCAACTGATCGGTTGTTAGCCCGGTCCGGCTGAATAAATCCTGACGGTCGTGGAACAGGTAATACCCGTAGCCCACCAGACCGATCAGCACCACATCCAAAAACCAGCGCTGCCAAAACGGTTTTCGATCCGATCTGGCCAGCTTCTGCTTATAGCTGACGATGGATGCTTTGGCATAGACAATGGCCGGAATGATACTGGCCATCAGCGCAATTACGACTGCGGCCACGCCGTACAACAGCGCTTCGGTCGACACCCCGACAGGTACCGCCTTGCGGTCCACGAACGTCAGGAACCCGCTGGACGAACCTATGCTCTTCGCCATAAACCAGCCGAGCAGCGGGCCGATGATCATCGCAACCGCGCCGAGCAGCAGTCCTTCAAGCAAATAAATCCAGATGATTTGATTCGTGCTGCCGCCACGGCTGCGAATCACTGCAATGACGGTGCGCTGGCGGTCGAGCGATTGTCTGGCATTCATGACGATATAATAGAACACCATCGCGATCATCGGTGCCGCCAATGTAAAGAGCAGCATTTGCAGCTGCAAGCTCTGCACCTTAAATTCCTGCAGCAGCGGGATAAACGAAATATCCACCCTTGTGTTTTTGAGCTTTTGGAACAAAACGATATCCAAGCGTTCCAGCTTCGACTGGAGCGAGGACAGCTGGCTCGTCTTGATTTCACGCAAATCAAAAGCATAATACCAATTGGCCAAGCTAAGCGGGATTTTTTTGCTCTTCAGCACATAATCGTTAAAACCGGCTTCGCTCATAAAAAAGGACGTAAGCAGGCCTTCCATGCCTTGATACCAATATTGATCGGTATCGTTCTTCGGCTTAAACGTTCCCGTCACTTTCACTTTGAGCGGGGCAATGCCGTTTCCGCCGCTGATCGGATACGTGAAGACGTCGCCGACATGAAGGTCGTTGCGGAACATCGCTTCCTCGTGAATAACGGCTTCAATGATTCCGCCCTGCGGCTGCTCGGAGAACCACTGCCCCTGCGTCAGCTCGACTTGATCCTTCAAGCCGTTCTGGGCCATCAGCGTCATCTGCCGGCGCTTGCTCGGATCGACCTTGCCCGTATCCTCGGGCGTAATTTGCGAGCCGCGAATAGAATACGTCCGTACGTATGCCTGATACGGAAACGCGATGTCTTTGGGCAAATCTTCCTTTATGTATTGGTCAACGTCGCTTAGCGCATTCAGATCGGCTTTCTCGTTGCCGGACGCTTGAAATCGGATCATGACGGCGCCGGCGGAAAGCCCGTTGTTCTTCTCCTCCAGCGATTTCGACACGACGCGCTTGAGCGAGCCGTCGGAATACATCGGGATGCTGGTCGTAAAAGCGACGGCCATAATGAGGCCGGCGAGCGTGCTGAGCGTCAGCCAGCGCGTGTTCCACATTTTACGGAATAAAAACCGGAGCATCGCCATTAGCGTCCCACTACTTTCTGCCCTGCCGTGAGACCTTTCACAATCTCTACAGCCGTCGACGTCTGCAGTCCGATTTCGACGTCCACTTCACGCTTGTTGCCTTTATCATCCACAACCTGCACGTAATTGCGGCCCGCATACGAACGGAGAGCGGCAGGCGGAATCGTAATGGCATTCTCCTTGCGCTGGGTAATAATTTTCACTCCGAGCGGCGTTCCGTGGGAAAGTCCTTCCGGAAATTGGTCCAGTTGGATCAGCATGTAGTTCTCGATCGAATCCGGCTTTTTCTGCTGGCCTCCGCCTGGGAACCCGCCGTCGCCATTGCCATTGTTCGCGGCCTTCGGACTCGGAAGCTTCGATACTTTGCCTTTGACCTTGCCTACACCGTTGATGTCCGCTTCAGCCTCCATGCCAACGGCGACTTTCGACAAGCTATCCGCGCTAATGGTTGCAGCCACCGTAAGCTGAGACAGATCCGCGATCGTGGCGACCGCATCGTAAGCCTTGGCCGAATCCCCTTTTTTCATGTAAACGGAGATAATCGTGCCTGCATAAGGAGCCGTCAGCTTGGCGCCGGCAATCGTTTTTTCAAGCGTGGTTACTTCTTCCTTTTTCAATTCAAATTCGATTTTGTCCCGCTCCAGCTGCTCGGGGCCTGTCTCGTCGGCTTTGCGCAGCTTTTCGATCATACTCAATTCATCCTGACGCGTCTGCAGCCGCTTCTGCCGCAATTTGTTTTCCTGCTCCGTGACGTCGAGCTCGGCGATCACTTGCCCCTGCTCAACCTTGTCTCCGGTTTTGACCGGAAGGGATTTGATCCTCCGGTTAGCATCATCCGTAAAGTATAAATCTTCTTCTACGGTCGACATCAGCTTCCCGGAGAGAGGGACGTCGAACACCAGCGTCTCGGTTTTAACCGTATACTCCGGTTTTTTGGACAACTGGGGCGGAGTTATGGCCGGCAGCGCTTCCTCCTCGTCCTCCTTTGGCAACAGCGAGCATCCGGACGACAACGCGAGGGATGCGGCGATGCAAACGAGCAGCAATGGCCTGCCCGTCTTTTTAACTACTGATAAATTTTCCATCCACCATTTCGAATACACGGTCGGCAACCTCCATTATTGTCGGATCATGCGTTGTCATGCAAATCGTCATGCGTTCGGTATGGATAATGTCCCGGAATACCGCCATGACTTGCGCGCCCATTTGCGAATCGAGTTCCGCCGTCGGTTCGTCGGCAAGCAGCAGACTGGGCTTGTGCGCGATGGCTTTGGCAATAGCGACACGCTGCTGCTCCCCGCCCGACAGCTCGAACGGACGATGGTGCATCCGTTTGCTGAGGCCCACCAGCTCCAAGCAATGGGTGATGCGGGATTTCCATTCCGATCGGGGAACTTTCGCCATGCGCAGTGACAATTCCACATTTTCCCATGCAGACAAAAGAGGCATTAAAGCAAACGATTGAAAAATAAAACCAATCTCTTTTCTTCTTATGTACGTCCGCTGGTCGTCACTGCATTCATGGAACGGGTATTCCTTGAACATGATTTGTCCCCGGTTCGGCTGGTCCAGACCGCCGATCATGTTAAGCAGGGTCGTTTTCCCCGAGCCGGACCGGCCTTTCAGCATAACGAGCTGCATCGGATATAGCTCCATATTGATTCCCTTAAGCACATGAAGCTGCTGTCCTCCGACAGGAAATGAACGCTCCACTCCCGTTACGGTAAGGAGCGGGATACTCGTGTCAATGGGTGGTCTGGTATCGACCAATACACTCGCGCCATCGCTTGCCGCAGCAGCTTCCCCTTCAGCAGAAGCTTCCGGCGCCGCGGTTTCGATCCCCTGCGGAGCGGCTGGCACGGCGGCTGCCGCTTCATTCTGCGCTTCGTTCTTGGGTTTGCGCAGCCATTGGAACATGTGGCCCCTCCTTCTAACCGTTCTATAAATCTGTAAAATCATGTAACACCTAATATAATAGACGCCACGAAACACAAAAAAGTTACAAAAAAACTACGGTTTTTTAAAATGTTTTTCACATTTTGCGACCAACGAATCTGCTCTGGTACTTAAGTCAGGGCCTGAAAGTGCGATGGCAGCAGCTTTGCTCGAACCCCCTGGCACAGATCGCTTGCGCAGATGCCCCAACACGCCACTCCGTCCAATAACGCAAAACAGCCCTGCACGCAATGTTTGCGTACAGGGCCATGTCATTCCCGCTTACCGGGAACGGAATTTCTGCGAGTGCTCCTTCGCCTGCTCAACGGTCGTAATCCGGTTGCGCTGCCACTCCAGCAAGATCCGGTCGATATACCGGAAATGCAGCTTGCCGGCAAACACCGCTTCCTTAAGACCGGCGAGAATGAGCTCCTCGGGATAGCCATCCTTGTCGATCCACCCGGATATCGACTCCAGTTCCATTGGAGTGAGCGGGCGGCCGAATTCGTTTTCGAAAATTGAGAAAATATCTTTCCGCTCCGCTTTGCTTGTCCGCTCGGCCTGTTTCCTGGCCGCCAGCTCCGCCCGATGCTCATCGATGCGGCACTCCGCGAGCCGCTCCAGCAGCGGCCATAAGTTATAAGCCTCGCTGTGGACTCCCGTAACGGGATCTTCGATCTCGTCGATCCGCAGCAGCTGCTCCCGGATCAGCTTTTGCAGCACGGCAATCACTTTCTCCTGCGGCAGCGACATGCGGGTTTGAAGCTCTTCCAATGTCGGAAAATCTTTGTTTTCCTTTTGCTTAAAGGCCATGACATGAAGAATAAGCATCACGTCCGGCTCCAGCAGCCCGAGCTGCTTGTAATATTTGAACAGCCAGTAGGGAACGTCGACGTTCCCGTCCTGCCAGCCCGCGAGCAGCACGGACGGCAGCTCTTTCGTGTCGTTATCGCTACGTCTCATGCCTACCCTACTTTCCACTTACAGACTCGCGAGAGACGGCTTCCGTATGCAGACCTTACGGGTACAAGCGGTACAGCAGCCGTGGGAACGGAATCGTCTCGCGAACGTGATCGAGTCCACAAATCCAGGCGACCGTGCGCTCAAGCCCCAAACCGAAGCCCGAGTGCGGCACGGAGCCGTATTTTCGCAGGTCGAGGTACCACTGGTACGCTTCTTTGGACAGCTCGTGCTGCTGGAAGCGTTCTTCCATCAGCTCCGGATCGTCGATCCGCTGGCTGCCTCCGATAATTTCCCCGTAGCCTTCCGGAGCGATCATATCCGCGCAAAGCACGACTTCCGGACGGTTCGGATCCGGCTTCATATAGAAGGCTTTGATCTCCGTCGGATAATGCGTGATGAACACCGGCTTCTCATATTTTTCGGCAATGGCAGTCTCGTGAGGCGCGCCGAAGTCTTCGCCCCATTCGAATTCGTGACCGTTCTCTTGAAGGAATTTTACCGCTTCGTCGTACGTAATGCGCGGGAACGGGCCCACCACTTGCTCCAGCTTCGTCGTATCGCGCTCCAGCGTCTCAAGCTCCTGGCGGCAGTTCTGCAGCACCGATTGTACGATGTGAGAGACGAACTGCTCCTGCACTTGAAGATTCTCTTCGTGCGTTACGAACGCCATCTCCGGTTCGATCATCCAGAATTCGATCAAGTGCCGGCGCGTCTTCGACTTCTCCGCCCGGAAGGTCGGACCGAACGAGTATACCCGGCCGAGCGCCATCGCCGCAGCTTCCATGTACAGCTGGCCGCTCTGCGTCAAGTAAGCGTCCTCGTCGAAATATTTCGTATGGAACAAGTTCGTCGTTCCTTCGCAGGACGAAGGAGTCAAAATCGGCGGATCGACCAAATGGAAACTGCGCTCGTCGAAAAATTGCTGAATCGCCCGGATAATTTGCGCCCGGATGACCAGAATTGCCCGCTGACGCGGCGAACGGATCCACAGATGGCGGTGATCCATCAGAAAATCGACGCCGTGCTCCTTGGGCGTGATCGGATAATCGCTTGTCACTTGAATAATTTCGACACCGGTTACCGTCAGCTCGAAGCCGCCTTTGCTGCGCGTATCCTCACGTACCGTTCCGGTAACGTAGAGCGAGCTTTCTTGCGTCAGCTTGCCCGCGTCTTCCCATACCTGCTCCGGCACTTCGCTCTTAACGACGACGCCCTGAATAAACCCGGAGCCGTCCCGCAGCTGCAGGAAACGAATCTTGCCGCTGGAACGGATGTTATGCAGCCAGCAGCCGATCGTCACCGACTCGTTTATATGTTTATTCACATCCCCGATCATACACAGGTTACGGTTCATGAACATTCCTCCGCCTACTTATAAAATTGACCACCGTTCACTAGTTTACATCATTTCGGTCCAAAATCAACCTGTACGTGTCCCGGGCGATAACAAGTTCCTCATTGGTTGGGATGACAAGCACCTGTACCCGGGAGCCCGGTGTCGTGATGGCGCGCTCATCGGATCCGCGCCGGTCGTTCGCCGCTTCGTCCAGCTCCAGGCCGAGAAAGCTGAGATTGCGGCATACCGCAGCTCGCAGCGAAGCGGAGTTTTCCCCGACACCCGCCGTGAAGACGATGGCGTCCAAGCCGTTCATGGCCGCCGCGTAAGCGCCGATACATTTGCGCAGCCGGTACTCATACATGTCAAACGCGAGCGCCGCATTGCGGTCTCCCGTCTGCCTCGCCTCATCAATCTCCCGCATGTCGCTGCCGATGCCCGAGATGGCAAGCAGTCCGCTGTGCTTGTTCAGCATCGAGTTCACTTCGCTGAGCGTCAGATCCTCCTTGCCCATCGTAAACGGGACGATGGCCGGATCGATATCTCCGCTCCGCGTTCCCATCATCAGCCCTTCCAGCGGCGTCATCCCCATGCTCGTATCGTACGACCGCCCGTCCATCACCGCGGTGCAGCTCGCTCCGTTTCCGATGTGGCAGGTGACCAGCTTCAGCTCGCGGAGCGGACGACCGAGGAACGCGGCGGCGCGCTCGCTCACATAAGCGTGCGAGGTGCCGTGGAAGCCGTAGCGGCGAATTTTATGCTTCTTATAGAGCACCATCGGGATCGGGTACAAATACGTCACCGGCGGCATCGTTTGGTGAAAAGCCGTGTCGAACACGACGGCCTGCGGCACGTTCGGCATATTCGCTTCGACCGCCTGAATTCCGAGCATATGGGCAGGATTGTGCAGCGGCGCCAGATCGAACAGCCTCTTGATCTCCTGCTTTACCTCTTCGTTGACTAACGCGGAATTGGAAAACGATTCGCCCCCGTGCACGACCCGGTGGCCCACCGCGTCGATTTGCTGTGCCGATTCGAGCACTCCATGGACCGGATGGACCAGCATGTCCAAGACCTTGCGAATCGCCGTCGTATGCTCCAAAATTTCGCTGACTTCGCGCACGTCCTGCTTACCTTCCGGCTCGTACGTCAAGATCGCGGATTCCATTCCGATCCGCTCCACCTTCCCTTTAGCCAGTACGGATTCGTCCTCCATCTCGTAAAGCTGAAACTTAAGAGAGGAGCTGCCTGCATTAATGACGAGTACGATCATATCCGGTCACCATCCTTATCATAGCGGAAAAAGCCCTGTCCCGTCTTCGTGCCGAGATGACCGGCCCTTACCATCTGCTTCAGCAGCACCGCCGGCCGGTACTTCACATCGCCGAATTCACGGAACATACGTTCCATTGCAGCCAATATCGAATCCAAGCCGAAGCGGTCTGCCATCTCCAGCGGCCCATAATGAAAATCATAGCCGATTCGCATCGCATTATCAATATCGTCCGCGCTCGCCACCCTCTCCGACAGCGCATGCATCGCTTCGTTGATCAGCACGCAGATCAGCCGCGTCGTAACAAAGCCCGGCGATTCATATACCTGAATGCCGCGTTTTTGAATTGTTTCTTCGACAAACTTCCGGGTCGTCTGGAAGACGTCCTCTCCCGTTTGCAGCGCGCGAATGATTTCCACCAAATGAATTTTCGATACCGGATATAAAAAATGAAGGCCGATGACGCGCTCCGGATGTTGCGTCTCCGCCGCCAGTTCCGTCAAACTGAGCGTAGACGTGTTGCTGGCGAGGATGGTCGACGGCGGGCATACCTCGTCAAGTTTGCGGAATACTTCTTTTTTAATCTCCAGATCTTCCGAAACGGTTTCGATAACCATGTCGCATTCGGCCAACCGGTGAATATACGTTTCCTTCGCGATGCGCGAAAGAATCAATTTTTTCTCAACGGGAGTGATCGCCCACTTCTCCAGCTGCTTGTCCAAGCTGATCTCGATTTGTTCCCAGGCCTGCTCCAGTCTTTCAGGCGTCCGTTCGATCAGCATGACTTCCAACCCTTTGGCTGCCAACATTTCGGCAATACCTTGACCCATTGTTCCGGCGCCCACGACGCCGATTCTGGCAAAATTCATTTCTGACACCCTCCCATCATGCTTCCAGTGATATTATACACAACGCTTTCGGCGTTTGAAAAAACATAAATCACACTTTTCACGGAAATTGTCGAAAGTTTTTGAACATTGTATGATATAATGCGGCCGGATCAAAAAAAAGCCCGACCTTATCTCTTTTTCGAGAATCGGGCCGGGCTATTCGTCGCTTATTTGTACGCGAGACGCGCTTTGTGCGCCGCTTCGTATGCCGCAATTTTATCTTCATGCTGCAGTGTCAGACCGATATCGTCGAGACCGAGCAGCAGGAACTGGCGGCGGTGCTCATCCAGATCAAAATCGATGCTAAGGCCTTGATCGTCGGTGATCTTTTTGTTCTCCAGATCGACCGTCAGCTTGTAGCCTTCTTTCGCTGCAGTGCGCTGGAACAGCTCCTCGACCTGCTCTTCGCTCAGCTTGATCGGCAGGATGCCGTTCTTGAAGCAGTTGTTGTAGAAAATGTCGGCGAACGACGGCGCGATCACGACTTTGAAGCCGTAGTCCTGAATGGCCCAAGGGGCATGCTCCCGGGACGAGCCGCAGCCGAAGTTGGCGCGGGAAATCAGAACGGAAGCGCCTTGATAGCGCGGCTGATTCAGGCTGAACTCCGGAATCGTATGGCCATTCAGGTCAAAACGCCACTCGTAGAACAGAAATTGGCCGAAGCCGGAACGCTCGATGCGCTTCAAAAATTGTTTAGGAATAATGGCGTCCGTGTCCACGTTCACGCGGTCCACCGGACCGACCAGGCCGGTATGCTGTTTAAAAGCTTCCATGTCGTTTAACTCCTCGCTTCGATAAAATGATCTTCTTAAGCTTCCTGCTTCACTTTGAATTCCCAATCGCGCACGTCGGTGAAACGGCCTTCGATCGCTGCCGCGGCGGCCATTGCCGGAGACACGAGGTGCGTCCGTCCGTCGCGGCCTTGACGGCCTTCAAAGTTCCGGTTCGACGTCGAAGCGCAGCGTTGGCCCGGCTTCAGTACGTCCGGGTTCATTGCCAGACACATGCTGCAACCAGCATCGCGCCATTCAAAGCCCGCTTCGATGAAAATTTTATCGAGGCCTTCTTTTTCCGCTTGGATTTTTACCCGGCCCGAGCCCGGCACAACGATCGCCGTCACGTTCGGCGATACCTTGTAGCCTTGTGCCACGGCAGCCGCCGCGCGCAGGTCCTCGATCCGGCCGTTCGTACAGGAACCGATAAATACGTAGTCGATCGTAACATCCGTCATCGGCGTTCCCGGTGTCAAGCCCATGTACTCAATCGCTTTTTCCGCCGCTTTGCGCTCGTTCTCCGTGCTGAAATCCGCCGGATTCGGCACGCGGGATGTCACATCGGTACCCATGCCCGGGCTGGTGCCCCAGGTGACTTGCGGAATCAAGCTGTCCGCGTCGAAATCAACCACGCGATCGTATACCGCGCCTTCGTCCGTCGTCAGTTGCTTCCATGCCGCTACCGCTTGCTCGAACGCTTCGCCCTGCGGCACGTATTCGCGTCCGCGGAGGTAATCGAACGTCGTTTGGTCCGGAGCGATCAAGCCTGCTCTCGCACCCGCTTCGATCGACATGTTGCACACGGTCATGCGCTCTTCCATGGACAAGCTGCGAATCGATTCGCCCGTGTACTCGATAACATAGCCGGTTGCAAAATCCGTCCCGTATTTGGCAATGACACCGAGGATCAAGTCCTTCGCCGTAACCCCCGGCTTCAGCTTGCCGTTGATGCGCACTTCCAGCGTTTTCGGCTTCGCTTGCTGCAAGCACTGCGTCGCAAGCACGTGCTCCACTTCGCTCGTTCCGATCCCGAACGCCAAAGCTCCAAACGCGCCGTGCGTAGACGTGTGGCTGTCGCCGCAAACAATCGTTTTGCCGGGATGCGTCAAACCGAGCTCCGGTCCCATAACGTGGACGACCCCTTGGTCGATGCTGTCCAGGTCGAACAGGGTAACGCCGAAATCCGCACAGTTTTTGGAGAGCGTATCGATCTGCTGCTTGGAAATCGGATCGGTGATATTGAAACGATCCTTGGTCGGTACGTTGTGATCCATCGTTGCGAACGTCAAGTCCGGACGGCGAACCTTGCGGCCGCTCAGGCGAAGACCTTCGAACGCTTGCGGCGAAGTCACTTCATGGACCAGTTGAAGGTCGATATAAATGATGCTCGGCTTGCCCGACTCCGAATGAATAACGTGATTGTCCCAAATTTTTTCGAACATTGTTTTTGCCATCGGTTCCACCTCGGTATCTGAATGATGCTCCTAATGCCACCTATCGTATCACGTCCATCTTCATTGATCCAAGATATAATATCTATAGCCTTCATAGGTTTTCGCTATAGATAGCCAATGGCGGGGTGAACCAATCTTATTGAATCGACATGTTGAGCGCCGCATGGGAATGAATGTGCTCATTCAGCTGCCTTGTCAAGGCTTCCCGTACGTAAGGCGTGGATATTTCGGTGATGGCAATACTTTCGTTTCGCCCGCTAGCCCTGTATAAATGAAGGTTGTTCAGGACAACCTTTCAACGAAAGCATAAGTAAGGGAGCTGGAAGGCATGAGCAAGCTGCTTGTCAAACTCGTCGTAAACGCTCTATTTACCGTCCCGCTGCTGCTTTATTTGTCAAACGCAACTCCGTTCCAGGCGCTGATGGCGTCGCTCAGCCTGAGTATCCTGGCCTTTTTTCTCGGAGACCAATGGATTCTCGACGAATTCGGGAATGCCGCCGCGACCTTGGCCGACGGGCTACTGGCCGCTTTATTTGTAGGGGCCATGGGAACGGCTTATCATTGGGGATTGTCCTGGTCGGCCCTGGCCGTTATCGCCGTCGTAACCGCTGCCGTTGAATTTGGGTATCATCTGCTGCTCCGAAGATGGGACGTCCGATGGTATTCCTGATCATACCTTAAGGAGGACTGCACAATGACCGATACGCCTCGCCCTGCAAACACCGTTCCCCCAGAGGAGCCCGCCGCCAGCAAAGTAAAGCTGGTCGCCGAAATGCCCGGGGACGAAGAGATGCGCGAGCATTTGGAAGAAATGAAACGGAACGACGGGTATCCCGGTTCCTGCGGAACTTGATCTTACGGCCGAAGATGCGGCTGCTGCGCGTTTCACGCAATATTCCGTTCTGCCCTGGAAGAAGGAGCCTCCCGCTCTTTCTTCCTTTTTTTGTTTGCGAACGTGGAGCTTTCATTCTTATAACAAATACGTTACGATTAATGTAGTATTAATAGGTATTCTTTATAAAAGGAGCCGAGCCGCATGGAACTGCGCCAGCTGCAATACGCTTTGCAAATTGCCATTGACAAAAACTTTTCCCGTGCCGCCGAAAAGCTGCATATCGCCCAGCCGTCGCTTAGTCAGCAGCTTTCCAAGCTGGAGAAGGAGATCGGCGTGCTTTTGTTTCAACGGACGACCAACTCGGTGGAAGTCACCTATGCCGGTACCCGCTTCGTGGAAAAAGCGCAAAAAATTCTCGACATGGTCGAGCAGCTAAAACAAGAAATGGAAGACATTTCCCAAATGCGCAAAGGCAAGCTTGTCGTGGGCAGCCTTCCAATTACAGGCGCGCACGTGCTGCCCCTCGTCCTGCCCGTCTTCCAGGAGCGCTACCCGGAAATCGACATCGTGCTCGTCGAAGAGACGACGTCGAACCTGGAACAATTGACGGCGAGCGGGCAAGCCGACATTAGCCTGCTTTCCCTGCCCCTGATCGACGACTCGCTTGACTACGAGCCGATCATTGAGGAAGAGATCGTACTAGCCGTCCCGCCGCAGCATCCGCTGGCCGCGCGTCTAACCGAGGCAACAAACCGAACGGTCGATATTGCGGAACTGCAGGAGGAGCCGTTCATCGCGCTGAAAAGAGGCCAGGGCTTCCGTCAAATCGCGATCGAATTGTGCAAAGACGCCGGCTTCACGCCGAATATCGTGTTCGAGAGCAGCAATATTGAGACGGTCCAGTCGCTCGTCGCGGCGGGGATGGGCATTGCCTTTATCCCGCGTATGCTGCTCAGAGGATGGAACGAGCTGGCGCCCGCGTACCTGCAGCTGTCCAACCGGCCGACCCGTACGCTCGTGATCGCTCACCGCAAGGGGCGTTATTTATCGAAGGCGGTCGTCGCGTTCATGGAGACGTTTCGCAAAGTGATGGAAGCCGAACGCGCAAAAAACCGGCCGGAATGATCCGAGCCGGTTTTCGCATGCTGTTTTTAATACAAGGAAGGGCGTCTGTCTTCAAACACCGGAATTTTGCTGCGAACGGCAGGCACCTCGCTAAGGTCGACGGCAGCGCGAATGATCGTTTCGGTTTCCCCGCCTTCGGCCAGCACCTCGCCCCACGGATCGATGACCATCGAATGACCGAAAAACTCCGTCGTCCCGCTTACACCTACGCGATTGCAGGAGACGACGAACATCTGGTTCTCGATCGCCCTCGCCATCAGCAGCGTACGCCAGTGATGCAGCCGCGGATTCGGCCATTCGGCCGGAACGAATAAAATTTGCGCGCCCCCGAGCGCCAGCTTTCGCGCAAGCTCCGGGAACCGGATGTCATAGCAGATCATCATGCCGGCCGGAATGCCGTCCAACTGCAGTTCGCCCGCCCGGTCTCCGCTTTGCAGAAACTTCTCCTCATCCATCAGCCGGAACAAATGAATTTTCGAGTAGTCTCCTGCACGGTTTCCTTGCCGGTCATATGCGAATATCGTATTGTAAACGCCGTTGTCCCGCTTCTCCGCGATCGAACCGCCGATGATGTTTACACCGTGCTTTCGGCTAAACGCCGACAGCAGCGCCTCGGTCCGCTCACCGTAAGGATCAGCAAGATCCTGAATCCGATCCAGCGCGTAGCCGGTATTCCACATCTCCGGAAATACGATCACATCCGGCAGCGTATCGTGAGAGACCGCTTCATGCAGAAGGCTCTCCAGCTTCGCGAAGTTGCGTTCGGGCTCTCCTATTGCGATGTCCATTTGCAGTAGAGCCAAGTTCCATCGTTGCCCAGCCATTTAACCTTCCCCCTACCCGTCTCGAATTCCGAACGCAGCAGCCCGCTTCGGGAAACCGCGCCGTTTCTTCCTATTATCATAGAGCAACGTAAGCGGAACTTCAACGCGCTTGCGCAAAGAATATTGTCCAGCGGTCCCGTTCCTCGACTGGCTCATTCGATTCAAAGCCCGAGTCCGCTGCGACGGCATCCGCCAAATCCTGAAGCCCCGCATCCGATAGTTCGTGCAAAATGGAACGTCCTTTCCGGCTCAATAGCTCCTCCCGATAGTCGCTATAGCAAGCGTAGCTTTTGCGCACTTCCCATAGCTGCGTTTCTTCCACGACCGAGAACCCGGATGCTTCCAATGCTTTGCGTATGGCTGCCGCATCGTGACGGCGCCCTGCTTCCAGCTGGCGTAGACGCGGGTACTTCTCGAACCAGTAGCCGCGCAGATGCTCCCTGCTTCCGGGAAGCAGGCAGTCCTCAGGCGTGCGATCTTGCACGATCAGCAGCCCTCCGGGCTTCAGAATCCGCTGCGCCTCGCGGAATACATCCGGCAGTGCTTCTGCGGGAACATGGTGGATCAGCGCGCGCTCCAGCACGAGCTCGACCGAGTCATCGGGCAATCCCGTCCGATCCGCCGTCCCTTGTGCCAAGCGGATCTGCCCGTACTCCGTGCAATGCTCTGCGGCTCCTTGAAGCATCGCTTCGGAGAAATCGATGCCGACGACCGACGAAGCGCCGAGCTCCGCCAAAGCGACGGAGTATATCCCCCCGCCGCAACCGATGTCCGCTGCCGTTTTCCCTTGAGGGTGCGCCTTCTTCCGGATCAGCTCCATCCAGCCGGAATCGGCGAGCCTGCCGGTATAGGTATATTTATTGTATTCATCGTGAAAGCTTATCGCCATGGATGTTCCCTCCGTCGTCAACATAATTTCATTAAATGAAACTAAATATCATTTGATGAAACTTCATGCACTTAATATAACACATCCACTTAATTTTGCACATAATAGAAGAATAAAATAGTTCCACTCGACAGTTAAATGGATGATTCGATGAAATAGACCCGTATACACGCACCGTTTTTCATGTTACATTATTCCTATCCGCTCAGGTTATTTACCATATTCCGATAAGAACACGGGGAATTTATTGTAAGGCATCACATTTGAAACCAAACTAATGGAGTGACATAGATGAATACCAACAACCCAACGAAAGCAGCCGTCAGCGCTTTTCCCATGATTCCGGCTCAGCGGCTGCAAGAACTGCCCACCCAATTTTTCGCCACGCTTGTGCGCAAAGCCAATGTCCAGATTGCCGCAGGACACGACGTGATCAATCTGGGACAAGGGAATCCGGATCGTCCGACTCCGCCTCACATCGTCAAGGCGCTGCAACAAGCGGCAGAAAATCCGCAGTACCACCGCTACCCTCCGTTCAACGGTTACTTGTTTTTAAAAGAGGCCGTGGCCCAAAGATACCGGGAAGATTACGGCGTCGAGCTTGACCCGGAAACGGAAGTGGCGGTTTTGTTCGGCGGCAAAACCGGCCTTGTGGAAATTGCCCAATGCCTGCTCAATCCCGGCGACGTCTGTCTGGTGCCGGACCCGGGATACCCGGATTACTGGTCTGGCGTCGCCCTGGCCGGCGCCCGGATGGCCTTCATGCCGCTTTTGGAATCGAACGGCTTCCTGCCGGATTACAGCGCGCTTTCGGCCGATGACGTGAATCGGGCGAAGCTGATGTTCATCAACTATCCGAACAATCCGACGGCGGTTTCGGCTCCGGCTTCCTTCTATGAAGAGACGATTGCTTTTGCGGCGAAGCACGGCATTGTAGTGGCCAGCGATTTCGCTTACGGCGCTATCGGCTTCGACGGTCAGAAGCCGGTCAGCTTCCTGCAGCTGCCGGGCGCCAAGGAAGTCGGCGTCGAATTTTACACGCTGTCCAAAACGTACAACATGGCCGGCTGGCGGGTCGGCTTCTGCCTCGGCAATCCCGAAATCGTGCGGATGATCAACTTGATTCAGGATCATTACTACTGCAGCTTGTTCGGAGGCATCCAAGAGGCGGCGGCCGTCGCGTTGACCGGCCCGCAAGATAGCGTTCACGAGCTCGTGCAGATGTACCAGAGCCGCAGAGACGCCCTGTTCGGGGCTTTGGACCGGATCGGCTGGCAAGCGTCGCGTTCGCAAGGCTCTTTCTTCACTTGGCTGCCTGTTCCGAAGGGCTATACGTCGGAGTCGTTCTCCGACATGCTGCTCGAGCAGGCCAAGATTGTCGTCGCACCAGGAGTCGGCTTCGGCGACCACGGCGAAGGCTACGTGCGTCTCGGCTTGCTCAGCACCGAGGAGCGGCTCCGCGAAGCGATTGACCGAATCGACGCCCTTCGCCTGTTCGGCTGATCGCCTTTACAAACCTCCCCCCTCATGCTATGCTAATGAAAAGCAAAACGTATTGATGGGAATAGTAGGAAAGCCCCTTCACGATCAGAGAGTAAATTCCACCGGCTGCGAGAATTTACCGTGGAGCCTTGCCGAACCCGCCCCTGAACGGCCAGCGACGAGCTGGACGGCTTTCCCTGCCGTTACAAGGGACTGAAGCAGGATGGATTGGTCGTCAATTCATCAAGTAAGGTGGTACCGCGGAAGTAGAGGCTTTCGTCCTTAAAGGACGGGGCCTTTTTGTGTTTTCTGCACCTGCCCCGGACGACAGCCAGATCAGTCATGGAAAGAGTGATACCTATGCAGCAAACGATCGTAGTGAAAATCGGCAGCAGCTCGCTAACGTCCGATGAAGGCGGATTGAACCGGGCGAAAATCGCATTTTTTGCAGATGAGCTCGCGGCGCTTCGCGCCCAAGGCTTTCCCGTGCTCCTCGTGACCTCGGGTGCCGTGGCAGCCGGCTTTCGGGAGCTGGGCTACGCGTCGCGTCCCAAGCTGCTGCACGAGAAGCAGGCCTCCGCTTCCGTCGGGCAGGCGCTGCTGATGCAAGCATATCAGGCCGCATTCTCGGGGCATGGCGTAGGCGTAGGGCAAATTTTGCTGACCCGCTCCGACTTCTCCAACCGCAAGCGAATCCATAACGCGCAGATGACGATTGAAGAGCTGCTGCGCCGCGGAATGCTGCCGATCATTAACGAAAACGATACGGTCTCGGTCGACGAGCTGAAATTCGGCGACAATGATACGCTTTCCGCCCTCGTAGCCAATCTGGTGCGGGCGCAAAGGCTGGTCATTCTTACCGATACGGACGGATTGTATACCGAAGATCCGCGCAAAAACGCCGACGCCAAACGGATCGACCGCGTGCTGGAAATCGACGAAAACATTTACCGGATCGCCGGCGGCTCCGGCTCCATGGTCGGCACCGGCGGCATGCGCTCCAAAATCGAGGCCGCCCGAATCGCCATGCGCGGCGGCGTGCCGGTGTTCGTCGGGCGCGTCACGGAGTCCGGCGATCTGAGGCTGGCCGTGGAAGGAACCGGAAAAGGCACTTATTTCGATACGTCGGAGCATAATTTGCCGATGAAGAAGCAGTGGCTTGGCTTCCACTCCCAGCCGCAGGGCTCGGTCTATGTGGACGAAGGCGCGGAGCTGGCGCTCGTCACAGGCGGCAAAAGCTTGCTGCCCGCGGGAGTCAAGGAAGTGACCGGGGAGTTTCATCCCGGCGATGTCATCGAAGTGCTTAGCCCTGCTGGGGAAACGATCGGGCGCGGCGTCGTCAATTACGCCTCCTGGCAGCTTCAGGCCGTTGCCGGTCTTAGTACGGAGGAAGTGCAGAAGCGGATCGAGGTATCGCGCATCGAAGTCATCCATCGCGACGAATGGATTACCCTCGCATCCACGGTAAAAGCAAAGGATGCTGCCGAAACCTAAGCAAGTACGACCTAAAACGACGCTCCGAAGGAGGAAGTTGAACATGACAACGGATCAAGCTCTAAACCTGAGCGAAGTGGTGCAAAAAGCGAAGCTGGCCAAGCAAGCCGCGCCGAAGCTCGGTTTGCTCAGTACAGAGCAAAAGAACAACGCGCTGCTGCGTATGGCGGACGCCCTCGTAGCGGAGTCCGAATCGATTATCGCCGCCAATGCGGAGGATCTGCAGCGCGGACGCGAGAGCGGCATCATCACTTCGCTGCTCGACCGGCTGGCCCTGAACCGCCAGCGGATCGAAGCGATGGCTGACGGACTGCGGCAGGTCGTTGCTTTGCCCGACCCGATTGGCGATACGCTGGAGGCGTTTGACCGCCCGAACGGCCTGCAAATCCGCAAGGTCCGCGTGCCGCTCGGTGTCATAGGCATTATCTACGAAGCGCGGCCGAACGTAACGGTGGATGCGGCCGGGCTCTGCCTGAAAACCGGCAACGCCGTCGTGCTGCGCGGCGGCTCCTCGGCGCTCCATTCCAATAGACGGATCGTCGAGGTGCTTCACGATTCGCTGAAATCGACGGACGTTCCGGCAGACGCGCTCCAGCTCATCATGGACCCAAACCGCGCATCGGTGGACGAAATGCTCAAGCTGAACGGCCTGCTCGACGTGCTTATTCCTCGCGGCGGAGCTTCTTTGATTCAAAACGTCGTCAAAAACGCAACCGTACCGGTGATTGAGACCGGAGCCGGCATTTGCCACACTTATATCGACGCCAGCGCGCAGCCGGATATGGCGCTCAAGATCGCCATCAACGCGAAAGTACAGCGGCCTTCCGTATGCAACTCGATGGAAACGTTACTGGTGCATCGCGATTTCGCGGAACGGCATCTCGCAAGCATCGCCGAGCAGTTCGTACAGCAAATGGTCGAGCTGCGGGGCGATGCGGAAACACAGCGGCTCGTACCGACGGTGAAGGCGGCCACGGAATCCGACTGGGATACGGAGTACAACGATTATATCTTGAACGTTCGCGTCGTGGAAGGATTGGACGAGGCGCTGGCGCACATACGCCGCCACGGAACGATGCACTCGGAATGTATCGTGACTGAAAACGAGGCGAACGCTGTGCGTTTCCTGCAGGAAGTCGATGCAGCAGCCGTGTATCATAACGCCTCCACCCGCTTCACGGACGGTTTCGAATTCGGCTTCGGCGCCGAAATCGGCATCAGCACGCAAAAGCTGCACGCTCGCGGCCCTATGGGCTTGCCGGCGCTGACGTCGAGCAAATACTGCATTGTCGGAGACGGGCAAATTCGCGGTTAACCCAGAGGATCGTATACACTTGCAAAGTTCGAAAGGAGCAGCCAATATGTCACAGATTTTATCCAAAAACATCACGTTCGTCGGCGCCGGCTCCATGGCGGAAGCGATCATCCGGGGACTCATCTCCGAGGCGGGCATGCAGCCGGAACAGCTTGTGGCTGTCAATCGGTCGAATGAAGCCCGTCTGCAAGAATTGAATAAGCAATACGGCATTCGATATGCCGCGGGAGTAGCCGGACGAAACGATGCTGTCGCTTCAGCCGATATCGTCGTTTTGGCCTTTAAGCCAAGCGACGCCGCCCAAGGCTTGCTCGACTTGAAGCCGATACTCCGCAAGGAGCAATTGCTCGTATCGGTGATTGCCGGACTTTCCATCGACATGATGGAAGCCATTCTCGGTGGCACCGGCTGGGCCATCGTCCGCACGATGCCCAACACATCCAGCACCATCGGGCTTGGCGCAACCGGGCTCAGCTTTTCCCGCGGCGTCTCGGACGCGCAGCGGCAGCTGGGCGAAGAGATGTTCCGCTCCGTCGGCATCGTATCGATCGTCGAAGAATCGCTGATGGAAACGATTGTAGGGTTATCCGGCTGCGGCCCGGCCTACATTTATTATATGATGGAAGCCATGATCGAAGGCGGAATGAGCGGGGGGCTAACGTATGAGGAGGCCAAACGTCTGACCGTGCAAACAGTGATGGGCGCGGCCCGCATGGTCGAGCTGAGCGGAGAAGAGCCGGCTGAGCTGCGCCGCAAGGTGACGTCTCCGAACGGCGCTACGCATGCGGCCATCGAGACGATGGACCACTGCGGCTTCACCGATACGGTTTCCAAAGCGATACGCCGCGCCACGGAACGTTCTGCCGAAATGGGCGCGGCGATCAGCGCTTCCATCGCTTCCCATACCAAGTAAAGAAGGTGTCCGTTTGTGAGTGTTGCTATATCCTCAGCGTATTGCGTAGCCACCTACCGTTGCTACGACGAGAAAGCCGATTTTCATAAAAAAGCGACCGGCATCGCCGTCGGTCTGACCGTCGGAAGCTGGACCGAGCTGCCGGAAGCTCGCAAGGCGGAAATGGAAAAGCATCTCGGCCGCGTCGTCAGCGTGGACGTACACGAACCGTCCGCAGGCGAGGCCGCTTCCGCAAGATATGCGGATATTCGTATCGCTTATCCCGATATTAATTTCAGCCGCGATATCCCTGCCCTGCTTGTTACGGTTTTCGGGAAGCTGTCGATGGACGGCCGGATCAAGCTGATCGACCTGGCATTTTCCGAGTCGTTCTTATCCGCCTTTCCGGGACCACGCTTCGGCACCCGGGGCGTGCGCAAGCTGCTTGGCGTCCACGACCGTCCGCTGCTCATGAGCATTTTCAAATCGGTGATCGGCCATGATCTGCCCGCACTGCAGGAGCAGTTTTATCAGCAGGCGCTCGGCGGCGTCGACCTGATCAAGGACGACGAGATTTTGTTTGAGAATCCGCTGACCCCAATCGAGAAACGGGTCGAGCTGTGCATGCAGGCGGCGGCCGAAGCCGAGCGGGAAACCGGCCAGAAGCTGCTGTACGCGGCCAATTTGACCGGACCGACCTTCGGGCTCGTCGAGCAAGCCAAAAAAGCGATCAACGCTGGAGCCAACGCGCTTCTGTTCAATGTGCTTGCCTACGGCTTTGACGCTCTCAGCGAGCTGAGCCGGCACCCTGACGTCAACGTGCCGCTGATGGCTCACCCGTCGCTCGCCGGGGCCTTGTATCCGTCGCCGTATCACGGCATCGCCGCGAACGTGCTGCTTGGCAAGCTCATGCGGCTCGCCGGGGCCGATCTGGTGCTGTTCCCTTCGCCGTACGGTTCCGTCGTTATGCCGAAGGAAGAGAACATGGCGATCAAGGAAGCGCTGCTGACAACCGAACGCGCCGATTATATTTACGTCGGAGACGGCGCATCGGCGTCCGTGAACGGACAAGTTCCGCTCGCAGCGAGCTTTCCGGTTCCTTCGGCCGGTATTCATCCCGGGCTTGTACCGCTGATTCTGCGGGATTTTGGCGGAGAAGTGGTGGTCAATGCGGGAGGCGGGGTACATGGCCATCCTATGGGTGCTGCGGCCGGCGGGCGAGCCTTCCGGCAGGCGATCGATGGCTGCCAGGCGGGCGTTCCGCTGCGGGAGTATGCAGCGGATGGACATCCGGAGCTGCAAGCCGCAATTGACACTTGGGGGATTAAAGAATGAGCAAGCAGCGGGTTATTTTTTGCGATTTCGACGGGACGATTACCGTCAACGACAATATCGTGGCGATTATGAAGCATTTTCAGCCCGAGGGCTGGGATACATTGGTGAATCAAGTCATCTCCAAGGAAATCACGATCCGGGAAGGCGTCGGACACATGTTTGCGCTGCTTCCGGCCTCCCGCCGGCAGGAAGTCGTCGATTACGCGATCGGCAACGTGACGATTCGCAGCGGGTTCCGCGAGCTGCTGGATTACTGCAAGCAGGAGGGCATCCTCTTCCTGGTGACAAGCGGCGGCATCGACTTTTTCGTCTATCCCGTTCTGTCCTCGTTTGCGATTCCAGAGGAGAACATTTATTGCAACGCCAGCGATTTCAGCGGCACGCATATCCGCATTTTGTGGCCGCATACGTGCGACGCCGAATGTGACAACGACTGCGGCATGTGCAAAACGAGAATCATCCGCTCCTATCCGCGGGAAAAGTACGAGCGCATCATGATTGGCGACAGCGTAACCGATTTTGCCGGGGCGAAGCTGGCCGATACGGTATTCGCCCGCTCCCATCTGATTGAGCTGTGCCAAGAGCTCGGGTTGAATTACTATCCTTTTGAAGATTTTCACGACGTGATCAAGCGGTTAGAGGAGATGAAAGTGCGTGAGCTTTAGCGCTATTCGTTTGGAAGAGAAGCAGCAGGCGTTCGCCGAGCTGCGGGAGATTAAAACATTGCTTGCCGCACGCGGCTGGTTTCCGGGCACAAGCGGCAATCTGTCGATCCGGACGGGAGAATTTTCTCCCGAGCAGTTTGCGTTTGCCATTACGGCGAGCGGCAAGGACAAATCGGTCAACACGCCTTCCGACTATTTGCTGGTCGACCAATCGGGCCAACCGATCGAAACGACCGGCCTGAAGCCGTCCGCGGAAACGCTGATCCACTGCGAGATTTACCGTTTGACGGGCTGCGGCGCGATTTTTCATGTGCACACCGTGTTCAACAATCTCGTCTCCGAGCTGTATGCAGAACGAGGCAGCGTGCCGGTGGACGGCGTCGAGCTGATCAAGGCCTTCAACATATGGGAAGAAGAAGCGCACATCGATATCCCGATTCTGCCCAACTACGCGGAAATTCCGCGGATCGCCGAATTGGTCGAAGGCGCGATCGTGCCGCGCATTCCCGGCATTTTGCTGCGCAAGCACGGCATTTACGCTTGGGGCGCCAATGCCTTCGAAGCGAAGCGCCACCTCGAAGCGTTCGAGTTTCTGTTCGAGTATGCGTATCGCTGGGCTCTGCTGAAGAAGTAAGCTTATCCTATACGAACAAAGCCCGTCTCCCCGCTCATCGCAAGCAAGCGATGAATGGAGCAGACGGGCTTTTTTTGGTAAGATGCGCGCGGATCATAGGTCTTTTCTCCGAAACGACCACAAGCCGAGCAGCAGCATAACAAGCATATATCCGGCACTATACATTAGAAAGGCGTTTGACGGCACTTGGCCGACACCGAAAAAACCGAGAAGACTTCTAATATTCAGCAGTCCTTGAAACTCATCCATTGCAAACAGCTCCGCTTGCATCCGGTTTTGCAGCGAATCGGCCGGCATGACAAGCGACATGATTCCTGCGATGGTCAGCAGCGGCTTAATGGCTATATTTTGATCGAGTTGGATCGAGCCTGCCACTTTTTCGATCATCCCCCCGAGCCATCCCGCCCCGTAAAGCATCGTCATCAACACGCCGTTCCCGGTGGAAGAGAAATGACAAGAGCCCAGCATTGATAAAGATACAAGCAGCGGCACAACGAAAATAAACAAAGCGAACGAACGCGTTAGCGATACGATATCACCGGGAATACCGGCATGAGCCCAAGATACCAGCAGAATCGATATAAAAAGCAGCGTCGCGTAACCGATCCCCCAACTGACAAATCCGATCCAACGCCCCATATACCAGGATAAACGGGATAATGGCCGAGTCATTAACGCCTGCAGTACACCTTGCTCGGCTTCCCCTGCAATCACGGAGAACGAGCTAAAAATGGACAAAAAAGCAATGACGAACGAACCGAAAAAAAAGCCGAGCGACAAGATCATCGCACTTCGTTCGTAAACTTCAATCATATGCTGTATGTCCGACGAAAAATGGCTCTCATGCAAGCTTGCACCGATAGTTTTGGCAACAAACCAGAAGGCGAACAGGAAAATAACGGTCATCAGCAGCGTCAGCAACATGACCCGTTTGCGCAGCAGCTCCTTCCAAGTCGAGCCGATGATGGTAATCATTCGCGTTCCCCCCTGTGGCTCCGTCCGGCAACGGAGCTGACGAACCATTCGTCCAGCTTCGTTTTTGCCTTCTTTACTTCGTACAACGTCATCCCCTGCTCGATGACAATCGCGTTCAACCAGCCGATCTGCTCGTCATCCTCCAGCTCCGTTTCCAGCCAGACCGAATCTTCTTCCGCTTCCATCTCAAGAAGACGTACGGTCAGGCCTGAGGCTTCCTGAAGCCAGGCCAGCAAAAACGGCGCAAACCCGCCGACACGAAGGTGCCAGCGGGATGTCTCGTGCAGCACGTCAGCCACGGAGCCAACCTGCAGAATTTGACCGTTATTCAGCAAGGCGACGCGGTCGCACAGCAGCTCCACGTCCTCCAACAAGTGCGAGTTGAGAAAAATCGTTTTTCCTTGCGCCTTCATCAGCCGAAGCAGTTCTCGCACGTCTCTCCGGCCCAATGGATCAAGCGCGGAGGCCGGCTCGTCCAAAAAAACGATAGGCGGGTCGTTCACCAGGGCGCAAGCCAATCCGAGCCGCTGCTGCATTCCTTTGGAGTACATCTTCACCCGGTCTTTGCCCCGCAGCCCGAGACCGACGAGGTCAAGCAGCTCCGGAATGCGCCGCTTCGCTTCGGAAGCTTCGACGTCGCATAGCCGGGCATGCAGCTGCAGCACTTCTTCGCCGCTGAGCCACTCCTGGTACCGGTACAGCTCCGGCAAGTAGCCGAAATGCCTTCTCGCTTCCAACGAGCCGATCGGATGGCCGCAAATCGTACCGTGCCCTTCAGTCGGCCGGATCAAGCCGACGAGCATTTTCACAAAGGTGCTCTTGCCCGCCCCATTCGGGCCGAGGAAGCCAAAGGCTTCCCCTTCCCCTACGGTAATCGTAATGCTGCGGCACCCGCGGCCGTTGCCGTAATCTTTCGTCAGCTCATGCGCTGTAATGGCTAGCCCGGTCAAGAGCCGATCAGCTCCTTCACTTTGCCAAGCAGCGCTTCGCGACCCGTGAGATCGTTATTGCCATAAAGTTCAAAGAGTTGACCTTGCTTCACCCACATGGCAGAGTAATAATTTTGCTTGTTCGTAGATTCCGTCATAATCAACACATCCGTATTCCCCACCTTGACCTTCTCGGCAGGGCGATTCGTGATGATAGGCAGCGGCACGTTTCCGGTAGTGAGCAGGTCCACGTTCCGCAAGCTCTGCTTCAAATTCTCCGGCAGCAGCGGGAACTGCAGAACCGCTTGCAGCGCTTCGGCTACCGGAATGGACGGATCGACAGATACGACGGGAATCGGCTGCTGGGTTAGAGAGTAATTTCGTTCGCCGTTTCTCACGTTCAGATGGACTTGTTCGCCCGTTTCAAGCGTAATCGCTTTGCCGTCCACTGATTCGGGCAGCATCTGCTTCGCGCCAAGTCTGGACATCGCCCGGTTCACTTCGTCAACGTTCAATTTTAATGTCAGCGTATTGGAGGGGCTAACGTAAGGCTTATCTTGCTTGGCGTCGTAATCCTTTGGAATGACGATGCTGCGCCCCAGCATCTGTGAAAGCTTATCAACCTCAAATACTCCGCTTATTTTGCCGGACGTATTCGTGAATGCCCCAAGCTTGTTGATGCTTTCTTTCGTTTGTCCTTCCGGAAAAGCGCTGTTCAGCAAATACATCAGATCGTTTTCCTGAACGACCGTCATTTCCTGCATTCGAAATTTATTCAAGATGGAAGCTAGCGCCTCGTTGCCGATTGGTGTACTCAGGAAAGCGGCCAGTACCAGTACCGCGGCCGAAGCAGCCACCCGCTTCCTACGCCGTTTGATCCAACGGACGAGCGGATGAGCTTTAGGCATCTCCCCCGCTGTCTTCTCCGGTTCTAAAACAGGCAACGAACGACTATCGGATACTGCGATCGATTGTGACGATTCTGTCTCCACGGCTACTGCCGCCGACGGATTTAAATTATTAGCTTCCTTTGCCCACTGCTCCCAACGAAGCGATTTCGGTTCGGAAGCAAGCCGCTGCTGAAGCTTCTCCCAAGCGGCATCCGTGGGGTCGGAATTTTTCCTTACAAATGACTCAGTCATATGCCGCGGTCCTCCTATTCAACTTGAGTTTGCAATTCCGCATGCCGTTTCAATCGGGCGGTCGCCCGGTGGATAAGCGTGCCTACAAGCGGTGTGCGAATTTGAAGCTTCTCGGCAATCTCCGCGTAACTGTAGCCGGAGAATCGAAGGAGCAATACTTGCCGGTCCCGTTCCGAAAGCTGGTCCAGCCACCCGTGCAATTCCTCGTGCTCAAACTGCTCCAACACCGTCTCCTCGTTCGACTTGCCTTCCTGCTCCGTTACCCGCAGATGAAGCTCCTGCTTCTCCTGAAGCGCCCGTTCACGGGCCCGCTTGGACATATGATCGTAGGCGATTCGTGTCAATACCCGATGAAGCCAGGCGCCGATCACTTGCGGATCGTCCGGGGGATTGCGGTATAACCTCAGAAATACTTCCTGGGCCAAATCATCGGCGGCTGCCTCGTCGCGGACAAGCGCGATTAATTTTCGGCGCACCGAAGGGTAATGCTTATAAAATATATGACGGAAATAATCGGAATCCGGATGTTCCAATTGTGATGTCCTCCTTTCAGCTGCAGCTATACATAAGACAGGGACCAGCTTTATTTTGTATCACCCGGTGAAAAAAGAAAAGCATCCGAGTTCTTCCTTTTACCGTAGCGGAAGAATTCGAATGCCAAAATTTTTTATTTAAGCTTTGCCGTATTCGCTCGGATTTTCACGCCATGCTTTCAACGCCTGCAAGTCCTGCTCTTGAATGCTGCCGTTCCGAAGAGCGACGTCGAGCAGTACCGAGTAATTCGTCAGCGTCTCAAAAGGAATGCCCGATCCCGCAAAGGCCTCTCTCGCTTTCTCGAACTGATACGAGAAGATGCCAAGCACCCCAAGAGCCTGCGCCCCGGCTTCATTGACGGCCAAGGCCACCTTGAGCGAGCTGCCGCCTGTCGAGATCAAGTCCTCGATGACTACCGTCTTCTGCCCGGGCTTGATCAAGCCTTCGATCAAGTTTTCCTTCCCGTGGCCCTTGGCCTTGTCGCGCACGTAAACCATCGGTAGGCCGAGCTTTTGAGCCACCCAAGCCGCATGCGGAATACCTCCGGTTGCCGCTCCCGCTATGACTTCCGCATCCGGGAAATTGTCGCGGATGAGCGTAACGAAGCCTTCGGCGATCCGTTCGCGGATCTCAGGGAACGAAATGGTCAGTCGGTTATCGCAGTAGATCGGCGATTTCAGGCCGGACGTCCAAGTAAACGGCTGCTGAGGACGAAGCGCTACTGCGCCGATTGCGAGCAGATCCGCGGCGATTTGCCCGGCTAGCTCCGGATTTATACGAATCGATGGGGTTGTCATTCGATTTCATCTCCTTAAGTATAAAAAATGCGCTTTTTTACAGCCCTTCGACCGAGGCAATAATTGCTTCCAGCGCCGCTCTTGGGTCCGGTGCGGCTGTGATCGGACGGCCAATGACGATATAGTCCGTCCCTTGGGCGAACGCTTGCTCCGGCGTCATGACGCGGGATTGATCGCCGATGTCCGCTCCTGCCGGACGGATGCCCGGTGTCACGGTCACAAAGCCGCTGCCGCACGTCTCTTTAAGTCCAACGACCTCCAGCGGAGAGGCTACCACACCTTGAAGACCGGCGGCTTGCGTCAATCGGGCATACCGGATCACCGCATCCTCTACCGTACCTTCGATGCCGATTTCTTCGTTCATGACCGCCTGGCTTGTGCTGGTGAGCTGCGTAACGCCGATGACGATCGGCTTAGGACCGGATGTGGCTTGAAGCGCCTTGTCCACGCCTTCCATTGCCGCCTCCATCATCTGCTTGCCGCCGGCCGCATGCACGTTGAACATATCTACGCCAAGCTTCGTGATGCTCTCCGCTCCGCCTTTGACCGTATTCGGAATATCATGCATTTTGAGATCGAGAAAGACATTATAGCCCTTTTCTTTAAGCATTTGTACAAACGCCGGACCGGCGCTGTAAAACAGCTGCATTCCCACCTTCAAATAACACGGAATGCCTTCCAGCGACCGGACGAGCGACTCCGCCTGCTTCGCCTCGGCATAATCGAGCGCGACCATGATGCGCTTCGCCGCCGCTAAGTTGGTAGACATAAGTTATCGCCCCTTTTCATTAAAATCAAGTCAATCTGAGGCTCGTAGAAGGGCCTAATCAAGGGATTAGCACAGCATTTCCGCAAGAAGCGAAACGCTGTGCTAATGCAATTGTTGTTATGCGTGATTCGCAGGCATAGCCGTGGATTGGAAGTAGATAGACTCCAACACGTGCAGCAGCGCGCTTACCGTATCCAGCGAGGTCATGCAGACGACGCCGTTCTCTACCGCCTCGCGGCGAATCCGGAAGCCGTCGCGCTCCGGCGTTTTGCCCTTCGTCAGCGTATTGACGACAAAGTGCGCTTCGCCGTTCCGGATCAGGTCGAGAATGTTCGGCGAGCCTTCGCTCAGCTTGTTGACGCGGTTCACCTGGAGACCGGCGTCCTCCAAAGCCTGTGCCGTTCCACCCGTAGCGACGATGCGGTAACCCAATCTTTCGAAACCGCGGAAAATATCAATCGCTTCGGCTTTATCTTTATCAGCAATTGTAGCGATGATCGCGCCTGCCGGCGGAATTTTCATGCCGGAGCCAATCAGACCTTTATAGAGCGCTTTGGCAAACGTTTTGTCGCGGCCCATCACTTCGCCCGTCGATTTCATCTCCGGTCCGAGCGTCGTATCGACACGGCGCAGCTTCGCGAAGGAGAAGACCGGCACTTTGACGGATACAAACTCGTCTTCCGGCCATAGGCCGGTTTGGTACCCCATATCGGCCAGCTTTTCGCCCATAATAACGCGAGTGGCGACGTTGGCCATCGGAATTTTCGTCACTTTGCTGAGGAAAGGAACCGTACGCGAGGAGCGCGGATTCACTTCGATCACATACACTTCGTTTTGATAGATGACGAACTGGATGTTGACGAGACCGACAACCTGCAGCCCTCTGGCGATTTTGGTCGTAATGTCGATAATTTTTTGTTTCAGCTCGGCGGATACCGTCTGCGGCGGGTATACCGCGATGGAGTCGCCGGAGTGAACGCCGGCCCGTTCCACGTGCTCCATGATGCCCGGGATAAGAACCGTTTCTTTGTCGCAGATCGCGTCAACTTCGACTTCTTTGCCGAGCATGTAACGGTCGATGAGCACCGGATGCTCCGGGTTGATTTTGACCGCATACTCCATGTAGCTGAGCAATTCTTCGTCAGAGTAGACGATTTCCATCGCGCGGCCGCCAAGGACATACGACGGACGAACGAGCACCGGATACCCAAAGCGGGAAGCCATGCCGACAGCCTCGTCCACCGAGGTTACCGTACCGCCCGGCGGCTGTGCGATGTCAATCTGACGCAGCAGCGCTTCGAATTTTTTGCGGTCTTCGGCCGCGTCGATATTCTCCAAATCCGTGCCGAGGATGCGTACGCCCGCTTTCGTGAGCGGCGCAGCGAGGTTGATCGCCGTTTGTCCGCCGAATTGGACGATAACGCCGATCGGCTGCTCGCGCTCGATGACGTTCATGACGTCCTCGAAGAATAGCGGCTCGAAGTACAGCCGGTCCGATGTATTGAAGTCCGTAGACACTGTCTCCGGGTTGTTATTGATAATGACCGCTTCATAGCCAGCCTTTTGGATCGCCCATACCGCATGTACGGTCGAGTAGTCGAATTCGATCCCTTGACCGATCCGGATCGGACCGGAGCCGAGCACGACAACTTTTTGCTTGACCGTTTCCTTGACTTCGTCTTCCGTCTCGTAGGTCGAGTAGTAGTAAGGCGTCGTCGCTTCAAATTCCGCGGCGCAGGTGTCGACCATTTTGTAAACCGGCTTCAGCCCCAGACCGATCCGGTATGCGCGAACGTCCGCTTCCTGCGTCAAGCTCAGCCCTTTGTCAGCCTGACGACGCAGCTCGGCAATAGCGCGATCGGTGAAGCCTTTGCGCTTCGCTTCGCGGAGCAGCTCTTCGCTCAGCTCCGGCGCAAGCAGCTCGGCTTCGAAGGCAATCAAGCCTTCCAGCTTGTGCAGGAACCACCAATCCACCTTGGTCAAATCCTGCAATTGCTGTACGCTGTATCCGCGGCGGATTGCTTCGGCGATTAGGAAGATGCGCTCGTCGTCGGGCTTCACAAGCCGCTGCTCAAGCGTCTCTTGGTCTAATGTCTCCGCATCTTTCAAATACAGGCGGTGAACGCCGATTTCAAGGGAGCGGACCGCTTTGTGAATCGACTCCTCGAACGTGCGGCCGATGGCCATGACTTCGCCGGTCGCTTTCATTTGCGTGCCGAGCTTGCGATTTGCCGCGGTAAATTTATCGAACGGCCAGCGCGGAATTTTGGATACGATATAGTCCAGCGTTGGCTCGAAGCAAGCGTACGTTTGGCCCGTCACTGGGTTGATGATTTCGTCGAGCGTATAGCCGATCGCGATTTTGGCTGCCATTTTAGCAATCGGGTAGCCGGTTGCCTTGGAAGCGAGCGCCGACGAGCGGCTAACCCGCGGATTCACTTCGATGACGTAATATTGATAGCTGTGCGGGTCCAGCGCAAACTGCACGTTGCATCCGCCTTCGATGTTCAAGGCGCGGATAATTTTGAGCGATGCGGAACGCAGCATTTGGTATTCACGGTCCGACAGCGTCTGGCTCGGCGCCACAACGATACTGTCGCCCGTATGAACGCCAACCGGATCGAAGTTTTCCATGTTGCAGACGACGATACAGTTGTCGTTTGCGTCGCGCATTACCTCGTACTCGACTTCCTTCATGCCGGCGATGCTTTTCTCGATCAGACATTGGCCAATCGGGCTGTAACGAATACCGGAGGAAACAGTTTCCAGCAGTTCTTCCTCAGTGGCGCAGATACCGCCGCCCGTACCGCCCAGCGTGTACGCCGGACGTACGATAATCGGATAGCCGATTTCATTCGCAAAATCGAGCGCTTCCTGCACTGTTGTAACGATTGTGCTTTCCGGCACCGGCTGTTCCAATTCGCGCATCAGATCACGGAACAAATCGCGGTCTTCCGCTTTTTCGATCGCCGTCAGCTGAGTACCGAGCAGCTTCACGTTTTCGCGCTCCAGTACGCCGGCTCGTGCCAGCTCAACCGCCATATTGAGGCCGGTCTGCCCGCCCAAGGTCGGCAGCAAGCCATCCGGACGCTCTTGGCGAATGATTTGGGTGACGAAGTCGAGCGTAATCGGCTCGATATATACTTTGTCGGCCATGTTCGTATCGGTCATGATCGTTGCCGGATTGCTGTTGATCAGAACGACCTCGAAGCCTTCCTCTTTCAAAGCCTGGCAAGCTTGCGTGCCGGCATAGTCGAATTCCGCCGCTTGTCCGATGACGATCGGACCGGAGCCGATCACGAGAATTTTTTTGAGGTTATTATTTTTCGGCATAGTGGAGCTCCCCTTTCGATGCGGATACGGCCGTGCTGCCCGCTTTGTATGCCGCTGCGATCTGCGCCTGACGCGGAAGCTGCGGGTTGTTTTGCTTATGATCGCGGATCAGCTGCAGGAAGTCATCGAACAAGTAGCTCGAATCGAACGGTCCCGGCGCTGCCTCCGGATGGTACTGAACGGAGAAGGCTGGATATTTCTTGTGGCGCAGCCCTTCGATCGTCTTGTCGTTGTTGTTGATATGAGTCACTTCCAAATCCGTGCCGGCGATCGACTCTTCATTTACGGTGTAGCCATGGTTTTGCGATGTGATGTAGCAGCGGCCCGTAGCCAAATCTTTTACCGGGTGGTTACCGCCGCGATGACCGAACTTCAGCTTTTCCGTATCGGCACCGCTCGCCAGCGCGAACAATTGATGGCCGAGGCAGATGCCGAAGATCGGGAATTCACCGAGCAGCTCGGCGATCATTTTCGCCGCATGTGGCACGTCTTTCGGGTCCCCGGGGCCGTTGGACAGCAGAATGCCGTCCGGCGCCAGCCGGCGGATTTGATCCGCGGTCGTGTCTTGTGGCACGACGACGACGTCGCAGCCGCGCTTGGTCAAGTCGCGCAAAATACCGCTCTTCGAGCCGAAATCGACGAGAACGACCCGTTCTTTCGTTCCCGGTGCGCTGAACACGCTTTTCGTAGATACGCGGGACACTTGATCGGTCATAAGCGGCGATGCTTTAAGCTGCTCCAGCAGTTCTTCCACACGCTTCTCGGAGGTGGTCAGGATGCCTTTCATGACGCCATGGTGACGGATGCGGCGGGTCAGCATCCGGGTGTCGATACCGCTGATGCCGATAATGCCGTATTCTTTAAGCAGGCTGTCCAGCGAGTACTCGGCTCTCCAGTTGCTGGGCACCGTTTCATGCTCGCGAACGACGAACCCGTGAATGAACGGGCGGATCGATTCGAAATCGTCGCGCGTGATGCCGTAGTTTCCGATCAGCGGGTACGTCATGGTCACGATTTGTCCGCAATAGGACGGATCGGACAATACCTCTTGGTATCCTGTAATGCCTGTATTGAACACGACTTCGCCAACCGAGTCGCCGGTGCTTCCGAATGCTTTGCCGGTAAACAGCGTACCGTCTTCCAACAACAATCTTGCCTGCATCTGCTGTCATCTCCTTATACTGTGTGGTGAACAATCCCCCTAAATCCCCCTTTCCAAAGGGGGACCCCAGGGGCGCCGCCCCCGGACCCCTCAAGTTGTCGCACAAGGGGGTATGTAGCTTTTAAAGGGGCTGCGGCGGGGGATCGCGTTTGTCCGGACGGCGCGGAGGCTGACGCCCGCGCGGTCGGCCGGACACGCTTTACGGTGCTGCGGGCAGCGGCTCGCAAGCTGCCGACTTGCTCATTGCTTCTTTACAACAAAATCGTTTCTATAAAATAAGGAACTCTGTTCCTTTATTTCCCTAACTGTAGGTTCCCCTCGCAGCTGAGGTCTACTCGCCTTTTCCTACTCGGACCAGACGACGTTTCCGCCAACGATGGTTAAGGTTGGCCAGCCTTTCAGGCTCCAGCCGGTGAACGGCGTGTTGCGTCCCTTGGAGAGGAATTCCGCCGGGTTGACCTTCTTTTCCGTTTCGAGGTCGATCAGCGTCAGATCGGCGGTTTTGCCGACCTCGATCGTTCCCCAAGTAAGTCCGAATACTTGTGCCGGCAGTTTGGTCATTTTATCGAGCAGAAACTCCAGCGTCCATTGGCCCGTAACGACGAACTTCGTGTACAAAAGTGGGAAGGCCGTCTCAAAGCCGACGATGCCGAACGGGGCAAGCTGCATGCCACGCGCTTTCTCTTCCTCGCTGTGCGGAGCGTGGTCGGTGACCACGATGTCGATCGTGCCGTCGACTAGACCCTCGATGCAGGCCTGCACGTCGCGCGGGGTGCGCAGCGGCGGGTTCATTTTCCAGTTCGCATCCATCCCCGGGATGTCTTCGTCGGACAGCAGCAAGTGGTGCGGGCACACTTCGGCGGTTACTTTAATGCCGATCTGCTTCGCTTGGCGGATAAGGCGAACCGACTGTTCCGTGCTAACGTGGCATACATGGTAGTGAACCCCTGTCGCTTCGGCGAGCAGAATGTCACGGCCGACATGAATCGCTTCGGATTCGTTCGGAATCCCTTTCAGTCCGTGCTTGCGGGCAAATGCGCCTTCGCTAACAGCAGCGCCTTCGACCAGCGTATTGTCCTCGCAGTGCGCAATAACCGGCATACCGATCGAGGCCGCTTTGGCCATTGCATCCTTCATCATTTGCGCGCTTTGCACGCCGACACCGTCATCCGTGTAGCCGATCACTCCGGCTTCCTTCAAGGCATCGAAGTCCGTGAGCTCGCGTCCAAGCTCGTTTTTCGTGATGCAGCCGTAAGGCAGGACGCGCACGATGCCTTCGGTTTGAGCTTTGTTCAGCACGTACTGCACCGTTTCCACCGTATCAATGACCGGCCGTGTGTTCGGCATGCAAGCGATCGCTGTAAAACCGCCGCGAGCTGCGGAACGGGTCCCCGACGCGATATCTTCCTTATATTCGAAGCCCGGTTCGCGCAGATGTACGTGCATGTCGATGAGTCCGGGCGCCAGCAGCTTGCCTTGGGCGTCGATAACCGTATGCCCGGCCGTATCGGGCAATGCTTCCCCTGCGTCGACGATTTGCTCGATGCGTTCGCCATTCGCGAACACGTGCTTTTTCTTTAATTCATTGCCCCCAGCCGCCAGGCTGGCATTCAGTATCCAAATTCCCATGGGAACCTCCGCTCGTTTCATCTTCGTAGTAGGTTAGGATTCGGTTTAGCTTAGCGCCCGCTCGATGACCGCCATCCGGATCGGCACGCCATGGCTCATTTGCGTAAAAATTTTCGATTTCTCACATTCCACCAGCTCGTCGTCGATTTCCACATTCCGGTTGAACGGAGCCGGATGCATGATCACGGCGTGCGGCGCCATGCGGGCGGCGCGTTCTGCCGTCAATCCGTAGGCTGCACGATACTCCTCCGCCGAGCCGAACAGCGAGCCTTCGTGCCGTTCAAGCTGCACGCGCAGCATCATAACCACGTCGGCTTTCAGCGCCTCGTCGATCGAGACGTAAGGCGCATGCTCCGCAAGCTCGGCGGCCTGCATGACCGGCGGCGCGCAGAAGCTTACTTTGGCTCCAAGCGTCTGCAGCGCCCACAGGTTCGAACGTGCCACGCGACTGTGCTGGATGTCTCCGACGATCGCCACATGAAGGCCGCGGATTTCGCCGAACTGCTTGCGCATCGTATATAGATCGAGCAGCGCCTGCGTCGGATGCTCGTTGTTGCCGTCACCCGCGTTGATCAGCGGGACTTTGATTTTTTGCGCCAGCTCGGCCAGCAGCCCGTTGGGCTTCATGCGGATGACGCCGGCGTCGATGCCCATCGATTCGAGCGTTCGGACCGTATCGTAGATCGATTCACCCTTCTGTACGCTGGAGACGGCTGCCGCGAAGTTGAGCACTTCCGTTCCAAGCCTTTTCTCCGCAACCTCGAAGGAGAATCGCGTTCTTGTGCTGTTTTCAAAAAACATGTTGGCGACAAAACGCCCCTGCAGCTGGTTCGTCACTTTTACCGGATGCTGTTCCCAATGGGCTGCACGATCGAGGATCGCGTTCAGCTCTCCGGCGCTAAGTCCTTTGGTGCCTAGCAAATGTTTTTCCGACTGTACTTGAAGCTGTGTCATTCGTTTGGCCTCCTCTGTCCTGTGATGACGACTTGATCCACCCCATCCACTTCATTCACCTGTACTTCGATGCTTTCGAGCCGGGACGTCGGAATGTTCTTCCCTACGAAATCCGGACGGATTGGCAGTTCCCTGTGCCCTCGGTCTACCAACACCGCCAATTGAATCATTTGCGGCCGACCGAGATCCATCAGGGCATCCATAGCTGCCCTTACCGTGCGTCCCGTGAACAGCACGTCATCGAACAAAATGAGCTTTTTGTTGTGAACCTCCAGACGATCGTTTGCCTGCTCGCTTCCCGGCGCATCTTCCCGAGCTCCCGATACGGTCGCTTCCAGCAAGCCGCTTCGGTCGTCCCGGTATTTGGTCACATCCACTTCGCCGATGGGAGCAGGTATGCCCTCAATCTCCCGGATTCGATCGGCCACCCGCTTTGCAAGGTAAATCCCCCGTGTCCGGATGCCGATTAACATGCAGTTTTCGAAGCCCTTGTTTTTCTCCAAAATCTCATGGGCGATACGCGTCAAAGCCCGCCGTATTGCGGTTTCATCCATTAACACATGCTCAGCAGACTCCATCGATCAGGCAACCCCCTTCACCAAAGCTTTCGCGATTTTGACCATAAAAAAACCTTGCCGTATCGGCAAGGTTTGCGCACACAGAAACAGAACAGGTTACACCGGAACAGACACACCACACCGGCATCTATGCCGTCGGCGCATCCGCTTGGACCGTTCGATTCGTCGTTCACCTTGCCAGCCTCACGGGACTGATTTTAAAGGTGCTATTCAGTTACAAGCATTATGCCATGTTCGACACCCGATGTCAATACTCTTCGAATCACATCCGATTCGACCGGCCAAGGATTGCTAGGGCATGCGTTTTATGCTATAAAAGATGTAGTTCGTGATCTTCGGGACAACGGATCATGCCCGTTTTCGTTCACGGTATCACTACATAAGGAGCTGGAATCCCGTTTATGTCGATCGAAATGAATACGGAAGACGTTATTAATCTCATTAAAACAAGCAAGAAAAAAACTCCGGTTAAAGTATATGTTAAAGGCGACCTGGAATCCATCTCCTTCGGAGACAATATTCAAGCGTTCATCTCCGGCAAAAGCGGCGTGCTGTTCGGCGATTGGGCGGAAGTAAAAAGCGTGCTGGACGCGGAAGCCGGCAAAATCGAAGACTATGTCGTCGAGAATGACCGCCGCAACTCCGCAGTACCGCTGCTGGACCTCAAAAATATCAATGCCCGCATCGAACCGGGCGCGATTATCCGTGACATGGTCGGCATAGGTGATAACGCGATTATCATGATGGGAGCCGTAATCAACATCGGCGTCTCCATCGGCGAAGGCACGATGATCGATATGAACGCCATTCTTGGCGGCCGCGTGAAAGTCGGCAAAATGTGCCACATCGGAGCGGGCGCCGTCCTTGCAGGCGTAATCGAGCCGCCTTCCGCTCAACCGGTCGTGATCGAAGACGACGTGCTCGTCGGAGCTAACGCCGTTATTCTCGAAGGCGTACGCGTCGGACAAGGTTCCGTCGTCGCCGCAGGCGCGGTCGTCGTAGAAGACGTGCCGGAATTCAGCGTCGTTGCCGGTACCCCTGCCCGCGTCATCAAAAAAGTGGACGACAAAACGAAGTCGAAAACGGAAATTTTGAAAGACCTGCGCAACCTGTAATTCGGCGCATTCAAGGCTCGGCGATCAAACGCCGGGCCTTTCTCTTCATTCCCTCACCAAAGGAGGCACCAGCACCATGTCCGTAGCCGTCAACCCGAGCCGCTTTGTACAAATTCGCAGAGATTTGCATAAAATCCCCGAGCTTGGGTTTCAAGAGTTTAAAACCCAGCGGTATTTGCTCGATTACATCGCCTCCTTGCCGCAGGAGCGGCTCGAAGTCCGCACTTGGCGAACCGGCATTATCGTGAATGTAAAAGGAACCGCGCCCAAGCGCCGGTTCGGCTACCGCGCCGACATCGACGCATTACCGATAACGGAAGACACCGGGTACGACTTCCGTTCGGAGCATCCCGGCTTTATGCACGCCTGCGGACACGACCTGCATATGTCCATCGGTCTCGGTATCCTGACTCATTTTGCACAGCAGCCGATCCGCGATAATCTGACCTTTATTTTTCAGCCCGCGGAAGAAGGCCCGGGAGGTGCCAAGCCGATGCTGGAATGCGAAGAACTTCGGGACTGGATGCCCGATGAAATTTTCGCCTTGCATATCGCGCCGGAATATCCGGTAGGCACCGTGGCTACCAAGCCGGGCATCTTGTTTGCCAATACGTCAGAGCTGTTCATTACCCTCACGGGTAAAGGCGGGCATGCGGCTTTCCCGCACAACGCGAACGATATGGTAATTGCCGCGTGTCAGCTTGTTGGACAACTGCAAACCGTTATTTCCCGCAATGTGAATCCTCTTGATTCGGCGGTTATTACCATCGGCAAAATTGACGGTGGCACAAAGCAAAATATTATCGCCGAAACAGCCCGTCTGGAAGGAACAATACGGACACTTTCGGCTGAAACGATGTCGCTCGTCAAGTCCCGAATCGAGGCGCTCGTCGCCGGAATGGAGACGGCTTTCGCCTGCAAGGCCGAGATCGATTATGGGGCCAATTACCGGCAGGTGTTTAACGAGGCGGACGTAACGGGTCAATTTATGAACTGGGTTCGAGATACGGACCATTCGATGCCGCTTCAATTGATCGAATGTACCGAAGCGATGACCGGGGAAGATTTCGGTTATTTTCTCGAAGCGGTTCCCGGGTTCATGTTCTGGCTTGGCGTCGGAACCCCTTACGGACTGCATCATGCGAAGCTGGAGCCGGACGAACGCGCCATCGACTTGGCTATCGACCTAATGAGCCGCTTCCTGACTTGGAAAAGCCAACAATAGCAAAAAAGCTTCTCATCACGTCTCTGTCAGAGAAACGGGATGAGAAGCTTTTATTTTTCCTACAGGCGGCTTACGAATACTTTCAATCGCTCCATCGCCTGCTCTAAAACGTCCATCGAATAAGCGTACGATAAGCGGATATAGCCCTCCCCTAGTGCGGAGAACGCATCCCCCGGCACAACGGCCACCCGCTGTTCTTCCAGCAGCTTCATAGCAAAATCAATGGAAGAAAAGCCGAAGCGCTCAATCGAAGGAAACAAATAAAACGCTCCTTCCGGCTTCGCCAGCTCGAAGCCCATCTCGACGAGCCGATCATACACGAAGTCCCGCCGTTTTACATACTCGGCTCTCATCGGCAGCGCATCGTCGACTCCCGCCGTTAGCGCTTCGATGGCCGCATACTGGCTGATGGAGCTTGCGCAGGTGACGTTGTACTGGTGAACCTTAACCATGTGCTGCGTCAAATAAGCCGGGGCAAAAGTAAAGCCGATTCGCCAGCCCGTCATCGAGTGCGACTTGGACAATCCGTTAATGACGATAGTACGCTCCCGCATCCCCGACAACGCGGCAATAGAGCGATGAGGTCCGTCATAAATCAGCTCGCTGTAGATTTCGTCGGAAATGACAAACAGCTTGCGCGATTCGAGCAGCCGAGCGATATCGACAAGCTCCTCCGCGCTCATCACCCGTCCGGTCGGATTCGACGGATAAGCCAAAATAACGCACCGAGTCTTTTCGGTCAGATATGGCTCCAACACTTCCGCCGTCAGCTTGAAGCCAGTGCCGCGGGTATCCGCATAAACCGGCACGCCGCCGCACAAACGAATGAGCGGCTCATAGCCCGGATAGATCGGACCCGGCAAGATCACTTCGCTTCCCGGCTCCAAAATCGTGCGAAGCGTTATGTCCAGCGCTTGACTCGCGCCTACGGTAACGAGCACTTCCTCCAGCCCGGAATAGCTGAGCCCGTATTTGCGTTCGAGGAACGCCGCTGCGGCCTTCCGGAGCTCCGGTAGACCCGGATTCGGCGTATAGGTCGTCCGATGCTCTTCGATGGCCCGCTCGGCCGCACGCATAATGTGATCCGGCGTCGGCAAATCAGGCTGGCCGATCGTTAGCGTGAGGGCGTCTTTATAATTCGCAACCAAATTGGAAATTTTTCGGATACCGGAGATTTGTATCTCCTTGACACTAGGATTAATCAAGCGCTCAAGCTGTTCCATAACGTTCCCCCATGTCCCTGACCTTGTTACCTTGTTCGCAGCACTTCCAGAAGCCGCTGCATATCGTCCGGAATCGGCGCTTCGAACTGCAGCTCCGCTCCCGAGCGGGGATGCTCGAATCCGAGCACGGCCGCGTGAAGCGCTTGTCCTTCCATCAGGACCCCCTTGCTCTTGGAAGGACCGTAGGCCGGATCTCCCACAAGCGGATGTCCGATGAATTTCATATGCACCCGAATCTGATGTGTGCGTCCCGTCTCCAGCTTCAGCTCCAGCAGCGTGTAATCGCCGAACCTCTCCACTACGAGAAAATGCGTGACCGCATGCTTGCTGTTCCGTTCGGTGACAGTATACAGCTTCCGATCCTTCGGATCGCGTCCGATCGGCGCATCGACAGTGCCGTTCTCATGAGGAACGTTGCCATGCACAAGGGCAAAATATTTGCGATTGACCGTATGCGCCTTCAATTGGGCGGCAAGCCCCGAATGAGCCAGATCGTTTTTCGCGGCCATCAACAGACCCGACGTATCCTTATCGATGCGATGAACAATGCCGGGCCGAATAATGCCGTTAATGCCGGACAAATCCTTGCAATGATACAGAAGCGCATTGACGAGCGTTCCGCTGTAATGTCCGGGCGCCGGGTGCACGACCATACCCCGCGGCTTATTGACGACAATCACGTCCGAATCCTCATACACAACGTCCAGCGGAATCGGTTCCGGCGTAAGCACCAGCTCTTCCGGTTCGGGCATGACCAGCGTCATGGCGTCCCCTTCAGAAAGCTTATAGTTCGGCTTTACCACGCGGCCTCCGACCTTCACGCAACCGTCCTTGATCCACTGCTGCACTTGCGTACGGGACACTTCTTCCTCCAGCGCTTCCGTAATGAACTTATCGATTCGTTCTCCGGCGTCTTCCGGCTCGGCCGTCCATTCGAACCGCTGATCCTGCTCCGACCATCCTTGCTCGGTTACATTCATGATTGCGAGTCCCCGCTTTCCAGCTTGTTGGCGGCATTTTGTTTCGCTTCCTGACGCCAGCTGATCAGCGAATCAACGAAGATCAAGGCGACCCCGACGACGATGGCGGAATCGGCAACGTTAAAGATCGGGAACGGGTAGTTCACCGGGATGCCGAAGAAATTGAAACGGAAGTGAAAATCGAGAAAATCCACAACTTCGCCAAACAGCGCACGGTCGATAAAATTGCCAAACGCCCCTCCAAGCAGCAAGCTCAGAGCAAAAGGCAGCAGCTTTTTTCCTTCTTTTCGCATCTTCTGCAAATACCAGATGACCCCAACCACTACAAAAACCGTAATGACCAGGAAAAACCACCGCTGATTTGGCAAAATACCAAAAGCGGCTCCAGTGTTCCGGTGAGAGGTGATTTGGAAAAAATCGCCGATGACCGATCGCGATTCCCCCCGCTCCAACCGGCTTACAATAAGCCATTTGGTAGCCTGGTCCAACAGGAGAACGATAAACGCGTAAATGTAATATCTCAAAATAACAACTCCTTATTGGGCTTGCTGACAACCTGCATACATTTACCTAGCTAAAAACAACGGGCGGCGCGAAACATAACGATACATGCTTGCTTTAATCAAAAGGAGGCGCTTTTCTTGACAAACCTTCCGTTCGAATCCGGTTCCCCCGGTCCGCTTACCGGGCAGCAGCTGCAAGCGCTCAAAGCCAAGCTGACGGAAGAAAAGCAGTGGCTGGAGCGGCACTTGGAATCACGTGAGCATATGGGACTCGGCGATTCCATGCGCGTCCAGACCGGAGAGCTTTCCAACTATGACAACCATCCCGGCGATTTGGGCACCGAGATGTACGAACGCGGAAAAGATATCGCCCTTCACGAAAATGCCGAGCACCAGCTTACCGACATCAACGAGGCATTGACTCGCATGGAATCGGGGGATTACGGCATTTGCCGGGTATGCGGGCAGCCGATTCCGCCCGAGCGGCTGGAAGCCCTCCCTACAACCGCCTACTGCGTAGAACATGTACCCGACCCCGATATGTCCCAACGCCGGCCCGCGGAAGAAAAATTTCTTGACCCGCCGTTCGGAAGAACAAGTCTTGACGAACGCGAGGGGCAGACGCAGTTCGACGGCGAAGACGCCTGGCAAATCGTCGAAAGCTGGGGAACGTCCAATACGCCGGCGATGGCCGACGATCCGAACGAATCCGACAGCTACAACGAGATGCAGATCGAAGCCGACGAATCCGAAGGGTACGTCGAACCGATCGAAAGCTTCCTGGCCACCGACATGTTCGGCCGTCAAGTCACGGTTGTCCGTAATAAAGCGTACCGACACTATATGCGCAGCGGCGAAGGAGACGGCTTGCTCGAACCCGAGGAAGAGGCCGAAGACCGGTTTTCGTAGGCTGTGCTAGAAGGTCCTTTTTCCTTCCAATTGGAACTGCACATGTTTGACAATATCGGCAATATAATTCCCGATTATAGGCAAGTTCAACACGTTAAGCGCCTGGAGCAGATACAGGATGGTCGAAGCGAATATGGTAAAACCGATCGCAATGCCTACGCCGCGTGAAATCCCGGCAAGCAGGTTGGTCCAAATCAGGCGAATCGGGCTGTTCATGAGCAGAACGTAGTCGGCAATTTGCGTCCGTTCGATGTTCGCGGCAATGTCGGTTACTTTTTTGTGTACATGCTCAAGCAATTTTTCCTGATCGTTCTTTTCCGTCGTCTGTTCTATCGCGCAACCCTCCCAGGGTACAAATCACGAGCCTTTCCATGGGAAGCTCCCTTCGCTTCCCATGGATGGCTCGCTAACCCATTAGCCTGCAGCGCCGGCTTTCAGCACTCCCGAGCAGCGTTTGCACAACGTCGGATGCTCGGAGTCATGACCGACCTCAGGCGTAACGATCCAGCAGCGTTCGCACTTCTCCCCATCGGCCACAGCGACTTTTACGTCAAGCCCCTTGAACGCTTGAGCTCCCTCAGGTGCTGTCTCCTCCGGATTATGCACTTTCACCGCGGAAACGATAAACAACAGATCCAATCGGTCGAAGCCGCCAAGCAGCTCGTACGTCTCCGTACTCGGGTACAGATGAACCGAGGCGCTGAGCGAATTGCCGATCAGCTTTTCTTTCCGAGCTTCCTCCAGCGCTTTCAGCACATCGTCGCGCACACCGCTGAATTTTTCCCATTTTTGTTCCAGATTCGCATCGAACAAGCTTGTATCGATCGTCGGCAGCTCAGCGAGCTGTACGCTCGGCAGCGTCGTACCCGGAATGTATTTCCATACCTCGTCAGCCGTATGCGGCAAAATCGGAGCAATCAATTTAGTTATTGCCGTCAGCGCATCGTATAATACGGTTTGCGCCGCTCTGCGGGCCGGATCGGACGGAAGGCTGGCATACAGCCGGTCTTTCAAAATATCCAGATAGAACGCGCTCATATCGACCGCGCAGAAATGGTTTACGGTCTGATACACCACGTGGAAATCGTAGTTGTCGTACGCCTTGATGACTCGATCCGTCATCCGGTGCAGACGCAGCAGCGCGAACCGGTCCAATTCACTCATTTGTTCTACGCCTACGCGGTCTTTGGCCGGATCGAAATCCGACAGGTTGCCGAGCAAAAAGCGCAGCGTATTGCGGATTTTCCGGTAGCTTTCGGCAATCTGGTTCAAAATGTTGTCCGAGATGCGCTGATCTGCCTGGAAATCGGTCGAAGACACCCACAAGCGCAAAATATCGGCGCCCAGCTTGTTGCACATCTGGTTCGGATCGATCGTGTTACCGAGCGATTTGGACATTTTGCGTCCTTCGCCGTCCAGTGTAAAGCCGTGGCTCAAAATGCCTTTGTACGGCGATTGTCCTTTGACTGCCACGCCGGTAATTAACGACGAGTTATACCACCCGCGGTATTGGTCCGAGCCTTCCAGATACAGATCGGCCGGCCATTGCAGCTCTTCGCGCGTTTCGAGCACCGCCGAATGGCTGGAGCCGGAATCGAACCATACGTCCATAATATCCGTTTCTTTGCGGAAATGGTCGTGACCGCATTTCGGACAAACGGTACCCGCCGGGAGCAATTCCTTCTCGTCACGCAGGAACCACGCGTTGGAGCCTTCCTTTTCAAAAATCGAAGCGACATGCTCGATCGTCGTCTCGTTGACCAGCGGCTCATTACAGCTGCGGCAGTAAAAGATCGGAATCGGCACGCCCCATGCCCGCTGACGGGAAATACACCAGTCGCCGCGGTCGGCGATCATGTTATGAAGTCGAATCTCGCCCCACTCCGGCGTCCACTTCACGCGCTTGATTTCGTCCAGCATCGCTTGGCGGAATTTATCGACCGATGCGAACCACTGCTCAGTTGCGCGGAAAATGACCGGCTTCTTCGTCCGCCAGTCATGCGGATATTGGTGCTGAATAAAACTCATTTTCAGCAGGTGGCCGCTTTCCTGAAGCTTTTCCGTAATCGCCTTGTTCGCTTTATCGTAAAACAGCCCTTCAAAGCCCGGCGCTTCCGCTGTCATATGCCCTTGGTCATCCACCGGACACAAGACGCCGAGACCGTATTTTTGCCCGATCACGAAGTCGTCTTCCCCGTGTCCCGGAGCGGTGTGTACGCAGCCCGTACCGGCTTCCAGCGTCACGTGCTCGCCCGTCATCACAAGCGATGTCCGATCGTAGAACGGATGGCGGCAGAGCACATGCTCAATCTCACTGCCCTTGAACGTCTGCAGAACGTTCACATCAGTCCAGCCGATTTCCTTCGACGCCGCTTCGAGCAGTCCTTGCGCCAGCACGAACTTCCGGCCTCCCGTTTCCACCAGAACGTAGTCGAAATCCGGATGGACGCTGATCCCAAGGTTCGCCGGTATCGTCCAAGGCGTCGTCGTCCAGATGACGATGGCTGCGTCCGCAGGCAGCTTGCCTTTGCCGTCCTGTACGTCGAAAGCGACGTAAATCGAAGCCGATGTCTTGTCGCGGTATTCGATCTCGGCTTCCGCCAGCGCGCTTTCCGAAGAAGGCGACCAGTAAACCGGCTTCAATCCTTTGTAGATATAGCCTTTCGTCACCATCCCGCCGAAAACGCGGATTTGCTGTGCTTCGTATTCAGGCAGCAGCGTAATATACGGGCGATCCCAATCGCCGCGGATACCGAGACGCTTGAACTGCGCTTTTTGCCTCTCCACCCACTGCAAAGCGTAATCTTTGCAATAGTCGCGGAATTCCGGCACGCTCATTTTTTTCCGGTCGACTTTGCCGCTGTTGGTAATGGCCTGCTCGATCGGCAAACCGTGCGTATCCCAGCCTGGCACATAAGGTGCATCGTAGCCCTGCATTGTTTTGAAACGGACGATAATGTCCTTTAAAATTTTGTTTAGCGCGTGGCCGATATGAATGTCGCCGTTCGCATACGGAGGTCCGTCGTGCAATACAAACTTCGGTTTGCCCTTGCGGCTCTCCTGCACTTGACGGTAAATGTCCGTCTCGTCCCAATGCTGCTGCATTTTCGGTTCAGCCTGCGGAAGGTTGCCGCGCATCGGAAAGTCCGTTTGCAGCAGGTTTAGCGTTTTTCCATAATCCATCGAATGTCTCACTCCTAACTGAATTTACAACAAAAAAAGACCTCGCATCCCTAAGGGACGAGAAGTCTCGCGGTACCACCCTGTTTAAGACCACGATCGTCGAAGCAATCGTCCGTGACGTTCACGGCCGCTGCCCGGCTCGAAGTCTTCGCTCCATGATCGATAACGGGATCAGCCGATGCTCTTTACTTCCGGAACGAGGTTCAAGAGATGCTCCTGGGGGATATTCCTTGACCGCCGAAGTCCGGGCTCGCACCATTCCCCCCGGCTCGCTGGCCTCCGCTGGACGTCAAGTACTCGTCCCAGTCATCGCTTTCATTCATGTTAACTTATACAGGGAGTATAGCGGAAATGAGCCTCCACGTCAACTTGGGCCAATCAAGGCTGCTCGATCTCCATCCGGTCGAGCGAGTTCCAATCTTCCTTGCTGAGCAGCTCGAGCTGCGCCTCGATAAGCGTGCGGAACCGGGTCCGGTAGATCGACGCCTGCTTTTTCAGCTCCTCGATTTCTACCGACACTTTACGCGCTTTGGTCAGCGATTCGTTAATGATGCGGTCGGCGTTCTTCTCCGCTTCTTTAATAATCAGCTGCGCTTCTTTTTTCGAGTTATTTTTCACTTCATCAGCCGCTTCCTGCGCGATGATGATCGTTTTGCTAAGCGTTTCTTCGATATTGGCAAAATGGTCCAGACGCTCTTGAATCGCGGCCAACTGATTTTGCAGCTCTTTATTTTCACGGATCAGCGATTCGTAATCTTTAATGACCTGATCCAGAAATTCGTTCACTTGATCTTCGTCATATCCCCGAAACGAGCGGCTGAACTCCTTGTTATGTATATCGAGCGGTGTTAAAGCCATTGCTGCACCTCCTGCAAATTTGGCAAAAAAACTATGATCCTATGTTGTCCGCGCATGCGTAATCCTATATTCGACAGTTGCTGGCATATTCCTGCATCGGCAAACAAAAAAAATCGGCGTTCACGCATATTTGCCGATTTTTAAACGGTATCTCCCTTTTTTGGTTACTCCTTCGACTTCCAGCACCTTGAAGCGCCCGAACCCTTGAAGCGATACGACGTCCCCCTGCTTTAGCGGCTTACTCGGATCTTCTTCCTGCTTCCAGTTCACTTTGCAACGCCCGGCTTTAATCGGAACAAGCACTTTGGCCCGGCTCAGCCGGTATACGTCGCTGACGATGCCATCCAGACGAAGCGAAGCGACCGATAAGAACATTTCGTCCAGCTTCGTTTCCGTCGCCTTGAGCTTATTCAGCGGCAACTGCTCTGTCCGCACGTGCAGCCGGTGCACCTGACTCAGATTGAGCCGGATATAATCGGCAATTTCCGAAGCCACGAGAAAATGACAGCCATCTTCCCGCACATAAATATCGCCGATTTTATCGCGCTTGATACCAAGTCCGAGGATCGCTCCCATGAAATCGCCGTGGTCCAGCTCCTTCAGCTTCTCGTCCTCGGAAGTAATTTCAATGAGGCTGATCCCCATCTCTTCATCGTCCAGCACGCGATAATCCGGAGCGACCAATGCCCGCTTCCGTTCCGCACCCGGATGGCCGCCGTCGAATCGCACATGCACGTCCGGGTTCCGATTGGCAAGCGTGGTCAGGATGAAAATCTGCCGCGGGTCCAAAAAATCGGTCAGCTTGACCGTATGCTGCTCGGCCCGCTCCACCCATTCCGCCGCCTTATCGACAAAGCGGTGTTCGTCCGGATGGAAGTGGGCATATAGTTGTTCCTGCATCATCGGTTTAAGTCTCCTGCAATTTTAAACTAGGGAATAATGAAACGGAGAACCGCAACGATTCCTTCCCCTACGAAACGAAGCGCAATCAGCGCGATAATTGGGGAAATATCGATCATCCCGCCGATCGGAGGAATGAACCGGCGGAATACGGACAAATACGGCTCACACAGCTTCCCCAGTATTTCCCCAATAAAGCTTTCTCGCGCGCTCGGCAGCCAGGAGAGCAGAACGTAGGCGATGAGCACGTACTGATAAATCTGAATCAAAGTGCGAATGTAGTCTTCAATGTAGTACAAGCCGTTCACCTCGTTCTTTCTATATACGCTATTCTTCGTTATGGTGCATCATTTCCGAAATCGAGCCGTGAATTTCCACGGTATCCGGAGTGCACAAAAAAATGTTCGGTCCGATCTTCGAGATGGAACCGCTGAGCGCATACACGGTACCGCTCAGGAAGTCGACGATCCGCGTAGCCTGATCCGGCCGGACCCGGTGCAGATTGACGACGACAGGCCGGCGTGAGCGCAAATGGTCGGCAATTTCCTGGGTTTCCTCGTAAGACCGTGGCTCGTTCAAGATGACCCGCACGTTTTTTTGCGAATGGATGCTGACGATGTTCCCCTTATTTTTACGCAATTCCTGCGCCGGGGTTTCAGCTTCTTCATGATGCTCTACGACGCGCTCGCGCTCCACGACTTCTTCTTCTTCCTGCAAGCCCAGAAAGTTCATGAATTTATTCATTACGCCCATATCCTTTCCTCCTCGGAGTTTCATCTCTGTCACTCTTTACCCACCAAGACCGAACCAAGACGCACCCAAGTCGCTCCTTCTTCAATGGCTACTTCAAAATCGTTTGACATTCCCATCGACAAGCCCGTCACTTCATAATCGAGCACGGTTTCCCGGTTCAGACGGTCCCGCCATTCGCGCAAGCCGCGAAACACCGGGCGGGTCGCCTCGGGCTCCGCTTCATAAGGCGCCATAGTCATCAGACCGGCCACACGGATATGCTTCATGCTCCGCAGCTCCGCCGCAAAATCAAGCAGCCCGCCGGGCTCCAAACCGTATTTCGTCTCTTCCCCCGACACGTTCAGCTGAATAAAGCACGGAACCTCGATTCCGAGCGCCGACGCCTTCTTCTCGATCTCTTTGGCCAGCGACAGCCTGTCCAGCGAATGAATATACGCGAATCGTCCGACGACGTCCTTTACTTTGTTCGTTTGCAGATGTCCGATGAAATGCCACACGCCTTCACTGCCGAATGCTTCCCATTTGGCAGCGGCATCCTGCCAGCGGTTCTCGCCGACATCTGTCAATCCGCTCCTCAGCGCTTGTCCTGTCGTTTCGAGCGAAACGTACTTGGTCACGGCGATGACGCGCACCTCCTCGGGGCTACGTCCCGCGCGGGCGCACGCCGCGGCAATACGCTTGCGGACTTCTTCGATTCGTTCCTTCAGCTCTACAGTCATAACGTCAATTCACCTCGCTTTCGGCCTGCCTGGCTATGGGGCGGTCCCCGGTGTTATCAAGCCGGAGTCCCCCAGCCTCTATTCCCGCAGTCCGATCCATGCCGCCATTCTACCGGTTTTTCCGCCTTCTTTGCGGTGCGAGAAAAACAAGTCGGTACGGCAGCTTGTGCATAAACCACTTATTTCGATATGAGACGGCATAATTCCTGCTTTTATCATAATTTGTCGGTTTATTTGTTGCAAGTTCAACTTGTATTTGCCGTTAGGCTGTTTTTCGTAGAACGGCGAACGGCCGGATTCGTCGGCGCCGCTACCCGGTGCAACCTGCTCCAGCACCTTGTCCATTCGCGCAATAACGGCATCGTCCACCTCGTAGCAGCATGCGCCGATAGAAGGGCCGATGGCAGCCTTCACGTCCCGTGGCTTGGTGCCGTATGCCGCGCTCATCGTCTCCAGCGTCGCCTTGGCGATTTGCAATGCGGTCCCCTTCCACCCTGCATGCGCCAATCCTACCGCCTTGCGGACCGGATCATAAAAATACAGCGGCACACAGTCCGCAAACAACGCGTGCAAAAAGACCCCCGGTTCGTTCGTGACGAATCCATCTTTGCCCTGCAGCGCCTTCTCCCGAGAATCGTTGCCCGCACCGCGCTGCCCTTTACCGACAACCTGAATTTCCTTCCCGTGAACCTGCTCCGCGTATGTGCACGATTCGAACGGCAGCTCGAGCGATTCGGCCAGCAAATTCCGGTTCGCAACCACATCAGCGGGTACATCCTCCACGTGAAGCCCGCAGTTCAAGCTGCCGAACGCTTCGCGGCTAACCCCGCCGCGTCTTGTCGTAAAACCGGCCGTCACGGCCGGACAGGCGTTCATGAAACGCTCCAGCATAAGCAGTTCACAGCCGTTTTCGGCTTGTCGGATTACAAAAGGCTCCATGGGTCCGCCTCCCGTCTTTTTACTACTCAGTATACACGAAGCGAAAAAAAAGAACACCCTTGTTCGTCCGGGTGAATGCACGCCTGTCTTCGCTTGCCCTATCCGCGGGACTGACGGTTGTACTCATACACGTTATCGGCCGGCTCCTGCTGCCGGAAAGCCCGAACATCCTCCAGCTTGACCAGGACGACGTCCATGCCGATTTTGACGATGTTGCTCCAAGGGATAATCACATCGGTTCCGCCGCCGAACAATCCGAAGAAACGGGAGGAATTCGGGACGACGATCGCCTCGATGCGTCCTTGCCGGAGATCGAGCTCCAAGTCGCTGATTTGGCCCAGCTTTTTGCCGTCGACGATATTGATCACGTCTTTGGTTTGGAAATCGGATATTTTCACGCTGTCACCACCGGGGAAGGCATATTGCAGAACGATTTTGGAAGCCTCATTGGCGACACGTCTGCGAGTGAAAGGTAATCCGCTTCGGCTCAAACACAGCCTGAAAAAAACTCGCCGCGGATCACTTTTCACTCTACGACCAACTCGCCAATAGACGTTTCAAAACCAAAAAAATCGGTTCCGCAAATGCCCTTTTTTATACTATATGAGCAACTTGGGCAAAATGTCCTTTCCAGTCTATAAAAAAAGCTTTTTATCGAAGCCTTTTCGAGGAAGATACATTCGTGTTTTAACGGAAGCTTTTCTTGCGATATAGAATTCAATCAGCTCCGCTGATAACTTATAAATTCTATATCTATAAAAAAAGACCGCGCCCGCTGCATTGTAGCGAGTCGGTCGGATCTTCGCAGGTCGGGCAAGCTCCCGTCAGTTTTTCACATGCTTCTGCATCTGGGATATGGCCGATTTCTCGAGCCGGGATACTTGCGCTTGGGAAATGCCGATCTCGTCGGCTACTTCCATCTGGGTCTTACCGTCGAAAAATCGCATGGACAAAATCATTTTCTCGCGGTCGTTCAGCTTTCGCATCGCTTCCCGGAGGGCAATGCCTTCGATCCAAGATACGTCTTTGTTCCGGTCGTCGCTGATCTGGTCCATCACATAGATCGGATCACCGCCGTCATGATAGATCGGTTCGAAAAGCGACACCGGGTCTTGTATGGCATCGAGTGCAAACACGACATCTTCCTTCGGCACGCCGAGCGCTTCCGAAATTTCGTAAATGGTGGGCTCCCGCGAATTTTGATTCGTCAGCTGATCGCGCACCTGAAGCGCCTTATAAGCGATATCGCGCAAGGAGCGGGACACACGGATCGGGTTGTTGTCCCGAAGGTAACGGCGGATCTCTCCAATAATCATCGGAACCGCATAGGTGGAAAACTTGACGTTCTGGCTTAAATCGAAATTATCAATGGCTTTCATCAGTCCGATACAGCCTACTTGGAACAGGTCGTCGACAAATTCCCCCCGGTTGTTGAACCGCTGAATGACGCTCAGCACGAGCCGGAGGTTGCCGTTGACTAATTTCTCTCTTGCAGATCGTTCGTTATTCGTCTGCAGATCCACGAATAGTTCACGCATTTCCGCATTGGTCAAAACCGGTAGCTTTGCCGTATCGACGCCGCATATTTCGACTTTGTTTCGGGTCACCGTGATTACCTCCCAAGGAGAAACATTACTGTTAATTATCTCCTCGGAATGCTTTTTTATGCGGTCTTGGCGGGCTCTCAAACGGCCGCACCGCTCTCTAAAAATCGTTCAAATCCAGTTCCCGCAAGGGCGGTTTCGCTTTCATCGCCCACGAAAAAAACTTTTTCCAGTTTACACCATCTTGTTGAACTCTTTGCGGAGCCGTTTGATGATGCGCTTTTCAAGCCGCGATATATACGACTGGGAGATGCCGAGCATGTCCGCGACGTCCTTTTGCGTCTTCTCTTCACCGTCCTGCAGACCGAAGCGCAGCTCCATGATGATCCGTTCGCGCTCCGACAGCTTGTCAAGCGCCTTATGGAGAAGCTTGCGGTCGACCTGCTCCTCGATATTGCGGTAGATGGTGTCGTTTTCCGTCCCAAGCACATCCGACAGCAAAAGCTCGTTACCGTCCCAATCGATATTGAGCGGCTCGTCGAACGAAACTTCGGTGCGAATTTTACTGTTACGCCGCAAATACATCAAAATTTCGTTCTCAATGCAGCGCGAGGCGTACGTGGCGAGCTTGATTTTTTTCTCGGGATCGAACGTATTGACCGCTTTGATCAAGCCGATTGCGCCGATCGATACGAGGTCTTCGATATTGATGCCTGTGTTCTCGAATTTACGCGCGATGTAAACGACGAGCCGCAGATTTCGTTCGATCAGCATGCCACGGATGGCCGCATCTCCTGAAGGAAGCTTTTCCAGTAAATATTCTTCCTCTTCGCGTGTGAGCGGGGGCGGCAGCGCTTCGCTTCCACCGATGTAGTAGATTTCGTCCGATTTGAGCCCCAGCACCAGCAGCAGGCGAAAATACATAATTTGCAGCATCAGCTTCCACTTGACCATCATGTTTACGCTTCCTCCCATTCATACCATTTTTTTCGCCGGACATCCCCAGTCGTGAAAACAGCTTTCTTGCGGTCAAGCTTCGGTCTCCCTTACAAGCACGGCCTTGAGCTGCGGCAAGCCAGGCGTCGGATATCGGGTCCCGCTGTTGTTACAAGTTGACTAGCGACGGATGAATGATAGCCTGATAAGCGTTGTCCGAGCTGAGGCGCCCGCCGTCCAGTCCGATCAGCACTTTGTTCGCCTCGATCTGCTCGCTTCCCGTTGTGATGACGACCCGGTCCGGCTTGAGCGCCAGCATAAACTGCGTATTCCGGTTCACCCCCCGATACGGCACCAAGCGCAAGCGGTCCTGCCAGACAAAGGGCTCGGTACCGATCGACGTCACGAGTTGGTCCACTTCGGCACGGCGGATTTTGACCAGCCAAGCTTCGGGAATGCGCTCCCCCCACTGTCCCGCTTCCATGACCATGACCGGCGTTTTCGTCAGCGGATCGTACAGTTGGTTGCCCGTATCGATAAGTCCGGTGCAGCTGGAGGCAAATTCGTCGATATGGACCTCCACCTTGGCCAAAAACGAGGTCAGTTCCTGCTTGCGTCTCAAGGCTTGCAGGACGTGCCGGCATAGCCATAACGCCAATGGGAAGGAAAAAGCTAGCATCGTCAGCGTGACCCCCAGATCGTGGCTGAACAAGATGCCATTGACGATTTCGCTGGAGGATTGCCAGAAGTAGGCGCACCCGAAGACGGCACCGGCTGCCATAAAATTGATGACGTAAAATGCGCCAAGGTTCCGCAAAAAATGCTGCAATCCCCCAAATCCGAAGGCGGTCAGCAGCATCAGCAGAGAAAGCGCAAATTTTAGCGAAACCGTAAACAGAAACGATAACGGCGGAAAAAACAGCATCACCGCATAGCTGCCTCCGATGGCTGCAGAGAGCCCCAACCGCCACGGGCGGTAACGGAGCTTGCGCGACCAGGCCGTCGTCCAGAGCAGCGCACCGTCGATCAGCACGTTCATGAGGAATATGACATCGATGTACACGACCATCTTCGTTACCTCCCGCCCAGCTTGCCACCCGCTTGCCGCGAATGAGACAAGTATATCCCAATCGTATTCCAAAGTCTGTCTAAACATGCCGAGGGGGCGGTACTATTTTTGTCGAGAGGAGGGGGTTGGGAAGAGTGAATTTGAGGGAGCGGAGTTGATGGAGGGAGAGAGTTGAAACTTGATCAGCAGTCGTGTGGCTGCGAGCAGTCGTATGTGCCTTCGGCCGCTGTTGAACTCGGGTTTTATTCAACTTACCTTTCGGTAAGAACCCAAGTTCAAAGGCGGCACGTAAACTCTACGGCACATACGCTGCTCTCCGCCACACAAGCTGATCTGGCGAGGACTCACTTCTCCCAACCAAGGGAGGAGTAGATAGGATGCCTCTCGAGACGGGAGAAGGCGAAATAAACGTCAAATAAAAAACAGCCGCCTCTAGGGATAGAGGCGACTGTGCATTAAACAATATAGTAACAATATGGATTAGTTCATTACTTATCGAAGCCGTTGCGGTTGCGGTTGCGAAGGAACGCCGGAATGTCGAGCTGGTCGTTCGACGATTGGCCTCCGAATGGACGGAGGTTGCCAAGACGGTTGTCCACAGGCTCCTGCGATTGGTTGGTGGACGCCGTTGTACCGGTTGCTGACGGTTTCTTGGCTGGTGATACTACTTCGCGATGTTCGAAGCCGGTGGCGATAACGGTCACCTGAATCTCGTCTTTCAAGCTTTCGTCAATCACCGCACCGAAGATCATATTGACTTCCGGGTCGGCTGCATCGGCGACGATATCGGCTGCTTCGTTGACCTCGTAGAGCGACAGGTTGTTGCCGCCCGTGATGTTCAGCAGCACGCCGCGCGCTCCGTCAATCGACGTTTCAAGCAACGGGGAGCTGATCGCTTTCTTGGCCGCTTCCGCCGCACGGTTTTCGCCTGAAGCGTGCCCAATCCCCATTAAAGCCGAGCCACGCTCGGTCATGATGGTCTTTACGTCGGCAAAGTCCAAGTTGATCAAACCGGGAACGGCGATCAGGTCGGAAACCCCTTGGACCCCTTGACGCAAAACGTTGTCCGCCGCAAGAAACGCTTCCAGCATCGGCGTTTTCTTGTCGACGATCTCAAGCAAACGGTCGTTCGGAATAATAATGAGCGTATCGACTTTTTCCTTGAGTGCGGCAATACCTTGCTCCGCTTGTCGAGCACGCTTCAATCCTTCAAAACGGAACGGACGCGTCACGACGCCGACGGTCAGCGCACCGCATTCTTTTGCGATTTCGGCAATAACCGGCGCAGCGCCTGTCCCTGTGCCACCGCCCATACCTGCGGTAACAAAGACGAGGTCGGAACCTTTGAGGGCATTGGCGATTAACTCGCGGGATTCCTCGGCCGCCTTCTTGCCGACATCGGGATTGGCGCCGGCTCCGAGACCGCGTGTGAGCTTGTCCCCGATTTGCAGTTTCATCTCCGATTTGGCGAGATGCAGAGCTTGCGCGTCGGTGTTGACCGTTATAAATTCGACCCCTCTCACGCCAGTGTCAATCATCCGGTTGACAGCGTTGCTTCCGCCTCCGCCACAGCCGATTACTTTTATTTTGGCAAACCCTTCCATGTCCATATCAAATTCAAACATACTAGCGTCTTCCCCCTCATTAGGCTTTCATCATGCAAGCTACCCGAGTTTAAATAAATTCGCTTAACCAATTTTTGAAACGTTCCATGGCCGAGGGCTTTTGCTCTTGACCGGAAGACGCTTTTTTCGTCGTGACGAGCTTCTTGACGCCGGAGCCTTGTTTGGCATGCCGCAAATATTTGGAGGCGTACTGGATAATTCCTACGCCGCTCGTGAAAGCAGGGTCTCGCACGCCGATAAACTCGGGAACGGCAATACGAACGGAAGAAGCCAGCTCCACTTGGGCGACATTCAACACGCCGGGCAGCGAAACCGTACCACCGGAAAGCACATAACCGCCCGGCAGATCGGTGAAGCCAAGCCGCTGAACTTCCAAGAGGATCAGATGAAATATTTCTTGTACCCGGGGCTCGATGATATTCGCCAGATCGACCTGCGAAAATTCCTTATCCGTATTGCTGCCGATCCGGTTAACCTTGAACACTTGATCAGGCGCTGCATGCTCTACAACGGCGCATCCGAATTTCAGCTTGATCTTCTCAGCGATGTCCGCTTGCGTCCGCAAGCCGTAAGCGATATCGTTCGTAATGAACTCGCCGCCGATCGGAAGCGTCGATGTAGCAACCAGATTGTTCTCGTTAAAAATGGCGATCGTCGTAGCGCCCGCACCGATATCGACCAGTACGGTTCCGACAGCCTTTTCGTCTTTGGACAAAGCCAGATGGCCTGCGGCCAGTGACATCAGTATAAGTCCGGCTACCTTGAGTCCGGATTTCTCCACGACACGGAGCAAATTATGTATCGCCGTTTTCGTACCGGTAACGATGGTCGCTTCAACTTCCAGTCTAACTCCGATCATGCTCCGGGGATCGTGAATCTGATCCGTTCCGTCAACTACGTATTGGTTTGGCACAACGCCGATAATCTCGCGTTCGGGAGCCAAAGGAATCACTTTCGCCGCCTGAATGACCCGTTCGATGTCGTCGTCGCCGATTTCGCGGTCTTCATTCGATACCGCTACGACCCCGTGACTCGATTGCAGCGCAATATGATTGCCGGAAATTCCAACGTACACTTCCGATATTTGCACTCCGACCATTCGCTCGGCATGATCCACTGCGCTCCGGATCGACTGGACCGTTTGATCGATATCCACGATCGCTCCTTTGCGAATTCCCTGCGAGTCGGCAGATCCAACTCCAATTATATTAATGGCGCCGTTAACGACTTCCCCAATAATAGCACGAACTTTGGATGTACCGATGTCCAAACTAACAATGATGTCATTGCTGCTCAACCCGTGGCACCTCCTGTGACATAATTTCGATAATGAGCCTTGGTCAGCAAAACCTCCTGTGTATATTCCACACGGCTCGGCAATTCCCTCTTTTTTAGCTCATTTTTTTTCACGGCCAGGCTTAAATTATACCATAATTTCAATTCTAGCACTATTCTAGTAGGTTGAGTAGAGTTTTTTGCTCAGTTGCGGGCTGTATCCTGGCTTTCCGGCTTCTTTTCGTCAGCGGACGACGATGCGTCCGTCTCTTTGGAAGCGGTGCTTTTACCGTCCTTACCGTCCTTGTCCTTGCTGTCTTTGTTATCCTTGTTTCCTTTTCCATCCGAGCCGTCTTTCGTATCCTTGGCGTTCGTTTTGCCCGTATCCTTTTCGAAAGGCGCATGCGTATCCGCTTCGAGCATCGTAATCACGCCTCCCGTTATTTTACTACTGTGCAGGCTGGCGATGTAAGAATCCAAATATTTCATCTTGTCGGGCAAATACCCGATCGTCGTCTGCACTTCATATTGGGAGCGGGTGTACATTTTGATTTTGTCCGGATAGGAATCCGTCGGCGAAGGCTTGATCTCGGACACGTCGGAGAAATACGAGGCCGGCATCTTGGACATGGCCAGACACAGCTTGACCTTGAGCGGATCGTCCTTCGGCCATCCCGTCAGGATCGGCTTGTCCAGCGCAACGCCCTGTACCGTTACGGGCACAACGCTGGCGTCGGCGAGCAGCGCCTCGATCTGGCCATTTTCTCCAATCTGGTAAGCCACCTTCGGGTACTCGTGCACCTGAATGATCAGGCGACCCGGGAACTTTTTGGACACATCGACCGATTCGACCATCTTTAGTGCTTTGACCTGCGATTCGACTTTGGAGGATGAGACGGAAAAAAAGTGGTCCCCCGCTTTGACGGCGGCCGCTTGGGCGATTTCCTCCTTCGATATCAACTGCTGCCCTTGAATCTCAATCTCCGTTATTTTGCTGAGCGACGATTGGAAGAAAAGAATCAGCAGAAGCGTAATAAAAAAGATAAATAAAAACAGCAGCAGCTTCTTGCTGCTCCGGCTTTTCGGATTCGGTTTCTTGATCACTGGGAGTCTGTCTTCCATAGGTGCCTCCTCTTCTGAACGCAACAAAGCCCGCATGGCAGGCTCTGTACGCTTTTGCGCCGGGCAGCTTGTCCCGGACAGGACGGGAGCCGTCGGCAGGCTAGGACGGATCGGTGCCCTCCCCCGTATTTGCCGGCATCGCCCGCACGATAATGCAAATCAAATACGCAATATGTAAACCGCAGGGTATCCCTTCTCCCATGGAAAAAGGGATATTCCAGCGGCTGTGGTCATATGGATGTATAAAGTGCTACTCCGTAGGCACCGGCGTCGTACGATGTATGCCCGCCCCGAGGGACCCGAGCATCAGTTCAATCCGGTCGTACCCCCGGTCGATATGATGGATTTGTTCAATAACGGTTGATCCCTGAGCCGCCAATCCGGCGATGACGAGCGCAGCGCCGGCGCGAAGGTCGGTCGCTTCCACGGTGGCGCCATACAGTCTGGGCACTCCTCGAATATAGGCCGAGTTCAAATCTACCCGGATATCCGCTCCCATGCGCGACAGTTCGTCTACATGCTTGAATCGTCCTTCAAATACGGTTTCCTTTACGATGCTTACCCCTTCTGCAAGGCTGAGGAGCACCATGATTTGAGATTGCAGGTCCGTGGGGAACGACGGATAAGGCGAGGTCACGATCCTCTCCACCGATTTCGGCCGGCCGAGAGCACACACGTTCATTATATCACCGTTAATTGTGATTTGAATACCTGCCCGCTTGAGCACATGAATGGCGGAGGTCAGATGAGCCGGACAAACCTTTTCCAGCGTCACGTTTCCTCTTGTAACCGCAGCGGCAATCATCAGCGTGCCGGCTACGATGCGATCGGGAATGATCCGGTAAGTACAGGGGGTTAATTCCGATACGCCTTCAATGGTGATCGTATCCGTACCGGCTCCGATAATACGAGCGCCCATGGCGTTCAAAAAGTTTTGCAAATCCTGAATCTCGGGCTCTCGGGCCGCATTGATGATCGTTGTCATCCCCCGGGCCGTCGCAGCAGCCATCATGATGTTTTCGGTAGCGCCCACGCTCGGGTAATCGAGCGCGATTTCCGCACCCTGCAGCTCATTGGCCGTGCATACGATCTGGCTGCCGTTTTCCTCAATATGCGCTCCCAGAGCAGCCAGCCCTTGCAGATGCAGATCGATTTTTCGCTCGCCGATCGCGCAGCCGCCCGGCTGATACAGCTCCACGCGTCCGAGACGGGAAAGAAGCGGGCCCATCAAAAAAATGGAGGATCGCATTTGGCTCATCAGGCTTTCGGGAATATGAAACTGATGAACGGCGTTCGTACTCACGGTTACGTTATCCCCGACCAACTCCGCCTTGCACCCCAGCGCCCGCAAAATACCGAGCATCACGTGAATGTCCGACAAATCCGGCACGTTCTCAATCGTAATCGTGCCTTCCGCCATGATGCTGGCTGCTAGAATGGGCAAAGCGGCGTTTTTCGCACCGTGAATTCTGATGGCTCCCGAGAGAGGTTTCCCGCCTTCGATAACCAACTTTTCCAAAGTCCCACCTCCGATTTACCGCTCACCCACCACCAATACTTCAGGAACAAGGCAGACGCCGAACTTCTCATTCACGGCAGTCTTGACTTGTTCGATCAGGGTGAGCACGTCGTGGGCCGTCGCCTGCCCGGTGTTGACAATGAAGTTGGCGTGCAGCGGCGATACTTCGGCTCCGCCGACCCGAAGGCCTTTAAGTCCGGCTTCCTCGATCAGCTTGGCGGCGAAGTGTCCTTGAGGATTGCGAAAGACGCTTCCGGCGCAAGCAAGCTGCAGCGGCTGCGTCCGCAGCCTCCGGTCTTTGTAGGACGCGAGTGTAGCGGCAATCTCCTTGCGGTCCCCATACCGCAGCCGGAATACCGCCTCAGTCACAATCCCCGGCTTCGTCTGCAGAATCGAATGTCGGTAAGCATAAGCCAAATCCTCATTGTTCAGCGTCACCAACTCCCCTGTCGGGAGCAGTACTTCAGCCCGCAATAAGATGCGTGACACATCAGACCCGTGCGCCCCGGCGTTCATGTAGACGGCGCCTCCCACGGTTCCCGGAATGCCCCCCGCGAACTCCAGGCCGGTCAATCCTTCCTTGCCCGCCATCACCGACAGCTTAATGAACGAATAGGCTCCGCCGGCATAGACGATTTCCCCTTCGAACCGTACGGTTTCCAGATCATCTCCGAGCTTGATGACCACGCCCCGTACCCCTTTGTCGGTTACAAGCATGTTAGAGCCCCGCCCTAGCGCCATCCATGGAATCTGGTGCCGGTTCAGAAGCTTTACCGCATCGATAAGCTGCGATCGTGTACGAGGAATGAGCAGAATGTCGGCCGGACCTCCGATTTTCCACGTGGTGTAAGGGGCAAGCGGTTCGTTCAGCCGCAACTCGCCGCAGGACCCGTTCAGCAATTCCGTTATGACCTGTTGCATGGGAAATCCTCCTTCACAGAACGACGCGGCGTCCGGCTTTCCGGTAAACGAGCTCCGGAACCAAGGATTGGCGGCACGCACAGAGCTTCTGCATTTTTACGCCCGGGCTGCGCGCCGCTTCGCCAAGTGTCTGTCACGGTATAGTGTAGTTTATGTGAATCGTATCAGAGTGTGACAATCGCCTAGTGCAAAATTCACTAGGCGCGAGGCAAACAATGGGTTTCAATCAGCTTCACGATGTGATCCGTGCCGTTGCCGTACGGATTCAATTCCATCCGCTGCCGAATTTCATCCTGCTCCGCAGACAGGCCGTAGAGATTGGAGATCAGCGACTCCGGACTCAGCTCCTCTTCGAACAGCACTTTGCCGTAGCCCATGCCCCGGAATGATTCCGCGTTAAGAATCTGGTCTCCTCGGCTCGCCTGGCGGGTCAAAGGGATGAGCAGCATCGGCTTGCGCAGCGCAAGAAATTCGAAGATCGAGGTGGAGCCTGCCCGCGAGACGACCAGATCGGCGCAGGCGAGCAGATCGGGCAGCTCGTCCTTGACGTACGCATACTGCCGATAGCCCCGGATTCGGTCGAAGGAGGGATCGGTATTTCCTTTCCCGCAAATATGAATGACCTGGAACCGTTCCAGCAGTGCCTCCAGCGATTCGCGAACCGTTTGGTTGATCCGCTGGGCGCCAAGGCTGCCGCCCATAATAAACAGGACCGGCTTTTGAGAATGAAAGTCGTTCATCTGCAGTCCGCGGGACGCTTTTCCACCCAAGATCTGCTCGCGAATCGGAAGACCGGTGCGTTCCGCTTTGTCTCTGCGGACATATTTCAACGTTTCGGGAAAAGTCACGCAAATACGGGAGACGAGGGGCATCGTAATCTTGTTGGCGAGGCCCGGGGTATAGTCGGACTCGTGCGAAATGACGGGAATTCCCCTCAGTTTGCTGGCAACGATAACCGGTACGGTCACGAAGCCGCCCTTGGAAAATACGATATGGGGCTTAATTTTGCCCAGCAGCCGATAAGCCTGGCCGACGCCTTGCAGCACCTTGAACGGATCTTTAAAATTTTTGGCGTCAAAGTAACGCCTCAGCTTGCCCGAAGCGATATGATGAAACGGAATCCCTTCGTGCTCGATAATTTCTCTCTCGATTCCATCCTTGGAACCGATATATTCCATGTCCCAGCCGAGCTGGCGCAGCTTGGCCATCACCGCCAAATTCGGCGTCACATGACCGGCCGTACCGCCGCCCGTGAAGACGATTTTTTTCATAAAGGAAGGTCACCTCGAATACCGGGAAATGTTCAATAGCACGCCGATCGAGGTCAGCATCAGCGTTAGCGACGAGCCGCCGGCGCTAATTAGCGGCAAAGTAATACCTGTAACGGGAAACATGCCGATCACGACGCCGATGTTGATGATGACCTGTACGGCGATCATGCCGACGATGCCCGTAGCAAGCAGACTGCCGAACGTATCCGGCGCGGTAATCGCCGTACGCAGCCCCCGCCAGACCAGCAGCGTAAACAGCAGCAGCACGAAGGAACCGCCTATAAAACCGAGCTCCTCTGCAATGATGGAAAAGATAAAGTCCGTTTGCGGCTCGGGCAAATAACTGTACTTTTGCCGGCTCATGCCCAGACCGAGGCCGACCAGTCCCCCGGGACCGATCGCGTAAAGCGATTGAATCGCTTGATAGCCCGCGCCGAGCGGGTCCTGCCACGGATCGAGAAAAGCGGTAATCCGCTTCAGCCGATAGGGCGCCGCAATGATCAAGCCGACGAATCCGAGAATCCCGACCAGTCCGAGATACGATAAATGCAGCAGACGGGCTCCTGTCGTATAGATGATCAGCAGTGAGGCGCCGACCAGCACCGCGCCCGTTCCCAGATCGGGCTGCAGCATGATGATTCCGAAAGCGAGGCCGACGAGGCCAAGCGGCGGCAGCAGCCCACGGGTAAAATGCGTAATCGAGCCCTGCTGCTCGGACAACCATTTGGACAAAAACACAATCATGCCCATTTTCATAAATTCGGACGGCTGAATCCCGAACGAACCGATACCAAGCCAGCTGCGCGCCCCTCCGCGAACGACCCCGATGCCGGGAATAAGCACCGCAACCAGCAGAATGAAGCAGACGATCAAAATGATTTTTGCATATTTTTTCCAAATCCAATAATCGGCGTTCATCGTAAAAATCATCGCTGCGATGCCGAGCGCCGCAAACAGCGCTTGACGTTTCAAATAGTACAGCGAGTCGCCGAACTCGCGAAACGCAAGCACCGCGCTGGCGCTGTACACCATCACCACGCCTACGGCAAGCAGCAGCAGCGTGGAGCCCAACATCATCCAATCCGGAGTCGAACGTGCTTTCACCATACCGCCCACACCTCTACCTCTCGGTAATCTGGGAAGGGACCTTTCACGCCGGATCAGCGCTGCCGGCTGACAGGGCTTGTTCCCCCCTTTTACAGGTTATGCACGGACTCCTTAAACATGCTTCCCCTCTCCTCGTAAGAGGAAAACATGTCCCAACTTGCGCATGCGGGCGAGAGCAGCACCACGTCGCCGGGCTTCGCCAGCGCCTGTGCTTCCCGCACCGCTTCCTCCACCGTTTCCCGTGCATCCTTAGCAGCAGTATCGACGGTTTTAATCCGGCTCATGCCTGCAAGGCGCGCCACACGGACGATTTTTTCCTTTGTCTCTCCGAAGGCGACAAGGCCTTTCACCCGGCTTTGGAACGCGGGCAGCAATTCCATGTAATCCGATCCGCGATCAAGTCCCCCCGCAATCAAAACGATGTCCTGCTTGAATGATTCAATGGTTTTGATCGTCGCCGTTGGATTCGTCGCTTTGGAGTCGTTATAAAAGAGCACGTCGCCCTTCTGCTCCACATATTCAAGCCGGTGCTCCACGCCGCGGAACTCCTTCAGCACCTGGGCGATTGTCTCCAGCTTCACTCCGGAAGCGACGGCCATGGCGCTGGCTGCCAGCGCATTTTCCACATTGTGGCTGCCCGGTATTCCAAGCTCCCGTACCGGCAAGATACGGTGCGTTTGCCCGTCTTTATCGCGGTAAACGATCGTATGTACCGTGTCTTCATCCCTGGCGGCAAGCGGAGGCTGTACGAACATTCCAAAAGCCAGCTCCTCGCGTACGGAAAAAGGCAGCACCGAGGAACGAATCGAGTCAGCCGTTTGGCGGCAGACCGGGTTGTCCCAGTTTAGCACGGCCGTGTCCGCTTCCGTTTGGTTCGCGAACAGCTTCGTCTTGGAGACGACGTAATCGTCCATCGTCCCGTGATAATCGAGATGCGTCTCGTACACGTTTAGCAGCGCCCCTACGGCCGGACGGAACGCACGCGTTCCTTTGAGCTGAAAGCTGCTCAGCTCGACAACCATCCGGTTGTCCGCTTCGGCTTCCAAAGCGGCTTCCGTCAAGGCACGTCCGATGTTACCGGCGACGATCGGCTTTAATCCGCCCGCTTCGAGCATAAGACCGGTCCACGTCGTCGTGGTCGTCTTGCCGTTGGAGCCGGTTATTGCGATCATCGGCGCCTTGCAAATATGATAGGCGACTTCGACCTCGGTCACCACTTCGATTCCCAGCTCGGCCGCCCGCTTTACAGGTTCGATCGTGTAAGGAATGCCGGGATTTTTCACGACGAGCGCAACACCCTCATGTACAAGCCCTTCGGGATGGCTCCCGCAAACAACAGAAATACCCAGAGCCTCCAACTCGGCGGCCTCAGGGCATAAATGGCGTTCTTTCTTATCGTTGACGGCGACGACCGCGCCGTTCTCGTGAAACAATTTGGCGACTGCAACGCCGCTGCGTGCAAGACCTAGAATGACGACCTGACGGCCGCGGTACTGAGCGGGATGCTCCATGCCTACAACACCTCGTTAATATAAAGTCCGATACCGGCTAAAATCAGCCCCGCTGTCCAGAACGAAATGACCACGCGCCACTCCGACCAGCCTGTTAACTCGAAATGATGGTGAATCGGGCTCATTTTGAACACCCGTTTCCCCCTCGTCTTGAAGGAGACGACTTGAATGATGACCGATAAAATTTCGACCACGAACACGCCGCCGATCAACGCCAGCAAAATTTCCGCTTTGGTCAAAATCGCCACAGCCGCCAAACCTCCGCCGATGCCGAGCGAGCCGGTATCCCCCATGAACACTTTCGCCGGGTGAGCGTTGAACACCAGAAATCCGAGTACGGCGCCGACCATCGCGGCACAGAAGATCGCAAGATTCGGCTGCGAGTTATTCAAAGCAATGATGGCATAAGCGCCGAACGCGATCGCGCTAGTTCCGGCCAACAAGCCGTCCAGTCCGTCCGTAAAGTTCACCGCATTGGATGTACCCAGCAACAGAAAAGCGACGAACGGGAAGTACAACCAGCCGATATCAAACGAAAAGCCGATATAAGGGATCCGGATGTCTGTGTTGTGTCCGGTCTGCACCAGCAGGATACATACGATGATCGAGACGGCGAGCTGCCCAAGCAGCTTTTGTCTGGCCGTCAAGCCGAGCGAGCGCTTGAACAAAATTTTAATATAATCGTCCAAAAATCCGATAAAACCGTATCCAAGCGATGCGATAATGAGAATGAGCGTTTCGATGTTTTTTTCTCCGAAACGCAGCACGGCGAGCGCCAGCGCCAGCATGATGATGATCCCGCCCATCGTCGGCGTGCCCGCTTTTTTCAGATGCGCTTGCGGTCCTTCGGTACGAATCTGCTGCCCGAATTTAAGTCTGCGAAGAAGCGGAATGAATAAAGGTCCCATAATGACCGCAAGCAAAAAGGCCACGCCGAGCGTGATCATGACAATTTGAAAATCCACCGGACTATCCCCCCAATTGCATTAAAAACGATGCCACCTGTTCCATCCGCATACCGCGCGAGCCTTTGATCAGCACGACGTCGCTCGCTGCGGCAGCCTGACCGAGCGCACGGGCCAGCTCCTCTTTATCTTCAAAATGCCGGACGCGCTCCGCCGGAAACCGCTCCCTCGCCCCCTCGGCGATATGCCGGGCAAGTGGGCCGTAAAGATATACCGCCTCAACCACGTCGGGATTGACGAAACGGCCGATATCCCGGTGAAATTCCGCCTCTTCGGGACCGAGCTCGAGCATATCGCCAAGCACCGCGAATTTGCGGCTATAGCCCGTCGCCTCGTGCAGAAGCGAGAGCGCGGCCCTCATCGAAGTCGGGGAAGCGTTGTAGGCGTCATTCCACACGGTCAAGCCGGAAGGCGCCTGCGACACTTCGATCCGCATTCCGGTAACGACCAGCGATTGCAAGCCTTCGGCCATCCGCGCCGCATCCAGCCCGAAATATTTCCCGACGGCGATCGCCGCCAGCCCGTTGACCACATTATGTCCTCCGAGCAGCGGAATATAGAAAGGAATTCCCGGATCAGTGTTGACGACAAAGTGCGTCCCTTTCGCATCCAGCTTCATTTCCAGAGGGTACAGATCGTTGGACGCGCCCGCTCCGAAGCGGACTTTGGCATAGCCGTCCACCTTCATACGCCCGGACTGGGCCAGCTCCGGCAGAACCTCCTCAATCAGGGGTTCGTCCCCGTGATAGACGAGTGCGCCGCCGGGCAGGAGTCCTGCCAAAATTTCCGTTTTGGCTCGAGCGATTTCGGCGCGTGAGCCGAGCTGCAGCAGATGCGCATCTCCGATATTCGTGATGACGGCAAGCTCCGGCTCAGCGAGCCGGGACAACAGCTCAATCTCGCCCCGTCCGCTCATGCCCATCTCAAGGACGGCAATCTCGGTATCCTCATTCAGCTCCAACAAAGTGAGCGGAAGACCGATATGATTGTTGTAGTTCCCTGCCGTTTTATGCACACGGAAGGCCGTGGCGAGCACGGCTCCCGTCATATCCTTTGTCGTCGTTTTGCCGTTGCTGCCCGTGATGCCGACAACACGTACTTTCAGCTGACGGCGATAGGCTTGGGCCAGACGCTGCAGCGCCGACAGCGTATCGTCCACGAGAATCAGCGGCTTGCCCGACGGCGGATTGGGGCGGTCGGTCTGCCACAGCGATGCGGTAGCGCCTCGCTCGAAAGCGGCATCGGCAAACTCGTGCCCGTCGAACGACTCCCCGATCAGCGGCACATACAAGCTGCCTTCCGCGAGAGTGCGCGTATCCTTCGAAACGCCGCGAATCACGGCATCGCCGGGCGTTCCTTGCGCCAAGGTTCCTCCGACCATGACGGCAATCTCGGCCAACGTACGTCTGATCACTGCAACCGTCCCCTTATCGCGTTTTCCGCTACCAGCCGGTCGTCAAACGGATGCTTGACGCCTTGGATATCTTGATACGTTTCGTGCCCTTTTCCCGCAATCAATACTACATCCTTAGAGGTTGCCCGGGCAATCGCTTTTTGAATGGCCTGTCTGCGGTCGGCGAGCAGCTCGTAACGCTCTTTATCCCAGCCGGCCTCGACAAGGCCCGGTTCGATATCCCGGAGAATGCTTTCCGGATCTTCGGTGCGCGGATTGTCGGAAGTGACGAATACATAGTCACTATACTTTGCAGCCACGCCTCCCATCAGCGAGCGTTTGGCGCGGTCGCGGTCACCGCCGCATCCGAATACACAATAAACTTGGCCTTCCGCAAATTGCCGGATCGTCGAGAGCGCATTTTCCAAGCCGTCCGGCGTGTGGGCATAATCGACCAGCACAAGAGACTCTTGCCCCGCATCCACAATCTCCATCCGCCCTTCGACGGAAGTCATGCTGCCGAGGCTGGCGACAATTCGCTCCAGCTCAATCCCTTCCGCCAGCGCTGCGGCGATGGCGCCGAGCACGTTGTAAACGTTGAAGCGGCCGACCAGCCGCATCTTCACCTCGGCCGTTCCGCGGTAGGTGACGCAGCGGAACTTGGTACCCTTGGCAGTTATTTCAATGTCCTCCGCCCGCACGTCGACAGCCGGGTTGTCTATGCCGTATACGATCGTCTGCGCCGGCGTATGCTTGGCAAAGTAGTCGGAAGCCGCATCGTCTCCATTCAGCACCGCATATTGGCGCTGATCGGCTGCCGGCGCGAATTCGTTGCCGAGCCTGGAGAATAACAGGCCTTTGGCCTCCCGATACCGCTCCATCGTTTGGTGATAATCCAGATGATCCTGCGTTAAGTTCGTAAATAAGCCGGTACGGAACCGGCAGCCGTTCACCCGGCCCATATCAAGGCCGTGCGAAGAAACTTCCATGATGCAATAATCGGTTCCCGCATCGGCCATATCGCGCAAAATACGCTGAAGCTCAATCGCCTCTTGCGTATTGTTCTTTTCGTTCGGATGACGGACAGCACCGATTTTCACATGGATATTTCCCATTAATCCGGTTTGAAAACCTTGGTCCGATAATATTTTTTCCAATAAATACGTGGTCGTCGTTTTGCCGTTCGTTCCCGTTACGCCGATGAGCTTCAGCTCCCGGCTCGGATATCCGTAGAAATGGCAGGCTAACGCCGCCATGGCGTAACGCACCTGTTTCACCAGCAGCACGGGGACATCCGCTTCAATCTCCCGTTCCGCAACCAAAGCTGCAGCTCCCTGCGCAACCGCCTGCCCGGCATAATCGTGACCGTCCGTCTTCAGGCCGGGTACGCAGAAAAACAAATCTCCGGGCCGAACCTTGCGGGAATCGGCCGCGAGACCGTGAATATGGGTATCGCCGTCTCCGATCATCCGGCTGACGGCAAGCTGGGCTGCCAGCTCCTTCAGTTGCATGTTGTGTCCCCCTCCGTTTTTTGCACATGGTATCATTATGGACAAAAAAATGCGTGCTGAAAAGCCCATTTCCCCAAATGTTACCGTACTTTCATTCAAGCGTCAGCCTTCACTGCACCTGCGGTTTGCCGCCTTCCGGCGGGCTCGAATCGGACAAATAAATCCGGATCGTCGAGCCCTGCTCCACCCGGGTCCCGGCTTTCGGAACCTGACTGATCACGGTACCGCCTGTGCCGGATTTCGCCAGTTGAAAATTCATGTTCATACTTTCGTAAATCTCCGTGACGTTCATGCCAACGAGATTCGGCACTTCCACGACTTTCGTATCGCCGTACACGTATTTGCGGTCCATTTGATCTTTGCGCGGCGGAACCTTCATATAACGAAGCGTGTCCTCCATAATTCCCTTGACGAGCGGAGCTGCGACCAAGCCGCCGAACTGGATGCCCTGAGGATTGTCGACAGCGGCGTACACGACGACTTTCGGATCGTCGGCCGGAGCAAATCCGATAAAGGAGACGATGTGCTCGCTCGCGGAATAGCGTCCGTTCACGACCTTCTGTGCTGTCCCCGTCTTTCCTCCTACCCGGTAGCCGTCAATGAACGCATTGCGCCCGGTTCCGTTCGCCACGACGCTCTCGAGCGTCTCCCGTACCTGCTTGGAGGTCGCTTCGGAGATCACCTGGCGCACAAGCTCCGGCTTCATTTCCTCGACCAGCGCTCCGTTATCCGGGTTATACCAAGCCTTCGCCACATGCGGCTTGAACAGCTTGCCGCCATTTACGGCTGCGGATACGGCCGTAATTTGCTGAATCGGCGTGACGGAGACCCCTTGCCCGAACGAAGTGGTGGCCAGTTCGACCGGACCGACCCGCGACGGCTTAAACATAATTCCGTTCTCTTCACCGCCGAGATCGATCCCCGTTTTTTTACCGAACCCGAAGTTATAAATATACTCGAAAAGCTTCTCTTTGCCAAGTCTTTGGCCCATCACGACGAAGCCCGGGTTGCATGAATTTTCTACCACCTGCTGAAACGTTTCGCTGCCATGTCCGCCCCGCTTCCAACACCGCAACCGGGCACCCGCCACCTCAATTGCACCCGGATCGAAAAAACCTTCCGTCAAGTTAACCTTTTTCTCCTCTAGTGCTGCCGCAAGCGTAATAATCTTGAAGGTGGAGCCCGGTTCGTAGGTCATCCAAATCGGCAAATTCCGATTATAGTTCTCCACCGGGTACGCCTTATAATTGCCCGGCTCGTAGCCCGGCCTTGACCCCATCGCCAAAATCTCTCCGTTATTCGGGTCCATGGCAATCGCGATCACATGATTCGGTTGATATTTCAGCATCGCCTGATCCAGCTCGCGTTCCATAATCGCTTGAATGTTGCTATCGATCGTGAGCTGAAGGTTCAGGCCGTCGAGCGGCTTCTTGTACTCATCCGTCGATCCGGGCATCGACTTGCCCGCGGCGTCGGCCAAATACGAAATGCTCCCGCCTATACCCGTCAATGTCCGATTATACTTCAATTCTATGCCCGTCAATCCTTGATTATCAATCCCGGTAAAGCCGAGCACGTGTGCTGCCAAACTCCCGAACGGATAATATCGCTTATTATCCTCGGTCACGACGATGCCAGGAAGCTTCATATCGCGGATTTCCCGGGCTTTTTCCTGCGTAATTTTGCGGCCGGCAGGCTTGATATAGGCGCTGGACGCTCTCGTCGTCAACTGCTTGTAAATCGTCTCCTGACTTGCGTCCAGCGCCGCCGCCAGCTTGGACGCCGTTGCCTGGGGATCTTGAATTTGCGCCGGAATGGCCATCACCGTAGGCGAACTTATGTTGTAAGCGAGCTGCGCCCCGTTCCGGTCCAGGATTTCCCCCCGCTTGGCCGTGACGGGAATGTCGCGGCGCCACGAATCTTCCGCTTTATCCGACAGCTCCGGTCCGAGCCAGATCTGCACGTACGCGAGCCGCACCGCCAAGGCCAGAAAAATAGCCGTTCCGACAATCAGCGCGGCGAACAACCGACGGCGAACCGTTACGTTCGATGCCTTCATGCCCGCTCCTTCCCCTTCCTGAAAGAGAATCGTTTCATATCATCCCTATTCAGGACAACCAGGGGTTAGAACAAGCTATGGCTGCGCCGATGCCGTTTTTTTGGACCCGCCGTCGGGGGTTTGCTTGACAGAGTCAGTATTTTTCTTGCTTGTGCCCGACTTTCCGCTGTCGCCCGTCGTCTTGGCCGAGGAGGAATCCGCCTTCGCCGTTTTATCGGATTTGCCCGATTTATCCGACTTGTCGGATTTGTCCGTCTTGCCGGCTACCGCAGTTTCCTGCAGCTCCTTATACGATTTCAGCTGCAGAGTGAGCACGCGCGAATCGCCGGAGCCTTCCAGTGACTGATCCGACACATACCCTTCGCCGGTCGATTGGCAGCGTACTTTGAGGAAGGAGCATACCTCCAGCGCATCGCGAAGCGATTTCCCGGACATGTTAGGCACCGGAACATCCTCGCCTTCCTGCATCAGTACATACATTCGCTGCGCCCCGCCGATTTCGGTACCTGGCAGAGGAGATTGGGCGATGACCTTCGGTCCTTGACCGATCGGCTCGACGGAAACGCCGAATTTGTTCATCGCCGATTTGGCATCGTCCAGCGATTGGCCTGTCAGATCCGGCATTTGGCCCTGCGGCGCTTTCTCCGTCGGCTGGGAGGTCTGCTGCACGGTGGTGCTCGGCGCAATGCCCATATACCGCAGCGTTTGCGATACGATTTCTTTAAAAGCCGGGGCGGTTACATCGCTCCCCAAATGATAATTGCCGCCGAGATCGGGATCGTCCGCCATAATCGCTACCAAGATTTGCGGGTCCTCCAGAGGCGCGTAGCCGATGAAGGAAACCATCCATCGTCCTTCAGCATATTTGACTTGACCCGGCAGCACGAAGTTAGCGGTACCGGTCTTGCCTGCTACCCGGTAGCCCTCGATATATGCCTTGCGTCCCGTTCCTTTTTCCTGGTCCGACACGACCTGCTCCAAATATTCGCCAACCTGTTTTGCCGTCTCCGGCGTTACGACATTGCGGATAACCTTGGGGTCGTACTTCTCGACGACTTCGCCCGTATCCGGGTTCGTGATCTGCTTGATGACATGCGGCCACATCAGCTTGCCGCCGTTTGCAATCGCAGCGTAAGCCGCTGTTTGCTGGATCATGGTGCTGGTTAACCCTTGACCGTAGGTCGCCGTTGCGTACTCCGGCGCATACTGCATTTTGACCCGGCCCGCAACTTCACCGGGGATATCGACGCCCGTCTTGGCGCCGAATCCAAAATTATCGATATACTGGCGCAGCTTGTCCGGCCCAAGCTTCTCGAGACCAAGCTTCACGAACGCTACGTTACTTGAACGTTTCAGCCCCTCAAGGTACGAAATTCTGCCCCAACCGACGACGTTATGGTCGTGCAGCTCACGGTCCGCTACGATGATTTTGCCGGACTGATATTTGTCTTCCGGAAAAAACACGCCTTCCTGCACCGCTGCCGCCAGGGTAACAATCTTGAACGTCGAGCCCGGTTCATATTGCGAGGCGACGGCATGATTGATGAAATCCGATTGATTTTTCGTTTCGCCGTATTTGTTCGGGTTGAACGTCGGCATGTTCGCAAGCCCAAGAATTTCCATCGTCTTCGGATCGACCGCGATCGCGGTAAGACTTTTCGGATGCCACTTGTCGTACGTCTTCTGCAGCGCATTCTCGATGTAGAATTGAATGTTTTTATCGATGGTCAGCTGCACGTTGCTGCCGTTCACCGCAGGCTGATATCGGCTCTTCGAACCCGTCAACTCAACGCCATAGCGGTCTTTCTCGTAATTCAGAAAGCCCGGAACACCTTTCAAATAGTTGTCGAGCTGCGCTTCAATCCCCATCACCGGCTTGCCTTCCTTGTTACTATAGCCGATCAGATGGGCAGCAAGCTGGCCAGCCGGGTAAAACCGCTTAATCTCAGGCAAAAGTACAATACCGATCGGCGTGTTCTTTTTTGGCAGCTTGGCCTGCAGATCTTTAACGAGTTGATTGATTTTATCGGCCTTCTCCGAGTCGATCTTCCAGCCTTCGTTGCGAATTTCGATCTGATCCGTAGGCGTCCATTCCCGCTTGGCTTCAAAACGCTTGCGTATTTTGTCTTCCAACGCCGTGACGCCGGTCGGATCGCCGGAAGTCGCCAGAATCGCCGCCAGACCTTTTACAACTTCTTCCTGATTGTTGTTATCTTTAATCATCCGGGGAACCAGAGCCAGCGTAAACGCCGGGGAATCTTCCGCAAGCACCTTGCCGTTCCGGTCCAAAATACTGCCGCGGACCGGCAGAATTTCCTTCTCCTTAGACCACTGATTTTCTTTAACCTCCGCAACTAATTTGGCGCCTTCCACGACTTGCACCCAATAAACACGGGTTATCAGAACAACAAAAAGGAGGGTGAACCCCCCTCCGATGATTAACGAACGCAATTTTACCTTTTTTGTCATCGTATATCCTCCCTATTCCAACGGACAGATCAGGGTTGATCCTTTGTTTTTTTGGAAGCGACGCTTTGCCCTGAGGTCCCCGACGTCTTCCCGGTTCCCGACGGCTTCGTCTGATTCGGATCGGCTACGCTGTAGCCGCGGCTGCGGGCTTCTTCCTCAAGACGCTGATGGTCGGAGAGCGCGTCTACCTTTTGCTTAAGAATGCTATTCTCCGCTTCAAGATTGGCAATTTTCTTCTCAAAGGTTTGAATGCTGGAGCTTATCTCGTAAATTTGCGCATAACGCCAGATGATCACACCCGCAACGACGACGCAGACGGCAACCGTAAACAAATAGAGCAGCTTTTCTTGTACCGGCAACGTTTTGTTCCGGTATACGATCTTTTTCGTCTCCTTGACTTTGACTTTGTTCTCGGTCCGCTGCTCAACTGCTAAATTCCCTTGGATATAAGCCGGCAAGATGCTTTCCCCCTCAGTTCGTCAGTTTTTCCGCAATTCTCAACTTGGCCGAGCGGGCGCGCGGATTCGCTTCGAGCTCTTCCGCTCCAGCTTCGATCGGCTTGCGGTTCACCAGTTTAACGATACCGGCAGATCCGCACACGCACATCGGAAAGTCGGGCGGGCATGTGCATTTGGCTACATATTTGGCAAACGTTTGTTTACATATCCGGTCTTCGAGCGAATGAAAGGTAATGACCGCCGCCCGGCCACCCGGGGCCAGACAGCGGATGGACTGCTCCAGCGCGTCCTCGAAGGCGCCGAGCTCGTCGTTTACGGCGATCCGCAGCGCCTGAAAGCTGCGCTTGGCCGGATGCGGTCCGGAACGCCTCGCCGCCGCGGGAATCGATTCCTTGATCAAGTCGACAAGCTGCCCCGTCGTTTCGATCGGAGCCTTGGCTCGGGCCGCGGCTATGGTCGCTGCGATGCGGCGAGAGAACTTTTCTTCCCCATACTCGAATAAAATTTGCGCAATCTCCTGCTCCGACCATTCGTTGACGATGTCTCTCGCTGTCAGCAGAGCCTTCCGGTCCATCCGCATGTCCAGTTCGGCGTCATGATTGTAGCTGAAGCCACGGTCAGCCTCGTCGAGCTGCGGGGACGACACGCCCAAATCGAACAAAATCCCGTCCACCTGTGGACGGCCGTCTCTCAAAGCGCGCGGCACTTGGGCAAGCTCGCGCTCCAAATAGCGAAAGTTGCTGCGGACCAGCTTCACCCGGTCCATAACCGGAGCGAGCCGCTCCCTCGCATTGGCAAGCGCCGCGTCGTCTTGATCGAAGGCGATAAGCAAGCCTTCCGGTCCGAGACGCGAAGCGATCTCGAAGCTGTGCCCCGCTCCGCCAAGCGTACAATCGACATAAACGCCGTCCGGTTGTATATGTAATCCTTCCACTGCTTCCTGCTTAAGTACGGTCACATGATGAAACATCCCGCTGCTCCTCCTACGCCGGCTTTTCCCGGGTTATAGATCAAAGTTAAAATCGACCAGTTTCTCCGCAATTTCGGCGAACGATTCCTCCGATTGCTGGAAGTAGTTTTCCCAGATCGACTTGCTCCAAATCTCCACCCGATTAGAAACGCCGATAACGACACAATCTTTCTCCAGCTTGGCGTGCTCGATCAGATTGTTCGGCAGGTTGACCCTGCCCTGCTTGTCCAGCTCGCATTCGGTGGCGCCAGAGAAAAAAAACCGGGTAAAGGCGCGAGCATCAGACTTCATGAGCGGCAGCGCTTTGAGCTTCTGCTCCAGCACCGCCCACTCGTTCATGGGATAAACGAATAAACATTGGTCCAGGCCGCGAGTGACGATGAATGATGTTCCCAGGGCTTCGCGAAACTTGGCCGGCACGATCATCCGGCCTTTTTCGTCAACAGTATGTTGATACTCCCCCATGAACACCACTCGCCACCCCCTTTCCTCCACTTTACCCCACTTTCCACCACTTGTACAGTAATGATTCGCCACGTTAACAAAAAATCCTGCTTCGTCAAGAGACGACCGCAGGATTTTTTTTCGGGTTATTCTGTTTTTTCCCGGGGTGGTTCCGCATTCTCTCCGGCTTGCTCCGGAAGGGACAAACGGTCAGATGGCTGCGCTTTCGACGGCGGGTTATCCCCGGCCAGCCGCGTACGAATGTCCGCCAGCTTCTCCTTGCGCCGTTTGCGTAGGAGCCAGACGGGAATACCGATCAACACCAGCAGCAGAATCACCGGCAGCGCTCCCGCCAGAAAGACGAACGTCCATTGAAGCAGAAAGCCCAACACCGCTATGCTTCCGCTAAGAGCTTCTGCCGCCCGCTGCCCTAACGGCCCCTGACCGCGCGCCTGAATAACCTCGGCGGAGCTGTTTTTCTGCGTCAGCTTTAGCTCGATCGTCGACATGGCTACGTTTTGCTCCAAGTACCGCATACGCCCTTTAATTCGCTCGATTTCTTCCTGAACCTTGCCAAGCTCGCTGGAAAAAGCAAGCAGTTCGTCGGTCTTCGCAGCTTTTTCCATAAAAGCGATCAGCCGGTTCTCCACGACCTGCTTTGCCTTCAAACGCGCGGCGAGATCGACATATTCCTCCGTCACATCCTGACCCTGTAAGTTTTTTTGCAGCGTCGGCTGAATCTGTTCAAGCAGCGCCAGCAGCGATTGGAAGCCGGTCGCCGGCACCTTGATGACGAACGTACCGCTTTTTTCCAAACCGGAAGCGTTCTCGTTGAACTGTAAAATATAGCCGTCCGACTGTTTGACCGCCTCCTGTATTTTGGCTTGCGCCTCTTGATACTTTTCCACCTGCATGACCAAATTTGCTTTGTAGATGATTTTGCGGCTGAACGGCTCCGTCTTCTCAGGCGCCGTTTCCCCCGTCAAGCTTGCGCCTGCGGCAGGCTTCACCGCATTCGAATCAGCGGCCTCACCGGTTGAGCCGGCAGAACTTGCCCCGCTATTTTGCGCCATTTTCTGATCGCCCACAGCCAGCTTTTCCGAGTCCGTTGAAACCGCATTGCAGCCTGCAAGCCATCCGGCCAGCAGCAGAACCGCCCCGGCTCCACGCATCAGCCGCAGCAAGCGCAGCTTCGGCGCAGCCCCTTCCCCTACCTTTCGCATATTGCTTCCCCCTTCTTTTGTCTGAATCCCACGCCGCTGAACGCTGCGTTATTTTCTAGACGCGAGGAGGGTTTCCATTGTTTCAATTTTATGACAACTCCAAACAAAAAAATCTCCCCTTGACGCTACTGCATCAAAGAGAGATTCGATAGCCGAATGCGGATTAGTGCTCCGCCCAGCTGTCCAAGTATGCTTTTTGCTCATCGGTCAGCGTGTCGATGCCAATGCCGAGCGAAGCCAGCTTGAAGCGGGCCACTTGCTCATCCAGCTCGTAAGGCACATTGACGACTTTGCGGCCGATTTGCTTGTAGTTCTCGTTCACGTACTTCAAGGACATCGCCTGAAGCGCGAACGTCATGTCCATAATTTCCGCCGGATGCCCGTCGCCTGCAGCCAGGTTGACAAGACGTCCCTCGGCCAAGATGTAAAATTTGCGGCCGTCTTGAAGCGTATACTCCTCGATATTGCGGCGAACCGTACGTACGGACACGGCCAAGGCCTCCAGCTCCGGTTTGTTTACTTCCACGTCGAAGTGACCGGCGTTGGACAGGATGGCTCCGTCCTTCATGACTTTGTAATGCTCCCCGCGGATGACGTCCCGGTTCCCCGTTACCGTTACGAAGAAATCGCCCACTTTGGCCGCTTCGCTCATCGGCATAACCGCAAAGCCGTCCATGTAAGCTTCAACCGCTTTGATCGCGTCGATTTCCGTCACGATGACGTTGGCGCCGAGTCCTTTGGCGCGCATGGCTACGCCCTTGCCGCACCAGCCGTAGCCGACAACAACGACCGTTTTCCCTGCAACGACAAGGTTCGTCGTCCGGTTGATGCCGTCCCAAACGGATTGGCCCGTACCGTAACGGTTATCGAACAAGTATTTGCAGAATGCGTCGTTGACCGCAACCATCGGGAATTGAAGCTGGCCGTCCTTCTCCAGCGATTTCAGGCGAAGGATGCCCGTCGTCGTTTCTTCCGCGCCCCCGCGCACGTTCTTCAGCAGGTCTTTGCGCTCGGAGTGGAGAATAGTCACCAAATCTCCGCCGTCGTCAATGATCAAGTCCGGCTCGGTTTCAAGTGTCTTGATCAACAGATCCTTATATTCCTTCGGCTCCGGATTGTACTTCGCAAATACCGTAATGCCGTCCTCTACCAAAGCCGCGCATACGTCGTCCTGTGTGGACAGCGGATTGCTGCCGCAAATGGTTACTTGAGCTCCGCCGGCCTGCACCACTTTGGCCAAGTATGCCGTTTTGGCTTCCAAGTGAAGCGATATGGCGACTTTCAGCCCTTTAAACGGCTGCTCCTTCTCGAACTGCTCGCGGATACGGTTAAGCACCGGCATGTGAGCGTTCACCCAATCGATCTTCAAATGTCCTTCCGGCGCGAGCGCAATGTCGCGGATAATGCTGCGGTCGATCGTACTTGCCATCGGTAACGTCCTCCTTGGATCATGAATTCTCTACGTTATTACATGTAACATATACGATGCATTCCGTCCAGTGGCAAAGGTACTTCCACGAGTTCCCTTATCCAACCGTCGCCGTATTTGTTCAAATAGGCCAGCGAATTGAACACCCGTTCCTGCGGCTTGCCGTCAGGCAGCAAGGAAAGCCCGATGCGGGCAAATTGCCGAAGCCCCGCCTCATATTGCGCACGAAGCCCGTCATCCGCTTTGTGCTGCAAGAAATCGATTTGCTCGATAATTTTCCCCAGATTCGTTTCGCCTAGTTTTTGCAACCCGGGATTGATGGCAGCCATCGCTCCGATCAACGGCTCGTAGCTGGCGCGAAACTGCTCTTTCACCTCGGCAAAGCGAGCATCCAATTGAAGCTGGTCCTGCTCCCGAAGCCAAGCCTGCTGCTTCTCATCCAAGCGGTATAGCGCATCGTCGATGGCAAGCCCGTACTTCTGCATGTTTTTCTGGATCGTGCCTTCCACAAGCGTAAAGCCCAGACGCGGTAGAACGATCGGCATCCGCATGCCCACCGTATGAAACGCTTCGCGCGTCAACGCCCAATAAGCGATCTCCGACGGTCCCAATACGGTTCCAAGTACGGGGAACAAATAGTCCTGCATCAAAGGACGCGTCATCACGTTGTTGCTCAGCCGCTCCGGGGCCTCCTCCGCCCATTGCAAAAGCTGCTCCCGTCCGAAGCGGCGTTCCCCCTTGCGGTCCGTGTAACCGCCCTCTCCATCCGCGTAAAGCAGGATGCGCTCACCTTGTTCGTCGAAGACGAATAAGTTCGCGCCATTGCCGGAAACCTCCGCCTGCGGTACATATCCCGCTGCCCGCAGCTTGTCTTGCCCCCGCAGCAGCGCTTCGTTAATCGAGTTGCTTTGCTCCGCCAGCAGGCGGAACATCGGGCTTTCGATCCGCCGCAGCTCCGGATCGTCCGAATCGACCAGTACGAGGCCGTCCCGTCCAAACCAAGCGGAGAGAAGGCGCGCAAAGCTGTCCGTCAAAGAGACGGCCCCGTCGGTCGACGAACGCAGGGCTTCCATCAATCCGTCCTTGAACTCCGTAGGCATAAGCGTCTGCTCAAGAGCAGCCAGAGCCTCGCCCCACTGCTCCGGCGAGATTGGCGTCCGGCTGACGGAGGTGCGTAAGCCGGTCGGATGCTGCAGCTTGATCTTCTGGAGCTGCTGATCCGCCGTCAGAACCGTCACATGGTTCACTTCATCAAAATCATGATCCTCCCCGGCAATCCAAAATACCGGCACCACCGGCCGGCCCAGCTTCTCCGAAGCTTCGCGAGCCGCCCGAATCAGCGTAATCGCCTTGTATATAACGAGCAGCGGTCCGGTAAACAAACTAGCCTGCTGGCCTCCTACGATACACAGCGTACGGGAATCCTTAAGCAGCTCGATCGAACGCAGCGCTTCCGGCGAAGCCCCCGCCCGTTCGTTGAACCGGCGCAGCGTTTCCGCAAGCCGCTGGCGATCAGCTCCATGAATCCGCTCGCGGTCGATCCAAGCCGCACGTGCCTCCCAACAGTCGGCATCCGAAGGATTGTAATCGAAAAACGCGCTTGTTTTTTCGAAACGGTCCGAATAATCGCCTGCCAAAGGTTGGCCGGAATCCCACTGCATTATTTCTATCCGCAATCCGCCCGCCACCCTTCCTTTTAAAATGTAAGCTGCTTCTGGTTTGTAAATAACATGAGCATTACTATTTTACACGTGATCCGGGAAATCGTCAAAAGGTGGGGGAACTGATATGGATCGTTTCATTATAGTTAAAAAGCCCCTGCACATGCAGAGGCTTTCAAGGTTAATATAAATGGCAGGCCGTAAAGTGACCGGGTTGGACTTCTTTAAACTCCGGCATACTTGCCGCGCATTCCGGCATCGCCTTCGGGCAGCGTGTACGGAACGGACAACCGCTCGGCGGGTTCAGCGGGCTTGGAATTTCGCCTTCCAGAATGATCCGCTCGCGCGTACGCTCCACTTCCGGGTCCGGAATCGGGATCGCGGACAACAGCGATTGCGTGTAAGGATGCAGCGGATTCGCATACAGCTCCTCGGAAGTCGTTACCTCGACCAGCTTGCCGAGATACATAACACCGATACGGTCGGAAATGTGCTTCACCATCGCAAGATCGTGCGCGATGAACAAGTAAGTCAGACCGCGCTCTTTTTGCAGCTTCTTGAACAAGTTGACGACCTGCGCCTGAACGGATACGTCCAGCGCGGAGATCGGCTCATCCGCGATGATGAACTGAGGCTCGATAGCCAGCGCCCGGGCAATGCCGATCCGCTGACGCTGTCCGCCCGAAAATTCGTGCGGGAAACGGCTCGCATGCTCCTCGTTCAAACCTACCGCATTAAGCAGCTCGCTAACGCGCTGCTTGCGCTGTTTGCCGTCGGCAAGACCATGAATGTCAAGTCCTTCGGCAATAATGTTGCCAACCGTCATACGCGGGTTCAAAGAAGCGTACGGATCTTGGAACACCATCTGCATATGACGACGGAACTCTTGCAGCTTATTTCCGCGCAGTTTATGCACGTTCTCGCCATTGAACAGCACTTCGCCACCCGTCGCTTCATAAAGACGGATGATTGTGCGTCCGGCCGTCGATTTACCGCAGCCGGATTCGCCTACCAAGCCGAACGTTTCGCCGCGGCCGATCGAAATATTAAGCTTGTCAACGGCTTTTAACGTCTTGCCGCCGCCCAAGTGAAAGTGTTTTTGCAAATCGCGTACTTCCAAAATCGGATTGCCGTTCATCGTGCCGCACCTCCAGCTTCTACAGGTCGCTCTACTTTAGGCGCATCGGGATGCAGGAGCCAGCAGGCTGCCGAATGCGTCTCGGAAAGCTTCGTGTGCTCAGGATCGACTTCCAGACAGGCTTTCATGGCGTAAGGACAACGCGCTGCAAAAGCGCAGCCTTTCGGCGGGGCGAACAAGTCCGGCGGTGTTCCCGGAATCGGCACCAATTCGCCGTCCTTGTCTTGGTCCAGACGCGGAACGGAACGAAGCAAGCCCCATGTATACGGATGTTTCGAATCGTAAAACAGCTCATCTACCGTGCCCTGCTCCACGACTTTGCCGGCGTACATGACGATGACGCGCTGCGCCATTTCCGCAACGACCCCAAGGTCATGCGTAATGACGATAATCGATGCTTCTGTTTGCTCGGACAGCTTCTTCATCAGTTCGATAATTTGCGCCTGGATCGTCACGTCAAGCGCCGTTGTCGGCTCGTCGGCAATAAGCAGTTTCGGATTGCAGGCAAGCGCGATGGCAATCATAACGCGCTGGCGCATCCCGCCCGAAAATTCGTGGGGATATTGAGTGATCCGGCCTTCCGGATTGGAAATGCCGACCATTTTCAAAATCTCAACTGCACGCTTCCGCGCCTCGCTTGCGCTTAAGCCCTGATGCTTAATGAGCCCTTCGGCGATCTGTTTCCCGATCGTCATCGTCGGGTTAAGCGAAGTCATCGGGTCCTGGAAAATCATCCCCATTTCGGAGCCGCGGATTTTTTCCATTTCTCTATTTGAAATTTTGGTAATTTCCGTTTTGCCGTCGAATTTGATCGATCCGCTCTTGATCATGCTCGGAGGCGTCGGAATGAGCCGCATAATCGTTTGGGCCGTAACCGATTTGCCGCAGCCGGATTCGCCTACGATGGCGAGCACTTCCCCTTTTTTGAGGTCGAAGGAAACGCCGCGAACGGCTTGCACTTCACCGGCATAGGTGCGAAACGATACTTTGAGGTCGCGAACCTCCAATATATTTTTGCTCATGATTTGGGCACCTTCCTTACTTCCTCATCTTCGGATCGAGCGCATCGCGAAGGCCGTCACCGAGCAGGTTGAAGCTCATCAGGATCAAGCTGAAAACAATCGTCGGGAAAATAACCCGATGCGGGAAATAACGGATCGAGTTGGCTCCGTCGGACAACAGCGAACCGAGCGAAGCGAGCGGCACGCGGATACCGAGACCGATAAAGCTCAGGAACGCTTCGACGAAAATAGCCGAAGGAACGATAAACGTAATTTGTACGATGATCAAACTAAGCGCATTTGGTACCAAATGGCGGAAAATAATGCGCGCGCCTCCTGCGCCCAGCGTTCTGGCCGCAAGAACATATTCTTGCTCCTTCAAGGTCAGAACTTGACCGCGGACCAGCCGCGCCATCGGCACCCAGCCGGTAATCGCATAGGCGATGATGATCGTCATGAAACCAGGTCCGATAACGATGATCAGCAAGATCGAGATCAGCAGAAACGGGATGGAGTGAATGATTTCGATAATACGCTGCATAATATCGTCTACCCGGCCGCCGTAGTAGGCCGAAACGCCCCCGTAAATCACGCCGAATACGAGGTCAAGCAGCGCGGCAATAATCCCGATTGCCAAGGAAATCCGCGTTCCCCACCATACGCGCACCCACAAGTCCCGGCCGAAATCGTCGGTTCCGAACCAGTGCGCTCCGGAAGGGGGTAAGTTTTTGATATCGTAGTTTTGCGTCGCATAGTCGTGGCTCGAAAAAATCGGTCCGAACGTAGCGAGCAAAATCAAGATGACAAGCGTTGTCATGCCGAACATGGCCAGCTTGTTTTTCTTAAGCCTTCTCCACGCATCCTGCCAGTAGTTCATGGAAGGGCGGACGACAGCTTCCCGGCCGACTTGCTCTCGGACAACCGGCTGGAACAGGTCTTTGGACATCTGCATTACTTGCTACCTCCCTTAACCAAACGGATGCGCGGGTCGATGAAACCGTAGATAACATCGGTAAGAAAAAGCACGATGACAAGAATAAACGCATAGAAAATGGTCAATCCTGTAATCATGGTGTAGTCGTTGGAATAAATGGATTGAACAAAGTGCTTCCCTAATCCCGGCACGACGAAAATTTGCTCTACTATTAGCGTACCGGTGATCAGACCGACAAATACGGGACCCAGCACGGTAACAACCGGAAGGATCGCATTACGGATCGTATGCTTAATAACGATGGCCGACTGGGACAACCCTTTGGCTTTCGCCGTTTTGATATAATCCTGATTCAGCACGTCCAGCATGGATGTCCGCATAAGTCGGGCAAGAATGGCGATCGTACCGAACGATAAGGCGATGGAAGGCAGTATCCTGGATGATGCTCCCGTCCACATCCCCGGAGGCAGCCAGCCTAGCTTCACTCCGACAAAATAAGACAGCAAAGGCCCAAGAACGAAGGACGGAATCGAAATACCAACAATTGCCGTAAACATCGCTGTGACATCAAGGCCTTTGTTATGATTCAAAGCTGCAATAATACCGAGAATCAATCCGACCGTAATGGCAATCGCGAGCGCCCACAAACCTAGCTCCAGCGAAGCCGGGAACGCTTGATGAATAATATCCGTGACTTTACGCGTCGGGAACTGGAAGGATACGCCCAGATCGCCATGGAGCACGTTATTCATGTATTTCAGGTACTGCTTCCAAATCGGTTGATCCAAACCGTATTGAGCATAGAGCAGTTTTCTTTGCTCAATCGTCAATTTTTGCGAATCTTCCCCGAACGGATCCCCTGGCAAGTTTTTCATCAACACGAATGTGAAGGAAACAACCAACCACAGGGTAATTACCATATAAACCAGACGACGCAGCAAGTAGCGAAGCATGGCACACCTCCTGAACTAATTCAAAAAAGACAAGCAGCAAGGCTCGAAAAGGCTCGATTGGAAACAGCCGAACTGCTTCGCAAGCATAGACCGCTCCAAAGCAAGACTATGTTTGCGAAGCAGCTCCGCTTCCTCCGAACAGAGGGCAAAGCGTACAGAAAAAATCGGAGCCGTTCCAAAGATCAGAACGGCCCCCTCGTTGACGAATCAGCCACTACTTACTATAGTTCATCGGGAGAAACGGATTACTTAATGGAAACCCACTTCAGTTCCCACTCTTTGGACATAGGCGGCAAAATCAGGCCTTCTACGTTCGGTTTCTTCGCGTAAGGTCTCGTACGGAAGTAAAGCGGAGAAATCGGAAGATCAGCCATCAGCTGCTTCTCGGCATCAACCAGCATTTTGGAACGTTTCGCCAAGTCGACTTCTTTGTCGGCGCCTTTGACCAAATCGTCATACGCTTTGTTGTTGTATGCTACATAGTTGAAGGATTTGTTGTCGGACAGCCACATGTCGAGGAACGTCATCGGATCGTTGTAGTCGGCGCCCCACAGTGCGAACAAAGCATCGAAGTTGTTCTCCTGCATGTTTTTCACGCGCAGTGCGAAAGGCAGCGGCTCGCCGTCAACGTCAACCCCAAGGTTCTGCTTCCATTGAGCTTGAACGAACTCAATCGTCTTTTTCGCGCCTTCGGTATCGTCAGCCGTCAGCTTGAATTTCGGCAAGGAAGTCATGTTCAGCTCTTTCAAGCCTTCAGCCATGAGTTGCTTCGCTTTTGCCACATCGAAAGCAGGTTCAGTATCACCCGCTACTTTACGGAATTCCTGCTTGTTGCCGTCAAGAACGGTTACCGGAACCAGACCTGTCGAAGGAATGGACGTTCCGCCGTTGACAACTTCGTTGTAAGCTTTGCGGTCAATCGCCATGCCGAGAGCTTGGCGGATTTTCGCGTTCGCAAACGCCGGGAATTTCGAATTGTGGAACATCAGGTAACCCGTTACGAACTCTTTCTTCAGCGTCAAATCCGGCTTGCCTTGGTAAGCTTTAGCCTGCTCGCCGCGAAGCTCCGTCAGGTCGACTTGGTCCGTCTCGTACATGTTAAGAGCCGTGTTGGCGTCTTTCACCACGTTGACGGTTACTTTGTTCAGCTTCACGTTTGCAGCATCCCAGTACTTGTCGTTTTTAACGAGAACGATTTGCTGCTCGTGGTCCCATTTTTCCATTTTGAACGGACCCGCACCGATAATTTTGTCGGCATCGGCGCCGTTTTTGTCGCCTTGCGCTTTGACAAAATCCGGTTTTTGCGGGAAGAAGAGCGGCATAGCCAATTGGTCAGTAAAGAACGCAACCGGTCTTTCCAGCGTAATTTCAAGCGTTTTGTCGTCTTTTGCTTTTACGCCCAGCTCGGCTTTCTTCGCTTCCACTTCTTCCGGCTTCGCTTTATTCAATGCAACGCCACCTTTGATCCAGGAGAGCATCGTTGCGTATTTCGCTTTTGTCGCCGGGTCCAACGTACGTTGGTAAGCCCATACAAAATCGCTTGCTTTCAGCGGAGAGCCGTCGGCCCATGTCAAACCGTCGCGAAGTGTGATGGTATATACGAGACCGTCCGGAGAAATTTTCGGAAGCTCTTTCGCAAGACCTGGTTGCGGCTTGCCTTCTGCATCCAGACGGTACAGACCTTCGTTCACCGCGTTAAGAATCGTAAAGGAAGGGTTCGTCGTTGCGACGGAACTGTCGATTGCCGGCGGTTCTGCCGCAAGGTTGATTCTAATTTCTTGAGCCGGAGCTTTTTTATTGTCTGTGCCCCCCGCTTGTTGGTTATCTGCGTTGCCCGAGCAACCCGCAACGGTTGTGCCAAGCATAGCTGTAACCGATGCGAGGACGAGAAGCTTGTTATACTTCATAAGACTGACTTCCTCCTTTTTAATTTATGTAATTATATGTTAATTCCTGTCGTGTTATATAACATGACATAGAATTCACACCTAACATGACACCCTTTGATGATATAAGATTCCAGCGGAAAAGTAAAGACCCTGTTGGTTGTAACCGTTACCAAATAGAAATTATACAACCAGGGGTTAATAAAATCTAGTGTTATTTTTTGTTTCTGGCCATTTTTTGTAGTTTTTAGTATTATTATATCACTTTTCGTAGTTTAATCACAAAAAAATAAAGAGCCTTCTGGGTTAGACTCTCAAAAATGGCAGCATTTTATTCGTCAAATGCTGCAAAACGGATTTGCATTCTGTCTGCAGCCTCTTGTCCTTCAGGAAGACAAACACGATGTCTTCCATCAATTAATGTACGCACATTCCTTCATATCTTCTTCTATGGGTTGATCATATATTTGCCGATGCCAATGAACAGCAGGAGAATATAGCATGCCGTCAGCAGCACAAAGCCAAGTCGTCCCAGCGTTCTGGCGATTTTGATCAAATCGATCTTTCCCTTAAGCCGGGTTTGCATATTTCCAAGCAAGCCGGCGGCCACAAGAAACAGCAGCACGATCGTCCACAGCACCATTCCCGAATCGAACAAATTCCGGCTCATAAACGCAACGGAGCCGATAAGAAACAACGTGGTGATATCCATGCTGAGGTGCGTGGCTTTGCGCTTATCTTTAGTATAGTAGTAAACGGCAACCCATACACTGAAAAATGCGACGAACGGGACGAGCGCAAGAAACGTATAAAGCTGCTGCAGCCATCCAAACAATGCACTCATGCGATATCACCCCGATTTCAATCGATAATAATGTTCAGCCGTCAGGACCGATGCCTGGCCTCCGCCGCCTTGATCAACCGGTATACGGTAAGATGCGTCGGAAGCGCTATTCCGCTACGACCCGCTTCCCGCAGCAGTCCTCCCGTAATGGCGTCGATTTCCGTAGCACGTCCAGCCGTCATGTCCTGCAGCATAGAGGACCGGTTGTTTGCGGTTCGCCGGCATACCTCCAGCAGCTGCTCCCACAGATCCGGCTCCAACCGGATATCAAGCGCACGCGCCAGAGCAACCCCTTCTTCGTGCAGAGCACGCATCAGCTCGCCGGCTCCCGGCAAACACAGAAGCTCGCCATTCGGCACCCGCAGCAAGGCGGTGAGCGGATTGATGACCGCATTGATAAGAAGCTTTTGCCAAATACGGCTAGAGATGTTTTTCGACATAGATGCGCTAAATCCTGCCAATTGCAGCCAATAAACCAGATTTTTTTGCACGATTTCCGAAAATTCGACCGTTTCGTCCCTCGCTGCGCCTATCCAGGTCGTACCACTCCCCGTATGAACCGCTTCCCCGGCGGAGGAGATCATCGCGCCTTCCGTCGTCACAGCTGCAAGTAACCGCTCCGCCGGTACATGCGCCGCCAGCGTCTCCAGATGCCCGATGCCGTTCTGCAAGCAAACGATCCACACCGAGGGGCCCATCCGCCGTCCGAGTTCCAGCCCGAGCTCCCGGGTTATGGCCGATTGCTTTACGGCTAGCAGGATAAAATGCGGCCCGCTCCCGTCCTCCCCCCCGAATGCTTCCATCTCGTCCCATAAGCAAACGCGGGGAAAAGCAGTAATCACTGCCCGAGCGCTTTTTTCCTCCGGTCCGGAAACAGCATCGATCAAGCGCAATCCTGCAGCTTCCATTTCAGCTCGCCGCTCGGCACGGCGGACGACGATCTCAACCTCGTGCCCCGCTTCGGATAATTTGACTGCAAACAACGTTCCGAGCGCCCCTGCGCCAATCACCGTAAACCGGCCCATCGTCTCTCCCCCGTGCGCTAAAAGTTTGTTCAGTCTATCATAGCAAAAAATGGCGGGACACGCACAAAAACCCCGGAACGGGTGCTCATGGCAACCCGATTCGGGGGGTTCCTTCCTTTTTATGAGACGGTTCCGGTTATTCGATCCGTTCCAGATTCCCGTTTTCATCCATTTTAAAGCGGGTTTTGCTTTCCTCTTCTTCCTCTGCCAGAAAAGCAAGCTTGCGAGCCCGGTCCATAATCTGGATAAGCGCTTTGTAATCGTCGTTCACGACGCGATAATCGGTCGAAACGTCGCTGACCTGCCGGCTCAGTTCGTCGTTGAGATTACGCAGCCGTTCAAGCTCATCCTGCTTGTCGTTCAGTTCCTTCTCAAGCTGCCTTACGTGCCGCACCATTTCCTGGTAGCTTCCTTTCCATTGCCGCAGAAAGCGGATAACGGCGTCGATCGACAACTCTTCCACGATCCCGTCGCTGCGCACCGCGCCTTCCGAGGCCAAGGGGCCTCCCATGCCGCTGCCCGCAATGGATGCGAACGCGCTCGCCTGCTTGCGGTGCTGGTTTCTTTTTTGTCGCTGCGCTTTGGCGATCTGAATCGCCGCCTCGTATTTCTTGCGGACGAAGCTGTTCCAGCGGAAACCGCAAGCGGCCGCCGTTCTACCTATTTTTTCGCCCACTTCCTCAAAAGCGGACAGCTGCGTGCTGCCTTCGCGAATATGTCTTAACGTCACCTCCGCCAATATCAAATCGTCTTCCTCGCTCCAAGCGTCTTGTCTGATTGCCGTCATCAAGCCGTCCTCCTAACCCCTATAGGTTCATCCGCATCTATGTTCGTGATGCATAAAGTGCTGCGTTACTTTATCTCTATGCCCATGGTAGAGTTCATAGAATACTTTTCTAGTAATTTGTATTGCCAATTTTCAAGGCGGTCATACATCGTTTCAGCGGATTTGGGCAACGATATGTTGCGAAGGGCTAAAAATTTGACTAAAATTCGTCACGGATTGGGCGTTTACAGGCAGGAAGGCTTTCGCTATAATGTTGGATAGTACATAAGTATCGATCGTGAACGAAGAGAGGGGGATACAGGATGGATCGCATGTTTCGCGTTCTTGGCTTCTGGACGCTTGTAATCGGGCTCATGGCGTTGGCCGGCGACTTTATTCCAATGGCGCTCATCTTTTTCGCCCAGACGGCGATTTTCACGCTGTTAGGATACATGAAACTGTCTGAACGTGCCTACATATTGATTTTTTGGGGCTACATGATTGTTTCGTTTACAGGGTTTACCTACTGGTCATTTTTCAAAATGTCCATCTAAACCTGCCAGTCCGGAAAAAAGTAAGCGAATACGAGACAAGAAAGGCGAACCGCAAGCTTCAATGCGGTTCGCCTTTTTTTTGAATCAAAACCTTAAACAGCTCGCTCATCTGGTCGCTGAGAAGCAGCTGGCGAATGGCCCGATTGCGCCGGGCCTGCGGCGAGAACGGGTCTCGGGCGTCATGATCGCTCAACTCGTCCAGCAATCCCTGCTCCAGCAAAAATTGCTTCTGGCTGAGCAGGCCCGAAGGCTCCAGCCCCGCTTCCTTCCCGGCATCGATCAACGCGCTGAAATTGACATGAGCGGTCATGTCCTGCTCGCCTGGGAACTGCAGCGGCGTATCGGAAGCCTGATGCTTCCGGTAACACAGCAGCGTTCCGTTCATCCGGTGCGGAGCGTAAAGCTCTTCCCTCACGTGCCCGTAGTCGATCGTCAGCAGCACACTGCCGTTCCCCAAGCTGCCGGCAACCGACCGGAGCCAGCGCAGCGCGTCCAAATTGACTTCGAACCGCTGACCCGCTCTCGGCGGAATCGCTTCCTTGATGATAAAGGCCTCAAGCTCGCCGCCCGATAACGGTCTTTCCACCTCCGTCAGGCAGCTCTGTTCGTCATCCCAGCCCACCATAATTTCCCGCCAGCCCGCTTCACGGCTTACGATCAGGTACACCGGAAAGGCGTCCGGCAGCTCGTTGGACAAAACAAGCGTATTGGGCCAAGGGCCTGCCGCGTGCCACTCCTCGGCTGTGAGGTAGCTCACAAGCCCCATATGAGGCGCTAGCGCCTCCGATTGAAGGCTCCGGTGCACCGGGCTCTTTTCGATGCTGATGAAGCGCAGCCGCGCATACAGCGCGGGAGAGCCGCTCCGGATGGCGTCAAGCATTTGTCTTGCTAAAGTTCCGTCGCCCCCTCCCCACTCTGTTAAGCAGATATCGCCGCTCCGCGTTTCCGCAAAGCTTCGAAGGTAGGCAGCCAGCATGTCGCCAAGCACGCTGCCGACCGAAGCGCTCGTATAAAAGTCGCCAGCCCGGCCGATTTTCCGATTCGAATTCATATAATAGCCCAAGCTCGGATGATACAAGCACAAATCCATATAGTCCCGGAACGAAATCGCCCGGCCCGGCTGCATATCAATCTGTTCCCGAATCGCTTGCAGCAGCGGGGAATCGTTCGCCTGCTCCGTTTTCATACGCCTACCGCCTCTCGCCAAATTACTAAAGACAAAACCGCCCCCACTCGCTATAATAGGATGAGAAAAATAGGAGAGGAAGCAGAGCCTTGTTTAAACCACGAACGATCTTCTGCGCGGCCCTTATAAGCTGCACTGTTCTGCTCACGTCCGCCTGCACCGATCATCAGCAGGTGAAGCAGGATTTGGTGCAAGCTGTCGCCAAGCAGGAGCAAATCCAAAGCTACCGATATGCCGGGGAAGCGGAGCTGAAGCTGGACGCTTCTTTATTTTCAGGCTCGCAACCGGTAACTGCCGCTTTGCTTGGCCTGGTTAAAGAAAGCAAGTTCGAATACAGCGGGCTCGTTTCGCTGGCAGATCCGGTCCGAATGGAAGCCTCGGTCAAACTGACGCCGAAAGGTGCGGCCTCACCCATCGAACTGCCGTTTCTTCTTAAAGATAACAAAATGTATCTGCAGATGCCAGCCATTACGAAGGCGGACGAATATTTGATGCTGCCGCTGGATAAGCAAGCGGACAAGCTCAAGAACACCGGAAGGCTAAGCGCCTCCCTTATCGGCAAGCTGCTCGAAGGGGTCGATCCGAACTGGCTGGAGCCCGGCAGCAAGGACGAGAAGCTTGCCGAGGGCGAACCTGCGAAGCGCATTACGCTTACGGTGACGGACAAGAACAAGCAGGACATGGCAAAATATTTCGCAGCCGCACTGCCATCCGTGCTTAACGAGCTGATGACCAGCGGGCTGAGCGGAACGGGACAAGCCGAGGAATGGAAAAAATCGCTGGAGCGGATCAAGATCGAAGCTCCTACGACGCTAAGTATCCTGATCGACAATCAAGGTTTTATCCGTGAGCAAACCGGAAAGCTTTATTTTTCGGTCGAAGGCGGAAACGACGCAAAAAACAGCGTGGAATGGACGTATAAGGTGCAAGAGATCAATCAGACCCCTGCCTTTACGAAAGAAGCACCGAAGCAGGTCAAACATGCGGAAGACATTTTACGATTGCTCCCTAAGCCTCAAGCGGGCAAAAAGTAACGTGACGGAAGCCCTTCCATGGCACAGCGCCGTGGAATTTTTTTGTCATGTTTTTCCCATTCCTATGATAATCTTTAGTTGAAAGGACGGGAGGGACATGCGTGTGAATATACGCCAATGGGCTATCCTTGCGCTTTTCTCGGTATACGGATGTTTATCCGCCTTATGGCCCTATTCCGCGTATGCGGAGAGCGGACAAGCGGATAGAAGCTTGCTGCAGAAAGGCCTTACCATCTATGAGATCGATCAGGAGCTAAGCCGCATTGCCGATCAGGAAATCAAGCTCCAGGCGCAAATGCAGAGCGCAGAACAGCAAATTCGCGAAGCGGAGCATTCCACAAGCGAGGCGAAAATACATGCCGCCAAAGTCGTCCGCTCTTATTACATGGGCGACCGCGATTCGCTGTGGGTGCTGCTGTTCTCGGTAGGTTCGTTCTCCGATGCGGTGTCGGTGCTCGACTATCTGCAAATGATTCTGCGCAACGATAAACAAGCGCTGCAGCGTCATACGGATGCATGGCAGCGGCTGACTTCGGTCAAAAAAGAGCTGGCTGATGCCCATACCTCCCTGCAGCGGACGAAAGAGCGTTACTTGCAGCAGCGGGAACGGCTTGCCGCGCTCCAAAAAGAAGTGGACGCTCAGTTGGCCGATAGCAAAGAGCAGGCGGCGCTGCTTCAGCAGATGCTCGAGCTCAACAAGCTATGGGAGAACAAGGGCATTCCTCTGTTCAAGACGTACTTTCAGGCGCTGGCGGGTGCGATGCAGCAGCTTCCCGAGCTGGTAACGTCCGGCGGCGACAAAAACAAGAACGGCAATCTGGTCATGAACGGGGTAAATTATACGTTCCAGATGACGGACAGCGAGCTTAACGACTTTTTGCGTAAAAAAAACGAACGGTTCCGCAATCTGACGTTTCATTTCTATCCCGATCAAGTATCGGCCTCCGGGCAGGAAGGCGATATTGCCGTCATGATCCGGGGAAGCTACGAGATGGCCGTGATGGACGACGGCAGCGAAAAACCGTTTATCCGGTTCCGGATTCTGGAAATGCAGTTTAACGGCTTTTCCCTGCCCTCCACGACGGTGGAGGAATTCGAAAAAAGCTTTGATCTGGGGATCTACCCCCAAAATATCGCCTCGTTTTTGCAAGTAACCGGCGTCCGGCTGGAAGAAGGAAAATTAAGCATCCTGCTGAAGCTGGCCTTATAACTTTTAAGCTAAGCCGCCCCGGAAGAAAAGGAGCGTGAAGACGTTGACGGAGCCCGTGCTCAAATATGCTGCAGCCTTGGATCTGCCCGAAGACAAGCAGGCCGGCTATTATGCCCAGATTGTCAAAGCATTGGCGGGAAAGACCGCCTTGTTCGACCGCGACAAGGAGCTGATGATTTTTTCGTCCGCGGATGAGCTGGAGCGGCTCAGGCCGATTTTAGAGCAATATGCCGTTCCTTCCGAAGAGCTAAACGTGCTCCTGCTTCCGGCTCCGGTCACGAAGTATCCGGCCTTCGGCGATTACGGCTTTGTCAGCCGCCTGGAGAACGTTTACCTGTATGCGGATCTCGTCGCCGTATTCCGGCTGCGGGCTGCGACGGAGGCGAATGGTCTGCTCGGGCGGGCCTTCGAGCCGCGGCAGGCGGAAGCTCAGCTTGAGGAACATTTGCTTGCCGCTTGGCCGGAGCCGGGAGGCGGCTCTGCCTTCGCCGTCGATGCCCAACTGGCCGAGCTTGCGGAAGGCATTGCCCGCGCTTACGGCGGCGCTGTGGAATGGATTTATTCGCCGGAACGGTGAAACCGCAGAAACAACAAAAAACGGTGGTGCCGCGATAGATTCCTATCGTTGGCATCACCGTTTTTTTCATTAAGGTAAGGTTCCCTTACAGCAAATCGGCGGCTAGCTGCGCCAGATGCGAGCGCTCCCCGCGCTCCAGCATGATGTGTCCACTGATCGTTTGCTCCTTAAAGCGCTCTACAACATACGTAAGGCCGTTGCTCGACGCATCCAGATATGGGTGGTCGATCTGCTCGGGATCGCCCAGCAGAACGATCTTGCTGCCCGCGCCCACACGAGAAACGATCGTTTTCACCTCGTGCTTGGACAGGTTCTGCGCTTCGTCGATGATGATGAATTGCCCGGGAATGGACCTCCCGCGGATGTAGGTCAGCGCCTCGACTTGAATGCTGCCGAGCCCCGCCAATATTTTATCGATATCGCCCGGCTTTTTCGTATCGAACAAATACTCCAAATTATCGTAGATCGGCTGCATCCACGGCCGCAGCTTTTCTTCTTTTTCTCCCGGCAAGTACCCGATGTCCTTACCCATCGGAACGACGGGACGGGCAATCAGCAGCTTCTTATACTTTCTTTCGTCCTCGACCTTCAATAAGCCTGCAGCAAGCGTCAGTAGCGTTTTCCCCGTGCCTGCTTTGCCCGTCAGCGTGACCAGCGGAATATCGTCGTTAAGCAGAAGCTCGAGGGCCATCCGCTGCTGGGCATTCCGCGCCGCGATTCCCCAGATCGGATCGTTGCTAAGATAAAGCGGCTCCAGCTTCTTCCCGTCGGCATTCACTTTAAGCAGTGCCGACTTGCTGGTACCCATCTCGTCTTTCAGAATGACGAATTCGTGCGGATGAAGCGCATAGCCGAGCTGCAGCGAATTGATGCTTAAATAGCGGTACGTGTAAAACTCGTCGATAACCGAAGGGTGCACCAGCAAGGTCAACTGCCCGGTGTAAATGTCTCCGGCCACGTTCACGACCCGGTCCGTCAAATAATCTTGTGCTGTAATGCCCAGCACGTCGGCTTTGATCCGGACGAGCACGTCCTTGCTGACCAGAATAACCGGCTTCGGGTCGGATTTTTCCTTCTCTTCCAGCAAATAATTTAGTGCCACCGCCAAAATGCGGTTGTCGTTCGTCACTTCGGCGAACACTTCCTGCAGCTTCGCAAAGCTCCGATGGTTCAGCTCCACCTTCAGGCTTCCGCCGCCGGGAAGCCCGATGCCTTCAAACAGTTGGCCGTCGCTGCGGAGCCCATCGAGCATCCGGGAAATTTGGCGCGCATTGCGCCCCAGTTCGTCGGCGTTGCGTTTCTTGGAGTCGATTTCCTCCAAGACGACCGCCGGAATAATAATATCGTTATCTTCAAAAGCGTAAATCGCGTTCGGGTCCTGCAGCAGCACATTGGTATCCAGCACATAAATTTTTTTCATCATGAGTCCCTCCCAGGTTCGGTGGTTGGTTCGGCTCGATACATAGGAATTTCCCCGTCAGGACAAACTAGCCAAAGCCGATGACGAAAAGAAAGGACGATTGTTGATGAAAATGTTTGTCGTGACCCTCTTGATGTTGTCCGCTGTCGTGTCAGGATGTAACCAAGCACCAAAAAATGGAGCTGCCCCCTCGCAGACCGCCGATGCGAACCGGCAAGTACAAGTGAAGCAAACGGCACCGCAGAAAAAAGAAATTCAGGACCCCCGCGCCGTAGCCCACAGGCTGGAGCAAATCGCCGTCAGCGTGCCGAATGTGGAGAGCGCCAACTGCGTCGTCTTCGGCAACACGGCCGTCGTGGGAATCAACGTCCCGCCTGCCATGGACCGCGCGAAAGTCGGAACGATCAAGCTGTCTGTCGCGGAGGCGCTCAAAAAAGATCCATACGGAGTGGATGCGTTAGTAACCGCGGATATGGATTTGAACCAGCGCTTGTGGAACATAAGGCAGCAAGCGATGAACGGTAGACCGATCAACGGCTTCGCTGAGGAAATGGCCGCCATTATCGGGAGAATCGTTCCGCAGATGCCGCGTGACGTGAATCCGCTGCAATCGCATCCGCCCGCTCAAAGGTAATCCGCAGTTCCAGGCAGCAATCTGTACCGGTCTTTTGAGGTGGAAAAAAAGCCTAGGACGTCAAACGGTCTTAGGCTTTTTGCATCGCGTCGAACACTTGCGTGTCCAGCTTCTCAGCGGCACGCTTGTCGTACGTTTTTTCATATTCAGGGGCAACGGAAATGCGCGCTCCGTAGAACATCGCATCGCGCACCGAAGCAATGTCAATATCATAGCAAGCCAGCTTGAACGGAACCCCGTCAAGAGCTTCGGCAACCTGACGCGCGCTTCCGTAAATCACGAAGACGGAGCCGGCGCCGATAACCGTCAAATTTACATGCGCATGCTGCTTGATGTTCGTCAAAATGCGCGAACGCTGGTCGACGGCAAAACGAACCGTCGTCCGGTCTTTAGCGAATAGCCACGAAATGGCGTTTGTCGCAGGCGAACCGGTTTCATGATCGATCGTGCTCAAAAGAGCAAACGAATCCTTTTGGAGTAGATCGAAGAGCTGTTCCGACAAGGCTATGATCGTTTCGGCCATAGGTTCCCCTCCTGTAAAGGTTTGTCTCCGAATCTAAGACCATTATAGCATACGGGCTAGGTAACAGCTACCAGCAGTTATCACGGACACTCCCTTCGGACAATGATATTTTATTGTATCTCATCGTCCGGGGTTATATGTCAATCATTGTATTTCGGATTGGAGTTAATGTCCGTTAAAAGCTGTTCGGCGAGCTCGCGGTCGAACCTTTTCGTATGACGGACGCCTCCGGCCTCTTCGTACTCCACGGTATAGGTCTCTTCATCGGCCGTACGGACGAACCGCTCGAGATGATGATCCTCCCGCAGGATCGTTTCAAAAAAATCTCTCGTTTCCGATGCTGCCATGTCGACCGGCCGGGCCTCCGCCACAATGCTGATCTGCAGCCAATTGAACACCGCATCCTGTAAATTCACAAGCCCTCAGTCCTCTCTCAGCAAAATCACTTGACGGCCGCCTGCCGTCCATGTCCGCATGGCATCCAGCCAGCGCTCCGCCTCCGACTCCGGATCGGCTTCGGCTTGCCGGAGCAGCGCTGCCGCCTCACGTGCCGTCAGTATCCGATTCAAATACGCTTCGGCACAATGGGATAGCCGCCAGGTCGGATGTTCACCCGCATCATCGTTCATAGCTTCCGAAGACTCAGCGGCGGACAATCGAATATCGCCGGATTGCGCGAGTGCGAACGGGAGCTCCTCCGTACCGCAGACCTCGCCCGACTCGTCCTCCGGCAGCAAATGCGCTTTGAACATCATCAACAGCCGCGGGTGGATTCGTCCCATCGTTTCCAGGAAACGCATCCTGAGGTCCTCGGGCTCTAGCCGGAGCCTTCCCCCGCCAAGCACAGCCGTTTCCCCGTTCCATGACAAGGGGACTAGCCAGAAGTCCGACATCAGCCAAGCACCTCCATCGGGCCGAGCCCTTACGATTTGCGGTTTTCCCGCTCCTGAACGTAGTAGCGAATCCGCACCATCAGCATCAAAACGACCGCCACGGTCAGGCTGAGTACGATCGGCAGCCCCGCCAGTTGAAAGAACAACAGCATCCCCGATCCGAGAGCCAGCATTAGGTAAATGATAGCGTCTTTCAAAATCGGCAGCTTCCGCGTCTTGAATACTTTATTGTACACGTAAGTAATCAGCACGAAGATGATGATCCATGTCACAAACGGATGCGCCCTCAGCCATTCGAGCATCGGAATCCTCCTTTTTATGTAGACTTGCAAAGAAAGCTCCGATTGCTCAGAGCTTTCCCGCGTCTTCTTTATTGAGTTGAATTAAGCATTGGCTTCCGCCATTTTACGCTGCTTTTCGAAACGTTCGCGCTCGCCTTTGTTCAATATTTTTTTGCGAAGGCGAATCGATTTCGGCGTAATTTCGCAATATTCGTCGTCATTCAAATATTCGAGCGCCTGCTCCATCGAATAGAGCCTCGGCGTTTTCATTTTGACCGTATCTTCTTTCGTTGCCGAACGGACGTTCGTCAACTGTTTTTCTTTGCAAATGTTTACGATGATGTCGTTATCGCGGTTGTGCTCGCCAACGATCATGCCTTCGTAGACCTCCGTGCCTGGTTCCAGGAACAGCGTACCGCGGTCTTCGACCGATAGCATACCATAGAATGTGGAAGTACCTGTCTCGCTTGAGATCAGCACACCTTCATGACGTCCGCCCACGCCGCTGCCCGCATACGGACCGTAGCTGTCAAACGCGTGGTTCATAACGCCGTAGCCGCGGGTTAGCGTCAGGAAGTAGGTCCGGTACCCGATCAAGCCGCGGGCCGGAATGAGAAACTCCAGACGAACGTTGCCGGAGCCGTTGTTGATCATATTGACCATCTCGGCTTTACGCGTCCCGAGGCTTTCCATCACGGAGCCCATGCTGTCTTCCGGCAAATCGATAATAAGACGCTCGATCGGCTCCATTTTTTGGCCGTCGATCATACGAATAATGACTTCCGGCTTCGATACTTGCAGTTCGAATCCTTCGCGGCGCATATTTTCGATCAAGATGCCGAGATGCAGCTCGCCACGGCCGGATACGATAAACGCGTCGGGGCTGTCCGTTTCATCGACGCGAAGGCTGACGTCGGTCTCCAGCTCCTTGAACAGACGCTCGCGCAGCTTGCGGCTCGTTACCCATTTTCCTTCGCGGCCCGCAAACGGGCTGTTGTTGACAAGGAACGTCATCTGGAGCGTCGGCTCGTCGATCTTGAGCACCGGCAGCGCTTCAGGGTTCGCCGGGTCGGCCAACGTTTCGCCGATATTGATGTCCTTGATCCCGGAGATCGCGATGATATCGCCCGCGCCGGCCTCTTCGATCTCGATGCGCTTCAAGCCCTGGAAGCCGAAAAGCTTCTCGACGCGAGCTTGCTTCACTTGTCCTTCGCGGTTGATGACCGCAATCGGCTGACCTTGACGCACCACTCCACGGTTTACGCGGCCGATGGCGATCCGGCCCAAATATTCGTTATAATCCATGAGCGTAACCAGAAACTGCAGAGGCTCGTCGACCTTCTCGGTCGGTGCCGGGATATGGCTGACGATCGTATCGTAGAGGTCCTGCATGTTTTCGCTCAGCTTTTCCGGGTTCAGGCTCGACATTCCCATAAGACCCGATGCGTAAACGACCGGGAAGTCAAGCTGGTTGTCGTCCGCTCCCAGTTCGATGAACAGATCGAGCACTTCATCGACCACTTCGGCCGGTCTGGCGTTCGGACGGTCGATTTTATTGACGACGACGATCGGCGTCAAATGCTGTTCCAGCGCTTTGCGCAGAACGAATTTCGTCTGCGGCATCGTTCCTTCAAAGGCATCGACGACAAGCAGTACGCCGTCGACCATTTTCATAATCCGTTCCACTTCGCCGCCGAAGTCGGCGTGGCCCGGGGTATCGACGATATTGATCAAGTAGTCCTTGTATTGGATGGCCGTATTTTTCGCCAAAATGGTAATGCCGCGTTCCCGTTCGATATCGTTCGAGTCCATGGCGCGTTCCTGCACCGCCTCGTTTTCCCGGAACGTTCCGGATTGCTGAAGCAGCTTATCCACCAGCGTTGTTTTGCCGTGGTCGACGTGGGCGATGATGGCGATATTACGAATTTTGTCTCTCGAATGCATGTAGTCTCAAAATCCTCTCTTTGAATTTGGCTAAAATCGTGCTCCTTGTTGCCGGAGCGCAGCCCGTTCACAAAAGAAGCGTCGGACGTAAGCGCCGACGCTACAATTCACACTTTATTATACGTGCAGATGCCGCAAAACGCAAGATAGCTTGCAGGATTAACCGATTATTTACAATACCTTTTCATGACTGGAAAGCGGCGTTTCCGAAGTCCGCCAGCACGCTAAGTATGCCGTTGACGCGGCCGGAACACCCATTTCTTAAGCACGCCGGATGCAAGTACGATCAACGTCGTGACGATCGGCAGCACATAATGCGAAGTATCCCCGAGCAGTCTGGTTGCCAGTTCCTCGTCGGCGATAAACATCTCCCCTGCGGTATAGCCAAGAATGCCGGCTCCCAAATAAACGAAAATGGGGTACCGCTTCAGCAAATTGACGACCAAGGTGCTCCCCCAGACGATGATCGGAATGCTAAGCCCGATCCCGAGAATGATTACTCCGACCTCTCCCTTCGCTTTGGCTGCAATGGCCAATACGTTGTCGAGGCTCATGACGAAATCGGCCAAAATAATCGTGCTGACCGCTTTGCCGAGGGTAGCCGCTTGCTTCACGTTGGAATGATCCTCTTCGTCGATCAGCAGCTTGATGGCAATCCAGAGCAGCAGCACCGAGCCGAGCGCTTGAATGAACGGCACCTTCAAGACATAGACGGCAATAACGGTGAGCACGACCCGCAGGGCGATCGCCCCGAAGGCCCCCCACCAAATCGCCTGCTTTCGCTGATGCAAAGGCAAATTTTTACTCGCCAAAGCAATGACGACGGCATTGTCGCCGCTCAGCACGATATTGATCAGCATAATTTGGAGAAACAAAATGAACCAATCCAGCATGGTCGTTACCCTCCATCTCATTCAATTCGATCTGGAGTCCGGCGAACGATGGCATAGGATAATCTAGAAAAAAGAGGAGAATCGATCTTCTTGTTCCGCCCGACGGTCCGTATCTATCCATAGGGTTTCCGTATTCCGCACCGCTTCATCCATTTCTTCCTGAAGCCAGGGCATTCCCTCTTCGATGCTTTCGACAACCTTCAAGTTCGGGTTAGTGCTCGGACTTGGCGGCAAAAACAACGTGCAGCAATCCTCATAAGGCAAAATGGATACTTCGTACGAATCAATCACCTCGGCGAGGCGGATAATTTCCAGCTTTTCCATACAAACGAGCGGACGGATCAACGGAAGGTGCACGGCCCGGCCGATGGCATTCATGCTGGCCAGCGTTTGGCTTGCCACTTGTCCCAAGCTTTCCCCGGTAACGATCGCGCCCGCCCCATTCGCCTCGGCCAGCTTCTCTGCGATCCGCATCATGGCTCTGCGCAGCACCGTGATCAGCAGATTTTCCCGGTACGTCTCGTGAATCTTGGTCTGCACGCTCGTGAACGGCACCATGTGCAGCTTGATCGGCCCGGCGTATACGGCAAGCTTCCGAACCAGCTCCTTCACTTTCTCTTGCGATCTTTCGCTGGTGTAAGGATAGCTGTGAAAATGGACAGCTTCCACAGCCAGCCCTTGGCGCATGGCCAAATAGCCCGCTACCGGACTGTCGATGCCCCCGGACAGCATGAGCACCGCTTTACCGTTCGTGCCGAGCGGAAACCCGCCGGCGCCCCGGTCTACTTGGCTGTATACGAGCGCTTGCCGTTCGCGAAGCTCGACTTTCAGCTCCGCTTCCGGCCGGTGCACGTCCACTTTCAGGTCGGGCATAGCCCTTAAGACATAGCCTCCGACAAGCCGGTTCATCTCTTGCGAATCGTGCGGAAAGCTTTTGTTCACGCGGCGCACGCTGACCTTGAACGTTCGCGGCTGCGTGTCCATGGCCCGCATCGCCATGAGCGCCGTTTCCTGCACGCGCTCCAGCTCCAATTCCGTCGTAAGCACGGGGCTGAACGACACTATGCCGAATACCGTCTTGAGCGGCTCGTGCACCGCTTCGTAAGGCGTACCGTTCAAATGCAGCGTAATTCGCCCGAATTCTTTTTCATACTTGATGGCTCCCCAAGGACGCAATACCCGTTTCAGCTGCTGCAAAACCGCTTGCTCGAACCGGTGGCGGTTGCGTCCTTTAAGCGTCAATTCCCCCAAACGGAGGACGACCTGTTGCGGTGTCATAAGTTACCTCCGTTCGTTCTTGCCGGCCATGGCCGGTTTTAACTCTTCTACAAGCTGTTTAAGCACGCGGCAAAAGCGGTCCGCATCGTTCTCGGTCTGCTGAAGCGAGTAACTGAGCCGGATGCCGCTCACCGCGACCGCCGGGTCCGCCCCCATGGCCGACAGCACGCGGCTGGGCTTCTCCGCTCCCGAAGAGCAGGCCGAACGGGTCGACACATAAATACCGTGCTGTTCCAAAGCATGCACGAGCACTTCGGACTTCATTCCGGGAAACGAAAAATGGACAATATGCGGCGCCATATCCTCCGGCCGATCCGAACCGTTCAAGAGAAGCTCCGGAATTTGGCGGATTCCCTCGGTCAAACGGGAGCGCAATCTGGCCGTATGCGCCGCAAAGGAAGGCTGCTCCTGAACGGCCATCCGCACCGCTTTGGCCATTCCTACCACAGCCGGGACATTTTCCGTTCCCGAACGAAGTCCCTCCTCCTGCCCGCCTCCAAATAGAAGCGGCTGCAATTCTACCCCGCGCCGGCAGTATAAGAACCCGATGCCTTTCGGACCGCGAAGCTTATGGGCGGCACAGGACATCAGATCGATGCCATGCCGCTTCGGGTCGACCGGAAGCTTCCCGATAGCTTGTACAGCATCGACGTGAAACAAGGTCTTGGGACGGTCGCGCAGCATGGCACCGATCGCTTCAATCGGTTGAATTCGGCCCACTTCATTGTTTACATGCATCACGCTGACCAGAATCGTTTCGTTGGTCAATGCTTGCTCAAGGTCTGACAACCGAATTTGACCTGTAGCGTCGACCGGCAAATAGGTGACTTGAAAGCCCTCTTCTTCCAGTTTACGAAAGGTTTCGTAAACTGATGCATGCTCGATGGACGAAGTGATCAAATGATTGCCCCGGGACCGGTATCGGTAGGCCGCTCCGCGGATGGCCAGGTTGTTGCTCTCCGTTCCGCCGGACGTAAACCGAATCTCATTCGGGTCGCAGCAAAGCGCGTTCGCAATCGTTTCACGCGAACGGCTTACGAGCTGCTCGGCTTCCAGGCCCAGCTTATGTAAGGAAGACGGATTGCCGAAGTGCGATTTCATCACTTCGGTCATGACGCCGATGACTTCGTCATACATAGGCGCGGTAGCCGCGTAATCCATATACAGCATTTGTCATTCCCCTTTTTGTAAGTCTCGACGTGGTCCAGGAAGAAAATAAGACCAATGGTCGGCCCCGCAAACGGAGTGCCTACGATTGGTCTCGCTCATTTTATGCCTCGTAGTGCTCTTTCAATGCCAATACTTTGCGTACGTACTGCTGGGTTTCGGCAGGCAGCAGATGCAGCTTTTCGGCTAGGTCCTGATCGTTTCGAATGCCGAGCCGATCCAGTCTGGTAGGTCCTGCATTGTAAGCGGCGAGCGCGGTGCCCAAACTGCCACCGTATTTGGAGAGCAGGTTGGATAAATAGCGGGTTCCGCCGTGGATATTTTGCGCCGGGTCGAACGGATTGTCCACTCCCAGCCCTTGGCCGGTTGCGTCCATCAATTGCATTAAGCCTTTAGCTCCCGCACCCGAAACGGCATTGGCATTAAACGACGACTCCGCATGGATGACCGCTTTCACTACGCTCGGCTCGACGCCGAATCGGCGGCTGGCTTCCTGAATCAGCGGGTCGTAGGCTGACGGCTTCGAAGCCGGGGCGAACTTCCTTGTAAGTGCGCCGGCGGAAGCGGTAGATAACCCGCTTAGCATAGCCGGCCCCCAAGCTTGTCCCGGGACGAGCCCGGCTCCTGCGGACATGCCGGCCAGCATCCCGTTCAATATGGAGGCAAAGTCCGTATTATCGCTTTGCTCGGTAACGGAATTTCTGCCCGAGGTCAGCAAGCTTAATTGGTTCATCACCTGAAGCTGCAGCAGCTCTTTAATCGTATAGGGATCGATAGCTTTTGTCGATAAGTTCATCGGTTGCGGAAGTCTCCTTATACCGGGATTCTTTTCCCATTGTACACTTTTTTGGGCGGTTCAGCCACTATAAAATTTAAAAGAAAAACGGCAGACCGGTTGCCGGCCTGCCGTCTCCGCCTCAAGCGTATAATGGAACCAAAATGAAATAACCGGCCAGCGCGATCAATCCGATGATGATCGACCAAGTGCCCAGCGAACGCTCGCCCAACATATAAGCAAACAGCCCTAATAAGGCTGACGTCGAGCCGAGCAGCGCCGGATAAAGAAACCATGCGAGAATAGACAGCACGAGCGCCGTGTATCCGAGCCAGCGGTAAGACGTTTCCGCCTTCTCCTTCGTACCGTTTTCCGTTACGGCCACAGGGTGCATAATGCGGGATCTCTCCTCCCGCGACCCGCCGCCTCGATAAGCGAGCTCCGCAGCGAATTCCTCGCGCGTTTTGCGGCCGGTTTCCCTCCGAAGCTGCTCGTTCTTGAACTTCCGCAGCGACTTGTCATCCCGAACCGAACCGGGATGTCTTCCGAGCTTCCGTTTCATTCGGTCCCCTTCCCTTCCTGAGAGAAATGAACGCTTGACACTTCCGAAAAAAACGGTGCTTATTTCGATTTTTTCGGCTCGAAGGTGTGACAACAGGTGTTCTGCGAGCTGGCGGCCCGGTCTTGATGATCTTCGAACTCGGCTCCGAACTCGGTGTCATACTGGACGTCCGCATGCTTGTCGATCTCGATCATAATCGCGTTGGCGTTGCAATTGTTTCCCTGCGCCCAATATTCGCAGTTAGCGACGCTGCATTTGACATCTGGCATCGTAATCACCCCTCTCTCAGCTTTCCCGCATCGAAAAGGGGATATACTCTAGGCCTTAGCCCGCAGCTTGTAATATAGCACCATGAACATCGCATGCGACCACAGCAGCGGCGTTGCCGGAGGCCCCCAGCGGCGAACCCAATCGTCATAGACTTCCTCATTGCCCTGGGAACGCCTCACCTGCTCCGGAAACCGGCCCAATTCGTCCGCCCGCGCTGCTATCCACTCGAGCGAACGTACGGCTTCCTCCCGGTTGCCCATCTTCAGTTGAACCAAGCCGTACCAAGCCGCCAGCAGCAGCCACTCTCCCCCGCCGTAATAGGTATCGCTTACGTAACGACGGACGCCTCCGGTCTCTGAGCGCAGCTCATTTTTGATTGCTTCGATCGTTTTCTGCATAGCCGGATGCTGCGAATCGAATACGCGAAACGGCTCCGCCAGCCATAGCAAGCTCGCGTCCACTCCGTCGTAACCCGTTACGTATGTTATAGAATCCCCTTGGGGGACAGGCGTTATATTTTTGACAAAATGGCCGTTTTCGGCATGTACGCCATGCTGCAGCAGAAAATCCTTTATTTCCGTGCAAATATGATGCAGCTCCGCATTGCCGTCCAGCCGGGCAACTCCCTCCAGCCCGCCGTAAATACAGGCCAGCGTCGAAGGATGTACGTGCTCGCCGTACTCCTCCCAGCAATCGAAGTTCGGATACCGCCAAAACGCGCGCAAATAATCGACCGCAGCATCCACGCTAATCCGGTACGAATCCGGAATCCGGTCCGAACCGACCGCGCGAAGGTGTTCCGTCAATCCCCAGAGCCACGCCCCGTAGCCATCCAGTTGAAAATGCCCCCATTCCGAGCTCGTATCGTCCCGGCCGTCCAGATGATAACGGGTATGTAAAAATTCATGAAGCGCCACGTGCTCCCCGCGGGCTTGCTTGTCTGTCAAATAGCGGATATGACCTTGCTTGGAAGCGATAATCCGGTTGGCCCAGTCATAAAATAAAGCGGCGCTGTCATGCTCTCCCGCCGTATCCATGGCGTATGCGACGAAGCTGCCGTCCCTTAGCCAGCCGTAAGCGTAGTGCGCAAATAGCGGACAGGCGACGTATCCCCCTTCCGGATGCTGGTTTAACCGGATCAGCTGTATGGATGCTTGCACCAGTTCTTCCTCATTCATCTTTGGCCGCATCAGAGAACCCCTTCCTTCAGCTTAATGAAACAAAAAGAGATGCCCGCATCGAAGCATCTCTTCACAATATGTCTCGGATCGGACGAATTATACTTTCTCGCCCTGCATCCGTTTTTGCGTAATATAGTCGGTTTCGTAATAAGCCAAATCTTCACGCAGCGTCTCAAAAATTTTGGACAGCTCGATCGTCAAGTCGCGCACGTCGCGTACAGGCTTTTTACGGAAGCGGATGGCATCCTGACCGGTATAAGCATAGCGGCCGTCTTCGGAATAGCATTCGTTTTTTGGATAAAAAAAGCTGTTCACGCAGCTATGATAAACGTCGTAAAGCACTTTTTCGGCATAATCTACGTTAAAATTCGGACGCCGCAGCGCTACGCCGAGCTTCTCGTACGTCACCTCGGAAAACACTAACAAATGTCTCGTATCGGTCAAATAACCTTTATAAAATTCTTCCATCGCTTCGTCATTATCGGTACTCAGCTGCTGCAAAGAATGTCCGTTCAGGAATTGTTCCATTTTGGCGATTGCCTCGCTCAGCTTGGTCCTTGTCGTTTCACAAAGAGTTTTTACATGAAATACTGCCATCGCTTAAAAGACCTCCTCAACTTTAAAACAGAACGATATGGGCAAAACGACCTCTCCATCCCATCGTACCACAAAACGCATGTAAAAGTAATATGAAAAACATCCATGAGACCTTTGTTTCGGACTGCTCCTTTTTGGATAACTTTGCTGCTTTTTAAACTGCTCGCGAAGGGGACTCTAATTGACGTACACACTGTTTCGATCAGGAGGCAACGGCCCATGTGGAAATACGCTTTATCGATCGCTCTTGTTATTGCCGGGGTAGCGATTCTTTTCCCCCGCGGCGATCAGGCCCCCGCACCCGAGAGGGTTACGCCTGCCGCCGAGCTGAAAATGAAACAAACGATGCTGAATCAGGATGTGGCCCGCACAGATGAGCTTTGCCGCAATCAGTGCAGCCTGGAATTGCATCGGATTGTTCAGGACACACAGGCACAGACGGACGGCAAAGCGCGGGAAACGCTGCAAGCGACCCAAGCGGAGCATCCGCATATGGAACGTCTGATACGCATCAAACGGGACCAAACCTTGGACCAGGGCATCGCCGCAGGCACGCTGAACGAGGCGGCGGCAAAAGCTTCGCGGCCCTATATGGAAGAAGCGAAGCGGCAGGTTGACGGCGGAAAGACGTATCAATCTCCGCCGTTTCAAGTGGACGGCAGCACCTATTTCGTTCTTGGCGTTCCTGCAGCGGATGGCGCATCTGGAATCGTCGGCGCGGTGCACCAGCAAATTCTGGCTCAGGTAGCCGATCACCAGAAGAAAAATTTGAGAATCGAGCCGTACCCGGCCGCAGGCCGCTATAAGATTGAATCGGTCGATTCGAAATCGCTTCAGAACGTACAGGTTCGCCATCCTGAAGATAACCAGGGAACGAGCCATTATCACACGAATCAAGTCGTCGTCAAATTCAAGCAGCCGCCTTCCGAGAACGATCTCGCCCGCATCCGGCAAGAAATTGGCGGAGGCCATGTCCACAAGCTCGGCTATACTTACGTCTTCGAATCGCCGGGCATGGAAGCCAAGCAGCTCATGGGGTATTTCGGAAAATGGAACATCGATTACGCCGAGCCGCATTTTCTTTACTTGACGAACGATATTGCGCCCGTTCCGCACCCGAATTCGGCAGCGGTGATTACGCCGAACGATTCGCTGTACCGGAGGTACCAATGGAACTTGCCGCAGATCGAAACGGAAGCTGGCTGGAACGTCTCCAAAGGGTCGACGGACGTCATCGTCGGGGTCGTCGATACCGGGGTCGATGTGAACCATTCGGATTTGAAAGGCCATTTGATGACCGGCTACAATGCCGTTCAGCCCGGAGCCAGACCGCTTGACGATGTCGGGCACGGCACGCATGTGGCCGGAGTTATCGGGGCCGTCGTGAACAATAACTTGGGCGTCGCCGGCATGAGCTGGTATAACCGCGTCTTGCCGGTCAAAGTACTGGATTCCAGCGGCGCAGGCAGCACCTATGCCGTTGCGCAGGGCATTATTTGGGCAACGGATAACGGGGCCAAGGTCATCAACATGAGCCTTGGCAACTATGCCGACGCCCAGTTCCTGCACGATGCCATCAAGTATGCCCACGACCGTGACGTCGTTTTGATTGCCGCTACCGGTAACGATAATACGGATCGGCCCGGCTACCCGGCCGCTTATCCGGAAGTGCTTGGCGTGGCTGCGGTGGATGCGAGAAAGCAGAAGGCGGCCTTCTCCAACTTCGGCGACTATGTCGGCGTAGCCGCCCCGGGCGTCAACATCGCCAGTACGTATCCGAACAACCAGTATGCGGCACTATCTGGAACTTCGATGGCCAGCCCGCACGTTACCGCGCTGGCGGCGCTCATCCGTTCGGTCAATCCGGCGCTGAAAAATACGGAAGTGGTCCGGATCATCAAAGAAACGGCGATGGATCTGGGGCCAGCCGGAAAAGACAAATATTTCGGTTACGGCCTGATCGACGTGGTCGCCGCGCTCAAGGCAGCGGATCCCAAAACTTCCGGCCAAGCGGCCAGCGCCCCAACCGAGACGGCTCCGAAGCCGGGATGGCCGGACTGGATGCAGCGCTGGTTCAGATGATAATAGAGGATGAGAAAAAGCAAAAAACCGCCTCCTGAGGCGGTTTTTTGCATGAAGCTCTATTGCGTAAGCGGCTGAAAGAAAGTTTGCCGTAAGCCGGGTTCTGTGCTTCCGGTGGTCGTAGCGGGTGCCACCCTGCCACCATTGAAGCGACAATCATCTATCTAGGCCGTCCATTGCTGAACAGCTCAAGCGACCAACCCGAACGCGTCTCGGGCAAAGACTGTCCCTTGCGGGACGTGCGTTCCTCTAGGTCTTGCTCCAAATGGGGTTTACCAGGAACTATGTCACCATAGCTCCTCGTGGTCTCTTACACCACGGTTCCACCCTTACCTGTGCCGGCGGCGATCGAAGATCGCATGCACGGCCATCGGCGGTCCGTTTCTGTGGCACTAGCCTTCAGCTCGCGCTGACTGGACGTTATCCAGCATCCCGCCCTATGGAGCCCGGACTTTCCTCTCGTGGCGAACGCCACCAGCGATTGTCTGTCAAACTTTCCTTTGCAATAGATGCATTTGCTAGTATACAAGGAATCGGAGCAAAACTCAACTGCCGGATTCCGGCAAATTACACGAATTGGAACGGTTCCGTATCGATTTGCGAAGCGATGACCTCCGTAGCCCACTTTCGCTCCTCCAGCTTCCGCCGCAAGTGGTCGGCGACGCCGCGCTTCATAATTTTTTCAACGTTGTGCCCCGGGTCGATCAGCGCGATCCCCGCCGCTAAAGCGTCATGCGCCGTATGATAATCGATATCGCCGGTGACTAGCACATCGGCCCCGGCGAATTGCGCATGCTTCACGTAGCGGCTGCCCGATCCACCGAGAACGGCCGCTTTGCGCACATTCCGCGATAGATCGCCGACGACGCGCAGCATCGGCACGTCAAATACCTGCTTGACCCGTTCGCACAGCTCCTGCAGCGTTACCGGCTGCGGAAGCTTTCCGGATCGGCCGAGCCCGAACGTGCGCGTCTTCAAATCGAGCGAATACAGATCGTAAGCGACTTCCTCATACGGATGCGCCTTCAGCATCGCCTGCACCACTCTGCGTTCGACACTCTGGGGGACGATCGTTTCGACGCGTATTTCCTGCGCCGTCTCCAGCTTCCCGGGCTGACCGATAAACGGATTCGTCCCTTCTTCCGGCTTGAACGTTCCGACGCCTTCGATGTTGAAGCTGCAGTGGCTGTAGCGGCCGATGCCGCCCGCTCCCGCTTCGAACATCGCCTGTCGTACCGCATCGGCATGCGTCGTCGGCACGAAGACGACGAGCTTTTTCAGCTTATCGGTATGTACTTCGTCAAGCGGCTGCGTATCGGTCAGGCCGATCGCTTCCGCCATCATGTCGTTGATTCCCCCGTCGGCCACATCCAGATTCGTATGGGCGATATAGACGGCGATGTCGTGCTTGATCAGCCGTTCGTAAAGCCGCCCTGCCGGCGTATCCGTCTGAATATGCGGCAGCGGACGGTAAATGATAGCGTGATGCGCAATAATCAGATCGGCTTGCTCATGAATCGCCTCGTCTACTACTTCTTCCGTCACGTCGAGAGCGACAAGCACCTTGCGGATTTCCTTATGCAGTGTGCCAATTTGCAGCCCGATTTTATCGTTCTCTACGGCGTACGATTTGGGCGCGAGCTCTTCCATCAATTGAATTACGGCTTGGCCTTTGGCGTACATGCGGCTAATACCTCCTCGATTCGTTTCATCTCGGCGCGAAATTCCGCTTCCTTGCTGCGGGACGCTTCCGTTTCGGAGCCGGCCAGATTATCGCATATTTTACGTAGCTTATCCAATTCATAAGTCCACTTCTTCGTCCAGATGGCGGAAGCCTCCCGCACTAAATACGGCCCCATGCTCAGGAGAACTGCACGATCCGCGGTTATTCCGTCCGCCAGGGTCAGCGGTTCATACAGCGATTCCGGGTCTGCCCCAGACTCCGTTCTAGGAACCGCCGTCAAAATTTCATAGATTTTTCCGTCTTCCTCCAAAATGTGCTCTCCGGTCAAAAACCAGCCGTTCCCAAGCAGCCATTCCCGGACCGCCGCTTCGCCGACATTCGGCTGAAGCACCAAGCGGCGCACGCCTTCCAGCTTCGCCTTTCCCGCTTCCAGAATCGAAGCGATCAGCACTCCGCCCATCCCCGCGATCGTAATGACATCCGCCTCGCCCGGCGCGATGACGGCCAGACCGTCGCCCAGCCGGACGTCGATGACCTTCTCCAGCCCCGACGCGCGCACCTGCTTCACCGCAGCGTCATACGGACCGGGATTTACCTCGCCGGCAATCCCTTGTATGATCGTGCCTTGCTTCGCCAAATAAGAGGGGAGCAGCGCATGGTCCGAGCCGATGTCCGCCAAGCGGCTGCCCGCGGGAACCTCCTGTGCAATTTTACCCAATCGTTTTGATAATCGTATCATCTCAGACAACCCATTCTGTCCATTTTTTTCTCCACACAAACAGCAAGGAAGCCTCCGTCACAATCTTCACCAACAGCATCCATTGCAGCGTCGTTTCGCCGTACTGCTCGGCATACAGCATACCATATAATTCAGGCATATACCAAACGATCAAACTAAGCAAAAAGAAGACGAGTCCCATATGGCGGCTCTTCTCATGAACCATCCATCCCATCCAGCAGAACAGGATGCTGAGCGGCACCCAGCTCAGCTCCAGCGTAACCCAACTGATCGAATCAAGCTGATAATGCAGCAGCCAGCCGTAGCAAAATACAAGGCTCACCCATCCGCCGAGATGGAACGGTACATGCCTTGCGAGCAGACCCGTGACAATCCACACCAGGCTGCATAGAAACACGTAGGTTACGACGAAAACGGACGATTGCATCCCGTGGAGCTTCATCAGATAAACACCAATAAAGAGCAAAAACAACGAAGCCATGCCGATCAAAATTTGCGAGCCCATCGGGTCCTTTTCCCGCTTGTACCCCCCATAGCCGTAACAGCAAGCGAGAAACAAAAGCGAGACCCCTATTTGCATTGGTAATTGAAAAGCGTTAAAATGAAGAACAGTAAAAGAAAAAGCGCATGCGACAACCAAAAGTAGAACCCATATTTTCCAATTGCTGTCGCTTATTTTGGACGCGGTAATTCCGAACAATCCACCGGAGCTTCCCGGCTTTTCTTGATCGTCTTCCAAGTAAATATTCAGCAAAAAGTCACAGTACTGCCCAGGCAGCAGCTTGCTTCGCCGCCAATGCTCAATTTCGCGGATAATCGTTTTCTTTTTATCATCCATAGCTTATTGGTTCCTCCGAAGCCCGTCATCGCTTAATACATAGGATACATGATACATAATTCATTCATCGGCTTGGAGCCCGCAAAAAATTAGACCTTCCCGCAGACGGCGGAAAGGTCGTAGTGACAAGCTAATTATTCAAGAAAATCTTTCAACCGTTTGCTGCGGCTCGGATGGCGAAGCTTGCGCAGCGCCTTGGCTTCGATCTGGCGAATCCGTTCCCGGGTAACCCCGAATACTTTACCGACTTCCTCCAGCGTCCGCGTCCGGCCGTCATCGAGTCCGAAACGCAGCCGAAGCACGTTTTCCTCGCGCTCAGTCAACGTATCGAGGACATCTTCCAGCTGCTCTTTGAGCAACTCGTAAGCCGCGGCGTCCGCCGGAGCCAGCGCTTCCTGATCTTCGATAAAATCTCCGAGGTGCGAATCGTCTTCCTCGCCGATCGGCGTTTCGAGTGATACGGGTTCTTGCGCGATTTTCATAATCTCACGCACTTTGTCCGTACTTAGATCCATTTCCTTCGCAATTTCCTCCGGCGTAGGTTCGCGCCCCAGCTCCTGCAGCAGTTGACGGGATACCCGGATCAGCTTGTTGATCGTCTCCACCATATGTACCGGAATCCGGATCGTGCGCGCTTGGTCGGCAATCGCGCGCGTAATGGCTTGACGAATCCACCACGTGGCATACGTACTGAATTTGAAGCCCTTGATATGATCGAATTTCTCAACCGCTTTGATCAAGCCCATATTGCCTTCCTGGATCAGGTCGAGGAACAGCATCCCCCGGCCGACATACCGCTTGGCAATACTGACGACAAGACGCAGGTTCGCTTCCGCCAAACGGCGTTTCGCTTCTTCATCGCCCTGTTCGATCCGCTTCGCCAGATCGATCTCGTCCTCTGCGGAAAGCAGCGGAACCCGGCCGATCTCCTTCAAATACATCCGTACCGGATCATTGATCTTAATGCCAGGCGGCAAGGACAAATCGTCGTCAAAATGGAACTCGTCGTGCTCATGCTCCATCGGAGTCAGTTCGTTGTCATCGTCCGATTCGTTCCCGACATCGATCCCCATCTCTTGAATTTGCTCAAAAAATTCATCGATTTGCTCCGGGTCCTGATCGAACGGCGCGAGCTTCTCCATAATTTCTTTGTACGTAATTGCCGAACGTTTCTTGCCTTGTTCGATCAACTGTTCTTTTACTTGTTCGAGCGTCAACTCTGTCTCTAGTTCCGTACGTTGATCGTTCGCCATAATCCAACTCCCTCCTCCCTGGAATACACCCCGGCACCGTCTCGAGACGAATCAGGATGATTTCAACTGCTTTTCCAAGGATATAATCTCACTGCCTAGTTGCAGGGCTTTGGGAATATCACCCAAACGTTCTGCTTGCTTGATTTCTTCTCTTTTTCGTTCCAATGTCTGCAAGAGCGGGAACTTTTTGATTTGCCGGATGTAATCGTCAATTACGGCATCGTTGATACCGCTACGATTGTCTATTAAGGTTAAGGAGCTAGCCAAGCTCTCAAGCTTGTCATCCTGCAGCATGCCGATGAACGTGCTGGCGTTGGGCTCAAATCCTTGTGCATAGTAAGCGTACAAGTAAGCGGCAAGCGCCGCATGAGCTTCCATATTGAATTCGTCTCCCAGCTGACGCTCGACATAACCGGATATGTCCCGGTCCAGCATCATGACGGCAAGCAGTTGACGCTCTGCATTCTGATAGGCAGGGACCATCGAAGGGGGTTGCGCGCGAAGCCTTCCGTCATTCATAACATTATTCCACGAATTGTCTTTATTATCCCCGGAACGGTCCTTTTTTTCGGCTTGGAGCCTGATCTCGTTCAGATTTTGCATCGCGGATTCAAAGGTTAGTTGAAATTCGGAACTAAGCTCTCTCACATAATGCTCTCTCTCAATGGGTGAAGTCAGTCCTGCGATCAAGCGGAGCGCTTGTTGAATGTAGCGAAGCTTTTCCCCATCCTCCTGCAGTTTATAATTTTTACGATAATAAAAAAGTTTATATTTGATCGACGGTACGGCGGTTTCAATAACCTCTCGTACGAATCGTTCAGAGCCGTGAGCGGAAATATATTCGTCCGGGTCCAGCCCGTTCGGCAGCATGGCAATTCTTACAACGCACCCTGCATTTTCCAGCAACGGGATGCTCTTATAAGCTGCGGATTGTCCGGCATTGTCCCCGTCGTAAGCGACGACCACCCGTTCCGCAAGACGCCTGATCGCTTCCGCATGCTCCGGTGTGAGCGCCGTTCCCATGGTCGCCACGCCGTTGTGCACTCCAGCCTCCCAAGCGCGAATGACATCCATATAGCCCTCGAACAAAACGAGCTCCTGGCTTTTCCGGATTTGGGGTCTGGCGGCATTCAGATTGTACAGCGTACGGCTCTTATGGAAAAGCATCGATTCTGGACTGTTCAAATATTTGGGCTGTACGTCGCCCATCGCTCTTCCTCCGAAGGCGATGATATGCCCTTTCCAATCGCGAATCGGAAACATGACGCGGTCTCGAAATTTGTCGACATACCCGCTTCCGTCCTGCTTCGCCGAGATCAGCCCTCCTTGCTCCACCAGGGGCAGCGGAAACTGCTTCTTATCCAGCAGATTCGTCAGCGTATCCCAGCGCGATGGCGCGTAGCCGATGCCGAACGTTTCGATCAGCTTATCGGTCATTCCCCGGGCGTGCAAATACTGCTTCGCCTCTTTGCCCTGCTCGGTGTTGTGCAGAAGATATTCGTACAACTTGCCGGCAAGCTCATGAGCATCGATCAGTTTCGCCCGGTCCGCGTGCTCCTTCGTTTCGGCTTGGCCTTGCTGCGGCCCGAGTCCGATGTCGAGCTTCGCTTCATCGGCTAATTTCCGGAGCGCCTGACCGAAAGACAGCCCTTCGACTTCCGAAACGAACCGAATGGCGTTCCCGCCCGCCCCGCAGCCAAAGCAGTGATAAATCTGCTTTTCGGGCGTGACGGTAAAGGAAGGTGTCTTCTCTGAATGAAAAGGACAAAGACCTTTGAGGTAATGTCCCTGCTTCGTCAAATGAACGTGTCTTCCGACGACTTCGACAATATCGTGGGCTTTTAAGACCGCGTCGATGACTTGCTCGGGAATGCGTCCGTTACTCATCCTATCCACCTTCATTCAAATTAACACGTATAGGTATTCGCTACTTTGCCCGATTCTCCTGCAAGCCCGACAAAACTTTTGTCAAAGTTTGTAGAAAGGCTTGGCGATCCTCGTCGGTGAACGCCTTAGGACCTTTCGTATGCTTGCCTCCGCGGCGCTGTTTCGCCTGCTCGTGCCTTCGTTCCAGTAAAAAATCAATCGTCCGTTCATTGTACGTTTGGCCGCGATTCGACAGCGCCAGCGCTTTTTTGCCAAGCGCCAAAGCGGCCAGCCCGAAATCCTGCGTGACCAGCACATCTCCGGGTGCGATACAATTGACAATATACAGGTCTACCGACTGATCCGACCGGTCCACTTGAACGATATCGACGCCGTCCATCGGCTGCAGCCGATGATCGAACGAGGCGACCATTAGCACCGGGATTCCGAAACGTAAGGCCGTTTGCGCAATTTCCGTCTTCACCGGGCATGCATCGGCATCCACTACAATTTTATACGTCATAGATCCCCGCCGACTGTAAAATTCAATACTGAAGCATTACCGTAATATTATATACGATGAAAGGATAAAAAATCCTGCTTCCTTTCCTCAAAATAGACCGCTACCGCGAACGGTACATATCGATGATGATGCTGGCCGTTTCTTCAACCGCCTTGTTCGAAACGTCGATCACCGTGCAGCCGATTTTTCTCATAATCTTATCCGCGTACTCCAATTCCGCGTGAATCCGCTCGGTGTTTGCGTAGGTGGCATTCCCCGGCAAGCCCAGCGTCTTAAGCCGTTCGGTGCGAATGACATTCAGCTTGACCGGGTCGATCCGCAGACCGACGATCTTCTTCCCGGACACCGTAAACAGCTGCTCGGGTGGCTGAATTTCCGGAACAAGCGGTACGTTGGCCACCTTGAATTTCTTGTGTGCAAGGTACATCGACAGCGGGGTCTTCGACGTGCGGGATACCCCGACAAGCACGATGTCCGCCTGCAAAATCCCGTTAAAATCCCGGCCGTCGTCATACTTGACGGCAAACTCGACAGCTTCCACTTTTTTGAAATAATCTTCGTCCAGCTTGTGGATCATGCCCGGCTGATGCCTTGCCTCCTGATGCAGCGTTTGCTCCAGCGTCCGTATGATCGGACCGAGCAGGTCGATATAAGGAATTCTGTAGCGCTCCGCCTGTTCGATCAAATAATCCCGCAGCTCGGGAATGACGAGCGTAAAAACGATCGCGCCGCTGCGCTCAATGACTGTCCGGATCATCCGGTCGATATCCGACGTATCAATCAGGAAAGGCACCCGGCGAATATCCACCTGCTGAGGATGAAACTGCACGGCCGCCGCCCGAACTACCGCTTCTCCCGTTTCCCCTGCCGAATCCGATGCTACAAACACTACCGGCTTAACCGCCCGTTCCATGCGAACCCGCCTTTCGTTCTGGCTTTTTACAGAGATGGCTGCAACAAAGGCCGATCATTAGGAGAAGATCGGCCTGTCTATTACTACTACGTTGCAGTGGCAAAAAATGTTTCAAGTCTTCGGTCAAACGTCTGCCCCGGAAAAGAGCTTCTCTTTCCGGACAGCAAAAAACCCCGCTGACAAAGTCATAGCTGAGACTTCGTAACAAGAGGTTTTCTAATGGATGTATCATATTATAATAGCAAACGGGTAAAAACATGTCAATTATTTAGTTACACGCCGTATTTGTCCATTTGATCCAAAAAATCTCGCGATTTCAGCTTCAGTCCGACATGCGTATCGAAGTAGGCCCGTAAAATCGTCTTGAGCAGCTGTTTCGTTTGCGGCTTCACGTCGATTTGACCGAGCCGGCGCACATCCATTTGAATGAACAGCCGAAGGAGCTTGTATACCCCGGGTGTCAACGGAATGGCCTGCGGGTCCCGCAGCTTGCAGCGCTCGCAGAGCATTCCGCCCATGCCGACACTAATGGCGAACGGTTCCGCATTCTCGCGGCAAACGACGCATTGCTCCAGCTCGGGGGTATATCCGGCCAGGACGAACATTTTCATTTCGTACAAGTGGTCGATAATTTGCAAATCCTTGTCTTCCTGGATCGCTTGCAGGCTGGCTTTCAGCTGATCGTATAAAAAAGGCTGTCCCTCTTGATCCCCCAACATCCGGTCGGTCAGCTCCGACAGATAGGAAGCATGGGCAGCCTTGTGCAGATCTTCCCTTATTTTATGAAAAGGCTCGATAATTTCCGCATGATTCAGCGTGCCGAGCTGCCCGGACTTGAAAAACAAGTAGTCGCCGCACGTAAACAGCTGAGCAGAGGACCCGTAACGGCTCTTCACTTTTTTGGCGCCCCGGGCCACGACGCTAAGCTTTCCGTGTTCCCGGGTGAACAGCGTAATAATTTTGTTGCCTTCCCCGTAGTCCATGCTTCGGATGACGATACCTTGTACTCTGTACTGCACCTTACAGCCTCTCCCCGCGTTACCGTACCGGTAACCTGATATTGGGCGAAACTTACTGTACCCAATCGGAAGCGTCCAAGGCGTCCTCTTCTTCCGGCTCCGCCTCGTCGCCGTCCCGGGTATTCACTTCTTTGTATAGCAGGTAAGCATCCACATCTCCGGTCATTGAAAAGTACTTCCACGAAAAGTCTCTCATGGTACATCCTCCCCTTGATGACATGACTACAACCTGTTTCTAGGATTAGGATGGATCGATCCGATGCGAAGTATGCTCTGCAAAAACTGCCATGTATTCTTTGCCTGGTTATGATGGATTAAACGCGGCGGAGCCTGATTGAAACAGGCCGGAGCGCCGGTTTACTCATGCCGGAAGCCGAGATCCCGCAGAACCCGGTCCTGATTGCGCCAGTCCTTCTTCACTTTGACCCACAGCTCCAAGAACGTCTTCGAGCCGAGAAGCGCTTCGATATCAGCGCGCGCCTTTTGTCCGACTTCTTTCAGCAGCGCACCCTTTTTACCGATAATGATGCCTTTCTGCGAATCGCGTTCGACATAAATAACAGCCGAAATATGAACGACGCCGTTGGCCTCCACACGCATGTCTTCAATAGAAACCGCGATCGAGTGAGGAATTTCCTCCCGGGTCAGATGCAGGATTTTCTCCCGGATCAGCTCCGCGCAGACAAATTGCTCCGGATGGTCCGTCACTTGATCCGCAGGGTAATACTGCGGTCCTTCCGGCAAAAATTTGATAACCTGCTCCAAAAGCGTATTGACGTTATTGCCGTGCATCGCCGAGATCGGCACAATTTCGGCAAACGGGTACAAATCCTTGTAGGTCGTAATGACCGACAGGAGCGCTTCCGGGTGAATCTGGTCGATTTTGTTCATCACCAGAATGACCGGCGTTTTCACCTTTTTCAGCGTCTCGATAATGTACCGGTCCCCGCCGCCCAAGCCTTCGACCACATCGATCAAAAACAGGATCGCGTCGACTTCGCTAAGCGCGCCTTCCGCCGCCTTGATCATATAGTCGCCGAGCTTCGATGACGGTTTATGAATGCCGGGCGTATCCAAAAAGACGATTTGTGCCTGGTCGGTCGTGTAGACGCCGTGAATTTTGTTCCGGGTCGTCTGCGGCTTATCGGACATGATGGCAATCTTTTGGCCGATCACCTGGTTCATCAGCGTCGATTTGCCGACATTCGGCCGTCCGATAATCGCTACAAAACCGGATTTGAATTTAGAGTCAGCCTTGCTATTCGAAGACATTAATCAATCGTTCCTCCGTCCAAATCTAAAGATGTGAATGCGCCGGGAAGCAGCTCGGCTACGGTCGTCTCGCTGATATCCCCTTTCAGATTAGCCAGATATACCGGCATATCCGGAGGACACAGCTCGACCAGCACCTGCCGGCATACGCCGCAAGGCGAGATCGGCTGAAGCGTATCCCCGATAATCGCCATGGCCCGGAACGACTTCGCCTGTTCGCCGTCCGCGATTGCACGGAATAACGCCGTACGTTCGGCGCAGTTCGTCGGCCCGTAGGCGGCATTTTCCACGTTGCAGCCGAGATGTACCTGTCCTTTGGAATCCAGCAAAGCGCTGCCGACTTTAAAATGAGAATAAGGTGTATATGCTTGCTCTCTCGCCGTTTTGGCCAATGCGATCAATTCCGTTTTTTCCAAGAGAAGCGCCCCTTTCGCAACCTACATGGGATATAAATAATAGGCGAGTACCGTAATGAATCCTCCAAGCAGAGCACCAAGCAGCAGCGAGCTGAAAGGCCGCTTGCGTTTGTCGTGAAGCGCCAGCAGCAGTACCGTAGCCAATAAAAAGCCCAGCAATGCGACAAGCGTATCTTGAACCCGGCAGGCGATCAAGGAGGCGACCGCAAAAGCGACGGCCGTCAGCAGGCTCGGCTTCACCCCATTTCCTTTAGAGGAAAAGCGAGTCTGCACCGCAATCACTGTCAGGATGACCAGGCAAAGCAAAATCCATACCGTTCCCGCGGTGATGGGATGGGCTCCCGCCCGGCCGGTTTGAATGAGCCGTTCGATCGGATCGTAAAATACGATCATTCCCGTTACGGCAGCAAAAGCTGCCGTGACCAATACGGAAGCCGCAGCCACGTCCTTGGCGATTTTCGCCAACGGATGCAGGTCCGGCATAGCCAGATCGACTGTTTTTTCGATGGCGGTGTTGATCAATTCCGTCACGATCATAAGCGTCACGGCAAGTAAAATGAATAAAATGTCCGTCTTCGGCAGGCCGAAGAACAAGGCGAGCGCCAGGATGACCAACGCGGCGAAAAAATGAAATTTCATGTTCCGCTGGGTCGCGAGGGCGTATTTTACGCCTTCGTAAGCATACCGAAAGCTGCGCTGCCATTTGACCGGCTGCTTCACCGCGTCAATCCCGCCTGCTGCAGGATGTGCTCCTGCTTGCCGAACATGACCTTCTCTTCTTCCTCGTCCTGATGATCGTAACCGATCAAATGCAGAAAGCCGTGAACGAACAGAAACCCGAGCTCCCGCTCGACGGAATGGCCGTATTCGTCAGCCTGGGCGATCGCCCGCGGTACCGAGATGATAATATCGCCGAGAGGCTCTTCATAGCCGTCGTCGTCGCTATCATCGTCCTCTGTCGTCCCGGCCTCTTCTCCGTCCGTCTCGTCCGCGTACTCCACTTCCTCGAAGCCGTCGTCGCCATAAATGATCTCGATCTCGTCTTCGCCCATTTCCCGCATGGCGAATGAAAGCACGTCCGTCGGCTTATCCAGTCCCCGGTATTGCTTGTTAAGCTCTTGAATAGCCTCGTCGTCGACGAATGTCAACGCCACTTCGCCATCCGGCACCTCTTCCTGCTTGCCGGCAAGGCTAAGCAGCGTTTTCAGCTTCTCGATGAGAGCCGGCGTAATCTCGTAAGCGGTCTGCTCGCTGTTCCATGAAAGCTTCAGGCTCATGGCTTCACCTCTTTCTTCATTTCCGACATCTTCGCTTCGGACTTCGCCTTTTCCTGCTTCGTCGCCGTTTTCTGCTCCGGCATATCCGCGGGATATTCGATTCGCGAGTGGAAAATGCCCAGCAGCGTCTCGTTCAAAATCTTAACGATCTGATCCAGTTCCTTGATGGTCAGATCGCATTCGTTAAACTGGCCGTCGTCAAGCCGGTTTTTAATAATTTTGCGCACCATCGAGTCGATCTGTTCGACGGTCGGATTGCGCAGGGAGCGGACGGCTGCCTCGACGCAATCGGCGATGCCGACGATCGCCGCTTCTTTCGTCTGGGCTTTCGGACCGGGATAGCGGTACTCCGCCTCTTCCGGCGGTTTCTCCTGGCGCTCTTCGGCGAGCTTTTTCGCTTTATGATAAAAATATTGCAGCAAGGTCGTGCCATGGTGCTGCTCCGCAATATCGCGGATCGGCTTCGGAATGTTGTGATCCTTCAGCATTTCGACGCCATCGCGCGCATGGGCCACAATGATCGATTTGCTCAGCGCCGGTTCGATTTTATCGTGCGGGTTTTCCGAGTGCGACTGATTCTCGATAAAATAACTCGGTCGCTTCGTCTTCCCGATATCGTGATAATAGGCTCCGACCCGGCAGAGCAGCCCGTCGGCACCGATCGCGCCGGCCGCGGCTTCCGATAAATTGCCGACCATGACGCTGTGATGGTAGGTACCCGGCGTCTCCGTCAGCAGCTTGCGCAGCAGCGGATGGTTCGGGTTGGAAAGCTCGACCAGCTTGAGCGGCGACAAAATGCCGAACGCGACTTCGAAAAACGGCAGTAGGCCCATAACGAACACAGCGGTAAGCAGCCCGCTTCCCAAGGCGAAGGAACCGGCAAACAGCGCGTTCGTTCTCGTTTCGTGATCTTCGAGCAGCAGCAGCGCGGATACGAGTGCCAGAGCGAAGAGCGAGACCATGATCCCCGCTTTCAGGATCGAGGAGCGCTGGCTTGCCCGCTGGATCGAGAAGATCGCCGCAAACGAGCTGGTCAGCGTCAACAAGCCGTATTTGAATTCGAACGACTGCAGATGATCCGAGTTAAAAATGACGCTGGAAATGACGCTCAACACGACCGCGGTCACAAAAGCAAGGTGCGAGTTGAGCAAAATCGTCACCATCATGGCTGCCATCGCCGTCGGGGCCAAGTAGCCGATATACGGGTAATCCAGATTTTGCAGCAGCGAGAACAGCTTCATCCCGGCAATCGTTAGGACGACAATCAGCACGTACATAAACAGCTGAGCGTTATTCTGATTGATCGGGAGCGAGCTTTGTCTGACATACATATACAAAAACGCGCAGCATAAGACGATAAATAAAAAGAGACCGAGATTTGGCCAATAGCTGGCCTCGTCTTTCAGCAAATCGAGCGAAGCCAAACGTTGATACAGTTCTTCCGTTACTTTTTCGCCCTTGGGAACGAGCACTTCGTTTTTGTTGATCATCACTTGCTTGACGTTGTCACGCGCGTGTCCCTTGGCTTCCTCGGTTCCTTTTTGGTCGTAAAATTTGTTCGGCGAAAGCGCCGCCCGCACGAGCTCCTGAACCAGCTCACGCGCATTGTTCTTGGTCAGCGTCGAAGAGTTCACCAATTCCGGCACCTTAACTCTGGCCGTCTGCGCATCCGTAATCTGGTCGCTCATCAGCTTGATGACAATTTCTTTGGCCACAGGCTCCATCGCGGTCAGATCTTCTTTGGTGAGCCGGGGAATTTTGTAAAACGATTCCTCCGGAATCCGGTACTGCTGCTCACGGATGCTTTTGCGCATTTCCGCCAGCAGCAGGTCGTTGTATTGACCGCTGTCCGTGAAGCCCTTGATCTGACGGTCCAAGTGGTCCTGAATAATCGTCGGAATGACCGTTTTGTAAATATTGACTTTGTCGGCGACGGAAACCTCCGCATCGCTGTTGATCTGCTGAAGCTTCTCAAAAATCGCTTCGACCGCCACTTCGTTGCGCAGCGAGGCGATCTTATACACCGGCTGCACCCGTGCGGCCGCTTCTTCCTTCGCTTTTTCCGTTGCGACTTCGTTCGCAATCGCCCTGGGGGCCAGGATATCTTTCTCCGTAACGCTTCCGAGCTGTATGTCGTACGTCTGCGGCACAATCCGGTGCAGCAGAGCGACGTAAAACACGACGGCAAGCGCTAAAAACAGAAGAAAGCGCACGATGGCGCTGTATCTCCAGCCGGCAAGCCGGTATTGAAATTTGCCTTGAATGGAAACGCGGTTGTTCATGACGAAAGGTCAACCCTTCCTCAGCCTTCTTTGTCCTCATTATAGGCCATGATGATTTTTTGCACCAATGAATGTCTGACAACGTCCTGTTCGGCAAACCGGATAAATCCGAGCTCTTCAATGTTCCTCAGGATGCGCTGCGCCTCCACCAGCCCCGACGACTTGCCCCGCGGGAGGTCGATCTGCGTTACGTCGCCGGTAATGACCATCTTCGAGCCGAATCCGAGGCGCGTCAAAAACATCTTCATCTGCTCCGGCGTCGTATTTTGCGCTTCGTCCAAAATGATGAACGAATCGTCGAGCGTCCGGCCGCGCATATAGGCGAGCGGAGCGATCTCGATGAGGCCACGCTCCAGCGATTTGAGCACCTGCTCCGGCCCGAGCACGTCGTTAAGAGCATCATACAATGGACGCAAATAGGGGTCAACCTTTTCCTGCAGGTCGCCGGGCAGAAAGCCAAGACTCTCGCCCGCTTCGACCGCGGGTCTCGTCAGTACGATCCGCTTCACTTTGCCTTCCTTGAGCGCGGAGACGGCGAGCACGACGGCGATGTATGTTTTGCCCGTACCGGCCGGTCCGATCCCGAAGACGATATCTTTTTTCTTGATTTCGTTGACATACTGCTTTTGCCCGATCGTCTTGATGCGGATCGGCTTGCCTTTGTGGGTAAGGGCGATTTCGCCTTTAAACAAATCGAGCAGCTGATCGGCCTTCATTTCTTTGGCCAGGTCGATCGCGTAATGAATATCCCGCTCCGTCAGCGCGTATTGGTTGCGGACCAGTTCCAGCAGCACGGTGAACAGCTGTTCGAGGCGAGCCGTATCGGCCGCTTGGCCTTGGATGACGATCTCTTCCTCGCGGGTAAAGATGGCGGCCTGCGTATGCTGCTCGATCAGGTGCAGGAATTTGTCCTGCGGCCCGAAGAGCGCGAGGGCTTCGGCCGTATTTTTGAGTGTGACTTTTGCGGTGGTCTGTTGATCCATGTACAGGGCTTAATCTCTCCTCCGGGTTTTCGGCGGGAAGGCGATTCATTCACCAGAGTGGCGCGGTGCTGCGAGCAAGACATTGCTGCCTCCGGCCGCTCTTGAATTCGGATTCTATGAATATATAAATGATCGGGAAGAATCCGAATTCAAAGGCGGCACGTAAACTCTACGGCAGCAATGTGCAGCTCTCCGCCCGCACTACGTTGATGAAATAAAAAACCTTCCGGCCGTAAACCGCTCCGTCAGTAGTATTTATGGGACGATCGGTTGTTCGGTTGCGATCGGTTCTTCCACTTCCAAAAGCACTTCCATATAAACTTTACCATTCTCCGCCTTTTCATGCAAAATTTTTTCCGAAACGACACGCGATTCGCTGCCCGCCGCCGACAAAATTTGCGTTTTAGCCTGCTCGATACCGAGCTCCGAGGCTTCCTTCGGGTCAACCGCCTGCTCGACAATCTGCACCTCGAACAGCTTTTCGCTGAGCCACCCGATCGGGAGTGTGTAGCCTCGCCAGCTGAGCGTTTTCCGCTCGGGGATGGATTCATACTGCTCGAACGGAATTTTTCCGTAGCCGCTTAGCTGAAGGCCGCGGCCGCCCAGGACGAGGTACGAGCGGTTTTTCGTTTCGCCCGTATAGGTCTTGTACTGGAGCGTAAGCGGCACTTCGACGGTCGGCTTGTACCACACAATTCCCTTCACCCTCCCCGCGGCGACAACGTTCTGCTGGTTCGTCTCGACGCCGATGATGCCGGATATCAGGATGTCTCCTTTGCGCACGTATGTATTCGGCTTAACGAGCGGCCTGCCCTTTTCGGCGAAAATTTCGGTGACCAGCGCACTTTTGGAAGCGACCAAATGCCTTGGGCTAAGCAGCGGTGGTTTATCGGGCACAGTCGATTCGACGACCTTAATAATCACATGCGTGCCGCTTACCTCCACACCGACCCAAGCGGTGCCCGGCAGCTCCTGTTGCAGCGCCCTTGATAGTTCGGCCGGGTCTTTCAGGCGGAATTTCCACTGCAGCTTGTAAATGCCTTGCTGCTTCGCGGCTAGCAGAATCTGCTCCTTGCTCAGCTTCTCGTTGCCTTCCACGCGAACATGCCATACGAGCGAGGACAGCACATAAATTCCGATAACGAAAGCAAGCACGCCTATGGCAAAAAATTTGCGTTTCTCCAGCTTGTCTATCCAAAAAGGAAACCCCTCTTTCTGGCGAATCCGGGAACGGGAGCCTGTCTCCTTCAGTAGCGGGCGAAGCCGGAAAAAGTCGCGGATCGTGATCGATAGCTCGGCTTTATTTTCCGCCGTATACCGGATATCCCAGACGGCCATCTTCCGCTCCGTCATGCGGTTCAGCAGCTTCTCGATCTGCCCGCCTTTCACTTCGATCCGAACAAAGCCGCGCAGGCGGTGGATATACGAAGATTTCACGATCGACCTCTCCTTTCCGGGCTACGGAATATATTTGATATCTCGGATCATGCCTTCGATGAATACTTCTTCTGTCAAAATGGCGCGAATGACAAGCTCCGAGCCATGTACCTCCACCCGCCCCGTCGTGAGCGCCAGCTTGAGCACCTCGTTGGAAAAATGCAATACGCCGCGGTGATTTTCGATATAAAGCTGCCGGTTCCCGATCATGGTCATGCGGGGCAAGTCCATCACGACATCCTGCGGCAGGTCGAGTAATTTCGCAGTAAATTGATTGAATCGGCGGGTCAGCTTTCGCATAGTCAACCTCCTCCGCAGTCCAAAAAGCATAACACGGCTATTTACACCTTATGCCGGGAATTGGAAAATATGACCCGGAACGCAGCATGCCCCTCTCATGCGGCAAAACAAAAAGCGCCTTCCCGCGAACCCCGGAAACCGGGATCGAAAGGAAGACGCTTCGTATGAAATCTTAACGCCGGAAGGGGCGTTTGGCTCGCGGAGGGCCGAGAATTTCGGCCCACATCACGCCGCGCGCCGCGTCCTGCGGCGTCAGGCCGCCGAAGGGAGCGGCTGCGTTTTCGCCCGGGCCCTGCGGCTCGGCGAAAGAAGGCGCTGTGGCGGCCGCAGAAGGCCGCTCAGGCGACGGTGCAGCCGCAGCGTTAGCTTCGGGCAGAGGCGCAAGCCGCGACCGGCGGCGGTCCATTTCGGCCGGCTGAGGACGGACGCCGCCCGATTGGGCCGGCCGCGCTTGGACCGGCTGGGCCTTGGGCATTGGCTTCGCCGAGCCAGGCCAGCCGGAGACATCGCCGCCGAAGGGCGGCATGCTGCCTTTCGGCTCTCGTTTCTGAGGCTGCGGTACGCCTCTTCCACCCTTGCCGCCTGTCTTTAATTTTCTCACGATACTGCTTAGCACGATATACAAAATAACTACGACAAACCAGTTGCTCATAATCAGATCCAAGATGGTGCGCATCGGTTATCCCGCCTTTCCGCCTGGCTGGGGGCTATTAGGCATTGTCTCCGTTTTTACCCGGATCGTTCATTTTGCCGAGGCTGGAGCGCATTTGCGTGTCTGCGTCAATGTTCTTAAGGTTCATGTAGTCCATGACGCCGAGTTTCCCTTCGCGCAGCGCTTCCGCCATCGCGAGCGGCACTTCGGATTCGGCTTCCACGACCTTCGCTTTCATCTCCACGACCTTCGCCTTCATCTCCTGCTCTTGGGCGACGGCCATTGCACGGCGCTCCTCCGCCTTCGCCTGCGCAATCCGCTTGTCGGCTTCCGCTTGCTCCGTTTGCAGGTGCGCCCCGATGTTTTTGCCTACGTCCACATCCGCAATATCGATGGACAAAATCTCAAACGCCGTACCGGCATCCAGCCCTTTGCCCAATACCGTCCGGGAAATCATATCGGGGTTTTCAAGCACGTCCTTGTGCGAGCTGCTGGAACCTACCGTCGTGACGATCCCTTCGCCGACGCGAGCGATGATCGTTTCTTCTCCCGCGCCCCCGACCAGCCGGTCGAGGTTGGTACGTACCGTCACCCGTGCGATAACTTTCACTTCAATCCCGTCTTTGGCGACGGCGGAGACGACCGGCGTCTCGATCACTCGAGGGTTGACGCTCATCTGTACGGCCTGAAGCACGTCGCGGCCGGCCAGATCGATCGCCGCCGCACGCTCGAATTCCAAGTGAATGTTGGCGCGGTGCGCCGCGATCAACGCATTGACTACGCGGTCAACGTTACCGCCGGCCAAAAAGTGGCTCTCCAACTGGTTAATGGTTAGATCTAGTCCGGCCTTGGTCGCCTTGATCATCGGATTGACGATCCGGCTCGGGATAACCCGGCGCAGCCGCATCGCCACGAGCGTAATGATGCCGATCCGCACCCCGGACGCCAGCGCGGAAATCCACAGCATGACCGGGACAAACGTAAAAAATACGGATAGGGCGATGATCACAACGGCCGCCAGCAAGAAAATTGAAATAAGGGATGTATCCATTGTACAAATTCCTCCTTTGTTGTAAGTCCATCGACGTAATGGCAAGGCGTTCTGCTTACGGTTCTTTAACTTCCTTTACGACGACCCGGACACCTTCGACATGCGTGACCGTCACCATTCGGCCGGATGCGACAAAATCCCCCACCGTGACGACATCGACGCGCTCGTCGCCGAACATTGCGGTCCCGGCCGGCCTGAGCGGCGTAACCGCCTTGCCTGTCCGGCCGAGCAGATCGCTGCGGGACGACGCGGACACGTAGCCTTTCTCTTCGGTGAGCTTTTCCCGCAATACAAACCGGTTCCAGACGCCGCGATGCTTAAAAATTTTCACGACAACGGCGACGACGACGACCGCAACGACGAAAGCAATCCCCAGATTCACCGCGGCCGCTTTCGTGTTGTAGGCGGCAAGCACGACGCCGCTGATCAAGCAGGCAGCGCCGAGAAAGCCCAATATCCCGAAGCTGGACACGAACACCTCGATCAATAGCAGCAAAATGCCGGCGATAAACAGGGCGATCTCCTCGAACCCGGCGAATCCGGCGATATAATGTCCGAAAAAGTACAGCCCGAAGCCGAGCACGCCGATGATTCCGGGTAGCCCGAAGCCGGGGACGAACAGCTCGATCGCGATCCCGGCGATCCCTATGATGAGCAGCAGCGTCGACACCCAAGGCTGAGTCACGTACCGGGCGAACGATTCCGCCAGGCTCGGCTTCAGCTTGACGAGCGGATGCTCTTCCCCGCCGATGAACTGTACGACCTCCTGCAGGCTGGCGGCCATTTTCTCCGCATAACCGACTTTAAGCGCTTCCTCCGCCGTGAGCGTCAAAATTTTGCCCTTAGGCACCGTTCGGCCAATCTCCGGCATGGACACGCCGACGTTTTTGTCGACCATCGCTTCGGCGATTTGTGTCTTCCGTCCGCGCAGCTCTGCGGCGGCCTTCATCTGGCCAGACCAATACGAAACCACCTTGACGCTTTCGATTTCATTCCCGGCCCCGTCCACAACGGCTGCCGCACCGAGCGAGCTTCCCGGCTCCATGGCGATTTTGCCGGCATTCAGCGCAATGTAGCTGCCTGCCGAGATGGCTTTGCCGTGCACATAAGCAATCGTCGGAACCGGGCTGTTTTTGATCAGTTGACCGATTTCCTGCGCCGAATCGACGCGGCCGCCAAGCGTATCGACGTCCAGCACGACGTAATAGGCGCCCATCGCTTGCGCTTCCTGCAGCGCCCGCTGTAAAAAAGTTTGCAGCCCGTTCTCCACCGCTTGATGCACCGGAATCACGACAACCGGGGCGGCTTTCGGCGGCGAGGACGACGATTCGGCGCTCGCGGGTTCCGCAGGCAAAAATCCAATTAGAGCGGACAATAAAAGCGCCGCTGCAAGAAAATAGACAAGCGGAAGCCGAAAAAGCAGCGCCGAGTGCTTATTCCCGAGTGTATGCACAAGATGACCTCCTTTTCGCGCGTTTTGCAATGCTCCCAAGAGGTACTACGCGACAGCGGCAAGTTCGATTCACAAAACTGCAACAAAAAAAGAAAAACACTCCAATAAGAAGGAGTGTTTCCCGCTGTTGTTAAGACAATAACTGTTGGACGAACTGATTGACGACTTTGCCGTCTGCTCGTCCTTTAACCTTTGGCATTAATGCGCCCATGACTTTGCCCATGTCCGCTTTGGAAGAAGCCCCCACTTCTTGGATGGTCTGCTGTACAATGGCTTTTACTTCTTCATCGGTGAATTGCTGCGGCATGTACTCCATCAGTATGGCGACCTCGGCCTTTAGGTTTTCCGCCAAATCGTCACGACCGGCCTTTTCAAATTCTTGGAGGGAATCTTTGCGCTGTTTGATCTCGCGATTCAAGACGTCAAGTACTTCTTGTTCATCTAAGGTTTTACGCTGATCTATCTCAAGATTCTTGATAGCTGCACGAACCATACGGATTACGGAGAGTTTAAACTTGTCTTGACTCTTCATCGCAAGCTTCATGTCGTCGTTTAGTCTGTCGCTTAAGCTCATCGATTAAGCCTCCTAGAACTTTCTCTTGCGAGCAGCCTCTGACTTCTTCTTGCGTTTCACGCTTGGCTTCTCATAATGCTTGCGTTTTTTGACCTCCGCCAAAACGCCATCTTTGGCGATGGAACGCTTAAAGCGACGAAGTGCAGCATCTATAGTTTCGTTCTTGCGAACTCGAGTTTCTGACACCAGTTTTCCCTCCCTCCGAACAGACCGTCCAAGACGAAAAAAGACATTCATCAAACTTCATTATAGGTGATAAGGAAACTGGGTGTCAACCTATCCGGAACAAAACTTCAAAAATCAGTCGCACCGGGGTTTAACGGGCGTTGAGCGGCCCCAGTTTTTCTCCGCCAAGCAGGTGATAATGGATATGAAATACCTCCTGCCCGCTGTGCTTGCCGCAGTTGTTGATCAGACGGTAGCCGGATTCGGCAACGCCCTGTTCTTTGGCGATTTGCTGCGCCGCGCTGTGGATTTCTCCAAGCAGATGCCAGTCGTCCGCTCCGACGTCGTTCATCGACGCGATATGTTTTTTGGGAATGATTAGAATATGTACGGGAGCGGCCGGATAGATGTCGTGAAAGGCAACGACATGCTCGTTCTCGAACACTTTTTTCGAAGGGATCGACCCTTCGACGATTTTGCAAAAAATGCAGTCCACGTTCTCCCCTCCTTCCCATATCAGGATCAGGCTTGTCTCCTTTCACTATACCCGAAAACTTGGCAAAAAGAAAACTCGTCGCGGCAAAAAAACAAGGACACGATTTTTGGCATTATTCGTCTTGTTTTCGTAATAAAACATTGTTTTTTTGCACGGTTCCGTCCATTGTGACCTGATCGTTCTCAAAATGTGATCTATTTTAACGAAAATAAGCATCGATTTTGGCCCGAAAACAGGGATTCATTTATAGACTATCGGTCTAATATTATCTATAATACTAAACGGAGCGATTCAATGCTTGGCAAACGGTGTTAACCAAAGGGGGTTTAGGGGTGGACCGGTTCATGAGAGCGTCGACGCGGAAAAAACGCGACTACCTGATGGATGTCGCCCTGAAGCTGTTTGTGGAACGCGGGTACGAGCATGTGTCGGTGGACGATATCATCGCCGCGACTCAGACGTCCAAAGGAACGTTCTACCATTATTTTGAAGGCAAAGACGAAATTTTGCGGGAAATCCCGAGAAAACAAATGGAGCTTATTCAAGTCTGGTGCAGCCGCACGCCTTCGCAGGTGCGGTCGCTGGAAAGCCACGTCAACCGGCTGATGCTGGATTTGGCCGAAGCGCTGGGCGCCTACAGGCGGCTGATCCGAAGCTGGATCGCCCTTTCGATGCAAAACGAAAGCCTGAAGGCCGCCATGGAAGAGCTGAAACAAACGCTGTATGAAAGCTTGCTGCGCTGGCTGCCCGAGCCGGGCAAAGCCAAAATGCTGACCACCGCTTATTTCGGCACGGTCATGCTGTGGTGCGCGATTGAGGAAGAGACTAATTTGACCGAGCGGATGCGGGAGCAGCTCGCTTGGGTTTGGACAGGGCTTCGCCATAACAAGGAAGCGGAACCGATTCTACTGGAAGCAGAACGGAAAGGAGAACACAACATGAAGGTTGCTATCATCGGAGGAGGGCTTGCGGGGTTGACCGCAGCCGCTTATTTATCGGAGCATCAAGGAATCGAGGGCGTCCTGTTCGAGCGCAGTCCGCAGCTTGGCGGACGGGCGTTTACTTATGAGAAAGCGGGCTTTACGCTGAATTACGGCGCGCACGCGATTTACGGCATCGACCGTCACACCATCGGCGATCTGGAGCGCGAGCTGGGACTGTCGTTCAGCTCGAAGCAGGTGGATAAACGGCGGGTCATGTATTACAAGAACGACCAATTAACGCCGGCCCCGCTCGACTTCGTCAACCTGATGCGGACAGAGCTGCTGAATCCGATCCAAAAGATGCGCTTCGTCGGGGAAATTACGGCGATCATCGCCAACATTCACAACGTGCGCAATTACGATACGCTTGGCGATTACCTGGCGCAGTCGGACGCGGACGAAGACGTGAAAGAGCTGTGGGAGCATCTCGTCTGTTCGAACTTCTTTATCACACCGGAGGAGGCGCGTAAGGTTTCGGGCGCGGTGATCAGCGACTACTACCACAACCTCTTTTTGTCGGGCCGCCCGGTCAACTACGTGCTCGGCAGTTGGGCCGTCATTACGAACCAGCTCAAGCAAAAAATCGACCTGACCTCCCGCTGGGAAATTGCGCTGCGCGAAGGCGTAGACGGCATCCGTTACGCAGACCGAAAGTTTTGGCTGCAGACGAAAACCCGCGAGCTTGAATTCGACCGCGTTATTTTCGCCATGCCGGTACAGCAGGTCTGTAAGCTGCTCAAGGACACGCCGTGGGAGCCGTTCATGGCCCCTTACGAGGATAACACGGCGACGGAGGTCATGGTATATGACATCGGCATGAACCGCGTTGTGGCCCGCCCGTTCAGCTACATCAGCGACATGGACAACAAGCTGTTCATCAGCGACGTCTCCGCGACCGACCATACGCTCGTTCCGGAAGGCGGGCAGTTGCTGCAGGGTATCGCATACCTGAACGACAGCTTCGAGGGCGAAGACGAGCGTAAGGCATACTTGGATAAAAAGACCGAACAGATGGAAGCGTTGTTCGATCAGCACTATCCGGGTTGGCGCGAAGCGACGGAAGTAAAGCGCGTTTCGAAAAAAGCGATGGTGTCGAGCGTCAAAAATATCGCAAGCAACCGGCTGCTGCCGAACCGGATCGAGAACGTGCCGTTCTACTTCTGCGGCGACGGCTGTCAAGGCAAAGGCGAGCTGGCGGAACGCGCCTTCTCCAGCGCGCGGCTGGCCGCTAAAGCGATCCTGGAGGAAATGCCGCAGCTTCAACGAGCCTAATCGGATTATAGTCGTGCGAATAAAAAAGCTCGAATGGGCTTGGTTCCGTGAAAAGCGGAATCGGCCGTTCGAGCTTTTTTTTACATCAGATCGTTCCAAAGCTTGGTTAGCTGCTGCCCCAACCAGCCAAACCATGCGCCGACTGCCTGAAGCGGCCCCGGTTTGGTGTCGGACGGCGAGTTATGCTCTGCTGAGAGAGCCTTGACGGTGGACGAGGATTTCACTGCTGTACGCGAAACCGGGAGTTCCTGCAATGCCGTTCCGCTCTCTGCCCCCGATCCGGTGCCGATTCGCACCGTTTGCGTCTCCCCGTCCCACTCGACCTTGCCGCCAAACGCCTCGCCGATAAAACGGGCCGGGACCATCGTATGGCCGTTGACCAACCTGGCGGGAGCTTCAAGCGGGAAAGCTTCGCTGTTTATGCTTGCGGCACCGCTGCCGATCGTCACGGAGACGGTCGTCGAGCCTTTTTGCCCTGTGGCCGTCCGGGTCGCCTCGTTCCACTCCACCTTTGCCCCCATCGCTTCGAAAATCGCGCGCAGCGGCGTCAGCGTGTTGCCTTCGATCAGAACCGGAGGCTGCTCGAACGGCACGGCTTTTCCGTCTACATCGACGGAAATCCTGGAGGTGATCGGAAACGAGCGGGAGCCGCTCTTCTGTCCTTCGCGATTATAGACTGCGAGTTCAATAACCGAACCCTCAGGAATCGCGCCGGCTATCAAGTCGATCCCAAATGGCGGAGCCGTCTGCGTCGCAAGCAAGGTTCCGTTCAAATAATATTCAAGTTTACCGATGTAGATATCGGGGATTTTGACGAACGGAATAAGCTTGGCCGCCCGCGCGACAGCGCTGTCTTTCCCCAGCGGGACAAACCCTGCATGGTCGGAAGGCTTCGCCCCTTGCTCCACCTTGGACAAGTAATACGGCGAAGAGATAAGCTGCTTATACAGCTTCAGCATCGCCTCGTTGTCGCGAAGCAGGTAGTTGTTTTTCGATTCCTTCATATCCAGATTGACGTTAAAATACGTAATCGACTTAAGCCGAGGATATTTGAAGGGCATCACTTCGTACAGGCGCTGCAGGTTAAGCAGCCCGTAGTCAGTAAACGACTCCTGCGGCAGGTTGGCGTAATGGGAGACGGCCGTTTCGCTGATCATCAGCGGCTTGCGCTCGGCGTACGTTTTGTACAAATGATCGAGCCGCTCGACGGGACTCGTCGCCTGCATATTGCCCTGCTGCGGATCGCCGTTCTCATAAGGCTCCGTATACATGCTTACGCCGACCCAGTCGACGTAAGCGTCGCCGGGATAATAAGCATCCATCGAATACATCGGCACGTCGCCGGGGCTCCATACCATCGCGACGTTCGGCGCTTCCTCGGCCATGATGTCGTGAACCATTTTGAATTTGTCGATATATTTTTGCGGATCGCCGTGCCAGACGACCCAGTCGCCGTTCATTTCGCTGGCGTAGCGTAAAAAAATCGGAATGCCGGCCGCTTTCGCTTCCTTCGCCCATTGACGGACGACTTCGTCTGTCACGGCGTCCAAGCCGTTTGCCGGCTCCCAGCCGATCTGCAGCGCTGCGCCGGCCTGCTTGGCCCGGGCCGCATGCTGCTTCGGAAACGGCTTGCCGACTTGCGAATAAGCGAGATACAACGCATGCTTTTTGCCGTACAAGCTTTCCGAGCGGTCAAAATAATTCTGCATCCCCGGGTCCCGCTCGGTGTACATGCCGATGTACATCCCGTATTCCGGCTCGAACTTCGCCAGCTTGCCGTTCTTCGGAGCCGCTTGCCGCCGTAGCACTTCGGTATCCTGCGTCCCGATGTACGCGTCGATGGTCGTGCGGATCTGCTCCGCCCGCTGCAAGTCGACCGCTCCCCAATCTTTTCCCGCCTTCAGCCAATAGTCGTTTTCCTGCTCGTAGTAGCGTATTGCCTGTTCGTAATCTTTTACGGCATCGAAATGCTGGTTGAGCTTGCCGCTGAACAACGCGGCATTCTCCCAATCTCCGGCCGCCGCATAATGCTCCGCGAGAAATTTCCAGTGCGGCACGGCTGACGCCGCATCTCCTTTGGCCACGGCGGCATCCGCCGCCTTCCAGCGGTCCCAGATGGCGTCGGCCTGAACCGGCAAGCCTTGTCCGAGGAGCAAGCCCGCGCCCACGACGGCGGCAGCCAATAGGCGCGCGCTTCGGCGGTTCATTCCGGGCTCCTCCGGACGGTACGGCTTGCGATTGGCGTTGGTCATTCCTGTTCCCCCTTGCGCTACGGCTTGTTCTATTTATTATATCACTAGCTATGACCGTCCGCGTAGAAGTATGCTACATCGTTTCCAGGGTCACCCGGCTGCCTCGTCCGTTCGGCTCGGCGGGGTGAACGACCAGCCTGCGCGGTAGCCGCGCTCTCAGTTCCGGCACGTGGCTGATGACGCCGACGGTCAGCTTGTCCAAATGCAGCTTTTCCAGCGCGGTGATGACGGTATCAAGCAGCTCTTGGTCCAGCGTGCCGAATCCTTCGTCCAAGAAGAAAAATTCGAGCGGATGCTCCCCCTTCAGCTGGATTTGCGTCGAAAGGGCGAGTGAAAGCGACAGCGAGGTCAGGAACGTTTCGCCGCCGGACAAGGTGGTCACCGGTCGCCTCACGCCGCCGTTCGCGTTGTCGCGGATGACGAAGCCGCCGCCGGAGTCGACCTCGATCGCATATTTTTGCCGCGTCAGCTGACCGAGCCGTTCCGATGCCGCACGGCTGACGTGCATAAGCTGCTCCTCCGCCAAAAATTCGACGAAGGTGTTGCCGCGCAGCACGCTTTGCAATTTGCCAAGCAGGGACAGCTCCTGCTGGCTTTTCTCCCGCTCCGCCTCCAGCTCGCTCCACCGGGCATGCTTCGCCTGCAGCTCCTCGTGGTCGCGCTCCGCCTTGGCCGTCGCCTGCAGCGCCGCTTCGTCCTCGGCCTTGCACCGGGCCAGCTCTTCCTCCAGCGCCGTCCACTCTTCTTCGGTGACCTGCCGTCCCGCCAGCTCGGCATCGAGCTCCGTTTGCCGCGCGGCGAGCTGGTGCTCCTGCTTGCCGTGGGCTTCCACCTCGGCAGCCCATGCCTGCTGCTGCTCCGGCGGGACTAGCGCTTGCGCCACTTCGTCGGCCGTGGCAAAGCCTTCCGCGGACGCTTGCTGCGCCCACTCCGCTTCCGCTTCCTCATAGGCGAGCCGCGCCGATTCGACCGCTTGCCGCGCCGCGGCTTCCGCCTTCGCTTCGGCCTGCTGACGGGCCTGTGCGTCTTCGAGCAGCTGCGCAGAGCGCTGCGCTTCAGTTCGCAGCTTGTGCAGCTCCGCCTGCGCCTTGGCAGCCAAAGCGGAAGCGTCTTCGTCTCCTACCCAAGCCCGCAGCCGCTCCGCCTGCTGTCCGGTCTGCTGCTCAAGCGCTTGCCGTTCCGTCGTTAACCTGACGAATTCTTTTTCCGTCTCACCCAGCTCCTGCTGGAGCTGCTCCATCCGGCTCCGCTTCTCGTCCAAAAACTCCACGCTTTTGTCCAAACGACCTCGCAGCTCCTCGGCCAGTTGGTCCTGACGCTTCAGCCGCTCTGCCAGCTCGTCCAGCTCATCCGCCCGGAGCTCGGGAAATTTGGCCTGCCAGCCGGAACGGACGGCATTCAGCGCTTCGCGGGTCTCGCCCGCTTTGGCCGCATGGGTGTCGAACAACGTTTGCGCCGTCTGCTTGCGCGCTTCGCCGTCATGCCGCTGCTTGTCCAACTGCCGCTTGCTTTGCAGCAGCTCTTGCAGCTTTGCCTGCAGCCGTTGAATCCGGCGGCTGACACCGGCAGCCGACTCCGCTGTTTCGCGCAGCGTCTCTGCGATTCGTTCGCCGGGAATGCCGGGCGCGGAAGATTCCGTTGCGGAAACGGCTGTAACGGCCGCTTCCCCTAGCGCAACGGGCAGCCCTTGAGACTCTTCCTCCACTGCCTGTCGCCACTGTCTTTCCAGCGCTTGCAGCGACTGCAAATGGCCTTGGACCGCAAATCGGCTCTCACGGGCTTCGTTCTGCTGCCGCTCCAGCATCACCGCTTCGTCTTGCGGTGCGGCCAGGTTTCCGGCCAAAGCTCCCACGGCTTGCGGCAGCGCCGGATTCGGATGCGCCACGGAGCCGCAAACCGGGCAAGCTTCGCCCTGATGCAGATGCGCCGCTAACGCCTCGGCCATCGCCGACAGCTCCGCTTGCTGCTGAGCTTTGCGTCGGCGCGCAATCTCCTCCGCGATGCGGCTCTCCAGCCCCGTCAACCGGCTTTCCGCCTCACGCGACGCCTGATAAGCCGCGAGCAGTTCCTGCGACCATTCTGCCGCAAGCTGCTCCCATTCCCGCTGCGTCGCATGCAGCGACGTCTCCGCCTGGCTCAGCCGCTGCAGCTCCGCTTGCAGGCGGTTCGTTTCCGCCTGCTGCTCCGCCTCCAGCTTCGCGAGGCGCTCCAGCTCGCGCTTCTCCTGCAGCGCCTCTTGCAGGCGCTCGCGGTGCGCGGCGGGCACCTCCGCCCGCTTCAGCTCGT
>NZ_BIMB01000005.1 GCF_004000865.1 Paenibacillus elgii NBRC 100335 | reverse complement strand
AAACGGTGCCGATCGGCCGTCCGATCGCAAATTCGACGGCTTACGTGGTCGACCGTGGGATGAAGCTGCAGCCGGTTGGAGCGTGGGGCGAGCTGATCGTCGGCGGAGACGGGGTGGCGCGAGGCTATTGGAACCGTCCGGAGCTGACGGCGGAGAAATTTGTCGCGAGCCCGGTGCGCGAGGGAGAGCGTTGCTACCGGACGGGAGACTTGGCGCGCTGGCGGCCGGACGGGACGCTGGAGTACAAAGGGCGGATCGACGAGCAGGTGAAAATCCGGGGCTACCGGATCGAGCTGGGCGAGGTGGAAGCGCAGTTGCTGCGCGTGGAGGGCGTGCGGGAAGCGGTCGTGATCGCGCGGGAAGACGAGCAGGGGCAAAAGCAGCTGTGCGCCTACTTCACGGCGGAGAATGAATTGATGGCAAGTGAGGTTCGAAGAGCGCTGTCGCAGGAGCTGCCGGGCTACATGGTGCCGTCGTATTTCGTTCAGGTGGAGCGGATTCCGCTGACGCCGAACGGCAAAGTGGATCGCCGGGCGTTGCCTGCGCCGGAAGGAAGCGTTCAAACGGGAACGGAATACGTGGCCCCGCGGAATACGATTGAGCAAACGCTGGCGTCGGTATGGCAGGCGGTTTTAGGAGTCAAGACCGTTGGAGTGATGGACAACTTCTTCGATCTCGGGGGCGATTCGATTAAATCGATTCAAATTTCCTCCCGGCTGTTTCAAGCGGGCTACAAGCTGGAAATGAAAGACTTGTTCCAATTCCCGACCATAGCCGGGCTCAGCGGAGTCGTTCAGCCGGTAAGCCGTATCGCCGATCAAGGGGAAGTTGCGGGCGGCGTGAAGCTGACGCCGATTCAGCATTGGTTTTTCGGGCAGGAGCCGTCCGAGCCGCATCATTTTAACCAGTCGGTGATGTTTTACCGGAAGGACGGCTTCGACGAAGCGGCTCTCCGTCAGGCAATGCGCCACATCGTCGGGCATCACGACGCGCTGCGCACCGTTTACCGCAGGACAGAAAACGGCGGTTACGAGGCTTGGAACCGTGGGGTTCACGAGGGCGAGCCGTTTACGCTGGACATCGCGGATTTCACGGGCGAAGCGGACTGCGCTGCGGCGGTTGAAGCGCAGGCGAACGACATTCAAAGCGGCATCGACCTGAGCGACGGACCGCTCATGAAGCTGGGACTGTTCCGCTGTGCGGACGGAGACCATCTGCTGATCGTGATTCACCATCTGGTCGTAGACGGGGTGTCCTGGCGTATCTTGTTCGAGGATCTGGCGAGCGCCTACGAGCAAGCGGTCCAAGGCGAGACGATCCGCCTTCCGCACAAGACGGATTCGTTCCGGCTGTGGGCGGAGCAGCTGTCCCTTTACGCCGATGGTCCGGCCATGGAGCGCGAACGCACCTATTGGCAGCAAATCGCGCAGGCCGGGTACGAGCCGCTACCCAAGGACGAGACGCCGGATCGGTACGACAGGCCGCTCCTTGCGGAAAGCGAAGCCGTTACGGCGGTATGGACCGAGCAGGAAACGGAGCAGCTTCTCAAGCAAGCGCACCGCGCTTATAACACCGAAGTGAACGATCTGCTGCTCACGGCCGTGGGCATGGCCGTTCACCGGTGGACCGGGATGGAGCGGGTGCTTGTCAATCTGGAGGGCCACGGGCGGGAAGCTATTTTTCCGGACATCGATATTACGCGCACCGTAGGCTGGTTTACGACCCAGTTTCCGGTCGTGCTGGAGATGGGCGCCGGCCAAGACGTGTCGCAGCGGATCAAGCGGGTCAAGGAAGGGCTGCGTCAAATCCCGCAGAAGGGGATCGGCTACGGAATCCTCCGCTATTTGTTGGCCCCTCGGGAGGGCGAAGCGTTCGCGGTGCGGCCGGAGATCAGCTTTAACTATTTGGGGCAGTTCGACCAGGATATGGAAGGCAATGCGCTTCACGCCTCCCCTTATTCCAGCGGTGCGCCAATCGGCCCGAGCATGGTCAGAGCCTATACGCTCGATATTAACGGCATGATCTCGGGCGGCGTGCTTGAGCTGACGATCAGCTATAGCGGCCAAACGTACCGGAAGGAAACGATGGAGCGGCTGGCCGGGCTGCTGGAAGCGAGCTTGCGGGAAGTCGTTGCGCATTGCGCTTCTAAGGAGCGGCCGGAGCTGACGCCGAGCGACATTTCGTATAAAGGGTTAACCATCGAAGAGCTGGATCAGCTTGCGGAACAGGCGGGAGCCGCCGGTGAGATCGAGAACGTGTACGCGCTCACCCCGATGCAGAAAGGGATGCTGTTCTACAGCCAGTTCGACCGGCAATCGTCGGCTTATTTCGAGCAAGTGACCTATGATCTGCAGGGAGGCTTCGATGTCGAGGCTTTTGCCCAAAGCTTGCACCTGCTGGTACACCGGCACGGGGCGCTGCGGACCAATTTTTATACCGACCGGGGAACGGAGCCGCTGCAGGTCGTCTACCGTCACAGGGACTGCGGTTTCCATTACGAGGATCTGCGAGGGATGGAAGAGGCGGAGCGCAGCGCTTATGTGCAGGCTTTCGAAGTCGCGGATAAGGCGAAAGGCTTCGACCTGAGCCGGGACGTGCTGATCCGCGTATCGATCCTGCGCATAGGTGAGCGGGCGTACCGTTTTATCTGGAGTTTTCACCATATCGTCATGGACGGCTGGTGCCTGTCTCTGGTGAACAAGGAAGTGTTCGAAGGCTACAACGCCCTCCGGGAGCAAAGACAGCCCGAGCTTGCCCCCGCGGTACCGTACAGCCGCTTTATCGAATGGCTGGAAGCTCAGGACGGTGAGGCGGCCGCCGCCTATTGGCGCGATTACTTGTCCGGCTGCGAGCAGCGGACGGCGCTGCCGAGAACGAAGCCGCGCGAGGCGGAGGGATACGGTCCGGGCGAATGGAGCTGCGGGCTGGGCAAGTTGCTCACCGAGCGGATGAACCGGACGGCGAAAAAGCATCAGGTGACCGTGAATACGTTGATGCAGACTGCGTGGGGCGTCGTTTTGCAAAAGTACAACAACAGCGGAGACGCCGTGTTCGGCAGCGTCGTATCGGGCAGGCCGTCGGATATTCAAGGGGTGGAAGGGATCGTCGGCTTGTTTATCAATACGATCCCGGTGCGCATCCGCTGCGAGGCGGAAGAGACATTCGCGGAAGCGATGAGAAGGACCCAGGAGCAAGCGCTGGCCTCCAACGCCTACGATACGTATCCGCTGTTCGAGATTCAGGCGCTGACTGAGCAAAAGCACGATTTGATCAGTCACATCATGGTGTTCGAAAACTATCCGGTCGAGGAGCAGGTGGAGCAGCTCGGAAGCCCTGATGAGGCCGCTTTTGAGATTGCCAACGTGTCGGTATTTGAGCAGACGAATTACGACTTCAATCTGGTGGTGCTGCCGGGCGAAGAGATCCGGGTAAGCTTCGGCTACAATACGCTGGCGTACGATGCGGACGATATCCGGCGGATTCAGGGGCATTTTGTCCATATTCTGGAACAGGTTGCGGATAACCCGCACCTTCGCGTGAGTGAACTGGAGCTGGCGACGCCGGAGGAAAAAGAGCGCCTCGTCCGAACGTTCAACGAGACGGCGGCGGATTATCCGCGGGAGCGGACCGTACATGGCCTGTTCGAAGAGCAGGCGGCGCACACGCCGGACCGGACGGCAGTCGTCTGGGAAGACGAGCGGCTGACCTACGGCGAGCTGAATGAGCTGGCGAACCGGCTGGCGCATACGCTGCGGGCCGAAGGTATCCGGCCGGACAAGCTTGTCGCGATTATGGCGGAGCGATCGCTTGAGATGATCGTCGGCGTGCTGGCGATTCTCAAAGCCGGAGGCGCTTATGTGCCGATCGATCCCGAATATCCGGAGGAACGGATTCGCTACATGCTGGAAGACTCGGGCGCGCAGCTCTTGCTGCTGCAGGATCGTCTGCGGGAGCGGGTATCTTTTGGCGGCAAAATCATCGCGCTGGACGACCGGCAGGCCTATGGAGACGACGGTTCGAATCCGGAGCACGTCAGCGGTCCGGACAACCTGATCTACGTGCTCTATACGTCGGGAACGACGGGGCAGCCCAAAGGGGTCATGGTCGCGCACCGCAGCGTCATCAATACAATCCATTGGTTCCATGCCCGGTATTTCGGACAAGTGCGGCCGCGGATGATTCTGACGGCGGAGTATACGTTCGATCCCAGCGTGGAGCAAATGTTCGGCATGCTGCTGCACGGCGGGGAGCTGCACGTTATCCGCAAGGAGACACTTTTGAGCAAGCGGCGTCTTTTGGATTATATAGCTGCCAGTGAAATCCAAATTCTGGATCTTCCACAAGCACTCATGCGGGAATTTCTGGCTGAGGAAGACGAGGAGATCCATCCTTCCCTGCGCGTCTTGATTTGCGGAGGAGAGCGGCTGGAGGACTCCTTAAAGGAAAAGCTGGTCCGCAAAGGCTACGCGCTTCACAACCATTACGGCCCGACCGAGACGACGATCGATGTGCTTGCCGCCCAATGCGAAGCCGGGACTCCGGTCACGTTAGGGAAGCCGATCCACAATACCGCAGCCTATATTTTGAATCGTCATCGGCAACTGCAGCCTATGGGCGTGCCGGGTGAGCTGTATATTTCCGGCGACGGGCTCGCCAAAGGGTACCTGAACCGTCCGGAGCTGACGGCGGAGAAATTCGTCCCCAATCCGTTCGCGCCGGGCGAGCGGATGTACGGCACGGGCGATTGGGCCAGATGGCTGCCGGACGGAACGATCGAGTTCGCGGGCCGCATCGACGATCAGGTCAAAATCCGCGGGTACCGGATCGAGCTCGGCGAGGTGGAGGCGCAGCTGATGAAGGTGCCTTCTGTCCGGGAAGCCGTCGTTGTCGCGATTACGGATGAAGGCGGACAGCAGCTGTGCGCGTATGTCACCGGAGACGGGGAGCTTACCGTCAGCGGACTTCGGGATGCCTTGGCTGCGGCGCTGCCGGGGTACATGGTTCCGGCGTATTTTGTGCCTGTGGAGCGGATGCCGCTGACTACCAGCGGAAAGATCGACCGCAAGGCGCTGCCGGCTCCGGACGGAAGCATGCGGACGGGAACGGAGTACATCGCGCCCCGCACGGGGACGGAGGAACGGTTGGCGCAGCTCTGGCAGGAGGTGCTGGGCGTTCCGCGCGCCGGGGTGAAGGACAACTTCTTCGCCATGGGAGGGCATTCGCTCAAGGTGCTGGAGCTGGTGCGCAAAGTTCACCGGGAAACGGGTGTCGAGCTGCCGATTCGCGCCGTGTTCGAATCGCCGACGGTCGAAGGGCTCGCGCGCGAGCTGCTGAAATCCGAGCTGGAGCGGAACGCCGGTTACCCTGTTGTCAAGTTGAACGAGCACGGCCCGATCAACCTGTTCTGCTTCCCTCCGATGATCGGCTACGGCCTTGCCTTCGCCGAGATGGCCAGACTGTTGGAAGATCGCTGCGTCGTTTACGGCCTCGATTTCATCCAGAACTGCGGGCATGAGGAGGAGCTGCTGGAGCGTTACGTGGAGCATATTGTCAGCATTCAAGACAGTCAGCCATACGTCCTGCTCGGCTACTCGTCAGGAGGCAATCTGGCGCATGAAGTGGCCAAAGCGCTGGAAAGCAAAGGCTACGCGGTGTCCGACATCATCATGATCGATTCGGTCAAGAGCAGCGAAACCATCGACTTGACCCGAGAGGAAACGGTCCGGGAAATCGATCTTCTGCTGGAGCAAATTTCCGAACCGTACAAGCAAATTTTGACGGAGACGTACAGGCAAAAAATATACGACTACGCCATGTACAAGAACGAGCTTCTGAATACGGGAACAGTCCGGGCCGACATCCACGGCTTCGTGGCCGCAGGCACCGGCGCGGAGGATGCGGCGCCAGGCAACCGCCTGTTATGGAAGGAGTCGACGGAAGGAAGCTATGCGGAATATCCGTTGATCGGCAATCACGACGAGGTGCTGGAATCCGGTTTCGTCGAAGAAAACATCAAAGGTATCCAAGCAATCCTGCGGCTGATCGCCGAAAAAACGTCCGGCACCCGGGTGGAGTCCCATTTGGTATAGCGGGAGCGGGACGGCTATCAAACAAAATCAATCCTGATCGAGCGTGGGTGTTTTTAAGTCCCGTGAATCGATCGGGATTCTTTTTTTTGATTGTTGAAAAGAGGCTGGGACTTTTTGCTTTTGCAAACGTTGCGTCTCCGGCGTGCGAACCTGTGTTATAATAATGAAGGAATAACGGTTCATGGGAGAGATGAAGCTTGGAGCAGTTGAAGGATACCAACGATATAAATGATTTGGACGATAAGCAGGGAACGCTTCCGCGGGTTCTGCTCGTTGACGGGATGGCCCTGCTGTTCCGCGCTTTTTACGCCACTTCCTACAGCGGATATATTATGAGGACGAGCGCCGGTATGCCGACGAACGCCGTATTCGGATTCGTGAAATATTTTTGGGATGCGGTTCAGCGGTTTGAGCCGACGCATATCGTATGCTGCTGGGACATGGGGAGCAAAACGTTTCGCAGCGAGCAATTCACGGAATACAAGGCGAACCGGGTCGACTGTCCGGAAGAGCTTATTCCCCAGTTCGACCTTGTCAAAGAGGTGACGTCCAGCTTCGGCGTCGTGAACGTCGGCATCTCCGGGTACGAGGCTGACGATTGCATCGGCACGCTGGCGAAGCACTATAGTCAGGACGCGGAAGTATACATACTGACGGGAGATCACGATATGCTGCAGCTCGTGGCGGAACGGGTACGCGTCGTGATCATGAAGAAGGGCCAAGGCAATTACGCCGTCTACAGTCCGGAATCGCTGCTTGAGGAAATGCAGCTGACACCGAAGCAATTTATTGATCTCAAAGGGCTCATGGGCGACACGGCGGATAATTACCCGGGCGTCAAAGGCATCGGGGAAAAGACGGCGCTCAAGCTGCTGGTGGAGTACGAATCCATCGAAGGGATTTTGGAAAATCTGGCGCTGCTGCCAAAGGGTGTCCGCTCCAAAATCGAGACGCAGCTCGACATGCTGCATCTCTCGCGAAGCCTAGCTACGATCTGCTGTGAAGCTCCCGTTGCCTGCGCGCTGGAAAGCTGCTTCTGGGAAATGGATCGGCAAACGGTTCTGAGCAAGTTTGAGGAGCTGGAATTCAGGGGATTAATGAAATTGATCGGATAATGAAAAGAGGCGGCTGAACTTATGGAACAACAATATGCCAAACAATCGCGATGCTACAAAACTTCCCGGGTATTCCCGACCGATGTCAACAACCATAATACGCTGTTTGGCGGCAAGCTGATGGCTTATATTGACGATATCGCTTCGATTTCGGCTTCCAAGCATTGCCGGGAAAACGTCGTTACCGCATCCACCGACTCCGTCGACTTTTTGTCGCCCGTGCGGCCTACGGACTCGGTCTGTCTCGAATCGTTCGTGACCTGGACCGGCAAAAGCTCGATGGAAGTATTTGTAAAAGTCATCACCGAGGACCTGATTACCGGCGAGCGGAAAATCGCGGCAACGGCCTTCTTGACCTTCGTCGCGCTGAATGACGACCAGCGGCCCGTTCCGGTGCCGCAAGTCATCCCGGAGACGGAGGAAGAGAAGCGGCTGCACGAAACGGCGAAGCACCGGGCGGAAATGCGCAGAATCCGCCGTGAGCAGAGCAAGGCATTCGCGGATTATTTGATTACGGATTTTCCTTGGGAATAACCGAAGACTGAAAATGAAACAGACCTCCTAAGCTGCTGATGCCGATGCGGCCCGGAGGTCTGTTCTGTTTTAGCGTGGGAGCGCAGCCTAGGATTCGGCGGTCAGACCACCCGCGGCCGGGATTTGCCTCGCCGCACCGACGTCTTTGGGAAGAAGGAGGGCTGCGACGCCCAGCAGCGGGAGGAAGGCGCAGAGCTGAATGACGAAGGAGATGCTCGTCTTATCGATCAGCGCACCCAGAACGACGGACCCGAGCCCGCCGAGCCCGAAAGCCAATCCGAAAAACAGCCCGGCGACGGTCCCGACCTTCCCCGGGAGCAGCTCCTGGGCGTACACGATAATTACCGTAAACCCGGACATCAGGATGGCGCCGATCATAAAGCAAAGCACGGCGGCCCAGAACGGCGTGGCATAGGGCAGCAGCAGCGAGAACGGCGCGGTGCCGAGAATGGAAAACCAGATGATCCGCTTCCGTCCGAAACGGTCGGCAAGCGGGCCGCCGAACAGCGTCCCGAGCATGCCGGCCGCTTGCAGCACGAACAAGCAAAGCTGGGCCTTTTCCAAGGACAACCCGTACCGGTCCATATAATAAAAGGCATAATATCCGGTCATGCCGGCAATATATACAAATTTGGAGAACAACAAGACAATCAGCAAACCGATGGCGAAGGAAACATATCCTTTTTTCAAGGGCTTCGTATCGGCCGGTAATGCGCTCCGTTTCTTAGCGGACTGAGCGGCAAGATGACGCCGGTACCAGCCCGAGACGATGCCTTGAAGCGCGATTCCCAGTACGGCGGCGAACGAGAACAAGAGCAGCCCTCGTTGTCCTTGAGGCACCACGAGCCAGGCGACGATTAAGGGAGCCAGCGCCTGACCGGTGTTGCCCCCGACCTGAAAGATGGATTGGGCAAGTCCTCTTCCTTTGGCGGAGGCAAGGTGGGCGACCCGCGAAGATTCGGGATGCAGCACGGACGAGCCGACGCCCAGCAGCAAGGCGGAAGCAATCAGCATCCACCAATTGGCCGAATAGGCGAAGCCGATCATGCCGAGCAGCGAGAACACCATCCCTGCCGGAAGCAGCAAAGGCGTCGGACGCTTGTCGGTGTAATAGCCGACCAGCGGCTGCAATACGGAGGCCGTGACGTTCAGGGCGAAGGCGATCCAGCCGATTTGCGCGAAGCTGAGCTGCATCGATTGCTGGAAGATCGGAAATACCGCGGGAATGGCGGACTGCATCGCGTCGTTCAGCAGATGCGCCAGGCTGACCCCGGTCAGCGCAAGCATGCCGGCCGAGGCGGTTTTGCTTAACGTGTCTTTAGCGTTCATAGGCACCTATCCTTTTTTTCTTTCTAATCTTAAGGGAGGAGGCGGACGAAGTCGCCGCAAAAATTGCTTAACGTCCGAGCAATTTTTGCTATAATGGCGGGAAGGAGGGAGACCGGACATGCAATTTAAATTAACGACGCCGAACATGGAGCTATGGCGCATCGAGAATACGTTTGAGAATATCCCCCATGCTCATGCCGATTTTTATCAAATTACTATTCCGGTCACCGGTACGTGCCGCTTGACGCAGGAGCGGAGAGTGTATTCGATCAGCGGAGGCCATGCGTTGATCCAGCATCCGGGGGAGGAGCATCATTTTTCGCTCGGTCCGGATGGAGGCGTATATATTGTGCAGGTCCGGAAACAGCTGCTTGCTGAAGGATGGCGGGAAGAGGAGCCGGAGCTGGATTCGCGGCCGCTTTTTAACCTCGAAGATATAAAAAAACGAATGAAGGCCTGGACTTCCGAGCTGCTGCTTCGAGACGGTCCCGACCCGCTCGCGGTAGAGGAAACCGAAGGCCGGGTGCTGGCTTATATACGGCACATGGTGGAAAAAAACGGTTCACGCGTCTCCGGCGGGCTGAACGTACGGCATGCCGATCGGGCATTCGTATCGGGAATGACGGATATTCTGGAATTTATTCATGCGCATTATACGGAACGGCTGACGATGGAGAGGCTTGCTTCGCTCGTTTATCAGAGCAAGTTTCACTTTATCCGCTCTTTTACGCAGACGGTGGGCGTGACGCCCTATCAATATATTTTGCGCCTGCGGATCGAACAGGCGAAGGAGCAGCTCGCGAGGACGCGAGCCAGCGTCACGGAGATCAGCTACAGTCTTGGATTTTCAAGTCCAAGTCAACTTTACCGCGCGTTTGCCAAAGCAACCGGTGTCACTCCGGAGCAGTACCGTAAAGGAGCTGCCCCACGCTAAGACGTCCGCATCTGAAAAAAAGCCTGTTTCACCTTGGGAAACTCCCTTCGAATTCGTACGACCCTGCAATATAATCGAAAGACTAGGATAGGGAAGAGGGGACGACGCATGAGCAACATCAACGTATGGGAAAACGCCGAGCCCGGCGTGAAACGGAAAATATTCGAGCCGGGAGCCGGCATCATGATGATGGAAGTACATTTCGAACAAGGGGCCGAAGGGTACGCGCACAGCCACCCGCACGAACAGCTGTCGTACTGCTTGAAGGGCCAGCTGGAATTTACGGTGGACGGGGAAAAGCAAGTGATCGCGGCGGGAGAGACGATCTATATCCCGAGCGGGGCGAAGCACGGCTGCCGGGCGCTGGAGGAGAGCGCGCTGCTCGACTCGTTCACGCCGGTGCGCGAGGATCTGGTCCGAAGGTAGCGGATGAAATCGTAAGCTCCGAGCGCATCGCCTGCACTTCCTTTAAAATAAAAGACGGGCTTACCGTGAAGTAATCCCGTCTCCCGCTATCCGCTCAAATGTCCGTGAAGCTGATCGGCCCGACAACCTCGCTCAGAAACGCCCGCAGCTCGTTGGCTTCCTCTTCGCTGAGCTTGTACGCGTGCTCCAAGTATCCTTCTTCCTCCAGATCGTCCGGTCCGATGACCGCCGTCCGTCCCGTCTGCATATCGGTGACTAATTTTTTTCCATAAAAACGATTCGTGCTCGTAATCGCCAGATCGAACCGCCGCAGCGTTTCGCCGACTACGCATACGAAGCGGGTTCTCGTTTCCTCCGTACCGTCGTATAAGAAATCAAACTCCGTCATGACGCATCCTCCGATACTTAAATTCCTGAAGCTACCCGAATTATAACAGATTTGCCGACCAAGCCGCAAAAACGGTCCGTCGGCCGGGGAAACCGGCTTTTTTTCCAGTCCGGTTTACGTTTTCAATTCCGGGGAAACGTGATACAATCGAGTGAAGCGTTAAATCGTAGAATTCTATTTTCATAGGGATGGAAACGGAGGCTTTAAGCGAATGTCCAAGGGAAAAATGAGAAGCGACATGATCAAAAAGGGCTTTGACCGCGCTCCGCACCGCAGCTTGCTGCGCGCCGCCGGCGTCAAAGAGGAGGACTTCGACAAGCCGTTTATCGCGGTTTGCAACTCGTATATCGACATCGTTCCGGGTCACGTGCACCTGCAGGAATTCGGCAAGATCGTGAAAGAAGCGATTCGCGAAGCAGGCGGCGTGCCGTTTGAATTTAACACAATCGGCGTAGACGACGGCATTGCCATGGGGCATATCGGCATGCGCTATTCCTTGCCGAGCCGCGAGATCATTGCCGATTCTCTCGAAACGGTCGTATCCGCACACTGGTTCGACGGCATGGTCTGCATCCCGAACTGCGACAAAATTACGCCGGGCATGATGATGGGCGCGCTGCGCGTCAACATTCCGACGGTCTTCGTCAGCGGCGGTCCGATGAAAGCGGGTAAAACGAGCGACGGCCGTTCGATCTCGCTGTCCTCCGTGTTCGAAGGCGTGGGCGCTTACCAAGCTGGCAAAATCGACGACAAAGGTCTGCTTGAGCTTGAGCAATACGGCTGTCCGACCTGCGGCTCCTGCTCCGGCATGTTTACGGCCAACTCGATGAACTGTCTGGCGGAAGCTCTCGGCTTGGCGCTCCCGGGCAATGGCACCATTTTGGCGATTTCCGAGGACCGCAAAGAATTCGTGAAGCGTTCTGCGAAACAGCTCATGGAGCTGATTCAAAAGGATATCAAGCCGCGAGACATCGTAACGATGGAAGCGATCGACAACGCGTTCGCGCTGGATATGGCGATGGGCGGCTCGACCAATACCGTGCTGCATACGCTGGCTTTGGCGCACGAAGCGGGCTTCGAATACCCGATCGAGCGAATCAACGAAGTGGCGAAGCGCATCCCGCACTTGGCGAAAATCGCTCCGGCCTCCGATTATCATATCGAGGACGTGCACAACGCCGGCGGCGTTAGCGCCGTTCTGAACGAATTGTTCAAAAAGCCCGGCGCGCTGTACGGCGACTGCATCACCGTGACCGGCAAAACGCTGCGCGAAAACGTAGCCGGCTGCGACATTTTGAACACGGACGTCATCCATACGCTGGACAATCCGCACTCGGAGCAAGGCGGCTTGGCGGTGCTGTTCGGCAACCTGGCGCCGAACGGCTCGATCATCAAGGTCGGTGCGGTCGACAAGTCCGTAGGCGGCTATCACAAAGGGCCGGCCATCTGCTTCGATTCGCAGGAAGCGGCGCTGGAAGGCATTGCCAATGGTAAAGTCAAAGAAGGTCATGTCGTCGTTATCCGTTACGAAGGTCCGAAAGGCGGTCCCGGGATGCCGGAAATGCTCGCCCCGACCTCACAGATCGTCGGGATGGGACTCGGTGCCAAGGTCGGCCTCATTACGGACGGCCGTTTCTCCGGCGCATCGCGCGGCATCAGCATCGGCCACATCTCGCCGGAAGCGGCGGAAGGCGGTCCGATCGCCTTCGTCGAGGACGGCGATATCATCGAGCTCGATCTCGTGAACCGCAAAATCGAGCTGCTGGTCAACGACGAGGAATTCGAACGCCGCCGCGCGAACTGGAAAGGCTTCGAGCCGAAGGTAAAAACGGGCTATCTGGCCCGCTATTCCAAGCTCGTTACCTCGGCCAGCACCGGCGGAGTCATGAAAATCTAAGAAGCAAAAATAGCGGCTCACCGGGAGCGATTCCGGCGGGCCGCTTTATGTTTGTAACGCCATGTTTAAAGGCCATCCCGTATGGAATGGCCAAATTTTTTATGATCGAACAGGATTCTTGAAAATTTCAATAAGGCTGGTAAAACTATCGCCAGCGTGACCGTTTTTCATGCCTCGCTTGAAGATCTCCAAAACGGCGGCTGGCAAGGTAGTGTCGATGCCGGCATCTTCCGTCGTATGAACGACGTGCTCGACGCTTGCCAATCCCATGGCAAGTCGGTCCACGTCGCCAGGGTGCTTGCCCTCGTCGAGACGCGGCGTGTAGAACTCGACGAACTGCGGCAGCGACGATAAAGCCGCCGAAGCATAGGGCATGAACTGCTCCGCCGTAATGCCGTTCGCGTTAGCGACAGCAAGTGCGTGCAGGTAGCTAAGCATGGACGTCCAGAATATATCCATCTGAATCTGGTAGTACAGCATGGCTAGCCCGGGATCCTCGCCCCGATAGTCGGTACCGGTCAGTACTTCCAGTGTCTTCTTATGAGCCTCGAAGACTTCTCTTGGACCGCTATAGTAGGTGTAGGACTCCGACTTACCGATACCCGAAGGCGGAGTCTGCACGCCGCCGGTGACATGCCGGGCTCCACGGTCGGCCAGCCACTTGGCCGCCTCGCGTACTTTCTCCGGAGTATCTGAACTCAGGTTGACGAGCACCTTACCGGACAAGTTTGCCGAAGCCGGTTCGAGAATGGCGTACATCACATCGTAGTCAGTAAGACTGAGGATCGCGAGCTCATTAGCGGCTAACGCCTCGTCGACTGTGGACGCTCGGATGGCTCCTTTCGCTACAAGCTCGTCTGCCTTGCTTGCGGTCCGGTTCCACACGGTCACCGTATAGCCGGATTCAAGAAAAACACCCGCCATCGCCTGGCCCATTGGCCCCAATCCCATGACGGTCACCGATTTGCGGTTCACGGCTGTACTATTACTGCTGTTCATATGGAAAAACTCCTTTCGAAATGAGACTAAGCAGATCATAAAGGATTACACTAGTGTCAATGTCAATACGCAAAAAAAGGCCCGGGAGCGTTTTGTATACTCCAGGGCCGCGTTTGCATTAGACGGTTTTCTTTTTGCTGATCGTAAAGGCGATTTGCCTCTCCAGTAATCTTTTCAATTCATGAAGCGCCTCGATTTGACGATTCACATGGCCTAGCTTCTCTTTATACGTTGCCAGCATCTCCTCGCAATATTCATATTCGTCAGGCTCTGCCGCTTCCGTCTTAAACAAGGCACCGATCTCATCTGTTGTTAATCCAAGCTTCAAATATAATTGAATCGCCTTGACTCGTTCTACGGCGGATTCGTCGAAATCCCGGTAATCGTTCTCCAGCCTGTCGGCGCGCAGAAGACCTTTATTTTCATAATGCCGAATGGATCGTACGCTGACATTAGATAATCGCGATAATTCGCTTGTTTTCATTCCTCAAGGCCTCCTTCGATAATTACTCCCCGTAAACTCTTCGTCCTTAGAGCGCTTTCTTTTAATTTCTGACTTGAGACAATCAATAATTAACAAAATGCTGAAGTAAATAACAACTAATAATCCAGCACGGGATAGAAATTGTGCAATGTAGTCACTTATAAACCCTTGAAAGTTCTCCAACACAGAGTAAAAATATACCGATGGAAGTCTAACGAAAATTAACATTATTCCGCCAAAAATTCCGAATAGTAAATTTAATTTGCGCTCCATAACATCATCCTTTGAACTCCTAGAGTAACCAAATTTAGTTTTAAGTTGTAACGCCATTATAAAATTTCACATCGTAAGTAGCAAACAGAAGACAAGAGGTATCGAATTAATGTGGTCTTCTGGCGGGAGTGTAACGGAACATTGGTGAAAGACAAAGAGCCAACGGACAAACGAACCGTCGGCTCAAGCGATAAATATTAGTTCAACAGGAAAACCCGATCCCACTCCGATTCCCGATCTTGCATGACAGAAAGCAGCGCAAGCGCAACGCCCGCAGCCCCGTCCAGCACGCCGGCGAAATGCAGCTTTTCGCCTTCTTCCAGCTCTGCAAAGCCGTAAGGCGCGCTAGCATCATAGGACTGAACAATTCGATCGACAAGACGGTCGCGTAAAGGAATCAGCTCCGCGGTTCCCGCGTCTGCGATCATCCGCTGCGTCATTTGCAGGAGACCGGCATAGCCGTGGCAAAAGGTGGCGGAATGCAAGTTCCACAGCCGTTCGGGACGCCGGGTCGTGCCAAGGAACGATTCAATCGCTGCTTGACGCCACGCCGGTTCCCCGAGCGCTTGCCCCGCGAGCCACAGCGTGCGCGCGACGCCGGGCCCGCCGTAGCACCAAGCCTCGCGGGGCGACGAACCGCTTGCGGCGCCCGCTGCCTGCTCTTGCCACGATACATGAGCGGGGCAATAGGGGCCGTGCTCATCCCTGATCGTAAACCGCATCAGCCACTCGGCGATGGAGCGGATGGTTTCCCGCCCGCCTTCCACTTCTACGCCTTGCTGATGCGCAAGGGAGAGCAGGGCCAACGGACCCGGAATGCCGTGGGAAACGCCGCAGTTGAAGTAGCCCTCGGGATATAGCTCCTGATCGGAGGAGGAAATAAGCCGGTCGGGTGAAATATACCATCCCGGAACCCGTGTGTTTTGCATCTCCTTGTATTCACACAGCTCAACCATATACTCAAGCACCTGCGTAAGCGCAATGCGCATCTCGGGATGCTCTTTAAAGTGCATCAAATAACGGCCTATCCCGCTTAAGCCCTGCATCACATCGTAATCGGACATGAGCACGCCTTCTTTTATATTTCTTCGGACTACATACATGTACTCGGGGAACATGCGCAGGAAAAAATCGTTGAGCGACCGAAGCATATTCCCGTATCGGGTGCCCTGCCGCGACAAAGCCTGGATGCCCGTAACGACTCCGGCCATACCGCTCCAGAGGGATAAGGATTCGATTCCTTGCCGTTCCAGAGATTGCTGCATGAGCACGACGTAGCGGTGACCTGCGACATCCCATTGCCCATCCGGCTCCAGGCGATCCAGTTCGCCGAACAACAGGCATAAGCCCGAATATCCCCGCGCAAGGTGCAGCCCGTTCCACTTCACGTAGAACTTCCCTTGTTCGATCCGTTTCTGTTCTTCCGTGAGGGCGAATCGCTCGATTTCTTCAGGGTCCTTCAATCGCCGGGCCGTTTCCATCACAATCGAGCGGACCCGTTCGATTCGTTCGGCACCTTCAAGCGGCAGCCACTTGGCCTCGCAAGCTTCTTTCGGGTTCATTCCGATTTCTCCCTTCGGATCATGGTTGCCTGCCGTAATCAAACGGCAGAACGCGCTTTGCGCTCCTGATCGGCGTCCAAATAAGCATTTGCTTGCATCATATAAAGCTCGGCATACATCCCGTTCAGCTGCATCAGCTGTTGATGATTGCCTTGCTCGACCACAGAGCCTTGATCCATCATGAGGATATGGTCGGCGTACCGGATGGCGGAATAGCGGTGAGAGATGAAAATACCTAACCGTTCGCGGACCAACTCCCGAAACGCCTGAAACACCAGCAGCTCGGTTTCCGGATCGAGCATGGAGCTGGGCTCGTCCAACACATAAAGCTCGGCTTCGCGCATGAAGGCTCTGGCGATGGCAATCCGCTGCCACTGTCCACCGGAGAGCTGCTGCCCTTCGTCAAACAAACGCCCGAGCTGGGTGGCAAGGCCTGTGGGCATCGATTGGACCAAGCCGGCGATGCCCGCCCGATCCGCCGCCTTCCACAATTCGGCGTCGTCCTCCATTTTGGCAACGTTGCCAAAACCGATATTTTGCCGGACCTGCATCTCATATTGGACGAAATCCTGGAATACGACGCCGACCTTGCGGCGAAACGCTTCGCAGTCCATATCGCGGATCGAGACACCGTTGATGAGAATGTCTCCTTCGAAGGAGTCGTACAGCTGCGTCAGCAGCTTCATCAGCGTTGTCTTCCCGGACCCGTTGCGCCCTACAATCGCGAGCGTTTCTCCACGCTGCAGGGTAAAGCTGACATTCCGCAAAGCCGGATAACTGCTGCCGGGATAACGGAAAGACACATTGCGGAATTCCACCGATTGGATGGCGGACGCATTCGTCGCACGGGAAGCCTCCGAAGCTTCGGTTCTTCTGACGGCAGGATCGGAGGACTGCAAATCCAGGAAAGCGAACAACTGCTGCAAAAATAAATTGTGCTGGCATAAGGAAAGAATGCCCTGCGTCAAATTTTGCGACGAAACCAAGGTTAACGTAATGGCTTGGGTATAGCTGACCACATGGCCGATCAAAATTTCGCGTTTATAGGCGGACCATAAGACCATGAGAAACATGAAAGCGTTGACCCCTTGCTGGATCGCTTGAAAAATCGCTCCCATGCCGAGCCGCTTCTTGATCATGCGTTTGTCTTCCGCCAAAAACTGCCGGAGCAGCTCGTGATATTTGCCGAGCAAATAACCGCCCAGTTGAAACAGCTTGATCTCCTTGAACGAGATATCCCTTGTCAGCAGCACGGACAAATACCAGGTATGCCGCATTTTTGGGGCCCGGTTCCATTGAATCATAAACTCCTGCTGCCCGATCCTCAGAAACGAATAGAAGGAGGCCAAGGGAATGAGGATCAGGAGAAAAGCCGCCCACCATTTCCACGAAATGAGCATAGCCGCGGTCGAGAATAACGTAATGGACGCGGTAACAATGGACAAAATCTGCTGCAGGATTTGATAAGGCCGATGACCGGCCTCGTTTTGAGCGCGTTTCAGGGCGTCTTGCACTTGGGAGTTCTCAAAATCGCTAAGCGAAAGGGAAATCGACTTCTCCATAATGAGCAGGTTGATCCGATTGCTGAGCAGTGTTTCAAATAATTTGCTGATGAAATTTTGAGCCAGCGACAGCGCTTCATTAAATGCGGTAAACGTAATGAGCCAAATAAAGGGCCAAAGCACGGTTTGAAAACCGGTATCCCAGGCAGCGCCTATGTTGTTGATCAAGGTTTGGAGCAGCAGCAGCGAGATGACCGGCGAAGCGCCGCGCAGGATGTTAATCAATAAAATCAGCAAGAAATACGGTTTGTGCGTTTGCCACAGCAATTGGAACACGCGGGGCCAATAGCGAAAGGATTGCAAAACATTCGTTAGATTTACGGTTAGGGATGCTTCTTCCGCAGCCGAGCTCATGGTTGATTCCTCCTAACATGCTGCAAGCTGTATAACGTATGTCTGGCCAAAGTCAACACCTTCTGCTCTTCCTCCCTTTGGATGCCGAACAGCCGGTTCAGATGCATATGGATCACGCTTTGTATCAGATCCTCCGGAGTATTGGTCAAGGTTCCCTCCGCTTGGCACAGCCGGATTCCCTCGACGTACCGGGTAATCGCCTCGCCGCGGACTTGGAGCATCGGCAGGATGGCCGCTCCGTCAGGAAGATGGCGAAGCTGGGCAAAGTTTCCTCTGGCATCCCCGAATTTCATTAGAAATGGCCGATGCTGACGGAACAGCTCCAAATGCTCCTTGTGCTGTACCATCGTGTTAAGCCAGTCGAATTGCTCGGAAAAGGACAGCCCGAACCGTTCCATGATGTCAATGACGCTGATGACGGCCAGCAAGTGCGGGTTCAGACTGAGGTGTCCCGATTGTCTGGCGTGAATCCATTCAGCCACGACCCGGCTGTCGAGACAGAACAGCCGCTCCGCTGTCCCGATCAACGTCCGGCCCCCGTACCGCTCGATTTCCGGATCGTAAGTATCGATCACCAGGCGGGACAACAGTCCGTCTTCCACGCACTGCCGCGTAAACCGGTACAGCTGCGGCAGCAGCACGGTGTGAAGCTGCTCGGGATGACCGCAGAAACGCCAGCGAAGATGCGGATCGGGATCGGCATAGCGCATAAAGAAGCTGCCGGCCGCCCATCCTTGCTCCTCCGCCTGACGGCAAAACTCCAGCAGAGGCCCCCCGATAAAAGCGTCGGCGCGATGATCCGAACCGTACCATTTCAGATACAGCCATTCGCTGCCCGGCATTTTCAATCTCTCCGCGAGGCGAATGGGAGGCGAGGCGAGAGCCCCGCCAAGATCCGGCTGCGAGGAAGCTTGCGGCAAGTCCCGTTTGACGAGAGGAAAAACAAACTCGGTCACGTAGTGCCCGCCTGCACTCTCGGGCAGATGCTCAAATGCAAAGCCGGTTTCGGTTAGGACGATCTGCCCCCCAGGCTGGAGCTTCGTATAATCCCGATACACTTCGTCCTGATGAAGCGGGGAGTCGAGATCCAGCAGCAAGCGGTTATCCGATTGGGTCAAATAAACAAAGCGCGGCACATTCCACTGCTTCCGGTACGTATCAAAAGCCTGGCGCCACTGCGTCTCCGTCATGTTCCCGTGAAAAGGCGGCAGGTCCCCGTTAAACTTCCAGCAAGCCGCCGCAATGATCGTTTTGCTGTACCTTAGCCGCGGTAAAAAAGGAAAGGTTCGCAGCTCGTTCCACTCGAAAAAATCGATGTTGCGCTGGTTTTCCATCGATAACTCACGCAAAAACCGGTAGACATTAGGCGAGTTCGACGTATTCAGCATATGGTTTGTCACCGGAATGACCTTTCGATTTCTTGCCAGAGACCGCAAATAAAAACCGCTCGAAGAAATGCCGACAACCAGATCGGAGAGTGGGATTGTATGCTCCGGATCTTTGGCTGAATTGGTGCCGATGTCGATTTCGTATTCGCGAATATTCGTGCTCAGAGCAACGTTAGCGGCTCGGCCGTCTCCTGGAAAATAAACGAGCTCGGCGAGAATCGCTTCGGGCTGAAGCTTTTGCTCCAATCGGTCAATTTGCTTGAGCTTGTCCACAAAGGAGGAATCAAACAAATCGACAAACCGGCCGACGGATTTGCCTGCACCGTAGGTGCCCGTCGTACCTCCGGCAATCAGCAGAAAGTCACCCTCCTCCACCGCTTGGCCGGATCGGGCGGCAAGGCCGAAATACAATTCCAACGACCGTGGCGCGTACTTTTCCTCCATCGGCACAGGTTCAAGCTGCGTCACCATGTCGTTGGTCAGCTCCAATTCCTGCCGCCCCTGCTGGAGGCATGTCATGACCCATTGGGTCAGCAGCATCTTTTTCTTTTGCTGGGCGAAAGAAGGGGTGTTGTCTTCCTTGCGTTTACTCCGGGGATATTCATATCCAGCCGGAGCGCCAAGCCCGATGTCTGCATCCAGCAGCTCCAGCAGGGGAACCTCGCGGTAAGCCCCGTATTTCTCCATGAAATCGGCTCGGTAGCTTTCCAGATGCGAAAGTCCCAGCCGTTCCCCGGAGATTCGCCACAGCACTTCACCGACGCGCTCGATCTCCTGCGCAACGGATTTGGGGAGGGTTAACGCCTCCATCGAGAGGGCCATGTCCACTTGCAGGACATGATCCGCTTCGGCAACGGATTTCATATGCTCAACAAGCTCATGGTATAATGGCTCGCCTTGCCCGATTTCCGTATGGTTATAGCTTGCGATAAGGGCTGCGGCCGTTTGTAGCTTCGCTCTTTCGTCTTCCACGCCTGTGACATCGGCCAAACGCCGCAGTACATAATCGAATGGCGAAGCGGTCATGAGAGGCGGTCGCAGGTCCGTAATGATGATTTCCTGCTGAACCAGCTGCCACAGAAATTGGTTTATTTGCTCGAGTGACGTATCGGAAAATTGGCTGTGCAGCTTCAGTGCCAATTCGCAAAAGGGGAGGGGCTGATGGGTAAGCTCCATCACCTGCTTCACAGCCGGAGTAAGGCGAACGGAGGTGCTCTCCATCGTGCTGTTGCTTTTCTGCTTGACGCCGTACTTGGTCAGGTAAGGCAGGTAAAGGCGGGAGCCTACGGGATAGGCCAAACAATTGAGACTGACCTTTAACTGCTTGACGATGTCAAATCGGCTCTCCAGGCCGGACAGCACTTTCAACAGCCATTCCATATCCGGGCGGGCTCGTTTGGCGTGGGCCGTTACAGGTTGAAGCTCGAACGCATACCGCTCCCCAAAATTTCCATATGATACTCCAGAAAATAAACCAAAAGGCGTCGGACGCGAGGTCATGCGCAGCAAATAGCGCAGAAAGCCTTTTACAGCCTGATCTTGTTTGCGAGGATGCTCCTGGTTGGTTAGATTGGGCAAGGCCTGAAGCAGCGGCAAGCTGGATACGGCAATGGCTTCCCGGATGATAGGCAATTCGGCGTAGGCGGCCAATTTCTCGAACCATGGCTGGCGGCTAAGCGCTTCATCCTCATTTGGATCGACAGAAAGGTTCTGGAATCGTTCCACCGGCAATAAAGGCATCCTCAAAATAAAAAAATCAAGCGCCTGAAAAACGCTTGGATGAGCTTGAGCTGGCGTCGGTTGAGAGGGGGCCACTTGAACTGACATGTCGTCTCACCTTCCGTTATCGAGTCGTAAGAGATACTTCGGAAGAACGCGAACGTTCCTCCGAAGTAGGCTGTAGGAACATGCGAAAGTTTAGCAGCTGCCGTGGGTGTAGCCGCACTGATGTCTGCCGGTAAAGCAGTTCGAGCTGAAGCAAGTATCCGAGAAGCATTTGGAAGAGAAGCATTGAGAGCTAAAGCAAGCGGACGTGAAGAGGCCGATGTTTTGGTTTACCGAGTTTACCGATTTCACTTCAACATCCAGGTCGAAAACGTTGTTTGCCATAGCTATTTTCTCCCTTCGAACGGAGAATGTTTCTCCGAAGTTTGTTGCGGCAGCCGGCGAAAGCTGAATGAATGGATGAAATTAGCAGCTGTAGCCGTGGGTGTAGCCGCACATATGACGGCCGGTATAGCAGTCGGAGGAATAGCAAGAATCGGAATAACATTTGGAAGAATAGCATTGAGAACTATAGCATTCTGACGTGTAAAGCCCAAAATTCGCGTTTACCGAATTAACCGATTTCACTTGGACATCCAGATCGAAATTGTTGTTTGCCATAAGTATCTTCTCCCTTCAAATGTAAAAAAATTTTAAACCGATTGGAACCGCTTTCACCTTCGCCTGGCCTTGCCGCAAAGAAACGTGAATGTGGAAGAATGAAATTCAAAAATATGTATTCATATCCACATTCGTCTATAATATACCGAATAATATAATAATAGTCAATATATTACAAATATTTTTATAAAAGTTAGTATAGTTGGAGATAGGACCTTGTTACGAGCACTGATCTTATTCAACGCGCAAAAGTGCTGAAACATCAAAGAACACGCGCGTTAAAAGGGATGTTTGCGTGATTCATCGGGGTAGTTTAGTATCTGAACTGTTACAAAAAGGAACTATAGCTTGTTTTATCCAAACCATAAAGGAGTGTTCCACATAAGATGAAAGCATAGCGTATGGATTCGAAATGCAGCGTCATGCAGTTTTGAAAACGTTTACTTTTGTGTAGAGAGTAGAGAATCGTTTCAGGAGGAATAGAGATGAACAATGCAGCGTTATTATCCGAGATCCAACCGTCGGCGTCCTCGCGTATGACCGACTTGTTCGAGAAAATGCAGGAGCATGAGCAGGTGCTGTTTTGCAACGACCCCGCCACGGGCTTGAAAGCGATTATCGCCATCCACGATACGACGCTCGGCCCGGCTTTGGGAGGAACGCGGATGAGGCCTTATGCTACCGTCGAGGAAGCGCTGGAGGACGTTCTGCGTTTATCGAAGGCGATGACCTATAAATGCGCAGCGGCTGATGTGGACTTCGGCGGGGGAAAAGCGGTCATCATCGGGGATCCGGCCAAAGATAAAACCCCGGAATTGTTCCGGGCTTACGGACAATTTATCGATTCGTTGAACGGGAGATTTTATACCGGGACGGATATGGGCACGGTGCTGGACGATTTCGTCCATGCCTGCAAGGAGACGAATTGCATCGCCGGGCTGCCCGAGGAATATGGCGGCGGGGGAGAAACGTCGATTCCGACGGCTTTGGGCGTTCTGTACAGCATGAAAGCTGTAGCCCGGACGTTATGGGGGCATGAGGAGTTGAGCGGCAAGCGGTTTGCGATTCAAGGCTTGGGGAAGGTCGGCTTTAAAGTCGCCGAGCATTTGCTGCAGGAAGGAGCCGATCTCTATGTGACCGATGTGGATCAAACCGCGGTAGATCAAATTGTGGAAAGAGCCGGTAAGCTTGGCAGAACCGCGACCGACGTGAAAGGAGAAGAGATTTACGGCGTGGAGGCCGACTTCTTCGTTCCGTGCGCTGTCGGCGGCATTATCAACGATCAAACGATCGGGCAGCTCAAGGTCCGAGCGATCGCAGGCGCAGCGAACAATCAGCTGCTTCATGAGAGCCATGCCCTTGAACTAAAACGAAGAGGTATCCTTTACGCTCCCGATTACGTGGTCAACAGCGGCGGAATCATGCAAGTATCGGATGAGCTTTACGGACCGAACAAAGACAGAGTATTGGCCAAAACGAAAGCGATCTATCATTCGCTGCTCCGCGTATTCTCGGAAGCCAAGGAAAAAAACATCACGACGGTTGAAGCGGCGAATCTGATCTGCGAGCAGCGAATTCAATCCAGAAAAGGAAGAAACAGCTTCTTCTCCCCCAGAAAGCGCGCCAAATGGCAAATCCGCCACTAACCGCAGGTAGGAAGCACGGAGACCTAATTACGATTTTCCGGGAGGCTTGTTCTGATGGCTACCGTCAAGCTGTGCAGCTCGAATGAGCTGACCAAATCGGAAGCTTTAAAACAAATATCGCGCGACGGTTCCGTTGATATTGTGGTGAAGGACTGTTTGGGCAATTGCGGGCAATGTTACTTGGAGCGCTTCGTGAAAGTGGATCAACAAATTATCGTGTTGAACGATGATGAAGAGCTGCTGGACCAGCTTCTGAAAGCGGCCGCCTCCGAAGCTGACTAACCTCATTTAACGTACTAAAGCGATTTCGCGTCGACACGCGCATACAGCATTGAACGTTTTTGAAGAGTTCACAAGTTTGCCATATAATAGCCTTAACAATAAGGAATATTATTCTAGGAGGTTATAAAAATGGAAATGGATACTACCTTAGTTAGCGAGCTGCAGCAAGATTTTTTCCCGATCGAGGATTTTGAATATATGGAATTTTACGTTGGCAACGCGAAGCAGGCTGCCTATTATATGAGCCGGGCCTTCGGGTTCAAGCTTGTCGCCTTCGCCGGGCTGGAAACCGGTCAGCGCGATCGCGTGTCCTATGTGCTGGAGCAGCGGAAAATCCGCTTTGTGGTGACGGGCTCGCTTCAGGAGGACCACCCGGTCACGGAATTTATCAAGAAGCATGGCGAAGGAACGAAGGATGTCGCGTTTCGGGTTGACGACGTTGAAAAGGCTTACGCGGAGGCGATTTCCAGAGGCGGCATTCCCGTGATGGCGCCGCAGGTGCTAACGGACGAACACGGCACCTACAAAAAAGCCATCATCGGCACGTACGGCGATACGGTGCATACCCTCGTGGACCGCAAGAACTATAAGGGCTTGTTTGCGCCGGGATATCAGCCCGTCAACTTCTCGTTTCCGTATCAGGATGCGGGTCTTATCGGAATCGACCATGTCGTCGGTAACGTCGAGGAAATGAACGAATGGGTGTCCTACTACGAGAAGGTCATGGGCTTCAAGGAAATGATTCATTACGATGATGAAGATATCAGCACGGAATATTCGGCTTTGATGTCCAAAGTCATTTGCAACGGCGGCCGGATCAAAATGCCGATTAACGAGCCCGCAACCGGTAAGCGCAAGTCGCAAATCGAAGAATATTTGGAGTTTTACAACGGCCCTGGGGTGCAGCACGCAGCTTTATTGACCAACGATATTATTACAACCGTGAAGGTGCTGAAGGAAAACGGCGTGGAATTCCTGGATACGCCGGATACGTACTATGATGAGCTGGCGGATCGGGTCGGCAAGATCGACGAAGATATCGAGAAACTGAAGCAATACCGCATTCTTGTCGACCGTGACGAGGAAGGGTACCTACTGCAAATCTTTACGAAGCCGCTCGTTGACCGCCCGACCCTGTTCTTCGAAATCATTCAGCGCAAAGGGGCGACGACGTTCGGCGAAGGTAACTTCAAAGCGCTGTTCGAATCGATCGAGAGAGAGCAAGCGCGTCGCGGAAACTTGTAATTTTCTTGCAAATCGACAGGCTAAAGGAAAGGCGGGCAATCGTCACATGATTTCCAGCGCTAGAGCTTTGATGGAGCAGCTTCTCGATTATGCCGGGTTATTTCCGCCCGCCGCCCTGCCTCTGGAGCAGGCCATACGCAATTACGCGGCTTACCGGGACGGACGGGACGCATGGATGCTGGGCCGGTTCATCATTCCCTCCGCGCAATTGGAGAAGCTGTCTCCGTATATGCCGATGTTTTCCGGGGACTGGCCGCTGCGGCTGTCGGTTCTTGGAACCCGCAGCCGGGATGCGGAAGAATGCCTTCAACTGCTTGACGATACTTTGCGGCAAACGGAGGCTTTCCGGGGGAAGCATGGTTCGTCGGTGAACATCGACGTACTGGAGCTTCCTCTTCCCCCTTCAGGCGCGGACCGTCGGCTACTAGATGAGATTGCAGCCGGAGCATCGGAACACGGCCTCCGGCTGTTCTTCGAATGGACGCTTCCATTGAACGGCGATTGGGGGAACCGGATCGAAGAAGCCCTTGATGCGGTGAAGTGCTGCGCCAGCCAAGGCGGGATGCAGCCGGGCGTAAAGCTGCGGACCGGAGGCGTCACCTCCGACGCGTTTCCGTCGCCGGAGCAGGTGGCCGCCGTCCTCGTCGGGTGCAGAGACCGCCAATTGGCGTTGAAGTTCACAGCCGGCCTTCATCACCCGGTTCGCATGTACCGGGAGGAAGTGAAGACCGAGATGCACGGCTTCCTTAACGTATTTGTCGCGGGGATGCTGGCGCATGTCCACAAGCTGAACCGCGACAAAACCGCCGAAATTTTGGCAGACAAGGATCCCGACAGCTTCGTCTTCCTGCCGGATGCGTTAGGCTGGAGAACGCTTACCGTTTCGGCCGACGAGGTGCGGAGGCTGCGCAATCAGGCGCTGTGCTCCTACGGAAGCTGCAGCTTCGACGAGCCTCGTGACGAGCTGCGGGAGTTAAAATCCATTGAATAAAAGGAGCCGTTAAAAGATGCTGCGCTCATTTGTTGAGGTTGCGCCGGAATCGCATTTTTCGATCCAAAATCTTCCCTACGGCGTGTTCCGCTCCCGTAACGGCGGACCTCCCCGGATTGGCGTGGCCATTGGGGAGTATGTTCTGGATCTTGCCGTCCTCGATCAGGCGGGCTGCTTCGCGAAGACGGAAGCAGCCGGAAAAGGAATATTCGATCAAGCGTCGCTGAACGCTTTTATGGCACTCGGCCGCCCGGTCTGGCAGCGGGTTCGCGCGGAAATTCAGCGGCTGCTGTCGGCTGACGAGCCGGAGCTGCGGGATAACGCAGGGCTGCGGACCGCCGCCTTGCTTCCGCAGAAGGATGCAGAGCTGCTGCTGCCTGTAGAGATCGGCGATTATACGGATTTTTACGCTTCGCGGGACCATGCCTTCAATGTAGGAACGATGTTCCGGGGGAAAGAGAACGCCTTAATGCCCAACTGGCACCATCTCCCGGTCGGGTACCATGGCCGGGCCAGCTCGATCGTACTTAGCGGGACCGACGTACGCCGCCCGCAAGGGCAGATGAAGCCGCCGGATGCGGCGGCCCCTGTATTCGGACCGAGCCGCCAGCTGGACTTTGAGCTGGAAATCGGGTGGTTTATGGGTCCGGGCAACCCGCTCGGTACTCCCATCCCTGTCGAACGGGCGGAGGAGCATATTTTCGGACTGGTGCTTGTCAACGATTGGAGCGCCCGGGATATTCAGGCTTGGGAGTACCAGCCGCTCGGACCTTTTCTCGCGAAAAATTTCGCGACGTCGATTTCGCCCTGGGTCGTGCCGCTCGATGCTTTGGAGCCGTTCCGCATCCGCGGAAGCCGACAGGAGCCGGAGCGGCTTCCTTATCTGAAGCAGGAGGGGGCGCACTCCTTCGATATCAAGCTTGAAGTGTATCTGCAAAGCGCCGATATGAAGCAGGCGGAGCGGATCACGGAGAGCAATGTCAAATACCTGTATTGGAGCATGGCGCAGCAAATCGCTCACCATACGGTAGGCGGCTGCAACCTGCGGGCCGGGGATTTGCTTGCCTCCGGGACAATCAGCGGACCGGATAAGGCAAGTCGCGGATGCATGCTGGAATTGGCGTGGCGCGGAGCGGAGCCGCTTCAATTAAGCGATGGCGTCAAGCGAGTCTGGCTGGAAGACGGCGACCGGCTGACCATGACCGGCTACGCGCAAGGCGACGGGTACCGCATCGGATTTGGCGAGGTGACGGGCCGGATTTTGCCTTCGTTGAAATAAGCAAGCGCAACTTAACCAAGGAGGTCGTACAAGATGCCGTTCTACCATCGGATGGGGCAAATTCCCAATAAAAGACACGTGCAGTTCAGAAAAGAAGACGGTTCGTTGTTTCGCGAGCAAGTGATGGGTACGAAAGGCTTCTCCGGCATTCAATCGATCCTTTACCATCATGGGGCGCCGACGGAAATCGTCAAAGCCGAGTTCCTCGGTGCGTACAGCATAGAGTACGAGGACGACAGCGTGCTCGGGTACCGCCATTTTCAGACGGGAGCGGCTCCGAAGAAGGGAGACCCCGTTCTTGGAAGAACGTATGTGCTCGGCAATGACGATATCCTGCTTGCCGTTTCGAGTCCCACGGAACCGATGAATTATTATTACCGCAACGGCGACGGCGACGAGCTTCTGTTCGTACATTATGGAACAGGCAAGGTCGAGTCGATGTTTGGCACGCTGCGCTACCGTCCGGGCGATTATATCGTCCTTCCGATCGGTACCATTTACCGGATCGTGCCGGATGGGGATGACACCAAATTTTTGGTCGTGGAAACGAACAGCTGGATCAGCACGCCGAAGCGTTACCGCAACGAGCATGGTCAGCTGCTGGAGCACAGCCCTTTTTGCGAAAGGGATATCCGGCTGCCGGAGACGCTGGAGACGCACACGGAGCTCGGGGAGTTCGAGGTGCGGTCCAAGACGAGAGGCGCGCTGCATTCGCATATTTACAGCCATCATCCGCTAGACGTCGTCGGCTGGGACGGTTATCTGTATCCGTATATTTTCAACATTGCGGATTTCGAACCGATTACCGGACGCATTCATATGCCGCCTCCGATTCACCAGACGTTCGAAGGGCATCAGTTCGTCGTCTGCTCCTTCGTCCCGAGACTGTACGATTACCATCCGGAAGCCGTGCCTACGCCTTATTTCCACAGCAACGTGGACAGCGACGAGGTGCTTTACTACGTCGAGGGCAATTTCATGAGCCGCCGGGGCATCGAAGAAGGGTCCATTACGCTTCATCCGTCAGGAATTCCTCACGGGCCTCATCCCGGCACAATCGAAGCGAGCCTGGGCAAAAAAGAAACGAAGGAATTGGCGGTTATGGTGGACACGTTCCGTCCGCTCAAGGTCGTCAAGGCGGCCCACGCTTTCGAAGACAAAAACTATTTGTACAGCTGGTCCCATAAATAAATCAGCGTGGTGGTGGCATAGTGCGGCGGAATAACGTGCGAAGCGAGGAAGAAATCCATCAGTTATTCGAAGCCATTTTATCGTTGCAAACGAAGGAGGAATGCTACGATTTTTTTTCCGATTTGTGCACGGTAAACGAGGTCAAAACGATGGCTCTCAGGCTTGAAGTCGCAAGGCAGCTGCTCGAAGGAGCTACTTATTTGGATATTATCGAGGAGACCCAGAAGGGCAGCGCCATCATTTTTCGGGTCAAAAATTGTCTGAAGCACGGAAGTGGAGGCTTCCGGACCATTTTGGAGCGGTTGAATATGCACGGCAAACAGCGATGAGAAAAACGGCACGCCTGCCGCAGGAAGCGTTCTGACGGGAGACCGATGGATGAGAAACGAAGCGTTAAATCGTTATGGGGTTTGCACTCGTACAGCCTGGTTTCCCGTCGAATGCTTTCTTGTTTATTATGAATGCGCTTACATGCAAGGCCTCGCACGTCTTACGATTCTGTTCGTGAAGGAGGAATAGTTATGGTAACGAAAAAACCGTCGTTTTTCATGTCATGCGCGCTCATTGCGGTTATCATCATCATTTTGGCGATAAGCATTCTTCACTATCAAGTTGCTCCGCAAATCCCCATCTTGATGGCATCAATCCTTCTTTCGTTGTATGGCTTAACATTAGGCTTCACTTGGAAACAGCTGGAATCGGCTGTCGTCAAAGGCATTTTGTACGGCCTCCCCTCGATACTGATATTGTGTCTCATCGGTATCTTGATTGGGATATGGGTGTTGAACGGAACCGTGCCGACTTTGTCTTATTACGGCTTGCACATTCTTTCGCCCAGCTACTTTCTCGTCTCGGCGGTATTGATTTGCGGAGTCGTCTCCGTGCTGACAGGAAGCTCCTGGAGCGCGATCGGCACAATGGGCGTTGCTTTGATGGGGGTCGCCTACGGCATGGGAATTTCTCCCGCTATGGCTGCAGGGGCGATCGTTTGCGGCTCCGTGTTCGGTGATAAAATATCCCCTCTCTCGGATACGACGAATCTTGCCTCCGCGACAGCCAAGGTGCCTATTTTCGATCATATCCGGCATATGCTGTGGACGACGATTCCGAGCTTGGTATTGACGCTGATTCTGTTTGCTTTTTTTGCCATATCCTCCGACCGCGCCGCAGACACCGCCGGCATTGAAACGATGATCCGCACCCTCAACGAACGCTTCGCGATTACTCCTCTGACCCTGCTCTCGCCGCTGGCGATTATCGTCTTGGCTTTCAAACGGTTCGATGCCATTCCAACGCTCGTTATCGGTTTATTGGTCGCGATCGCGACGGCCTTTTTTACGGTTCCCGGCGTTTCGGCAGGCCGGCTTATGACCGTCGCGCACTTTGGCTATAAGTCGGAAACGGGAGTGGAGGCGATCGATAAGCTGCTGTCGCTCGGCGGGCTATCCAGTATGATGTCTGCCGTCTCGCTCATCATTATGGCGCTCGCCTTCGGCGGTCTTGTGAAAGAAATCGGTCTGGTTCATACCATGATCGACCGGATTAAGAGCCTCTTGAATAATAAAGGCAACGTTATCAGCGCGACGGTTTTTTCTTCGATCGGGGTGAATGTCATTATCGGGGAATGCTACTTGTCCATTATTTTGCCCGGACAAATGCTGGAGTCTTCGTACAAGCGGCTGAAGCTTCATCCGAAAAACTTGTCCAGAACGCTGGAGGATGCCGGAACCATCGTCCATCCGGCCGTTCCATGGGGAGTCTCCGGCGCCTTTATTATGGCTACGCTGAATATCGGCATGGAGTATGTTCTTTATTCGTTTATGTGCTTTATCACGCCCTTGTTAGCGATCGTGTTCGGTTATACCGGTTTCGCCATTGCGCCGATCGGCGAGGAGGACGAGAGGGGAGCGTACGAGGAAAAGTTTGAGATCGGCATGAACAACAGCGGCATGTAGACTGGAAAGAGTTTGCTGGCGTTGGGGCACCAAGCGCGAAGGCGGTTCGCCGGAGAAGAGGTCCGGCGGATCGCCTTTTTGCGGTTGCCCGGCTACTCTTCCACGTAATCGTCGCCGGACGAGTCATGGGTCGGATGCGCGTCGGGATACCCGCGGGAGAGGCCTGCGTGAAGCTCGCGGTTCTCGTAAGTAAACTGGTTGTACGAACGCTGATCCTCCCGCCACGGCGTGCTCTTGCCGAGCGATTCGGTGAGAAGGCTGCTGCCGTAAGGGCCTTCCGGAAATTCCTCCGCCGTCAGGTCGTTGCGCTGGGATTCCACCGTGCTTAGATCGGTGTATTTCTTTTGCGGCGCTTCGCTCATAAATCCGTCTTGGTTCGTGTCGTTTGGGCTCATGCCGGGTTCCTCCTTTCGGTAAGCGAGATTGCTTTATCATAGCATGCCCTTATACCGGAAGATTATCCAATTCGTGCTTGTCAGTCGTCGCGTGACGTGGTAATATAAATCTAATTTCAAACGTGACTTGAGAGGAAGCACCTCTTACCTGCTATTGGGTAAGATGGTGCTTTTTTGCGTTTGAAGCCAGTTTGACAACTTCTTGGGGGAGGTTTTTCGAATGAATCTGGTGTTTTTGAACAGCTTGGAAAAGGCAACGGAAGAGGGGAATGTCCGTACGGCGCAGGTGACGATCGGCGAAAGCCAAGGCACCTGGATGGTCATGTGGAACGAGACGAGAGAAGACGGCCGACGTGAGCAGGAGTGCTGGTACGAAGGACTGCGCTGGGAGGAGATGCTGGCGATTTTCCGCGAGCGGGTGTTTGCCAAGCAATGCGGTGGCTATAAGCCGATCGTGCAGGTGAACGTAAGCGAAATCGACGTATTGGACCACCGGACGGCGTATATTCAACGCTTGCATTTTTACGGCGAGAAGCATGCCAACGAAGAGCTGTTCGACAAGCTGCGCGATTGGCGGTTTAAACAAGCAAGCATCGACGGCAAAGCGGCTTATCTGATCGCGACCAATCGGCTGCTTAAGATGATAAGCGCCTTCGTTCCCCACACGGAAGAAGAGCTGCTGCATCTTCCGGGATTCGGCAAAGCCAAAGCTGCCGCCTACGCAGCCGATATCGTCGCCATCACCACCGGCTTCCAGCGGGATACGGATTTTCCGCTGTCGTGGGTGGCGGAATCGATCAATCCGGGAGAGCTGAATGCCTGGCTGCTTCAGGAAAATGAACGGAAGCGGAAGGCCGAGGAGGAGAAGCGGGAGATCAAGCATAAGCTGCTCGAAGCCATTGCGCGCGGGGAGAAGCTGGAGGAGCTGCTGGAGCAGACCAAGATGCAACGGCGCAGTTTGCTGCAGCTGTTCGAAGAGCTGGATCGCGAAGGCTACGACCTGCAGAGCTATATCGAAGGGCAGCTTGAGCAGGTGCCCGAGCCGGAGCGCGAGCTGGCATGGAAGGCGTTCCAGCAGCAGGGCGACCGATATTTGAAACCGATACTGCAAACGGTCTACAGCCAGAAGGAGCTGACTGCGCAAGATGCGGACCGTGTCTACGAATGGCTTCGCATGCTGCGGATGAAGTTCCGCCGCGAGAATGAACAGAAGACGGTTGAAGCGAGCTGAGGCGCGGCAGCAGGGCAAAAAAACATTGAACAAGCCCGGCGGCTAAGGTAAGATGGATTATAGGAATATGAAGGAGCTGACCGTATGGAGGAGCTTCGGGCTATACTTCATAGCATCATCAAGAACCAGGAAGAAACCAACGCGAAAATAAGCGAGCTGAATTTGCAGTTAAGCGCCAAAATCGGTGAAACGAACACGCGAATCGACGACCTTAACGTGAAGATCGATAAAGTCGACACCCGACTCAGCGCAAAGATCGACCAAGTCGACGCTCGACTTACTGCGCGAATCGACGCCCTAGATGCGAAGATCGACGAAGTTAACACCGGTCTCGGCGCCAAAATCGACTTTCTCGATGCCCGGCTGGATCGCGTTCATCTAAGCTTGCAGAGCCAGATCGACGATGTCGGTGCGGACGTCAGGCATATTAAACGGAGCATGCGTTTGTTCGAAAACGATATGGATGCGACCTTGGACCGGATTAAACGTCTGGAAGACCATACGGCCAAGCATCCTGAATGAGGAACCTTTCCCAAGGTTCCTTTTTTTGCATGCAAAAAAAAAGGAACGGCTTCACAGCCAATCCTTTTTGCGGAACAATACGAACATGAAGATACCGACAAGCGCCAAAACAACGACCGCGGCGACTCCACCGTACTCCCAGTGCAAGCCGGGAATATACTCAAAGTTCATACCATAAACGCCAGTAATGAACGTCAGCGGCATGAAAATGGTCGTCAGTGCCGTAAACACGCGCATGATTTCGTTCGCGCGGTTGGCGAGGGAAGATTGATAAGCCTCCCGCAAGTTCGCCATCAAGTCGCGGAACGTTTCGAACGTCTCGGATATTTTTACGGCGTTTTCGTAAATATCGCCAAAATATTTTTTAAGCGGCTCGCTGACCAGCTTCAGCTCTTTTTTGTGCAGTGTCGCGATGACTTCTTTTTGCGGGACGAGCACTTTTTTGAGCCATAAAATTTCGCTTCGCAGCCCGATGATCTCATTCAAATGCGACTTCTTCGTATGCATCAGAATGTCTTCTTCCAGCTTCTCGATTTTCGCTTCGATCCGGTCCCCGACGTTGGTGTAATTATCGACGATAAGGTCGATCAAGTGATACAGAAACTGATCGGGAGCCGTAACCTCCTCTTCCCAGAGAATTGGCTTCAAGGCGCGAATTTCGTTAATTTTTTGCCGGGTGATCGTGATGATATAGTGCTTCCCCAGAAAAATATTGAGTGCGCGGAGAAAAATTTCCTCGTCATCGAAACGGATGCTGTTGACCACGATAAAATAATGCGAGTCGTACAGCTCGATCTTCGGCCGCTGTTCTTCTTCTGTCAAAACGTCCTCTATGGCGAGCTCATGAAGATGAAATAAAGGCTGTAAAATGTCCAAATCCTCTGGCTCGGCATCAATCCAATAAAAGCCGTGCTGAGGCGGATCGATGGTTTGCGTGATGTCTTCCACTAGGGTAAAAATGCCGTCCTGAACCAAGCGTGCCTTCATAAGTTCCACCCCTCCTATTGATCGGATGGAACGCTCGGCCGTCTGCCTCTTGCGAGAAAACAGACGTTAGGCTTTAGTCAGGTGCTGCTCGTCATCTTCACGCACAAAAAAGCATGCGCATTCTTGAACGAATGGCAAACGACCGGGTTCCATACGATGGATTCAATTGTGTTTGAACGTAGATACGACTTCCCGGGTCTCCGTCCATTCGATTGCTGCACCCCTTCTAGCGTGAAATGTCGAATACCTGTATAGTATAACGCGTCATATTCGAGAACACAATGAGTTTGTATTTCATTCGCGCATGGGAATAATTTATGCAAAATCTGGCGGAGTGGTGCGGGTTCAGACGTCATCATTTCATGGAAAAGGTTCCGCTTGACGCTTGCTGTGATTTCGATTACATTAGTATTATCTAAACCAACTGAATAGATTCGGTTTCACACTCTTATCAAGAGCAGGTGGAGGGACTAGCCCGATGATACCCGGCAACCGACAGACCTTTGCGTAAACAACACGTTGATGCTTTTTTCAGCATGGCAAAGGAATGCACGGTGCTAATTCTTGCGGAAGCCAAGCGGCTTCTGACAGATGAGAGAGGACGATGTAACTATACAAAGGCCTTTCTCGTGCGATGGAGAAAGGCTTTTTCTTATGCCTTTTTCAGTCGCAGGAGTGCAGGGAACGACGAATCCAATACCCGAAGGAGTGAGCCCAATGCCCATCAAAGTACCAGATCATCTGCCGGCCAAGGAAGTGCTTGTCAACGAGAATATTTTCGTCATGGACGAGAGTGTAGCCTTTCGTCAAGATATTCGCCCGCTGCGGATCGTGATCTTAAACCTCATGCCGACGAAAGAAACGACGGAGACCCAATTGCTGCGGCTGATCGGCAACACTCCGCTACAGGTTGAATTCATTCTGCTGCACCCGAAAACGCACACGTCCAAAAACACGTCGCTGGAGCACCTGGAGCAGTTCTACAAAACGTTCGAAGACATCAAGCACGAACGCTTTGACGGCATGATCGTTACAGGCGCGCCGGTCGAACAGCTCGAATTCGAAGAGGTGAATTATTGGGAAGAATTGACGCAGATTATGGAGTGGAGCAAAACCCACGTCACGTCGACGCTGCATATTTGCTGGGCGGCTCAAGCCGGTCTCTACTACCATTTCGGAGTACCGAAGTACCCGCTTGATGAAAAAATATTCGGCGTGTTCCCGCACACGATCACCACGCCGAATGTAAAGCTGCTGCGCGGGTTCGACGAGCTGTTTCTCGTTCCCCAGTCCCGTCATACCGACGTCCGCCGGGAGGATGTCGCCCGGGTCGAGCAGCTCGACATTTTGTCGGAATCGGAGGAAGCGGGCGTCTACATTGCCGCGACGAAGGACGGGAAGCAAATTTTTATTACCGGCCATTCGGAATACGACGCGTGTACGCTTAAATACGAGTACGACCGCGACGTGAACAAAGGAATGGAGATCGCGGTTCCGAAAAATTATTACCCGAACAATGATCCGACCCGGCCGCCGCTCAACACCTGGCGTGCCCATGCAAACCTGCTGTTTTCCAACTGGCTCAACTATTATGTGTACCAAGAGACGCCGTACGATTTGTATAAGGGGGATTATATGATATGAGCAACTGTTCCAAGCCAGAGTTGAAAATCGAGAGCCGGCTCGCGCAGATCGGCTCCCAGGAGGAACCGGTGACGGGAGCGGTCAGCTTCCCGGTCTATCAAGCGACGGCGTTCCGTCATCCGAAGCTCGGGCAGAGCACGGGATTCGATTACGCGCGCACGAAAAGCCCGACGCGAAAAGTATTGGAAGATGCGATCGCCGAGCTGGAATCCGGGGACGCAGGCTTTGCCTGCAGCTCCGGCATGGCGGCCCTCCAGACGATTTTCGCATTGTTCAGCCAAGGCGATCATTTGCTTGTCTCCCTCGATCTATACGGCGGGACGTACCGGATGCTTGAGCGCATCATGTCCCGCTTCGGCGTCACCGCAACGTATGTGGACACGAACGATCTCGATGCATTGGAAGCGAATCTTCAGCCGGGCACGAAAGCGGTACTGATCGAAACGCCGACCAACCCGCTCATGATGGTCACGGATTTGGCACTGGTGTGCGGCTGGGCGAAGAAAAAAGGCCTTCTTTCCATCGTCGATAACACGCTGCTTACCCCGTTTTTCCAGCGGCCGATCGAGCTTGGGGCCGATATAGTGATCCACAGCGCGTCCAAGTACCTCGGCGGGCATAACGACGTGCTTGCCGGGTTGATCGTGACGAAAGGCAAGGAGCTGTCCGAGGAAATGGCGTTTCTGCACAATTCGATCGGCGCAGTTTTAGGCCCGCAGGACAGTTGGCTGCTCATGCGAGGCATGAAAACCTTGGCGATCCGCATGGAGCGTCACGAGTATAACGCCACCCGCATCGCGACGTTCCTGCAGTCTCATCCGCAGGTGGAAACGGTCTATTATCCGGCGCTCGAAAGCCACCCGGGCCATGACATTCAGAAGAAGCAATCGTCCGGCAATACGGGGATTTTTTCCTTTAAAATGAAAGATGCTCGCTATATCGAACCGATGTTGCGTCACGTGAAACTGATTGCGTTCGCGGAAAGCTTGGGCGGCGTCGAATCGCTGATGACATACCCCGCGGTTCAGACCCATGCCGATATCCCGGAAGACATCCGCCGAAAAGTCGGCGTGGACGATAAGCTGCTGCGCTATTCCGTCGGCATCGAGCATGCGGACGACCTGATTGCGGATTTGTCCCATGCCATCGATTTGGCGCAGAAAGAGATTGAAGGAGGAGTACCGGCTCATGGCTGATAAGACGACGCAAGGAACTCATCCTAACGATCATCACAAAGACCGCGCTTTCGCCACGAAGCTGATTCATTTCGGAAGCGAAATCGACCGGTCGACCGGTGCTTCCAGCGTTCCGATCTACCAGGCTTCGACGTTCCATCAATTTTCGCTCGACGAGCCGCAGGAGTACGATTACTCCCGTTCCGGCAACCCGACCCGGCAGGCGCTTGAGGATTACATTGCGCTGCTCGAGGGGGGGAAGCGGGGCTTCGCGTTCGCTTCCGGCATGGCAGCGATCTCCGGCGCGTTCATGCTGCTGTCGGCAGGGGACCACGTCATCTGCACGGAGGATGTGTACGGAGGCACATACCGTCTGCTGACGTCCATCCTGCCACGGATGAACATCGAGACGACGTTCGTCGACATGACGGATATAGACCGGGTGAAAGCGGCGCTTAAGCCGAATACGAAAGCGGTGTTCCTCGAAACGCCGTCGAACCCGACGCTCAAAATTACCGATATTGCCGAAGTCGCAGGCTGGGCGAAAGAACATGGCCTGCTGACCATGCTGGACAATACGTTCATGACGCCTTACCATCAACGTCCGATCGAACACGGCATCGATATCGTGCTGCATAGCGCAACGAAGTTCCTTGGCGGGCACAGTGATGTAACCGCAGGGCTGGCCGTTGCCGCCAACGACAGTCTGGGCCGCCGGCTGAAACAGATTCAGAACGGGCTCGGCACCATTCTCGGCGTGCAGGACTCGTGGCTTCTCATGCGCGGGATGAAAACCTTGAAGGCTCGAATGGAAGCGCACGAGCAGAGCGCCCGGCAGTTGGCAGCCTGGCTGGCGGCTCATCCGTCGATCGAAGCCGTCTATTATCCGGGGCTGCCGAATCATCCTCGGCGGGACATTCACGAGAAACAATCGCTCGGCTATGGCGCCGTCGTCTCGTTCGACACCGGCTCTGGCGAACGGACCAAGCGTCTGCTATCTAAGGTGCGCATTCCGCTGGTCGCTGTCAGCCTGGGAGCGGTCGAGAGCATTCTGTCCTACCCGGCGATGATGTCGCATGCGGCGATGCCGCGCGAGGTCCGACTGGAGCGCGGAATTACCGATGGGCTCGTCCGGTATTCCGTCGGTCTGGAGGATATCGCGGATATCATCGAAGATTTGGAGCAAGCGTTAGCGGATAAATGAAGAAGAGGCCGATGGTTCAGGGGATCATCGAGAAACTGGTTTTTAACTGAAATAGAGAAACATACGGAGGTGGGGTATCTACTGGAGGAGCGATAGCGTTCGCCTTTGTCCGCGGGAAATATCCGCTGCGAAGCGGCTTCAAATCAAAATTTCCTGCGGACAAGAGCGACCGGAAGTAGATACCCCACCCCCTCGTGCACCTCTACTACCTCAATTCACCGCTTTTTCAACAAGCTCAGCCGATGATTCAGGGGATCATCGGCTTTTCTGTGAAAAAAAGGAATACCGCCCTATTCACTATAACGAACTCGTGATATGATAGTAGGGACAAGTTGTTGCTGCCGGTGAGGGGGAAATTTATGACGTTTTCATTTGCTTCAGGTGAGTGGAAAGAACGAATCCGGATGCTACTCCGGCTGCCTTATCCGAGCAGGGCGCTCCGCTTTTTTCCCCCGGAGTTTACGTTTCGCAATCCAGTGCTCTCGCTGGTCAAACGGTACCGGAGCCAAGGAAAATCGTGCGGGCTTATTTTGCTGTACTTGGAAGATTTTCATCATATGTTTTCCACTTATTCCGAATCGAGGCTTTGCGCCCTGCAGGGGCGTATCCGGCAGACGATTCTGGAACTGCTGCCTTCTTGCTTCCGGGACAAAGATGTGATCGGAGTCCGGCAGTTTGCGCTCGACGATTACGGTATTTTCGTTAAAGAACAAGCCGTTTGCGGGTTCGACGAGCTGCAGCGCAAGGCGCAGGAGCTGCAAAAAGAAGTTTCGCGCAGGCTCCGCATGCATGCGGATGTCGACGCTCAAGCTCCCGTATCGCTGCAAAGCGGGTGCTATATCATCGGTCCGGATCTCGAGAACACGTCCGCCGGTATTCAAGCGGCCTATCATTATGCCCGTTGCATCGCGACGCGGAAGCTGCCGCCGCATTTTTGCCCGACCCGGGAGCATCTGCTCGACATTTTGAAGCAGGAAAACATTTTCGTTCTCGCCCAACCGATTCTCAATTTAGCCAGCGGCGAATTGTACGGCTGGGAAATTTTGACCCGCGGTCCGCAAAACTCGCCGTTCCACACGCCTGCCGAGCTGTTCGATATGGCTTACCAAGCCGATCTTTTATCGAGCTTCGAATTTCTGGTCATCAAGAAGGCGTTCATGGAAATATCGTCGCGGGCGATTCAAGAGCAGGTGTTTATTAACGTGACGCCCGTTTCGCTCGGACATCCGCTGTTCCTCCATCAGCTGCTGGAAACGTTGAAGCAATTTCCCGCCATTTCGGCCTCGCAGGTCGTTCTGGAAATTACGGAACGCCACGCGATTCGGGATTTTCAATACATAGGGGCCGTTATGAACGCTTGCCGCGCGCATGGGTTCCGCTTTGCCGTGGATGATGCGGGGGCCGGCTATTCAAGCCTGCAATCGATCTCCGAGCTAGTGCCCGACATCATTAAAATCGACAGATCAGTCATTGCCGAGATCGACCGGATGTCCGTCAAGCAATCGCTGCTGAAGGCGCTGCTGCACTTCGCGGACAACATGAACTGCCAAGTGATCGCCGAAGGCGTCGAGCGGCCGGAAGAGCTCAGCATGCTTTGCGAGATGCAGGTGCATATGGTGCAAGGCTTTTATTTTGCCCGTCCGCAGCCGCTTGTGCCCGACCAGGAACGGGTGCGGCAGCTCCAATTGGTCAAAGAAAAAATCGTAGGGCACCGGCATATGCATCCCGCTTGAAGGCTTTGTGCCGATGATCACAAATTGGTCACAAAAGCGACCGCCGCTTTCCGTTCCACGGAAAATGGCGGTCTTTTAGTATGGCAGGAGCGGAGTATTTTATGGTAGGATGAAAGCATAAAGGAGATGAAAGCGATGAGTTCCATCGACCGGATATTGGATAGTGCGCTGGCCGGCAACCGGATCAGTCTGGAAGACTGTATGGCGCTCTACGAATCGGACGAAATCGAAAAAATGGGCCATGTGGCCAACCAAATTATGCTGCGGCATCATCCGGAGCCGGTTACGACCTTCGTGATCGGCCGGAATGTCAATTATACGAATATTTGCGATGTGTACTGCCGTTTTTGCGCCTTCTACCGCGCACCGGGCTCGGCAGAGGGCTATGTGCTGCCGGACGAGGTTATTTTTCAAAAAATCCAGGAAACGATCGACGTCGCAGGAACCGAAATTTTGATGCAGGGGGGCACGAACCCGAACCTGCCTTTCAGCTATTACACCGATTTGCTGAAGGAAATTAAGAAGCGGTTCCCGAACATTACGATGCACTCGTTCTCCCCGGCCGAGATTATGAAAATGAAAGAAGTATCGAACGGCCTGTCTCTGGAGGAAGTGATCCGGGCCATTCATGAAGCCGGTCTGGATTCGCTGCCCGGAGGCGGCGCGGAAATTCTCGACGACCGCACCCGCCGCAAAATCAGCCGTCTGAAAGGCTCGTGGCGCGATTGGATGGATGTCATGCAAACGGCTCACAAAGTCGGTATGCACACGACCGGGACGATGGTGATCGGCTTCGGCGAAACGATGGAGGAACGCGCGCTGCATCTGCTTCGCATCCGCGACGCACAGGATGAATGCATCGCGAACGGCTACAATACGCCAGGCTTCCTGGCCTTCATCTCTTGGACGTTCCAACCGGACAACACGAATCTGAAGGCGGAGAAGCTGGGACCGCAAGATTACCTTAAAAACGTCGCGATCAGCCGCATCATGCTGGACAACATAAAGAACTTCCAGTCGTCCTGGGTAACGATGGGACCGGAGGTCGGCAAGCTGTCGCTGCACTACGGCTGCAACGATTTCGGCTCGACGATGATCGAAGAAAACGTCGTATCCGCGGCAGGGACGACGCACAAGGTGAACATCGGCTCGACGCTGCAGCTTATCCGGGAAGCAGGCAAAATTCCCGCACAGCGCAATACGCGCTATGAGATTTTGCGCCGCTTCGACGACGAAACGGTTCAAGTGCATAAAGACTTCATTATGCAAAACTAGCATAAAACAAAAGACGCTTTCCTTCGACCATACGGTTCGAGGACAAGCGTCTTTTTTGCGCTTAGCCTAACCACTGAAAGACACGGTGCTTCGCCGTTTCTTCAGCCTCTCGGCCCAAGCCGCCCTTGCCCGGGTGCAGCAGCTCCGGCTGGACTAGAACCGGGGCGCTTCCGCTTCCGCCCGTTGCGCCGCTGCCGATGACGACGCGCGCGCCCCGCGGCACGAACGGGTACAGGGCGGACATCGCCTCGTTGGTCAAGCGGATGCAGCCAAGCGACCGGTTCGCGCCGATCGATGCTTCGTCAGTTGTGCCGTGGATGGCGATCTCGCCCATCCCCAAGGCAGCGGTGCCGTATACCCCCGGGCGGCTCCCTTGCGGTTCGCGGACCCGCTCGAGGACGGTCAAGACGCCGTCTGGAGTTCGGCCGTCGGCGCCAAGTCCGACAGGCAGCTCCGCGAGCACCATCTGGCCTGCGTTCAGCCGGAGTAAGTGAGCGCTTTTGTCGATCGTGACCGTCACCGGTTCGAAAGGAAGGCTTGTGGAGGCGGCAGCCGTCCCGGATGCGCCCTCCCACGCGACGTTCGGGTAAAACCTATGTGCAGGGTCTTGGGCACGGGCATCGTATACCCATCCGCCGCTCCCATCAAAAACGGTTCGGACATGAGCCGAACCGCTAATCGTTTCTATAGGCATATAGCTGGCGTAATTATTGGGATAAGGCTGAAACAGCTGCTCAATGGAGGAGGGGATCGATCCGTGATCCGAAGCGTAAGCTTCAAGCGCCGTCCGGATCAATTGGGCTCCGGCCGTCGTCCGGAGCTTTTGAAATTCCGGCTGAAGGAACCGGATTTTGACCGAAGTATCGACGGCCGGGTTGTATTCCGCCACGACAAACGCCTTGGTTTTAAGCTGCTCGTCGCTTAGCGGCACCGCTTGGTTATCCGCGGTTCGAACGCCGGAAGCTACGCCGTACAGGACGATCGCTTGCTTCGGATGATCGTTTGCAAGCTGCAGCGCTTTTTTATGAAGCGCCTCCTCTACCGTTTTTTGCGGCTCTCCATAAGGAAAATGCAGGACGTAAGCGGTTTCGATGCTTTCGTACGTTACCTCTTTTCCGACGCTCCAAGGCATAAACGCCGAAACGACCTTCGAAACGGCGGTCGGTCCGTACAGCAGGGCCAGCAGCAGCACGTTGATGAACAGAAGCACCAGCAGCAGCATTTTTAAACCGGCGGCAGCGCCTTTGCTTTTTGTTCGTGGTGCAGTTGAGCCTGAGGCCGCTTGAGATACAGGTACAGCGGGAGCTTTCTCCTTCGTCAGCCGCCGGATCGAGCCGGAAGCGGGAAAATAATACGGCGAAGGATACGTGCTCATCGCTTCTTTATAATGCTTTAGCGCTTTGCCGATATTGCCGTTGTTCTCGAAATATTGTCCCAGCTTGTAATGCGCCTCGGGAGAGTGTGGATCGAGATACGTGATCACCTTTTCGTGATATTTGGGATCGTTGCGGTTAAGGTAAATATTTTTGTGCAGACGAACTAGCTTGTCCGCGTCCGGCGATTTGAACCTTTGGCGAAGATGCTGCATAGCAAACCTCCCAGGATCATATTTTGTCACTGATACATATTGTATCATAATTGTGTTAAATAATACAATTGGTATCCATAAAAGAAGCTTCGGATGAATTCCCCTCACAGTTATTGCTACATCCCGGGTGTCTGTACTTTGTATATCTGCGAAGGTCCAGCCATATACTTTAAAGGAATCGTAAGGCCCGAAAGGAGAGTGTGACCCTGGATGAAGCTGTTGACGATCGTAATGGTGAAACGCTCCGAAGCTCAGGCTGACCGGCTGTTGCAACTTGTCGAGCTTTTCGGCGAACGGCTACATAAGGAGAACAAGATCCGGATCGTTCTGGACCGGCGGAACGGTCTGCAGCGAGTCGAAGTGAACGCGGTAATGCCGGCTTTTCAACTGCAGGCCGACGGTTACGCGCTATATGAAGCGGCAGCAGGCGCCGTGGCGGACTATTTATTGGCGGAAGAAGAGCAGCGTCTGCTGCGTTATATGATCCGTCATGAGTTTCATTACAAGCAGGACGAGGAGACGGACAGCATCCTGGGGTATTGCAGCCAAATGCTGGGAGAGCGGGACGATTCGGCGGCAGTCAAATCGGACAAGAATGAAGCGTACCTGCGGCGGAAAAACAAGCTGACCGCCCTGCTTACCGAATACATCGAAGAGCATACGGAGCTGAATTTGGACGGCTTTCTGCGCTTCCGGGCGCCGGATTACTTGAACGAGCTCCGCGAAGTTGTCGAATATGCCGTCGACGAATTCGTCATGGACCGGCAGTATCGCGAATTCATTTCCCTGCTGCAATATTTCGTCTATATTCAGGAAGCGAAAATTCCGTTCGTTCATCTTATTCATAAAGGCGGCAATGAGTTTATGCTGCTTGGCGAGCATCTGGAGAAGATCGAAACGAACGATGCGGATGCCGTTGTGACGGTAGAAACGCTTGAGAAGGATATGAATTTCGAGGATATGATTGTCAGCACGCTGATTACGGTATCTCCGCAGCAGATCTATATCCACACCCGCGAGCCGGATTTGCAAGTAATCAAGACGATCCGGCAAATTTTCGAGAATCGCGTGGAGCTGTGCGGCTACTGTCGGTTATGCCAAAACCTTGACCGCTCGACAGCGGCTGAATATAATAAGGGATAAGGCAAGGATCGAAGACACGATCGGTTGAAGTGCTGTCCAGAGAGAGGGGACAACCGGCTGCAATCCCCTTCAGCGAACGTCAATCGGTTACCCCTTTGTAGCCGTGATTTGGAAAACGTCGTCCCCAACCGATTAGATTGGTGGAATTGGAGACGCGCAGTATAAATCGCCGGATCATTCCCGTTACCGAATGAGTTGAGGATTCGCAGCCTGGCCCTTTTGTTGAAATGAAGAGCTGCGGATTGAATTAGGGTGGAACCACGAGCTAAGCGCACTCGTCCCTTTCGGGATGATGCGCTTTTTGTATTTCCTACAATTATTGGAGGTAGTGGACATGGCTGTAAAAGTAACTTTTCCCGACGGAGCGGTGAAGGAATATCCGCAGGGAACGACGGTGGAAGAGATCGCAGGGTCGATCAGCTCGGGTCTGAAAAAAAATGCCGTCGTAGGCAAACTCAACGGAAAACTCGTCGATTTGAACACGCCGCTGGAAGAAGACGCCGCGCTGCAAATCGTTACGCTGGATAGCGAAGAAGGCCTGGAGGTATACCGTCACAGCACGGCGCATTTGATGGCGCAGGCGATCAAACGGCTGTATGGCAATAAAAGCGTCAAACTCGGCATCGGACCGGTGATCGAAGACGGGTTCTATTACGATATCGATATGGAAATGTCGATTACCCCGGAAGATCTGGGCAAAATCGAGAAAGAAATGGAACGCATTGTTCAGGAAAACTTGCCGATCCGTCGCCGGGTAGTCAGCCGTGAGGAAGCGCTGAGCATTTTTGGCGAGCTGGAGGACCCGCTCAAGCTGGAGCTGATCCGCGACCTTCCGGAAGATTCGGTCATTACGATTTATGACCAAGGCGAATTTTTCGACCTGTGCCGCGGGCCGCACCTGCCGTCCACCGGGCGGATCAAAGCGTTCAAGCTGCTCAGCGTAGCGGGCGCTTACTGGCGCGGCGATTCGAAGAACAAAATGCTGCAGCGCATCTACGGCACGGCGTTCCCGAAAAAAGCGGAGCTGGACGAGCATTTGCACTTGCTGGAGGAAGCGAAAAAACGCGACCACCGCAAGCTCGGCAAAGAGCTGAAAATGTTCACTTTCTCCAGCGAAGTCGGCCAAGGACTTCCGATCTGGCTGCCGCACGGCGCCAAAGTACGCCGTACCCTGGAGCGTTATATCGTCGATCTGGAGGAGCGTCTCGGCTACCAGCACGTCTACACACCGGTGCTTGCCAACGTGGAATTGTACAAAACGAGCGGCCACTGGGAGCATTATCAGGAAGACATGTTCCCTAAGATGGAATTGGACAATGAGGAGCTTGTACTGCGTCCGATGAACTGTCCGCACCATATGATGGTGTACAAGAGCGACATGCGCAGCTACCGCGACCTGCCGGTGCGGATCGCCGAGCTCGGCACGATGCACCGTTACGAGATGTCCGGAGCGCTCACCGGCCTGCACCGCGTCCGGGCGATGACGCTGAATGACGCGCATATTTTCTGCCGTCCGGATCAAATCAAGGAAGAGTTCGCTCGCGTCGTGAACCTGATTCGTCAAGTTTATGAGGACTTCGGCATTAAAGAATACCGTTTCCGTCTGTCGTACCGCGATCCGAAGGATACGGAAAAATATTTCCAAAACGACGAAATGTGGGAAATGTCGCAGCGGATGCTTCGCGAGGTGGTCGAGGAGCTCGGTCTGCCGTTCTTCGAGGCGGAGGGCGAGGCGGCCTTCTACGGTCCGAAGCTGGACGTACAGATCAAGACCGCGCTCAAGAAAGAAGAGACGCTGTCGACCGCGCAGCTCGACTTCCTCCTGCCGGAGCGCTTCCAACTGGAATACGTCGGAGCCGACGGCCAGAAGCATCGCCCGGTCGTCATTCACCGCGGCATTATTTCGACCATGGAACGGATGACCGCATTCCTGCTTGAGAACTTCGCCGGCGCGCTGCCGACATGGCTGTGTCCGGTACAGGCGAAGGTGCTTCCGGTATCCGGCAACTTCGACGAGTATGCCAAGGAAGTCGAAGCGAAGCTGCAAAATGCCGGTATCCGGGTCGAAGCCGACCTGCGCAACGAGAAGCTCGGATACAAAATTCGCGAAGCGCAGCTTGAGAAAATTCCGTACATGCTCGTTGTCGGCGAGAACGAAGTGCAAGCATCGGGCGCTTCCGTCCGCAGGCGCGGTCAAGGCGACCTCGGCGCTCACAGCGTAGATAGCGTCATCGAGATGATCCGGGAAGAGATTCGGACCAAGCAAGTGTAAGCTGTTATACGATATGATATGGCCGAAGAGCCTGCTCCTTGTTGAAGGGGCAGGCTTTTTGCATTTGACCATGGGAAGTTGTTGTCAAAGCGGGTTTGTAGGCTGGTTGGCTGCGGTTTGCTTGTTCCGCGTTAAATATTTTCCCAGCTGCATGGAAGGTCGCTCAATCATAAACCAGCAAACTGCCGCTACAATGAGCGCTCCTATAAAGGATATGGACAGGATCATGACGTTGGACAATCGCCCGTGTAAAGCATGCGCAAACGTTAACATGACCACCAGATGAGTTAAATATAAGCTATATGATATTTTGCCCAAAAAGACGAACCCGGGATGAGTTAACCCGCTGGAGAGCTTGGAGGAAGCGAGCGAAGCAACAATGAACACGGCTGCGCCCACGGCAATGCCGTATTCGGATAAATAGAAATTATAGGGCGTATCGAACACCCTTTTGAAGAAATCCTTATTGAGCACTTCCGAGTAATTATAAAAGAGCAATGCGGCGACCAGCACGGTCCATTTCAAGGTAGCTTTTGAGTGACGGTATAAATCCATCAACTGCTTTCTGTGCTTGGCAATTAACGAACCGATGATAAAGATGGATAAATAATGTAAGGAATCGAAGTAGCTGGAGTGGTACCCGTTGCTCGAAAGGTTTAACAACATACCGTCCAATCCGGCGATGGAAGTAAGGAGGAAGCAAACGATCAGCGAGGCGAGGGGGTTTAGGTTTTTGACCATGAGTACCACGAACGGAAAGACGATCGAGATGCGCAGCTCGTGAATGAGCGTCCAGATCACGGGATTATAAGAAATCGTATGAGGGTTGCCGATGAATAAAATATGTTCCGTGATTAACGAGGGATCGGAAGCATTCTTCCACGATTGGTTAATAAAGGAGTTAAATTCAGGCAAAGTACCTTGATATAAAAAGATGGCAATATAAATTGTGATACAAATTGTAACTAAGTAAGGAACATAAATTCGGAACAATCTTTTAATGAAGAATGAAAAATAAGGGGGGGCGTTTCCGTTTAGCACCGGCAGCGACAACACAAATCCGCTGAGCAGAAAAAACAAAATGACGGCTCCATGCCCGTTTACAAACAACCTGGCGGGAGTGACTTCAAGAGCTGTGGTGAATGCATTTTTTTGCGGCATCGCTAGTAAAAGATGATGAAGTAAAACTGTAAGCGCTGCCAAACCTCTTAACGAATCTAATTGATTGAACCGCAAGCTTCCCATATTGCGATCCCTCCTTTATAAAAATAATACATAATGTATCGATAAACTATTGAATTTTAAACAAAATTTTATAATTCATGGCAGCTTGCGATTCCAGGAGACCGGTGTATAGATCCTGCGAATGTTGGAGACCCTCTTCTATTAAGGGGAGGTTTAAACCAAGCTTATGCTACCAAAAACCGCAAGCCATGCCAAATGGATCTTGTTCATCGTGTTGATGCTGTCCTTCTTGATATGGTTTGAAAAACAACAGGATTACAAGCGGTCTACCGCGCCGAATAATGAGCTTCACATCGCCGCTTTACCCGTATCCTTGCATTCGCCCGGTGTCAGCAAGCCGGAGGTCAAGCAGCCCGACTCCCAGCCTGTATCTGCCGCAAGCGGCCGCCGAACGATGAATTACAAGCTGTTTCCCCACAAGGGACAAGATTTATCCAACTATAAAGCCGTCGAGGTGACGGCAACCGGATATTATGCCGGACGGGAGTCAACGGGCAAAAATCCCGGACACCCCGAATACGGAGTCACGTTTTCCGGCATGAAGGTTACTCGCGACGTCGAAGCGTTCTCCACGATCGCCGCCGATCCGAAGGTGTTTCCGATCGGAACGGTGCTGTACATTCCCGGCTACGGCTACGGGGTTGTCGCGGATACGGGCGGTGCCATCAAGGGCAACCGGATCGACTTGTATTTTGAGACGAAGGATCAGGTCTACAAAGAGTGGGGCAAAAAAACGTTGAACGTCTTCGTGGTAAAAAAAGGCGATGGAAAAATTAATCAAGCGCTCTGGAATCAACTGAAAAGCGAGCTGCTGTTTTAAAAATTTTCTAAGCATAACGCCCCTCCTTGAAATCCATAATAAAGGATGTCAGGGGAGGTGATAGCGATGGCTAAAAATAAAAATCAAAATTTAAATTTTAATAAAAACCTGAAGACCGATACGGAATTTTCCGAAGAGGTTGTGGCTAATAACGTGAAGCAGCCGGCTCAAAACAACCCGAGCGAGAGCGCCAGCGAATCGGCAAGACAATAAGGAACTGTAAACAGATCCGAGGAGGAGGCCCGAATGAAATTTCGAGGCTTCCTCTTTTCGCTTGCTATCAATGTGATTAAATTTAACATCATAGGGACCAGGGACCTCATAAAGCGTCTGTTCGCCGTTTGTTGGCGCCGGAGGCTTATTTTTGTTTCCGCATATTGACAAAAACGGCCTGTCCCTTTATGTTTCTAACAAAGGTTAACAGTTATGCGGCCGACAGATATGGAAAGGGATGAAACGATAATGACAAGGAAGTTCGAAGATTTTGTATACGAACGCCCGGATATGGAGCAGCTGACGGAACGGATGAACGAATTGCTGCAGCAGTTCTCCGAGGCAGGTTCGCCGCAGGAGCAGCAGGCTCTCCTGACTCGAATGAACGAGCTTCGAAGTCATTTCGACTCGATGGCTGCGATCGCCCGAATTCGGCATACCATCGATACGAACGACCCGTTTTATAAAGAGGAACAGGAATTTTTCGACCAGCAGACGCCGGTGTATCAAGGCTTCATTTCGAAGTATTATACGGCATTGGCCGAATCGCCTTATCGCGCGGCGCTGGAGGAGAAATGGGGCAAGCAATTGTTCCGGATTGCCGAAAGAACCGTAAAAACGTTCACGCCTGAAGTGATTGACGAGCTTCGGCAGGAGAACAAGCTTGTCTCCGACTATGTTAAACTGACCGCTTCCGCCTCGATTTCGTTTGATGGCCGCGAGCTCAATCTGGCTCAGCTCACACCATACACACTGTCTACCGACCGGGAGACGCGCAAACGTGCCCTGGATGCGGGATACGCTTTTTTTGCGGAGCACGAGACGGCTCTTGACGAAATCTATGATAAGCTTGTCCAGGTGCGGACGAGCATTGCCCGGAAGCTTGGCTATCCGAACTTCGTTCAGCTTGGATACGACCGTCTGAAGCGTTCGGATTACGACGCGGCCGATGTTGCCGTTTTCCGGGAGCAGGTGCGGAAGCATCTGGTGCCGCTTGCTTCGCGCATCCGAGAGCAGCAGCGGCAGATGCTTGGCGTGGACCGATTAGCTTACTATGACGCCAAGTATCGGTTTCCGAAGGGGAACCCGAAGCCACAAGGCGATGCGGATTGGATCGTCGACAACGCCAAGCGGATGTACGCTGAACTGTCGCCGGAAACCGACGCTTTCTTCCGGATGATGACGGACCGCGGGCTGATGGACCTCGTCAGCAAAACCGGCAAAGCGGTCGGCGGCTACTGCTCGTACATCAAGGCGGAGCAGGTGCCTTTTATATTCTCCAATTTCAACGGAACGAGCGGGGATGTCGATGTGCTGACGCACGAAGCCGGACATGCGTTCCAGAAGTACATGAGCCGCCATCATGAGGTGCCGGAGTATTTGCATCCGACGCTTGAGGCGTGCGAGATTCATTCGATGAGCATGGAGTTTTTTGCTTGGCCTTGGATGGAGCTGTTTTTCCGCAAAGATACGGACAAATACAAGTACGAGCATTTGAGCGCGGCCATTCTGTTTATTCCTTACGGTACCGCGGTCGATGAATTCCAGCATTTCGTGTACGAGTACCCGGAAGCGACCCCGGCGGAGCGCAAAGCCAAGTGGCGCGAGCTGGAATCGGTCTATCGCCCGGATTTGGCGCTGGAGGAGAACGATTTGCTGAATCGCGGCGGGTATTGGTATCAGCAGCGACATATTTTTCGCACGCCGTTTTATTATATCGACTACACGCTGGCGCAAATCTGCGCGCTCCAATTCTGGTCCCGCGCACAAAGCGACAGCAAGCGGGCTTGGGACGATTACGTAAGGCTTTGCCGGGAAGGTGGCAGCCGTTCGTTCAGCGAGCTGGTGGAGGTGGCGGGGCTGCTTTCTCCGTTTGCGGAAGGTACGGTCGAGTCGGTTATCGGCGATATCGGCGCGTGGCTGGAAAAGGCGGACATTCGAGCGTTCTAAAATTCGACAGCGGTCCTGAAAAAAACATAATTTTCCTGTGAGACGAAAAAATTGGATTTTTCGTCTCGTTTTTTGTCTGCAAAATCAATGATTTAGTTAACATTTTTAAAAAAAATGTAACTTTTTTTAAAATTTTTAATGACAATTTGGTCAATTAACTTCATAATGGGACTTGATGCTGTCAGCCGAAATAATTCCAGTGAAGTGAAATTTTATGACACAATGAATGTGGAAGTGAAGGTGATCCCTTTGTCTGAGGCACTTTTGGAAGTGAAATCGCTCAGAACGGTAATTAAAGACAAAAAGAGGGAATTGACCGTTGTCGACGGCATCGATTTTACAATCGGAACGAACGAAGTGGTCGCGCTCGTAGGAGAATCCGGCTGCGGCAAAAGCATGACTTCCTTGTCGATCATGCAGCTGCTTCCCCGGGTAGGGGAGATTGCCGGCGGCGAGGTTCGTTTCGGCGGCCGAAATTTGGTCGGCCTCAGCAATCGGGAGATGTCGAGCGTTCGCGGACGTCAAATCGCGATGATCTTCCAGGAGCCGATGACCTCGCTGAATCCGGTGCTTACCATCGGGATGCAGATGACCGAAGCGATTACCCGGCATCTTGGCGTAAGCAAATCGGAAGCGATTACAATAGCGGAGGATTGGCTGCGGCGCGTCGGATTTCCGGAGCCTTCACGGATTCGGAAAGAATATCCGCACCGCTTGTCGGGCGGAATGCGGCAGCGTGTCATGCTGGCGATGGCGATGGCCTGTAAGCCGGAGCTGCTTATTGCCGACGAGCCGACGACGGCTTTGGATGTGACGATTCAGGCTCAGGTGCTGGACCTGATCCGGCAGCTGCTTCACGAGACCGACATGTCCGTGCTGTTCATCACGCATGACTTGGGCGTTGTCGCCGAAATGGCTACACGCGTCATCGTCATGTATGCCGGTCAAATCGTCGAGACGGCCGACGTAAGAACGCTGTTTACAGATGCCAGACATCCGTACACGAAAGGCCTGCTCCAATCGACGCCACGCATGCAGGGGGCCATTGAGCCGCTGGTTCCGATTCCGGGAAGCGTTCCGCCCGCAGGTGCTTTTCCGGCCGGCTGCCGGTTTGCCGAGCGCTGTCCGATGGCGAAAGCGGAATGCCGCGATCGGCAGCCCGAGCTGCGGGAGATCGGAGCGGGGCATCAAGTTCGCTGCATTTTGATCTAGTACGGATTAGAGGGAGATGATCGACACGTGGGGGCTCCGCTTCTAGAGATTAAAGGGTTGAAAAAATATTTTGGCATCGGCGGCAGCTTAAAAAATGGAGCCGTCAAAGCGGTTGACAATGTCAGCTTTACAGTATTTAAAGGCGAAACGCTGGGCATTGTGGGCGAATCCGGCTGCGGCAAGTCGACGGTCGGCCGGTTGGTTTTGCGCTTGCTTGATTTGACCGAAGGTGAAATCTTGTTTAACGGGACTTCGATCGGCAATTGGAGTCAACGGCAGCTGCGGCCGATCCGGAAAGAAATGCAATGCGTCTTCCAGGACCCGTATGCCTCGTTAAATCCGAGAATCACGGTGGGCAAAGCAATTGCTGAGCCGCTTGTGGTCCAAGGCGGCTTGAAGTGGTCGGAGGCCATGAAGCGGGCGGAACAGCTCTTGGATACGGTCGGACTAAGGTCTCATGCGGTTGGCATGTACCCGCATGAATTTTCCGGCGGACAGCGGCAGCGTATCGCGATTGCCCGTGCCATTTCGTTAAGTCCGAAGCTTATCGTGGCGGACGAGCCGGTCTCGGCGCTCGACGTCTCGATTCAAGCGCAGATCGTCAACTTGCTGGAGGAACTGCAGACGCAGACGAAAGTGTCGTACTTGTTTATCTCGCACAATCTTAGCGTCGTTAGACATATTTCCGATCGGGTCGCGGTCATGTATTTAGGTCAAATTGTCGAGTTGGCCAGCCGGGACCAGTTGTTCGGCAGTCCGAAGCATCCATATACTCAGGCGCTTTTATCGTCCGTGCCCGAGCCGGATGTGGACGGCAAGCGGGAACGGATCATCTTAAGCGGAGAAGTGCCGAACGCGGCAAATCCGCCGTCAGGCTGCGCTTTCCATCCGCGTTGTCCGCATGCTGCGGAGCGCTGCCGGATCGAGAAGCCTATCTTTCGGGAAGTGGAGCCGGGGCATTACGCCTCGTGCCATTTCGTATAAACAGTTTACAGAAAGCATCTAAAAGAGAGGGGAACTTGCCATGTTGTTCAAAAAAATCGGCAAAGCGGGAAATATCGCTCTTGCCACGTTGATGTCCACCGCGCTATTGCTCAGCGCCTGCACGTCCGGAGGCGGAGGAACCCCCGCGACAAGCGAGAAGCCGGCCGATGGGGCGGCAGCCAGCACCGGCAAAAAAGAAAAGGTGGACGGTGGCGAAATCAATACCGCTTACTTGGCGGACCCGCAAGGCTTTATTCGCTTCTGGGCAACGACAACGACGTCAAGCGAAGTGATCGATTTGGTGTTCAGCTCGTTGTACCGCTTCAATGAAAAGCAGGAAATCGTTCCGAATTTGGCGGCCGGACAGCCTGAGTTCTCGCAAGACAAGATGGAAATGACGATTAAAATCCGCAACGACGCCAAGTTTAGCGACGGCAAGCCGGTAACGGCCGACGACGTCGTATTTACATACAACATTCCGATTAATCCGGATTACAAAGGCCCGCGCAAGGGAACGTTCGAGAAATTGGCAAAGATCGAGAAAACGGACGATACGACGCTTAAATTTACGTTCAAAGAGCCGCATGCCGGATACATCGATATGCTCGTTTACAATATTTTGCCTCAGCATTTGCTGAAAGATGTTGCCGTCAAAGATATGGAAAAATCGACCTTCGCGAAGCAGCCGGTCGGATCGGGCCCGTACAAGCTGGAAGAGTGGAAGCAAGGCCAATATTTGCGCTTCGTTCGCAACGACAACTATTTCGGCGGCAAACCGGCCATCGAGAAAATAACGGCGAAAATCATCCCGGATGCGAACGCCACGATGGCGCAGCTGCAAACCGGAGAAATTAACGCCATTGTAGTACCAGCCGACAATTTGCAGGCCATTGAGCAGTTTGCCAAAACGTCGGGCAAAATCAAGCTGCAAAAAGGGATTGGCACAGGGACCTATATGTTTGCCGCCTGGAATTTGACCAATCCGCTGTTCCAGGATAAAGCGGTGCGTCAGGCGCTTACGATGGCGATCGATCGCCAAGGTATCGTAGACAACATCGTCGAAGGACAAGGAAAGCTCGTACACAGCCAAACGTCTCCTTCCTACTGGTCGTACACGGATAATGTGCCGAAATTCCCGTACGATCCGGAAAAGGCGAAAAAGATTTTGGCCGATGCAGGCTGGAAAGATACGGACGGCGACGGCATTTTGGACAAAAACGGCCAAAAGTTCGAGTTTGAAATGCAGACGATTCAAGGGAACAAGGTTCGTGAGAAGGCCCTGACCGTAATTCAGCAGCAGTTGAAAAAAGTTGGCATCAGCGTTCAGCCTCGGATTGTGGAGGGTTCTGCTTTTACGAAAAACTGGATGGGCAAAAACTTCACTGCTATTTTCCATGGCTGGAGCATTTCGGGAGACCCGAACCCGCAAGGCATTTGGCACTCCACGGCGATGGAGACGGGATCGAACTACATTTCTTACAAAAATCCCGAGGTTGACAAGCTGATCGACGAAGATTTGAAAACCTTCGATATGAACAAGCGGAAAGAGCTGCTGGCCAAAATCGACGCTTTGATTGCGGAAGACCAGCCGTATACGTTCCTTTATTCGCCGACGTCTACCATGGCTTATCCGGCCAATCTCGAAGGCTTTAATCCGAACCGCGACTCCTTGAAGGAAATTGAAAAGTGGTACTTCACGAAATAAGAAAATCCGTTGATCATTACGATCGAAATTATGATGAAAGAAGTGACATCCGGTGGCCCGATATGCCCTTCGGCGTTTGCTGAACGCCATTCCGATTCTGATCGGCATTACGATCATTTCTTTTCTCATTATTCATATGGCTCCGGGCAGTCCGATCTCCCAATACGTCGACGATCCGACGATCAAGGCCATCGATAAAGAGAATATGATCAAAGCTTACGGCTTGGATCAACCGTTATATATTCAGTATTGGAAATGGATCAGCGACCTGGCGCAAGGGGATTTCGGCACCTCGTTTCAAAAAAGCCAGCCGGTCTCGGAATTGATCTGGGACCGGCTGCCGAATACCTTGCTGCTGACGGTCACAAGCTTTGCTCTGGCCTTGGCCATAGCGATTCCGCTCGGCATTTTGTGCGCGGTTAAAGCGAATTCGCGTCTCGATCAGTTCGTGTCCGGCATTACGTTCGTCGGCATTTCGCTGCCCGGGTTTTGGCTCGGCCTCCTGTTGATGATGTTCTTCGCCGTGCGGCTCGGCTGGCTGCCATCGGGCGGCATGCAGACGATCAATGCGCCGTCCGGCTTCGGGGACCGGGTGCTTCACCTGATTTTGCCGGTGTTTACGATTGCTTGCTCCGAAGTGGCGGTCTGGATCCGGTATGTTCGCTCCAGCATGCTGGAGGTTATCAATCAGGATTACATGCGTACGGCCAAAGCCAAAGGGTTGCGCGGCGGACGGATATTAAGCGTGCACGGCTTGCGCAACGGGCTGATTCCGCTGGCAACGCTGTTCGGGCTATCGCTGCCCGGCTTCTTCGCGGGCTCCGTTATTGTCGAGACGATCTTCAGTATTCCCGGAATCGGCCGGCTGTTCACGGAAGCAGCTTTCCAGAGGGATTATCCGGTCATCTTCGCCGTTACGACAATGACTGCTTTCCTCTATGTCTTCGGCAGCATATTGGCCGACCTATCTTATGCGATCCTGGATCCCCGGGTTAGCTACAGCAAAAGCGAGGCGAAGGTATAATCCATGAATGAAGCCGTAACTACGAATAAGGCCCAGCTTCCTGCGGCCGCCGCCAAACCGAAACGCCGGGCTTGGGAACGATTCAAGGCTAACCGGCTGGCTTTTGTCAGCCTGTGGATTATGGCGGTACTTATTGTTCTCGCGCTGTTTGCGCCCGTTATAGCACTTCATGATCCCGCGGAACAGGATCTGATGAGCCGTTTGAAGCCGCCGAGCGCTGCACATTGGTTCGGCACCGACGATTTAGGGCGGGATTTGTTCAGCCGGGTGCTGTACGGCGCCCGGGTATCGCTCTCCGTCGCGATTTTTTCCGTTATCCTGAACCTGCTGATCGGGATTACCGTAGGCTCGCTAGCCGGTTATTACGGCGGGAAAGTCGACAGTTTCCTGATGCGGATCGTCGATATTTTGCTATCGTTTCCGACCTTCTTCGTTCTGATCACGGTCGTTACCGTGCTGAAGCCGAGCCTATTCAATATTATCGTCGTGTTCGTCGCCTTCGGCTGGATGTCCAAGGCGAGGCTGCTGCGAGGGCAAATCCTTTCGGTCAAAAACCGCGAGTTCGTCGATGCGGCGCGGACGATCGGCATGTCGGATTTCCGGATTATTTTCGTGCATATTTTGCCCAACGCTATAGCTCCGATCATTGTCTCTGCGACGCTGCAAATGGGCAGCATGATTTTGACGGAGTCCAGCCTCAGCTTTCTCGGTCTGGGGATTCAGCCGCCTACCGCGAGCTGGGGGAATTTGCTGCAAAGTGCTCAAAGCTTGACGATTTTGAGCAATGCGCCTTGGTATCCGTTCATCCCTGGCTTCATGATCTTCCTGACGATCATGTGCTTCAACTTTATCGGAGACGGATTGCGCAGCGCCTTTGATTCGAAATGATAACGCAATAAAAATAAAGGGAGGGCCTTCCATTTTCGAATGGAATGGCTCTTTTTTTAGTTAGAAGCAATCGCACGGTTACGTTGATGCAGCAGTTTAAGGGATCACCATGCGCTAAGACTGAGACTAAGCGCAACGGGATTTAACAAGTTGAGTATTTGTGCGGAATAACCGGGATAAGTTCTTTGGTAAAACGTAATATAAATATTACAACTTTGATAATGCAAATAGAGTTAATTTATTGTGGGTTTCCCTATATTATAATATTTAATGGAAAAAAATTCAATATAAAACTACTATATCTGCCTTCATCCCGGCTGATGCTGATGGGTACGAGCCGGTTAATTAACTTGAGAAGCGATTCAGGTCGTCTCGAATCCCCAGACAATGACCGTTATAAGGCCCAGCGAACGCACATTGAAACAGCCAATACGTGTCATGAGTGATGATTTTGAAGTTAATGTGTGTCAAATCCGCTTCCATCCTAAAGCTGGTCGTTCCGATGAGCCTGTCGGCATCTTTTCCGTAAATCAGCGCGAAGCCAAAGAAGAAAAGATCAAGGCGACAAACGTAATGTCGACAAAGACCTTCATGATGCTGACGGTGTTCTTTTGCCGTACGAATCCTTGTTGGGCATAATTTTACTTGGCCGGGTACATGCTAAGCGTGATTTTGTCGATGCGATCATTATTTTGGAGGAGATGCCGATGATTCCTTTAGATTCGACTTTGCAAGGACGGGAAGAGCCTTTTGAACATGTGCGAAGCTATCTGCACGAGCACGAATTCACCTTGGGCGGCAACTGGGATTATGAGCACGGTTCTTTTGACCGCTATTTGGATGAGGGACATAAAGTGTGGCTGCGCATCCCCTTTGAAGTCACAAGCGGTGTACTGGATGGCGATACGGATTCTACGGACGCTTTTGTCCGAATCGGTACCCCGTTCGTGCTCAAGCATGTCTATAACGAAGGATTGGATCAAGAGGCGCAGGCTCGCACTTATGGAGCGTTAATGGATCAGTTTCAGGAGCCGCTCGATAAAGACGGCACCGTGGAGGACAAGTGGGTGGACCAGGCGGCTTCGCTGCTGCGGGAGGTCGAAAGAGGGTATCCGCGGTGAACAACCCCCTAAATCCCCCTTAGTAAGGGGGACCCCAGGGGTTTCGCCCCCTGGACGACGAAAGGTTGTCGAGGGAGGGAGTACGTCGCCATAATCGGATCGTTGGTGCAAGGACCGCGACTGTCCGGTCCCGACCAGCCTGACGGCGGTCGAGGCCCGTCCTCGCTTCCATGCGGCGCACCAGCACTAGCGATACGTCGGTGCAAGGATCGCGACTGTCCGCCCGCGCCTGCCTAACGGCAGACGACGTGCGTCCTCGCTTCCCTGCGGCGCACCAGCACTAGCGATACGTCGGTGCAAGGACCGCGACTGTCCGCCACCGACCAGCCTGACGGCGGTCGAGTCGCGTCCTCGCTTCCATGCGGCGCACCAGCACCAGCGGTACGTCGAGCAAGGACCGCGACAGTCCGCGACCGACCAGCCTAACGGCGGTCGAGTCGCGTCCTCGCTTCCATGCGGCGCACCAGCACTAGCGATACATCGTGCAAGGACCGCGACTGTCCGGTCCCGACCAGCCTGACGGCGGTCGAGGCCCGTCCTCGCTTCCAATCAGCGCACGGCTGCGCGGGACTTTGCCACGCCAAAATGTAAGCGTGTCCGGCGAGCCTTGGCTCGCCGGACAAACGCGTTCCTTCATCTATAGTAACGAAAATGCGGCGCACTTACTCCCCAGACAACCTTGCGGGTCCAGGGGCGCAGCTCCTGGGGTCCCCCTTACTAAGGGGGATTTAGGGGGTTGCTCTTCTTAGGGGGTTGCCCTCTCTTATTTTACCTCCATTTTATTTTTCTTTAAGGTTTCTTTAAGGTTGCGCGTGCAATATAAAGACATGAACAACAAGGCAAGAAAGCAATTATCCTGAAGCCTTATACGAAATGGAGGTTTTTCTTATGGATCACAACAATAATAACAACAATGAAAACGAACTTTTTCGTCGCCCGAACGACGAGTTGAAGCATAGCGAGTCCGACGGGGATAACCGGCAAACGAGCGGACGAGAGGAAGCGGCAGCGAGCCACGAGCAAAGCTCTCATTACTTTTCCTACGGTCCTTACAAATCCGGCACTTCGGATACGACGGTCAGCGACAGTCAAGGCTCCGCTCCGGTGGAAGTAACGCCGCCGAAGCCGCTGCGTCCGTACGGTTTTAATTCCGGGGAGCAGCAGCAAGGCCCGATGGGGAATTGGCAGCTCGGCGCGGCGCCGAAGAAGTCGAGCGGATTCCGCAGCATGTTCGCCGCATTTATGGCCGGCGTGGTCGTGGTCGGCGCGCTGATGTTCGCCTCGGACAAAATGAACCTGTTTACCGGCGCGCAAGGCGTGATGACCGGAAACAGCAACCAGAGCTCGGCGGGCGCACCGCCGGCAAACAACAGCGGGAGCGTGAAGCCTTCTTCGCTCGATCTGGCCCGTCCGACCAACATTTCGGGGATCGTGCAGCAGGCAAGTCCGGCGGTCGTCAAGATCGAGACGAAAGTCAAGGCGAAAAGCACCGGACGTTCCGGCAATCCGCTGTACGACGACCCGTTCTTCCGCCAATTTTTCGGCGACGATTTCGGCGGCAACCAGCAGCAGCCGAAAAGCAACGACGGCCAGCTGCAGCCCGGCGGGATGGGGACCGGCTTTATTTTCGAGAAGACCGGCTACATCTTGACCAACGAACACGTAATTGACGGCGCGGACGAAATCAACGTGTACCTCCAAGGCAAAGATCAGCCGTACAAAGCCAAATTGCTTGGCAACGACTACAATCTTGATTTGGCCGCACTGAAGATCGAGCCGCAAAACGGCGAAGAATTCCCGACACTCCCGATCGGCAGCGCAGACAACTTGAACGTGGGCGACTGGGTCGTGGCCATCGGGAACCCGTACGGTTTCGACCATACGGTAACCGTCGGGGTGTTGAGCGCCAAAGAGCGTCCGATCGATATCCCGGATAAGAACGGTACGCGCCAATACAAACATTTGCTGCAAACCGACGCTTCGATCAACCCGGGGAACTCCGGCGGTCCGCTGCTGAATCTGAACGGCGAGGTCATCGGCATCAATACGGCCGTCAGCGCGCAAGCGCAGGGCATCGGCTTCGCGATTCCGACAAGCACGATATCCGCAGTGCTGGATAACCTGAAAAACAACGTAAAAATTCCGAAAGAGCCGGTTCCATACATCGGCATTGCGATGAAACCGATTGACAAGGACTGGGTTTCCGAGCTAAAACTTGAAAGTACCGACGGGGCCTTGGTCGATCAAGTTGACCGCAAAAGTCCGGCCTTCAAAGCAGGCGTTCGTCCTTACGACGTGATCACTGAGGTCAATGGGGCTAAGGTTAAAAGTACTAACGACGTCAGCACGGGCATCAAAAAATTAAAAGTCGGCGATAAGGCAACGCTTGGCGTCATGCGAGACGGCAAAAAGCTCAACATCGATGTGACCATCGGCGACCGCAACACGATCGACTCGCAGAATCAGCAATAATGCGATAATGAAAAAAGAAGCAGAGCGGAAGATTGCGAAAGCTCCGCTTCTTTTTTTTGCAAACCACATTATTTTGGTACAATAGAAGTGAAGAAGGGCGGGTGGATATGATTTTATGAGAGAGAAAATACTAGTGATTGACGACGATGAGAAAATTACGTCCATGCTGCGCCGAAGCTTGGCGTTTGAAGGGTATACCGTATTTACGGCGAACCACGGGATGGACGGATTAAAGCAAATTCTCGAGAACGAGCCGGATACGGTCGTCCTGGATGTGATGATGCCGCAGCTCGACGGCTGGGAAGTCGTGCGCCGTATCCGCGAAGGCGGCTCGGATGTGCCGGTGCTCATGCTGACGGCCAAGGACGAAGTGTCCGACCGGGTGAAGGGGCTCGATCTGGGCGCGGACGATTATCTTGTGAAGCCGTTTGCATTAGAGGAGCTGCTTGCCCGGGTGCGCGTGCTGCTGCGCCGCAAGGCGGCGGACAAAACGGAGCAGCCTTCCAACAAGCTGCAGTACCAGGACACTTTTATGGATCTGGATACGCGCGAGGTGTACCGGGGCGGGCAGCTCATCGAGCTCACGACTAAGGAATTCGAGCTGCTGCATTTGTTTTTGCAGAATCCGAGAAGGGTTCTTTCACGGGATGTTATTATGGAGAAAATTTGGGGCTACGATTATAGCGGTGAATCGAACGTGCTGGAGGTTTATATCGCTCTCTTACGGCAAAAAACGGAGGAGCATGGGCACAAACGGATGATTCAGACCGTTCGCGGCGCCGGTTATGTGTTGAGAGGGGAAGGCTGACATGTCCATCCGCTTGCGCCTGACCCTTTGGTATACGGCGATATTATCCGCGACCCTGCTGCTGCTGGGGTTGGGACTTTACTTGTTTTTGCATTATATTTACTACGATAATTTAAAGTCCGAAATCCAGCAGCAAGCAGGGGGGGTGGCCTCCCGCATCAAGCCTCAGTTAAATACTCTGGGGCAATATAGTCTCATTCCGAACATTCGCGATTTGCCGAAAACGAATAACGTCATTTATCAAGTGACGAATTTGGTGACCGGCGAAGTCATCAGTCTTCCCGATGCCGAGCAGACGGGAATGAAAATTCCCGACGTGACCGACGAGAAGGTCAAATGCATACTGAACGGCCAATGTCAGTTCGAAAAGGTAAGCATTCAGGGCTACTCGTTCATGGTGTATTATGTGCCTCTCGTTCAGCAGTATACCAACAATGTATTAGGGGTCATGCAGGCGGCTTACTCGATTGAGCAGTACGAGAGCTTGCTTGCGCTCCTGCGCCTGGTTTTGACGGTAATCGGGCTGATCAGCGTGCTGATCGCCGCTTCGGTTGGCTGGTTTCTCGCGCGCAAAGCGCTTCGGCCGATCGAGCAGGTCATCGTGGCCACGAACCGGATCGAAAAAGGGATCGATTTGGACAAGCGGATCGAATACACCGGTCCGAACGATGAGATCGGCGAGCTGACGCAGACGATTAACGGCATGCTCGGACGGCTGCAGAACGCTTACACCGAGCTGGAAGAAGCCTACGGTGCGCAGCGCCGGTTCGTGTCGGATGCGTCGCACGAGCTGCGGACCCCCTTGACAACGATACGCGGCAATATGGAGCTTCTGGAAAAAATGTGGAAGCAAACGGCGCTCACCTCCGGAGAGCAGGACAATGCGAAAATGGAGTTGACGCTGGAGGCGATGCACGATATTTCCGGCGAAGCGGAGCGCATGTCACGGCTCGTGAACGACTTGCTATCGCTGGCCCGCGCCGACGCCGGGTTCCAGATGACCAAGGGTGAAGTCGAGCTGCAGCCGCTGCTCGATGAGATCGCGCGGAAAGCGCAGCTGCTGCCGAAAACGGCCGAATGGATCGTCGGTCAGACGAAGGCGGCCGAGGGTGTCTACGTCCACGGCAACGAAGATTATTTAAGACAGCTGCTGTTCATTTTCCTCGAAAATGCGTTCAAGTATACGGAGCAGGGCCACGTCCGGCTCGATACCTTGAGGCACGGCGGACAGATCGGGATCCGGATCGAGGATACGGGCATCGGGATGGACAAATCCGAGATTCCGCTTATCTTCGAGCGGTTCTACCGGGCGGACCCGTCGCGGGGCCGCAAGTCCGGAACGGGGCTGGGCCTGTCCATCGCCAAATGGATTATCGACGAGCATCAGGGCTCCGTCGAAGTCAAGACGCGGAAAGACGAGGGAACGACCTTCATCATCTGGCTGCCGATCGCAGCCGAATGGAGCAGCAAGACGCCGCAGGTCCGGGACAATTCCCTCCGGCCGAGGAATCAGGTATAATGAAGGAATAAGGAAAATTCGACAGGCAGGTGCAGCATGGACGTTATCAAAATATCTCCCCGCGGCTATTGCTACGGCGTCGTCGACGCGATGGCGCTGGCGATGCAGACCGCCAAAAATTTGGATCTGCCGAGACCCATATATATATTGGGCATGATCGTGCACAATGCGCATGTCACCGACTATTTTGAAAAAGAAGGCGTCATTACGCTCGACGGCCCGAACCGTCTGGAAATTTTGGAGCAGGTGGACAAGGGCACGGTTATTTTTACCGCCCACGGGGTATCTCCCGAGGTTCGCCGCAAAGCGCGCGACAAGGGCTTGACCGTCGTGGACGCGACATGCCCTGATGTGACGAAGACGCATGATTTGATCCGCGAGAAGACGGCCGAGGGCTATACGATCATTTATATCGGCAAAAAAGGCCACCCCGAGCCGGAAGGCGCCGTGGGTGTCGCGCCGGACCGCGTGCATCTGATCGAGAATACGGAAGAAATCGACAAGCTTGACGTCGCGTCGGAGCGTATTCTGATTACGAACCAGACGACGATGAGTCAGTGGGATATCAAGCACATTATGAACCGGCTGCTGGAAAAGTTCCCGCGCGCGGAGATTCATAACGAGATTTGTCTAGCCACCCAAGTCAGGCAGGAAGCGGTCGCGGAGCAGGCGAAGGAAGCCGATCTCGTCATCGTCGTCGGCGACCCGCGAAGCAACAATTCGAACCGTCTCGCGCAGGTGTCCGAGGAGATCGCGGGAGTCAAGGCGTACCGCATCGCGGACCTATCCGAGCTGAATCCCGAGTGGCTGAAGCCGGTACGCCGCGTAGGCGTCACCTCCGGGGCCTCGACGCCCACGCCAATCACCAAGGAAGTCATCGCGTATCTGGAACAATACGATGCTGCCAATCCCGCGACCTGGGAGCTGCGGCGCACGGTCAATATGGACCGCTTAATCCCGGTCGCCAAGCAAAAAGCAAGCGCGGAGTAGGCTGCTCACGGAAGGAAAGGGACATACAGTCATGGCTAAACAGGCAACCGGCAAAAAACCTTTTCAACTTCGCAATGTAGGCCGTTGGTTTAAATACAAGTATTTGCAGCTGACCAGAGCCAAAGGAGGGCCGGCCATCGTCGCGCTCGGCTTCTCCGTTGGTCTGTTTGTAGAAATGTTTACCCTGCCTACGGCGGGGCTTGCTTTTTTTCTTATCTTTCCTTTGGTCTACGTATTCCGGGCCAGCATGGCCGCGGCTTTGATCGGATTCGTATTCGGTAAAGTGATCTACATTCCGATGTCCTTCCTGAACCGGCAAGTGGGAGGCTGGGTGCTTCCGCGCGGCATCAAGGGGCATTTATTGTCCGTGCTGCCGGATTGGCTCGATACGTTTATCAAATTCAACTTGAAGCTGTTTGTCGGCGGAGTTATTGACGGAGCCGTCTTGGGGCTTATCGTTTTTTATCCGATTAAATGGCTGCTGGAATGGTATGACGGCAATCGCAAGGAAAAGCGTAGAAAGCGCAAGGAAGAGACGCTGCTCTCCTCAGGGTCCGAAGGCTGAAGAAATATTCTTTGCTTCGATCTTGACGGGGAGCAGCTCCTCGTTGTATAGTTACTTTAATGCTTAAAAGCGTATAAGCGTCGAAGCGTCTAAGTAAATGAGTGTATAAGTATGAACATGTCCTTGAGGAGCGTGGATTGTCATGATCGTTATTTTATCCAACAAAATTACCGAAGAGCGCATTGCCGAAATCGTTCATCATATCGAGAAGCACGAGGTAGCAGCCCATGTGTCCAAAGGTGTAGACCGCACGGTCGTCGGCATTATCGGCAAAGCGACCCCGGCGCTGGCCGAGCAGCTTCGCCAGTTGTCCGGCGTAGAGCAGGTCGTCAAAATCTCCAAATCGTATAAGCTGGCAAGCCGCGATTTTCACCCGGACAATACGGTAATCCGAATCGGCGACGTATCGATTGGCGGCGACGAGCTGGTCATTATGGGCGGACCTTGCGCGGTCGAGTCGCCGGAGCAAATTGACGAAATCGCCCGCTTGGTCAAAGCTTCCGGCGCCCAGGTGCTGCGCGGCGGCGCCTTCAAGCCGAGAACCGGTCCTTACAGCTTCCAGGGCGTCGGTGTCGAGGGACTGGTGATGATGGCGGAAGCCGGCAAAAAGCACGGACTGCTGACCATCACGGAAGTGATGACTCCAGAGTACGTTGACGTGTGCGCCGAGTACGCCGATATTTTGCAGGTCGGGACCCGGAACATGCAGAACTTCGATCTGCTCCGCAAGCTGGGTACGATCCAAACGCCGGTGCTCCTCAAGCGCGGCTTCAGTTCAACGTACGACGAATTTTTGAATGCGGCGGAGTACATCTTGGCGGGCGGCAATCCGAACGTCATGCTCTGCGAACGCGGAATCCGAACATTCGAACCTTACACGAGAAACACGCTCGACCTGGCGGCCATTCCTGCGCTGCAAACGCTCAGCCATTTGCCGGTCATTTCCGATCCGAGCCACGGCACGGGGCGCCGTGAGCTGGTGGAACCGATGTGTAAAGCTTCCGTCGCTGCCGGAGCGAACGGCCTGATCGTCGAAATGCATACGGACCCCGACAACTCGATGACCGGAGACGGCGTGCAATCGTTGTTCCCGGACCAATTCGCCAAACTCATGTTAGATTTGGAGCAATTGGCGCCGCTTTGCGGAAAACGGTTCGATACGAAGAAAGAAGCGGCTCTGGCGCGGTAATGATCGTATTTTTAAGGTAGGTTCTTTAACGGAAGAGGCTTGATTCTCCTGTTTTACAGGAAATCAAGCCTTTTTATTGTCCAATTTGTGACGAAATTTGACCTTGTGTAAGCATACCTTACACTCTCGTAAAAAATACCTGACATAAGTATTGACGATACTTGCGATGCCGATTTATAATAAGTCCATGATCAACGAAAACTTGAACAATGAGCGAACATAATGATGAGAATGTTCGGAAATTAGGAGGTTGGCGAGTCAATGTCAGTACAAAACGTATTAAACACCATCAAGGAAAAAGGCATCGAGTGGGTAGATTTCCGTTTTGTCGATCTGAACGGCAGAGCACATCACATTTCTTTACCGGCATCCGAGGTAGAAGAAGAAACTTTCGTGAACGGCGTAGCGTTCGACGGTTCTTCGATCCCCGGTTTCAGAGGCATTGAGGAGTCCGACATGGTTATGATGCCGGATCCGGAGACCAGCTACATTGATCCGTTCACCGCTCATCCGACGCTGGTTATCATGAGCAACATCCATACGCCTGACGGCGAACGCTACGAGCGCGATCCGCGCAGCATCGCCCAGAAGGCTGAAGAATATCTGCAAAAATCCGGCGTAGGTACGACTGCATTTTTCGCACCGGAATCCGAATTTTTTATCTTCGACGAAGTTCGCTTCGAAAGCAAGCAAAACTCTTCCTCGTACTTCGTAGATTCCGAAGAAGCGCACTGGAACACGAACCGCAAGGAAGAAGGCGGCAACCTGGGCTTCAAAGTCGGCCACAAAGGCGGCTATGTGCCGGTTGGTCCGACAGATACGCAGCAAGATATCCGCAGCGAAATGTGCCGACTGCTGATCGAATCCGGCCTCCGCATCGAGCGCCATCACCATGAGGTGGCTACCGCGGGTCAAGGCGAGATCAACTTCCGTTTCGACACGCTGACCAAAACAGCTGACAACTTGATGAAATATAAATACATCGTGCAAAACACCGCTCGTCAATACGGTAAAGTGGCAACCTTCATGCCGAAGCCGCTGTTCGGCGACAACGGTAGCGGAATGCACGTTCACCAATCGATTTTCAACGGCGACACTCCGCTGTTCTATGAAAAAGGCGGCTATGCTAACCTGAGCGAAATGGCGCTGCACTACATCGGCGGTATTCTGTACCATGCTCCGGCGCTGATCGCTTTGACCAACCCGAGCACGAACTCGTTCAAACGTCTCGTTCCTGGCTACGAAGCGCCGGTTAACCTCGTGTTCTCCAAAGGCAACCGTTCCGCAGCCGTTCGTATTCCGGTTGCTGCCGTAACGCCGAAAGGCTGCCGTATCGAGTTCCGTACGCCGGACTCCACGGCTAACCCGTACCTGTCTTTCGCAGCGATGCTGCTCGCAGGTCTGGACGGCATCAAGAAAAAAATCGATCCGAGCGCACTCGGCTACGGCCCGCTCGACAAGAACATCTACGAGCTGCCGGAAGAAGAGAAGAAAGAAATCCGTAGCGTACCGGGTACACTGGACGAAGCGCTCGACGCTCTGGAAGCGGACTGCGAGTTCCTGACCGAAGGCGGCGTGTTCTCCAAAGACTTCATCGACAACTACGTTGCACTGAAACGCGATGAAGCTAAAGCGGTATCGATCCGCATTCATCCGCACGAGTACTCCTTGTACTTCGATCTGTAAGCCTCGGCCTCATTGTATAGATTCGAACGAAGAAGCTCCTTGCCTCAGGCAGGGAGCTTCTTCGCGTTGAGAAAGAGGTATAGAGGTTACGAGGGAGGCGCTATAACTAGCTTATTTCTTTTCCGATACCGCAAAGTAATTTTCTTCATTATCTGCAAAGTTAAAGACTCTGCCGAAGGGAAGTTCCACGATATTTCCGACCTTGATGTTTTTGTTCTTCAAATCGCTGTACAACGCATCGAAATTGTCCGTGTAATACATGATAGATGGTGCTCCGAGATTCATGTCAGGGTTCATTTTGGCAACGAACTCTTTACTATGAAGAACAATGCTAGTTGCTGCACCCTTAGGAGCGACTTCGATCCATCTCATCGGGCCATTGGTTTCTTCCGCGATGACCTCGAAACCTAGCTTTTCTGTCCAAAAATCTCTGGATGCGTCTTGGTTATTCACATACAGCATAACTTGGCCAATTTTGTTAATCATAATTTATACACTCCTCATATGGAATACGGGACAAGCCTTTTATTTAAGCGACTCCAACAGCTCGCCCAAACGATTCCAGGTTTCGGTGATTCCTTGCAGCATACCCATGTCCATAACGGTTTTAAGGGCCTCTGCCGACGCATATTCAGAACGGTTTACCAATTTGGTCTTACCGCCCAGATCGATAAATTCCATCGTGATTAGGGTCGCTGGCATGGACTCGTTAATATTGCCTTCGGCATCCGAGAAGTAATCGTTGTAGACGATCGTCTCCGGCTCGGCAATTTCCTTATAAACGCCTTTCCCCCATGATTCCATGCCGTAAAATTGGCCTTGATTCTGATCAACGCACTTCATGCAGTAGTGCCACACGCCTCCCGGACGGAAATCGATGTTACAAACCGGGACCTCCCAGCCTTTCGGTCCCCACCAACGCTTGAGGTGCTCAGGTTCCTTGAACATCCGGAATACGAGATCGCGCGGCGCATCGAATACGCGCTCCAGCACCAGGATGCGATCGTTCTCTACGCTCGAAATTATTTCGTTTTTGGACATGGAATTGCTCCTCCTAATTAAATGATGTTATGGTTTTTCCTTATTCTGCAGTTCACGCAAGTAATTGTCCAAGTTATCAAAGCGATCTTCCATAATGTGCCGGAAGGACTGCACCCAATAATCCATCGCTTGGAAGGGCTCGGACCGGAGCTTGTAGATCCGACGATTCGCATCAACGCGTACTTCCACAATCCCGCTATCGCTAAGCACTTTTAAATGCTTCGACGCTTGCGGTTGGCGAAGCCCTAGCCGATCGGCGATTTCGCCAACGGTCAAAGGACCGTCGCGCAACAATTGAACGATATTCATACGATTCGGTTCAGCTAAAGCGCTCAGCGTCGTTATGTCCATTACGGACTTATGCATGACATGCTGCTCACCTCTGTAGTAACAGTTTCTTGTTTAATCTTCTCCGTTATTCAGGGTAATTTTCATTCTGTGATTCAAATATACCTGAATGGGAATATTCGTGTCAAGGAATATTTAAAATGAACTCCCCATAAAAATTTTAGGTGAGATTGTATAGTGAAGGAAGGAATGAACAGGTCCAAAACCATTGAATTATTTTTGTAAACCCCCGCTTTATCAATACTTTGGAGAAGCTTCTTGCCCCAGGCAGGCGCTTCTTTTTTTGCATAAGTTTTTAACCAAAATTTAAACAAAATCGTTCTCCGAATTTAACCTATGGTTGATAGGATGGAAGCCGGGTGACCGCATAGGGCGAATGGCGGTTTCTACAACAATGTACCGGACAGAAGGAGAACGAAGATGCACAAGCTGAAATGGACAATGAAGCAAGCCGTTATTGCTGCGGTGGCAGCCGCCTGCCTGATTCCTCAGGCAGCGTATGCCGAAGTCAAGGAAACGACGGAAGCGAAAGCTCCGCTTAGGGGCTCGGTAGAAGACTATAATCTCGCGTGGGGGAATTGGGTGAAGTCTCATGCGTACGCGCTCGAATCGATTGAGCCGGAAACGGTATCGAACGGTTCGATTGAGAAAGGGCAATTGAAAGATTTAGCCTTTCTAAAGCCTTTATTGATGGATAAGCGGATCGTTTATTTGGGGGAAAATTCCCACGGCGTCGCGGAGTACAATCAGGTGAAAACCAGGCTGATTCAATATTTGCACGAGGAGCTAGGCTTTGAGGTGATCGCCTTTGAATCGGGGATGGGGAATGCGGCAGGCGCTTATGCCCGAGTCGAGGCCCGCACGCCGGAAGAGCTGATGAAGGATGCGATCTTTGGGGTATGGTGGAGCAAGGAGACGCTGCCTTTATTCGACTATATTAAGCAAAGCACGGCTACGGAGCGTCCGCTTGCGGTCAGCGGCTTTGATATGCAGATTCAATTCCCTTACGCTTCGTTTATGAAGGAATGGATCGGAACGAAGGATGCCGGGCTGGCCGATGCGTTTGTCAAAGCCGAGGAAGAGCTTGCCGACTGGAGCGAGAGCAAGGATGCCGCCGCTTACGCCCAAGCGAAGCCTCAACTGCTCAAGACGTATGAGGACATGAAAGCTTTTCTGGGGAACCATGCGGCCGAGCTGCAAGCGCAGTATCCGAAAAACAGCCATTTACTCGAAATGACGCAGCGGGTCATGGACGACCGGATTCGTGTTGTGAACGAGTACACGGAGGCCGTTATTCGCAGCAACACCGCTACGGAGCAAGGGGATTACGAGCCTTTTCTGCAAACGATGCGCATTCGCGACGAAATGATGGCAGACAATTTGACTTGGCTCGCAGATCATATATACCCGAACAAGAAAATCATCGTCTGGGGGCATAACGACCACATCCGCAAAAACAATTCGCAGGTCATGAACTCTCCATACTCCGGAGTAAAGCTCATGGGTGAGCTCATGCCCGACAGGCTGAAGAAGCAAAGCTATGTGATCGGCCTGTACATGTATGAAGGTGAGGCCGCCAACAATATGGGACAAGCGTACAAGATCGGTACGCACGAGCCCGGCAGCATGGAGCACATTTTGAAGCAAGCCGGACATCCGTATACGTTTGTCGACATGAAATATTGGAAAAACAAGAAGGGCACCTCATGGATGTTCCAGCCCCGCGTCTCGCTCGATTGGGGGATGATGCCGGAAAGTATGATTCCACGGGAACAATTCGACGGTTTGCTGCTGATCGACAAGGTTCACCCGCCGACGTATATAAGAACGAAGCCTTAAGCTTTTGACCCGTTCTTTCGCCGTTTTGAGAGAAACGATCAATATCGTGCTAAAAATGAGCAATTCCATGCCGAGACGGCACCCTTCCCGTAGGGTATAATCGGAAGCATCCGAACAGCTTCGGAATACCGTCAAGGAGGGTTATTCATGAAAGTCGTCGTCGTTGGTTGCGGGGGAATGGGGCGGATTCACGCTATCCATTATGCGTCCATGCCTGAAGTTGAGCTGGTCGGAGTATGCGATATCGTGGTTCATCTTGCCGAGCGGTTGGCGGATGAAACGAATTGCCGCGCTTTTGCTTCTTATGAAGAAATGATGTCCGCCGTTAAGCCCGATCTGGTCAGCATTGCGCTGCCTACTTATTTACATAAAGAATATACGGTGAAAACGGCGGCGCTTGGCGCGCATGTCGTGTGCGAGAAGCCGATGGCTTTGACGCTGGAGGATGCGGCGGAGATGATCCGCTCCTGCGAGCAGGCGGGCGTCCGTTTGTTCGTCGGCCATGTCGTCCGCTTCTTCCCGGAGTATGCCGACATCAAACGGAAGGTCGAGGCCGGAGAATTGGGCAAGCTCGGGGTAGCGCATGCGAAACGGTCCGGCAGCCATCCGGCCAAGGTGAAAGAATGGTTCGGCAATTTCGAGCAAAGCGGCGGCGTGATCCTCGACCTGATGGTTCACGATATCGACTTTATGCGCTGGGCGCTCGGCGAAGTGAAGTCCGTGTATGCGCTTAACCGGCGCGATCAAGAGATGGATTATGCGCTGGCGACGCTTGTGTTCGAGCAAGGGGCCGTCGCCAATCTGGAAGCGTTCTGGGGGTATCCCGGACCGTTCCATACAAAGGCGGAAATCGCCGGAGCGGATGGCATTGTGCGCAACAGCAGCCTGGAGGCGCAGTCGCTGCAAATGGTCCGGACGTCCGAGGGCCAGGACGGCCCTGCCGCCGTGGAAGTGCCGGGCAGCCCGGGCTATCACGATCCGTATTATTACGAGTTGCGCCATTTCGTCCGGTGCATCCGCGAAAACTGCGAGTCGATCGTGACGCCGAACGATGCGTACAAGGCGGTTGAAATTGCGCTTGCCGCCATTGAATCCGCTAAAACGGGCGCTGCCGTGCATCTCTAATTCCACGTGAGGAGGAACGCTACGATGAACAAATTAAAAATAGGAATGATCAGCTTCGCGCACGGTCATGCGTTCAGCTACTTGAACTCGCTCGTTTCCATGCCGGAGGTCGAAGTGGCAGGAATCGCAGACGAAGTGAAATCCCGCGTGGAGGCCGTGGCGGAGAAGCACGGTATCCCTTATTTTGAAGATTACCGGGAGCTGCTTTCGAAGGATCTCGATGCCGTCGTCATCTGCTCGGAGAATGTCCGGCATGCCGAACTGACCATCGCTGCGGCGCAAGCCGGGAAGCACGTCCTGTGCGAGAAGCCGCTGGGCATCTCCAAGCGGGAGATGGAAGAGATGATTGCCGCCTGCAAGGAAAACGGCGTGCAACTGATGACCGCCTTTCCATGCCGCTATTTGCCTGCGGTGATGCAAGCGAAGCAAGCGGTCGAGCGCGGCGAGATCGGTGAGATCGTGGCGATCAAGGGCACGAACCGCGGCAGCTTTCCGGGCGGATGGTTCGCCGATAAGGCGCTGTCCGGCGGTGGCGCAGTGCTGGACCATACGGTGCATGTCATGGACTTGATGCATTGGTTTCTCGGTGCGGAAGTGCAGGAAGTATACGCCTATGCGACGACGGTGTTTCAGGAGCAAAATATCGACGATGCCGGTATGGTGCACGTCAAGTTCGATAACGGCGTTTTCGCCGTTCTGGACCCAAGCTGGTCGCGCAACCGGAGCTTCCCGACGTGGGGGGATGTGACGATGGAAATCGTCGGTACGCGCGGAGTGCTCTCCGTCGATGCGTTTGCCCAGAAAAACGATGTGTACAGCGTTCAGGCAGGCAAAGGCGAGTGGAGCTATTGGGGAGACAATATGGACGAGTATTTGGTGCAATCGTTCGTGGAGGCGCTGCGTCACGGCAAGCCGGTCCCGATTACGGGCGAAGACGGGATGAAAGCCGCGGCCGTTGCCCTTGCCGCCTACGAATCCGCAGCGCAAGGGCAGCCGGTCCGGCTGTAAGGAGAGGAACTAAAGTGGAAGTAGGAATCAAGGCAAGAATCGAAGCTGCGCTTCAACTGGCCGGACTCGGAAAAAACGGGCTGCAGGTCTCGTATTTGGCGGAAGGTGCATGGCATGAGGCTTACCTGATCTCTACGACGGAAACCGGACCTTTGGTGGTGCGGTTTCCGAAGCCTTTTTCCTACGGGAAGCCGTTTGTGTATAACGAACGGGAGCTGAGAGCCGAATATGGCGGCCGAGGATTATACTACCGGTTGGCGAACGGGGTGAGCGAGGGCATTTGCCCTCAGTATTATACATATTATGTAAGTCCGGAGCTTAGCTTTACGATCGAAACCTACAGCGGGCCCGTCATGTCGCTCGCAGCAGCGAACGAAGCCGAAGCGGCCCGGTGGGGAGCGCAGTGCGGACGATTTTTCCGGAATATGGATCAGGTGAGCGTTGAGCTGGAAGGATTCGGGTTTCTGGACTGGAAGGCCGGAAAATTGGCCGGCGATCATCAGCAGGATTTTCGCGCGTATTGGGTAGAGGATACGGAGGGTTATCTGGGCTCGTGGGAACGGCTGGAGCGTGCGGGATATGGCATTGAAGCTGTGGACGTGAAGCGAATGCTGGAAGAAATCGTCCCGTTCCGCTTGCGGCGTACGCCTAGATTAAGCTTGACGAACCGGGATGTCTCGCCGGAAAACCTCATTATTTGCGAAGCGGGGGTTCGCTTAATCGACCCGGTGCCGATCGTCTATGACGGCTTCGCGTTTACCGGCAACGTGTTGAACAATTTCAACACGTTGTTTCCGTCGTTTCACCGCTCTCCGCGGTATGAGCGTCACCGGTTCGACCGGTACCGGCCTTTACTCGGGGCGTTCGCCGACGGGGTTCTCGAAGGGTATGCGCAAGGCGATCCTGAGATGGTCTACGCGCTGCGCGTGGAACAATATCTGATGCTGCTGGACCTGACCTGCGACCATATCGGGCTGCTGGAGCGCGAGATGACGGAGGAAGCAATGCTGCGCTATGGCGACAAAGCTGCGGTGGAGGAGCGTATTCCCGGCTATATCGCTGACTTGGAGCAGTTTCGTTTATCGTGACATAGGGGAAAGCGGAAGGCTTAGGCCGGTCAACCCGGGGGCTGACCGGCGTAACGGTGTTTGCGGAGCTGGGCCGGACTGCAGCGCTTGTATTTGCGAAATAGCCGCCCGAAATAATTCACATCGCAAATGCCGACTTCCTCGGCAATCGTCGTCATGGGCCAGTCCGTATCGCGGATGAGCTCTTCCGCCTTGTTGATGCGCAGCAGGTGGACATATTCCATGAACGTTCTGCCGACGGCTGCACGGAATACGCGGCAGAAGTGATGGCTGCTCATGTTGGCCACTTGCGCGGCGCGCTCGATCGTTAATTTTTCCCGGTAATGTGTTTCGACGAAGGTGAGCACTTCCTTCAGCTTCTCCAGCTTACGTTTGCCTGCGGCCTCTCCTTGAACGCTGCGGCCGGGGCTTGCGTAGAGACGGGTCAGCACGGTAATCAGCACGGTGATGTACGATTGGATGACGACCTCGAAGCCGGTCTCCTTGCGGTCGTACTCGTCCGCAATGCGATGAAGCAGGGCTGCGACGGGTTCGTAATGCGCGTCGGCAGGGCGCAGATGCACCGGTACGGACAACGGCTCGGTTAAGGAGGCGGCGTAATCCGATTGGGCGACGTGCGAATGAACGATCCGGGTCCGGTCGAACAGAAACGCGCAGTATTCCGCCCCGTCGTCCAGCGTGCCGCCTTCGTGAATTTCTCCCTCGTTGATCAGGAAAATATCGCCGGGCACGGCTGTCAGCCGCTGCCCGCCTATGCGGAATTCGGCGCTCCCCTGCTGCACCAGAAGAATCTCGAACACGTCATCGTGATAGTGGGAATAAAACTGGGAAGGACTTTTTTGCGGCAGTACTTTATAAGGGAACACTTGTTTGACAATGGGCAGTTCCCGTATGATCAGATCAGAGCGCATGCGAATCACCTCTTGGCTGCGGCCGAATCCGACGAGTCGCTTTGCATTCGAAGCGGATTCGAAACTTCATTATATTGTACCGAACGGACGCTTCGATTTGAAGCGTTTTTTTATTTGCGCTTTTTCTTATTTGGAATGATCAGGCAAATACTTTTGTAACATTTGTCCTATATAATAACAATTATTAGGAATAAAGACATGCAGGGCGGTGCTACAGATGAGTGCAGAATGGACGGAAAAGGAAGCGGCGCATTTGCTCAGCCGGGCGACGTTTTTTCCCGGGAGGGACGAAGTGAATGCGGCGGTCCAGCTCGGGAAGGATGAGACCGTGCGGCGGCTCGTCGCCGGAGAATCGCTGACAGGCCGGATGTTCTCGCCGGAGCCGATCGGGCGGATCACCGCTGACGGCAAAGCGCTGGACCAAGAGCAGATCGTCGATCAGCAGACCTATTGGCTGTACCGGATGATCAACACGCAAGCTCCTTTAATCGAAAAAATGACGCTGTTCTGGCATGGCCATTTTACCACCTCATACCAGAAGGTCCGAGAGATGCCGTTAATTGTGCGGCAGAACGAGCTGCTGCGCAGTCACGCGCTAGGCAGCTTTCGCGATCTGGTGCGGGAGATTGGCAAAGATCCGGCGATGATGGTGTATTTGGATACGAATTACAGCCGCAAGGGCAAGCCGAACGAAAACTACGCCCGAGAGGCGATGGAGCTGTTCACGCTCGGGATCGGAAATTATACGGAAGAGGACGTGAAGGAAGCGGCGCGGGCGCTGACCGGATGGAGCTACGATAAAAAGACAGACCAAGTCAACTTCAACGCCAAGCAGCATGATGGCGGGACCAAGACGGTGCTCGGACATACCGGCCCTCTCGATGCGGACGGCTTCGTTGAGGTGCTGTTCGAGCAGCAAGCGCTCCCGCGTTGGGTAGCGCGAAAGCTGCTCACTTGGTTCGCGGCGGCCGAGCCGTCGGATGAGTGGGTGAGCGGGCTGGCGGCGGTGTTCGCGAAAAGCTTCCACATTGGCGAGACGCTGCGGTCGCTTTTTCTCTCCGATGCTTTCTACGCGCCGGAGCTGCGAGGGGGTCTGGTCAAGTCGCCGGCGGAATACGTTGCCGGCATCGCCAAAGCGCTGGAGCTGCCGATCGCCAGAGGCTACGCGCAGGCGCTGCGCAAGATGGGACAGGAGCTGTATCTTCCGCCCAATGTCGCCGGCTGGCGCGGCGGGACGGCTTGGCTAACAACCGCCAACCTGCTCGCGCGCTGCCAGTTTGCGGAATCGGCCGTCAAGCGGCTGAACCAGGGCCACTTTAGCGCGAAGGATTACATGCTGGAGGCTTCCGCATCCCCGCAGCAGTGGGTGAAGCGGTTCGGGTTGAACGTCGGGGTCCGGGAGCTGGGAGAGCAGACGTCTGCGGTGCTGGCGAATTATGCGGATGAAACGTTCATCCATGCCGCCCAGAAGACGAACGGGATGCGGGGCCTGCTCCAGCTTGTGCTGATCAGCCCGGAAGCGCAGATGAAATAGGAGGGGTGACGCCGATGAAGCTGACGAGAAGAGATTTTCTAATCAAGGGCACAGCTCTGCTGGCAACGCTCGGACTCGGGGGACCGATGATCTTCGCCGAGAACGGCTCGCCGCTCCGGTCGCAAGAGGCGGATAACGGCGGCTCCGATTCGTCCGTGCTCGTCGTCATTCAACTGTCGGGCGGCAACGACGGGCTCAATACGCTTATCCCTTACGGGGTGGGCGGCTATTTCGACGCACGGCCGACGCTGAGATTGACGCAGAGCGAAGTGCTGGCTATCGACAATCAGGTCGGGCTGCACCCGAGTCTGACCCGGCTGCACGGTTTGTACCAAAGGGGCAAGCTCGCGATCGTCCAGGGCGTGGGTTACCCGAAGCCGGACCATTCCCATTTTCGCTCCATGGAAATATGGCAGACGGCGGAGCCGGAGAAGATGGGACGCACCGGCTGGCTCGGCCGGTATGCGGCAACGTCGTTAAGCCGGAACGGCAATCCGCTGAAGGCGCTGCAGATCGGCAGCGGCGCGGGCGGGTTGGCGTTCCAAGCGGAAACGGTCAATGTGCCGGTGATCCAGTCGCTGGAGACGTACTCCTTCCTGGACCCGAAAATGCCGAAGACCGAGCAAAATCGGCTAGCCAAGGCGTTCCTCGATATGTACGACCCGAAGCGGCAAGGTACCGTCATCCGCGTAACCTGCGAGCGCGGCCGGGACGCTTATGACAGCGTCGAAGCGGTGCACCAGCTTGGGGGCGGATACCAGGCTAAGGTGGAATATCCGAAGTCGGCCATTGCCAGAGACCTTCAGCTTGTCGTCAAAATGCTCGCAGGCAACTCCGGCACGCGCGTCTTTTATTTGCAGCTCGGCGGCTTCGACGATCACGTTCAGGAGAAAGAGCTGCATGCGCGGCTGCTAAAGCAACTGGACGAAGCGCTCGGCGCCTTCTATGAGGATCTGGAAGCGCAAGGTCTTGAGAATCGCGTCGCGACGATGGCTTTTTCGGAATTCGGTCGACGGGTGAAAGAGAACGGCAACGGAGGCACGGACCACGGAACCGCGGCACCTGTCTTCATCCTCGGCGGCAAAATCAAGGGAGGACTGTACGGCGTAATGCCGAGCTTGACGAATCTCGATAACGGCGATCTGAAATACCAGGTCGATTTCCGCTCCGTGTACTATACTGTCATTGATCAATGGCTCAAAGGCGATGCGGCGGGCGTGCTTGGAAAAACGTACGAACGGCTCGGGTTTGTGTAACTTGCATGGTATAGAATAGGAACAAGGGACCGCTATGAACGTAGCCGGTCCTTTTTTGTGCTGCCAAAGTGTGGCGAAATTAACTCTACAATTTGGAACAAAAATATAATATAATATACAAAAAGTATCATTATACAGCAAAACAAATTTTATAATACGGGGAACTGATTCAATGGGGAATGTCAAGGAAAAACGGGCATTTTATGAGTATGTACGATATGCTTACAGACTTTTTCTAGGATTATTGTTTCGCAGACATGTGCAAAAATGCGGGAAAATGTTCAGGGTATGCGGAAAGGTGCACCGCTCGGAATTAAAAAATACGAATCTCGTCATAGGCAATCATGTGCTGCTGCATGCGGGGGTCGGCTTTTACCTGGACGCTCCCGGAGCGACGGTTGAAATTGGTGACAAAACGTTTATCAACCGGAGAACCGAATTCATGTGCAAACAACATATCCGTGTCGGCAGTCATTGCGCGATCTCCTGGGACGTTTCGATCATGGACACGGATTACCATACGATTATGGACGGGCGGCCGAATACGAAGCCGGTCATCATCGGCGATCATGTATGGATCGGGTGCAAAGCCACGATCTTGAAAGGCGTTACGATCGGCGACGGCGCGATTGTAGCCGCCGGTTCCGTCGTGGCTCACGATGTACCTCCGCGTACAGTCGTAGCCGGCGTACCGGCGAAGGTCGTTAAAACCGATGTCGATTGGCATTTGTAATCCCTTCCTCGGATTTTCCGAATTTGGAGAATCCGAGGATTTTTTTTATCGGCGCTTATATGCTGTAAGCCGCACTTTGTTACCGAACGGATAGGAGTAAAGTCGTGCATTTGCAGCTTGTTCCTATGCATTTTGTCGGATGTTGACAGCTGCCAGCCACATGGTAAAATGGAAACCATTGGAGGCAAAAACCGACAAAATATGACATCGGAATGAGGTAATTTGGGGTGGACTTTTACCGGATTAAATTCCCGATTCTGTTGTTTCTTGCACTGTTTCTTTTGTACCTCGGGCCCCATGAAAGCAGTGTCGCCCGTGCGGCTGACTCAGTCTTATGGATGATTGGAAAGGCGGATCAATCCAGCGCCGAATTTGCCGGCTATCCGGCAGGCAGCGCCAAGGAAGTTCCGGTTCCGGAAGACTGGCGGAGCAGAACGGATTGGAGCGACATACCGAAAGGCTTGAACCGCAGCCAAAACCCCGTCATGACGCTGGCTTATCCACTAGCCCAAATTCCTCCCAACGGCGTTAAATTTTCCTTCAACATTTTGGACGCCCATAAGTATGTTCCGCAGTTGGCTGTTTACTCCAATCAAATGTTTGCGGGAATGATTCAAATTGCAGGGGTAGGAGGGACGACAAGCGCTGTCTCCTACAATAAAGTCTATGAATTGTATATCCCCAAGGAGATGCTTCAGCCGGGGCAAAATACGATTACCTTGGAGGCCAGCCGGTGTCTGTACTGCTCGGCCAGCGAAGATCCTTATTTGTGGTGGGTATGGGATTACATGAAGCTGGAAGCGCTGGAAGAGCCGGCTGCGGAGCCGATTCACGGCTCATACGTTCATCTCGGTACGAATGTGAAAAATAATCAGGCTTATTACGATGAGGGAGCGGTCAATCACCTGCCTTATATTCTCAAGTGGCTAGGAATCGCTTATAGCGGCAACTACGTTCGAACGGTATGCGCCTCGAACGTCGGTAATTCCTGTTCGGCCATGTCCGCTTATTTGGACAAGCTCCGCCAGTTGAATACCGGCGCGATTGCGCTGCATCTCTATACCGGCAACATTACGCTCAATCCGGACGGCAGTCTTCCGTCGGAGGCGCAAAACGTCCTTTCCGACTATCTCAAAAGCTACGGCTCGAAAATCCAGTTTTACGAGGTCGACAACGAGCCGGGGTTGTTCAACCGCTCCAGAGATGTCGATATCGCAATTGCCCGGTGGTTGAAAAATCATCGCGCTGCGCTCGCCCCGCATCTGAAAATCGTCTCTCCCGGATGGGCCTACGACGATAAACGCGGCATTCCCGCCGGATGGGAGCGGGACCCGAAGCAAAGAAAAGCCGTCGAAGACTTGACGGACTTCACAAACGGGCATGCCTACGGGACTTCCTATGCCAATAACGCGGGCGGCAGTCTCGTGGAAAATATAAAATCGGTGGGCGTCGGAGCCAGCGGTCTTGCGAAGCCGATGTTCGCTACCGAATTTGGCACGAAGGACGATTTGACCGACCCTGTGGTCGGAGAAGGCGCGGCCAGCAAAGCTGCCGTGTTTGACCGCAATGCGAGAGCCCATGTCGGATTCGCCGACTATTTCACGCAGCATGCGGCGTTTTTTCAGGATTACTCCTTATTCAAAACGGACTTTTCGAGCATGAAGACGCATAACCCGGCGAAGACGGAAATTTTTTACCACGACGAAGGGCAGGATTCCCGTGTGAAAACGATGCGGAGAATTGCGCTCGCCTACGCTACGCACGGAAAGCCGCTGTCATATACGCTCAACAACCGAGATTCGCTCTTAGGAAAAAAAGTGTATGTCAGGGCAGTCGATACGTCAACGTTAAAACCGCTCCCCGGAAGCGGCGCAGCATCAAACAAAATATTGGTTAATTTTGTGAACTTCGAATCGTCGCCGCAGACCGTCAGCGCCCGAATTGTGATGCCTAAGCAAGCCGTATACGAGGGCGACCGCATCGGTGCAGGGGATACATATGAAGCCGCCAGAACTTATGTCACCGGCCTAGCTGCGAACCCCGCCATAAGCTTATCGGTCAATTTAGGTCCCGGCGAATCGGTGCAATATATATTGGATGAAAAAGGAAGCGCGCTTCCTGAGGCGCCCGTGATTTTAAACCAATCGGTCGGCTACAAAAGCGTCGAGCTAACTTGGCTGGAGTCGGAAGGGGCCGTTTCTTACAACGTGCTGCGTTCGACGGCCCAGGAAGGACCTTATGATGCTGTCGCAGCCCGGCTGGCTGCCAATTCCTTCAAGGATACAACGGTGAAAAACGATACCGTATATTATTATGCCGTTCAAGCTGTCGGAACGAACGGGGCCGGCGGACACCCTCAGCCAATGGAAATCATTCCTTCGTCTTCGGTGGCTTTGGACCGGAGCGACTGGACGGTTACGACTTCGATGGGGAAGCCAACCGGGCAGGAGATGCTGGACGGTTCGCCTGTGACGCGGTTTGATACGGGAGCTCCTCAGGAAGCGGGACAATACTTCATTATCGATATGCAGTCGAACCGGACATTCGATAAAGTGGTGCTGGACACCGAAGCCTCGCCTCATGATTACCCGCGCCAATACGAAATGTATGTTTCGAGCGATGGCAGGAATTGGGGGGAGCCCGTATCCCAAGGGGAGGGAAACGTTGTAACAACGATGGAGCTTCCTTTTCCGCAGACAGCCAGATATCTGAAAATCGTCCAAACCGGCAGAGGTCCCACGTTCTGGTCCGTGCATGAATTGAATGTGTACAGCAGTTCGTTAGACCGAACGGGCTGGACCATCTCGGGGGTAAATGCCGGACGAAGATCGTTGGCCGGCTTGCATGAGCAAAGCGACAGCCTGGAATTCGCCGGAACGCAAGCGATTGTGGCAGACATGGGAGAGCTGCAAAAGTTTGACCGAATCGTGCTGGACGCTTCCCGCGGGCCGAATGCTTACCCGCAAAATTACAGCTTGTACGTATCGACGGATGGCGCCGCTTGGGGGAATCCTGTTCAATCGGGCACAGGCGGCCCAATCACGACCATAACGATGCCTCAACAAAAGGCCAGGTATATCAAAATCGTCAATACGGGCGGAAGCCCGTGGAGCGTGGATGATCTTTACGTATTTTGCGATTCGCTGGATAAGGATGGCTGGAAAAGCTCGGGAAGCGGCACGAATCATCAATTTGCGATCGACAATAAGATGTTCACCCGATGGGATACGGGAGCGCGTCAGGCAGGCGGCGAAAGTTTCCAAGTGGATATGGGGGCCCGGAAAACATTTTCCAAAATCGTGCTGGATGCGGGGAATTCCGTGCTTGACTTCCCCAGAGGCTATCAGGTGTACGTGTCCAATGATGGAGAGCAGTGGGGAGCGCCTATAGCCTCCGGTGCAGGCAGCATTGTGACAACGGTTCGCTTCCCGCCGCAAACCGCGAGATATGTGAGAATCGTTCAAACCGGACAAGCCGGCGTTTTCTGGTCTATTCATGAGTTCAATGTTTATAAGTAATCACCCTTCAGGGGCTGTTCCTCAAGGTCTGCAAAGACTTTGGATCAGCTCCTTTTTGTCGTGGGATACGGCCAAGTCTAGTGCATCGTCCAAGCCAAAAGACCAGAGCGAGAATAAAATGAACCGGAATGAAAATAGCAGAAAAAAAGGAGTGGAACATACGGTGGGCGATGTAACGACAATGATCGTGAATGCGAGAGATTATGGTGCAATTCCAATAGAAGAAAATGCGAAATACGATTCGACCAACGCGCTCAATGCGGCGTTTGCGGCAGCCATTCAGAAAAAGCTCCCCTGCTATGTTCCTCCGGGAACTTATCAGACCTCGGGGCCGTTGATCGCGAAGGGAAGCAACGTCATGATCTATGGAGCCGGGGGGACCAATACCGTCATTAAAACGTTAAGCACGGACTACGACTGCATTTTGATAGGACCCGGAGCCAATATGAATAACCAAAGTTTGGGAGGTTTTCTCCGGGACATTTATTTTCTTGGGCCTGTGAAGCAGCCGCAGGGGGTAACCGCCGGCGTGAAATTAAACGGCATCCGCCAATTTGAGGTGCGCAATGTACAGTCGGACGGATTTCCCATCGCCTTTGATTTGATCAACAATTGCTTTGGCTCGGTCTTTTTCAATCTGCGGGCGCAGTATAACTGGAACACGGTTGCTTTGAACTTGAGATCGGGCTTTCAAAGCGGCAACGATCTTCAATTTTATAACTGTTGGTTAGGCGGAACGAAGGCGGCTGTCCATATTTCTCCGGCTTCGGGCGGGTTCCACTTTTGGGGCGGACAATTATCGGCCGGCTTCGGGCTGACCGCGCCCGACGATAATTTGGGAATCGTGGTGATAGGCAAAGATCTGGTAACCGGCGCGATCGGCGGAACGGCGAATATCATCTTCGATGGAATTGACTTTGAGGGCTATAAACATGTGTGGGCACTCCGGGCCTTCGATAAAACAAACATGGCGGTCAGAGGCTGCTCGTTTCTTGCCAATTCAGGCACGGATGCGCTTGGGATCTTGAAGCAGCAAAGAGCCCAGTCCAGTCAATTTACATTCGAAAATAATACCGTTCGCGGGCCGCATTCCGGGCCGCCGATTGTGATTGAAGGAGAGTACAGCGCTTTTTCCATCTACGAGCTGGGCACCGAAATGAACCGCGCCTCGTTCTTAAATTATCCGTCCCTGGATACCAGCTTGACCATGCTGGAGGTGTCTCAAATCAAACTGGGGACCGGCATCGGCCGATCCAATTACGCTTCCAAAATTGTACTGGGAAATGTATTGCTTCGTTCGCTGAACAATCAATTGCAAATTTCAACGGATTGGGGAAAAACGTGGAAAGTCGTGCAAACGTTATAGGCTGCGAGCTGCCGGGAAACTCTTCGGCGGCTTTTTTCATAATCAACTTGACAACGATACATATTGTAACATAAATTAAATTATATAAGCAGTTACCTGGAAAACTTCATCCGAATTGTATCAGGTGAACACAAGAAGCGAAGGAGGGCCCGAATTGATTACCAATGATGAACTTGCCGATCCTGCTGTTGAAATGGATGATCCGTCATTTGCAGGCCACGCTTTAATGACCATTAAACAATTAAACCGCACGCCGGTTATTACCAAATTTGCTCCTATTCGTATTATTGTGATGGAGGAACACCGAATTTCGTTCGCTTCGGCCTTGCTGCTGCCGCTGCAAACGGAGCTGGTGATCGGAATCGAGCTTTCGACATCGGATCAGGTGGTTGCTTTGGAAGGCCGGGTTGACGGCGTGAACCGAATGAACGATTCGGAGCTTGTCTATAATGTGGAGCTTCATCTGGAGCCCGAAACCGAATCCGCATGGAAATGGCTGATCAAGCATGTGGCGGACTGCCGGAAGGTTCGCGAGAGCTATCATCTCTTCGAAGCCCCGATGGGCTCGGCGCATATTGATATTCAGTTATAATCGAATTTGGACCGTACGGAGGGATTCATGTTAAAAAAAGCAGGCATCATGCTTATTCTTGCAGGATTGCTGCTGCTGTCCGGATTTACGCTGCAATGGCCCGAGCAAGACCCCCGCATTTGGAGAATCGGGGTGGAGGACGACTCGAAGCAGGAGTTCGCCGCTAATCTGACCGTGGATAAGCTCCAGTATCAGGTGAACCAAGGATCGTCTCAAGCGGTGTGGAGCGATTTTCCCGCAGGGTTGGACGCCTCGATTACACGCAATTTATCCATTCGTTATACGTTAAATCAAATTCCCGAGCATGGCGTGAATTTTAAGTTCAGGGTTTTGTCCGCCTCCAAAGCCGTGCCTCAAATGTCGGTTTTCTCAAACGGGACGTTGTCCGGTATGATCCAAATTGCCGGAATCGGCGAGAAGAGCCCTTATAAGTATAAAAAGCTTTATGAGCTGTATATTCCCAAGGAGCAGCTGAAGCAGGGGCAGAACGAGCTTAGGCTGGGGGCCGAGCGCTGCCTTTATTGTTCCAATAAAGAAGACCCTCACTTATATTGGTCGTGGGACTACTTGGAGCTGGAGTCGCTGACGGAGCCTGCCAATGAACCGGTGCACGGCCGCTATATCCAAATGGGGACCGGAGTCGCTTCGAACGATTATTACTTCGATACGGGGGCCACGCGGCATTTGCCTTATGTTCTAAAATGGCTCGGTATCGCATATAGTGGAAATATCGTTCGCGCAGGATGCTTTTCGAATGTCGGAAATTCTTGTTCGGACATGAAAAATTACTATGCTACGTTAAAGGAGTACAACACAGGTGCCGTTGCGCTGTACCTCTACACCAAAAATATAACGCTCGACCCGGACGGAGGCTTGCCGGCTGACGCCGGAGCGAAGCTGACGGACTTTCTCAAGCAGTATGGCCGGTACATTCAATATTACGAGGTGGATAATGAGCCCGGCTTGTTTGAGCGTTCCAAAGCTGTCAATGTCGCCGTGGCCCAATGGCTGTCCGAGCACCGGTCGATTTACAGTCCCCATCTGCAGATCGTTTCACCGGGATGGTCTTATAAATCTACGGGAGGCGAACCGTACGGCTGGGAGCGGGACTCGCTGCAAAGAAAAGAGCTGGAGGATCTTACGGATCTTACGAACGGTCATGCATATGGGACGTCTTATGCGGATAACGAAGGAGGAAGCTTTGTTGAAAACCTGCGGACATTAGGCTCGGATGAGGACGGACTTCCCAAAAAAATGCTTAACACGGAAGTCGGAACGACCAACACCCATCTGGACCCTCCCGCATATGGCGCCAGCCAGAAGCAAGCGGCCGTATTCGACCGTATTTTAAGAGCCCATATCGGCTTCAGCGATATTTTTATCCAGCACGCGGCATTCTATAAAAACTACGAACTGTTCCGCCATGATTTTGACTTCAAATCACACGATCCGGCAGCTACGAGCAGTTATTCGTTTCCCGGCAATCAGGACAGCAGGGTGAAGATCTTCAGACGTTTGGCCTTGGCTTATGCGACCCACGGTAAACCGCTCAGCTTTGAAATCATGAACCATTCGGAAGTCAAGGATAAAAAAGTGTATGTACGTGCGGTAGACACCAGTTATTTGGCACCGCTTCCCGGCTCCGGAGCAACCTCCGATAAGCTGCTTGTCAATTTCGTCAATTTCGAAGATTCGCCGCAATCGGTGCGTGTCCGGGTGAAAATGCCCTCGAAAGGTGACTATCACGGAGAACGGATCGGTCCGGGAGAGACGTACCGCGACGCCGTTCAGCAGGTGAACGTTAAAGCTTCGCCCTGGGCCGAATTTCAGGTGAATTTACCCGCCGGAGACTCGGTGCAAACTATTCTGAACCGGAAGCCGGGCGAGTGAGCAAAAAAAGTAAAAACAGACGTTCTGAAATGATGAAAGTGATTTTCAGGACGTCTGTTTTCTTCATGAAGCGGTTATCGCGCAACAAACATATAGGTTTCGTCTTGATTCAAATTGTTCAACGTGACCGTGCGCTTGCCATCATCAAGAGGGATGACTTCGTTCAACCCGTTCCACCGGTAGACGGCCAGTTCTTTGGCTCCGCTAGGGATATTATCGATTTGATAAGTAGGTCCCGTACGGTTGCTCCAGCCTTTAACGTTTTGCCAGACCCATATTTTCTTGCCGGGGCTTGTCAAAACATATTCTCCCTTTTTCTTCGGATCGAGATATTCAAACGAGGCGTCTGCCGTCACTTCCGTCACCAGCTGCAGCACCTTTGTCCGGGAAACGGTCTGAGAAGCGCTCCCTTCGTGCTCCGTACGCATCCCGTAGAGCTTGTCTTCTTGTCCGGTCTGCAGCAGACTCCACGGCATAGCGAATTGAGTGGCGGGAGTATGGCCGTCGTTCTTCACAACCCCAAGATTGTCCCAAATGGCGGTTAAAAACTGCTTGGCCAAATATTCTTCCGTTTGCGCGCTGTGCGGCGGCTTGCTTTGCTTGACATTGAACTCCGTCGAATAGAAATGAATATCCCGGGTCAGGCCGAGCCTTTTTTTGATTTGGTCAAAATTGTTCTGCGCCGAGTTCTTGTAAGTTCCCAAAATCGGAGCGTATTTATCGTCATAATACGTATGCAGGTCTAGTCCGTCCAAGGTCCCGTTATTCAATAGCTCGGCGATGGCAGGACCATAGCCTTTCAAGGACCAGTCGGAGAAAGCGTTCTGAGAGCTGAACCCGCCCGGAATGACCTTGAGATCGGGATCGACGGAATGTACGCCGTCGGCTAATCCCTTTAAAGCCTGATAGTATTTCTCGTAAGGAATGGTTCTTTCGACATCGGGCTCGTTAAAAGCAGAAAATACCGTAACTCCCCAATCCTTGATGCCACGCTCCGCAGCCCACGTTCCCCCCGGCCGATAAGTTTCCGCATAGGCTTGTCCAATGGAAAACCATTTCGAATAATCTCCGATGGGAATGCCTTTTTTCTCGTAGCTTCCGTAATATTCGAACAAAATCATGGGCGTGATCTTATGGCTGTACATGTCCGATATGACTTTCTCAATCGAGTCGGTCTTAGGGGACTGCTTGCTGTAATAGTACTGCGGGTATAGATTAAGCCGTGCCCAGCTTATATTTAATTTGCGCATGTAAGTCAGGTCGTTCGTAGAATGCGCCGCTTCGTTGGTGAAATTGCCGCCCCCCAAGAGGGACGCGACCTTTCGCTCGGGCGCCGGCTTTTCGATAATCGAAGGAGAGCTTAATTCAGAATTCGTAACCAGACCAGTGAGCAACAAGAACGGAATCATCGTCTTAGCGGCTAGTAGATACATATTCCCCGTCCTTTTTTTTATGGAGTTGGACATGGACGACAAGTGTAACAGAATGGCCGGTATCATTGCTTCAAGACTCGCGGTTGCAGCGCGAGGTCAATCATTCTTTTGGTCTCGGCTTCGGTTAAAAGATGACCATCCCAACGCAGGTCGAACAAGCGAAACATCTCTTCGTTATCCAGCTGATTCCAATCGACGAATTCCCGAATTTCGGTTTGAAAAAACCACTGGGGAGGCCGCCCAATTAAGTAATCTATTGTTACTTTAAAAAAATCCGCTAGTCTTGTCAAGGTTTGAAAGTCCGGTTTTCTGCGGTTTTTTTCATAGTGTGACAAGGACGCCCGCGATATTCCAAGCAGATCCGCCAGCTCCTCTTGCGTGAAGCCGCTCTTATCCCGCAAAGCCGCAATCCTGGTGTCATATTGCATCGAAATCACTCCTCAACAAAATAAAAACATGAAAATGGTGAAAAAATAACAATTGACTTGATACAAAATGTATTATAAATTAGAACCATAAATGTTACAATACGTATCAACATTTTCAACGGCTTTCATTTTTCGGTGATATCTCCTTACCGTTATCAACGGAGGTACTCGGTCATGCTGTGGGTTGGCTCAACCTTAGACGTAGATCGTCGAGAGTGTGACGTGAGGAGAGGTTAGATGCCTCGGGCAACATTTTTTCAATATAAAAATAATGGAGTGGATTTCATGAAAAAAGTTAGAAAGGCTGTTATTCCGGCTGCCGGCCTAGGTACCCGTTTTTTACCGGCAACGAAAGCCATGCCCAAAGAAATGCTGCCTATCGTCGACAAACCTACCATTCAATATATCGTAGAAGAAGCGATCCAGTCGGGAATCGAAGATATCATCATCGTGACCGGACGCAGCAAAAAGTCGATCGAGGATCATTTTGACAAAAACTTTGAACTTGAAATCACTCTCGAAGGCAAACAAAAGAACGATCTTCTTCATATCGTGAAAGAAATCACGAATATGGTAGATATTCACTATGTAAGGCAAAAAGAAGCTTTAGGCCTTGGCCATGCGATCTGGAGCGCAAGAAAGTTTATTGCGGATGAGCCTTTTGCGGTGCTGCTCGGCGATATGATTATCGATCATAGCGTGCCTTGCTTGAAACAAATGATAGATGTGTATAATGAAACGGGCGGTTCGGTCATTGCCGTCGAGCCAGTGCCTTGGAGCGAAGTACAAAATTACGGGGTAGTTGTCTCGGAACGTATCGAGGACCGCGTGCATTTGGTCCATAATCTCGTCGAGAAGCCGAAGCAAGATCCGCCTTCGAATCTGGCGATTTCGGGAAGATATATTTTGAGTCCGGCCATTTTTGATATTTTGGAACATACAGCGCCTGGCGTTGGCGGGGAAATCCAACTTACAGACGCTTTAAAAGAGTTGAGTGTGCGGGAATCCATTTACAGCTATATATATGAAGGAACGCTTTACGACGTAGGAAGCAAGCTTGGCTTTTTGAAAGCCACCGTCGAATACGCGCTAAGAAACCGGGAGCTGAAGGAAGAGTTCGGGATCTATTTGCAGGACATCGCCAAAGATTTAAAAATTGAAAAGATTGTTGTTTAAGTAAGGAGGGAGGGTTTTACTTGGACTCCGCGACTTATCAAGACTCGGTGGAAGACGATATAACCAAGTCGTCCGACTTGTATGTAAAGTATGTAAAGACAGCGATCGATCTGATTTTAAGCATTGCCCTTATCCTATTTCTGCTCCCAGTTTTGATCATGGTTGCCATTCTCATCAAGCTAGAGTCGGAGGGCCCGGTCGTTTTCAAGCAGAACCGCATCGGGAAAGGCGGCAAGCCTTTTGTCATTTACAAGTTCCGATCCATGTATACGCATGTTGCCCGCGAAGGAAGGTCTCCCGAGAACGATCAGGACCCCCGGATAACCAAGGTCGGAAGATTCATCCGCAAAACAAGCCTCGACGAGCTGCCGCAGCTGTTTAACATTTTAAAAGGGGATATGAGCTTTATCGGTCCTCGTCCCGAGCAGAAGTCTATCGTCGAACAATACTATACGGACAAAGAAAACGGACGTTTCTCCGTCAAACCGGGAATTACGGGGCTCTGGCAAATTAGCGAGGACCGCAAAGCGCCGATTCACGAAAATTTGCACCATGACCTGTATTATATTAAACGCGCTTCGTTTTGGTTGGATATCAAAATCATTTTCGGCACGCTGCGTGTCATGATCAAGAGCAATACTCATTAAGAATAGGAGAATTGTCATGAAAAGAATTGTCATCACCGGGGCGGCCGGCTTTCTCGGCTCTCATCTTACGCGGAGCTTGCTTGAGCAAAACCACCATGTCATCGGCATCGATGTGCTGTCTACCGGATTAATCTCGAATTTGCATCAGGAATTGACCCATCCGAATTTTGAGTTTTTATTAATGGATATTTCGGCAGACGTATCGGCAGAGCTTGGGAAAATCGGACATGTTGACGAAATTTATCATTTAGCGTCCCCTGCATCACCCAAATTCTACCAAAACGATCCTATTGGCACAATGCGGGTGAATACGCTGGGAACTCAAAATATGCTGGAGCTGGCCAAGGCTACGAAAGCGAAAATGCTGTATACGAGCACCAGCGAAGCCTACGGCGATCCGGAGGTGCATCCTCAGCCTGAGGAATACCGGGGCAATGTGAACACTTGGGGCCCTCGCGCTTGCTATGACGAAGCGAAGAGACTCGGCGAGGTTTACTGCTACGAATACCATAAACGCTATGGCGTGGAAGTGAAGGTAGCGAGAATTTTCAATACGTATTCCGCCGGCTTGCGGAACGATGACGGAAGAGTCATTTCGAATTTCGTATCCCAGGCCATTCGCGGGGAAGACTTGACCGTATATGGCGACGGAACGCAGACCCGGTCTTTTTGTTATGTAGACGATAATATTCGCGGTCTGCAAATGATGATGGAGAGCGATCTGGCTACAGGCGAAATTATTAACATCGGCAATCCGAAAGAGTACCAAATTCTCGAAGTGGCCCAGTTGATAAAGAAATTAGCCAATACCGACAGTAACATTACGTTCCACCAGCTACCCGTAGACGATCCGAAGGTTCGCCGTCCCAACATCGAAAAAGCAAAGCGATTGCTGAATTGGGAACCGATCATTGAATTGGAAGAGGGGTTATTACGAACGATTGACGCTTATCGGGCGAAGCATGAAGCTGACATGAAACAAAACGTCGTATAAGGAGGCAAACCATGAGAGTTGTTTGCATAGGAGCAGGTTATGTCGGCAGCGTTACCGGAGCGGCTTTTGCTGCGCTTGGTTATCAGACGACCGTCATCGATATCGATCAATCCAAGGTGCAGGCGATTAACGAAGGCAAGAGCCCGATCTTCGAGCCTGGCTTGGACACCTTGATTAAAACGTATGCCGGAACTACACTGAACGCTTCGGTCGAGTACGATGCGGTATCGGAAGCGGATGTCGTGTTTATTGGCGTAGGTACGCCGTCAAGGCCGGACGGGAGCGCCGATCTGAAATATATCGAAGGAGCGGCTATCAATATTGCCAAAACCATAAAGCCTGACGGTTATACGGTCATTGTCAATAAATCGACTGTTCCCGTCGGAACGGCCGAGCATGTCAGTGCCATCGTCGAAGAGCATTCGGGGCTGAAAAGCAACGTCCACTTCAGCGTCATCAGCAATCCTGAATTTTTAAGAGAAGGCTATGCGGTAGAAGACGTATTTTTGCCGGACCGGATCGTGATCGGGACTTTGAACGAACGGGCAAGAACGATCATGAGAGAGCTGTACAGCAAGCTCATCGACCTGGAGCAGCCTTACGAAATTATTCGCCAGTTGGGCTTCAACCCGCAGCGGGAGAGCGGTCTGCCCGTTTATTTTGAGACGGATACCCGCAGCGCCGAAATGATCAAATACGCGTCCAATGCCTTTTTGGCCGTCAAAATCAGCTATATCAACGAAGTTGCCCGTCTATGCGAGGCCATGCAGGCCAACGTGCTGGAGGTATCCAAAGGCATGGGCTTGGATTCGCGGATCGGCAACAAATTTTTGCAAGTATCCAGCGGGTGGAGCGGAAGCTGCTTCCCGAAAGATACGGCGGAGTTTTTGGCTGCCAGCCGGAAGCACGGGCGCGAGCTCAATGTGGTGAAAGCCGCCATGGAATCGAACTTGGAAATGCATGCGTATATTGTTGAAAAAGTGAAGCAGAAGTTAGGGACGCTTTACGGCAAGACGATCGGCGTTCTGGGCCTTACATTCAAGCCCAACACAGACGATACGCGCCATACGCAAGCAAGCTTCATCATCAGAGGCATGATCAACCAAGGGGCGAGCGTCAAGGTGCATGATCCGCAGGGAATGGAGATGTTCCATGTCTTCAACCCGAACTTGGCAGTAACGTATTGCCATGCCGCGGAAGAGGTGGCCGACCAGTCGGATGCCATTGTGCTGCTGACGCATTGGGAAGATTACGCTCTGCTGCAGTGGAGCGATATGGGTAACCGTATGAATCATAAATATGTACTCGATACCAGAAACTTCCTGTCGGCCGGAATGATGAACCAGCTTGGTTATCATTACGAGGGCATCGGTATCGGAAATTCTCAAGAAAACCATCAGTTCCGAGCCTTGTCCGAGGTCATATAAGAGCTAACATTCGGAGGTAGGGTATGGATTTTGTTTATTATATCCAGGCAGTGAGAAAGAAACTGCTGTGGATCGTCTCATTTGTGCTTATTGCTTGCTTGACTTCGTTCTATGTCACGTATAAAGTTCTTCCCCCTTCTTACGAGTCGTCCGTCAGGCTCATCGTAAACAGCGGAGACAAGCTGGACTTGGGTGCGGTCAATACCAACATCTTGTTAATTAACACGTTCAAGGAATTGATTAAATCTCCTACGGTGCTTAACAAAACGGTATCCGAATACCCCGATCTGAAGCTATCCTCCGAGGATTTGTCCAAGAAGCTGAAGGTGACTTCATCCAAGGACTCTCAGCTGCTGACCATTTCCATTACGCAAAACTCTTATGAGTACGGCAATCAGATTGTAAATGCCGTCGCCAAAGTGTTCCAATCGCAGGTTGCGAACATTATGCAGGTGCACAACATTTACATTCTCCCGGACGGGCCGGCGGACGGCGAAGCGCCGAAGGCGGCTTCGAAGCTGCTGATCAACGTTCTGTTAGCGTTTGTGGTATCGCTGCTGCTGTCGGTAGGTTTTATTATTGCAAGAGAAACGCTTGACGATACGATCAAAAACCCGGCTGTCTTGGAAGCCGAGCTCGGCTTGATCCCCTTAGGCAACGTATCCGTCACGACCAAGAAAGATTGGAAACGGCGGGAAGCGAAAACAATGAATCGAAAAGTTGGTGATCCGACGTATGCCAAGCTCAGTTAATACCGCTTTAATTACGCTGACGAATCCGAAGGCGCAAGCCTCCGAAGATTACAAGTCCATTCGTACGAAGCTGGAATATTCGTTTCGCACGAATGAAGCCAAGAACATCATCTTGATTTCTTCAATCAAGCCCAGGGAAGGGAAATCGCAGTTGACGGCTAACTTGGCCGTCTCCTTCGCCCAAGCGGGCAAGCAGGTTCTGCTGATCGACGCCAACCTTCGCGAACCGGTTCAGCACCACTATTTTCACATCTCTAACGAAGAAGGGCTTTCCAACCTTTTGACGGGACAACTTCCGTTAAAAAACGCCGTCGTGCGTACCCATATCGAGGGGCTAAGCATTCTTCCGGCGGGAGAAGTTACGGGACTGCACCCGACGGAGCTGCTGGCCTCGGAAACGTTGGGGCTGACCTTGCGTCAGCTCGCCGGCGAATACGACCTCGTATTTATCGATTCGCCCGCTGCGGAGTGGACGACGGACAGCTTGATGCTGGCGGCCCAGTGCGACGGCGTGGTGCTTGCCGTAAGGCATAAAACTGTAAAATTGGACGAAGTGCGAAAATGGAAGAAAAATCACGAGCAAGTGAACGCTCGTTTAATCGGATTTGTGTTTATGGAATCAGAAACGTAGATACGTTTTAAAAGGAGCAGTATGAAGATACCTTTGCAAAAGAACGCGGGATGGTTGCATATTCCGGTGTGGATGTGGCTTGCCTTCATCGTTTCGGTAGGTGTCGGCTTTTTTTGCTCGATCCTTGAGAAGCAACTGGCCGTTCAATTAACGATCATCCTATCCGTGTTTTTTCCGGCCCTGATTTTGGCGGAGACCGATTCGAAGTGGCTAATCCCTTATATCTTGTTCGTATGGGCGGTTAACCCGGAAATACGCAGGTTGTTCGAGTGGTACCACAACGAATATCATCCGGTTTCTTTGTTTAGCGTATTGCCGCTGCTGGTCACGTTGTCGGTCGTCATCCCGATTCTGCGGAGACGCTGGGCGATGACGCCCGTGATCCGAAACGTACTGATCTTGTTTTTAATCGCCTTAATTTACGGGCTTGCGATCGGGATGATACGGAACGGGTTTGCCAGCCTGTTCGATTTTGCGAATTATATTGTCCCTCTGCTGTTTTTGGTGTATGCCGAGCTCCGCTCCCACGGATATGCGGAGCGCCGATTGTGGATGAAATCGTTTGTGAACATCGCTTTGCTGGTGGCCGTTTACGGCATCATTCAATTTTTTGTCGTTCCGCCTTGGGACGCTTTTTGGATGAACGAAGTGGAAATGTCGACGAACGGGCTGCCTCTGCCTTACGAAATCCGCGTCTTTTCTTCCTTGAACTCGCCGGGTCCGGCGGGCATGTTTATGTCCGTCGCTTTGCTGGCCATGCTGGTCGAGAAAGAGTGGCGGGGCTTTATGGGGTGGCTTGGCGTGCCTGTGATGGCTTTGGGATTAATCATTACGTTGGTTAGAGCGTCCTGGGTGACGATGGTGGTGGCGCTCTTGCTCTACCTGATGCTGAGCAATGCCAAACGACGCGCGCAAGGCTTGTTGCTGATCTGTGCGATTGCCATATTGGGCGTTGGTCTTATCCCGGTCGTTCCAGGCGGGGACAAATTGGTCGAACGGTTCCAATCGCTCGGCAATATCAATGACGACTATTCGTATAACGACCGGATGGAATTCACGGCCAATATGATTCCCAAGCTGCTTGGGAATCCGTTCGGCGAAGGACTGGGCAGCGTAGGGACAGGGACGAAATTGGAAAATGGCGGTCAATTGGGGCAGTATGGAAACTTCGACAACGGCTTTTTCGCTTTGTTTTTGACCTTCGGAATTTTTGGCGCCATTGTGTTTTTTAGAGCCATCTGGCTGTATGCGAAACAGTTGTTCCTATGGCACAAAACAGCCGGTCAAGCCGATCAAAAATACGTTCGACTGGCGCTTTGCGTCTTGGTCAGTGCCGTATGCTACTTAACATTCGAAAATAGAATGTCAGGGATTGGAGCAGCCATTGTATGGTTTGTCGCCGCTTTAGGGATGAAGCCTCTTCCGGCTATCGAACGAATTGAGGAGAGAAAATGAACAGTTTCATGTCCTTGTTTCGCAAGGGATTGGATATTTCCAACGTATATGGCTTAGTCAAAAGCCTGTTTACCAGAAAAGATAGTACGGCCAGCTCGATCAGCACGGTGACTGTGACCATGCTGATCTTTCTGTTGAACTTGATCACCGGCATTCTGACGGCCAGATATCTCGGTCCGGTCGGCAAGGGCGAGCTTTCCGCGATGACGCTCTGGTTTATTTTTTTGGCCGGTATGCTTATGCTGGGGCTTCCTTCCGCGCTGTTGTTCAATTTAAAGAAGCGCCAGGAGGATTCCCCCGGGCTGTACGTAGCGGGAGTGCTGTTATGTCTGGCGGCCGGCTGCGCGGCTTTGCTGATAGGCTTCATCGGTATCCCTTATTGGCTGCACGGCTATTCTCCGGAAGTGGTTCGATACGCACAATGGTTTATGTTGGCTTCGCCCGTATTGCTTTTAGAATATATCAATAACTCGGTGTTGCAGGCTAGGGGGGAATTTACACTTTTTAATAAATTGCGTATTTTACCCCATATCGGGACCGTGCTGATCCTTCTCGTATTAATTTTCACGAATACGCTGACGCCCTTCAGCGGAGCCGTTGCTTATGCGCTGCCGACCATTCCCATTACCTTGGGGCTGACGGTGCGGTTGTTATGGCGGTATCTTCCTCGCTTGAAACAGATGAGGCAGTCCGTCAGCCATCTTGTTTCCTACAGCCTCCGGTCTTCCGGCGTAGATGTGATGGGCACGTTGATCATGTATATGGATCAGGTCGTCGTCATCATGCTTCTGTCCCCCTCTAATCTGGGGCTGTATCTGGTCGCGGTCAGTCTGGCCAAGGTGGTCAATGTGATTCAAACCTCGTTGGCCTTAGTCGTATTCCCCAAAGCGTCGGGCCTTCCAAAGGAGGAAGCGATTGAGCTCGTCAAAAGAGTGTTCCGCATCAGCGTATTCGTCACCTTGATCGTGGCGCTTCTTTTTATGTTTGTCGGACCTTTGGTATTGAATTTGTTGTACGGCTCGCAGTATCACGAAGCGGTCAGCATATTTCGGATTCTGCTGCTGGAGGTTGTCATCGGAGGCGGGACGCTAATCTTGTCGCAAGCTTTTATGTCTGTCGGAAAACCCGGCATTTGCTCGATTCAACAAGTGATCGGTCTTTCCGTGAGCATTGTGCTTATGGTGTTGCTTGTTCCCAGATATGGCTTGCTGTTTACCGGAATATCGCTGCTGACCGCAACCTGCATTCGCTTTGTCTTCATACTGAGTCAATACAAGTTTACATTAAAAACTACAATTCCACGCCTGCTCATCACTCGTGACGATATCCAATGGTTGTTGCGCCAAGTGAATCTGGGAAGCCACGTAACGAAACAAACAAATGATGCGTGAAGGTCTCAAGTGGAGTGGTATTACTGGAGAAAGGATGGAAAAATCGCCATGCTTCGGGTTGCCTATTTGGATCATACGGCCAGATGGAGTGGAGGAGAAGTCGCGCTGTACAACCTTCTTACGAATATGGACTCAACGGTCCATCCTTTGGTCATTCTTGCCGAGGAAGGACCGCTGGCCGAAAAGCTGCGGGAAAAAGGTATCGACGTTAGAGTCATACTGCTCAAAGACAAAACGAGGAACCGGAATCGGAACAAACTGGACATGCACTTATTCGTCTCCGTTCTTGAATTTTTCCAGTATGGGTTGAAAATCGGCAAATTGCTGAAAAAGGAAAAAGTATCGTGCGTGCACACGAACTCGTTGAAATCGGCCATCTATGGGGCAATCGCGGCCAAAAGCGCGATGATTCCTCTCGTCTGGCACATTCGGGATAACATTGCGGAGCCGTACCTGCGCCCTATCATCGCCAAATTTATCCGCATCATGGCAAAGCTGCTGCCGAACGGAATTATTGCCAACTCCAAATCGACCATGTCTTCCCTGCATCTGTCCGAAGCGCAAAGCGTCAAAACGCTGGTTGCCTATTCTTCGTACAACGGCCCGATCGGATCGATGCTCGGTCAATCCCCGAACCGGAAGCAGTTTGTCATTTTGCTCGTAGGCCGGCTGGACGAATGGAAAGGACAGCATGTCCTGCTCGATGCCGCGAAGCGGTTTAAGGAACAGCCGGAGGTCCAGTTTTGGCTGGCTGGCGACGCCCTGTTCGGCAACGACGGATACAAAAAGCGGCTGCAGCAGTTTATTGAGGATCACGGTTTAACGAATGTGATGATGCTTGGGCACGTCGAGCATATCCCGTCTTTGCTGCAGCAAGCCGATCTGTTGGTCCACACTTCCATCATGCCGGAGCCGTTCGGGCAGGTCATTGTGGAAGGAATGGCGAACGGGCTGCCGGTCATCGCCTCAGATTTAGGGGGGCCGCGCGAGATCGTCGTGCCGCACGTCACCGGGCTGCTCATTCAGCCGGGTCAGCCGGATCTGCTGAGCGAGGCCATTCAATGGATGATCGATCATCCTGAGGAACGAAGGCATATGGGAGAACTGGGCATGACGCGTGTGCGGGAACATTTCTTGATCGAATCTACCGTTAAACGGATTACCGAATTTTATCCGATGGTCATCCGGGAGCAGAAGGTTCAGTGATGTGGGGTCGTCTTTCATTCTAATTTTATAGGTAAGAAGGGAGGTTAATGTGTCGCATGTACCGCGTAGCTTACTTGGATCATACTGCCAGATGGAGTGGCGGTGAAGTGGCGCTGTTTAATCTGCTAACCAATCTTGATCAAACCGTAGAACCGTTAGTCGTGTTGGCAGAGGACGGACCGCTCGCTGAACGTTTAAGAGAAAAAGGAATGGACGTTCGAATTATCCATTTGGACGAGAAGGTTAGAAACAGAAATCGCAATACAATTAATTTCCAAGTATTCAGCTCTGCGATTAAAACTTATTTATACGGAAAAGCCGTTGGCAGAGTGCTTAGGGAAGAAAAAGTGGTCTGCGTTCATACGAATTCTCTTAAATCCGCCATCTATGGTGCCGTAGCCGCAAAGTCGGCCGGAATACCGCTCATTTGGCATATTCATGACATCATCGAAGCGCCGTATTTGCGAAAAATCGTCGCTTTTTTTATGAAGCTGCTGGTGAAATATTTGCCGGACGGCGTCATCGCCAACTCCAATGCAACGATGGCTACCTTAAATTTGTCGCAAGCGACGACCAAGAAAAAAACCATTGCCTACCCTTCTTACTTCGGTCAAATCGGGCGGATGAACGAGCCGCAGCTTGAGGATAAGGACGACCGCTTTATCGTTCTGCTGGTCGGAAGGCTGGCCGATTGGAAAGGACAGCATATTTTGCTGGAAGCCGCCAAGTCCTTTGCCAAGCGGAATGTCGAGTTTTGGATCGCCGGCGACGCGCTTTTTGAAGCGGATGCGGTCTACAAGCAGCAGCTCATCCAATATATACGTGAACATGGCTTGTTTAACGTCAAGATGCTGGGACATGTGAACGATATTTCCCAATTGATGAGTCAAGCGGATTTGCTGGTTCACACGTCCGTCATACCGGAGCCTTTCGGTCAGGTGATTGTCGAAGGAATGGCGGTCGGGCTCCCGGTCATCGCTTCCAATGCGGGAGGGCCGAGGGAGATCGTGCTGAACGAAGAAACGGGATTGCTCATTCCGCCGGGAAAAGCAGAGCGGTTAATTGAAGCCATTCAATGGATGATCGAGCACCCGGAAGAGCGCAAGGAAATGGGCGAGAAGGCCATGAGCCGGGTGAAGGAGCTTTTCTTGATCGAACATACGGTTCAAAAAATTACGTCGTTCTATCCTCAAGTCATCAGCGGAAGAATAAAAATATAAAGGAGGCCTTCGGAGTTGAAAGTAGCGCTTGTTCACGATCTGTTGACGCAGATGGGCGGAGCCGAGCGGGTTCTTGCCGTTTTGCATCAGATGTATCCCGAAGCTCCGATCTACACGTTAGCCAGCAATTTTGACAAAATGATGCACGACTTGAAGGGCGCCGACATTCGGACAACATGGGCCCAGAAGATTCCCGGGATCGAAGCCAATTTCAAGAAGCTGCTGCCCATCTATCCCATTGCTCTTCAGCAGATGGATTTTCGCGAATACGATGTCGTCATCTCGTCCAGCTTTGCTTTTGTGAAAGGAATCAAGGTTCCGAAAGAAACGTTCCATCTCTGCTACTGCCATACCCCGATGAGGTTTGCGTGGGATTTTGAAACGTACATCTCGCGGGAATCCTATTCGCCTATCATCAAAAACGGGCTGCGGTTCTATGTGAAATATTTGAAATACTGGGACCGAAAAACGGCCGGCCGGGTGAACGAGTACATCGCGAACTCCACGGTCGTGAAAGAACGAATTCAGCACTGCTACAACAGAGAGTCCAGCGTTATTTTCCCCCCGGTCGAAACGGAGCGTTACCGGATCTCGGAGCAGGTGGAAGATTTTTATTTGATCGTTTCGCGACTGATCCCTTACAAAAGAATCGATCTGGCGGTGGAGGCGTTCAATCAACTCGGCGCCAAGCTGTACGTGGTCGGCGGTGGGCCCGATCTGGAGCGGCTTCGCGGCATGGCCAAAAGCAACGTACAATTTTTGGGCCGGTTGGAGGACGAGGAAGTCGCCAAGCTGATGTCGCAGTGCCGGGCGTTTATTTTTCCCGGGGAAGAGGACTTCGGCATTACGCCGCTTGAAGTCAATGCCGCGGGCCGACCGGTCATTGCCTACAAGGGAGGCGGAGCGCTCGATACGATTCGGCCGCCGCTCAACGGCGTCTATTTCGAGCAGCCGAATGCGGCTTCGTTGGCTGATGCCGTCAGGCAGTGCGAGAGCATGACCTGGAACCCGGAGCTGATTCGGGCACACGCGGACAAATTCAACGTCGACCGGTTTAAAAGCGAGTTCGACAAGCATCTCCAAACGAAATACCGCGCATTCCTCGAAAGCACGAACCAAAGAAAGTCCGTTGGCGTTTCGCTGTCTTAAAGACACTGTAGGAGGAACGGCCAATTGCTTAAAACAGGATACTTAAAAATAAGCGGCAAATTATACGGCCATTGGATAGGTAAAATCATTCTGTCTTGGTTGCTTGCAGGTTATTTAGGCTATGCCATCGGATTAAAAAGCGGCGATTCCATGATGCAGCTGGTTGTCGTCATGCTCGTCGTCTTTCCGGCTTTGCTGCTGGCATGGCATAATTCGCTGTGGTTTCTTCCTTACAATCTGTTTGTCTGGGTCACGGCGCCCGAAATGCGAAGAATCTACGATTGGCTGACGGACTCTTACCACTCGATGTCGATGATCAGCGTCCTTCCTCTCCTCGTCAGCCTGCTTATGGTCATCCCGATCGTCCGCGCCCTGGGCGATTTTCCCGGGCAAGCGGGCAAGGGCCTGCTGTGGCTGCTTGGGGCAATGGGATATGCGCTGCTCATCGGGCTTGCGCGTAACGGATCGGCCAGTCTGTTTGACCTGGCCAATACGCTTGTGCCTTTGCTGTGGCTGCCATATATCGTAGCTTACCGCCCGACGGTTCAAGATCGCGATGCCTGGATGATCAGCTTCGTCCATCTCGCCATCTTCATCGCCTGCTACGGGCTGATCCAATTTGTTGCGGTTCCGCCATGGGATGCGTTTTGGATGGATTATTCGGGAATGACGTCGATCGGCAAGCCCAATCCATTTGAAATCCGGGTATTTTCGACGCTCAACTCGCCGGGTCCCGCAGGCAGCTATCTTTCGTTGGCCCTTGCCGCGATGCTGCTGGTCAAAAAATGGCGGGGGGCTTTCGGATGGTTCGGCGTCATGCTGGTAGCGATGGGCTCGATTGTGACCTTGGTGCGTTCGGGTTGGGTACTGGCGGCTGTCGCCTTAATCGTCTTTATCGCGATTTCGAAAGAAATGAACCGCTTGAAATCGTTTAGCATTCTCGCCGGCTTCGTCCTGTTCGTTTACGCCTGCTTGCTGGTTGTGCCGCAAGGACAGGAGCTGATGAACCGGTTTGCCACGTTTGGCGATATGGAGAACGATCATTCGTTTAACGAAAGGATGGATTTGACCAACCAACTGCTGCCGATGTTACTTAGCAATCCGCAGGGCTTGGGATTGGGCGGCATAGGGACGGCGACGCGATTGCAGAACGGCGGCGAGCTTAGCCAAGAAACCGGCGTATTCGATAGCGGGATAGGCAGTATTATGATGACCTACGGTCTGATTGGAACTGCCGCTTTTTGCTATGGGCTTTGGAGCTTGTTCAAAAGTTTGTGCAGTCAACAGGGGTTGAGCTTAAGGGAGAGAAGCTATACGCGATTCGGCATTGCCGTCATGACCGCCTCATTCACCAATTTGTTTTTCTCCAACAGCTACAATTCCATTCTAGGCGTATTGATATGGTTTTGCGTTGCTATGGGCTGGAATGGCTCCGAACCATCAACTAAAGGAGATTAAAGGATGTCGCGGCTCATGTCTATATTACCCGAAAAAGCGTTGAAAAGGTTCATCCCTATATGGACCGGTCTTCAGAACAAGTTGAGTAAAAAATCAAGCGCGGCCAATACGATAAGAACCATCATGACCAGCATGTTTATCGTTCTTCTAAACCTCGGAACGGGGATCATTTGCGCCCGTTTCCTGGGCCCGGTCGGGAGAGGGGAGCAATCGGCGATCATGCTCTGGCCGTCGCTGCTCGGGCAACTGTTTACGCTCGGCCTGCAAACCTCCGTGATCTACAACATGAAGAAAAATCCGCAGGAATCCGGAAACTTTATTTTTACCGCGTGCCTGATTCATCTGGGAACCAGCGTCTTCATTACGGCGGCAGGCATCTGGTTTGTTCCGGTCTGGCTGAGCTCCTATTCGCATGAAACGGTGGTTTTGGCACAAATCTTGATGTTTTTTGCGCCAAGCGTACTTTTTACGAACTATTTAAACGCCGTCATGCAGGGGCGCGAAGATTTCAAGGGATTTAACCGAAGACGATATTTGCCTGTTGTCGCGACGCTGATCATGCTGTTGGGGCTGGCGCTCACGGGCCATCTGACGCCGTTCACTTCGGCCTTATCGTATTTTCTTCCCAATGTGCCGGTTGGGATTTATACCGTATATCAGCTGTTTCGCATGTACAAAACTTCGCTGAAAGGCATCGTCTCGTCGGTCAAGAGACTGATCACGTATGGTCTTTCTTCCTACTTGATCGATATTGTGGCGACGCTCACTTTGTTTATGGACCAGGTGGTTATGGTGCGGTTAATGACACCGACCGACCTGGGGCTCTATTTGGTTGCTTTAAGCCTTGCGCGGATGGTCGGCATTTTTCAAAATGCCATTGCGATTGTCCTGCTGCCTAAAGCTGCTGGCATGAGCAGGGACGAGACCATTTCGCTCACGATGAAAGTATTCCGGATCGCTTCGACGGGCACCTGCATCATTGCCTTGGTTTTAATGGTCATTTCGCCGACGGCGCTCATCTTGTTGTATGGCGAGAAATATAGGGAAGCGACCGGTATTATTTGGATTTTGCTTCTTGAGACGGCATTAAGCGGTGCGGTCTGGGTATTGGCGCAAACCTTCATGGCTTTGGGAAAACCCGGCAAAGTATCCCTTCTCCAAGCTATAGGTCTCTCCATCAGCATTCCGCTGCTTATCTTCCTGGTTCCGCGCTTCGGCTTGACGGGAGCGGCTTGTGCGCTGTTAACGGCAACCTTTGTCCGATTCTGCTTCATCATGTTTCAATTCCCGCTCAGCTTGAAGGTGCCGATGCCGCGTCCTGTCCCGACACAGGGCGATTTATTATGGTTTAAGCAGAAAATCACGCAACGGCTCAAATCAAATGCTACCTAAATAGAAAGGAGTCAATCAGGAGATGGACCACTCCGAGGCCAAGCGCATATCGGTTACGATTATCGCTCAAAACGAGGAGCAACGAATCGCCAAAGCCGTTGTTTCATGTCAGGATTTTGCGGATGAGATTGTTGTTGTCGATGGGGGAAGCAAGGATGCGACGGTGGAAATCGCCGAAAGCTTAGGCTGCAAAGTATTTTTCAATCCATGGCCCGGCTTTGCCAAACAACGTAATTTTGCCGCGGAGAAGGCGACCCACGACTGGATCTTTTTCATCGATACGGATGAATTTGCGAACGAGGAACTGAAAAATTCCATTAAGCAATGGAAAGCAGGGAAAACGGCCGACGCCGATATTTACAACATCTACCGGATCGGCAATTTTATGGGCAAATGGCTCGATAAAGGGGAGAATCTTCCGCGGATGTATAACCGGAAAGTGACCTCCATTAAAGAGACGGAGGTTCACGAAGGACCGGAACCGGAAGGGCGCAAGATCGGATTTATGCCGGGAATCCTATGGCATGACGGCTACCGCAGCATCGATGACCATGTGATCCGGTTTAATAAATACACCGCCTTGGAAGCGCAAAAAGCTCTTTCTGCCAACCAAAGTTTCAGTCTGATGCGGCTGCTGTTCCGCCCGGTTCTGCGCTTCGGGCAAAAATATTTTGTTCACGGACTGTTCAAGAAAGGGCTGGCCGGTCTCACGGTTGCGACCCTGTGGGCTTATTACGAATATTTGACGCAAATCAAGCTGTATGAATTAAAAAGGGTTCAAAATAGCGGAGTTGCCGAATAAAGGTAGGGGGATCAGCATGTCAATATTACGAATATTGGCAACGGGAATGGGATGGCCCGTGTATCAGCCAGGAGGACTAAACACTTATTTTCGTTCGATATGCGAGAAGCTTTCCGAAATCCACGATCTGGAAGCCATGGTGAGCAGCCCGGAGCAGCCGGTGCATCAAGGAATCAAAATCATCCAGGCCACGCAGCCCCATAAGATGATGCTGATGCGGCAATGGGCCTTCCGAAAAAAAGCGGCGGCCATTATGAACAGCCGTCCGATCGATGTGCTTTACACGCATTTCTCGCCGTATGCTCTGGGCCCGGCTCTGGAAGCGAAGAAGCGGAATATTCCTGTGGTGATGAGCTTTCACGGCCCATGGGCGAACGAATTGGGCGTGGAAAAGCTTGATTTGGTCAACCGGCTGAGAAACTCGGTGGCCCGGAAGATCGAGATGAGCACATACCGGCTTGGCGACCGCTTTATTGTATTGAGCCAATTTTTTAAGGACATTTTACACGAGTCGTACGGTATTCCGCTGGATAAAATCGAAATTGTACCCGGAGCGACCAATATCGATAACTTCAAGCCGGCCTCCGATCGGCAGAAGACAAGGGCCGAGCTGAACATTCCTTCCGACCGCTTTGTCGTATTGACCGTGAGACGCTTGGTCAAGCGGATGGGATTGCTCAACTTGCTGGAAGCCTGGAAAACGGTTGTGCTTGAGGAGCCGAACAGTCTCCTGCTCATCGGCGGAAGGGGGCCGCTTGCCGACGAATTGAAGGAGAAAATCCGCGAATACGGCCTTGAGGATCATGTTCGTTTGCTAGGGTATGTGCCGGAGGATCAGCTCCCCTTGTATTATCAATCCTCGGATTTGTTCGTTGTTCCCACCCAGGCGCTGGAAGGCTTCGGCTTGATCACCATAGAGGCTCTCGCCAGCGGAGTACCGGTAGTAGCGACTCCCATCGGAGGGAACAAGGAGATTTTGACGCCGTTCGATTCCCGGTTTTTATTCAAGGATACGAGCGCCGATGCCATTGCTGAAGGGCTGGTTCGTCTGTACCGGGAGCGGGAGACATGGCCTACTTCGGAGGTCTGCCGCGACTTTGTGCTATCCAAATATACGTGGAGCCATGCGGCGAATCACGTGAACGAGGTATTGCTGCGAACCGCGGGCGAACAAAACGATATCATGAAAAGGATGTGTATCTCATGAAATATATTTTATTGTCCGGCGGCTCCGGCAAGCGTCTGTGGCCATTATCGAACGATACGAGATCGAAGCAATTTCTGAAGGTACTGCGCAACGACGAAGGGCAGCTCGAATCGATGGTTGAGCGGGTATGGCGGCAGCTGAAAAACGCCGATATCGATCAGTCCGCCTACGTAGCAACGGGAAAGGTGCAGCGGGAAATTTTGCAAAGCCAGATTGGCGAGCAGGTTCCGTTGATCATCGAGCCGGAGAGACGCGATACGTTTCCGGCAATCGCCCTGGCTGCCGTCTACTTGTACTCCGTGGAAAGCGTAAGTCTCGAGGAATGCGTGGCGATTCTTCCTGTCGATCCATATGTGGAAGATCCGTTCTTCGAGCACATCAAAAAGCTGGAGCATGTGCTGCGGGAATCGAAGGCGGACTTGGCGCTTATGGGGGTAAAGCCAACTTTTCCGTCTGAAAAATACGGATATATCGTACCGGAGCCGAGCCCGGACAGCAGCGAATCGTTCATGAGAGTGGCCAACTTTCAAGAAAAGCCGACGCAAAGCAAAGCGGAGGAGCTGATTGCCCAATCCGCTCTTTGGAATTGCGGGATCTTTGCGTTTAAGCTCGACTTCCTCATCACGCTGTTGATTAAAAAAGGCCTGCCTATCCAGTATGAGGAATTGGCCCGGCAGTACGGGAAAATGGACAAAATCAGCTTCGATTATGAAGTTGTCGAGAAAACGAAAAATATCGCAATGCTGTCCTACGACGGGGTATGGAAGGACCTGGGTACCTGGAATACGCTGACGGAAGAGATGAGTACGCCGATTATCGGCACGGGAATCATGACGGACGCCAGTCAAAATACGCACTTGGTTAACGAGCTGAACATTCCCATTACCGTACTGGATGTGCCGGATGTAGTCGTTGCCGCAAGTCCGGACGGAATTCTTGTGGCGAGCAAGGAATCGACTCCGAAGATCAAAGATATCATCAAATCGATTGAGCAGCCCCCCATGTATGAGGAAAGGGTCTGGGGAAAATACAGAGTCCTGGATTGCGTTCTTGGCGAGAACGACCATAAGGCAGTAACCCGAAGGCTGTGCATCTTGGCCGGTAAGCATCACAGCTATCAGGTTCATCGCATGCATGACGAAGTGCTGACCGTGCTTTCCGGTATGGGCGAAATGATTCTCGATGAGCGGCTTCAGCCGATTCAGGCAGGCGACGTCATTCGGATTCCGGCCGGAACGAGACACAGTATTCGCGCGCTGACCGATCTTGAGTTGATCGAAATCCAGAACGGCACCGGAGCTTTTGAAGAAAACACAGTCGAGCTGTGTACGACCTGGACGGAAATCGTCCGGCTATGCATTTAAGTGAACATCAATGCATACTGTTGTACATAGGAGATATGGAATATGATTTGTACCTGCGGCAATCAGATCAAGAAAGTGTTTTTCTTTGAAACGGACGAGGAATCGGGGAAAGGGACCAATTACGCGGTAAGCTTTGTCTGCACGGAATGCCAGGATAGTAAAACCTACGATGTGAAAATATACAAGCGGCTTGCGGAATATTTGAATATCGATTACGAGCTCGTCTGCTCCTGCTTACGAATTTCCAAGGACAATCATAAACTCTATCTGGAGTCCAAGCGCTTATTGCAGCTATTAAATATTCCGGAGGAAGCCGGGGAGAACATTTTGAGCAAGCATATGGCTACTGAAAAATAAAGCCATCGTCAACCAGAATGGAGCAAACCTACTTGAGACGAAAACTGATCCTTTTGTTCCCGATTACGATTTTAATGATGGGATTATTTGCGCAGAAAGAGTCAGGACAGAATGTACCGCTCTTAAAATACGACGATACGCCGGTTTCGCCCGGAGCAAGGAATACGGGGACGCCTGTTCGATTGATTACGGATACGTTTAAGGAAGATAGCGGGTTATGGAGCTATCGGGGAACGGCCTTCCGGGGAGAAGGGACGATGGTTTTAACGACCCCCAATCCGAATTCGGCGGGAGCCGCGTGGTTGAAGGCGAATGTGGCCGGCCATTGGAAGGTCTCCTTCCGCTATAAGGTTGGTGGAGGTACGGGAGGGGACGGTCTTGCTTTTGTATGGGTGGCGGGACCGTCGGAAGCGGTGCCTTCCGGAGGATATTTGGGCTTTGAGCCGGCGGAAGGCTACGCGGTTATTTTTGATAATTTTTACAATCCCGAATTAAATGATCCGGCGAGTAATTATATCGCCCTGGTGAAAGGAAACATTACCAATAAAGTAGCTTCGTTTGAAACGGTGAAGACGGAAGATTACAATTGGCACGACGTCGAAATAAAATTTACCGGAGAAAAGCTGGTCGTCTTGCTGGACCGGGTGAAGGTGCTTTCCGAATCGGTCGATGGGACGGACCCATTACGAGCGATCGGCTTCAGCGCAAGCACGGGAGAATATACAAATTCGCATATAATCGCTAATGTTAGTATAGAGCTGGAACCACAATGATCCAAAGAACAACAGGAGAAGTGGAGGTCGGAGAATGAATCTACTGGATTTCATTAAAGGTATAATCATCGTATGGCTTGCCGGAATATCCCCGTTAGACACGAATAACTCCTCGGGCTGCACCAATCCTGATTATTTTTTGGCCCATCGAACCGCTTGTCGTCAAATTTCTCCCGTGGTCAAGACGCTGGAATACGAGGCGGCACAAAACAAAGCCTTGTCGATAGCTACGATGGGGAGCAGCGTCACAGGGGGCATGGGAGCCTCGCAGAAAGAGAAGAATTGGGTCAGTCAGCTGGCGCAGGCTTTGAAAAAACAGCCGGGGCTAAGCGACTTGCAAGTCAGCAACGGAGGAATTAACGGTTTTTCCACCCAAAATATGATCGATCGTCAAATTCCCGACCGTATTATTCGCCAAAAGCCAGCCGTTGTTCTTTTTGAGACATGCTTGCTGAACGATTACCTGCAAAATATACCGATCGAAACGACAAATAAAAATATTGCAACGATTATGAACCAGCTAACGCAGGGCTTGCCGGGAAGCAGAATAGTTTTATTGTCTCCTAACCCCAGAAGACACGGGGAAGTGAAGAATAAGGCGGGGCATACGTACGAGGATTACATTCTAGGCACCAAAGCGTTTATCGAACAAAACGGCTGGGAATATATCGATATTTATAAGGAAATGAACGAGACTCTCGCTAAAAAGAACATGAATCTCGACCAAGTGCTGAGCGATGCCACGCATCCTAACGATGAAGGTTACGACCTATGGGCCAATAGTGTGATTGAATATTTTTTAAAGGGTCCGAAGCGGGGGAACGAATAGCCGTGCGGAACATAGCGGAGCCCCAGGCATTAGCCTGGGGCGTTATTTAAAATGCTTAAAAGGACCGCTCTGCGCGGACAAAAGCGATGAACCGCTTGGCTTCCTCCGGCGTGAGCTGCTTTCCGTCAATCGTAAGCGTAAAATGCTGCAAAATTCGTTCGTCCGACAGCTCCAGACTGTCGACGAATTGTCTGACCTGCTGATCCAGCACCATCTCCGGGTCCTGAGTCCGGCCAAGCAAATAGTCGATCGATACTTTGAAATGATTGGCGATTTTCACCAGGGTATCGTAGTCGGGTTCCCGGCGGTTCTTCTCATAATGAGAGAGGGAGGCGCGGGAAATATCGAGTTTCAAGGACAGCTCTTCTTGAGTCAATCCTTGCTTTTCCCTTAATGCAGCGATGCGGTTTCCAATTTGCCCCAACTGTTCTCACCCCGATCATCTTAAGTATACGATAGTCCTCCGGATAGGACGAAATGTTTCGTTGCTAGGTCTTTTCATTTGTCGCGAATGAGCCGTTGTACCTAAACGATAACGAAAAAACAACCCGGAGAAAACCGTTTCAGGAGCAAACTTCCCAGACCATATTGAATGCGTTTGCTTCTTTTGTCACAGCGGACCCTGTTTTCTATAAAGAACGGCCGTAACGGAGGGTCAAGCTCCCAGACTGTGTTAGGAAGTAATTAAATTATACATTACGTATCGACATTTGTGAAGGATAGTTCTTCCTTGTTTTGGGTGAATTTTGTTACCAAATGACAAGGAAAAGCGAAAAAACGGGTTACATTTTGTATCCGTTTTATGATACAATAAGTATACAAGATGCCATTGCAACTTATCCCTGATTTTCCAAATACTATTTGAAGCAGGGTGCTTTCATACCCAAACCTTGTACAGGAGAGATTTGGAGTCATGAGCAGAAACGTTGCCCTTGATATTCGCATCACCATGAAGCAGCTTGGGATTCGACCTGATAAAATCAGCCGTTTTTTGGACGAGCTTAAGGGTTGTCCGGAGCGTGATCATCCGGCCCGGGAGCTGCCCTCAGTCCAAACGTCCGCACCGCCCAGCCGCACGCAGCCATGATAAAAGAGCCGCCGCGAACCGTGTGGGACGCCCAATTGCCCATTATTTCCAATGCGGGGCGCATGTATACCTGATTGTATGGAAATGAGGATCGAGCTAGGCTGCTTGCTTAACAGGAGGGGAGGCTCGCAGCGTTATCTGAGCGATCTTTCGGCCCGTACGAAGGCGATGAACCGCTTCGCCTCGTCAAAAGTCAGTTTCGTGCCGTCTACGGTTAGGGAGAATCGGTCGATAATCTTTTCGTCGGACAGCTCCAGACTATCTACGAAAGCCCGTACTTCCGGCTCCAGTACGACTCTTGGGTCCTCGGTTCTTCCCAATAAGTAATCGATGGATACCTTGAAAAAATCTGCAATTTTGACCACGGTTTCGTAGTCTGGTTCCCTGCGGTTTTTCTCGTAATGCGAGAGCGAAGCGCGCGAAATGTTGATTTTACTGGAGAGCTCTTCCTGAGTGAGCGCATGCTTTTCGCGGAGCAGAGCGATTTTGTCCCCGATTCTGACCATTTCCATTTCCCTCCAAAACATTGCCGATGTACTAGTCTCAGTATCACATTTGTCGAAATCTGTTGAATTCAAGCTTGACTAGATTATACATTACGTAGCAAAGTTTGTGAAGAACCATATTTCAAAAAAAAGTTGCGGTCAATAGGCAAAAAATAATAAAATTTTTTAAATAAAGATACAAATCGTATCAAAATATGATACAATTAGTATGAATTTAGAACTAGAACTATAAAACTCGGCCTTCGGGAAAACTAAGGAGGAATTAATCATGATCGGGGCACGAATTCAGTCCCTTCGGCATCAAAAACGCATGTCGCTTACGGAGCTTGCCGCCCGCGCCGGCGTCGCCAAGTCTTATTTGAGTTCGATCGAAAGGGATTTGCAATCGAATCCATCCATCCAGTTTCTACGGAAGCTCGCGCCAGTACTCGGCGTAAACGTACAAACGCTTATTTTGCACGATCAGGGGGACAAGCCCGAGACGCTGGACCAGGAATGGGTTCAATTGATTCAGGAGCTGAACGAGCTCGGCCTGAACAAAGAGTCGCTTCGCAAAATCGTCGTACAGCTGAAGATGAGACAACCGGTGACTTACGACCAGGCCCAGTGACAAAATATTCCGTAAGTGCGCCTATTGTCGTGATTTGACAGACCCGCTAAAAAATTCTTTAGAGTCGATAAAATAGCCATTTTAGACTATCAAAAATGATGAACATTCCGTTACAATACAGAAATAGAACAAGGGAGACCCGGAGGATAACCATTGGAGAGAGAGGTAGCTATGGACAAAACCATATTGCTCGATATTCGAGATATGATGCGTCAGCTAGGCATGAATCCGATGAAAGCCATGGAGTTTTTGACCATTGAGGAGATCATCCTTCCGCCCGAAGGGACGGTCCCGCCGGGCGAGGCCGCTCTCTTGACCGGCGATTAGCCCCGCCTCAGGGTACGATGTCCTGCTGCCTTGCCTCTGCCATGCTCACCGATTGTTCGCGTTCTTTCAGCCTAGAGGAAACGAGGCGATCCGCTCGTACATCGGACGGCTGCCCAAGCGGCTGCGATAAAGCACGGTTTCCTTGACCTGCCACGGCGTCTGCCATTCGTCCGGCAGCGCAACGTCCAGCATATCGGTATGACTTCCCGCCGGACCTGTAAATTTTCTTGCCAGCGTCAAATGCGGTTTATACGGACGGTTTTCCGCGGCGAACCCCAGCGTTTTCATCGCGTCCTCGATCCGGCGTTGAAGCTGTCCTAATTTCTCCATTTCTCCCTGCACCCCGACCCATAGCACTGACGGGGCGTTCGGTTTGCCGAACACTCCCAAGCCTTGAAAATGAAGCGAGAAGGGAGCCGTGCCCGCAGCCGCTTGTCCGATCGCTTCCGCGATTCGATCGGTCCGGTCCCGGGCAACGTCGCCCAGAAACTGTAAAGTAAGATGCAAATCCTGAGGATGGACCCATCTGGCGAAGGCGAACCGGTCCTTCAGTCGCAGGACCCAAGCCTCGGCGGAGGCGATCACGGGTTGCGGAGCGGGGACGGCAATGAACAGGCGGTCGGACGATTCCATATGAGACTTCTCTCCTTTCGGATGTTCATGAAACTTACACTTGATGCGGCAATGCAACCTTTGCTATCATAAACCATATCATATGAAAAGCGAAGGGGTTTTAAACATGTCCAAGCGCGCTTACAACTTCAATCCCGGCCCGGCTGCGCTCCCGCTCGAAGTGCTGCAGAAAGCCCAAGAAACGTTCGTCGATTATAACGGCATCGGCATGTCGCTGACGGAGATCTCCCACCGCAGCAAGGAATACGAAGCGCTGAACCGTGAAACCCAAGAGCTGATGCTCGAACTGCTCGGTTTGTCGTCCGGTTATCAAGTGTTGTTTCTGGGCGGCGGCGCCAGCATGCAATTTTCAATGATTCCGCTCAACTTCCTGAAGCCTGGCAAGGTCGGGAGCTACCTCGTTACGGGCAGCTTTTCCGAGAAGGCGTATCAGGATGCCAAAATTGTCGGGGAAGCGGTCATCGCCGCCTCCAACAAAGAAACGAGCTGGAGAAGCTTGCCGAAAGCAGGAGATATTCGGATCGATCCGAATTCCGCTTACGTCCATATGACTACGAACAATACGATCGAAGGCTCGCAATGGTCCGACATTCCGGAAACCGGAAACATTCCGCTGATCGGTGATATGACCAGCGGCATTTTGAGCCGTCCGATCGATGCCCATAAATTTGCAATGATCTATGCCGGGGCGCAAAAAAACCTTGGCCCTGCCGGCGTAACCGTTGCGGTCATCCGCGACGATCTGCTCCAGGAAGAGCCGAAGCATGTTCCCGTGATGCTGCGCTATACGACGCATGCCAAAAATCAGTCGCTGTATAACACGCCTCCCGTACATTCGATCTATGTCGTTAACCTAATGCTGAAATGGGTGAAGGAGAACGGCGGGGTAGAGGCGATGGAGAAGCAGAACGTCGCCAAAACGAAGCTGCTCTACGATGTCATCGATGCATCGGGCGGATTCTATACCGGAAACATCGCCCCGGACAGCCGTTCGATCATGAACGTGACGTTCCGCCTGCCGAGCGAAGAGCTGGAGAAAGCCTTCGTCAAGGAATCGGAGAAGAACAACTTCGTCGGTCTGGCCGGTCACCGCAGCGTGGGAGGCATTCGCGCTTCCGCTTACAATGCGGTTCCTTACGAGGCTTGCGCAGCGCTGGCCGAATTTATGGTTGATTTCCAAAAACGCAACGGGTAATGGACCCGTCCGGCAGCTTTCGCCACGGCATGAAGCCGAGCGAAGGCTGCTTTTTGTGAGGAGCGAATATAACACAAACGCCGCAGCAGGTTTGCGCGGCGCTCGTTGTATCGGATATTAAGCGTAAGATTCTTTCATGGCAGGCTCGGCCAACTTGTAACCGACATTGCGAATGGTTACGATATATTCAGGGTTGCGGGCGTTGGTCTCGATCTTGTCGCGCAAATGGCTGATATGCACATCGACGATCCGCGTATCGCCAAGGAAATGATAATCCCAGACGCCGTGCAGCAGCTGCTGGCGGCTGAGCACTTTGCCGCGGTGCTTGCACAGGAAGAGCAGCAGATCGAATTCTTTGGGCGTCAGCTCGATCGGCTGGCCCTTGACCTTCACTTCCCGCTGATCGGGCTGAATGACGATCTGGCCGATGGAGACCGGCGTGTTGGGACTGGTGGAAGGCAGGGTCTGGATGCGGCGCAGGATCGCTTGAATCCGCGAGATCAGCTCTTGCGGGCTGAAAGGCTTCGTCATATAATCATCGGCGCCGTTATCGAGCCCGGCGATTTTGTCGGACAAGTCCTGCATCGCCGTCAGCATAATGATCGGCACGAGATTGTTTTGGCCGCGCAGCTTGCGGCACACTTGAATGCCGTCCATCTTGGGCAGCATCAGGTCGAGTACGATCAGATCGGGGCGGAAATGCTGGATCGCCTGGAATACCGCTTCACCGTCATAGACGCAATGCACTTCGAAGCCGACCAGCTTCAGGTTGAATTCTATGAGCATCGAAATTGAAGGTTCGTCGTCAACGACAAGAATTTTCTTCTTCATCATTTCGGATAGTCTCCTTTGTAGTCGCTTGGATGAATCCATTATCTCAGGCCACTATCATCTTCGTATTAAAAAAAAGTAAAACGTATGTAAAATTAATGAGGCATACAGGAGGAAAACGGAGCAGCATGGCTTTTCATATCGTACTGGTAGAGCCGGAAATTCCGGCCAATACGGGGAATATCTCCAGAACGTGCGCCGCAACCGGCACTTGGCTGCACTTGGTTCGTCCGCTCGGCTTCAATACCGACGACCGGACCCTCAAGCGGGCCGGGCTGGACTATTGGCACGCCGTCAAACTGGAGTATCACGATTCGTTTCAGGAAGTGAAGGACAAATACAAGGATGGCCGTTTCTTTTTTGCCACGACGAAGGCCTCTAAAGTTTACACGGATTTAACATTTCAAGATGGCGATTTTCTGGTATTCGGTAAAGAGACGAAAGGGCTTGCCCCGGAGATTTTGGCCGAGCATCCGGACTCGCTTATGCGGCTGCCGATGACGGACGCCGTTCGTTCGCTGAACTTGTCCAACGCCGCGGCGATCGTCCTGTTCGAAGCGCTACGGCAGACCGGATTTCCAGAATTGTCCTAAAAGCGGTCCATTCGTTACAAAAATGCGACACTCATAGAAATCAACGGAGAAAACTCGCAATTATGGGAAGGAATTTTAACATCAGCGTCGAACTATATGGAGGGCAAGTGTAATCGTGCGAAAGTGAGGTGAATTGATGATGAAACCGGCAGGAGTAGTAAGAAAAGTCGACCAACTCGGCAGAATTGTACTCCCGAAATCGCTGCGCAAAAGATACCAAATGAACGAAGGCGATCCTGTTGAAATATTGGTAAGCGGTGATCATATCATTCTGGAGAGGTATCGTCCTCGCTGCGTATTTTGTGGCTCTATGGAGCAAGTGAGCGATTTTAAGGAAAGACACATTTGCGCCGAATGTCTCGGCGAGATGCATCAATTGAAAGGGTAATCCGCGCGGCTGCGCAGATATAGCCCGCAAATGGAGGAGCACGGTCGGATCGTTCCGTAAGGGACGCCGGCCGTGCTTTTTCGTCTGCTGGAAGCCGTTTAAAGCTTTTCCTCCGCCGGGGGCGTGGATAGGCTGTTTCTTTTTTTACGGACCCATTTGCGCAGCTCTTTGGTGTTGCCGCTTTGCTGATAAATAGCGATCAACCGGTCATAATACAAGGTTTCATCCGCATAGCCGTGCTGCAATCCGCTGAGTAGAAAAGGAACGGCTTGGCCGCCTTTTCCGGTCTGCATACAGTAATCGGCTGCCCACAAGGTGATGCCCTCCCATAGCTGCTCGACTTTTTCTTTCAACGATAAGGCAAAAGGATCGTAGCACCCCGGCATGAGCTTGCCGCTGAGCCGGCTAAGCAAATCTTCGCACAGCCCGTATTTTACCTCGCTATCCTGCTCTGCAGCGACCTGCTGCAGATCGTTCAAAAACTCCATTAAATCGCAATCGACAAGATAATGAAGCTTGACGACATCTCTTCCGATCGTCAGGCACGGCTTCTCCGCATCATTCGCCTCCAGCAGCTTGGAGAAATGGCTTAAGTAGACGCGCAAATTCCGCATCGCATTCGGGTGCTCGACTTCAGGGAAGAGAGCTTCGCACAGCTGCTCCCGCGTAGCGGTCGGATGAAAGGCCAGATAGATCATCAGGCTTTTGGCGTACCGGGTATTCCAGCCGCCCGGCACAATCCGGTCGTTCAGGCAAACCTCGAATTTGCCCAAGCAGCGGATGCGAATCCGATTGCCGCCCCAATGCTCGTAGCCCTGCTTTGTCAATTGCTGCACGTGCTGCCTCAGCTCGCGGTTGATGGCGTTATTCCGTTGTCCGGGAAGCGGCTTGCGGCTAAAGGCATCGATCCAGTCGGCCGAATAAATCGGCTGATCGACGAACACCAGGCTTGAGGCGTCGGGGACGACCAAGAAGCCCGTCGTCTCCAACTGCGCATGCGTCAGACCGGCCAGCGCCGGCGTGAAGACAGGGTCCTGCTCGCCGGAGAGCAGCAGTACAGGCTTTTGGAGGAGGAGATAATCTTTCGGAAATACGGGCTTGATCGCCAATTCCACCATTTGAGCATAGGTGGGGAAATGGACCCGTTCGAAGGCTTGCACGATTCGCTGCGTCAAGACCGCATCCTGGTGCTTGACGGACATACGCTTCACCATCGCTTCCCCGAGCGTTTGACGGGATGCTTTTTTGGCAAGAGAGGCTCGCAGCTTGTATTCTTTATGAAGCGAAGTAAGCGGCAGGTGAGCGAATGGCGAAATCAGGATGAGGCTTTCAACCATCGAGCCGTACGACAATGCGAACTGGACGGCGAGGTGCGCCCCGAAGTCGTGACCCAGCAGGGTGACACGGTCCACTCTCAGTGAGCGCAGCAGGGCATGGAGTTCTCCGGTCAGCAGCTCCCAAGAAATGTCCGCGTGTCCTTCACTGCTTTGTCCGTGGCCGCTTAAATCGTACAAGAGGATCGAATAACGCCATTCGAGAAGCGGGACAATGGACTGCCAGAAGGTGGAGTTCAATCCGGCGCCGTGGATCATCACCAAAGTTTTCGCGCCCTTTGCGGGGCACTCGTAATGTTCATAATACATCAGAGAATCGGCGGAAATGAAAAAAGACATAAGTCCAAAGTCCCCCTATGGGATTCAAATTTTCATTTAAATTAGTCTAATAGGACTAGGTCTTTGGATATTATATCAAATGTTTAGCCAAAATTTAATAAAGCTAGGAGAAAAATTAAGAATTCTTTTGATTTTGTAACCATTCTGTAACGCTTGCTGTGCTAGAATGCCTGTAAGGGATTGTTACACTCTTCGGTCAAGCTCATACAAAATCATACTAAAACCATATAGAAGGTGGACTTGTCAGGATGGAGCGAATCGCAATGACTACTGGAGATGAAACCGTTATACATTTGGAGATCCGTGAAGTAATGAGGCAGCTTGGGCTCAATCCGCTCGATTGGCAAAAGTTCGGCAGCAGTCCGATCCCCCTTGACCAGACTTCGCAGTCTGATGCGGAGAACGAAGACACGCGTTAACCTATGGTTCTATTTTTTTATAATGAGAGATACAAATTGTATCCGCGTAGCATGAAAACGGGTTGAAAGGTGCCGGCCGCAGATGCAATCAGGTGCTGTAACGTAACCTTGATTGATCCGGAAGCCGCGTCTCTCAACCCGCAGGCGAAGGGAAGCGTATGATTAAAGTCCCTTGGTTTTGTCATCATTGTAAGCGGCTGTAAGCATCGAGACAATGAACAGAAGAAAAACCGTGATAACGATCCAAAATGTGACTGACATTTACTCAGCACCTCCCGCCTATATTATAACCAACCCATTGGTAAAAGAAAACGCTAAATATGTGAATTTTACTTGAAAAACAAGAAGTGCGTCGCCAGCGGCCGCAGGCGACCACCGGAATCGGACGGCCGGTTGATCACTTGTCCGTCAAAGATCAAGCTTGACGATCCGCCCCCGTCCAGATTGTAGGCGTCTTTGACGCCGAGCGCGACCAGCTTGTCCTGAAGCTCCGGCAGCGTAGCGCCGGAACGGCCGTTTTCGTCGTTGCCGTCCGTCACCATAAAGAGCAGCTGATCGTTCTTAAAGCTGCCGACTATCGTCCGCGGCGCGCGGGCCGGGGAGGTCAGCCATTGATTCGGTATGTTCTGCTTCTTCCCGTCCTGGAGCAGGATCGGCACGAACGTCGCCCCGAAGGACGGCTTCAGCTTGTCCAAATCTTCCTGACGCGAAAATTTGCCGCCGATCAGCTTCCGGTCGGTGCTAATCCCGATGAATGCCAAGTCCTCGAACGTCGGCTCGAAGCCGTAGACGTACTTGCCTCCGAGCACCGTTGTGCTCAGCGGGAACCGCTTGCCGGTTTTGTCATCGTCGGCGAAGCCTCCAGCGTTGATCCCGGCGACGGCGCCATAGCGGCGTACCGCTTCCAGCGTCGTTTCGCTGCCCCCGACCTTATCTTTTCCCAGCACCATCTTCATACCTTTGTCCGTTTTCAGATCCACTTTGAGCGCGTAGCCTTTATATCTTGGTTCCGTAAACGTATATAATTTCAGATCGACGTTGGACGTTGTCGTGGCACGGTTGACGTTGCCGCCGAGCTTGGCGCCGATCCGCGAGTCGAAGATGGCTGCCGGGCGTGCAGCCGCCGATTCGGCCGTTTGCGTCATTGCAGCAGCTTCGGCCGTGCTTTTGGAGTATAGCTCGTAGTATTTCTCAATCGTCGAACGAGTCTGCGCCGCGTCGGCCTTTGTTTTGTCCAGCTTGGCAAGGACGTTCTGCCAGTCATTGCCGACCTTCCATGAAGTGTCGGGGGCTCCGGCGAATGAGGGAAGCTCGACCGATACGCCCGTGATAAGCAGAAACAGCAGCAATCCGACAAACGGCGCGCACACCAGCAGCATCGTCCGGTTAATATGTTGAATCGGAATCATGGCTTTCGGAGTTCACTGTCCTTTCGTCCGTGCAATCTATTGCAGCGCATCCAGCTGCTTTTTCAGGTCTTCAAGCTTCTTCTTTACTTCGGCGAGCTGTGTATAGAGCTGGTTGCTGTTGTCCGTCTTGCTGCTGGCGCTGTCTTTGGTAAAGGCGAGCAGCTCGTTCACCGCATCGACCTTCGTCTGCAGCTTGGCCATTTCGCCTGTCATGTTGTCTTTGAGCTCAGCGATTTGCTTCTGGTATTGCTCCTGCACGGCGGTAAGCTGTTCATTCGTTTGGACGGCAAGCTCTTCTTTCAGCTGCCGCTTCAAATGATCGGTATAAAGCTTGCCGCCCCATGCGCCCGAGCCGACAAGCACGGCCCAGACCAGGGCCAGAATCAGATACGTTTTTTTCGTCGGTTTTCTCGGCTTGACGTTGCGCGGAGCGGACGGTTGTCCCGCCGGCTCGATCTGCATACTCATGGCTGGTTCACCTTCCTGTACTCGTTAGGGGAGACGCCAACCGTTTTCTTGAACACTTTGCTGAAATATTTCTCGTCGTCGTAGCCGACCATGGCGGCGATCTGGGAAATGCGAAGATTCGGGTTCAAAAGCAGCAGCTTGGCTTTATCGATGCGGATGCCGCTGATGTAATCGGATAAATTCACATGAAATTCCTGCTTGAACTTACGGGAAATATATTCACGGCTCAAATAAAAATGGTTGGCGATTTCCTGCAATGTAATGTCCTGATGGTAATGATTCTGAATAAACTTGGCAATTTCAAAAATAACGTTGCTGTCCTGCCGCTGATGCGACAGAAGCAGCCGCGAGAGCTCGGACAAGCTGCGGACGAGCTGCTGCTCCCAGCGATCGAGGGACAGAAACCCTTCCTCGTCCAGCGGAACGACGAACGGCGCGCTGTGTTCCTCCTCGCCGCGGAGTCCGTCGCCCTCGAATAGCTCGGCCAGCCAGCGGCTGCGCACGACATTGTATTCATGCCACCAATGCTCCAACTGTTCCATGTCGATATACTCCAGCTTGCGCACGTCCGCGAACCACGCGGCGACCGCGCGGCGGATCTGCTCCTCGCTGCCGCTCTGCACCGAGAGCCGGATCGGTTCGGCGTAATCCGTAAACGAAAGCTGTCGACTGCTTGGCGCCGCCGCAGCGGGTCCGGCGATCAGCGTGCGCTTCTCCCGGATCAGCAGATTCCGTCTGCGAAGCACCTGCCTGGCTTCAAGATACGCGGCCGTCAGTCCTTCGGGGAACGGATGCACCCGGCTGACGCCGGTATCGAAGCAGTTGCGGACCGTGTCCCGGATACCTTCCCGAATGCGTTCGAGCAATGCTTGCGTCTGGTCCAGCCCGCCATAGAGCAGCAGGATCGCTTCGCTGTCGCTGTTCCAATACCGATAGGCGATGCCTTGCCGGGGGCCTCCGGACGCGCGCGCGGCCAGCAGCTCGTTGCAGATGTTCGTGAGCGAGAAAAAGAGCAGCTCGTAATCGGCCATAAACCTGTCCTTGAAGCTGAGGCTCATCGTATCCAGGCTCAAGATGGCGATCCGGCACTCTTTTACCGAAGGCACGAGCCCGAATTCCGCGTCCAGCGCTTTGGCGTGCTGGGAATACAGCTTCGGCTCGGTCAGCAGGTTGGACAATATTTTGTCCCAATAGACCGGCTTCAGCTGATTCATCTCGATATTTCGCGCCTGCTGCAGGCGGCGATCCGACTCTTCGCGCCGGATGGCGGATACCGCCTTCTCCACCGCGGCAGCCAATTGCTCGTGATCGATGGGCTTTAGAATGTAATCGACGCCGCCGTATTGAACGGCGTGCCGGACAAGCTCGAATTCGTCGTGCCCGCTGATGACGATCGTTTTGCCGGACGGGTATTGGCTTTGCAGCCATTCCATCAGCTCCATGCCGCTCTTGACGGGCATCATCATGTCCGTAAAGATAAGCTGCGGCCGATGCTCCTCGATTTGCCGGACGGCGTCCAGCCCGTCCTGGGCTTCCAGCACCTGATCGATGCCGAAGTCGCTCCATCGGACGAGCAGCTTGATCGCTTCCCGCACGTGCTTTTCATCATCGACGATGATGGCTTTCATAGCTCCCCGTTCTCCTTCATATGGATGGGCATAAGGATCGTTACCTTGACTCCGTAAGGCTTGTGATGCTCGATCCTCATGTCCGCTTCATGGTTGTAATAGAGCCGCAGACGCGATACCACATTGATCAGACCAATGCTGTCTTCCTCCTGCAGATGCTCGGACGGCGAACCGAGTCGCGCTTTCAGGCGCTGCAGCTCTTCCTCCGCCATCCCTTTCCCGTTGTCCGCCACCGTCACTTCCATGCGTCCGTCTTCCGCGATGCTACTTGCGATCAGCAATTTTCCCGTGTTTTGTCCCGGATCGAAGCCGTGTTTAAAGTAGTTTTCCACAATCGGCTGCAGGATCATCTTGGGCACGGGGACCTGAAGGGTGTCTGCGTCAATGTCGTACTCCACGGTTAATTGATGTTCAAAGCGCTGCATCTGCAGCTCCATATAGGAGCGGACATGCTTTACCTCGCTGTCAAACGGAACGATGGCGACGCTGGTATTCATGCTGTAGCGCATCATTTTGGCCAGAGACGACAGAAGCGAATAAATCCGCGGCGCATCGTGCTGCAGGGCAAGCGTTCCAATCGACTGCAGCGAGTTGTACAGGAAGTGCGGATTAATCTGCGCCTGCAGCGCCTTCAGCTGATTCGTCTTGTTGGCCAGCTCCAGCTTGTACTCCTGCGTGATCAGGTTGTTGATCGTCTGCATCATAATGCGGAAGCGATTCGCAAGAATGCCGAACTCGTCATTTCCTTTGACGTGAATATCGACTTGCATGTTGCCGGATTGAATTTTTCCGATATATCCGATCAGCTTTTTGATCGGCGCGGTAAAGCGGAACGAAATGTACAACGTGGCGGAAATGACCACCACAAGGAATCCGATCAAAATCAGCGTATTGATTTCGGTCAGCTGTCTGGCGTTGCTGTACAGCCGGTCGTACGGAATCCGCTTGACGAGCGTCCATTCCATATAAGGCGTCGCCATGCGCTCGTACATTTGAATACCCTTGAATTCGCTGCTGTCCGTTTCGAAGCTTCCGCTCGGTTCGGATAAGCTGAGCAGATGGGTCACCCAAGGCTCGTCGATCTGCATTCCGACCGGTCCGGGGCCGTACACGACCCGACCTTGCTTGTCCAAAATATAAAGCTGCTCTTCTCCTTTTTTATAAAGCTGCTCGCAGATGGAAGAGAGCATATTCAAGTTAAAGTCAATCGATAAAATGCCGAAGTTTTTCATGGTCACGGCATTGACAACCTTCCGGTGCAGGCTGATCGCGGGAGCCGGAGGCACCGGACCGAAGCCGCTCGTTCCGTACAAATGGCTCGGGTGCGTCGGCTCCAAAGTGACATCCCCCGTCTGGCTGACCGGAGGAATGAATTTCTTCCCGCTCGTTTCGTTACGGTAGATATTCCCTTGCGTCCACAGGTACGATTTATCCGTATCGGCGATATACAAGTATACTTGTTGTATATCCTTCACGGCGTTGGCAATGCTCTGCAAACCCCGGACGATTTCGTTGCGGCTCGTGTAATCGGCAGCCCCGGCTTCGATCGCCTCGTAAAAATCAATGTCGTTATACACCGTAAGCGAGGCCTGATTGATGCCGTTCAAATAATTGATAATATTCGTCTTGCCTTGATAGATCAAGTTGGAATTCGTCTGGATCGTTTCCCGGGTTATATTTTGCTTCGTAAAATAGTACGTCATGACGATGGAAGTGGAAATCGGCAGTATGGTGGCCGCAAGCAAAAACACAATCAGTTTATTCCGGATGCTGTTACGGATCATCGCGATTCCCTCCACGCAAATGTCGGCGCCATTATTGTACCAGTTGAGGTCAATAAATTCCACCTGATACGTCACCAGAATGCGTGTCCTTTGCTTTTTGAGGCTTATATACTGGGAGTATACTTTCAGCTTGGCCTGCGAATTGTAAGAAATAAAGGGGGAAAATCCATGAAAGCGAAACAGCGGCTATCCGGCATACTCCAGCAAACCGTCTTTGTCGGCCCGGCCTTTCTGTTCTTCAGCCTCATTGTCCTTGTTCCGTTTCTCATGAGCATGTATTATTCGTTCACGGAATGGAACGGGGTCACGTCGAACGTCAAATGGATCGGCCTCGACAACTTCAAACAAATCCTGACGACGGATACAGATTTCCATAAAGCGTTCTGGTTTACGACGCGGTTCACCGTGACGAACGTCATTCTGGCGAACCTGCTCGGCTTCTCGCTGGCGCTTCTGCTGTCCCAGGCGCTCAAAACGCGGAACGTGCTGCGGACGGTCTTCTTCCTGCCGAACGTCATCGGCGGACTGCTGCTCGGGTTCATCTGGCAGTTTATTTTTATCAAAGGGTTCTCGACAATCGGCGAGCTGACCCAAATCGCCTTCTTCCAGCTCCCGTGGCTCGGAGATGCCCCGACGGCATTCTGGGGACTCATCATTGTAAGCGTATGGCAAACGGCCGGTTACTTGATGGTTATTTATATCGCCGGCTTGGCGAACGTGCCGAAGGAGCTGACGGAAGCGGCGACCATCGACGGGGCCACCCGCTGGCAGGCGCTGCGCCATATTACGATCCCGATGATCATGCCTTCGGTTACCGTGTGCTTGTTCCTGACGATCTCCTGGGCGTTCAAAATGTACGATCTGAACGTATCCTTGACACAGGGCGGACCGTTCAACTCGACGCAATCCGTGGCGCTCAATATTTATGAAGAAGCGTTCCGCAACAACCGCTACGGCTTGGGAACGGCGAAGGCCTTTATTTTCTTCATCGTGGTGGCGTTGATTACGCTCATTCAAGTGTCCCTCACCAAGAAAAAGGAGGTTGAAGTATAATGGAAGCGTCCAAAAGCTATAATCTGCGTACCTTCGCCCTGGAGCTGTTAGCCATTGTGCTTGCCCTGCTTTTCTTGGTACCGTTCTATTTCGTTATCGTCAATTCGATGAAATCGTTCGGCGACCTGCTGGTCAATTCGGCGAATTTGCCGAAATCGATCAACTTCGACAACTACGTCAAAGTATGGGGCATCATGAAATTTCCGAAAGTATTTACGAACTCGCTGATTATTACTGTTTTCAGCAACCTGGGGCTTGTGGTGATCGGCTCCATGGCCGCTTACCGGCTGGTGCGGTTCCCGTCGAAGTTCAATAATCTGCTGTTCCTCGCCTTCGTGGCTGCGATGGTTATCCCGTTCCAATCGATCATGATCCCGCTCGTCAAAGTGGCAAGCGAGGTCGGCTTGATGGACAGCAAGCTCGGACTGATCTTCTGTTACTTCGGCTTCGGGATTTCGATGACCGTATTCTTGTATCACGGCTTCGTCAAGGCGATTCCCCGGGAAATCGAGGAATCCGCGACCGTGGACGGCTGCACGCCTTACGGCGTGTTCTGGAAAATTATTTTTCCGCTTCTGAAGCCGATGAGCGTCACGATTATACTGCTGAACAGCTTGTGGATTTGGAACGACTTCCTGCTGCCGCTGCTCGTGCTGAACAGCCCGGATCTGCGGACGATTCCGCTGGCCACGTATTCGTTCTTCGGCCAATATACGAAGCAGTGGGATATGGCGCTGGCCGCGCTCGTACTTGGCGTCATTCCAATTGTTGCCTTCTTCTTGGCGATGCAGCGGTTTATTATCGAAGGGATTACGGCCGGATCGGTCAAAGGCTAACAATAAATGGTAATGTAAGCGGTTGTTCAAAATGTTCCACCTTTTCGTTCAATATAGTACGTGTTCGAAAGGCAGGGCATTTTATACAATACAAGTGAAACGAACAGATACAAAAAGCAGCATTAAATAAGGGAGGTTACACCATGAAAATGAACAAGGTTGCGAGCGCCGGAATGGCAGCAATTATGCTGATGTCGCTCCTCGCGGGCTGCGCGAAAAAAGAAGAAGCGCCAAGCGGAACGAACGCCGGCGGCGGTGCCGCTGGAGGCAAAACCGTAACACTGAAAATGTTCCAATTCAAGGTCGAAATTGCGGAGCCGCTTGCCAAGCTGGCGGCCGAATACGAGAAGCAAAACCCGGGCGTCAAAATCCAAATCGATACGGTCGGCGGCGGCGCGGACTACGGCGCGGCGCTGATGGCGAAATTCAACTCCGGGGACAAGCCGGACATTTTCAACAACGGCGGCTTCTCCGATTTGGACAAGTGGATCGAGCATTTGGAAGACCTGTCCGACCAGCCTTGGGTGAAGGATCTGGTGCCGGTCTCCAAAGAGCCGATGACCAAAGACGGCAAGCTGTACGGTCAGCCGCTTAACCTGGAAGGCTACGGCTTCCTGTATAACAAAGACTTGTTTGCCCAAGCCGGCATCACCGAGCTGCCGAAAACGTTGACGCAGCTTGAAGACGCGGCGAAAAAGCTGCAAGCCAAAGGCGTTACGCCGTTCGTGAACGGCTACGCCGAATGGTGGGTGCTCGGCAACCACTTCGTGAACCTGCCGTTCGCTTATCAGAAAGACCCGAACGCGTTCATCGACGGCCTGAACAAAGGCACGGCGAAAATTCCGGGCGACCCGGTGTTCGACAATTGGGTGAAGCTTTTCGATCTGCAGCTCCAGTACGGCAACAAGAACCCGCTGCAAACCGACTATAAAACGCAAGTAACCGAGTTCGCTACCGGCAAAGCGGCGATGACGCAGCAGGGCAACTGGACGCAATTGCAGCTGACGCAAACGAACCCGAACCTGAAGGTCGGCTTCCTGCCGATGCCGATCTCCGACGATCCTGCAGCCAACGACAAGCTGCCGGTCGGCGTGCCGAACAACTGGGTCATCAATAAAAATTCTCCGAACAAAGAAGAAGCGAAGAAGTTCCTGAACTGGCTCGTGACTTCGGATATGGGCAAAAAGTACATGGTGGAAGAATTCAAGTTCATCCCGGCCTTCACTAACATTCAAGGCGACGAGAAAATTCTTGGACCATTGGCTGCCGATCTGATGAAATACAGCAAAGAAAACAAAACGCTGAGCTGGAACTGGTTTAAATTCCCGGGCGGCGAAGCGTCCAGCAAAAAGTTTGCTTCCACGATGCAGGCGTATGTCGCGAAGCAAAAAACGAAGGATCAAATGCTGACGGAATTCCAGCAAACTTGGGAAAGCTTGAAGAAATAAGATGGTTAAAAAATCAAGGCATCTGCCCTGGCGGGTGGTGCCTTGATTTTTTTGTATGCTTGGCGGAATGGCTGGTGCTATATTTCGGCGCGATAATTATTGCCCAGGCGATCGCCGAGCCCGAAGTAATGGCGGAAGTTGTAGATCAGCGGGTTCCAGCGCGAAGGGTCGATATGATCGCTGCCCGTCTTCTTCACGATGTCCGGGAGAGCGTGGATTTGCACCGCTTCGGTTTCGACGATGGCAAACATCGGCGCATAATCCGGGAACGTGATCTTCTTGACGGTGCATTCGATTTGCAGCGGGCATTCCGCGATTCGCTGCGGTTTAACGGAGAGCGAAGCGACCGGCGTAAGCCCGGCGGCGGTGAATTTATCCGGCTCGTAGCGGTAACCCATCTGCGCTTTGTAGTCTGGTACCGGATGTTTTCCGGTGAGCGGGCCCAGCTTTTCGACCTGCTGCCACATCGCGGCGTCAGGAACGTTGACGACCAGCTCCGGTGTCCGCTGCAGGTTGTCGATGCCTTGGCCGCCGAAGCCCATGCCGAGCACCAGATATCGTCCGAGCGCCCAAGACGAGGAAAGGGGACTGATGTTGGTCGTACCGTCTTCGTTCAGCGTCGTGGCGAGAATAACGGGCATGCCGTAGTATAAAATTTTTGGCTGAATGTTCAAATGGCTTGCTTCCGTAGGGGAACCTTTCGTGTTCATGCTTCATTACCTCCGATGGTTGTCATAGTCCGATAGGAAATTCGGGATAACTGCTCCTAGCTCATTGTAATTCATGGACGTTTCTATTATCATCGAAATGTGGAATGCAATGAAAAGGAGGACTACGATGAGTCTGAATCGGAATGTATCATCCATCGCTTCGCTGATTAGCGACCCGTCCCGGGCGGCCATCCTGCTGCATTTGTTGGACGGCCGCTGCCATCCGGCTGGGGACTTGGCAGCCGCAGCAGGAATTACGCCGCAAACCGCCAGCTTCCATTTGGCCAAAATGGCGGAGCTCGGAATTGTAACGGTAGAAAAGCACGGTCGACACCGGTACTACCGGATCGCGAAGGCGAGCGATGCGGAAATGATCGAGCAGCTGCTTTCGTTTGCCGGGCCGGTGCCAGTCATCTCGTTACGGCAATCGGACCAAATGAAAAAGCTGCGCCACGCCCGGATGTGCTACGACCATCTGGCAGGAGAAGCCGCGGTACGTATTGCGGAATCGCTGCAAAGGGCAGGGCATTTGCAGAAAGACGGGCTGCAGCTTCACGTTACGGCTTCCGGCGAACGTTTTTTTGCGGACCTTGGCTTGGACTTGCCGCAGCTTCGCAAGAAGCGGCGGGCTTTCTCCCGCTGCTGTCTCGATTGGACGGAGCGCGAGCACCATTTGGCCGGTGCACTTGGGCAAGGGCTAACTGAGCTTATGTTTGCGATGGATTGGTTTCGCCGGGAGGAGCAAAGCCGGGCCGTGCGAATCACGCAGGAAGGAATGCAAGGCATGGCGGAGCGATTTGGAATTCAGCTGGATTAAACCGGCGGCTGGTACAGCGGTGCATCCAACCGACAAGGGACGGGGAAAAGGCTAATAACGGGAGGTTGACCGGGGCCTCCTTCCGCTGCTGGCGAAAAATGACCGTATACGCTTGCAATCGCGCTTGTTTGCGGTTTCACAAACGGTAGTCCCCGCTGATACAATGGTCGTAAAATCGATGTTGAGCGAACGGAGGACATGGGCGCCTCCTGTTTGCCGGAGAGGCGGTCCAGGCTCGGATGGGGTTACGACTCGGAGAAGCAGTCAGGCATTGGGCGGAGTCGCGGAAGACAGCGGTGCCGGAAGAAAAGAGGCTGTCGGCCGAGGCCGTCGCTTCGCTCTTTATTCATTTTTGCTTTCAGTTCGGAGCTTCGATGTCGGGCGTCTTTTTGACGCTGTACTTGTGGCGGCTGACCCACAGCCTCGAAATTAATGGAGCATACTTTGCGATTAACTATGCGGTGGCTCCGCTGGCATTCGCGCTCGGCGGCTGGATGATCAAGCGCAAGGACCGCATGGTGACGTACCGGCTGGGCATTGCGATGATTGCGCTATTTTATTTGTCCGTTGTCTTCTCCGGGGAACTGGTGGCTCGATATTATGTGCTCTTTGCCGTGCTGAACGGCATCGCGAGTTCGTTTTATTGGGTAGGTTATTTGACCTTGATGTATGATGTTACGACGGACCGGAACCGCATCCGTTTTCTCGCGATTAATATGATAACGTTTACGCTTGGCGGCCTGATCGGACCGGCCTTGGCCGGATTTCTCATTCGGCAATTCGAGGGCTTGCAGGGCTACACGATCGTTTTCGGCATCTCGTTCCTCATGTTTTTGCTGGCAGCGCTCGGCAGCTTCAAGATCCCGATGAAAGCTTCGCACCATAAAGCGTATTATCTGAAATACGTCGGCCTGCTGATGCGCAAAAACCGGGATTGGACTTATTCGCTAATCGCCTTTTTGGTGATGGGGCTGTTTCAGGGACTGATGCTGTTTTTGCCGAATATTTTGCTTTTCCAGATCGTCGGCCGGGAGGATCTGGTCGGCTATCTGGGGGTACTGTACGCCAGTCTCGGCATCGGCACGGGGATGTTCATTTCCCGTTACGGCACCGAATCCAAGGCGAAGGCCTTTATGTTCATCTCGACCATAGGGTTCGTAATCGGCACGGCGTTCATTTTGTGGAAACTGACGCTTGGGACCGTTATCGCATTTATGATCATTTATTCTATCTGTGCGCCGCTGCAGGGCAATACGATTACTTCGTACTATTACCGCCTTATTGGCGTGCTGCCGCTCAAAGGCCAGCTTCGCGTCGAGTCGGTCGTGATGCGCGAGACGCTCTTGAATGCGGGCCGCGTCGTATCGATCGGCCTGCTTGTCTGGCTTACAAGCGCCGCAGGCAGCGAGGTGCTTCCCTGGGTGCTGGCGGCAGCGGCCGTGCTGCAAATCGGGCTGGTCTGGCTGCTGAGCCGACGCGCGGAGGAAGAGCCGCCTCTGGGTGAGGTCCCGGCAGTACGCGGTCCCGGCTCGGAAAGCGGCTCCCGCACCGGTATGAAAGCTTCCTCTTGATTGAAGGGGAAGCTTTTTTTGTGCCGCTTAGGAAACGGATGGAATGGAATCTGCGACCGTGGGGGGATGCTAACGGTAACGAATAACGAAGGGGCGTAGATCATGTACGATTGCATCGTCGTCGGAGGGGGCATCGCCGGCTTGCAGGCGGCTATTCAGCTTGGTCGGTACCGGCATCGTGTGCTGGTGATCGACAAAGGGCGAGGACGCTCAACGCTGTGCCGAAGCTACCACAATGTGCTCGGTTGGCCCGATGGAGTCTCCGGCCAAGAGCTCCGCCATCTCGGACGGACGCATGCCGAACGGCTCGGGGTGGAATTTCGCCGTGATGAGGTGGTGGCGGCGGCAAGGAACGGCCGCGGCTTTCAGATCGCGCTTGCCGATGGGGGCGGAGCCGTCCACACCGAGACGCTGCTCGCGGCAACCGGCGTACTGGACCGCTTCCCGCCTCTGCCCGGGCTGGAAGAACGCCTTGGGATCAGCGTGTATGTGTGCCACGACTGTGACGGCTACGAGGTCGGCGGGAAGAGGACCGTTGTGATGGGATCGGGGGATACGGGAGCGGGAATGGCGCTTGCTTTGCGCTATTGGACCGATCGGATTATTTACGTTAATCACGAACGGCAAGCGGTGGGCAGCGGGCATGCGGACAAGTTGAAGGAAGCGGACATACCGCATGTTGAAGCGGAAATCGCCGAGGTGCTCGGCGGGCCGGATGCCCGGTTCGACGGGGTACGCTTGTCGGATGGCCGGACGATTGAGGGAGAGCGCGGATTTATCGCTTTTGGCGGCAACGAAGTGCATACCGGATGGACGGTGGCGCTTGGTATTGAGCGGCTAGAGAACCGTCATATCGTCACCGACCCGCGTACCAAGATGACGAACGTTCCCGGCGTCTGGGCGGCAGGAGATATCGGAGTGCACTCGGAGCAGGTCACGATCGCGATGGGCGAGGGCTCGCAGGCGGCGATTTGGATTCATAAAGAGCTTTTGAAGAGGAAAACGAATACCGCAGTCTTCGTTTAAGTCACACCGCATAAGTAAAGGGACCAAAGCCGTCTCCGTTAAGGGGATCGCTTTGGTCCTTAGCGTTTGTTTCCCGATCATGAAGGAGATATTAGGATTTTGGCGCCTCCAGCAGCCGCTTCCAGGCTTTCATCGATGCTTCTCCGTTGACGAACAGACGTTTCAGCTTTAGCGGGTCCTGCTCGGACGAAGCCCACCCCTGATCGATGGTGAACGCATACCGGAACTTATTCTCTTTTAAAAGATTCAAAGTCATACGATTGAACTCACCATACGGATAACAAAAAATATCGGCTGTCGTGCCGAGCTGTTCCTCGATCAACCGCCTGGATTCGGTAATTTCATCCGCTTGCTTCTTGGCGCTCAGCTTCGGTAAGTGCGGATGGCTCATGCTGTGAGGCTGAATGTCCCAACCCGCTTCTTTCATCGCTTTGACCTGCTCCCAATCCAAATAATAACCGTCGCCCACAAACCCCGGGACCATGAATAATGTGGCGTTAAATTTTAACTTTTTGAGCAGCGGATAAGCGTGTTCGTAGTTGTCCGCATAGCCGTCGTCAAACGTGAGCAGGATCGGTTTTTCCGGCGGTTTTTCTTTGCCTTCGAGGATATCGGTGAATTGCTGAAGCGTAAGCGTCGTGTAGCCTTCGTCAGCCAAGTAGCGCATCTGTTCCTCGAATTTGTCCGGGGCGATGGTCGCCCGGTTGCCGGGATCGACGGTAATGCTGTGGTAATTGAGCACGGGGATGCGAATGGAAGAAGCGGCCTGCGCGGGCGATGATAGGGCAGGGGTGAAAAGTGATAACATGCAAGCAAGCATAGCAAGACATAACGCGAAGAGAGCCCGAACGAACGGTTTCATAGCGCACGTCCTTTCTGCACGGTAGTGTATCACTCTATACATACCCGCTGCCTGAACGATTTATGCATTTTGTAGGACTGGGACTTGCGGAGCTTCGGCGGTATCCGACTCCGCGGTCGGCAAGTAAGCCTCTACGACATGAGCAAAAGTTTGCAGCTCCGCTTCTCCCTGCGGGGTGAGCTTGTATACGCCGCGGGCGACGCGTTCGAACCACAGGTACACGTTCTTCTGAAGCATGCCTGCGGCTTGAGCATTGCCCGTCAGGTCGCGCAGCTGTTTGGGGCTCATGGGGCCATGGGTGCGCAGCAGCGCCGCGAGATGAAGCGATTTTTCGCGGTAAGCGGTGACGAGCTTTCGCTTGGTGCTGCCGCCGACGTTATAATCGGCCCGGCGTTCTTGAAATTCTTGCATCAGCTTGCCGGCTGCATATTTGTTATGCCTTGGCATTTTAAGCGGCATGGCGAGCCCGGAACCATCCAGCGGATGACATTCGACCTCGACCCGCGGCTTGCGCGTTTTATAGAATTGCACGGCGATCATGCCGAGGCCAAGCATGCCGCACAGCCTGCGGAGCTCCGGCCAGGTAGCGCCGTGCGGCGCGCGCCCTTTGGCTGGCCGTTCGAAAGCGACGTATACGAAGCGGCTGATCCGCAGACGGTCGATCGCTTGCAGCAGGAGCGGGATCGAGAAGCTTTTTTTCAATTCGACGATGACCGGAGGCTCCTCCCCGCGGATGGCGACCAAATCGCAATGACGCACCTCGCCGCGTACCGTGTAACCGAGCTGCTCCAAATAGGCTTTAACGGGGGCGTACAGCTCCGTTTCACTTTTGATAGCCAAGGGGCCGCGCCTCCTTTTTTCTTGGGGTGATATGGTATGGTTATTATACCATAGCTTGGGAGGGGAGGAGGGAGGAAAGGATCATACCGCATTTTTGAGCTAAAACGCTTGCAGTGCAGCGGACATTTGTGTAACAATACATTGTAAAGTGTTCAGGGATGGAGATCGGGGTCTTTATGGAACAAGAGAAGCTAAAAAAAATGATCGAGGCCGCCAAGCTTTACTATTTGCTGGATTACAGTCAACAGGATATCGCGAACAAGCTGGAGGTTTCGCGGCCGACCGTTTCCCGCCTACTGCAGCAGGCGAAAGAGGAAGGAATCGTTGAGATTCGCATCTCGGACCCGACCGAGGATCGGAAAATCCTGAGCGAGCAGTTGGAAGAGAAGTTCGGGCTGAAGCGGGCGCTGGTCGCGTCTATCCCGTTGTTCGAGGATCATGTGATCAAGCAGTATTTGGGCAAGATGACGGCGGACTATTTGAGGGAAATCGTTCAGGACGGCGACATTATCGGCACTATCTGGGGAACGACCATCTATCAGGTGGCGACGCATCTGGAGCACAAAGCGCTGAAGGACGTCCGAATCGTCCAACTGAAAGGCGGCGTCAGCCATTCCGAGAAGAAGACATACGCCTCGGAAACGCTTCATTTGTTCGGGATGGCATTCGATGCGACGCCTTACCAGCTACCGCTGCCGGCTATCGTCGACCATGTGGTGGTGAAACAGGCGATTGAGGCGGACCGCCACATCCGGAAGCTGCTTGACATGGGGAAGCAGGCGAATATCGCTTTGTTCACGGTTGGCGTGCCCCGGACGGATTCGCTGCTGTTCCAGCTCGGCTATTTCACGGAACAGGATATGCAGCTGATCGCCGACCATGCGGTAGGGGATATCGCTTCCCGGTTCTTCGATAAAAACGGCGAGATTTGCAACGAGACGCTGAATGCCCGCACGATCGGGATCGAACTGCACGAGCTTAAGACAAAAGACCAATCGATTCTCATTGCAGGCGGCTTGAAAAAGGTCGAGGGCATCCGCGGCGCATTGAAAGCACAGTATGCGAATGTGCTGGTAACGGATCAGTACACGGCCAAAATATTATTGGAGCAAGAAGGATAACGTAATTGAGCGGATTCGGCATCTTGATAAAAGGGTAAGGAACCATCCGGGCGCAAGCTTGATGGTTTCTTTTTTTGTCTGAACGAAGAACGAATGTGAATGGTTGACTATACAAATGATCGGGAAATCAGCACCTTTTAAGCCGGAATCAAGAAGGCTAACAATAGGAAACACAGGTTATTCCACAAATTGTTCAAGATTGCTTTGTTGGAAAGAACAAAAGTTCAATAATATATTTACATTTGTTCAAGCGCTTGTTATAGTTAAATTGTAACGAAGCCGCTTCGAAACAACATCCTATTTAAAGCACATAAAAACTTCATGGCAAAGGAAATGCTAAAATGACAGCATCGTACAGACCCGTAGTTTAATCTTCGTGTTCGATGTTGAAGCTTTTTTGCATTCGTTGCTAACGCTTTCAATCACCGAATCATTTCTCTTTAAAGTGCCAAATTAGACGAGGCTGGAGGAATTCCGATGAAATTTTTATTTGTAGTAGCCGGATTGCTGCTGGTGTTTGCGGTGGGATATTTGTTCAGCAACAACCGGAAAGGAATCCGCAGCAGACCGATTCTGGCTATGCTCGTTACGCAAATTGTGCTGAGCTTTATCATATTGAATACGAAGATCGGTCTGGAGCTGATCACGTTCGTCTCCCGACTGTTCAGCAAGCTGATGGAATTCGGGGTAGGCGGTGTCAACTTCGTATTCGGCGGCTTGGAAAATCAGGGCGCTTCGACCTTCTTTATCAACGTGCTGCTGCCGATCATATTTATCTCGATTCTGATCGGCATCCTGAACTATGTGAAGGTGCTGCCGTTCGTCATCAAATATGTGGGGCTGGCGCTCAGCAAATTGAACGGCATGGGCCGGCTGGAAAACTATGTGGCGGTTTCCGCCGCGCTGCTTGGTCAATCGGAAGTGTTTCTGACAACGAAGAAGCAGCTCAACCAGGTCACGAAGCAGCGATTGTACACACTTTGTACATCAGCGATGAGTGCGGTCAGCATTTCGATCGTCGGAGCCTACATGACGATGCTTGAACCGAAGTACGTCGTGGTCGCCATCGTGCTGAACATTTTCTCGGCACTGATTATCGCCAACATTATTAACCCGTACAAGCTCGATCCGGAGGAAGAACAGGCGACGGTTGTGGCCGATGAGGAGCATCATCCGAAGGAATCGTTCTTCCAGATGATCAGCGAAAGCATTATGGACGGCTTCAAAGTGGCGATTATCGTGGGTGCGATGCTGATCGGTTTTATCGCTTTGATGAATATGATCAACTATGTATTCGAACTGATCTTCCACATTTCGTTCCAATCCGTGCTGGGCTATATTTTCGCACCGGTCGCGTTCCTGATGGGCATTCCATGGAGCGAAGCCGTACAGGCGGGAGGCATCATGGCGACGAAGCTTGTGACCAACGAATTCGTTGCGATGCTCAGCTTCAAAGACATTGCTTCGGGATTGTCGCCCCGTACGGTCGGGATCGTCTCGGTATTCCTGGTCAGCTTTGCGAACTTCAGCTCTATCGGCATTATTACCGGCGCGGTGAAAGCGCTGAACGACAAACGGGGAGACGAGGCTGCGCAGTTCGGTTTGAAGCTGCTGCTCGGCTCGACGCTGGCCTCGATTTTGTCGGCCACGCTCATCGGGCTGTTCCTATAAAATATTCGATTACTATACTAAACACGGGGAGACGAGAAACATGAGAATGGTTGATTTGATTGCCCGCAAGCGTGATGGTCACGAGCTTAGCAAGACGGAAATTGATTTCATTGTGCAAGGCTATACGAACGGAACGATCCCGGATTACCAGATGTCCTCGTTTCTGATGACAGCCTTCTTCCGCGGCATGACTCCGATGGAGACGGCGAATATGACGATGGCTATGGTGGCGTCGGGGGATACGATCGATCTGTCCGCTATTGAAGGCATCAAGGTGGACAAGCACAGCACCGGAGGCGTCGGCGATACGACGACGATCGTTCTTGCGCCGCTCGTCGCCGCGGTCGGCGTTCCCGTAGCAAAGCTGTCCGGGCGCGGACTTGGGCATACCGGGGGCACGGTGGACAAGTTCGAAGCGATTCCGGGATTCCAGGCCGAAATCAGCAGCGAACAGTTTATCAAGCAAGTGAACGAAGTGAAAGTTGCGGTGACCGGACCGACAGGAAACTTGACCCCGGCGGACAAAAAGATCTATGCGCTTCGCGATGTGACCGGGACGGTCAATTCCATCCCGCTGATGGCCAGCTCGATCATGAGTAAAAAGATTGCCTCCGGTTCCGACGCTATCGTACTTGATGTCAAAGTGGGCGCCGGTGCGTTCATGAAAGACTTGGACAGCGCCAAGGAGCTGGCGAAGGCGATGGTGGACATCGGCAACAACGTGGGACGCAATACGATGGCGGTCATTTCCGATATGAATCAGCCGCTCGGCTTTGCGATCGGCAATGCGCTCGAAGTGAAGGAAGCGATCGATACGCTGCGCGGTGAAGGTCCCGAAGATTTGCACGAACTGTGCTTGACGCTCGGCAGTCATATGGTATATTTGGCAAAGCAGGCTTCTAGCGTGAGCGAAGCGCGGAGCAAGCTGGAGGAAGCGATTTCCAGCGGCCGGGCCTTGGAGACGTTTAAAGCGTTTATTGCCGCACAGGGCGGAGACGCGTCGATTGTAGACGACCCGTCCAAGCTGCCGGCTGCCGCATACCGTATCGAGGTGAAAGCGAAGGAAGCGGGCTATGTCTCAGAGATCGTCGCCGACAGCATCGGTACCGCGGCGATGATCTTGGGCGCGGGACGCGCAACGAAGGAATCCGAGATCGATCTGAGCGTCGGCCTGATGCTGCACAAAAAAATCGGCGACGAAGTGAAGCCCGGAGATACGCTTGTTACTATTCACAGCAATCGCGAAACGGTAGATGACGTGATTGAGAGCATCTACGAATCGTACACTATCGCCTCCGGCAAAGTGGAACGTCCGGTTCTGGTGCACGCGGAAATTCATTAAACGTAGTTTCGAGGGTTGAAAAACGAACGGAGGAGTAAGCAGATGACAAACAACGAAATCGCCCGATTAATTGACCATACCTTATTAAAAGCCGATGCTAGCCGTGAGGCGGTGATTCGGTTGGCGGAGGAAGCGAAGCAATATCGTTTCGCCTCGGTGTGCGTCAATCCGGCGCAGGTGAAGACAGCTTATGAAGTTCTGAAGGACACGCCCGACGTGAAGGTGTGCACGGTCATCGGCTTTCCGCTAGGGGCGACAATGCCGGAAGTGAAGGCGTTCGAAGTCCGGGAAGCTATTGCTGCCGGAGCGACGGAAGTCGACATGGTAATCAATATCGGAGCACTCAAGGATAAGCAGGACGACCTGGTGGAACAGGACATCCGGGCCGTCGTCGAAGCGGCTAAAGGCAAGGCGCTGACGAAGGTCATCATCGAAACCTGCCTCTTGACCAACGAAGAGAAGGAGCGGGCATGCCGTTTGGCGGTGAAGGCCGGCGCGGATTTCGTGAAAACGTCGACGGGCTTTTCGACCGGCGGAGCTACGGCAGAGGATATCGCGCTGATGCGCAAAACGGTTGGCCCGGACATCGGAGTAAAAGCGTCCGGCGGCGTGCGCAGCCTGGAGGATGTCCAAGCGATGATTAAAGCGGGAGCTACCCGGATTGGCTCCAGCTCCGGAGTATCGATCGTCAAAGGCGAGCAGTCGAGCAGCGCGTACTAACGAGTATTAATCGTTATAAGACAGGGCGCGCCTCAATGCACCCTACGATGCGACATTTGTATACACTCCAAGGACCTTCCAATATGGGAGGTCCTTCAAGCTGTTGAAAAGCCTTAGGATTAGAAAATCTCTGACCAATAGAGGTGGGGTATATCCCGTAAGAGTTTACGTCCGCCTTTGAAATGCGTGAAAATACCGCCAATTCTAATCAAGTTCACGGGTTTCAAGAGCGGCTGGAGGGATATACCCCACCGGCGTATGCAGAGAATTTTTACGCGAAGCGGGTTTCTCAACAAACTCAGGACCTTCCATTACGGAGGTCCTTTTTAACATGCGGCCCGGTTGCCTGAGACCGGCGGATTTGCGATAATGCCTATAGGACATGAATGAGATAGAGAGGTGTTTGGATGGAAAGCAAGAAGAAGATCTTCGCTTTTTTGGGCTCGTATGCGGATGCGGCCGATCCGGGCTTGTACGCCTGCAGGTTCGATCCCGATACCGGAAGTCTCGAGCTGACCGATCAAGCGGCCGGGCTGCAGAATCCGACGTTTCTGGATGTGAATGCTGAACGCTCGAGGCTATACGCCATAACGGAGGGAACCGATGCCGAAGGCAAACGCTGCGGGGCTGCCGCGGCATACGAATTCGATCCCGAAACCGGCAAGCTGTCGCTGCTCGGCAAGGAGCTGACGGTGCCGGCGACTACGTGTCATATTACTTTGGACCGCACCCATACATACATTATGGTGGCAAGCTACCACGGCGGCATGATTGGGCTTTCTCCGCTGCTAGAGGACGGACGCATCGGCAAGACCGCGGACATCCGCCGGCACGAAGGCTCCAGCGTCCTGCCTGTGCAAAATCAGGCGCGTGCGCATTCCGTATTCGTCGACCGTTCCAACCGTTACGCCGTCGTCTGCGATCTGGGGCTGGATCGCGTCTTTACGTACAAGCTCGACGTCGCTCCCGGACAACTGCTTCTTCATGACGAAGTGCGGGTAGCGCCCGGGTCGGGACCGCGGCATTTTGTTTTTCATCCGTCGCTGCCTTACGGCTATGTCATCAATGAGCTGAGCTCAACGATCACGGCATTCTCCTACGATCAGGAGAATGGTAAGCTCAGCGAAATCCAAACCGTTTCGACGCTGCCCGCTTCTTATGAAGGGGATAGTGCGTGCGCCGATATTCATATCTCGCCGGACGGCAAATTTCTGTACGGCTCCAATCGAGGACATGACAGCATCGCGGTGTATGCCATCGATTCCTCGACCGGCAAACTCACGCTCGTCGAGCATGCTTCGACGCTTGGAGGACATCCGCGGAACTTCGCGCTCTCGCCGGACGGACGCTTCCTGCTCGTAGCCAACAGGGATTCGAATCAAATCGTGACGTTCGCGCGGGACGAGGCTACCGGAAAGCTTCTTCCTACAGGGAATAGACTCGATGTGTCCAAGCCCGTGTGCATCAAGTTTGCGGCAATGGGTTAATTTATGGCGGAGGTCCCTGTTTACCAGGGACCCCGTCGTTTTTTATATTGCACCGCCCGCTTCCTGGCAGATGGTGATGCGCACCACATGAACCGGAGCTCCAACCTTCGCATAGCGGAATACTAGCGGCTTCTCCGGCCTTCCGTTGATTTTATAAATGAGCAAGTCCCCCTGGCGCAATACAATCGACAAATCGTCGCCTGATGAAAATTCCACATCCCCGTCAACCGGATGTATGCATTCGTAGCTCACCGTATCCGCGGCTAGCCCCGAACGCTGCACGTCTTCTCTGTAACTATCGCGGACCAGAACAGGCAGCATTTCGGCCGAGTAGCCGGGCCCCAGCATTACGTTGAGGTCGTTCCCCTTTCCCCGGCACCGGGTCGTCCAAGCCCCGTCAAAGCGGTCTTGATCAAAAGGCTTCAGCACGGCCGTATGCCACTGTTCGTGCTCCAGCACAAATTCACCTTGCGTTGCCATCAGCAATCTTTGGTAACCGGGCAGACTCGTGAAAACGGACTCCTCTGCATGAATCGCCGCCCTGCTGATTCGCCAGTCGAAATTCCGCTGCTCGTATGACGCATCTTCCGGATAGATCGCCATTTGCGTCGTGGCCCCTCCCGACCAGTTCGCCGTTTTTTGATCCTCTTGCCGAATGATTTTAATAGAAAAACCCATCCAATCGATCACATCGCTTTCTTGTTCTTTAGGAATGAACATACAACGGGACGATTCAGGAATCAAGACTGTCGGGCATTGTTAGATTTTAGCAAGGAAGCGTAACCTTTTCGTAAGCTTTGCTTAGCTTTCGGTTAACGAACAGGCGGTAAAGTAAAGAAGCGCGCTTTGCTATGGAATCTGTTAACCGTGACGGGGACGAGCGGATTATTGCCGCCAGAGAGGGAGGGGAGCGATATGCCCGCAGCATGCTGAAGGGAAGACACATGTATGGCCGTACGACATCGAGGAAAGCCGAGTCATTGATTTCCTTCCCGGAACGTGGTAATCTGCCGTTAAACTAACCGGTTAAGGAAGGTAGACTTGTATGAACAAACGCATCCTCATCGTCGACGACGATCATAAAATCGCGAATTTGCTTGAAATTTATTTAAAAAACGAAGGCTACGAGGTTATTAAGGAACATAATGGAATCGACGCCATAAGACGGATTGAGGAGGAGACCGTCCATTTGGTCATTTTGGACGTGATGATGCCCGAATTGGACGGAATGGAGGTTTGCCGCAAAATCCGCGAGGACAAGACGACGCCGATCCTGATGCTGAGCGCCAAGGATGAGGATATGGACAAAATTTTAGGCCTGATGACGGGGGCCGATGATTATATGGGCAAGCCCTTCAACCCGCTGGAGCTGGTGGCAAGGGTCAAGTCGCTGCTGCGGCGGTCGTATTTCAGTGCGCAGACGGCTCAGCCGGATGCGGAGGGGATCATCAAGATCAAATCAATGCAAATCGATAAACGCAACCATGCCGTTACGATCGACGACCGCCCGATCAAGCTGACGCCGATCGAATTTGGCATTTTATTTTTGCTTGCCAGCCACCCGGGCCGGGTTTTCGGATCGGAGGAAATTTTCGAGCTGATCTGGAAAGAAAAATATTTTGAGACGAACAACTCCGTCACGGTCCATATCAGCCGGCTGCGCGAGAAGCTGGAGAAGGAAATGGCGGGAGAAAAGCTGATTCACACCGTGTGGGGGGTAGGCTATAAAATTGAGAACTAACTGGAGAGTCGCGGTGCCGCTCTTCTGGAGCGTATTAACGACCGCGGTCGTGCTGGCGGTCATTTCGACGATCGCCAAGTCGATTTATTTTTCCAAGCTGTCTTTAACTTCGCTGTTTATTTGGATTAATTATTATATCGGTTACCCCGATATTTACTATCTTACGGCGCTGCCTCTGTTTATGCTGTCGGCTTTATATTTTTTCAAACGGGAAAAAGACGCCCGCTACCACAGATACCTGATCCATATTATCGAGGACGTGCAGCGGATCGCCGACGGCGACTTCGATCATAAGGTGCCTGTGCAGTCCATCGGCGAGCTGGGCCAACTGGCGGGGAACATCAACCAGGTCGTCGAGCGGCTCAAGACATCGATTGACGAGGAACGGCGGGCCGAGTCCACCAAGAACGAACTGATTACAAACGTATCCCACGATCTGCGGACTCCGCTCACTTCGATTACCGGATATCTAGGTCTGATCGAGCAGGACCGTTACCGGGACGAAGTGGAACTTCGTTATTATGTCAACATGGCGTACGAGGAATCGCTACGGATGTTTCAATTGATTCAGGATTTGTTCGAATATACCCGCTTAAGCAATATTACGGGGGCGACAATCCAGAAGGCTCCGATCAATCTGGTCGAAATGATGCGTCAGCTTTTCGCGCAGTTCCGGCTGCAGCTTCAGGAGGCCGGGATCGAGCAGCATATGACCTTCTTCGAGCCGCAGCTGCTGGTCATGGCCGACGGCAACAAGCTCCGGCGGGTATTCGAGAATTTGATCTCCAATGCGATCAAGTACGGCAGCGAAGGGAAATATCTTGAGGTGCTGGGCTTCAAGGAAGGGAACGAAGCTGTGATCCAGATCATCAATTACGGCGAAACGATCCCGCAAACCGATCTGCCTCATATTTTCGAACGGTTTTACCGCGTGGAGAAATCCCGTGCGACGTATACCGGGGGTTCCGGCATCGGCCTGGCGATCGCCAAAAGTATCGTCGAGCTGCACGGAGGAACCATTGCCGCATCCAGCGACGAGGAGCGAACCGTCTTTACGGTGCGCCTGAATGTCTTGGGAGAGAAGGCTAATTCTTAAGAAAATATTCATGAAACGCGTCGAGCCTGCAGGGGTTGGCGCGTTTTTTTTCGTCTTTATATAGAAAATCTTAAGAATTTCGTTAACTTTTCTTAGTTCATCGTTAAGTAATGGAGTTCATAATAAAGAAAAAAAGCGCTCCGGAAGCGCTCGTTTGTCGGAGGAGGCTTGGATAGAGATGCCGCAACAATTAGAACAAATCAGCAATTGTCGTAACTTGGAAAATCGCCCGTCCTCCAAGGATGAGGCTCTCTTTAGATCATGGATGGAACAGCACCGCCGCGAGGTATGGAGCTATGCCTATGGATTAACGCGTAAACACGATGTGGCCGACGATATTACCCAGGATGTATTTTTGAAGGCTTACCGCCGAATCGCTTCGTTTCGGGGCGACGGCTCCGTCCGGGCGTGGCTGCTCACGATCACCCGCAATACCGTATTCGATTATCGGAGAAGCTCCTATTTTCGCAAAGTTACGGTTGTGGACAGGATCGAGACGGAGAAGGCCCATACGTCCGCGGAGGAGGAATATTTGAGGCGTGAGGACAGCCGCGAAATGTTCGGTAAAATTTTGGAGATGCCTTTGCCGTTTCGGGATGTGCTGCTGCTGAAGGCAAAATACGAACTGAAGCCCGGCGAAATCGCCTCCTATTTAAAGCTCCCGCTCACGACGATCAAAACAAGATTGCATCGGGCGCGGAAAGAAGCTGTCCGGCGCCTCCAAGTCGAGGGGCGCCCGTAACGGCTCCCCGGATATTCCCGCACCCCGGTATGCGCCTCCGCTGCGCTAAAAATTCCCACCGTTACGCCCTTCCTTTCGTCTTTCCGTCCGGACAAGCCTACGCGCTTCTTTTCCGATTTTGTCAGAAATTTTCGGTCAACTTCCCTTTGCTTTCTGCATAGGTATTTATTACACTTCAAATCCGAAGAAGAAGCCGGGGCCGAAGCCCGGAAGCGGCGGCTATCGGCGTTACGCATCGTTTCGAAGCGCGTATCCTTTCGAAGCCGGTTTTGCTTAACGCAAAACACGTAGGAGGTCAAGATCATGAATATATTCAAGAAAATCGCCGACTATCGCACGGAAACCGAAAGGCTGGCCTGGACGGGAACCTTCGCCGAGTACATCGAGATGCTCCGCCGGCATCCGCATTTGGCTATGACGGCGCATGCACGGGTGTACGAAATGATTGCCTCCCACGGCATCCTGGAGGAAAATGGGCGTCGAAAGTATAACTTTTTCGAAAAAGAGATTTTCGGGCTCGATTCTGCGATTGAGAAGCTGGTGGAAGAATATTTCCATTCGGCGGCGCGTCGGTTGGATGTCCGCAAGCGGATCTTGCTTTTGATGGGGCCGGTCAGCGGCGGGAAATCGACCATTGTCACAATACTCAAGCGCGGGCTTGAGCAGTTCTCGCGCACGGATCAAGGCGCTGTATATGCGATCAAAGGCTGCCCGATGCACGAGGAGCCTTTGCATCTAATTCCACATGAGCTGAGAAGCGAGGTCGAGCAGGAATTCGGCGTGAAGATCGAGGGCAACCTGTGCCCCTCCTGCCAAATCCGGCTGCGGGATGATTACGAGGGACGCATCGAAGACGTGCCGGTAGAGCGCGTGCTGCTGTCCGAAGATAACCGCGTAGGTATCGGGACGTTCAGTCCGTCCGATCCGAAATCGCAGGATATCGCCGACCTGACGGGGAGTATCGATTTCTCCACGATTACCGAGTACGGCTCGGAATCCGATCCGCGGGCTTACCGTTTCGACGGAGAGCTGAATAAGGCTAACCGGGGCTTGATGGAGTTTCAGGAAATGCTGAAATGCGACGAGAAGTTTCTGTGGAACCTGCTGTCCCTCACGCAGGAAGGCAATTTTAAAGCCGGACGGTTCGCTTTGATTTCGGCAGACGAGCTCATTATTGCTCATACGAACGAATCCGAATATAAATCGTTTATTGCCAATAAAAAGAACGAGGCGCTCCAATCGCGGATGATCGTTATGCCAATTCCATACAATTTGAAGGTGTCGGACGAAGAGAAGATTTACGCCAAGCTGATTCAGCAAAGCGACATGAAGCATGTGCACATTGCGCCTCACTCGCTGAGGGCCGCGGCCATTTTCTCGATTTTGACCCGGTTGAAGGAATCCAAGAAGCAGGGGATGGATCTCGTCAAAAAAATGCGCATGTATGACGGCGAAGAGGTGGAAGGGTATAAGGAAGCGGATTTGAAGGAGATGCAGAGCGAATATTTGGAGGAAGGCATGAGCGGAATCGATCCCCGCTATGTCATCAACCGGATTTCCAGCGCGCTGATCCGGCAAGGTCTGGAATTTATCAACGCGTTGGATGTGCTGCGAGCGCTCAAGGACGGTCTGGACCAGCACCCGTCCATTACGAAGGAGGAGCGGGAGCGGTACTTGAACTTCATCTCCATCGCGCGCAAAGAGTATGACGAGCTGGCCAAGAAAGAGGTGCAAAAAGCGTTCGTTTATTCGTTCGACGAGTCGGCGAAGACGCTGTTCAACAACTACCTCGACAATATCGAGGCGTACTGCAACTGGACCAAAATCAAGGACCCGCTGACCGGCGAAGAGATGGACCCGGACGAGAGGCTGATGCGTTCGATTGAAGAGCAGATCGGCATTTCGGAAAATGCGAAGAAAGCGTTCCGCGAGGAAATATTGATCCGGATGTCCTCCTATTCGCGCAAAGGGAAGCGGTTCGACTACAGCAGCCACGAGCGGCTGCGCGAAGCAATCGAGAAGAAGCTGTTCGCCGATCTGAAGGACATCGTCAAAATTACGACTTCGACGAAAACCCCTGATGAGAATCAACTGAAACGAATCAACGAGGTCATCAAGCGTCTTGTTGAGGAGCATGGCTATACGACCGCCTCGGCCAATGAACTGCTGCGTTATGTCGGCAGCTTGTTGAACCGGTAAATCCCGTTAACCCTGAAGATCGTCCTCCTCCGTCCCCAGCGGCCGGAGGGACGATTTTTTTGCTATCCCCAGAAACCGTTAGCCGGTCCCGCCGATTTGTTAAGTTTTGTTTAGAAGTAAGTTTGCTTGAAATACGGCCTGCGGGTCCATTATCATGAAGGTACTGTGATTTACCGGATTTATCGGTTTTTGGGGGGACTGTAGATGATTACCGTATTGATCGTGGATGACGACCGGCATATTCGGGAGCTGATCCGAGTCAGTCTGCGCGAGGAGGGCTACCGTCTGCTGGAGGCGGAGAACGGGCAGGACGCCTGGAAGCTGCTGCAGGAAACCCGGGTGGATCTGGTCATCCTGGACATTATGATGCCGTTTATGGACGGCTGGGAGCTGAGTCGTCATATTCGGATGCAGCAAGTGGATCTTCCGCTGCTGATGGTAACCGCGAAGGGCGAAACGGGAGACAAGGTCAAGGGCTTCGAACTGGGAACGGATGATTATTTGGTCAAACCGTTCGATCCGTTGGAGCTGGTCATGCGGGTGAAGGCGCTGCTGAAGCGGTACCGGATCTATGCGTCGGATACCGTGCAATTCGGCCGGATCGAGCTGAATAAGAAAAGCCATGAGGTTCTGAAAGGCGACGAGAAGCTGATGCTTCCGCTCAAAGAATTCGAGCTGCTCTACAAGCTGGCGAGCCACCCGAACCAAATTTTTACAAGAAACCAGCTCATCGAACAAATCTGGGGGCACGATTACGAAGGGGACGACCGTACCGTGGACGTACATATTAAGCGGCTCCGGGAACGGTTTGCGGACGAGACGGACAGCTTCTCCATCCGCACCATCCGGGGACTTGGTTACAAGCTTGAGGTGAACGGATGATCAAGACGCTTTACACGCGGATGGTGCTCGTTTATTTGGCGGCGGTCATCTTCGGATTGGTCGTGGCATTTGTGATCATGGGTCTTATTTTTTCGGAGAGGCTGAACGCGCAGCTTCGGGAAGACATGACCCTGGTAGCTCAAGATTTGATCGAAACCTATGAGACGACGAACAACGTCGATTTCGACTCGTATATGCTTAACCGCAAGCTTGCCAAGCCTTTCTTCATCAGGGTATACGATGAGGCAGGCAAAGAAGCGATATACGGATATAACGATGTCGAGACGAGAAAGACCATCACTCCGCAGGAAATCGCTCAGGTGCTGCGCGGGGAACAGCTTTGGAACGAATCGAGCATGGACGTCAGCGTACTGGGGTACCCGGTGAAGATCCAAGGCCATTCGTATGCCATGTTCTTGCAGCCGGCCACGAACAAGTCCGACCGGCTCTTGAACAGCTATTTGAACATCTCGCTGATCAACGCCCTGATTATCGGCAGCGTCTTCATCCTGGTGGCCGGCCGTTATTTGGTCAAACCGATCAAGCGCATGACCCGAGCGGCCAGGCGGATGGCCAAGGGCGACTTCAATATCGGCTTCGATTGGAAGTTTCGTAAGGACGAATTGGGCGAGCTTGCCCAAAGCTTCACCGAGATGGCCGGAGAGCTGAAGCAGATGGAGCGGATGCGGCAGGATTTCGTATCCAATGTCTCGCACGAGATTCAGTCTCCGCTTACGTCGATCGCCGGATTTTCCAAGCTGCTGCGGGAAAAGGCGATGTCGGAGGAGGAGCGCCGGCAATACCTGGAGATCATTCAGACGGAGGCGGAACGGTTGTCCCGGCTCAGCGAGAACTTGCTCAAGCTCGCTTCGCTTGAATCGGAACATCACCCGTTTCACCCGACGACGTATGCGCTGGACGAACAGCTTCGCAGCGTTATCGTAGCCACGGAACCGATCTGGTCGGCCAAAAAACTGGAGCTCGACTTAACGCTGCCCGCGGCGAAAATTTATGCCGATGCGGATCAGCTCAGTCAAGTGTGGATGAATCTGATCACCAACAGCTTGAAGTTCACGCCGGAGGGCGGCATGGTGCGGGTGCGGCTGCTTCCGGGTACCGACCGGATTCAGGTCCGGATCGGCGATACGGGCATCGGGATCTCCGAGGAGGATCAGGCCCGTATTTTTGAGCGGTTTTATAAGGCTGACCGGGCCAGGAACCGGGAGAAAAGCGGCAGCGGACTAGGACTTGCCATCGTGAAAAAAATCGTCGATCTGCATCACGGCACGATCGAGGTGCGCAGCAAGCCCGGGCAGGGCACCGTCTTTACGGTTACGCTGCCCAGCTTCTCCGGCAAGCGTCACGCATCGGACAAGAAATAACAGCGTGAAAGATCAATCCAAATCGGGTTGATCTTTTTTTTGTCCGGTTCACGCTCCGTTCATATTTGCAAGGTAAAGTATTTTCCAGAATCGGATGGACATTTATAAAGGAGCGAGGAGTGGAATGAACGGACTGATTAAATTTTCGATGAAGAACGTCGCGGCAGTTATCATCATCGTCGCCATGCTGCTCGGCGGCGGGATGTATTCGGCCATGAAGCTGAAGAAGGAGAACTTCCCTAACATCTCGTTCCCTGCGGTTTTCATCAGCACCACCTACCCGGGATCGCCAAAAGATGTGATGGACAACGTGACGAAGCCGATCGAAGATAAGCTGGCGAATATACCGGACCTTGACCAGCTCACTTCGACCTCTAACGACAACAATTCTTTCATCACGGTGATGTTCAAGCATGGGGTGGACCTGGACAAGAAAAAGCGGGAAGTCGAAAACTTGATCCAGGATGTCAGTTTGCCTTCTACGGCGCAAAGGCCGAAGGCCATGACGTTCGGGTTCTCGTCGATGCCGGCCTATTATCTGGTCGTGTCGGCGAACGAAGGCGTGAGTCAAACCGAGCTCGACAAGCTGTATAAGGACAAGATCAAACCGGGGTTCGAAGGCATTAAAGGCATCGACCATATCACAGCCATCGGCAACCGGGAAACGACGATGGACATCCAGCTTAATGCCGACGCGCTGAGCGTCTTCGGCTTGACGCCATCGCAGGTGACCGCTTCGATCGAATCCGCGCTGTCCAAGGGCCCGATCGGCTCCGTCGAGCTGAGCGGTAACGATAAGATGGCCCGCGTATCCGGCGATTTGGAAAGCTTGTACGCTTTGGAGCAGTTGGAGCTAACCCCAACCTCCGGCGGAACGGTCCTCTTGTCTCAAGTGGCGAAAGTTTCCGCCGTGACGGACTCCAAATACATGGCCAGACTCGACGGCAAGGCAGCGCTCGGCATTCATTTGTTTAAAACAAGCGATGCGAACGCGGTGGAGTTTTCGGATTCCGCCGACAAGCTGATGAGCGATTGGAAGACGACGATGCCGAATGTCACCTTCCGCTCGATCTTTAACACGGCCGACGAAGTGAAGGAGTCGATCAGCGGCATGCTGCGGGAAGGCGTGATGGGCGCGCTGCTTGCTTCGCTCATGATTCTTATCTTCCTGCGCAATGTCCGGATGACGCTCGTGGTTCTCGTCTCAATTCCGTTGTCCATGCTGATCACGCTGATGCTGCTGCAGTATTTACACATCACGCTCAACATGATGACGCTAGGCGGTATGTTTATCGCCGTCGGACGGGTCGTGGACGATTCGATCGTCGTAATCGAAAATATTTACACATCGCTGGAAAAAGCGCAGGAGCGCAACGAATCGGTCATCCTGATGGCGACCAAACAGGTGGCCATGGCCATTACGTCCTCGACGATTGCAACCGTGGCCGTATTCGCTCCGATCGGGATGGTCAGCGGAATCGTCGGCGAAGTTTTCCGGCCGTTCGCCATTACGATAGCCGTTGCCTTGATGGCTTCATTATTGGTGGCATTGACCGTCATTCCGATGCTCGCCAAGCTGCTGGTGCTGCGGGGCAAGCAATTCAAAGCGCACGACGAAACGAAAGTCGGCCGATTCACTTCGATGTACGAATCAATTCTGGAGTGGTCTTTGACGCACCGAATCAAGTCGTTGCTCATATCGGGCGTTCTGTTCATCCTTTCGATCGTCATTACCGTGCCGAATTTGGCCATCGCCTTTTTTCCGGACGGCGCTCAACCGCGCAATATGTACTATACCGTGAAGCTTCCCTACGAGACCTCCTACGCTGCGACCGATCTCAAATCCAAGGAACTGGAAGCAATGCTGATGGAGAGTAAGGATTCCAACGGCGATCCCGTATTCCGTTACGTGGAGGCGCTCGTTGGGTATAACGGCGGAGACGGGCCTAATAGCGAGCGGGTGCCATACGCGTTCCAACTCTTTGTGGAAATGAACGATAACGTGAAGCCCGATCAAGTAAGGGATCAGTTCAAGAACGCGATTTTGGCCGAGCTGCCGAAAGGCTCCGAAGTTCTTCCTTCTTCTCTCGGCGGCGGAGGTCCGTCTACGACCGACTTCGGGTATACGCTGTATGGAGACAATCAGAAGGATTTGATTGCCGCAGCGGGGATTATCAAGAAGAAGCTGGCGGAATTCCCGGAGCTTTACGAAGTGAAGGACGCGTTAAGCGACGCCAAAACTGTAGTCGATATCGTTGTGGACCAGAAAAAGGCGCGTACGTACGGCCTGGATGTCAGCACGATCCGCGAAACGGCGCGGGGCTGGATTCAGAAGCAGCAGCTAGGCGACATCAAGCTGGACGACGTAACGTACAAAACGACCGTTTCTCTTAGCAAGAAGGATAAAGATACGCTTGAGAAGCTTGGCCGGCTTCCGATTTCTACGAAGACGGGTACCGTCTACTTGAACGAAGTGGCTAAAATCCGCGAGGTAGACGCTCCGGCGAGCATCTCCCGGAAAACCCAAAAGCAAGAGGTTTCCATCACGGCGAAAATCAATAGCCCGAATAAAAACGGCGTCAGTCTCCAAGTGAACGAGGCTCTGAAGACCCTAGAGCTTCCGGAGGGGGTCACACGCGAGCTCGGAGGGGTCAACAGGGACACCGACGAAAGCTTCGGCCAACTGTATATGGCGATGGCCGTCGCGGTATTTATCGTATATCTGGTCATGGTGCTGGCCTTCGGCAACGCCTCGGCGCCGTTCGCCATTCTGTTCTCGCTGCCGCTTGCAGCGATCGGCGGTTTGCTGGCGCTGCTCCTGACAAGGGAATCGTTGAACGTTACGTCGATGATCGGCTTCATGATGCTGATCGGGATCGTCGTTACGAACGCTATCGTGCTGCTTGAACGGGTGCAGCAGCTTCGGGAGGAAGGATACACGGTGCGCCACGCGCTGATGGAAGCGGGCAAGGTCCGCTTGCGTCCGATCATTATGACCGCTGCGGCGACGATCATGGCGCTGCTGCCGCTCGCGCTCGGATTTGCGCATGGCACCTTGATTTCCAAAGGGCTTGCGGTTGTCGTTATCGGCGGCTTGACGACTTCGACCATTCTCACGCTGGTCGTCGTGCCGATCATCTATGAAATGATCGAAAGCTGGAAAAACCGGATTTCCGGTTGGTTTAACCGAAAAAAACCAGACGACGGTTCCAAACCGGCGACGATAGAGATGTAACGAAGGAGGAGGCACGGAAAGATGAGAAAGGTTAGAAAAGACATTGCGATGAAGAAAGCCCTCACGCTTCGGGTCTTCGCCTTATTGGCAGCAGCCGCCCTGCTTGCGGCAGGCTGCTCGGCCCCGGGCGCCAAGGGAGAATCCACGGTTGACCTCAAGATGGATAACCGTCCCGTGAAGACGGAGGCGGTCGCTAAGCGCAAAATCAGCGATCCGCGCGAACAGGTGGCGGAGGTGGTGGGGATGTCCGCCATGGACGTCATCCCGAAGGCGAGCGGTCAGATTACGCAAGTCTTGAAGAAACGCGGAGATGTCGTGCAGGCGGGCGAGGTGTTGTTCCGAATCGATAATCGAGAGGCCGAATCGTCCTTGAAAAAAAGCCAGCTCAAGGTGAAGAGCTCGGAGCAGACGCTTGCGAAAACAGTGGAGGACAACGCCAATTCCCGCCGCAATTTGCAGGACGAGATTACGAAGGCGGAGCAGAAGGCGAGCGACGCTGAGAAAGACTACAACAAAATGCGCAATGATTTTGACGGTGGTGCAGCAACGCAGCGCCAGGTGGAACAGGCCGAGCAGGCGCTGAAGAATGCCCGCATGGATGTGCAGGCGCAGCGCAACAAGCTGACAGCTCTGGACAAAACGAATTCGCTGGCCGACCAGCAGACGGAGGTGGAGTCCTCGCGGATCAGCTTGGAGGAGGCGCAGCGGTCGCTTGAGAATTATGACGTCAAAGCGCCTGTCAGCGGGGTGCTGACGGATTATACGATAGAGCTTGGCGGAACCGTTTCGCCTAACGGCAAAATAGGGCAAGTCCAGCAGATCGATCCGATCAAGCTGAAGGTCGAGCTGTCGGAGCCGTCGTATGAGCTGGTCAGAAACAAGCAGGAGCTTGCCTACTACAGCCCGGATAATCCGGCCGAGAAAGGAATGGCCAAAATTACGTTTTTATCGAACGTCATGAGCGCTGCGACCAAGTCGTATTCTCTGGAGTTGGAAGTCCGGAATCCGGATCAAAAGCTGAAACCGGGAACCCGGGCCGTAGTTCAGCTCACCACCGATTCGGAGGAGCAGGTTGCCGCCGTTCCGACGCTCAGCATTGTCCGCGAAGAATCGAATTCGTTCGTGTTCGTGCTTCAGGGGGATACGGTCCAGAAGCGTAAAATCAAGCTGGGACGCATCAGCGACGCTTATCAGGAAGTACTGGAGGGCGTCAAAGAAGGAGAGCAAATCGTAACGAGCGGGCAGCATCAGCTGAAGGACGGCCAGAAGGTGGAGGTGGCCAAACCGGCCCCCCAAGGCCAGCCCTCTCCTGCGGCACAAGAGCCGGCTAAAAAATAAGATCCACGGCATAAGGAGGAATCATCGATGAAACAACCTTGGAAAACAGCACTGACCTTCGTCATAATCGGGACGACACTCCTTCCGGCAAACTTGCCGGCGCTGGCGGCCGATACAGCCCCAGCGACAGTGGCCGCTCCGAGCAACTTCGGCTTAACGGATTCGATCCGTGCCGCGGTGAAAAGTCTGGCGGTAGAAACGACCGCCGGCGGCACACGCATAGGCGCATCCGTTCGTTTGTATAACGGGGGAACGCAGAAGACCCGGATTCCCGATCATCAGCTGCATGTCCGCACGACGGACGGAGTTCAATATACGCTGAAGGCGAGCGCTGCGAACAAAAATGCGCTGGAGCCGGGTGAAATCGGCGAGCTGGTTTATATGACCGTCATCGAAGGCACGCCGTCGATTAAACTGTCGGAGCTCTCCTTCGTCAATGTGGATGAGTATGTTTATCCGAAAAAGGAAACGAACCTGCTAACGATTCCGCTAGGCGGGAGGCAAGTGTGGTACGCATCGGCGGCAGGAGCGGATAAAGCCGCCGAGCCGAAGGGATGGGGAGAAGCGTTTACGATTCCGGGCTTAAATTCCAGCCTGCGCTATACCCCTGCGGCGATCAAGGTGCAGTATGCGACAGGCGGAGCTTCGGCGGGAGCGTCCGGCGGGGCTTCCACGGGAGCTGCGGCCGGTGGAACCTCCGGTGGCGCATCCACGCCGGAAGCGGGAGGGACTGTGGCAGCCCCGGACGGTGCCGCTGCTGCGCCTGGCGGAGCGTCCGGCGCGCCCACCGGGGCTCCGGCAGCGGTGCCGAATGCGGCAGGAGCGGCAACGGGGCCGGTGGCGCTCGTCACCTTATTGGTGGAAAACCCGGGCGTCGGGCGGGAGACGATACCCGAATTCCGCATCGACGGCCAATCGGACCGCAAGACGTATACCGGCGGCCGTACGGAGCAAGGTGCCGTGACGGTCGAGGCCGGCGAGAAAAAATATATTCATTTCGCCGTCCCGGTCGAGAACAACGTGACGTTGACCTCCATATTCGTGACGACGACCGAAACGTTCGTTTTGGGGGGAGGACAGGGCGCGCCGACTACGGCAACCGGGTTCGACGTCGGCCGCGTGCAGATTGCGGTTCCGGGTAGCGCGCAAACGGATACAGCGCCTGCGATTTCTTACCGGACCGGCAGCCCCATCGCCTTCGATCCGTTGAATAAGATGATCGATGCCAATACGGAAGTAACCCTGATGGAAATGCATCTTCATGAGAGTGACAACGGTTTTCATTCGGTCGTCGCCAAATTCCGGATCACAAATAAGAGCGATAAGCCGGTGCCAGTACCCGCTTTCCAGACCGAGATTGTCGGAAGCGACGGAGCCGCTTATGCCGGAGCGCGGCAATCCGGGGTCACCGCTGCATTGAACCCGAACATGAGCTATATTGTTAATTATTCGTTCAACGTACCGAAGACGGAGGACGGAAAGCAGCTGACGATCAAGCTTTTGGATACGCAATCCGCGGCTCCTTACACGAGCACCATTGCATCCCTGCAGACGGCCGCAAGCAGCGGTGCGGAGGGGGATACGTTCGCCATGTACCCGTTTGATCTGAAAATCGTCGATTGGACATTGTCCGCTACAACTCCTGGCAGCATGGGTGGGTTGATTTACAGCTATAAAATCTCGTTTACGTTGGAAGTAAAGCAGAGCGACAACGTCGTAGTCGATCAAAATTTCTCCAAGCTTTATATGGAGCTGGTAGATACGAAAGGACGCGTTCTAGGCACCGCAGAAGGCTCGTTTACCGGCCCGAATAAACTGGCAACGGGCAAGCAGATTTTGACCTTCAACGCCAAAACGGAGCAGCTCGAAAATCCGTTTACCATTCGTGTTTATGAAGCGTTCGATACGCCAAGCGGGCTGGCCAAACGATACATTACCACGCTCAAACAATAAGCGGTGCCGCAGCACAACGAAAAAACAGCCTTTCGAATCCACATCGGACTCGAAAGGCTGTTTGCTTATATCGGGCTTCCGTATCGCTTGCTAAGACCGGATTTTTCGAACGCCCTGCATATAGATGTCTACGGTCGTGCCTTTTCCCTGCTCGCTGCTTATCTTCATGCTGCCCCCGTGATTTTCGATAATTTTAAAGGTGACCATCAGACCGAGCCCGGTACCTTTCTCCTTCGTCGTATAGAACGGTTCCCCCAGTCGGGGAATTCGGTCTTCCGGAATGCCGCAGCCTTGATCGGTAAACCGCATCAGCAGCTTTCCACCCTCCATTTTGCGGAATTCGGCGCGGATTTGTCCGCCTTCCGGCATGGCATCGATAGAGTTGTTCAAAATGTTGATAAATACCTGCTTGATTTGATTTTCGTCGCAATTGATTTCAGGAAGATCGGGGTCCGCTTCCGTAACGATGTCGACGTTATGGATCATCGCTTGAGAGCCGAGGAGCATAATCGTATTTTCCAAAATGGTGAAGGCGTTCTTCGGCTGGTACTTGACGACCTGCGGCTTCGCGATGACCAGAAATTCGCTGACGATAAAGTTGATCCGCTCCAGCTCGTCGATCATAATTTCGAAGTAACTGTCGTAGCCGCTTACCTTGCCCTGGAGCAGTTGGACGAAGCCTTTGAGCGAGGTGAGCGGATTGCGGATTTCATGGGCGACCCCGGCGGCCAACTGACCGACGATCGACAGCTTCTCGGAGCGGAGAATCATTTCCTCGGCCCGCTTGCGCTCGCTGATGTCTTGGCCGATCATGTAAACGCCGGCGATTTGTTTGTTAACGAAGATCGGAAAGTTAAATACGCTGAGCTCGACCGGATTGCCGTCCTTGCGCACAAATGTAATCTCATAATGAGGAGTCATACCGTTGAGCGTTTCCTCGAAGTGATCGAGCCACCGCGTGTAATCTTCCGGGAAAATCAACGGATTGATCGTGCGGTGAAGCAAATCCGCTTCCGAATAGCCGGTAACGTCGAACATCGCAGGATTGACGCTTGTAATGAGGCCCGACAGGTTCAGCGAGCAGATCGGATCGGGATTGTGCTCGAACAGCGATTTATAGCGGAGCTCGCTTTCTTCAAGCAGCAGCTCGGTCTTTTTCTTATCGTACAGCGCCTTGATCATTGCGTAAGAACGGGCGAACCGATGGTCCTCTTCCTGGGCTAACACGTTCTCGAAAATTCGATCGGCTTCGTCGTCGATGATGCCTTTGTCAAGATCCTTCATCTTTCCTAGAAGATTCATGACGTTTGTAATGTGCTCGCCGTGAATCCAAGCAGCGGAAGCAGTTTTATAATGGGGCGTAGGACCGTGCTGTAATGTGACGATTCCTTTGCGCGGCTCGTACTCCGTTACGTGATTCATATTGACCACATTCATCTGGTCGATCAGGCGAAAGCCTTCTTCATACAGCCATTCTTCGAAAGCTTCCAGCGACGCTGCCCAGTAATATTTATCGGAAACCGTGTGAATGATATATTCTTTATCCCGTACGCATTCGATTTTAACGACTTCATCGGAAGGGATGATGGTGATGTCAGAACTTTTTTTGTCACGAATGACTGGGATTTTTTGCATATTTTGATATCACCTGCCTGTCGCATTCGATTCATTATACCATGCTTGCCCCCATCGTAACAGATTAAAAATAGGCCCAAAGGTAATCCGAACGGGGTTCAGGTGCTTCGGAGCGTAAGCGTCAAGCCGGCATCCAAACGATATCTCCCGGCCGGTCAAGGCGCGGAGAAGCGGCCATTCAATTATATAGCGTGCCGAAACGCGAAGTAAATGCCAAGGCTTGGATAGCGGATTTTACAGAGGGAAACGACGTATACAGGCAACCGGGAGATGAGCCGCGCATGGAAGCTTGCGGTTAAGTCGCAAGCCTCCGGACGACATAGAGTGAAGAGCTTATGGGCGGGATGAGGATACGGATGGAAGACAGCGGCTTTAAGGACCTTTAATGGACCGGCGCGCCGGATTCTTCCGGCAGAAAGGGGACTTGGCTCGCAATCTCGGTTTCGAGCGTAGTCATGCGGTGTTCCATGGCTGATAATTTCCGCTCAAGGGCAGCAAAGCTTAGGGAAATTCCGGCATAACGCTTATGCAGGTCCGTCAGCTCTTTCGTTATCGCTTTCAATTGATTTTCCATGCGTCGAAAGCACCCCTCTCTCGGAATTTTTATTTTTTATATGATTCGGGTGGCGCAGATACGTTTAGGTCCGTCGGCAGGGAGGGAAGGAAAATATGGTGAATAAGCCATGCTTTGATCCCTATTCCCACAAAAAAAACGTACTCGCCCGGCGGGAAATCTGGTACAATTCGGATGTAGCTTTACGCAGCCAGAAGGGAGCTCCTGACACCCGATGATCTATTTACGCCATTCAAAATGGCTACGTTTTGTTGTTTCCTTAATCGCTCTTACGCTGCTTCTATCGGCATATCGAATTTTTACCGTAGAAGGCGAGGCTCGTACGTCCAAATTCGTCTTGATGCGTCTGGAGGACATCGGTCCCGGCGGACAATATGCTTCGCTTGAGGAGCTTGGGAAGCTGAGAACCGTACTGGAATATTTGCGCGACCAGAAGGTGGCGTATCATCTCGCGGTTATTCCACGCTGGATCAATCTGCCGCCGGACGGATCGCGGTACGACGTACCGCTTGACCAGGAGGGCAGTCCGTATACGGCCGCTTTCCGCAAGGTGCTCCAGCAGGCTTCGGACAGCGGCGCGGTCATCGGCATGCACGGCTATACGCACCAAGTCGGCAGCGTGCGCCGCGATGACGGCCACCACGAATCGGGAATCGGCAACGAGTTCCAAGTGCCGGATGTGGAAGAAACGATGAAGACATCGTATGCGGAGCAGCGTATAAAAGAGGGGATTGCGATATTCGAGCGTGCGGGACTGAAGCCGCAGTTCTGGGAGGCGCCGCATTACCGGACCGCTCCCGAACAGGATCGGGTGTTCCGTTCTTACTTCGGCCTGAACTATCAGGCGGAGGTGCAGTCTCACCGCAATGCCGAAGGGGTCTTCTATCTGAATGAGCGCAATACCGGCTACGGCAGTCCGACGCTTGGCGCGGCTTACGTTCCGACGCCTTACGATTACATCCCTTATAATAAAGACGAGAAAATGATTGTGGACCGGGTCGGTCAATCGAATCACGTGGCTTCCTTTTTCTATCATCCTTTTCTCGAATTCAAATACCTGACCCCCGTTCTGGACCCGGAAGGGCAACCGGTTATGCGGGACGGCGTCCCGGAATTCCGATACCCCGAGCAGAATAAGAGCGTGCTGCAAAAGCTCATTACCGGCCTTCGGGCGAAAGGCTACGCCTTCCGCTCCATCCATGACTACGTTCCGTTCACACCTGCTCAGAGCGTCAAGCTGCTGCCGGGCGGCAAACAGAACGTTTTTCTCGAAGATGCTGACGGTGACGGGCAAGCCGATACAGTGCAGTGGAATACCGCGAATGGGGAGATCAGCGTAATTCCCGGCCGGTTCAAGGGACTGCGCAATGAGGCGCAGCCGGCTCCGGTGCGATGGGGGCAGGCGGAATATGCGAACGGGGCTGTTGCCGCCGTCAGCGGCAAAGATGCGGAAGGCCTGTGCAGCTTCTGGACGGTGAATCCGAGCGGGCGCCTGGACCGCTATGTATCGGACGGGCGGCAATTCCGTCTGGCGCAGAGCTGGAAGATTGAAGCCAAAGCTTGGAGTTCCTTATACACGCTCCCGTTATCGAACGGAGAAGTGGTTATTGCCGGACTAACGAAGGATAAGCTTCAGCTCTACGGCTGGCGAATCCGAGGGAAGGAAATGAAGCCGATTAAACCGTACAAGCTCCGAAGCGAAATGAATCAGGAGCTTCAGGTGCGCATGGAGGGCGGCCCGGCGCTGTTTGCCTCTAAAGACGGCGCCTCGGGCGGCATTCAGCTTCAGCCGGATACCGCCGACATGACATGGAAGCTGACCCGTGTGGACCTCGGTCTCCCGAATGAAGACGGCTTGATTCGGCTCGGGGACTTCAACGGGGACGGCCGGGAAGACGCGATTCGCTGGGACCCGAAGACGATGCGCTGCACCGTCTATGCTAGAGATGAGGACCGGGAGTGGAAGCTGCTTTCCACCTTCGGGCCGTGGGGGACGCCGGGAAAAGGTGTTAATCTGATGGTCCGGGATGTCGACGGCAATGGAAAAGCGGACCTGATATTGATCGACCGCTCCGGCGGTACCTTGGATTTCGCCTTATCTTACCAAACCAAATAAGCAAGCTATGGAATGTACGACAGAGCGTCAGCTATCATATTTCATATTTTCATTTCATCGAGCTGTTACCCGGCCTGGCGGATTACGCCGGGCCGTTTTACATAGGATCGAAAGCGGCAAGGATCAACCTTGGAATAGGCAGAAAAGACTATAGTATTTTCTCCCTTGTTCAGTTCGGCAAATTCAGGCACAATGGGAAGAGATAGGTAGACCGGAGTCTGGAAAAAGCAGGATTTAACGCTTGAGGGGCGAATACACAATTGATCGAATCGATCAGTTTTAAACAATCATCAAGTCAACAAGAATACCAAACGAAATTGGCTGAAAGAATCGCAAGCGGCATCCGCCGGTATCTCGAAGCCGGAGGAGCGTGAGGTAACACATGCCGCTGGAACGAATATCGAGGCGGGTTGCCGCATTTTTCACCATTGTCGTTTTTTTGATCGTGGGGCTGATTGCGGGAGAACGATTGTTCTTCAATTACGGCAATTCGCCGACGGCAGTTCGGGGCGAAATGGATTTGCGGGGATGGGATTGGGACCGGAAAGGGCATCTTCCGCTGAACGGCGAGTGGGAGTTTTACTGGAACGAATTCAAGCCCCCCGAAGACTTGGCGGCGGAACGCTTCGGTACGCCAAGCTACGCCAGTCTTCCGGGTTCATGGAACGGCACGACGAAGGACGGAAAGGTGCTGACGGGCGAAGGCTACGCCACCTACCGCCTCGAGATTTTGTTGTCCGATGATGAGCGGGTGCTCGCCCTGCGGCTGCCCCCGATCTATACGTCTTATAAGCTCTGGGTGAACGGAAAGGAAATCGCGTCCGCCGGAACCGCAAGCAAGTCTGAGCTGGAATCGAAGCCTCATTTTTTAACCCAGCTGGCCGTAGCTCACACCCATACGAAGGAACTGGTGCTGGTTCTTCAAGTATCGAACTATTCGCACGAGAAGGGCGGCATCCGGCAGCCGATCGAGTTCGGCTTGTTCGAATCGGTGGCGAGAGCGAAGCAACTGGCGGTCGGCTTCGATACGCTGCTGATCGGCTGCTTGCTGATCATGGGGCTTTACCATCTCGGCCTGTTTGTCGTACGGACCAAAGAGCTGGCTATGCTTTATTTCGGATTATTTTGCCTTGTATTCTGCTTGCGCATGGCGCTGATCGGGGAAATGGTCGTGACCCAGGCGTTTCCCCGCTTCAATTGGACGCTGGCGCTGGTGCTGGAGTATTTGACGGCGGATTTGAGCATGCTGCTGTTCGTCTTGTTTTTCTCCAGCATGTATCCGAGGGAAAGCTCGCGGAAAATAACGACGTATTTCTGTACGCTAACTCTGGCGTACGCCGTTGTCATTCCGCTGCTGCCTACGATGCTGATTACGAAATGGCTTATCGTCCTGCAACTGATTATTGGAGCGGGAGTCTGCTACATTTTGGGCATCATCGTGCTCGCCTTTTTGCGGAGAAGAGAGGGCGGAGGGTTGCTGCTGTTCGCCAGCTTGATTTTTGCGGCTACCATCATTAATGATATGCTGTACGCTCACGAACTGGTGCAGACGACGGACAAGATGTCCGCTTTTGGCTTGTTGATCTTTATTTTCTCCCAGTCGGTGCTGCTGTCGGTCAAGCTGTCGCGGGGGTATGGGAGCGAGGAGAAGCTATCGGCCGCTTTGACGCAGCTGAACAGCGGACTGCACGACAAGATCAAGGAACGGACGGCGGATCTCGAGCAGGCGAATCTGGAGCTGCAGCGGAAAAATGACGAGTTGTCGCGGATGGAGAAGTCCCGGAGCCGGCTGCTCAGCAACATATCACATGATTTGGGCACGCCGCTGACGACGATCCAGTGCTACTTGGAGGCCGTACTGGACGGCATCGTGGATACGGAGGAGCAGAAGGAACGTTATTTGCAGCTTATTCACAGCAAGGTCGTCAGTATGGACCGGTTGATCGAGGACCTGTTTCAGCTTTCCCAGCTTGAAGCGAGACAAGTAACCTTCAAAAAGCAGCTCATGCGCACCGACCGTCTGATCGAGCTGCTGTTCAGCCGCTACGAGCTGGATACGCGCAATGCGGGCATTCATTATACGCTGACGCTTCGGGCTGATGGAGACGATCAGCCGCGTGAATTTTCCGCGGTGGAGGTCGATCTGGAGCGGCTGCATCAGGTGTTCAGCAACTTGATCTTCAATGCGATCAAGTTCACGCCGGAAGGCGGCTCCATTCAGGTAGAAATGATCGACGACGGGGAACAACTGCTGTGCCGGGTCAGCGATACGGGAGGCGGCATTAACGAACAGGATTTGCCTTATGTGTTCGACCGGTTCTATACTAGCAACCGATCGCGCAATTCCGCTGCGGGCGGCAAAGGGCTGGGGCTTTCCATATCCAGAGAAATCATAGAATACCATGGGGGGCGCATCTGGGTCGAACGCACTGAACCGGGACGAGGAACCGTGTTCTGCTTCACGATACCTGTCGCCAGTCCTCAAAAAAAGCTTGACCGGCAACAGTCCAATTGTTTATTCTCTTCTTAGGACCAGGGAACTACATCGATGCGGTGGTGAAACGGATGACGGAGCAAACAGTGTTAGTTGTGGAAGATGATCCCGAGATTCGGGAAGTGATCCGTCTTTACTTGGAAAAAAACAATTACCGTGTCCTGCTCGCAACCAGCGGCGAAGAAGCGCTTAAGATCGCGGAGGCGGAGCGGCCGGATCTGGCGATACTGGACGTGCTTCTGCCGGGGCGAAGCGGCTTTGAAGTATGCCGGGAGCTTCGGGCGGTTTCTCCCGTGCCGATCTTATTTTTGAGCTGCAAAAAGGACGAGGCGGACAAAATCGCCGGCTTGAATCTGGGCGGCGACGATTATATTACGAAGCCTTTCAGCCCGAACGAGCTGATGGCCCGGGTACGCGCCCATTTGCGCAGGCCGCATTTGGCTGCGGCGGATCAGGCGGGAGGACAGCCAGACAAGCTGGTCGTCGGCAATCTGCGGATCGACCGATTAAGCCGTGTGGTGAGAGTGAACGGGCAAGAAGTAACGCTGTCCCGCAAGGAATTCGACCTGCTCAGCTTTCTCGCTTCGCGTCCGGAGCAGACCTTCAGCCACGAGCAGCTGTTCCGTGAAATTTGGGGACAGGAAAGCTTCAACGATACGAGAACGATTATCGTACATGTCAGCAACCTTCGCAAGAAAATCGAGCCGGACCCGTCGAATCCGAAATATATTATCAACGTCCATGGCGTAGGTTATAAATTCATCGCCAGCAGCACGAGCCATGCACTGAAACTGTAAACCGTAACCTTGAGCCATTCAAGGCACGGTTTATTTTTTTTCGCACAGGGAGGAGAGGCGGTAAATTTACGCTCGCAGCAGGGCATCCGGTAATTTTTATCCCTTTTCGGGCACATCAGGTTTATGCTACAACAAACTAGAAAGAGGTGGTAGCTATGCCGTGGTTCGGAGCCCGTATGCGTCGGGCAGCGGAGCGTTTCCGCGATTGGGGGCTCGAATGGAAGGTGTTCCTGATGACATCGGTCGTCATTCTGATCGCCGTGCCGTTAACGGGGGCATTCTCATTCAATCAGGCGGCCCGCTATATCGAAGAGTACGCCTATAACGCCGCAGACCGGACGGTTAGCCAGCTTAGCGCCAATGTCGGCAACGAGCTGAAGAACGTCAGCGACAAGCTGTACTGGATCAATTCTAGCGACGAGCTGGCGCGGGCCATCGAATGGAGCCAGAACCGGTCGGATGAAGCGTATTCCGTCGTTTTCAATAACGTATTTTCGCTGTTCTCCAAAGCGAGTCTGTCCTCTCCCACGATTCGCGGGATTTATTTATATACGCCAAGGGGAGAATTTTTCGAAGGGGTTCCCGCAGCAAGAAAGGAAACCGATTTCAAGGAGACGGTCTATTACAAGGCGATCAAGCCTTCGTCGACGAACCGCTGGGTCTACGCCGGGCAAAATCCGCTCTTTGTCGAGGAAGGAGCGGTGATCGGCTTGGTCAGCCGGCCGGCCACGGCCACCGGAGCGGTGGAGCTGGACAATTATTTGGTGATCACGCTGCGGGCAGACTATTTCGAACGCAACCTGCAGACCATCCAACTGGTGCCCGACGGATTCTCGATGATTTTGGACGAGAACGGCCGGCCGATCCTGCTGTCTTCCCGGAGCGAGGTAACGGAACAGTTTCTGGAGCAGGCGCAGGTGCCGGATTTCTCGGGCAAACCGTCGTTTTTCGAAATGAAGCTGGGAGACCAGACGTATCTGGTCAATCATAAGCCGATTCCGATTGCCGGCTGGCAGGCGCTCGTCGTTCAGCCGAAAAAGCAGCTGCTCGTCAAGATCGCTTACATTAAATATTTTACCGTACTGCTGACGGTGGTGCTGTTGGCGTTCTCTTTCTTCTTGAACAAGTCGATCGCCCGCTGGGTCACCCTACCGGTGCGCAGGCTGCAGCGGCTCATGTCCCAAGCAAAAAAAGGCGATCTCAACGTGCGCTTCGCTTCCGAGAGCCGGGACGAGATCGGAGAGCTGGGGCGGCGGTTCGACGAGCTGCTGGACCAAATTCAGCGGCTGTTGAAGCAGGTGGTGGAGGAGAGCCTCGCAAAGCGGAGGGCGGAGATGCGCGCGCTTCAAGCGCAGATCAATCCGCATTTTTTGTATAACACTCTCGACGAGATTTATTGGAAGTCGCTCGAATTCAACGATTCGTCGGCCAGCGATATTATTTTGTCGTTGTCCCGCTTTTTCCGGCTCAGTCTGAACCGAGGCGAGGAAGCGACGACGGTGGGGAAGGAAATGGAACACGTCGAGCAATATTTGAAGCTCGTCAATTATCAATACAGGCGGCAGTTTGCGTTCGAGGTGTCGGTGGACGATCGGACGAAGGAAACGGTAGTACCGAAAATCATCCTGCAGCCGCTGGCGGAAAATGCGGTGTTGCACGCATTTAAAGACAACGAGTATCAAAATAACCGGATTTATGTGAAAAGCTTCCGGGAAGGAACGGACACGACGGTGCTGACCGTGGAAGACAACGGCTCGGGGATCGATCCGGAGCTGATCCGACTCTTCAACGCGCCGCTTGCGGACGCGGCGCCGGGCGTCGCATCTCCGAGCGGAGAAGGCTACGCGATTATGAATATTAAGGAACGGCTTCGTTACTTTTTCGGGGAGCGTGCAGCGTTCCGGGCTGAGAGCCGGGTAGGGGAAGGCTCGCGATTCGAGATCCGTATCTGCGATGCGAAGGAGGAGGTACCGCATGAAAGTACTGCTGGTGGACGATAAGGAGAGCGTCGTGCAAGGCATCCGCAAGCATATTCCTTGGGAGACGCTCGGCGTGTCGCAGGTCGAGATCGCGCTTGATGGCAAGGAAGCACTGCTCCGTTATGCAAGCGATCCGGCCGATCTCATCGTGACGGATATCAAGATGCCGAATATGAACGGCATCGAGCTCATGGAGCACATCAGGGCACGCTTCGAACGGGCTGTCCGTTTCGTCGTACTTAGCGGCTACGAGGAATTCGACTACGCCAAGAAAGCGCTGGCGCTCGGCGCTTCGAACTACGTATTGAAGCCGGTTGACATTAAAGAAATGACCGGGATTATCGCCAAGCTGCTCGGCGAGCTTCGCAAGGAGCAGGAGCGGGACGCGCAGCGGGTGAAGTTTCAGCAAACGATCCGACGCAGCCTGCCGGCTCTGCGGCAGCAATATTTGAATGAGATGATCCGGTTTCGGGACGAGCGGCAGGTACGCTTGCGGGATAAATGGGATTTTGCAGAAATTCCGCTTAAGCCATCGAATTTCGCGCTGCTAGCTGCTGCGATCGATCGCTTCGATGAAATTTCGCATAAGCCCGTGGAGGAAGTCGAGCTCAGCCGTTTTATCGTCGAGAACATTGTCGGCGACTGCTTGTCCTCGTGGGGGACAGGCATCGCTTTCTATGCCGAGTGGGGTCTGCTGGCAATGCTCGTCAATTACGACCCGGCCGATCCGGCCAAAGAGGTCAAGGAACAGCTGCTGAAATTTGCGGACTGGTGCCGCACTTCGGTAGAGAAGCATTCGGGCCTCACGGTAACGATCGGCATCAGCTCGTTATGTCCGGAGCTGCGCGAGCTGCCCGGCGCATACCGGGAAGCCTGCGAGGCGATCGAGCATGTGTATTTTTTCGGGAACAACCAGGTGGTACACGTGGAGGACTTGATCCCGTTCCGGATGAAGCGGACCGGTTACCCGGCGCTTCAGGAGCAGGAGCTGCTGACGCTCGTTAGGCGGGGCCAGGCGGAATCGGCCCAGGAGGCGGGGGCTTCCTTCTTCCGTGCGCTTGAAGGGGAGGAGGGCAAGCCGGCCGACTTCCGCTTCTCCTGTATTCAGCTTGTCACTGCACTGAACCGGCTTCTACACGATCTGGGGATGGCGGAAGGGGAACGCAGCCCGCTGCCCGAGGCGTGGTTTGAGCTGTGCAACCGCGCGAAGCTGAGCGAGCTGAAGGAGCATATTCCGCTCTGGTTCCATCAAGCGGCGCTGCAGGTCAAGCAGTTCGTCCAAGCGGGCTCCAAATCGATTGTCGGCGAAGCGAAGACGTTCATCGAGCAGAATCTGCTGCACCCGATCGGGTTGTCGGCGGTAGCGGATTATGTCGGCGTCAGCCCCAACTACTTCAGCGGCTTGTTTAAACGGGAGACGGGAATCTCCTTCGTGGAATACGTCACCGATCTGAAGCTGGCCCAAGCCAAAGACTGGCTGGAGGACGCCGCCATTCCCATCTATGAGATTGCCGAGCGGCTCGGCTACCATGACCGCAAATATTTCCGCGAAATTTTCAAGAAAAAGAACGGCATCACGCCGTCCGAGTACCGCGAGCAGCGGCTCGGCACCTCGACGGGGGAGGAGTAAATCCTCCCCCGGAGTGTTGAGAAAGTGGTTTTTGCTAATACAGGGGAACATACGGAGGTGGGGTATCTACTGGAGGAGCGAAAGCGTTCGCCTTTGTCTGCGGGAAATATCCGCTGTCAAGCGGCTTTAATCAAAGTTTCCCGCTGACAACAGCGACCGGAAGTAGATACCCCACCCCCTCGTATTACCTGTAGTGCCCCCGACTACTTTCTCAACAGCTCAAGGAGGAGTAAATCCTCCCCCTCGCTCATGAAAATTCCCTCCCTAGGAAATTCGACACGGTTCGCTATACTTGGAAATAGGAAGATCAACTCACGTATACGCAGAGAATCTTATAGGGGAGGACGAAGTCCGTGAATACAAAAGGCTATGTAAAGCTCGGATTGGCGATGGCATTAGCTTCATCGGCGCTGGCAGGATGCGGCGGCGAACAAACGAAAACCGGCTCCGAAAGCGGCGGCGCAAGCGGCCAACCGGTCAAGCTGAAATTTTGGACCAATGCGCGGCATGACGCCGATTTGATGAAAACGAAGCTGGAAGAATTCAATCAGAAGTTTAAAGGCAAGATCGAAGTCGAATCCCAGATCATGACGGACAACTACGAGCAAGCACTGCAAACAGCGATTCAAGCGGACGAGGCGCCGGACATTTTCAACGCCAAAATGAAGCTCAAGTTAGAAGATTTGGTCAAAATGAAAGCGATTCAACCGCTCGACGAGTTCTTGACGCCGGAAGTAAAGTCCCGCTTTGGCGACAACCTGCTGAAGGTCGACCGGCAAAACTCGCTGGACGGCAAAACCTACAGCCTTCCGAACTACGGCACAACCTGGCGGCTGGTTTATAACAAAGACCTGTTCGCCAAAGCCGGCCTGAGCGAGCCGCCGAAGTCGATGGCGGAGCTTGTGGACTATGCGAAGAAAATTACCGAAGCCGGCAAAGCGGACAACGTATACGGCTTCGCATTAAACATGAAAACGCCTGCTGCGGCCTTCGAACGCGGACTGCTGCCGATGGTTCGTCTGGACGGCAAAGATTACTACGACTGGAAAAACGGAAAGTATGATTTCGAAGTGCTGAAGCCTTATGTCCAAGCGCTGAAGCAAATCGTCGATAACAAAAGCATTCTTCCGGGCTACGAATCGCTGGACATCGACCCGCTGCGCAACCAGTTTGCGGCAGGCAAAATCGGCATGTACTTCTCGCTGTCCGCCGAGCCGGGCGTGTACGATACCCAGTTCCCGACCAAAGTCAACTGGGGCGTAGCGCAGGTGCCAACACTCGATGGCGGAGCGCCGAAGGGCGCGAACTATATCAACGGTGGCGCATCCTGGCTGTATATGTCCGGGAAAAGCAAGTACAAAAAAGAAGCTTGGGAGCTGCTGAACTTCCTCTACAGCGACGACGTGCTTGTTCCTTACTACGAGCAGGGCAAAGGCATCAGCGTCGTGCCTAGCGTCCTCGGTAAAGCGAAAGAGCCGACGCTCAAAAACTTCAAGGAATTCGCGCCGAAGGACGATGTCATGTGGCCGGCCTATCCCGTACACAAAATTGAAGGCAAGCCGTGGCAGAACGTCATCTCCGAGACGATTCTCGGCCTGACGCCGCTTGACAAAGGGATCGAAGATCTGAATAAGCGTTACAACGACGGCTTGAACAACGAAGAAAAGGCCGGCAACGCGAAGCGGATCGTCGAACCCAATTTCGACCCGCGTAGCCAAATTAAAAAATAAAGTTCTCGTTTGCATAAACGACCGGGCAGCAGGTGGCTCTCCTATATGGATATCCGGGAGTCGCCTGCTCTCTTTTTGCCAAAAATCGCCTTTGGAAGGAGCTGATTTGCGTGCCGCTCAAAAAAAGATTGAAGGAATATACGGGACCTTACGTCATGGTTCTGCCAACGGTCGTTCTCCTACTGCTGTTTGCCATCTATCCTCTGGCATGGGCCTTCAAATATATGTTCTATGACTACGACGGCTTCTCGGATGCGACCTTCATCGGGCTCGAAAACTTTGTCCGGCTGTTCACGCGCGACTCGCAGTACTGGCATTCGGTCTGGAACACGCTGGTGTTTACGGCCGGGAAGCTGGTCATTACTTTGCCGCTTTCTCTTATTTTAGCTTTTATCCTGAACAACAAGCTATTCGGCAAAAATACGATGCGCGCCATCATTTTCATGCCGACCATCATCAGTACGGCCGTCATCTCGCTCGTCTTCTACCTGATGTTCAACTCGTACAACGGGATTATTAACAAAATGCTTCTATCGATTGGATTAATCGATCAACCGATCGAATGGCTCGGCGTCAAGTACTCGATGTTCACCGCCATTCTCGTGGCGATCTGGGGCGCGGTCGGGAACTACATGGTGCTGTTTCTTGCGGGCCTGCAGGGCATCTCGAACGATTTGTACGAAAGCGCGGCCATCGACGGCGCCAACAAGGTTCAGCAGTTCTGGTACGTCACAATTCCGCTCCTCGGGCCGGTTATGCAGATCATCGTCATGCTGGCGATCGTCAACACCCTCAAGAGCTACGAAAGCATCATGGTCTTGACGGCCGGAGGTCCCGGCGGCAAAACGGAAGTCATGTATTTGTACATCTACAAGCTGTTCTTCCCGGTGTCCGAGGGCGATGCGGTCGTGCAGCAGTACGGCTACGGCGCTGCCGTAGGCTTCGTCTCCGCGCTGATCGTCGGTCTGCTTACGTCGGCTTACTTATATATCTCGCGCAAATCGAGTCAGGCGCATTAAGGAAGGAGGAACCGTATCATGAGCACAATCGCCGCCAAAAAGGGCGCTTCCGTACGCGTCGGCCCGCTGCTGGCCTGGACGATCGTCTGGATTTTTCTGCTGAGCATCGTCATCGCGATATTGTATCCGGTCGTCTTTACGCTATTCGGCTCGTTTAAGTCGAATTTCGAGCTGCTGAACAGCACGAGCATCTGGCCGAAGGAATGGCATTGGAAAAACTACGCCGAGGCGTGGGAGCGGGCCAACTTCGCGAAATATACGTGGAACAGCTTGTTTATCTCTATCGCGTCCACGGTTATCAATATCATCGTCTGCTCGATGGGGGCTTATGCGCTCGGACGGCGGATGTTTCCGGGACGCGGCCTCATCATGGCCGTCCTTGCGGTCACGATGTTCATCACGATCGGGGCCATTACGTACCGTCCGCTCTACGACATGATGCGTGAGGTGCATTTGCACAAGTCGCTGTGGAGCATTGTGCTGATCTTCGTCGGCACGCATTTGTCCTTTAATATTTTTCTGCTTGAGCGGTTCGTACGCTCCATTCCGAAAGACTTGGATGAGGCTGCGACGATCGACGGCTGCGGATTTTTCGGAATCTATTGGCGCATTATTTTGCCGCTGCTTACGCCGGGGCTGGGAGTCGTCGGGCTGTTCACGTTCCGCGAGTCGTGGAACCAATACGTGCTCCCGCTTATTTTTACGATGACGAATCCCGACTTGCGGCCGCTGACGGTCGGCGTCATCTCACTGAAGTACTCCGCCAATGCTGCTGCGGAATGGCACTTGATGCTGTCCGGCTCGATGGTATCGATGCTCCCGATTCTGGTCGTTTACTTCCTGATGAACAAGTCGTTCATCGCCGGTATGACTAGCGGCTCCGTCAAGGGGTAAGCACGAGGACGTGCGAAAAGAAGCCTGCATCAGCAACGATGCAGGCCTTTTTGTACTTTTGTAAGTTATAACGAACAGCGGATCATCATTACTTCAGCTGCTTGATGATTTCCAGGTGCTGGTCGTTCGCTCTTTTCAACTCGTTGTTGTAGTTGTCTCTCAGGAAGTTCAATTGATCCCTCAGCGCCTCGATCCGCTGTTGGGCCGATCCTTTGGCATGGATCTGCGTGATCAGCGTCTGAACATTCGTCAACTGCTTGTTGAGCTCGGCCTTGGCTGCTTCCGCCGCCTTGGAATAATCGCCGGCCAACGAATTCAGCCTATTCGAAATATCCGTCTGCTTCGTCTCGGCTTCCTTCAGCGCCTTGTTATATTCCGCCTGGCTGGAGTAGGTTCCCGGGTTATCCTTGCGGATTTGGGCGATTTGGTCCTCCAACTGCTTTTTGTTCTGATTGTAGTTATCCCGGATCGAATTCACGAGTTTGTCGTACCGCTCATTCTCAAGCTTGACTCTGTCCGGCTGCGCCGAAGGATTCGTATTCGGCAACGTCGTGTTACCGTTGCCCATATCGACTTTGCGGATCAGGACGTCGTTGGAAAATTCGCTGACGGACAGCAAGGTGCCTTTTTTGTCATAATGAGAGATGATGCCGTTCATCATGTTGTTCTTAAAATCCCCGACCAGCTTCTCGCCCTTGGTCGTCGTGTAGGTTCCTTTGCCTTCGCGCCGTCCGTCGAAGAAATCGCCTTCGTATACGTCGCCGTTCTTGTAGACGAGCTTGCCGGCTCCGCTCGGCTTGTCATTATCGAAAGGACCGGTGTATTTGTCGCCGCTGTCGTAGTACAGCGTTCCTTTTTCCCGCTCGCCGACTGAGAAGGTGCCGTCGAATAGCAGTGAGCCTGTGGAAGTGTACTGCTTGCCGGAGCCGGTGCGTACCCCGTTTCTTAAATTCCCGTCAAATTCCAGCTGGCCGTTCTCGTGGTAACTCTTGAGGTGACCGTCTCCGGGGAGCCCGTTCGACATCGTACCATCGAACAGCAGCTTGCCGCCCAGGTTGTACAGCTTGCCCCGTCCTTCGGGATACCCGTTCACCATCTGGCCGGTATACCTGTCTCCATTCGGATAGGTATAGTCTCCTTTGTCGGGCTTGGTCGTGTCGGTGCCACTGCCCGGTTTGGTTCCGGAGTCTCCACCGCCGGGCTTGGAGCCGCCGCCTGTGGTCCCGCCGGAATTCCCGGGCCCTGTTGAATCGGCCGGACTTTTTATATGTACCGACATGCTTTTTCCATCCCATGTCACTTCTTTGCCGCTCGCTTCGCTGACGAACCGCAGCGGGACGAACGTATTGCCCTCAACCAGCCGGGGCGCAAGCTCAAGCTCGTTCAGCCGCTCGTTGATATAAGCGTCCGTATCGTCGATGACCAGCTTAATGGAGAGGTCGTCCTTCGTGCCGGTTACGGTTTGCGTAGCCTCGTCCCAGCCGACCGTGAGCCCTATTTTTTCAAAAATCGGCCGGAATTGAACCAGCGTCGTTCCATTGTCCAAGATGGGCTGAACTTCGAATTTGATGGGCTTGCCGTCCAGATACACGCGCACCTGCGGATCGGCTGCGCCTGCCAAACCCGGTGCCGCAAGCGCCGTCCACAGCAAACAGGCCGGCAGCATGGCGTACCATTTGTTCATACAGAATTTCCCTCCTATTCGTCCTATACTTTTCCATTTTACAATATTCTACAGGATGTGTCGAAAAAAATTATATTCGGGGCTGCTGAAGGTAAAGAAAAATAAATCGTGCTAGAAAACGCTCACAAACTGTAGTAGAATAGATCGAGTATTTACAAAATGTATATGGAATAAGGCATACCTGTCTGAAAAGCGGGGACGCAAAGCCATGGGTCTGCCCTTCCCGAACGGGAAGAACGATCGCCAGGTTGCCACTGTTGTGACATTCCGCCACTTCAACGCCAACCATAGAAGCCGGGCGCGCCGCTGCGGTTTTTTTCGTGCGTTCGGGACCGACACAGATAAACAGGAGGGGGTCCGTTTTATGAGCAAGTGTCCGTTTCATACCATTGCCCGTTGGTTTGGGAAAGACGGCGCCGCGCCGGAGGGACATGTTTCGTTATTACAGCAGGACAAGCTGAACGCAGTTAAGGTCACCTGCAAGGTGAACGATGCGGAGCTGGAGGCGCAGCTTAAAATGATCGCTTTGTCCGAAGAGGATCTGCGTATTCTGGCCATGTTTAAGCCTATGATCGAGGGACAGATCGACGAGATTGTCGATTCGTTTTACAAAGCCGTGCTGCAAGTGGACAAGCTGGACCGGATTATACGTGACAATTCGACCGTTGAACGGCTGACGCGGACGATGAAGACCCATTTGGCCGAACTGCTCGATGGCAAAATGGACCGGGCGTTTGTAGAAAAGAGAACGAAAATCGCCCTGATTCATGAGCGGATCGGACTGGAACCAAAGTGGTATTTAAGCGCTTTCCAAAATCTGCAGAACGGATTTATCGACGCTGTCGTCAGCCAGGTTCAGTACAAAGACGACATGGTGGCGATTAACCGGGTGTTGACCAAGCTGTTCAACTTCGAGCAGCAGCTCGTGCTGGAAGCGTACGAAAAGGAGAATTTGCGCCAGCGGGAGCTGCAGCATGAAAAATACCGCAACGATCTGCGCATGTTAAGCGAGGAGCTCGCCGCGCTGACGCAGGAAAACAACGCAGTGGTCGAGACATTAATCTCGACGAGCAGCGACGTGAAAGAAGCCTTTGCCTCGATGGCGGAGCAGTCAAGATCGAGCCAGGTGATGGCCGGCACAGGGCAGGAGCAGATTCAGGCGCTGGAAGCGAAAATCGTCGTCATTCACGAGCGGGCCGATCATATGCAGCAGTCCGCCGCGCAGCTGAACGAGCTGTCGTCGCAGATCAAGGATATCGTTACGATCGTACAAGACATTGCGGCGCAGACCAATCTGCTTTCTCTGAATGCAGCCATTGAGGCGGCTAGGGCCGGCGAGCACGGAAGAGGATTCTCGATTGTCGCCGACGAGGTGCGCAAATTGTCCGACGATACGAAGAAGACGCTGACGCGCATTGCGGATATCGTCACCGAATCGGATAAGTGCAACGACCGGGTCGTACGATCGATTCACGAGGTGCGTCAAGTCGTGGAAACCAGCCGTACGGAAGCGCTGGAAGCGCGAAGGGTGTTCAGCGAAATCGTACACTCGATGCAGACGAATATCGATCAGACGGAAGAGGTCGGCAGCGAGATGGATCGGCTGGTACATACGATCGGCGAAATAGGCAGTGCGGTAAGTCGGGTGGCATCGACCGCAGAGACGCTGCGGGATAAAGCGTAAAAAAAGGCTGGTGCATAACGGGCGGAAAAGGCGATAATGTCTATAGACAAACCGAAAGGGATGAGCTGACGAATGAACGTAAATATCATGGGAAGCCGGATGACGCACAGCAAAGAAAACGGCTACGTGGGCCATGTCGAGTTTCAATATGAAGGGCATGAAGCGCCGTACGAAATTACGCTGCACAGCAAAAATGCGAAGGATTGGAGCTACAGCCTGATTTTTTCCAAAGAATCGGGATCGGAAGAGGACATTCTTGCGGTAGAAGAAAGGCTGGAAGAAGACGACGATTTCTACGACCTGCTTGTGAACGCGGCGCTGCAAAGCTTGCCCCGTTAAAAGGAAAGCCGTTGGTAATTTGTTCAATAATTCGCCACTTAAATTCCACGCAAATCCTATTGACGAAACATTTACAAATAGGTATGATGGGACTGTAACCGAATACAAATTGGCGTGTTACCGATAAAAGGGCATGAGCCAGGAAAAGACTAAGAACAAAAGTCTTTTTTTGGCTCTTTTTTGTTTGCCGTCAGCTCGGAACGTAAGGAAAGGTGGTGGGTTAGGCTATGCAAGCGAATCGTCTGCTTCGAATCGAGCGAGTCATCAGCAATAATGTGCTTATGGTGTTGGATTCGGATTCCGGGAAGGAGTACGTGCTGCTGGGCAAGGGCATCGGGTTTTCCTCCAAAGGAAGCGGGACGATCGAGGCTCAAGACCCCCGCATTGAAAAACGATTTCGGCTGGACAATCGCGATCAGATGAGCGAGTATCACACGCTGCTGGAAGGAATCGACCCCGAGGTGATCCGAATCTCCGAGCGGATCATCGATAGCATTAACGGGCAATTTTCCGAGCCGCTGAACAACAAGGTATACTTTGCGCTTCCAAGTCATATTCAGTTCGCGGTATACCGGCTCAAGAACGGGATGGATATCGTCAATCCGTTTCTGCAGGAAACGCTGCTGTGGTTTCCCAAGGAGTACGAAATCGCGCGAAGCGCGGCGGCAATGATCAGCGAGGCGTTCGGCATCGAAGTTCCGGAGGACGAAATCGGATTTTTGACCTTTCACGTCCATTCGGCGGTGTCCAGCGTTCCGGTCGGAGAACTGGTGAAGTTCTCCAACCTGGTAAACGAAGCGGTCGCAGTGGTTGAAAGCGAGCTGGGTGCCCCCATTCCACGCGACAGCATGGATTATGTCCGGCTCATCACGCATTTGCGGCATGCGATCGAACGGATTGCCCATGGCAAAGTCGTTCGCAACCCGTTTATGAACGAATTCAAAACCCAATACCCCGAGGAATACCGGTTGGCCGCCGAGCTTGGCTCTCTCATCGGGCAGCGGCTGGAGACGGACGTTCCCGAAGATGAGATCGGCTATATGGTCATGCATTTGTACCGGCTGTTTCAAACATATCCGGGAGAGCGGTCAATACATTAAGGGAGGAATCAACAGATGTTCTCAAAATGGCTAACGAACAAGACGAAGACGAATCGGCTGGAAATCGCATCTCCGATAACGGGCAAGGCCGTAGAGCTCGAACAGGTTCCCGACGAAGCATTCGCAGGCAAGCATATGGGCGAAGGGGTGGCCATCGAGCCGACGGAAGGCAAGCTGGTCGCTCCGTTCGACGGCACGGTCGCGCACCGGATCGATACGAATCACGCGCTCATTCTGGAGCACGAGTCGGGCGTCCAGCTCTTGGTTCATATCGGGATCAACACGGTGGCAATGCGCGGCGAAGGGTTTACGTCCCACGTATCTACGGGCGACAAGGTGACGGCCGGCCAGACGCTGATCGAATTCGATATCGAGCGTATTAAGGAAGCGGGCTATCCGCTGATTACTCCGGTTATCATCGCCAACGGCGAAGAAAGCGTATCGGCCGTGGAATACCGATTGGGGCCGGTCCGTGCGGGAGACGCCGGACTGCTGAGCGCGGTTTTAAAAAAATAACATATACTTTTCGAAAGGGTTGAGTGATTATGCTCGCTTCTTTGCAGAAAGTCGGAAAAGCCCTGATGCTTCCCGTCGCCGTCCTTCCGGCGGCCGCCATCCTGATGCGGTTCGGGAATATTGATTACGTGAAAGACTTTCATATGGGGGATAGCGTCGGCGGGTTTCTGAACCAGTATATCGCGCCGTTCCTGAACGCCGGCGGCTCCGCAATATTCGATAACCTGCCGCTGATTTTCGCGGTCGGCATTGCGATTGCTTTCATCGGAGATGCGGTCGCGTCGTTGGCTGCTGTAATCGCTTACTTGGTATTGACCAACGTATTATCTAAAATTCCCGCGGCTTTCCCGGCTCTTGTCGATAAAGACGTGAAGCTGAACATGGGCGTGCTCGGCGGCATTCTCGCCGGGGCGCTGGCATCCTACTTTTATAAAAAATACCATAATATCAAGCTGCCTGATTGGCTAGGCTTTTTCAGCGGCAAGCGGTTTGTGCCGATTATTACCTCGCTTGCGATGGTGCTGATCGGGATCGTATTCGGGATTATCTGGGGTCCGATTCAGCATGCGCTGGACGAACTCGGACGCTTCATCGTTGGCTTGGGCGGCTTCGGAGCCGCAGGGTTTATGATCGGCAACCGGCTGCTGCTGCCGTTCGGCCTGCATCACGTGCTGAACTCGATCGCCTGGTTCCAGATCGGCGACTTTACGGATGCGACCGGCCAAGTGATTCACGGGGACTTGTACCGCTTCTTCAAAGGCGACAAGTCGGCCGGGATGTTCATGACCGGATTCTTCCCAATGATGATGTTCGCGCTCCCGGCCGCTGCACTCGCGATGGTGCATACGGCGAAGCCGGAAAAGCGCAAAATCGTCGCGTCCATGCTGTTCGGAACAGCATTCGCCTCGTTCCTGACCGGAATTACGGAGCCGTTGGAATTTGCCTTCATGTTCCTCGCTCCTGCTTTGTATGCCGTACACGCCGTACTGGCCGGGGTAGCCGGTTATGTCACGTATGTGCTTGGCGTGAAGCACGGCTTCGGGTTCTCTGCGGGCTTCATCGACTATGTGCTTAACTATCCGCTGGCAACGAAGCCGCTCTTGATTATCCCGATCGGTCTTGCGTTTGCGGTCGTCTATTACTTCATGTTCCGCATCCTGATCGTGAAGCTGAATCTGAAGACGCCGGGCCGGGAGGACGACGACATCGTCGAGGCTGCCGTTGTAGAAACGGGAGCTGCGCCTGCGGGCAAAACGCCGGCTGCTCAAAAGGCGGGCCAAGTGTTGGCTTCCATCGGCGGCGCCGACAATATCGTAGGACTGGACGCTTGCATTACCCGGCTGCGGCTGGTCGTGAAGGACGAAGCGGCGGTTGACGATAAAGCGTTGAAGGGTTTGGGCGCCTCCGGCGTCATGCGGCTCGGTCAAGGCGCGGTGCAGGTTATTTTCGGACCGCAATCCGAGCAGCTGAAAGACGAGATTAAGAAGATCATGTAAATTTGCCTGCTGCAGGCAACCATTCAGATAGAGAAATATAAACTATACGGAACAAGGAGTGCAGAGCGATGCAAAACGACTATATTGTTCAAAACCTGTTGGGGCTTCACGTTCGTCCCGCCAAAAAAATTGTGGAGGCGGCCGGACGCTACAAGGAATGCAACATCTTTTTGGAAAAATCGGGTAAGCGAGTCAGCGCGAAAAGCCTGGTAAACGTGCTCACCATCGGCGCCAAGCACGGAGATACCGTTACGCTCATTACCGAGGGGGAGCAGGAAGAGGCGGCGCAGGAGGAGATCGGCCGCATTCTGGCCGAATATTCCGAAGCGCCGGCCCGGAAGGAGGGGTAACCGTGCGGCTGCAGGGAGTTGCCGCGGCGTCGGGGATTGGGATCGGCGTCGCGAAGGTGATGCGGGAGGAGCGGCGACCGGAACGGCTTCCGATCCGGCCGGAAGAGACGGATGCCGAGCTGGAGCGGCTGGCTGAGGCGATCCGCCGGGCGGACGAGGAGCTGCAGGAGATCGGCCGGGACTTGACGGACCGGGGCCGGGAGCAGGAAGCGGAAATTTTCGAAGGCCACCGGCTGTTCCTTCAGGATGAAGAGCTGATCGGCAAGGCTCAGACGATCATCCGCGAGGAGCGAATCTGCGCGGAAGCGGCGCTGGACGAAGCGATGCAGGAGACCGTCGCGCTGCTGGAAAGCCTGGACGACGAATATTTGCGGGAGAGAGCTGCGGATATCCGCGACGTGACACGCCGTGTAATCCGCAAGCTGCTTCATGCCGATGAGCCTGTGGACGCGCGTTTGACGAACGGGCCCTTCATTCTGATCGCGGATGAGCTGACGCCTTCACAGACGGCCCAGCTTGATCCGAAATCGACGGCGGGCTTCGTCACCGCTTCCGGCGGCAAAACGTCGCATTCCGCCATATTGGCCCGCTCGCTCGGCATTCCGGCGATCGTCGGTTTGGGCGAGAGCCTGTTCCAGGTGCAGGACGGCCAGCGGCTCATCGTCGACGGCCGCGAAGGCGTCGTGCTCGTCGCTCCGGCAGAGGAGCAGCTTGCCGCCTACCGCAAAAAAGCAAGCGAGCAGCAGGCGTTGGCCGAGCGGTACCGCGCGTTTGTAGACTGCCCGTCCGTGACGCTGGACGGCGCGAGCGTCGAGCTCGTCGCCAACATCGGCTCGCCGGCCGATGCGGAAGCAGCCGCACGCGGCGGGGCCGAAGGCGTAGGGCTGTTCCGCACGGAGTTTCTATACATGGGCCGCGACTCGCTGCCGACGGAGGACGAGCAGTACGAAGCGTATGCGGCGGCGGCCCGCGCCTTCGGACCGGAGGCGCCGATCGTCATCCGCACGATGGATATCGGCGGGGACAAGGAGCTGCCGCTGCTGGGGCTGCCGAAGGAAGAGAACCCGTTCCTCGGCTACCGGGCGATCCGCATTTGCCTGGACCGGCCGGAGCTGTTCAAGACGCAGCTTCGCGCCATTTTGCGGGCCAGCGCGGAGACCAACGTCAAGATCATGTTCCCGATGATCGCTTCGCTCCGTGAATGGAGACGGGCCAAGGCTGTCCTGGAGGAAGCCAAAGCGGAGCTGCGGGCCGAAGGCCAGGCGTTCCGGGACGATCTGGAGACGGGCATCATGATCGAAGTGCCGGGAGCGGCGCTGATGGCGGACCGGTTGGCCAAGGAAGTCGATTTCTTCAGCATCGGGACGAACGATCTCGTGCAGTATACGATGGCGGCCGACCGGATGAATCCGAAGCTGGCGCACTTGAACGACCCGCTTCAGCCTGCGGTGCTGCGTTTGATCGATCAGGTCATCCGTGCGGCGGAGCGAGAAGGCAAATGGGTCGGCATGTGTGGGGAAATGGCGGGGCAGCCGCACGCGGTACCGATTCTGCTCGGCATGGGCCTGCACGAGTTCAGCATGAGCGGCGTCCACGTGGCGCGCACGCGGGCGCTGATTGCGAAGCTGGACCGGAGCGAGATGGGCAGGCTGGCGGAAGCGGTGCTTGAGCTTGACGAGCCGGATGAGATCCGCAGCGAGGTCGAATCGCAGCTTCCTTGGCTGCGCGAGTATTTATAGAAGCTAAGGCACGGCGTAGGGCGTATGAGCCCGCTGCCGTGCTTTTTTGCTGGAATGAACTGTAAACTTGACGATGCCTTTTGTGAACATTACAATAGGTAGTGTGAGGTGCTTTCATGAAAATACATTCATTCAAAACGAACGAAAGCGGATTAAACCGCTTTTTCGGACCTCTGGAAGCAAAAATCATGCATATCCTGTGGAACGGTCCGGAGATGGCGATCAAAGACGTGCAGGCGAGGCTGGCCAAGGAGCAGGCAATCAATTTCAATACGGTGATGACGGTCATGAACCGGCTGGTAGACAAGGGCGTGCTGCGCAAAAGAGCGCAAGGGCGCGTTTCCTTATTCCAGCCCACCCAGTCGCTGGAGCAGTTTCTCGAAACCCAATCCAAAGAGCTGACGAACGATTTGCTTGAAGAATTCGGACCGCTTGTCGTGAACCATATGCTGGACGCCTTGGAAGAAGCGGACCCGGCGCTTATTGAGCAGCTGGAGCAAAAAATTCAAGCTCTGAAAAAGGAAAGATAGCCTATGTGGGAAAAACGTTCCAGGACCCTGTTCCTTACGGGCCTTGGGTTGTCGGCCCTGATCATGTCCCAGATTATCGCGTATGCGCTGCATTTGCTGTTCGGCTTGGAACTCAAGCATAACCTGATCCAATTTTGCGCCACTACGGCGAGCATCTACGGCCTGGACGGGGTGGTGTACGCCTTCGACATCGTCGTGTTCTACACGTTGCTGCTGACCGCGGGACTCGTCATCCAGCAGCAATGGGCGTCGTGGCGCGCGTTTCGGCGCTTGCAAAGCAAGCGGGATGAACGGATGACGGCGGAATTGAACCGGCAGTACGGCAGCGGCAGTGAGCCGATACTGGTCGTCGCGTGCGATGAGCCGCGCGCGTTTACGATGAACCTGTTGAACCCGAAAGTCGTGTTATCGACGGGCTTGATCCGGCTGCTGGATGCGAGGGAGCTGGAGGCGGTCATCCATCATGAAATGTATCATCGGAAGCATGGCGATCCGCTGAAAACGTTCGTGCTGTCCCTCTGCTCGTCGGTCATGGGATACGTCCCGCTGCTCCGGTGGGTGCACCAGAAATACCGGACCGTTCGCGAGGTGCTCGCGGACAACTATGCCATCGAACAACTGGGCTCGTCCGTAGAGATCGGCAGCGCCTTGCTGAAGCTTCTGAAGCATAGAAAATCGGAAAAGATGGTATTTTCCTACGTCTCGTTCGCAGACAATTCGATCAATTGCCGTATTCAGCTTATTTTGGACCCGCAATTCGAGATTCCGTTCAAATTGCCGCTGAAGCTGACCATGATTTCGTTCCATGCGGTGCTTTTGCTTGGTGCGATGTTTTTCTTCGCCACCCTCTAATCGAGTAGGAAAGAACCGCTGCGCGGCGGATTATTTTTCCGTCCGGCGCATTTTTTTGCGGTCGTACACTACAATAAGTAGTGCGGTGGTGAGGAGGTGATGCGGATCGGATGAAGCGAGGCGGACGAAAGGGAGAGGTTCCGAGTCAGCCCGAAATTGGGAATTAATTCAAGGAGGAATGTATGAAATGACCATGTTTTCTGAGTTGGGAGCTTTGATTGTACGTATTGTATTGGGAGTGACTTTTCTTTTGCACGGGCTCCAAAAGTTTCAATCGGGGATTGACAAAGCCGCAGGCTTTTTCCAAAGCGTCGGCTTGCCGGGCTTCCTGGCCTATGCAGTCGGCGGAATCGAGCTGATCGGCGGCATTTGCATGATTCTCGGTCTGGGCGTGCGCGTATTTGGCGCATTGTTTTCGATCATTATGCTTGGCGCGATCTTGACCGTCAAGATGTCGCAGGGATTTATCGGCGGGTATGAATTCGATCTTGCGCTGTTCGCCATGTCCCTGCATCTGCTGATTAGCGGGAACCGTGTGCTTGCGGTGGATAGCTTGTTCCGCAAGCGGAGCGCAGAAGGGGCGAGCGCCTAGCGCGCTTGAAGTCGTTTTGCGATCGTGCAGCATATGGCCGAACGAGGGGCTGTCTCAAAAAGTAGAGCGATCTACTTGAGAGACAGCCTTCTTTTGTATAGCCGTGAAGTGAAGGCTGCGGGTTCAGAATCGAGCGCTGTCGATCCGGATTGGAGTATGGTATAGTTGGAACGTAGGAGGCATAGAGCAGCGCCATAAAAAGAAATCGCACTACATCACTATAGGAGACTTACCCAAATCATGGAAAAGAAAAACGTACATTTCGGCGGCGTGCTAGCCGGCATATTGGTAGATCAGGTCACTTCGTTCGTCTCTTCGCTGTTGATCGGCACGATCTACATCACGTCCAATCATATCGGTCCAAGCGACATTTCCAAGGTGTACGCGGATACGCCGATTTTGGCGATTTACCTGCTTGTCGGCTTGTTCTGCACGGGGCTTGGCGGGTATGTATCGGCTTCGGTAGCGAAGCGGGACGCCTACTTCCATGCTTCGATTATCGGCGTCGTTGGTGCCGCGATCGGCTTTTATTATTCCTTCGCCAACGCCGAGGTTCCTTTATGGTATCATCTCACCGGCTTCTTGGCCGTCATTCCCGCCGCCTTGCTGGGAGGTCACGCCGCTTTCTTGAAAAGACGGCGGGCTAACCCGGACAAGCCGTCCGGCAGCGGGCCGAAGCCGGATTGACCGGGGGGGCGGGGTATCCACTTCCGGTCGCTCTTGTCCGCAGGAAATTTTGATTTGAAGCCGCTTCGCAGCGGATATTTCCCGCGGACAAAGGCGAACACTATCGCTCCTCCAGTGCATACCCCACCTCCGTATGGTTCTCTATTTCAGCCAAATACCTCTTTCTCAACACTCTGGAGGGGCTGTCCTAAGGGGTAGCCCCTTCGTTTTAACAATGCTGCTAATGGAATTTAAAATCATGGGGTCAGCGTCTGAACGTACATGGTCACCAACGTTTCGATGAGTTCATCCGATTCCGCCCTCAGGGTGCCCGAATCGTCGCCGAAGCTGCAGATCGACATCACGTGCTGGAACAACTGTCCGTAGAACATTCGAGCCAGCAGCTTGAAATTCGCGTCCCGAATCACATGTCTGGCTGCCAAATCCAACATATAATTCGCCAAATGTTCCTCCAGACGTTCCGGAATGGTGCGGACCACGTCCGCACAGGAAGGGTTGCGCGGAACTTCCATGATGCCGATGCGAATGAAATCGAGATTCTCCAAGTGAACCTCCTGATATTTTTGTGCCAAGACTGTCAGATCCTCCCGCAAGCGGCCGGTCAATCGGCGATTCACGTCGTCCGACAGCAGGGTGGTCGGAAATCTGGCGTTCAGCACCTCGCGGAATAAATTTTCTTTGTTCTTGAAGTGCCGGAATAATGTAATCTCGTTCACGCCGGCTCTTTCGGCAATATCTCTTGTGGAAGCCGCCTCGTAGCCCTTTTCGGAGAAAACGGCCAGAGCCGTGTCGATCATGCGGTCCCTCGTTTTGGATTTACTCAATGCTGGAGCACCTCTTTATTGTGAATTGACATCCTAATTATAATTCTGTACAATCACAAATGCAAGTAAGTACTTTCATTCATTTCTGTTCGAATTACAATTCTAAGGGAGGCTGTACTCATGATTTTGATCACCGGAGCTTCGGGCAACGTAGGGCAAGAGATTGCGCAGCAATTGCATGGCCAAGGGCATAAAATTCGGGTGGTGAGCCGGAATCCCGGCGAATGGCCTGCAGACGTCGAAGTGATTGCCGGCGATCTGGCCGATCCGGCGATGATGCACAAGGCGCTGTTAGGAGTCAGGAAAGCTTTCCTAATGGCGGTTCCTGGCGGCGAGTCCTTCCCGACAGTAGCAAAAACACTTGGAGTAGAGCATCTCGTATTTCTCTCTTCCAGCGCAGTGGAGATCGGTGCAGACAATCCGATTACTCGTATGCATTCGCGTATGGAGGAACTGATCGTGCAATCCGGTATACCTTTTACCTTCTTAAGGCCGGGGCCTTTTATGTCAAACGCGCTTCATTGGGCAGAAACGATACGGTCGGAGCGAAGAGTCCGTGCGCCATACGGCGACGCGGGGCTCGTTCCTATCGACCCCCGGGATATCGCCGCCGTAGCTGTGGCTTCGCTGGTATCCTCAGGCCACGAGGGTCGGATTTACACCTTGACCGGCCCTGAGATTATGACTCCCGCAAACCAGGTGCGGACGATCGCAGAAGTGCTTAACCAGCCGATCGAATTCGACAATATCGCCGAGTCGGTGGCCAGGGAAGAGATGAAGCGGTATATGCCGGAGGAAAAAGTGGACGCCGTACTCCGAATCAGACAGGCTGCGAGCAAGCAGCAAGACGTACGGCCTACGATAGAGGAAGTAACCGGGCAAGCGGCACGCACGTTCAGGCAGTTCGTTGAGGATCATATCGATGTGTACCGTTGAATAAGCGGATCTTGGTAAAAAAGAAAAGCGGTTGAGCAGGCGTAGTACCCTGTCAGCCGCTTTTTGTTTTAAAACACTATATTTAAAACCGCTAGCTTTGTGCCGAGACGGCCTGATGTCCGGGCGAGGCTGCCGACGGGTGCAGCATTTTGCCGCTTTTCCAACGGCGCAGAACGAGAAATCCGCGTAAATATTCATCGGCAATCATCGACGCATAAATTCCGGCCAAGCCCCACTCAAGCCGAATGCCAAGGAAGTAGGAAAACGGTGTTGCAAGCAGCCAGAGCGAGAACACTCCGGTAATCATAATGAACCGGGTATCGCCGACTCCCGTCAAGGCGCTGCCCATGGCCATGTTGATCATTTTCCCCGGCTGCAGCAGCAGATTCAAGCCGAGCAGCGCAACCCCGAGCGCCACAATCTCCGTATCCGCGGTGAACAGAGACAGCGCCTTGCTGCCGAATACGTACAGCAGCAGCGCATTGGTCATGACGACCGCAAGTCCCGTCCACATTCCCCGATAAGCGGCGCGGTAAGCCTCCTGTTTCCGTCCGGCCCCGAAAAGATGGGCGATCTGAATCTGCAAAGCCATGGCGACGGAATACCCGAGGGTGAAGCAAAACGACTCCATCGTATTCATATAGGTCCGCGCCGCCAATTCCTTGGCCCCGAGCATCGCAATGAACGAAAACAAAATCAACTGCGAGAACACCCACGAAGCTGAGTGCACGCCCATGGGCCAGCCGATTTGCATCGTTTCGCGGAACAAAGGGCGATCGAATTGCAGAAGGTCTTTCCAGCCGATCCGGCGCTCGAACGAATGCACGAACAGGAAGGCGAGCACGATCGTAGCCAGCAGCCGGCTGACAAGAGTCGAGACGGCCACGCCGGACAACCCCCATTGCGGGAAGCCGAAGGCGCCGTAAATAAAGGCGTAGTTCAGCACGACGTGAATGACGTTCATCCCGATCGCGATGTACATCGGACCGCGTGTGTTCCCCGTATTACGAATCGCCGTGCTAAGAGCGGCCATGGCGGCGGTCAGCGTCATGCCTCCGCCGACGATGGAGATGTACGTGTCGGCCAGCGGCAGCAGAGCGGCCGGGACCTGGAGCAGCGCGGCGATATCGCGGGCAAAAAGATAGAGCGCGAGGCTGAGCACGGCGCCGATCACGACCGAGATATTGACCGACATGATGGCGACCGTCCGCGCGTCTTCCGGCCTGCGGGCACCGAGCTTTTGTGCGATCAGCACGCCGGCTCCGTTGGCGACCGTCATGAACAAAATCGTGACGGCGGCAAACAATTGCGTCGAAATGCCCACGACGGCAACGGCGCCGTCCGATATGCGGCTGACCATCAGCGTGTCTGCTGTGCCTAGCAAAAACTGTAAAAACATTTCAATAAAAATGGGCCAAGCGAGCACCCATAGCGTAAATTTTTTGTCATCACTCATGTTCCATATCCCCCCTGATGCCGTATTCCCATATCACATTATAGAGCGTATACTTGAAAGCATGTATCAGTATCCGAACTAAAATTATCAATTTATAAACCTGACTTCATAGGATGAGAAGGTGAAAGCGATGCCAATTCTCGAATTTACATCTCCGCCGCTTCCTCACTATTTGGCCAGCGGCTTCTGCGTCATTGCGCCCGGGCGCAAGCATCCGAACCGGCACAACATCGGCGTGTTCGATCTGCTCGTCGTGCAGGAAGGCTGCATTTATATCATGGAAGGCGGCGTTTACTACGAAGTTACAGCTGGACACGCGATTATTCTCCGGCCTGACCGGCATCATTATTCTCCGCAGGGGTGTACAACGGATACGGCGCATTATTGGCTGCATTTCAACACGACGGGCGCGTGGAGAGAGACGGAGGAGGAAGTGCCGCCGCTGCCGTCCGTTTCGATAGAGGAAAAAAGTTTCACGATGCAAACCTTCGCCATCCAGCTTCCCCAGTTTACCAAGCTGCTAAAGCCGACGTCCGTCTACCGGACAATGCAGCAGCTCGGCGAGCTGGAGAAGGAGTCGCACCGCAACTGGGCGCGTTGGAAGCATCAGCAGCTGTTTCAGCAGGTGCTGGAGCAGCTTAACGCTTCGCTGCAAGCGGAAATGCCGCCGCCCGGAGCCGAAGTGGCGGATCAGGCGGCATCCTACCTGCGCCAGCATTTCAAACAATCGGTGACTGCGCAAAGCTTGGGGGAGGCGCTCAATTTTCACCCTGTATATATCGCGCGCTGCATGCAGCGGGAGTTCGGCTGCTCGCCCTTCGAGTATTTGCTGCGGTACCGGCTGGAGCAGGCCAAGCTGCTGCTGCTGCAAACCGACTTTCCGGTCGCCCGGGTGGCCGAAGAGGTCGGCTTCAACCAAGCGGCCTACTTTACGTCCTGCTTCGTTAAAGTGGAAGGCTTGACTCCGCGCGCTTACCGCAAGCGTTTTTCCCAAGCTTGACCGGATACGATGCTGCTACGGGAACAAAGGGGAACGGAGTGCTTGGAAAACGATTGGAAACGACGATGTATGCGGGATGAATGATTGTTCCAGCCTATGATAGTGATAGGGAATTCGTAATTGATGGCCCGGTCGCCCCTCCCTATAATGAAAATCGTTAACCGTCATTCGGATACCGAACGATGGAATCGAAAGGGGGGCAAGCGATGCGGCATTTGCAAAATCAAGATCCCGTGGTGGCGGAAGCCATCCGAAAGGAGCTCGTTCGGCAGCAGGACCATATCGAGCTCATCGCTTCCGAGAACTTCGTCAGCCCGGCCGTCTTGAAGGCAATGGGGACGGTGCTGACCAACAAATACGCCGAAGGCTATCCCGGCAAACGGTATTACGGTGGATGCGAGTATGTGGACCTTGCCGAATCGCTCGCCATCCGGAGGGCGATGGAGCTGTTCGGAGCGGAGCACGCTAACGTGCAGCCGCATTCCGGCGCACAGGCCAATATGGCAGTTTATCTGGCGGCCGTCCGTCCCGGCGATACAATTCTCGGGATGAATCTGGCGCACGGTGGTCATCTTACGCACGGAAGTCCGGTAAACGCCTCCGGCCAAATGTACCGGTTTGTTCCTTACGGTGTGAACGAGGCAACGCACCGGCTCGATTACGACGAAGTGCGGAGCCTGGCGCTCAAGCACAAGCCGCGGATGCTGGTCGTCGGCGCGAGCGCTTATCCGCGAATCATCGATTTCGAACGGCTGGCGCAAATCGCCACCGAGGTCGGGGCTTTGTTTTTGGCGGATATGGCGCATATCGCCGGACCTGTCGCCGTAGGACTGCATCCGAGTCCCGTGCCGCATGCGCACTTTGTGACGACGACGACGCACAAAACGCTGCGCGGACCGCGCGGCGGCATCATTTTGTGCCGCAAATCGTGGGCGTCCCAGATCGACAAGGCGGTCTTCCCAGCAACGCAAGGGGGGCCGCTGATGCATATGATCGCCGCCAAGGCGGTCGCGTTGGGCGAGGCGGCACAGCCGGACTTTGCCGACAATACCGCGCGCGTGCTGACGAATGCGAAAGCGCTGGCCGACGGCCTGCATGCGCAAGATTTGGATGTGTTGACCGGCGGAACGGACAATCACCTGCTGCTGCTCGATCTGCGTAGCATCAAGATGACCGGCATCGATGCGCAGGAGCTGCTCGACAGCGTAGGCATTACGGTGAACAAAAATGCGATTCCTTTCGATACAGCCAGTCCTACGGTCACCAGCGGCATCCGGATCGGGACGCCGGCGGTCACGACACGGGGGATGGGGCCTTCGGAAATGGCCGAGCTTGCGGGCCTGATCGGCGCGGTGCTCAAGCAGCCGGACCATGCCGGAGTCCGCGGGCAGGCGCGACGCAAGGTGGCGGAACTGACGGCGGCTTTTCCGATATATGACGACATCGATTGAAGAAAGAAGGGAATGCCATGGAGTTAGCATCGCTTGAAGCGAAGGAAAGCGCGCTGTTTCCGACCTACGCGCGGCATCCTCTGACCTTCGTCCGGGGCGAAGGCTCGCGGCTGTGGGATGATCGGGGAAACGTTTATTTGGATTTTATGTCGGGACTTGCCGTATGCAATCTGGGCCATGTTCCCCTTCAAGTAAAACGGAGCGTGGAGGAGCAGTTGGGGCGCCTGTGGCACGTAAGCAATTTGTTTCAAAGTCCCCAGCAGGAGGCGCTGGCGAAGCTGCTTGCGGATCATAGCTGCACGGACCTTGCGTTCTTCTGCAACAGCGGCGCGGAGGCGAACGAAGCGGCCATCAAGCTGGCAAGGCGCTATGCCCAGCGGGTGCAGGGTAAGGAACGGTACGAGATCGTGACGTTCGAAAAATCGTTCCACGGCCGTACGCTAGCCACGCTGACAGCGACCGGACAGGACAAGGTAAAGGATGGCTTCTACCCGCTCCCTGAAGGTTTTGCCTATGCGCGATACAACGATATCGAGTCGGTGGAGGCGTGCATTAACGAGCGGACCGCGGCGGTCATGCTGGAACTCGTGCAGGGCGAAAGCGGCGTGCATCCCGCCGATCCGGTATTTGTCCGGGAGCTGGCTCTGTTGTGCCAAGAGCGGGAATTGCTGCTGATCGTCGACGAAGTGCAGACGGGGATGGGGCGGACCGGCAAGCTGTTTGCCTACGAGCACTACGGCATCGAGCCGGATATCGTGACGCTGGCCAAAGGATTGGCGAGCGGCTTGCCCGTCGGGGCGATGCTGGGGAAGCGTAAGCTGCGCGAGACTTTCACGCCGGGCAGCCACGCCTCCACGTTCGGCGGATCGCCAATTGCCATGGCGGCAGGTATCGCCACGCTGCGGACGATGCTGGATGAGCGGCTGCCGGAGCGGGCGGCAGCGGCCGGGCGCTATGCGCTGCGGCGGCTGGCCGCGGAGCTCCAGCATGCCCCGCCGGTGAAGGCGGTCCGCGGGCTCGGGCTGCTGCTCGGCATCGAGCTCGACCGGCCGGTCGAGCCGTTCATCCGCGAGCTTCAGCGTAAGGGCTTGCTGGTGCTGCCGGGAGGGCCTTACGTGATCCGGTTTATGCCGAATTTGTATGTGGCCCACGATGAAATCGACCAGGCGGTGGAACGGCTCGCGGATGCCCTTTTTCAGGCTTCGGACAAATAGTTTCCGCGAACGGGCGCTAAGGAGTTTGAGGGTCTGCCGTTGCGGGAAAAGATGCCGTTACCCGGGGCTTTGGGTTTTGACCGTAGTGATAAGCTGCTCCATAAAGACCCGGCTTGCCGCGCACAAATATTTATTTTTCCGGTAGACGACCCCGATCTGCGTCGTGATCGCGGGATTCGCGATCGGGACAATGCGGATTCGCGGGTCGGCGATATAGTCGAGGTAAGCCATCGGCAGCACGGTTACGCCGACGCCTTGAGCGACCATATTGATGATCGATTCCATCGTCGTCATTTCCAGCACCGGCTGCGGGGCGAAGTCGAACGCCCGGCACCGCTCGTCCAGAAGCTGCCTCAGATGATAGTTGCCCGGCAGCAAAATGCTTGGGGTCTCCCGCAGCGCCTCCAGCGTCACGGAAGATGTCTGCGCGATGGGATGATCGAGCGGAGCCGCGAGGGCGAGCTCCTGCTTACAGAGCGGTATCGTCTCCAGCTCCTCATGCTCCATCGGCATGAAGACGATGCCGAGATCGAGCTCGTTGTGCAGCAGCCCGTTGTAAATATCGCCGGTGCGGAGGCCCTGAACGGACAGCTTGACGTTCGGATACCGCTCGTGAAACGAGATGACGGTCGGGGGTAGTAAATAATTGACGACCGTCAGCAGCGCCCCGATGGTCAGCGATCCGCGCTTTAAGCCCTGCAGCTCGCTAATGGCGGCGCGGGCTTGCGACAGCTCGTGGAACACGCTGTAGCTGTGGCTGAGCAATATTTTCCCCGCCTCGGTAATGATCGTTTTTTTGCCGACGCGGTCGAACAGGGGCGAGCCGATTTCGTGCTCGAGCGTGCGGATTTGCTGGCTGAGCGACGGCTGGGCAATGCCGAGCTTGTCTGCCGCCCGCGTAAAATGCAGTTCCTGGCATACGGCCATGAAGTATTCCAATTGTCTGAGCTCCAAGGGACATTCCTCCGGGATGATGTTCGAATTTAGCTTAATCATAGATTTTGACGATCATTATATAGTAAACGATAGGAAAAAGGAAGGGCAGATGGATGTTCCGTGAAGCTTCATTTCATTCAGCGCGTGCCGTTCGAAACGCTCGGCATCTGCCTGGGCGCACAATTGCTTGCGGAGGCGATCGGAGGCAGGGTTCGTCATAATGACTACCGGGAAATCGGCCGGTCCCGGTCGAGCTGACCGAGGCGGCGAAGCAAAGCCCGGCGTTCCGGGGCTTCCCCGAGCGATTTGTCCCGTTTCATTGGCACGGGGATACGTTTTAGCTGCCGGATCGAGCGATGCGTACCGCTAGCAGCAAGGGCTGTCGAAATCAGGCATTCGTCTACGAAGACCATGTGGTCGGTTTGCAATTCATCTGGAGATGGGTGAAGTGGGAATCGGCCGGATGCTGAAGCACGGTAAGGACGATTTGGTGCAAGGTCCCTACGTGCAGAAGCCGGAGGGGACGGGCCGCACGGAGCTGGTGAGCGCGTCGAAAACGATTTTGTACACGCTGCTGGATGCGATGGACAGGCGCTGTTCGGAGACGGAGCACAGGCTGTACGCTTCCGGCAAGGGACAGATTTACCGGACCATCGGAGACTAGAAAATAGGGGGAATCGGGATGGAGACAGGCTCGACACGCGTAAAAAGAGGAATGGCCGAGATGCAAAAGGGCGGCGTCATCATGGACGTGATGAACGCGGAGCAGGCGAAAATCGCGGAAGCCGCAGGCGCAACGGCGGTGATGGCGTTGGAGCGGGTACCGGCGGATATCCGCGCAGCCGGCGGGGTGGCCCGGATGGCCGATCCGACGGTCGTCGAGGAAGTGATGAATGCCGTGACGATTCCGGTGATGGCCAAAGCCCGCATCGGCCACTATGTGGAAGCCCGGGTGCTGGAGTCGCTCGGGGCCGACTATATCGACGAAAGAGAGGTGCTGACGCCGGCCGACGAGCTGTTCCATATCGACAAACGGGCGTTTACCGTGCCTTTCGTCTGCGGAGCGCGCGACTTGGGCGAGGCGCTGCGGCGGATCGGCGAAGGCGCTTTGATGATCCGCACGAAGGGCGAGCCGGGCACCGGAAACATCGTGGAGGCCGTGAGGCACATGCGGATAATGATCGGCCAAATGCGCAAGGTGCAGAGCATGAGCAAGGATGAGCTGATGGCCGAAGCCAAAGCTTTGGGCGCGCCCTATGAGCTGCTGCTGCATGTTCACGAGACCGGCCGTCTGCCGGTCGTCAATTTCGCGGCCGGGGGTGTGGCGACTCCGGCGGATGCCGCGCTGATGATGCACTTGGGCGCGGACGGCGTCTTCGTCGGGTCGGGCATTTTCAAATCCGACGCGCCGGAAAAGTTCGCCGCAGCGATTGTGGCGGCGGCCACGCATTACACGGACTATTCCTTGATTGCGCAGGTATCCAAAAACTTGGGTACCCCGATGAAAGGGATCGAAATTGCCACGCTGCAAACTGCCGAGCGGATGCAGGAGCGCGGCTGGTAAGCGATCAAACCCATCCTTTGCGATGGGTTTTTTATTGTTCTGCAATGTCGAATCGTTGAATTCCAAGTCATCAAATTACCAAATAAAGTAATGATATTCCATTGTGAGGGAGTAATCCTAAATTATACAATATTACCAGAGACGAGCGAACAACCGCTCACTCAAGTTCACGGCATTGGAGGAGTTAAAGTGGAGCCTGAACGCCCGCCCGGTGATCATAGACGATTTTTAAAGCAGTATGCCGAGGAATACAAGCTGGGAACGTACTTTCCCGAAAAACTGACTTTATTCGCCAAATCGGAGCCCGTCTCCTTCCAATGGCTTCGAGAGACGGAGCATGGTTCCGTCGTATTCCTGATGAGCGCTTCCTGCTCAGCCTGCAACATGGGAGCTGTTCAAGAGTTCACAGAACGGTTTGGGGCATTCCGCTATTGCGTGTTATTCGAAGGAAGCGAAGAAGCGATGGAGCAGCAGCGAGAGATTTATGACTTGGACATGCCGTTCTACCTGTGCGATACCGTTAAGCTGCACAGCCAACTGAAGGTGGGAATCGTTCCTTACGCCCTGATTTTGAATAAGCTTGGACAAGCGGTCGGCGCCGACATCTTCAACGACTGCGAGAAGCTCGAGCGGTTGGCGGCCCCGTTGATCCGTGTGTATGAGCGCAGCCTGGCACAAGTATGAAGTCGTTCGCTCGCACCATGAGATGCGCCGGTCAAGCCTTTTGCAAAGTATACCGGTTCAATAGACCCATCGTATTGCTGTCACTGTTCGTTTACATCGTAGTGGCTCTGCAATCAAACATCGGCATTTACTTAAGCAAACGGATCGTAGACCAGCTCTCGGAGAACAATCTGTACCTGCTTTTGGGAAGCATCGCGCTTCTTCTCTCGTTTCAGGTTGTACGGCTGCTACTGGAAGCATACTCCCAGCTCAAAAGCAGACGGATGCATATGGCGTTTGCCGTTCATTGCGAGAACGAATTGGTCGATCTCGTCGCAAGGACGGAACTGCTGGACAAGGAGCATCCCCAGTTTACCGGAGATTTCTCTTATTGGTCCTTCATTAACGGAAAATATCTGGAATCGTATTCCACCGTGACCGGGTTCGTCAAGCAGGGCTTGATCACGGCGGCAAGTCTGGGCTATCTGCTGTACTATCACCTCTACATCGGTTTGCTGGCGCTGCTCGTCGGTACGCTCAAAGGCATCTACGACCTTCGCGCCGTCCGGCGAAGAGTAGCGATCAGCGAAGAAATGATGAGGCAATCCCGGGGATACCATTATTATTTCGATGTATTGACGGGCTCCCAGACGCAGAAGGAAATGACGCTGTTTCAATTGGTGCCCTATTTCCGGCAGAAATGGCTGCGCAAGAAGGACGAGGCTAACGCCTTATCCATGCAGCTCGAAACCTTGAATCTGAAAAGGCAAGCTTCCGGCGAGCTGCTGTCCATCATCAGCTCGGGCATCGTCATCGTCATCACCGCACTGCTCATTTATAAAGGCTCGCTGACGATTGGAGATTACGTGGCCATCACGATGGCGCTAACGATGACCGAAAGCAATATTACGATGATGTTCGCCTCGATCTCGAGGCTGACGGAAAACGCCGCCCATATTGAAAGGCTGAACAAGATCGAAAGCGACGTGCAGGCCGCCGCCCGCCTGCCAGAACAGGTTGAGCCCCACCCATTCCGTTTTCAGGACGAGCTTCAAATCCGCAACCTGACGTTCCGTTATCCGAATCGGGACGAGCCGGCGCTGACCGACATCAACGCGGAGATTCGCAAAGGCGAAATGATCGCCATCCTGGGCGAGAACGGCTCGGGAAAATCGACGTTGATCAAGCTGCTGCTGGGTCTTTACCGGAGCGATACCGACGCCATCCTGTACGACGGCGTGAGCGTCCGGCAGCTGGACCGGATCGGAATGTGGCGCAAAACGAGCGCCGTCTTTCAAGATTACATTCGTTATATGACGGATGTGCGGGATAACATCGCCGTCGGCAATATTGCCGAGGCGCACAATACGGACAAGCTGCTTTCGGTGCTCACGAAGGTCGGGCTGACCGACAAGTTCAAGCACGGCTTGGATACGAAGCTCGGGACGCTGGAGGATAACGCAGTTAACTTGTCCGGCGGACAGTGGCAGCGGCTCGCATTATCGCGCGTGTTCGTCTCGGAGGAGCACGAGCTGGTCGTGTTCGACGAACCGACCTCCGCGCTCGATCCGGTCAGCGAAGTTCGGATGATGAACGAAATGCTGGAGCACTGCCGTGGGAAAACCGTGCTTATGGTATCCCACCGGGTCGGGATTGCGCGGAGAGCCGATCGCATCTTCGTGATGGAGAGCGGGCGCATAGCCGAGGCCGGGACGCATGACGAACTGCTTCATAAGCAAGGACTTTATCATGAGATGTGGCATCAGCAAAAGCAATGGTACGACTAATTCAGGCGAAAAGAGGGAGAAACGATGTCATTCAACCGTAAGCCGGGCGGATCAGCCGACAGCGGTCCGCCGATCGGCTCCGCGCTGGCGGATCTGCCGCCCCATATCAGCAATATCGGAACGCCGGCGGAGCCGGGCGAAGCGACGGGGACGGTTCTGTTGTTCGTCTCCGCCTATTGCTCGCATTGCATCGATCTGCTTCCGCATATCGACGCGATGACGCGGAGGCATCCGACCTTTTCTTTCCGGCTCTTCTCCACAGCCGACGAGGACGATCACCGGAGCATGGTCGAATATTTCGGATGGACCTTCCCGATTTATTCACTGGACCAGAGCGACATGGACGCGTATTTTGCGGTGACGTATTTGCCCTTTGCGATTCTCGTCGACGACTTGGGAAAAGTAGCCGCCAAAGGAGTCATTTATAACGCGGACGAGTTCGAGCAGCTTGTGAAGGACTACGCCCGCCATGCACTGGCCTGATAGAGGCATCCCGGTATTTACACCTTAAGATAGCATTCCATTTCCAATGAAAGGAGGTGAAAACTATGGCATGCTCTCCTCCAGGAAACTGCAGAGATGCAGGAAATCCCGATAACTATTGTCGCCGAAGCTTATGCTTCTCCGGCGGTCAAAACTATGAGAAAGAACTGGTCTCAAGAAAAACCTTCGCTTGCACTGACGGATCTACATTTACATGCGAGCAGCACGCAGGCTGCTGCTACTAAACCGATTAGAGGAGGGGGGATCACCCCTCTTCTCTTTTTACTCTTACAAGAACGGGGGAAACTTCCTTGCAAGCTCAATTAATCGTATGTGACCGGATTACCCCTAACGAACAGGCGAGGGGGCACCAGTTAGGTACCGTACTAAACCACCGGACAATTCCCGTTTTGCCGTATGCCTTGGATTTGCACATTTTGCTCAAAATCTTTGATTTGCCGCAGGGCAAATCGATAGATACGCATTTTGAGGTCACCAATGACCGCGGAGAGCGGCTTGGCAAAACGGCGATGACTGTCCTCAGAAATTACAGAGCGGATGATCAAATTCCGGGTGTCGATAAAGATTTTGTATTTACGCTGGTGCTGACGGAGACGGGAATCGTCCACTTCAAGTGCTTTGTTGACGGTGAAGAAGTGGCATGGTATCCGCTGACGATCCGATTGCAGGAGGACGAGTTGCAAAAAACGTCTAGTACCGGATGAGGTGAGCGACGACGATGACGGGGTTGATAGCGTATGTTCTGGATGTAACGATTGCGGTTCTGTTTTTTTTACCCTTTTACATGAAGCTGCGCAGCTTCGAAGGGTTAAAAGTGGAAATTTATGCCTATGGGGTGCTACCGGCATCCATGCTGTCTTTGGCGGCCTGTGCCGTGTTGATTGCGGAATTTTTGCTGTTTTTCTTGTTTGCGACGGGTCTGGCGGAGGGCTGGAAACAATTTGCGGCGATCGGGCTGCTGTCCGTCTTTACTTGGTTGACCTGGAGAAAGAAAAGAAGCACCGGGGCCGAAGCCTGCGCCTGCTACGGCAATGTCGGTTTTCTCAACCGGTTTCCTGTTTATAGAAATCTTGTTCTGATCGGTATTTTGCTGATCGATGCAGGCTTGAAGCGGGAGCCGGCAGATGCTTACTCCATGCTCCATTCGCTTGTTTTGGTCATGGCGCTGTCGTTTACCGTTGAGCTCATGACGATTCGTTGGAAAAGAAAAGAGGTCTGACGATGACCGATCCGTTGTTTTTATGTACGTTTCTGTGGTTTGCCATAAGTGCAGCAGTACTTTACATCTTGAGAAGGCGGGAGCAGCGGGCCATTCAAGCGCAGGTCCGGCAGATCAGGCAACTGGCCAACGAAACGAACGAGCTGATCCTATTTCTGGATTATTCGGCGCCGGGCTTCAAGGAAATCGATGCTTTCTTGCTCTCGGACATGCCGGGAAGGACTACCGTCGTTTTCACCGCTCCCGAATGGCTGGTGGCCGCCAAAGCCAAAAAGTGGGGGCGGCATTGCGTCGTGAGCGCAAGCAGTCTGAACGCATCCTCCTCAGAAGTGAGCCCAACCCGCATTGTGACAGATAAATACGGAAAATACCGCGTGTTCCATGAGGTCCCGACTTTTCTAAAGCTGATGAGCCGGCCGAAAAACGAACATCAGGCACAAGGAATGGGATAAACTTGCAGAACGGAGGAATTCCTTATGAAAAAGAAATCATTTATCGCCGTATCGTTATCTTTGATGCTTCTATCCGTTCACACGCCGTTTGCTTCAGCTGACGGAGCTCAGACCCATGCGTGGATTGACAAGACGATCACGGGCCATGAAAGAGCCGTCATATCCGGTGTTTTAGAGAACCTTCCGGAAAATGAAAGAGAAAATGTCGTTTATATTAACGACAAGAATGAAGTTTTCGCTAACAAGCAGGGCCTGATCGATGATTGGAAGAAAGCGGAGCTTATCGAGGGAAGAACCTATGCGATAGATGGGCAGCGTGTTACTGCTCCTGCTGAGACAATCGCCCCCGCTGCCGTATCCTGCGCGAAATCCGACGGGCCTTACCGGAAAGTGGAATCCAAGAGCGGGTATGCTTGGTACGGCGGAAATGTATATTTGCCTTCAGCGTCCAAGAAAGAAATGTACGATGAGAACAAGCCAAACGGAAACGGGGATACAGCCCACATTTATACAGGAGGAGTTGGAGGCGGACAGGAGGTCGACGCAGGATTTTTTCATCAATCCACAAATGATGACTGGGCGATGTTTATTAGAAACAATGGCTATGTTTACGGTCCGAGGTTTGAAGCCGGACAAACCATACAAATGAAGTTTTACGTCCCTGCGAATGATCAAGTTGCGCTGTATGTGGTCGGGAAAAAGAAGGGGGAATCTTCTCCTATCAGCTATACGCTAGTGAAAGACGTCAAAGGCTGGACGAAAGATGGAAAAGCGAACCGGATTAAGCGAAATACGACGATCGCCACCACAAAGGGAACGCATTCGGGCACGTTCATGAAAAACGTGTATTGGAATCAATCGTATATCGGATTGAGTTCTTCAAGCAACTCGCAATGGCTGTCAGCTCAAACGGAGGGATACTGCTCCGTACCAAGTGGCTCCAAGGACGACATCTCTGTAAACTTCATCAATGCGGGAGAAGAAACAGTCAGCATCACGATTAAATAAGGGTGCTCGTCATGCAGGACGGCTTGATCTTCAGTGACAGTAAAAATAAGCTTCTATAATCATTGTAACGCCTGCCCTTTGCGGCAGGCGTTTTGTCGTTTAATCGCCGTGGAGATGCTGCTTCAAGTAATGCCCCGTAAGCGAATGCGGATGCTTGATAAGCTGTTCGGGAACGCCTTCGAAGATGACCGTCCCACCCTCTTGTCCGGCTCCGGGACCCAAATCGACGATCCAATCGGCTTGACTGATCACGTCGAGGTTATGCTCGATCACGATCACCGTGCTGCCGTTGTCGACGAGCCGGTTCAACAGGCCGATCAGGCGGTCGACATCGGAGAGATGCAATCCGGTGGTCGGTTCGTCGAATACGTAGATTTGACCGCTGCGCTCCAGCTCGGCCGCGAGCTTCAGGCGCTGTCGTTCCCCGCCGGAGAGCGTGTTCAGCGGCTGCCCGAGCGTAATGTAGTCCAGTCCGACGTCGCCTAGACGCTCCAGAATCGTCCGAATCGCTTCCTCCCCAAAGAAGATCCGCGCGTCCGCTACACTCATCTCCAAAACCTCGTCGATCGATTTGCCGCGCAGGGTATAGCCCAGAACCTCCTCGGTAAACCGGCGTCCTTGGCAGCCTTCGCATCGGCTGACGATTGGGTCCATGAAGGCAAGATCCGTATACGTGACGCCAAGCCCTTTGCATTCCGGACATGCGCCGTTAGAGTTGAAGCTGAACAACGTGGGGCTAACCCGGTTCGCTCGGGCGAACAGCTCGCGGATCGGGTCGAGCATCCCGGTGTAGGTCGCGGAGTTGGAGCGCTTCGAGCCTTGGATGGCTCCTTGATCGATGAAGACGGCTTCCGGATAATGCCGGGGCAGCACTTTGTTGATCAGCGTGCTTTTCCCTGAGCCCGCTACGCCGGTGACGACCGTCATCACGCCTTGCGGGATGCGGGCGCTCACGTCTTTGAGGTTATGCAGGGAGGCGGGGCCGATCACGAGTGAACCGCTAGGTTGTCTCGGCGGCGTCTTGAGCCGGGGCCGGCGGCCGAGATACGTTCCGGTCAAGGTGCCGGAAGCCGCCAGACCAGCCAGATCGCCTTCATAGACGATCCTGCCGCCCTTGGCGCCGGCTTCCGGTCCCATATCGATTACGTGATCGGCGATGGCGATGACATCGGGATCGTGCTCGACGACAAGGACGGTATTCCCTTTGTCCCGGAGACGCTTCATCAGGGAATTCAGCCGGTGAACGTCGTGAGGATGAAGTCCGATGCTCGGTTCGTCAAAAATATACGTGATATCCGTCAGACTGCTGCCGAGATGCCGCACCATCTTGACCCGCTGCGATTCGCCGCCGGACAGCGTGGACGTTTCCCGGTTAAGGCTGAGGTAGCCTAATCCGACGGAAATTAGATGCTCCAGCCGTTCGACGATGGCGTCGACCATGGTTGCGGCGACAGGCGCGTCAATAGCGCGTATCACGGGGGCGAGCTCGCTGATCTGCATGGCCGTGCAGTCTGCTATGCTCTTGCCGTTGATCCTGCAGCCGAGCACCTCCTGATTCAGTCGGGCCCCCTTGCACAGAGGACAAGCACCTCGGGTGACGATCCGGTCGAGCTCTTCTTTATAACGTGTTTTGGCCTCCTCGGATTCCTTGGTCAGAAAGCTCCGTTCGAAACGGGGAATCACACCTTCGTATTTGGAGGTCGGCGGCCATCCTGGACCGGGATGCTTCAGCTTCATATCCGTTTTATAAAGCAGCGTGTCCCATTCCTCGTCCGTATATTCTCCGAGCTTTTTGTCGTTGTCGAATAATCCGGAACAAACATACCGTTTCCAGCGCCATTCGCCGGGGCGGAACGTGGGGAATCGGATGGCCCCCTCGTTCAGCGACTTTTGCCGGTCGATCAGCCGCTCGAGATCAATCGCCGCTACCGTCCCCAATCCTTCGCATTTGGGGCACATCCCGTGCGGATCGTTGAACGAAAAGGCGTTGGAATAACCGACGAACGGCCGGCCGACCCGGGAGTACAGCAAGCGCAGCAAGGAGTAAATATCGGTGACGGTTCCGACGGTGGACCGGACGTTGCCGCCGAGCCGCTTCTGATCGACCACGATCGCGACGGACAGATTGTCCAGCGAGTCCACATCCGGCTGCCCGTAATGGGGAAGACGGTGCCGGACGAAGCTGGTAAACGTTTCGTTGAGCTGGCGCTGCGATTCCGCGGCAATCGTATCGAAGACGAGTGAGGACTTGCCGGAACCGGATACGCCCGTAAACACGGTGAGCCGCTTCTTCGGTATGCTCACCGTCACGTTTTTCAGATTATTTTCCCTTGCGCCTGTAACGCGGATTAGATCGTGCGGGTTGTCGGGGGCGCCGTTTTGAAGGTTCATCGTTGGATAACCTCCTTCTTCAAAAATGATGATTTAAGGACATTAGTTTCCGTCGGGAAATTATATTCAAACGGATCGCGACTGGTTGTCGTCGAGTGCGGCCGCTATCTTTTGGCACAGCTCCGCAAAAATACTTTGCTCGCCGGGCGTAAGAACGGAGGCGGCGATTTCGGCAGCCTCACGCCGGCTTGTGGCCGCACGCTCCAGAAAAGCACGGCCGCTATCGGTGAGCGACGTCGTTTGTTCCCGCCGGTCTTCCTCGCGCGTGGTTTGCTCAATTAACTGCTTATCCTTTAAAACTCGGAGGCTTTTCGAGGTGGCCGGGCGTGTCATCCCCAACGTTTCGCCGATAACCGAAGGCATCATGGGACCGCGGATGCGCAAAATCTCCAAGATGTCGTACTGCGCCCAAGTAAGCTGCTCCGGATTGATCCGGGTGCGTCTGGCGACCAGCACGCATTGGAGATGGGACAAAGCGTTTTCCAGCTCACCGGGTTGATCTGGCTGTATCAAAGGAATACCCCCTATCGATATCGTGTGTGTTCTATATTCGTCATCATATCAAACTAGTTTCCATATGGCAACTAACTTCAATGGACATACATGGCGGCACATTTTTAATATTTTGAGTTTAAAAATGTTATTGACATGACACCAAACAGTGTCCTATAATCAAATCGTCACCAAATGGTGTCCGATTGGGAGCAAGTGATTTGGAAAAGTTGGAATCTGAAAAAGTTTTAATTGAAACAATGATGAGGAGGAAATAAAATGAGCATGGTTATCGGTGCGGAAACAATCGCGAAACAGGAAACCCAGCTCCGAGGGAAAATAATTGCTTATTGGACAGTCACATTACTACTCACGGCAGCTGTTATGTTAAGCGGTATCGGGCAACTGATGCAATATGGAGGAAACATCGAGTTAGTGAAGAATCTTGGTTACCCATTATACGTCTTGACCATTCTCGGGATTTGGAAAGTGCTTGGAGCCGTCGTGCTAGTCGTGCCAGGTTTTCCCCGGCTTAAAGAATGGGTTCACGCGGGTATCTTCTTTTTAATGACCGGTGCGGCTTTATCTCATGCGTTTGCTAACGATTATGGCGATTATGGGTTTGCTCTTATCCTTCCGCTTTCATATGCTGCACTAAATATCGCCTCGTGGGCGCTGCGTCCGAAGAGCCGCAAACTCTAGGGAGGTGATGAAATCAACGGCTGTCCCTTCGTACCACCAATGATTTCTACTACAGAAAATAATATTTAGGAGAGGGTGTTGTGAGCGAGAACAACCAGCTGCGGGATGTGTATGACGCGATTGCAGATCCAACCAGGCGCCAGCTGATTCGTCTGTTAGCAGAGGCAGAGGAGTTACCGCTTCATGAGTTAACGGCACAGTTTCAAATGGGCCGGACAGCGGTATCCAAGCATTTGACAATCCTTAAAGAGGCCGGACTGGTCCTTGACCGAAAAGTCGGCAGAGAAACGCGATTTAGGCTTAATGCTTCTCCACTCCGAGAAATTCAAGATTGGGTGGCTTTCTATAGCAAGTTCTGGAGTACGAATATGCTGAACTTGAACAAACTATTAGAGGAGGAAGAAGAATGAGTTTAACCTTATCCTTGGATTTTCAGTACAAGACATCGATCGAGAAGCTTTGGTCCGCTTTAACCGATTCAAGCAAGCTTGCCAAGTGGGTGGTCAACATCCATACCGGTCATGCGATGGAAAACGATTTTAAGCCTGTCGTTGGACACCGTTTTCAGTTCCGCACTCAGCCGACCGAATGGTGGGATGGGATTGTTAACGGCGAAGTGCTTATCGTGGACGAACCAAACCGGTTGTCCTATACTTGGGCAAGCGGAGGAGAGAAGCACACGGTCACCTGGACGCTGCAGGATTTAGGAGGCGGAAAGGTTAACCTTCATCTCGAGCAAACCGGAATCTCCAACGAACCGGCACTCAATGGAGCTAAGTATGGCTGGAGTAAATGGTGCGGCGAGCTTGAAAAGGTATTGGAACAATAATCGCATTCGGTAGCGGCAATCTGGGAATTTATTTTCATCCCCGGCTGCCGCTGCTTCTATATTGGAGTCTTGCCGGACAGGGCCATTTTCCATTTTTTATCATTGACTCCTGCGGAAGCGAAAAGCTATGATATCACTTAAGCACTACTTAAACGTTTCAGTACTTAAACGATTCAGTTCACGACAATTCAATAGTCTTAAAGGGGGACCCCGCATGTCAAAACGATGTTTCATTTCCGCCGTTCTTGTCCTTTGTCTGAGTTCTTCCCTGCTAACCGCTTGTGGAGAGGGCCGTCCTTCGCCTGCGGGGCAGGAGCCGGGGAACGAAGCCGCAGGAAGCGCAAACGCGGAGCCGTTAAAGCCGGAGCAAGGCGCCCAATTGCTCGTATGGGAATCGAAAGGTCCGGAGCTCGATTATTTGAAGGCGGTAGCGGAAAGCTTCGAGAAAGACTACGGCGTAAAAGTGAAGGTGGAGCCGGTTCCCGCGATCGACACCGTTAAGAAGCTGACTACCGACGGTCCGGCGGGGATTGGAGCCGACGTCTTCTCCGCGCCGCACGATCAATTGGGGAATGCGGTGACGGCCGGGCTCGTGCTGGAAAACGACGCTTCGGGCGACAGCATGAAAAACGAGGTGATGTCCTCGGCGCTGGCCGGAGTCACGTACAAGGACGTGCTTTACGGCTTTCCGACGGCGATCGATACGTATGCGCTGTTTTACAACAAGTCCTTGATGGACAAAGCTCCGAAAACGTACGACGACATCGTGAAATTCGCCGAAACCTACAACGATCCGAAAACCAAAAAGTTCGCCTTGATGTGGGACGTCGGCCAGCTGTATCAATCGTACTCGTTCCTCGCCGGTTACGGCGGGTATGTGTTCGGAAATCAAGGCACGAACCCGAACGATATCGGTCTCAACAGCGCGAAAACGGTTGAAGGGGCAAAATATTTGCAATCGCTCAAAAAAATATTGCCGCTGAACGCCGGAGACATCAACGACAACATCATTACGGGCTTTTTCCAGGAAGGGAAAACCGCTGCCGTTATCAACGGCTCATGGCTGATGGCCAGCTTGTCGAAGGTGAATTTCGACTATGGTGTAGCGCCGCTGCCTCTGCTGCCGAACGGCGAGCATCCGGTCAGCTTCTCCGGCATTCGGGCCTTGTACGTCAATTCGTATACGAAATACCCGGCTGCCGCCAAGCTGTTCGCAAGCTACGCGACCAGCAAGGACAATCTGATCAAGCGGTTCAAGATGACAACCCAGCTTCCCCCGAGGAAGGACCTGATGGATGACCCCATCATTACGCAAGATCCGAAAGCGGCGGCGTTTCTGGAGCAGGCGAAATATTCGACGCCGATGCCGTCCATTCCGGAAATGGGCAATGTATGGGTGCCCGCAGGCGCCGCGCTCGCTGCGATCTGGAATGACGGTCAAGATCCGGCAGCCGTTCTGACTACCGCAGTGGAGCAAATCAAGACAGCCATGAAAACGACGAAATAATGCACGGATTCATTCTCAAAACTCGGCTAAGGCGGTTTTACGTATGCAATCACAACCAAGCGCCCGGCGGCATCAGGTCACGGCAGCCGTGTGTTCCGCGGCGTTCATAGGCTTGGGCCAGCTCTACAACAGACAATATATCAAAGGCTTGCTGTTCATCGTCTTGGCCCAATTGTTTTTCTGGAACTATTATTCGATCGCATGGAAAGGCATTCTGGGGCTGATCACGCTAGGCGATGTACCGACCCGGATCATCCGGGGAAAAATCGTACAGGGCGACCATTCGATCTTTCTGCTGATCAACGGTCTCATTACCCTCGTCGTCATCCTGCTATTTCTCGGGTTCTATGCGATGAATGTTTACGATGCGAAGAAGAACGGGGAGCTGCGGGACGAAGGCGGCCATGTCCTCGGCTTCGTCGAGTCCGTGAAGCAGGCGAAGTTCCGGCATTTTCCTTATTTGCTGCTGATTCCTGCCGCATTTTTCATTCTGTTCGTTACGGTCATTCCGCTCGTGTTTAACGTATTGATCGCTTTCACCAATTATTCGGCTCCGTCGCATATTCCGGACCGGGCGCTGGTGGATTGGGTCGGCTTCCGCACGTTTTACGATCTGTTCGCGCAGGAAGCATGGAGGTCCACGTTCTTCGGCATCTCCGTTTGGAACATCATCTGGGCGGCGGCTTCGACCTCTACCGTCTTTCTCAGCGGACTGTTACTCGCGATGATGGTGAATCACCCGCAGGTCCGCTTCAAAAAATTTTGGAGAACGGTGTTCATTCTGCCTTGGGCAATCCCGCAGTTCATCTCGATTCTCGTTTTCCGGGTGCTGCTGAACGGGACGTTCGGTCCGGTGAACGATCTGATCGTGAAGCTCGGCTTCTCTCCCGTGCCCTGGCTTTCCGATCCGACGATGGCAAAAGCATCCGTCATTCTGGTGAATTTGTGGTTCTCGACGCCGTTCCTGATGGCGTTGATGTCGGGAATTTTGACGACCCTGCCGCGCGATCTGTATGAAGCGGCGGACGTCGACGGGGCCTCGGGGCTGCAAAAGTTCGTCAAAATTACGCTGCCCCTCGTGCTGATGGCGACGGCGCCGATCTTTATTATGCAGTTTGCGTTTAACTTCAATAACTTCAACCTGATTTACTTGCTGACGGACGGGAAGCCGAATAATCCGGATTATTACTACGCCGGAAGCACGGATATTTTGATCTCGTGGATCTTCAAGATGACGCTGAACCAAAGCCAGTTTAATATGGCCTCGGCCGTATCGATCATTATGTTCATTCTCATTGCGGCATTTTCTTTATGGAATTACAAGCGGATGAAGTCCGTTTAAGAAGAGGATTTGATCTGGATGTCCAAATTCAAAAACAACCTGGTCGTCACGGGAATTTACGCGGTATTTGCGGTGCTGCTCGTCACGACGATCTACCCAATCGTGTGGATCGTAGGCACGTCTCTGAATCCGGGCGATAACTTGCTCGTTAGCAAGATGATTCCCGATAACCCGACGATCGCGCATTACATCGAGCTGATCCATACGACCGATTTTGTGCTGTGGTATCAAAATACGATCAAGATCGCGTTGGTGAATGCGGTCGTATCGACGGCATTGGTGGCGGCGACGGCGTATGCTTTTTCCAGATTCCGGTTCAAAGGGAGACAGCAAGGCTTGATGATGCTGCTGGTCCTGCAAATGTTTCCGGGGTTTCTATCCGTCATGGCGATTTTTGTGCTGCTGCTACAAACGAAGCTGCTCGACACGCATCTGGGGCTGATTCTCATCTATGCAGGTGGAGCGGTGTCCATGGGCACCTGGGTCATGAAAGGGCACTTCGACACGATCCCGAAAAGTCTGGAGGAAGCCGCGTTTATCGACGGTGCGAGCCATGCTGACGCGTTCTTCAAAATTATTTTTCCTTTATCGCTGCCGGCGATTACGTTCGTAGCTCTGAACAGCTTCATCACGCCGTTCATGGATTTTATTTTACCGCAAATCGTGCTTAGGTCCTCGGATAAAATGACGCTGGCGCAAGGGCTGTATGCGATGGTGGCCAACGAGACCAATTCCAGCTTTACGTTATTCGCAGCGGGCGCCGTGCTTGTGGCGCTGCCGATCACGCTGCTGTACATGTATTTCCAGAAGTACTTAATTCACGGAATCGCGGCCGGCGCGGATAAAGGGTAACGCGATTTATACCAAAAAAGGATGGGGATTCCATGTTGTTAGAAGCGGTTTATCACCGGTCCGGCAATGCGGATTGCTACGCTTACGATGACCGGACGATCCATATCCGGCTGCGGACGAAAAAAGACGATCTGCGCGCGGTAAAAGCGCTCTACGGCGATAAGTACGATTGGGAGCAGACCGCAAGCGAGCAATCTCTTTATAAGCTGGCGAGCGACGAACGGTTCGATTATTGGCAGGCGGAGCTTGTTCCCCCGCATCACAGACTGCGCTATGCGTTTGCATTGATCTCGGAGGACGAAACGGTCTGGTACACGGAGACCGGCTTTCAGAAGGAAAAGCCCAAGGACCCACTTTCTTTCTTCGATTATCCGTTTCTATGGGCGGATGAAGTGGCGAAGCCGCCGGGGTGGGTAAAAGAGGCTGTGTTTTATCAAATATTTCCCGAGCGGTTTGCGAACGGCGATCCGTCGAACGATCCGGCCGGCGTTCGTTCGTGGGAGGAGGCGGACCCGGGGCCGCACGATTATTACGGCGGCGATTTGCAGGGCGTATTGGACCGACTGGATCACCTTAGCTCGCTTGGCGTTAACGCGATTTATTTTACCCCGCTGTTTGCGGCGGAGACGAATCATAAGTACGATACGACGGACTATTTGAAAATCGACCCGCAGTTTGGGGATACCGCATTGCTGAAGAAGCTGGTCCAGGCCTGCCACGAGCGCGGAATTCGCGTCATTCTGGATGCCGTATTCAATCATAGCGGCGCGCTGTTCGCTCCGTTTCAAGATGTGGTCCGCCACGGACTGGAATCGCGCTATCGGGACTGGTTCCATATCAAGCAATTTCCGGTGCAGACGGAGCCCAGACCTTCCTACCACTGCTTCGCTTTCGAGGCGCATATGCCGAAGCTGAATACGGCGAATCCGGAGGTCCGACAATATTTGCTGGACGTGGCGCAGTATTGGGTGAAGGAATGCGATATCGATGGCTGGCGGCTGGATGTGGCCAATGAGGTCGATCACGAGTTTTGGAGGCATTTCCGCAAAGCCTTGAAGTCGCTCAAGCCGGATTTTTATATTTTGGGCGAAATTTGGCACGACGCGATGCCGTGGCTGCAAGGAGATCAGTTCGATGCGGTCATGAACTATCCGATTACAGAAGCTATACTTGATTTTTTTGCCAAGGATGCGATCGATGCGGAGCAGTTTTCCCACCGGATCAACCGGCTGCTGGCCCAGTATCCGCAGCAGGTGAACGAAGCAGCCTTTAACATCGTGGGAAGCCACGATACGCCGCGGCTGCTTACGGTCGCGCAGGACGCAAGGAAAGCGAAGCTCGCCGTGCTGTTTCAGTTTGCGTTCCCCGGCGTGCCGTGCATTTATTACGGCGACGAAGTGGGGATGCAGGGCGGAGCGGACCCTGACTGCAGGCGGCCGATGATTTGGGACGAAGCCCGGCAAAATCTGGAGCAGCTCGCGTTTTACCGGACGATCATCTCGTACAGACGGCAGCATCGGGCGTTGCGGGACGGAACTTTTCAGGTGATCTATGCCAAGGATCATCAGCTTGTCATCCGTAGAACGGATGCAGACGAACAGCTCTACATCAGCTTCAACAACAGCGGGCATCCGGCTGTCGCGGATATCGCTTTGGAGGCGCAGGTACCGCTCGAAATCGCCATGGGCGACGGAAGCTTCGAACTGACGGACGAGCGGCTTTCTATCAGCTTGCCTCCGTATGGATGGCTCGTTTTGAGTGCGCCATTGTCATGATTTGACAAAGACAGGGCCGTATGCTTTAATCGACCTAAACGTTTAAGTAGGGGCGGTTAAACCATGAAAAAAGCAACGATCAAAGACATAGCCAAAGCGGCCGGCGTTTCCATTGCGACGGTTTCGTATATTTTGAACGACGTGAAGACCCAATCCATATCCGATGAAACGCGCGTGAAGGTACTGAAGGCCGCGCAGCAGCTGAAATACGTAACGAACCGTACGGCGCAGTCGCTGAAGGTCAAGAAAACCGGGCTTATCGGCATCTTATGGTTTAAAGGGAACGACGGTCATGTTTGGTCCGATTTGAAGTATGCTCGAACGATCCAGGCCATCGAGCGGTACTGCAGCGAGCTGGGGTATCATGTCCTTTTTATGCAAATCGACAACTTGGGCCCGTCCTCGAAAATCATTATGGAGCGCAATTTGGACGGCGTCTTCTTGATGAACGTAGATCAAGAACAATTCACGACCATATCGAATTATTTCGGATTCGGCGTTCCCGTCTTCGTGGTCGACAGCTATATCGAAGACCCGCTGTTTCACAAAATCGTGCCGGATTTCAAGGAAAGCTTCCAAGCGGCACGCAGACTGCTGGGCGAAGACCCGCAGTTTCTGGTGATGGATTCGTATAACAATGCCGAACTGGTGGAGTTTATCAAGCAACAATCCGGTCTGGACGAGGAACGGGTCCATGTGTGCGAGAGCATTGAGGGCTTAAACGAATTTCTGTCCGCGTATACGGGACGTCCGGGGATCGTGTTGAATGAATTTTTGGCGCATGAAGCGGCCAAGACCCATGAACGGCTCGCTGTTCTGTGCACGAGCCATTGCCCGGAGATCGTTCCGCAAGGGATGGCGAAAGTTGCGTTTGATTTGAATGACTATAAAGAGATTGTCCGTATGATGGATCGCAATATTCAGGATGCGGATGAGGTAAGCCGTGAAAAGTTTTATTGCCTGTCCGTCATCACGTGACGATCCGGTGAGGAGAATGTGGCGTGAGTTCGTCGCGGCTGATCGAAATCAATCATTTTTATTCGGAGATTCTTGATAATTCCAGAAATATATTTATTTATTTGCCTCCGGGCTACGAAACGGACGAGGGGCAGCGGTACCCTGTCCTATATATGCAGGACGGGCAGCATGCGTTCTACAAGGACCGGAAGGGCGAATCGTGGGACGTTCACAAAACGGTTGACCGCCTCATTGCCGAAGGGCGCATGCGGGAAATTATCATCGTTGCGGTAGCCCACATCGAGGATGCCCGGATTGCGGAATATATGCATGAGAATCCGTACGGACACCGGGTTTTCGATACGACGAATCAGGGCGAGCTGTACGAGGAGTTTCTCGTCCGCGAAGTGAAGCCTTATATCGACCGGGAATACAGAACACTGCCGGATCAGGAGCATACGGCGCTGATGGGCTCGTCCGCGGGCGGTCTGGTTTCTTACAATATCGGGTTTCGCAGGTCCGAGACGTTCGGGATGATCGGGGCGCTGTGTCCGTTTTTCGCAAGCGTCGATCTCCGCACAATGGAGGACCGCTGGTTAAGCCGTGTCTACACGGAAAAGAAGGCTCTGCGCATTTGGATGGACGTGGGAGATGCCGAAGGCTTTACTGTCATGGAAAAGCATGTGCGGCATGTCGCGGACACGCTGATCGGCGCGGGGTATCGGCCCGGGGACGATTTTATGTACTATTATGCCGTCAATTCGGGCCATTCGCAGAAGGATTGGGCCGCCAGAGTGCATGCGCCGCTGCTTTATTTTTTTGGCCGCATCGGAACTCCTGTTCGCGTCGATTTGCATGGGCCGAAGGCGGTTGGGATCGAGGGGCCGAGGCGCACGCTCAATCCGGTGGTGCACTACGACAGCGGCTTTATGATGACGGATTTAGACGCCTGCTATGAAGTAGCCGATCCCGAGCTGCTGGATGTGACGGCAGACGGCAAATTGCTGCCCATGAAAGAAGGGGAAACGACGGTTCGTTACAGAAATGGCAGCCTGACGGCCGAACTGGCTGTTGCCGTCGTCCCGTCGGTTTCGGAGACGGTTACCGTCCAAGCGTTCGTGAAAGTGCCGGCTTCTACGCCGCCAACTGCTGCGCTATACGCCGGCATCGAGCTGCCGATGATTCGCGAAGGATTGTACGGAGGAACCTTTGAGGTACCGCGGGATATGTCCTTCGAATTCCGCATTTCCCGCGGCTTGGGCATGCATGAGACGGACCGGCAAGGCCGGGAAATTCCTTATCGGAAATTTACGGCCAAGGACGGCCTCGTTCTGAATTACGAAGTCGAAAATTGGGTGGACGCGGCGCCCGTGAGCGAGCAGAGGTGATGAGGATGCACAAGAACAAATCGAGCATTTTGAAGGTGGAAAATTTCTACTCTGTCCACTTGGACAATACGCGGGATCTGTTTGTTTACCTCCCCCCGAGCTATCGCTGGGATCAAGCGAAGCGGTATCCGGTGCTGTATATGCACGACGGACAAAATATTTTCCATCCCGCCTTCAACGGCTATTCCTGGAACGTCCATGAGACCGCGGACCGGTTGATTCAGAGCGGGCTAATGGAAGAAATCATCGTCGTCGGCATTCCGAATCGGGGCGTCGAACGGGCTGACGAATTTACCCACGAGCTGGAAGGGGTACTGTACTCGTCCGACAAAGTGCGAATTCAGCCCAAAGGGCAGCTTTACGAGCGCTTTATTATCGAGGAAATCAAGCCTTACATCGATGCGCTGTTCCGGACGAAGCCGGGCCCGGAGCATACGGGCTTAATGGGGTCTTCCCGCGGGGGTCAAGTTACCTACCATATCGGCTTTCGCCGTCCGGACATTTTCGGGAAGCTGGCGATCTTGTCGCCGTATTTTTACTACGTCGATCCCGTGACGCTGGAGGAATACCGGCAGTATCATACGTTCGACAAGAAGCAGCCGATTTCCCGGATTTGGATCGATCTGGGAGGCAGGGAAGGCACGCTGATCATGGAAAAGCATGTCCGCGAAGTCGCGGAGCAGCTTGCCTTCCTCGGATACGAAGCCGACGACGAGCTGATGTATTTCTTCGATCCCGAAGCGGCGCATGTGGAGAAAGACTGGGCGGCCAGACTGGCCTCTCCGCTGCTTCATTTATTTGGAGCCAAAGGCCAGGCGCGCTCTTTATCGTTGCAAGGCTGGGACGAAGTCGGCATCCGCGGTCCGCTCTGCCGGTTGAATCCGATCGCGGAGTTTGACAGCGGCTTGAAGCTGTCCTTGTTAAGGGCGGCTTACCGGGTGGAGGACCCTCGGATCGTAGAGGTCCAAGAGGACGGTACCGTAGTGGCGAAGGAAGAAGGAGAAACGACGGTGACGGTTAATTACCGCGGCTTGGAGGCTGCTATTTCCATTCGTGTGGTCAAGGAATTGAAGGAGCGGGCTGCCCTCGATTTAATCGTTCATGTCCCGCCGCATACGCCGGAAACCGTCTCGCTATACGCTTGGTTTCCTTTAAGCAAGCAACCGGATGCGCCTGTATATTCCGGGCGGCTTGAGCTTCCGCTTCATTCCGAGTTCGTTTATCAAATCAGCAGGGCCGACGGCGTCGCGGAAACGGATCAAGCCGGAAATCCGGTGGTGCGCCATTACCGCGCCGAGACCGATTCGCGGCTGGAGCTGACCGTCGAACGCTGGTCTAACGACATCAGAGAGGACTAATCATCATGGTGAAAAAATTTGTGCTCGGACTCGTCTGCGGTTCGATTGTGTTCACAGGGGCCGTGTTCATGAACGGAACCCCGAATGCCGCGCAGGATATCGACCATCCCGTGTCCATCGATAGCAATTATGTTGCAGGAACGGCCGGGGGGAACGAAAAATCCAGCGGCTCGGAGTTTCAGCTACAGAAGCTGCCGGTCACGCAAACTAATAACGGCGTGGAGTTTACCATTCATTCCATCCGGCGGACCGGACTAACGACCGACTTCGAAATCACGATCAAGAACGGGACCACGAACGAAACCGTTGCGGTTGACCCAAGCCGCCTAGGCATGCAGACGAACCTTCCGAGCGCGGGCAAGGCAAGCGAAAAGGTTGGGGCTTCCCCAACCAACCCGGACTTTACCGGGGCGACAATCCTGCCCGGCAAAGAAAGGCACGGCTGGATCAGCGGCCAAGCTTTAACGGAGAAAGAGCTGGACAGCTTAATCGTGGAATTATCGTTGGATGGAAGCGAGCAGAGAGCTTTCTCGTTCGCCATCGACTGCAAAAATCTTAAGTTTCGCGCGCTTTGAACGAAGACTGTGCAACGAGCCGTGGCCCGAACAGGTGCCGCGGCTTATTTTTTTTATAGCCGGAAAATACGGATGTATCGGCACGTCACGATGCCTAGCGCTATTGACACACCATTGTTATCGAAGATATTATGGATATAATAACTCCGTAAACAGCGACGAAAAGTACTAAAGCGGCGAAGTATCTCTGCACCCATGCTGCTTTTTTTAACTTTATTAAAGACATAGTAAGTCTTCGATGTCCAATATCTTATCCACAGGAGGTCGGTAATTATGGGAAATGTATGGGATGAGCGTTTTAAGTCGGAGGAATATTATTATGGGGAAGAACCTAACGTATTTATTCAACAACAAGCTTTCAGATTAGAACAATGTCACAAAGTTATCGCGTTTGCAGAGGGCGAAGGCCGGAATGCCGTTTTTTTGGCAAAACGAAATCATGAAGTGACCGCCATTGACTATGCGGAGAGCGGCCTGAACAAAACGAAAAAGCTGGCCCGGAAGCATGGCGTGGACGTACATACCATCCAACTGGACCTGTTGGCAGAGGATGTACCGAACGAGGAATACGATGCCGCCATCATGGTATTCGGACATTTTCATAAAGACGATCAGGCCATGATTCTCAATAAAATGAAAAATGCGATAAAGCCCGAAGGGATTATGATGCTTGAGGTTTACTCCAAGGATCAATTAAAGTATGGTACGGGCGGTCCTCCGGACTCGGATTTGCTCTACGACCCCAAAGAAATTCTTGCTTGGTGCGAAGGTCATGAGGTGCTCCATTTCTTCTATGGCGAACAAGAGCGGGTGGAAGGAAAGGCGCACAGCGGGTTAGCCCATGTCATTCAACTTGTATTGAGGAAATAACGGAAAATTCGTTAAGCGCACAGGCTGCTGCGGATGGCTTCGAGTGTCCCATTTTGCATCACTGTATCGGATCGAATCGGCAAATGTGTCCCGAAATGGGACACATTTTTTTGTGCGTTCCTTACATTTCCGCACTCCGACGGTTGGCACAATAATTGCTTTACTTAGGCTCAGAAAGGTAATCATCTATTATTGATTGGGAGGGTCTACATCATGAGTTCGTTTACGAATGAGCGCATTGCGCCCACGTCGGCAAGCCCCAACATGAAAAATTACGAGCAGGCGCGGGGACATTTTCGCTGGGAGGAGGTGGAGAGCGAGTTCACATGGCACGAAACCGGAAAAATCAATATGGCGTACGAAGCGATCGATCGGCATGCCGAGTCCTCGCGCCGGGACAAAATCGCCTTATATTACAGCGACGGTCAGCGAGAAGAAGCATACACCTTCGGACAAATAAAAAGCAGTTCCAACCGCTTCGGTAACGTGCTTCGTCAACTGGGCATTGGAAAAGGGGACCGCGTATTTATTTTCATGCCCCGTTCTCCCGAGTTGTACTTTGCGCTTCTCGGGATTATCAAAGTCGGCGCGATTGCCGGTCCTTTGTTCGAAGCCTTTATGGAAACGGCCGTGAAGGACCGCTTGGAAGATAGTCAGGCCGTGGCGATCGTCACGTCGCCTTCCCAGCTTCCGCGCATCCCGGTTCAGGATTTGCCCCATCTGAAGCATGTGATTCTGGTCGGACACGACCTAAGGCTGGAGCAGGGGCAGGTCGATTTCCACCAAGCAATGGAAAGCGCTTCCGAGGAGCTGGACCTCGATTGGATGGACCGCGAGGACGGCCTCATTCTGCATTATACCTCTGGTTCCACCGGCAAGCCCAAAGGCGTGCTTCACGTCCATGATGCGATGGTTCAACATTACTATACGGGCAAAATCGTGCTTGACCTGAAGGAAGATGACGTGTATTGGTGCACGGCCGATCCGGGCTGGGTGACCGGGACGTCTTACGGCGTGTTCGCCCCGTGGCTCAACGGCGCAACGAACGTGATCCGCGGGGGACGATTCAAGCCGGCGGATTGGTACGCTACCCTGCAAAAATACGGCGTTACCGTCTGGTACAGTGCGCCTACCGCTTTCCGCATGCTGATGGGAGCCGGGGACGAGCTGGTGTCCGGATTCGATCTGTCCAAGCTCCGCCATGTGCTCAGCGTCGGCGAGCCTTTGAATCCGGAAGTCGTCCGCTGGGGATTGAACGTATTCAAGCAGCGCATCCACGACACCTGGTGGATGACGGAGACCGGCGGCCAGCTCATCTGCAATTACCCCGGGATGGCGATCAAGCCGGGCTCGATGGGCAAGCCGATTCCTGGCGTGGACGCGGCCATTTTGGACGACGAGGGCCGTATTTTGGAGCCCTACTGCATGGGAAATCTGGCGATCAAAACGGCATGGCCGTCCATGATGCGCCGCATTTGGAACAATCCGTCCAAGTACGAGGAGTATTTCCGCTTCAAGGGCTGGTATGTATCGGGAGACTCCGCTTTCCGCGACGAGGACGGTTACTTCTGGTTCCAGGGTCGCGTTGACGATGTGATCAACACCGCGGGCGAGCGGGTCGGGCCCTTCGAGGTCGAGAGCAAGCTGGTAGAGCATCCGGCGGTTGCGGAGGCGGGCGTCATCGGCAAGCCGGACCCGATGCGGGGCGAAGTGATCAAAGCGTTCATTGCGCTGCGGGACGGCTATACGGCATCAGAGGAGCTGAAGGAGCAGATTGTCCGATTCGTCAAAACCGGCTTGTCCGCTCATGCGGCGCCTCGTGAAATCGAGTTCAAGGACAAGCTTCCCAAAACGCGAAGCGGCAAAATTATGCGCCGCGTGCTGAAAGCGTGGGAATTGAATTTGCCGACGGGCGACATGTCGACGATCGAGGATTAACCTTTACGGACTCATAAAACAGAAATGGGGGATATAACGGGATGCAGATTATTTTTATCGGATTGCCGGGTGCGGGCAAAGGGACCCAAGCCGAATTCATCCAAGCGAAATTCGGCATACCGCATATTTCAACCGGAGACATGTTCCGTGCCGCGATGTCGGAAGGAACGGCGCTCGGTCTTGAGGCCAAAGCATACGTCGAGAAGGGGCAGCTTGTCCCCGACGAGGTGACGATCGGGATCGTAAAGGAACGGCTAAGCCAAGGAGATACGGCGCGGGGCTTTTTGCTGGACGGATTTCCGCGGACGGTGTCTCAAGCGCTGGAATTGGAGAGGGTACTCGTTGAAAGGCGGCGGCGAATCGACCTCGCGCTTCATTTGGACGTGGACAGCGGCAAGCTGCTCGGGCGTCTGACCGGACGGCGGATTTGCCGGTATTGCGGCGAGACGTACCACTTAATGTATCGCCCTCCGCAGGAAGAAGGGAGCTGCGATAAATGCGGAGGACCGCTGTACCAGCGGCCGGACGATACGGAGGAAACGGTAGCCACACGGTTGGAAATCAATGTAAAGCAGCAGAAGCCGCTGCTGAAATTTTATAAAATGAGAGGCCAGCTTCGCTCGGTGGACGGAGAGGCGGAGATGGACAAAGTATTCGAAGACATTTGCGGTATTCTCGCAAGCTTGCACGTAAGAGCCAGATAAAGCGGGCAGGCCGCTTTGCCGGTGACAAAAAGGGCAGATCCGCTGCACGAAGCGGGCCTGCCCTTTGCTTTGTTCGCGCGTAACCGGTACCGGCTTACGGCGTCATTTGAAATTCCTTCAGCTTCCGGTACAACGTACTCCGCGTAATGCCAAGCACCTTGGACGCCTCAGTAATTGTCTTCGTCTCGCTCAGCACCTGCTCGATCATCCTTCGCTCGACTTGCTTGAGCGGTTCTGCGGCCCTCGGCTTTCTCTGGTAATATCCCTTGAGTGCTCTCGGCAGATGCTCCACTTGGATCGCAGCTCGTTCCCGTCTGGCCAGCAGGTAGGCGCGTTCCATCACATTTCGCAATTCACGGATATTGCCCGGCCACGGATATTGGATCAAGGCTTGCAGCGCTTCGTCGCTGAGGCTGTCCGGCCCGTCACCGTGAACGGCCTGAAATTCGCTAAGGAAATCCCGACTTAAATGCTCCACATCCTCCGGGCGCTCGCGAAGCGGAGGGATCGTGATCGACAAGACATTCAAACGGTAAAACAGGTCCGACCGGAACGATCCGCTGTAGGCGATTTCTTCTTGCAGATTCCGGTTCGTCGCGGCAATAATCCGTACGTTGACCGCTCGTTCTTTATTTTCCCCCAGTCTCATAATCCGCTTCGACTCGATGGCTCTTAACAGGACGACCTGGAGATCCAGCGGCATGTCTCCAATCTCGTCGAGAAAAAGAGTCCCGTCGTTCGCGGCTTCGAATTTGCCGATGGTCCCGCCTTTTTTGGCGCCTGTGAACGCTCCTTCGATATAGCCGAACATCTCGCTCGCGATCAGTTCCCGGGGCAGCAGGCCAGTGTTGACGGCAACCAACGGGCCGTGCTTCCGTTCGCTTTGCTGGTGAATCGCCTGGACCAGCACTTCTTTTCCCGTTCCGGTCTCTCCGGTAATCAGCACGTTGGCACATGATTGGGATGCCAGCTTGGCGACCTCCAGCTCCAATTGGTACTCGGGGCTCAAGGTGCGAATGCGGTCGAATTGATAAGGCGCTGCGGAAGAACGGACGCTAGGCTTCGGCTTGAGCAGAAGCATTTGCTGACCGGTTGTTCCGTAAGGATGCACCTCGAACGCGTGATGGATTTGCTGCAGCAGCGTCGGCGTGAGGAGCTGGCCTTCCTTGAACCGGGTCAGCTCTTCCGCTTTTTTGCTCATGTACACAATATGCTGCCGTTCCGACAGAACGACGATCGCCTCATCGCTGATCCGGCCCCACGACTCCAGAATGATTTCATTCAGTTGGCCGGGCTCCCGGCTTTTTTCTTTAAATGGCTTTGGGGCGATATTGCGCTGCGAATCCCATACTATCTCGAATTGCCCGTCCGACATCGCTCTTCCAATTTTTACGGGTCTGGACAGATGGTGATGATCGCCCTCGACGAGCACCGTTCCGCAAGCGGTTTCAAGCTTTTTGTCGCTGAGATGGTAAAAGACGTCCCGGTAATCCAGGCTTCCGGTTTCGTGAATGCCGTCCAGGATCATTTTGGTGCCCAGATAAGTGTTGAACATGACCGAGGATATCACCTGCTGCGCGCCGAAGCGTTCGTGAAACGCGCTGACGAAATGCAGATTGTGCTCATTGTGAAGCGATTGAAAATAGCTGGCCGAGCCGTAATGCCCTGCTCCGTAGTCGGCGCCCATGGCCGCAATTTCCGTTTCCTTCGTGATCGGACTGAAGATAGGCAAGTGATCGGGATTCAGGCCCATTCGCCGGTACGCGCGGTAGAACGGGATGATGCTCTGCCCGACGAGCGTTGTAAAGATGGCATCGGGCCGCTTCGCAATGATGTCTTCCAGCACGTCATAGAAGGTCTGATGACCGAACGGCACATAGGCTTCGCCGACGACCGAGCCGTTTTTTTCCGCGAGATACGTGCGGACCTGCTGGTTCGTTTCCCGGGGATAAATGTAATCCGTGCCGATGCAGTATACGCGTTTCCCGAAGTGCTCGGTTAAGTAATCGAGCAGCACATGAACCTGCTGATTCGGCACTTCCCCGGTATAAAAGACGTTGGAATGGCATTCCCGTCCCTCATACAACGTAGGGTAGACCAGCAGGCAGCCGTATTTCTCCAGCACCGGAAGAATCGCTTTCCGGCAAGCCGAAGTATAACAGCCGATGAACACTTTCACGCCGTCTTTTGCAAGCGCTTCCGCTTCTTTCGCGCTTTTGGCCGGGTCCGAGCAAATATCCCGTACGATCGCTTCTACGTTCATTTCCTTTTGGTTGAAGTGCTCGATGGCCAGGATGGCCGCATCGCATTGTCCTCGTTCCGTCAGGGCGGTCGTGCCAGTTAATGAAAACAATAAACCGACTCTGGTATTCATTGAACTCCGCCTCTCCTTGGTAGGTTTATGTCTTTATTATAACAAAAAATAAATCGTTTGAAATTGGGGGTTGACTTTTTTCTTATGGCTCGTGTGTAAAAATAAGACAGTGTATCATTTTGCGACAGTTGCAGGTCTGTGGAGGGTTTTGCCGCTTTCCGCGCAGGAATGAGGGCTGTGATTGTATCAAATTAAGACAAACGGCGGCGCTTTTTGTAAGCGGTTTCTTATATCTGGCGGAAAATTTCATTGGCACGGATTTTGCTTTAATCCCGGTCAAGTCGGCCAGGCGGCGAGATGAATCTGTTCCGGCGGCTGATGCAAAACACACCAAGGAGGGATTTTCGATGAGACATGGAGACATTTCCAGCAGCCAGGATACCGTAGGGGTGGCAGTGGTGAACTATAAGATGCCGCGCCTGCATACCCGGGCGGAGGTTCTGGACAACTGCCGCAGGATCGCCGATATGATCGTTGGGATGAAGCAGGGCTTGCCGGGCATGGATCTCGTTGTTTTTCCAGAGTACAGCACCCACGGCATTATGTACGACGAGCAGGAAATGTATGAAACCGCTTCCTCCATTCCCGGAGAAGAAACCGCCATTTTCGCCGAGGCCTGTAGGAAGGCCAATACGTGGGGCGTGTTCTCCTTGACCGGGGAACGGCACGAGGCTCATCCGAACAAAGCCCCGTACAATACTTTGATTCTCATGAACAATAAAGGCGACATCGTTCAGAAATACAGAAAAATTATTCCGTGGTGCCCGATCGAAGGCTGGTATCCCGGCGACTGTACGTATGTAGCGGAAGGGCCGAAGGGGCTCAAAATCAGCCTTATCGTCTGCGACGACGGCAACTATCCCGAAATATGGCGCGACTGTGCGATGAAGGGAGCCGAGCTGATCGTGCGCTGCCAAGGCTATATGTACCCGTCGAAGGACCAGCAAATCATCATGGCGAAAGCGATGGCTTGGTCGAACAACACGTATGTGGCTGTAGCCAATGCGGCCGGCTTCGACGGCGTTTACTCTTATTTCGGCCACTCCTCGATCATCGGCTTCGACGGGCGGACGCTCGGGGAATGCGGCACGGAGGAGAACGGCATCCAGTACGCCGAGCTGTCGGTTTCGTTAATCCGCGATTTCCGCAAAAACGCCCAATCCCAGAACCATCTGTTTAAGCTGCTTCACCGCGGCTATACGGGACTCATTCATTCCGGGGACGGCGACAAAGGGATTGCGGAATGTCCGTTTGACTTTTACCGCACTTGGGTGCTGGATGCCGAGAAGGCGAGGGAAAACGTAGAGAAGATCACCCGGTCGACCGTCGGAACCGCAGAGTGCCCGATCGCGGGAATTCCTCACGAGGGCAAGCAAAAGGCTGCCGGAGGCTGACATGTCGTTCATTGCGGAGAAGCTGAAAACGATCCATCAGCGCCAAGAACAGACTGCCGGAGAAGAAGAGAACCGTTCTTCTTCTCCCCGGGCCGTGACCCGGTTTCGTTTTGACGTTGACCGCGTCATGCAGCAGGTCCGGTCGAAAATTTTCGGGCAGGACGAAGCCGTCGGACGTTTGGAGGAGATGCTGAGGGTCGTCTGGTCGGACATTTCGGAGCCGAACCGGCCTTTGTACGTGGCGTTATTTTTGGGACCGACGGGGGTAGGGAAGACCGAAACGGTGAGAGCGTTGGCAGAAGCGATTCACGGCAGCGCCGAGGCCTTTTGCCGGATCGATATGAACACGCTAGCACAGGAGCATTATGCCGCCGCCTTGACCGGAGCGCCTCCCGGCTACGTAGGCAGCAAGGAAGGCACGTCGCTGTTCGATACGCAGCGCATCGAGGGCTCTTACGGCAAACCCGGCATCGTGCTGTTCGATGAGCTGGAGAAGGCGAACGACCAGGTCATTTATTCGCTGCTGGGCGTGCTGGACAACGGGATGATGGTCTTGTCATCAGGAGAGAAAACGATCAATTTCCGCAACAGTATTATTTTTATGACGAGCAATCTGGGGGCGCAGGACATTACGGCATTTGCCGACGGGAGCTTGAAGGCATTCTGGAAAAAACTTGGATGGGTTGCACAGCCCCGGCATTGGGGGGCTTCCGAACACGAGCTTCTGCGGGCCGTCGTGCAGAAAAAGACGGAACGCCGGTTTTCGCCGGAATTTATCAACCGTATCGACGATATCTATGTATTTAACTGGCTCCGGCGCGACGGGCTCGGACCGATTCTGGATTCGCTGCTGGATTCGCTCAACCGTCGGGTCCTGAAGCACCGCTGCATGGTACTGCTCGATTCGTCAGCCAAAGAGCTCGTTGCGGCTCTAGGATTCGACAAGCAGTATGGCGCACGCTCGCTGAAAAGAGCCGTCAGAGCCTGCATCGAAATCCCGCTGGCCGGACTTCTCGGAAACCGGCGGCAGGATGATCCGTTTGTGACATATTACGTACGGGGGAAACGGAAAGGGCTGGCGTGGTACGAGGACGACGAGCGGCTGGTGTACGAGGCCGAGGAGGTGAGAAGATGAGCGCCGTTGGTCTGCTGTATGTCGGCGCGGTACTGTTTCTGAACGGCTTGATGCTGCTTGGCCGCATAGACGGCAAGAGCGCGGGCGTGTTCAACCTGTTTATCGGTGCCATGCAGGTGATCACCCCGTTTTATATGATCTTTACTTCCGGGGGAGACGCATGGACGATATTTCAGGCGGGCGGTATTTTTTTGTTCGGACTTACCTATTTATACGTAGGTATTACAAACTTGCAAGGCTTGGATGCGAGCGGCGTCGGCTGGTACTCGTTATGGGTCGCCGTTCTTGCCGTTGGCTATGCGGCCATGAATTTCCTTCACTTTCACGATGAAAAGTTCGGCTTCATCTGGCTCATGTGGTCGTTCCTGTGGACCTTGTTTTTTGTTCTGCTGGCGCTCAAGCGCAATATTGGCGCATTTGTCGGATGGGTGACGCTTATTCAAGCGTGGGTGACAGCGACGATTCCCGCTTTTCTTATCCTCATCGGCGAGTGGGAGCGGATCGGCGCGGGCGTCACGGAAGCGGCAGCGGGCCTTACCGTGGTTGCCTATGGGATTGCGTATGCGCTGACCCGGTGGAAAGCGCCGCGGGGGGTAGAGGTGTCGTCGTAAGGTGAAAAATTGGAGTCCATCGTCCGATATATATACTACATTGAAAATGATTGGGCAGGACTGCGAGGATAATGAACTACAAATCTTTTTTTTACATGTTTCTTGTGATTGTAATCTTGTTATTTCTAGTGATGGCTGGCAAACCGATGAATGCTTTATTCGCTCTACTGTACTTTGGGTTGCTGTTCTTTTTCTCCACGTTTATTCAGGGCAAGGCCGCCAATCGATGGATAATGGTTTTAAACTTGGTTGTACTATGTTGTCTTCTTTATTTCCAAATAAGCTAGCTTGAGGCATGAAGCCGCGGCGCATTGCTGCCGAGGTTTCTTTTTTTACCACTTTATTGGCATTCGCTCTAAAGATTTCTAGTTATCGAGCCGATATACAAGCTGAGTCCTATCCATTGGAACGCGTTAGGTTACTACTAGCTTGGAGGCTTAGGAAAAATTGAACAAAGTCAGGTTATTTCTTACACTCATTTTATTAAGCGCCCTGATCACCGCTTGTGGCGGACCGAGACCGATGGCGGCAACAGAGCCGGAAAAGGAAAGGGCTTATTGGGCAATGAAGGATTACATCGACTCGCATTTGATAGAAAAAGTGCTGTCCGATTACTTCGAAAATCTGGGCGACGGCGAGCAGCCGGTGATCCCAAAGGATTTCGACTACAAGATGCGCTCGTTCTCAACGTATAAAGGAAGTCGAACGAATAAGACTGAGCTTCTTGAAAGAGCTTAAGCTATGTCGACAAAAAACCGGTCTTTCCAACCGTCGATCCGATCGTGATCCGAATGAGGCCGGTGATCAATGAGTTGAAGGCCGCGTTGGCTGAAGCATACGATTACTACGAGATGAAAAACTATGTCGACGATAATTTCGCCAAGGGCAAAGAACTGCATGTGAGAATAAGACAGGCGTGGGCGGCGTTATACCCAATCAGAGAAGAATTTTCCGCAGCGATGAGAAATCTGGGCGCGGAGCTCAGAAAAGCGCACCTGGAAAACTATACGAGCGACAAGCAGGATTTCCGGTACAGTACCTTAAAATTGGTGGTCGATGCCGAAGCGATGTCCGCGGAGTTGTCACGTCAGGGCATTACGGCCGACAACGTGCTGGATTTGGATATGAATGTTTTCAAACCGAAATACGACGTGCTTGTGGAAGATCTCAAGATTGTCACTCAGCAGTATCAGGTCATGGTTGATAAAGATAGTATAGATAAATATAAATATGAAAAATACGTAAATGCGGCCAAGGAGGTTAAGGCTGCTGCCTCGGAAATGGTTGAGCGGGTGAATAAGCAGGAAAAAGTAGAGAAAGTCCCTTCACCAAACGACTACCAGTATCCAAGCGGTACTCCCGAGAAATTCAGCAGTAAGGTTGGCAGCGTTGCCTCGGAGTACGAACATATTTTTTAATGTCGTAAATGAGCGGGGGACGGCTTCAAAGTAAAGTGGAAATAGACCGTTACCTTACCAGAGCGGGCGGTCTATTTCTTCTTGTTTTGGGCAAGCACGATGACAATGGTCACAACCAGCGTCAGCAGCGCAATAAGAAGCGAACCGAAGCCGATCATGAGCGTCAGAGCGGGCAGCAAGTTACAACATTTATTCTCCGGCAATCCACTATGTCTGTTCTTCTCAGCAGACAGAAGCCGCAACAGCATTTGCCGCCGCGGCTTCTGTTGTTTTTTTATAAAAATTTCCTGTTCTGCTTCTTCCCGTCATAGGTGAATAGCACCGGCTTCGTTTCAATGATCGATTCAAGATGCACCGTCTTCCCCCACAGCCGGTGAATATACGGAAGAGTCCGTTCCACATACTTCAAATCGAGCTCGATACCCTCGTACATATGCTTCAAGTACAGCTCGCCGTTCTTCTCGAAATCCCCGTTGTCGACCACGATATAAGGGAAGCCGCCGTTCACTCGGGAATACACGAGCTGGTCGCGGATTTGTTCCCAGGACTTGTCGGTAATTTTCCACTCCGGCCCCTTTTTCTCGAAAATGTACAAATCGAGCTCGTCGCACAGCTTCTTGGTCATGTAGTTGCGGATGAACGATAGATCGGAGTCGAATTCGCGCACCTCGAATATTTTCTGCCGGCCTTCGCCGCCTTTATAGCCGAACCGGTCGCGGTCCTCCTGCGAGGGCTTATCCCAGCGCTTCTCGATGTCCTCGAAAATTTTCAGTCCCAGGTAATACGGATTCAGCGTATGGCGGGAAGGAACGACGACGGAGGAGTTCAGCTTGGAGTATTCGATCGTCTCGGAGTCGGTCAGATCGAGTTCCCGCATAATGCGCTGATGCCAGTAGGAGGCCCAGCCTTCGTTCATAATCTTCGTTTCCATCTGCGGCCAAAAATACAGCATTTCGTCCCGCAGCATCGTCATGATGTCGCGCTGCCAATCCTTCAGATAGGGAGCATGCTCTTCGATAAACAGCATCAGATCCTTCTCCGGCTCGGCCGGAAACTTGGCCGGGGCTTCTTTGGAGTTGGCGGTCTTGGCCGCGGGCTTCTCATCCAAATCCCACAAATCCTCGTAGCCGAACTTGCGCTCCGTAGGCTTTTTCTGATCGTCCGCCGTTTCTTCCCGGCCGCTGCCGCGTCCTCGGTACGGCTTTGTGATCAGCGGATCGATATGCTCTTGAATGGCGAGCACGGCATCGATAAACTGTTCTACCTCGTCCATCCCGTAATCGATCTCGTACTGGCGGATGCGCTCGGCCGTGGCGGACATGCTCTCGACCATGTTGCGGTTCGTCTTGGAGAAGCGGACGTTGTTTTTGAAAAAGTCGCAGTGCGCCAGCACGTGCGCCACGATCAGCTTGTTCTGGATGAGCGAATTGCCGTCGAGCAGGAAAGCGTAGCACGGGTCGGAGTTGATGACAAGCTCGTAAATTTTGCTGAGTCCGAAATCGTATTGCATTTTCATCTTATGAAACGTTTTCCCGAAGCTCCAGTGACTGAAGCGGGTCGGCATCCCGTAAGCGCCAAAGGTGTAAATAATCTCGGAAGGGCATATCTCATAGCGCATCGGGTAAAAGTCGAGACCGAAGCCGCGGGCGACCTCGGTTATCTCTGCGATGGCGTATTCCAACTGCTTGATGTCATCCGCATTCACTGAGCGATCCTCCCCTCCGCACCCTTCGGGAAAAAGGTTTTGAGCGCCTTGTACACTTCGCCTTTCTCACGAATGACGTAGTGCACGAATTTCGGATCGTGAATGTTCCGGTAAGCGGACATCAACGTGCTGCTGCGGTTATATTGATTTACTTCGCCGTATCCGAACAGGTTCGCCCGCTTGATTAACTCGCCGATCAGCCGCACACACCGCTCGTTGTCCGATGTCAGGTTATCGCCGTCGGAGAAATGAAACGGATATATATTGAAGCGGGACGGCGGATAGCTCCGATCGATCAAGTCGACCGCAAGCTGATAGGCCGAAGAGCAGATCGTACCGCCGCTTTCGCCTTTGGTGAAAAATTCCTCTTCTGTCACTTGCTTGGCCTCGGTATGGTGGGCGATGAAAATGATTTCCACCTGCTCGTATTTCGTCCGCAGGAATCGAGTCATCCAGAAGAAGAAGCTGCGCGCGATATATTTTTCGAAGGACCCCATACTGCCGGACGTGTCCATCATCGCGAGCACCAGCGCGTTCGAGTGAGGGGTGACGATTTCGTCCCACGTCTTGTAGCGCAGATCGTCCGGGCTGATATGATGAATGCCGGGGACCCCCGAGGTGGCGTTCCGTTTCAGATTTTCGAGAATCGTCCGCTTCTTGTCGATGTTGGACATAATTCCTTTTTTACGGATGTCGTTGAAAACGATTTCTTTGGTTGTGACATTATGCTTTTCCTTCTGCTGCAGGTTCGGCAGCTCCAGCTCCTCGAAGAGCAGGGACTGCAGCTCCTCCATCTGCACCTCGGCATCATAATAGTCGTCTCCCGGCTGGTTACCGGCGCCCTCGCCCTTGCCCGGACCGGAAGCGGGCTGCGGGTCTACCCCGAGCACGTCGCCGACCTGGCTATCCCCGTCGCCTTGCCCCACATGCTTGCTCTTGTTGTAGTTATAGCGGAAACGGTACTCATCCAGACTGCGGATGGGCACTTTGACGATTTGTTTACCGTCCGACATGATGATGCTTTCGTCCGTCACCAGATCAGGCAGATTTTGCTTAATCGCTTCCCGGACCTTCTGCTGATGGCGGGTTTGATCCTGATATCCTTTGCGGTGCAGGGACCAATCCTCGCGGGATACGGTAAATAAAGGCTCTGTCATGCGGAACACCTCCTGAAAGCTTTTGAATCAAAGCTGGCTTCGATAGCGCGGTCAAAAAGCGGCTGAGCCGGCGTCGAAAGCTTAAACGGTGTTGGGGACCGGATGGACGATAAAGCGTGTAAAACAGCATGTTAACTAAACCTGACAAGCTCTTGAAAAAAGTGCTTGTTACTAAATATATTCAAGTGCCGGAGGGATATGTGAACGGGGGAGGAGCGGATTTTTTGGCACCGCATTCAGAAGATTCAGCAGGCCTCCATTTTGCAGAAGCCGATTCTAGTTTATGAGAAGGCTCATTTGGATAAGTATGGTATAATCATGGTGGGCAAAGAACTTTTCGAATAGGGACGATATTTTTACCATTTTCGAAAATGAGGAAGTGTACCGATGAATCCTACGATAGAACAGTGGAAATCATTATACGAAGAGGATATATCTTTCAAGCAAAGCAAGTGCTGGGAATGGATGACCAACGCGCATATGTTCGGCGTGAAAAATCCGGAAAGCGGAGAAGTCGGGTACTGCAGCATTTTAGGCAACGGAGGCGAGGTTTTCGGGCTGTCCGTTTATATGGGGACCAAAGGCTTGAATTCAATTATGAGGATGTTCTCGGGCGAATCGGACGAAGACCCCAGATTTACCCAGGATGCTCTGCTGCTTTCCTTCGACAATCGGGACGAGCTGTATCCGCGGGAGCTGAAACAAATCAAGGAGCTTGGGCTCAAATTCCGCGGCGCTCATGCCTGGCCGACATTGCGGGTGTACGAACCCGGCTTTGTGCCGTGGCCGGTCTTAACGCAGGAGCAAGCGCTTTTCTTCACATGGGCGATTCAGCAGGCGCGTGAAATCGCAATGGAGCATCGTCATGACCCGGGTGCGTTGTTTCATGAAGACGAAGAAACGTTTCTTGTCCGGGTGCCTTCCCGAACCGAAGGCGGGATCGTCTGGTCGAATCAATGGCTGCAGCCGGAGCCCTTGGAGGAAATGCCTACGCTGCAAGCTGACCCGGTCGACGAGCTTCGTTTGACCAAGGCGAAAAAATCGGCGAAAGGTTCGGCGGGCATTTGGGAGATTGACTGCTTCTTCGCACCCATACCTGTTGATGAGGGAGAGCGTCCCTTTTATCCGAAGATGTTTCTGATCGTAGACGGGAGCTCGGGGCAAATTTTAAAACATGGCTTAAGCGAAAAAACGCAAATAGCGAACGGGCTTGTCGATGCTTTTCTTGCGCTGGTCGAGCAGCTAAAGCTTGTTCCTGGCGAAATATGGGCCACAAATGAAGAAGTTTACGTTTACTTGCGGCAGGTTCTCCGGGCTTTTGAGCCGCAGGCTTATTTGACGGACGAATTGCCCGCGTTGGAAGACGCCAAAGCAAGCATGCTGCATTATTTTGGAGCCGGGATGCGGTAGGTTTCTTTCGTTCAATCATCAGAAATGATGGATTCTATATTTGGAGTGGATGCTCATGTTCGAGCTTATTGATGAGAAGAAACGTCAATTGGATCAAAAAAGGCCTCTGCCGACGCATACCTTGCGCAGCATCCGGGAGCATCTTATCGTGAATTGGACGTATCATTCCAACGCTATCGAAGGAAATACATTAACCCTCTCGGAAACAAAGGTAGCATTGGAAGGAATCACAATTGGCGGGAAAACGATTAAGGAACACTTGGAGGTCATTAACCACAAAGAGGCCATTCTATATGTCGAGGACATTGTTCGAAGACAGGAACCTTTATCCGAGTGGCAAATCAAAAGTATTCATCGGCTGATCCTCAAAGGAATTCAGGATGATTTTGCAGGCATTTACCGGAAGGAAAATGTGCTGATCAGCGGAGCCAGGCATATTCCGCCGGACGCCCTGCAGGTTCCCCTTGCCATGGAGCAATTCATCCAATGGTACGATAGTGAGGGGGAGCAGCTCCACCCTGTAGCCAAAGCGGCAATGGTGCATAGCGACTTTGTGAAAATTCATCCGTTCATCGACGGGAACGGTCGGACGGCGCGATTATTGTTGAATTTTGAGTTAATGAAGAACGGGTATCCGCCCATTGTCGTTGAGAAAGAAAACAGACTCGCTTATTATTCTGCGTTGGATGACGCTCACACGACAGGCGATAATACCCGTTTTATTGGTCTGGTTAGCGATATATTAAGTCGAACGTTCGATTTGTATCTTAAGCTTGTGTGAAGCTGGCTGGAGGTTGGCGGGTGCGCTCCTGTCCGGCTTCCTTCAGGCCTTACCTTCCGCCACCGCTCGTTCACCCGTCGGTCGAGTCTGCGGCTGCGGAAGAGCCGATTCTCGGTTTAGCACGGATTTTTCTTTGGTTCTCAGATACGCTATCCAATAGGCGGTGGCGACGAATACACTGCCTCCGACGGCATTACCGAGAAAGACGGGGACAAAGTTGCCCAAGTACTCCCACCACGTATAGTGCCCCGCGAAGATCGCGGCAGGGATCAGGAACATGTTTGCGACGACGTGTTGGAAGCCGATGGCGACGAAGGTCATCGTCGGGAACCAGATGCCGAGCATTTTGCCCGCGACGTCGTCTGCGCCGTAGGCGAGCCAGACGGCCAAGGCGACAAGCCAGTTGCAGCCGATCCCCGAAATAAAGGCTTGAAGGAAGCTCTCGTCAAGCTTGGCGCCTGCCACCTTGACCAGTTTGGACAAGTACGGCTCCGCTTCCGTCAAGCCGACAACGTGACCGAACAGGTAAGCGACAAAGAGCGCCCCGGCAAAGTTGGATAGCGTAATCAGCAGCCAGTTGACGGCGAGCTGCTTCGTCGTAATTTTACCTTGGAGTCGTGCGAGCGGCACCGCCATCATGTTTCCAGTTAGCAGCTCGCCCCCGGCAATAATGGTGAGGATCAGGCCAATGGGGAACAACGCCGCGCCCAGAAAGGAGCCGAGCCCACTCCAAGCCGCAGGAACGCTCGCAGCTACTCTCAGATATAGAAGAAAGCCTAGAGCGATAAAAGCCCCTGCCAAAAAGCCCAGCGTACAAGCTTGCAGTGGACGCATATTCGCTTTCTTCTCGCCCATGGCTGCGGTAATATGCGCAATTTCTTCCGGTTTGCGATACGACATGTCGTGACACGACCTTTCCATTCTATTTGTGAAAATATTCACAATCAACGGTGTGCTAACGCCCAGTTTCTCCTGTCGTCTCATTTTACCGCAAAAAAAGGGGAACGAAAGTGGTATTTATCACATTCGCGTTGGATGGTTTGCACAGACAGCGCGGTTCCGGAGATAACGGATGAATCCTTAAAAAGTATTTGGAAATTCGACGAAATATGGTAAAATATAACTGTATACGCAATATTATTTAACGATTCGACATGAATCGATAGTTCAACGAATTGAATAAAAAGGGCTCCGTCATTTCATTGCAGGGGGAGTCATGGAGGGCCGTATGCGTCAACGCACGGGCCTGACGGTTGCAGGAAACGCCTTCGTTTTGAACAGCAACTCGTTTCGGATTTGGAACGGGTTGCTTTTTGTCTTCATAACCAATTGAATTCGGGAGGGAATAAGAGGATGTCACAGAAATTGGATGAAGGGACGATCAGCGTTGTTGACCGCTGGATAACGGAGATGCAGGACGCGGAGGAAGCAACCGTTCTCCGTTTGGATCGCGGTCCGGCGGGCGACACGGATGCGTATCGGACACTTAATCACACGTTCGAAAATGCGCCGTCCGATCGTTTGCGTCAGCTTTGCGGCTTGCATCGGGTCCAAGTAAGCACCGTACTTTATACGGCGTGGGCCGTATTGCTGCAGCGCTATTTGCGTACCGAAGAGGTACGGTTTGCGGCGGTCACGCCCGAGGAAGACCGGATCATCCTTGCCCGAATCGCAGGCGCAGCTTCGCTGCCGCTCGAATTGCTGGTCGCCCGGGCGGAGGATACGCTGGCCCAAGAGAAGGCTTACGCGCTTACACGCAGCGAGCTTCGCGACCTGAGCGGGTCCGCCTCGCCGCAGCTCCCTTTCAATACGGCCGCAGCCGTGGAAGCTCCCGGCGCCGTCCGGACGTGGCAGGCCATTCCGGGATGCGACCTTGCGATCCGGTTCGTGCTGTCGGACGTTCTTGAAGTCCGCGCGGAGTACAAGCCGGACGCGTTTCAGCCGACAACGATCCGCAGGCTGCTGGGGCATTTGGAAAATATCGTCATGGCTTGGATCGAATCTCCCCATACGTCTGTCGGCCGCATCGCTTTGCTGAGTCAAGACGAGAGAGAGCAGCTGCTGGTCGGGTTCAATCAAACGGATGTTCCTTTTTCCTCCGATGCGACCATTCACCGGCTGTTTGCGGAGCAGGCGCGGCGTACGCCGGATCGCCCCGCGATCGTCGACGGGACCGGCCGCTTGACTTATCGGCAGCTCGACGAGCAATCGAACCGGATAGCCAGAACGCTGGCAGAACTCGGCGCACAAGAAGCAAATACCCTTGTCGCCGTCATGACTCGCCCCACGCTGTCGATGTTCGCCGGTATGCTGGCGGTTCTGAAAGCGGGCGCCGCCTATGTGCCGATTGATCCGAATTATCCCCTGGACCGCATACGCTACATTTTGGAGGATAGCGGAGCGAAGCTGCTTCTCACGGAAGGGCAGTCGGAGCTTCCATTTGCCTTTCATGGACAGATTGTCGATCTTGCAGACCTGCAGATGCATGATGTGGACTCGTCCCCTTTGCCGGAGCTTGCAGGACCATCGGACTTGGCTTATGTCATCTATACGTCCGGCTCCACCGGGCAGCCGAAAGGCACGCTGATCGAGCACCGGTCGCTGGTCAATTTTTGCGAATGGCATTGCTCGCATTTTCAGATCACGATGGAGGATCGCAGCAGCAAATATTGCAGTGTCGGGTTCGATGCCTCGATACTGGAAATATTCCCCTATCTGATTTCCGGGGCGGCGGTTCATGTCATTCCCGAGCATATCCGGCTGGATGCTGTGGAGCTGAACGAGTATTTCAACCAACATGGCATTACCGTCAGCTTCTTGCCGACCCAGCTCGGCGAGCACTTTATGAAGCTTCCCAATCGCTCGCTTCGCGTGCTGATGACGGGTGGAGAGAAGCTGAAGACATTCCACCCGCAAAGCTACCTTATTTATAACGTATACGGGCCTACCGAAAATACGATCTTCACCACGACGCAGCTTGTTACGGCGCACTCGGATAATATTCCGATCGGGAAGCCGCTGAATAACGTTCGGCTGTATATTTTGGATGCCTGCGGCGAGCCGCAGCCGGTAGGGGTTCCCGGGGAATTATGCATTTCCGGCATCGGCCTGGCCCGAGGATATTTGAACCGGCCGCAGCTGACGGAGGAGAAATTCGTTGCCCATCCGTTCCGCGAGGGGGAGCGGCTGTACCGGACGGGGGACTTGGCCCGGTGGCTGCCGGACGGGTCCGTCGAATACGTGGGACGCCTCGATCATCAGGTGAAAATACGCGGTTTTCGGGTCGAGACCGGCGAAATCGAGCATCGGCTCCGGCTGCACGACCGGGTGCTTGATTGCATCGTGATCGCGCGCGAAGACGACGCCGGCCGTGCGTACCTATGCGCATATGTCGTATCCGAAGAGCCCTTCGCCCGCAGCGAGCTGTCGTCGTTTCTGGCGGAGCAGCTGCCGGATTACATGATTCCGTCCTGGTTCGTCATGCTTCCGAGGCTACCTGTGAATGCGAACGGCAAGGTCGACTGGCGCGCGCTGCCCGAGCCTGAGAGAGAAGCGGAGTCGGCTTCTTACGCGCCTCCGGATAGCGAGACGGAACGGGGACTGGCGGAGCTGTGGAAGGAGCTGCTCGGCTTGCGGACGGTCGGCGTTCATGACCGCTTCTTCGACGCCGGAGGCCACTCGCTGCATGCCGCCGTCCTGCGCGGACAGATCGAACAGCACTTCGGCGTCCGGCTGTCGATTGCGGAGTTGTTCGAGCATGTGACGATCCGGAAGCAGGCGGAGCGGATCGGTCAAGCGGACAAGCCGACCGGAGGCAGTCAGGCGATTGAAAAGGCGCCCGAGCGGGAGCATTACCCCCTTCATCCGGCGCAAAAGCGCCTCTTCTTCATCGGGCAGGTGGAGCAGGTGGGGACGGCCTATAACACTCCGCTGCTGCTCAAGATCGAAGGGAGCGTCGACCGGCGGCGGATGGAGCGGACTTTCGAGCAAATGATCGAGCGTCACGAATCGCTCCGTACGGCTTTCGCATGGGTGGACGGGGAGCTTGCGCAGACCATCTGGCCCCGTGCGGCGTTTCAAATGCAGTTTCATGCGGCGGCGGAAGAAGAGGCGGAGCGGCTGATGTCCGCGTTCGTCGTTCCCTTCGATCTCGGGAAGTCGCCGTTATTCCGGGCCGGGCTCATTAGCTGCTCCGAGGAGCTGCATTTTATGATGCTGGATTTTCACCATATTATTGTGGACGGCGTTTCGATGCATGTGTTTTTCGAGGAATGGAGCCGATTGTACCGGGGGGAGGAGCTGCCTAGCCCGACGATTCAATTCAAAGATTATGCCTTCTGGCTGAACGGCCGCAAATCGGAGGAGGAGGCGGAGCAGCGCGAGTATTGGATGGCGGCCTTGTCCGGGGAGCTCCCAGTCCTGCAGCTGCCGACCGACAAGGAAAGACCGGGCTTCCAAAGCTTTAAGGGCGACACTTACCCGCTTCGGCTGGATGCCGGATTGACAGCGCGCTTGAAGCAGTTCGCCCTTCGGACGGACACCACCATGTACATGATCCTGCTCGCTGCTTACAAAGTGCTGCTTGCCCGGTATTCCGGCCAGGAGGACATCATCGTCGGCGTTCCTGTCGCCAGCCGCCCGCAAACCGAACTGCAGCCGCTGATCGGCATGTTCGTCAACACGCTGCCGGTCCGGAGCTTCCCGGAGCGGACCAAGACGTTCGCCGACTATTTGCAGGAGCTGAAGTCGATTCTGCTTACCGCCTTCGAGCATCAGGACTACGATCTGGAACGGCTGGTGCAGTCGCTGCGCATTCCCCGAGTGCCGGGACGCAGCCTGCTTTTCGATACAATGTTTGTCATGCAAAATACGGGCCGCACGACGACGCCGTCGATCGAAGGGAGCCGAATCACCGTTCAGCGGTACGTGGACCCGATCTCCAAGTACGATCTGATGCTTGATGCGGAGGAAACGGAAGATACGCTTCGGATCGATTTCCAATACTGCACCGATCTGTTCGTGCGGGATACGGTCGAGCGGATGGCGAGCCAGTATGTGCGGATTTTGGAGGATGCAGTCGCTTCGGAGGAAAAGCGGCTGTCCGAGCTGCGATTGCTTTCGGAAGCGGAAATAAAGGAGCAGGTGGAGGGGCGGAATCAAACCGAATCCGCGTACGACCGCGACTTGACGATTCACGGATGGTTTGAGGAGCAAGCCCGGCAGACGCCGGATCGGCCGGCTGTCGTATTCGGGGACGAAGCGCTCACTTACCGGCAGTTGAACGAGCGGGCGAACCGGCTGGCGGCCGCTTTGATTCGCCACGGCGTGCAGCCGGAGCAGCTCGTCGGACTGATGACCGAGCGGTCTCCGGACATGATTGTCGGTCTGCTTGGCATTTTGAAGGCGGGAGGGGCTTACCTTCCGATCGATCCGGATTATCCCGCCGACCGTATAAAATATATGCTGGACAACAGCCGGGCCCGTCTCTTGCTGACACAGACGCACTTGAAGGATCGGGTCGAGTTTGACGGCATGATGCTATGCCTGGATACGGATGCCGCCTACAAGGAAGCGGCAGATAATTCTCCTCCACGCAGCCGTGCGAGCCATTTGCTGTACGTGATTTATACGTCGGGAACGACCGGTAAGCCGAAGGGCGTCATGATCGAGCACCGCAATATGGTCAATCTGCTTCACCATCAGTTTCGGCACACGAACGTCGATTACAGCGGCAGCGTGCTGCAATTTACGACGCTCAGCTTCGACGTAAGCTCGCAGGAAATATGGTCCACTTTGCTGGCGGGGGGCGCCTTGCATCTCGTGACGAACGAAACCCGGCGAAGCCCGGACAAGCTGCTGCGGCTTATCGAAGAACGCCGAATTCACGTCTTGTTTATGCCCGTCTCGTACTTGAAGCTTATCCTGAACGAGAGCGCGTACGCGAACAAGCTTCCGGTGTCGGTGCGCCATATTATAACGGCCGGGGAGCCGTTGGCCGTCCCGGACAAGTTCAAGGCGCATCTCCAGCGGCATCAGATTTTCCTGCACAATCATTACGGCCCGTCGGAAACGCATGTCGCGACGGCTCATACGATCGACCCGAACGGCCCGATCCCGGAGCTTCCACCGATTGGAAGGCCGATTGCCAACACGAGCATCTACCTGTTGAACGACCGGTTGCAGGTTCAGCCGTTCGGTGTGCCAGGAGAGCTGTACATCACGGGAGATGGCGTGGGCAGAGGGTATTTCAACGACGAGCGCCTGACGGCGGAGAAATTTGTGCCCGACCCGTTCGCCGGAGAGGGACGCATGTACAAGACAGGCGACCTCGCACGCTGGACGCCGGAGGGTACGCTGGAGTTTTTGGGACGTCTGGACCATCAGGTGAAAATCCGCGGGTATCGGATCGAGCTTGGAGAGATTGAGAACGCGCTGCTGAGCCATCCTTCGATCCGGGAAGCGATCGTGGTCGCCCGGGAGGAAGGCGGCGGCAAGGAGTTATGCGCTTACTTCGCCGTTACGGAAGAGCTCCCGGTTATGGCTGTCAGGGAGCATTTGTCCAAGGCGCTGCCGGAGTATATGCTGCCTTCGTATTTCGTGCCGTTAAAGAGTATGCCGCTCACGCCCAACGGCAAAATCGACCGCAGGGCGCTGCCCGAGCCCAATCCGGGCGAGCGTACCGCAGCCAAGCGCGAACGCGTCGCTCCGCGTACGGACATCGAGAGGAGGATCGCGACCGTGTGGGAGCAGCTGCTGAACATTAGCGGCATTGGCATTCACGATAACTTCTTCAAGCTCGGCGGCCATTCGCTGAAGGCGGCTGCGATGACCGCAAGGCTGCAGCAGGACTTGGATATCGGAGTCAACGACGTCTTTGAGCACCAGACGATAGCGTCCTTGTCCGCCAAGGTGAAGCTGAAGGCCAACTATTTGACCGCTAAACTGGAGCAATTGAAGACAGTCCGCCGTGACGACGCGATGGAACGATTCGACGAAGAGATTGCCGTATACCGGGCGAGGAACGAACAGTATGCCCGCCTCGACCTGACGCGGGACAGCGGGTACAACGACATTTTGCTGACGGGAGCCACCGGGTATTTGGGCATCCATTTGCTGCGGGAGTTGTTAGCCGGAACTGCTGCGACGGTTCACGTTCTTGTGCGTGCGGCGACGGAGGCGGAAGCGCGGGAACGACTGCTTGCGAAGCTGGCCTTTTATTTCGCAGGCGATGCCATGGAAGCGCAGCTTGACCGCCGGATTCGGATTTACCGGGGAGATCTGTCGCGGGAAAGCTTGGGACTCGCAGAGGAAGCGTATCTGGAGCTTGCGAGCACCGTCGACTGCATCGTGCATTCGGCGGCGACCGTGAAGCACTACGGCAGCTATTCGCATTTCGAAAGCCATAACATCGCTTCGACCGAGCGGCTGCTGGCCTTTGCCGGTACGCACCGGGCCAAAGACGTGCATCATATTTCCACTTTGGGTGTCGCGACCGGACATATTCCGGGACAGGCTGCGGCTTATTTTACCGAATACGATTTGGACCGGGGGCAGCAGTACGAGAACTATTACGCCAAATCCAAGTTCGAAGCGGAAAAGCGGGTCGTTCAGGCGCGGGCTCAAGGGCTCCGCACCAGCATTTACCGGATAGGGAACCTTGTCTTTCAATCGGATACGGGTAAGTTCCAGCAGAACATCGAGGAAAACGCCTTTTACGCTACGCTCAAGTCGTTTGTACGTCTCGGCATGGTGCCCCGGCTGGAGGCTGATATCGATTTTTCCTGCGTCGATCGGGTCAGCGAAGCGATCGTTCAACTGATGAAGCCCGCTGCGCTGCGGGACGAAATATTCCATTTGTACAACCCACATTACGAGAGTATGCACCGTGTGCTGGCCGACGGCCGCTCGGGAGGAAGAATGGCGTCAGGGACGCTCGACGAGTTCATCGATTACATGAAGAGCAGGTACGAAGAAGGCTTTTGCCGGGAGGAGATTGAGAGCCTGATGCTTCATTACGGCTGGCTGGAGCAGCAGGAGCAAACCCGGTTTACGCTCGCTTCGGAGAAGACCGTCCTGCTGCTGAAGAAGCTCGGCTTCGAATGGCGGGTGATCAGCGATAAGCAGATGGACGATATGATGAGGTACTGCCGGGATGTCGGATTTATTTAAGTTAGAAAAAGGGAGAGTCCGAACGAACGGAGAAATAGTATGTAGAGAAGGCTGTCAATCATTTGAGATGAGGGAGGGAATACGATGGAGAATGCAGCGGAACGTTTAAAGCATTGGCTGCATGCGGTCCCGGAGCAGTTCGGCCGGATGTCCGAAGCGGAGGTATCCGAGCGACCCATGCCCGGTAAATGGTCTCCGAAAGAAGCGCTGGGACACTTATGCGATTCGGCCGTCAACAATCTTCCGAGATTTATCAAAATTCAATACGAAAAGCAGCCGTATGTCCTCATCCCTTACGATCAGGATCAATGGGTGACATTGCAGGATTATCAGAACGCTCCGGCGGAAGAGATTCTGAATTTATGGTCCGGCTTAAATAACCGGATCTTGAAGGCCATCGAAAAAATACCAGCGGAAAAACTATCTTACCAATGTGTCACCGCCAATCAGGAAACGAAAAGCTTGCAGTGGATCATTGACGATTACGTGGAACATATGGAATACCATCTTAACGGTCAAATTTTGAAGAACAACGTTTAATCGGTTGTATATTTTGGCATCACTATAAAATACGCTTAGCTGCTGGAGGTTCTGGAATGAAGCTGTATGTTATCCTCTCGTTCAATGAAGACGGGATGGAAAATGTGTATGTGGGCGAGGACGAGGAGAAAGCTCTCTCGTTCAAGCCGTCCGATTTTGAGGATTGCGATGCCTTGTTTGTCGAGGTGTGGGAAGACGGGGAGAAGATCGACGATTACCGTCTGGAGTAGTGTATGAAGCCGAAAGCCGGTCATTCGTATGGGATGTCCGGCTTTTTCTTTTGTACCGTATCATTGCCGTATCATCGACAAATCATTGTAAAATTGTGAAATAGAGCTATTCAGACGCAGCGGAGTTTATTATAATAGAATTGGGTATGAGAATTTTCACAAATGTTTAACAATTGTACCAAAGCGTTCCTGTGCAAATTTCAGAGACCAAATTAGTAAGCGCATACAAAATAATTTGATTTCATGTTTACAATATGTTAGTTTGTTGTTAGAATAAGTTACATATTCTTCATTGTGCGTCCGAAGGCGGCAGGTCGTGGGAAGCTTCCCTTCCCTCATCCCTGTTCGTCCGGTCCAAGGACGCCGATTAAGGGAGACGGGTATGGATTACGATAAAGACACGGTTTACGTGGTCGGCGATGCGCAGACATCTCTCAATAATCCGATTACTCAGCAGTACAGCGCATTTTTCATCGGACTTGTCGTGGATACGACCAACCACAAAATCGTGGATGCGGGCTGCTCGTCCACCATTCCGCTAACCTCGCAATTTGTCCGCTCCTTATTCGTCGGGCAGAGCATTCTGGCCTTCGAGCCGGTCGCCGACGAAATCAAGCGAAGGTACCACGGCTCGTCGCAGAAAGCGATCATCGTCGCCTTCAAGGATGCGCAAAAAAAATACAAATTGGCCTTAAACGGCCGGGATTGCGATTCCGGTGCGTCAGGGTCCGCATAACGCTGCTTTGTTTATTAGTATGGCGACATACGCGTAAATAAAATCCAGCAAACGATACGCTTGGAAGCCTTGCGGCTGCCGGTTGTCGTTTGCTGGATTTTTTTATAGATATAGAATTTATAAGTTATCAGCGGAGCTGATTGAATTCTATATCGCAAGAAAAGCTTCCTCTAAGACACGAATGTATCTTCCTCGAAGTGGCTTCGATAAGAAGCTTTTCTTATTACATATCTAAATTGGAGGATTGAGCGATGAAACTGTACATTTCGATTGATATGGAAGGCATTACCGGACTGGTCGATGCTACGTTTGTCGATTCCGGCAAGCACAACTACGAAAGAGGCCGGCTCATTATGACTGCAGAGGCCAATCATGTCATTGAAACGGCATTCCAAGAGGGATGCGGGGAAGTCGTAGTCAACGACAGCCATTCCAAGATGAACAACCTGCTGATCGAGAAGCTTCATCCGGAGACGCAGCTGATTTCGGGGGACGTCAAGCCGTTTTCGATGGTGCAGGGGCTTGACGCCAGCTTCGCCGGGGCCGCTTTTCTGGGCTATCATACACGGGCTGCAAGGAAGGGCGTGCTCAGCCACACGATGATTTTCGGCGTGCGGAACATGTACATCAACGATACGGCGGTTGGGGAGCTCGGCTTCAATGCGTTCGTCGCGGGTCATTACGGCGTGCCGGTGCTGCTCGTGGCGGGAGACGACGAGACGGCGGAGGAAGCGGAGGCGTTGATCCCGGGGGTGACGACGGCCATCGTCAAGCGACGCATCTCGCGGACGGCGGCGCTCTGCCTGACGCCGGAGAAAAGCGGGCAGCTGCTTCGCGACAAAACGAGAGAAGCGCTCGAGGCCCGCGGCCGCGTGAAGCCTTTGACGCCCCCGGAGAGTCCGATGCTGTCGATCGAATTCGCCAATTACGGGCAGGCGGAGTGGGCGCACCTGATGCCGGGAACGACGATCGAGCAGGGCTCGCCGGTCGTTTCCTTTCAAGCCAAAAACATTCTGGAAGCGTACCAAGCAATGCTTGTCATGACGGAACTGGCCATGCGAACTTCATTTTGTTAAGAAGCGGGTGATCGAGTGGCGCCGTACCTATTGAAAAGATTTGTGTCCATGCTGGTGACGCTGTGGCTCATCGTCACGATTACGTTTTTCCTGATGCATACGATTCCGGGCTCGCCGTTCGACCGGGACGGCAAAGAAGCCAACCCCGCCGTCGTTCAGAACATGATGGCGTTCTATCATCTAGACAAGCCGGTGTACGTCCAGTATGCGCTTTATTTGAAGTCGCTGCTCACGCTGGATCTCGGGCCGTCGATCTCGCACTATCCGGAAAGCGTGAACGCGATGATCGAGCGCGGCTTCCCGGTCTCGTTCCAGCTCGGCATCGTGGCGCTTCTCCTTGCGATCGCATCGGGCATTGCGCTCGGAACGGCGGCCGCGCTCCGGCAAAACGGCCTGATCGACTACATCGCCATGGTGCTCGCCGTCATCGGCATCGCGGTGCCCAATTTCGTCGTGGCGCCGCTGCTAATCAAATACATTGCGGTGGAGTGGGAGCTGCTGCCGGTGGCGACATGGGGGACATGGAAGCATGTCGTGCTGCCTGCGGTCGCACTGTCCACCGGACCGATCGCGATCATTGCAAGACTGACGCGGGCCAATATGGTCGAAGTGCTGACGCAGGACTACATTGAGACGGCCAGGGCCAAAGGGCTTTCTCCGGTGACGATCGTGTTCAAGCACGCTCTGCGCAACGCGGTGCTGCCGGTCGTTACGTTAGTCGGCGCATTACTTGCGAACGTGCTGACGGGCAGCTTTGTCATCGAGAAAATATTTGCGATTCCGGGCATGGGGAAATATTTTGTGGACGGCATCAACAACCGGGATTATGCAGTCATCATGGGAACGACGGTGTTTTACAGCGCCTTGCTCATCTTCATGATGTTCCTGGTCGATATCGCCTACAGTCTGATCGACCCCCGTATCAAGCTGCATGGAAAGGAGAGGTGAGGATGTCGGTTCCCGATCATTTGTTTGTGCCGATGCAAAAACGCGTCGGCCCTATGGAAGCGATCGTCCGGCCGCAGCTGACGTTCTGGCAGCAGGCGCGCATCCGGCTGTTCAAGAACAAGCTGGCTCTGCTCGGGCTTATTTTCATCGTTGCGCTGGCGGCGCTTTCGATCTTCGGGCCTTGGCTGACGGACCAGAGCTATTCCAAGCAAAATCTGCTGAACGGCAATCAAGCCCCGTCCGCCGAGCATTGGTTCGGCACCGACGAGCTCGGCCGGGATGTGTTCGCGCGCATCCTGTTCGGCTCGCGCATTTCGCTGACCGTCGGCGTCGTCGCCGCGCTCATCGATTTTCTCATCGGCGTCGTTTACGGGGGCATCGCCGGCTATTTTGGCGGGCGGGTCGATAACATCATGATGCGGATTGTCGACATCCTGTACGGCATTCCGTACCTGCTGATCGTGATCCTGCTGATGGTCGTCATGGGCCCGGGCTTGTTCACCATCATCATCGCGCTAACGGCGACCGGCTGGATCGGCATGGCCCGGATCGTGCGCGGGCAGGTGCTTCAACTATCGTCGTCCGAGTACGTATTGGCTTCGCGGACGCTCGGAGCAGGGGCGTGGAGCATTATCCGCAGACATCTGCTGCCGAACGCTTTCGGCGTCATTATCGTGCAGGTGACGTTCTCCGTCCCGTCGGCGATCTTCGCGGAAGCGTTCCTCAGCTTCCTCGGTCTCGGCATTCAGCCTCCGCTGGCTAGCTGGGGGACGATGGCAAACGATGCGCTGCCGACGATTTTATCCGGCTATTGGTGGCGGCTGTTCTTTCCGGCGTTCTTCATCTCGCTGACGATGCTGGCGTTCAACCTGCTCGGCGACGGGCTGCAAAACACATTTAATCCGAAGCAGAGGAGGTAAGCTCCATGAATGGACCCGATTCATTGTCTCCCTCGGACGTCCTGCTCGAAGTGAAAGACCTGCATGTCTCCTTCACCACGTACGGCGGCGAGGTGCAGGCAGTCCGCGGCGTGAGCTTGACGCTTCGCCGCGGCGAGACGCTCGCCATCGTAGGTGAGTCCGGCTGCGGCAAAAGCGTTACCGCCCGCAGCTTGATGCGGCTTCTGCCCCCGCAAACCTCGAAAATCAGGCAGGGCAGCATCCGGTTTCAGGGACGGGAGCTGACCGGGCTGACAGAGAAGCAGATGCGGGAGATCAGGGGCTCGGCCATCACGATGATTTTCCAGGATGCGATGACCGCGCTCAATCCGACGATCACCATCGGCGAGCAGATTATGGAGGGCATCATCCGCCATCAGAAGCTGTCGCGGTCCGAGGCCCGCAAGCAGGCAGTGGAGATGCTGGAGCTGGTCGGTATTTCGAACCCGGAAAGCCGGCTCAAGCAGCATCTGCACCAGTTCAGCGGCGGCATGAGGCAGCGCATCATGATTGCGATCGCAGCGGTCGGCAATCCGTCGGTGCTCATTGCTGACGAACCGACCACGGCGCTCGACGTGACGATTCAGGCGCAGATTCTCGATCTGTTCAAGCTGCTGCAGCGCAAAACCGGCGTATCCATCATCATGATCACCCACGATCTGGGCGTGGTGGCGAATATCGCAGACCGCGTGAACGTCATGTACGCCGGCAAGGTGGTTGAGTCGGGCACGGTGGACGAGGTGTTCCAGCATCCGCAGCATCCTTATACGAAAGGGCTGCTTGCCTCCATGCCGCGTCTGGACAGCGATCGGAATACCCCGCTGCAATCGATTCCGGGTACTCCTCCGGATCTGTTCGCGCCGCCCAAAGGCTGCGCGTTCGCAGCCCGGTGCCCTCTCGCCATGGAGGTGTGCGCCGACTTCCAGCCGGACACAACCAGCTTGTCTGGCGGGCACGGCGTTGCCTGTTGGCTGCAGGACGCGCGCGCCAAACAGATGGTTCCGCCGAACGCGAATACTTTTATCCGATCGGCAATAGGTTAGCGATTCCTATCATACAATGTGAAGGAGAGACGTTGCATGAAGAAAAGAACGGCTTTACTCCTCGGCTGTATCTTGTTATCCGGCACGGCGCTGGCAGGCTGCAGCGGCAAAGAAGGGGCAGGCACCGATCCGGCCCGGGGCGAACAGCAGGCCAAAATCCTGCTGTACAACAATCTGCGGGAGCCTACGTCGCTGGACCCGCCGGTCGGGTTCGACCAAGTGTCGTACGACATTCTGAACAACGCCATGGAAGGTTTGACGCGCCTTGGCAAAAGCCAATCCCCCGAGCCCGCGATGGCCAAGGAATGGAAGATTAGTCCCGACGGCAAGCAGTATACGTTTACGCTGAGGGACGGCATCAAGTGGTCGAACGGGGACGCGGTGAAGGCGTCCGATTTCGAATTCGCCTGGAAGCGGATGCTCGATCCGAAGAAGCCTTCGCCGGCCGCGCCTCTGGCTTACGTCATCGAAGGGGCTGAAACGTACAATTCGGATAAAGGTCCGGCCGACGGCGTCAAAATCAAAGCGACGGACGACAAGACGCTGGAGGTCGTATTGACCAAGCCGGCCCCGTGGCTGCTCGGAATGGTATCCAATCCGGCATTTTTCCCGGTACATAAGGCAACCGTAGAGAAAAACGACAAATGGGCAAGCGAAGCCGCCACGATCGTGAGTAACGGTCCGTTCAAGATCACCGAATGGAAGCACGATTCCGAGCTGAAGATGGTCAAAAACGACCAGTACTGGGATGCGGCGAGCGTCAAGCTGGACGGCGTTACGTTCAAGATGGTTAACGACACGAATACGGAGTATCAGCTGTATCAGAGCGGGGGGCTGCATATTGACGGCGTCATTCCGGCCGATTTGAGCCAGAAGCTGTTCGCGGATGGCAAGGTCAAAGTGGAGGATTCGGCGGGAACGTATTTTTACCGGTTCAACACCAAGATGCCGCCGTTCGATAACGTCAATATCCGCAAAGCGTTCCAGATGGCTGTGGACAGCCAGAAAATCGTCGACCTCGTCGTCAAGCAGAAGCAAAAGGTGGCCGACGGATTCGTCTCGTACGGACTCAAAGATCCGGCAGGGGACGACTTCCGCAAGGTTGGCGGAACGCTGGTGAAATACGACGCCGCAGAAGCGAAAAAGCTGCTGGAGAAAGGAATGGCCGAGGCCGGCTACAAAACGCTCCCGCAGGTGACGCTGACCTACAATACGAACGATCTGCACCAGAAAATTGCCGAGGCGGCTCAAGCGATGTTCAAAGAAAGCCTGGGCGTCGACGTGAAAATCGAGAGCAAGGAAGGCAAGGTGTTGACGGCCGAGCAGAAGAAGCTGCAATTGCAATTTTCCCGTTCGTCTTGGCTGCCGGATTTTGCCGATCCGATCAATTTCCTGGACATCTTCCAGACCGGCAATCCGAACAACCGGACCGGCTGGAGTAACGCGCAGTATGACAAGCTGATTCAAGACGCCTACAATGAGCCGGATAATGCCAAGCGGTTCAAGCTGCTGCACGAAGCGGAGAAAATATTACTGGACGAAGCGCCGATCATGCCGCTGTACTTTTACAACTCCGCTTATATGCAAAGCGACAAACTGGAAGGAGTCGTCCGGCACGCTTACGGCTATATCGACTTCAAGTGGGCCGATTTGAAATAGACGGCACCGGGGCGGTGTGGCCTGATGGGCAGGTGCTTGCAGGTTGCAGGGCGAGTATCCCCGGCACTCTAAAGTCGGAAGCAGGCGGTGGGCGGGCGGATCGTGGGGATCAGTTGAGCATATAAAGGAAGTAGGATGCGTTAAGGAGCAGCATTCAGCGCCCGTTGGAATATAGCGGAAGACAGGTGCTTTAGTTGTGTCGAAAAATGTTCATGACCCACGAAATGGGAGCGATAGCGAACGGCAGTTCCTCTATTTTGCACAAGGCGCCGAAATCAGGCACAATAACGCATCGCAGTTCCTCTATGCTGAATACGGTAGTACAGAACTGTTCGCCAGTGCCAGTGATGCTGAAAAAAGTGTCCAATGGGGCATACGATAGCTCCTGCGATTCTCAAAAACCTTTATGCGATGGTTCTTGCAATGCTGAATAGCCGTAAGACCAGGTATCGCGATAGTTTCCTGTGGTGCTGCAAAAAGCCGGTCAACCCGACTGTGGCGTCAGTGCCTGCAATGCCTAATCGTTCGGCCTGTCGCGCCAATACCCGCAATTGTAGAAAAGCGTTAAGCCGACTTATCGCTTAGAGTACCTGCGTCGCCAATGAAGCGGATACTGCCTGCCGAGCATGGTTCTCGCAATACTGCATCATCGGTTAATCCGAGCCATCGTCGGCTCCGCAAACGAAGGGAGGAAGATACCATGCGCCAGCGCATCAAACCTCCGCGTCTCGTCGTGGGCGATACGGTGGGTATTACGGCCCCGGCCAGTTGGGGAGACCGGAGCAGAATCGAGCGAGCGGCCGGTTATTTGAACCGGATGGGCCTGAACGTCCGCTTCGGCGGCACGCTGTCCGGCCAGTACGGTTATTTGGCGGGGACGGACGAGGAGCGGGCGGCGGAGCTGAACGCGATGTTCGCGGACCCGGACATTCGGGCCGTCGTATGCGCGCGCGGCGGATACGGGTCGGCAAGAATGGCCGATATGCTGGATTACGATCGTATCCGCGATAACCCGAAAATTTTTTGGGGCTACAGCGATATTACGTTCCTCCACACCGCCATCGGAAACCGGTCGGGGCTCGTCACGTTTCACGGTCCTATGCTGACCTGTCTTGCCGAAGAGCCTGTCCATCCGCTGACCTTGCAGGGCTTTGAGCAGATGTTTCATCCGAAGCCGGTCGTCTACACGGAAAACATCTCGCCACTTGTCGCCTTGGTGGAAGGGGAAGCGTACGGACCGCTGGTCGGAGGCAATTTGTCCCTGCTTGTCAGCACGCTCGGGACACCGTATGAATTGGATACCCGCGGACGTATTTTGTTTATAGAAGAGATTGGCGAGGAGCCGTACCGCGTCGATCGGATGCTGAACCAACTGCGGCAGGCCGGAAAGCTGGCCGATGCTTCGGGAATTCTCGTCTGCGATTTTCACGACTGCGAGCCGAACAAGTACAACCCTTCACTAACGTTGGAGCAGGTCATCCGGCATCATATCGTTCAGGCGGGAAGACCCGCGCTCGCAGGGTTTAAAATCGGCCACTGCTCGCCGAACATCGCCGTGCCGTTAGGCATAGAGGCGAGGATGAATACCACCCAAAAGAAGCTGGAGTTTATCGAGCCGGCTGTAAAGTAGAAGCGTAAGGAGGCGCCCTGGATGCAAATTCAAAGAATAGACGTAATGCGCCAGTCCACCCCGCTCGTCAAACCGTTCAAAACCGCGCTGCGGACCGTATTTCAAGCGGAATCCGTATTCGTTCGGATCACAGCGGACGATGGCCGGGTCGGCTGGGGCGAAGCGCCGGCTACGATTGTGATTACGGGGGACAGCTTGGAGAGCATCGAATCTGCCATTGTCCATACGTTCACACCGCTGTTAGTCGGCAAAAGTCTGCTGGCCTATGAACAAATCATTCAATCCGTCCATCAGGCGATGGTAGGTTGCAGCAGCGGCAAAGCCGCGGTCGATATGGCGGTCTACGACCTGGTGGCGCAGACCTGTGGGGTGCCGCTGTATCAATTTCTCGGAGGCTACAAGGATCGGATCGAGACGGACTTTACCGTCAGCGTCAATTCGCCAAAAGAAATGGGCGAGGATGCGGCCCGCTATGTGGAATCCGGGTTCAACGTACTGAAGATCAAGGTAGGGAAGGACGATATCTGCGAAGATATCGAACGGATCAGAGAAATCCGCAGCCGCGTAGGCGACCGGGTCAAAATCAGGCTGGATGCGAACCAAGGCTGGCAGGTGAAGGATGCGGTCAAATCGATCCGGCGGATGGAAGACATGGGCCTCAATATCGAGCTTGTGGAGCAGCCGGTGAAGGCTGGAGATATCGAAGGCTTGAAGGCCGTCACGGACGCGGTCGAAACGCTGATTATGGCGGACGAGAGCGTGTTCTCTCCGGTTCAGGCGCTTGAAGTGCTGCAGCGGCGCGCGGCCGATCTGATTAATATCAAGCTGATGAAATCGGGCGGGATCTACAAGGCGCAAATCATCAACCAAATTGCAGAGGAATACGGCGTGGAATGCATGGTGGGCAGCATGATCGAATCCCGTCTTGCGGTCACGGCGGCGGCTCATTTTGCGGCGAGTAAAAAGAACATTACCCGCTTCGATTTCGATGCGCCGCTCATGATGCTTCACGATATCGTCGACGGTGGCGTCCGATACGACGGGCGGGTCATGACCTTCCCGGACGATGCCGGACTCGGCATCCGGAATGTGCGCTGTCAGGACGGGATGGGAGCCGTATCATGAGCGGGCCGAAGCGAGTGAGAGCGGCGGTGTCCGTCGCCACCGTGTGGACGTCTCCCGATTCCCCGCGTCCGATGGACGAACCCGCGCTGCGGCATCCGGCAGCCATAACGGAATGGCTAGGGGCGATGAACGTTAAGGATAAGCTGGATTTGTACGGCGCCAATCGGATTCAGACGCAAATGCTGTACGGAACCGGGGCGATAGTTGCCGAAGAAAACGGCGACTGGGTCAAGGTGCTCATTCCCGAGCAAAGCACCCGGAAGGAGGGAGCAGGCTATCCCGGATGGGTGCCGAAATGCCAGCTGATGGAAGCAAGCGCCGAAGCCAACGCTGACCGATGGGCGGAGGTGGCCGCTCCTCGGGCGCTGTTGACCTTCCGCTCGCTTCAAGCCGAAATCGAGCTGAGCTTCCTCACCCGGCTGCCCGTCATCGAAGAGACGAACGACGGCGTCGTGGTGGATACCCCGCACGGAGCGGGCTTTTTGCCGAAGGAGCAAGTGTGGGTCGCCGGCCGTCCGGCATCTTCCGGCATGGAAGAAGAGCATGCGGGCAAGCGGCTCGTCCGGCAGGGGATGCGGTTTATCGGTCTTCCTTATCTCTGGGGAGGCATGTCTTCCTTCGGGTACGACTGCTCCGGCTTTGCTTACAGCATGCATAAATCGCAAGGCATACTCATTCCGCGGGACGCTTCTGATCAAGCCGTTCAGGGGCAGAGGGTGGAGCGGGACCGTCTGGAACCGGGGGATCTGCTCTTCTTCGCCTACGAAGAAGGCAAGGGGCGCGTGCATCATGTCGGAATCTATGCGGGTGACAATCGGATGCTTCATTCTCCTGATTCCGAAGGATGCATAGAGCTTGTCGATCTGGACGGCTACAAGCTGGCGAAGGAGCATTGCATTTCCAGAAGATATTGGTAAGATGATCAACTGAATAAGGGGGCTCTCCTATAAGGTCCGATACAGACCTGGGGAGAGCCCTTTTTCAAATCAATGTTCCCGCATGTGCTGCTTAGCTTCTAAATAAAGGACCTGAATGAATTTCTTGACGTTGATCCGCACTTGCGAGACGGTGTCCCCGCTCTCGTCCTCCAGCTCCAGCATCCGCTTGCGAACCTCCGTAAAATCAAAAAACTTCGATGCGTAATTTTCGAACTTGATATTCGAATAATCCGTCAATCCGAGCGAAGCCAAATGGCTTAACGCTTGATGAATCGTCCGGCGCACGCGCTGTTCGGCTGCTTTGATTTCTTTCTTGATCACCGCTTCGTCCGCCTTATCGCCCAGCTTGCGTACGGCCGCTGCGCGGAACAGCTCCCGCAGCTGGGGGAAATCGCGTTGGCCCGCAGCGGCGTCGTCATGCTCCAATAGAATTTGCAGCATCACCAGCAAATCTTTGCAGCCAATCTCTCCGGTGATGCCGAGCTCCGAGAACAAATAGCGGCCTGCCGCGCCGATTCCGTCAGAACCGCGATCCCGTTCGCGTGGGGCCGGGGGCTGCCCTAGGCCGCCGTCGTCCAGTCCGAGCAGAGACTGGCGAATGTTCTGAATGGACCGTGCAAGCCGCATCCGCTCCTCGACCTTGCGGATAACCGAGAGCACCTCCAACCGGTTGATTGGCTTCGTTATGTAATATTCAACGCCCAAGGCGTAGGCCTCGCCGATCATTTCCTTCGATTCGACCTGCGACAGCATGATGATTTTGCCGGGAAACGACGGGGCGATCTCCCGCACCGTCTCAATTCCGTCCCGCTTCGGCATCAGCAGGTCGATGAGCCAAATATCGGTCCGCGTGACCGCCAGCAGCCCGGCATCCACATCCGCTCCGTCCGCGGCTTCGCCCGCCACCTCGCCGAGGTCTTCGTCTTCGATCAGCTGCGCCAGCATCCGGCGTACCGCCGGGTCGTCATCGGTTATAAAAAATCGCACTCCTTTTTCACCCGTCCTTATTCGTCGTTAAACTTGCTAACGGCAATTGTATGATAAATTCCGTTCCTTTTCCACCGATTCCTTCCCGAATGGCGATCGTTCCGGCGAGCCGAGCCACCGTTTCCTGTACATAGGAGAGGCCGATACCCGTCGACGGAACGCCGGAAGAATCGTATTTGGTCGTATAGCCGGGATGAAAAACGATATCCCGCGAAGGCTCCGGAATGCCCGGACCGTCGTCCCGGACGCGCAGCTCCGTCGTGCGTTTGTCCGTACGGTCGATGACGACTTCGATATTCCCGTCCTTCGCAATCGCCTCTACGGCGTTCGAGACGAGATTGTTCAGCAGCGACAGCAGCGTGTAGGCGTGATAAGGGGGATGCTCCCCTTTAACCCTCAACGCAATGTGGATCGATTTGCCGTGCAAGTGGGCGTATTTTTCATTCGAGCGGACCACCACGCCGCCAAGCTCTTCTGCCAGGCCGAAATCGGCCCGCTGCTCGCTTGTGATGAGCTGCGACAATCCGGCGTAGATCCGCTGATTATCCTTCTTGATCTCGTGCACCTGTCCGGCGATGCCCAAGGCTTGCCGGGCGAAATCGGACTCGGCCGCGTCTTTCAGCCCGCGGTAAAGCTCATAGGACGAGCGGGTGATCTGCTCGGCCTGCTGCAGCGTTTTTTGCAAATGCACGGAATCCTCGTACAACGTCGAGATCAGCATCAGCCGATGCTCGTTTTCCTGCCGCTCCCGCTCCTGCAGCGCACGCACCTGCCTCAGTTGGATAATGTTAAAGATCGCCAGCACGAACGAGCTCCGGAATACGGCGATTACGATAATTTGCTCCAGCTCGTGCAGTATGATCGTGCGGCCGGGAAGCGAATAGCGAAAAAACAGCTCCGCCACATTGGAACCGACTTCCAATCCCATGCCGATCAGCCCGATCAGCAGCGGACTTTGCCGGTAGTTGTTGACCTGCGCCGCGGCGAACAAGGCCCCATAAGAGAAATAAAAAAAGAAAGCAGGAACATGCTGATAGAATGAAGCTTCAAGCGCTGCCCCGCCCAGCGCATCCAGTCCGATCCGAAAGGCCGGCACCGTGAGGCCGGTTACGAATCCCGCTGCAAGGGGCGTTAACCCGCGAAGCCACAGCAAACTGAAAAAAAGCACGGGAGGCCCCATGCCGACGCGGAACGAATCCGAGAACGGATAAAATTTCAGCTCGGCGGCCAGCGGTACGAGAATGGCGACAAGGGCGAGCGAGAGCAGGCGGCTTTGCCAAGAAACAGCCTTTTTCAAAATTCGCATCAACTCGCAATTGTAGGTTTTTGTAGTTTAGTGTAGACGATCCATATGATAATATTCAAACCTATTATTTCATAGACGCCACTGATTTGGAAGCGCTTTTAGTAACAAAAGAGGGGGAAACAGTCATGAAAAAATTCGGATTGGCTCTGCAAATCGTGATCGGTTTAATGCTCGGGATCGCCGTTGGAGCCATCTTTTACGGGAATCCTGCTGTCGAAACGTACCTGAAGCCGGTTGGGGATATCTTCATCCGCTTAATCAAAATGATCGTCGTTCCGATCGTTGTCTCTTCGCTGATTGTCGGTATCGCGGGGGTAGGAGATATCAAGAAGCTGGGCAAGCTCGGCGGCAAAACGATTTTGTATTTTGAAATCGTTACCACAATTGCCATTGTCGTCGGCCTGCTGTTTGCCAACATCTTTAAGCCGGGCGCCGGGGTCGATATGTCGCACCTCGCGAAGACCGATATCAAAACCTATGTCGATACGGCAGAGAAAGCAAGCCACAGCATCGCCAGTACCTTTGTGAACATCGTACCGAAAAACATCTTCGAATCTTTGATGAACGGCGATATGCTCGCGATCATTTTCTTCTCCGTCATGTTCGGACTTGGCGTTGCGGCCATCGGAGAACGCGGCAAGCCGGTGCTTAGCTTCTTCCATGGCGTGGCCGACACGATGTTCTGGGTGACGAATCAAGTGATGAAATTCGCACCGTTCGGGGTATTCGCCTTGATCGGCGTCACCGTTGCCAAATTCGGCGTAGGCTCGCTAATTCCGCTTGGCAAGCTCGTCATCGTTGTCTATGCCAGCATGGTGTTCTTTATTCTCGTCGTGCTCGGGGCGATCGCCAAAATGTCCGGCACCAGCATTTGGACGATCATCAAACTGCTTAAGGACGAAATCATTCTCGCTTACTCCACGGCCAGCTCCGAATCGGTCATGCCTAAAGTGATGGAGAAAATGGAGAAGTTCGGCTGTCCTAAAGCGATTACGTCGTTTGTCGTCCCGACCGGCTATTCGTTCAATCTCGACGGGTCGACCTTGTATCAGGCGCTTGCGGCGCTGTTCATCGCTCAGATGTACGGCATTCACATGCCGATCAGCTCGCAAATTACGCTGATGCTCGTGCTTATGGTGACGTCCAAAGGTATCGCCGGCGTGCCGGGAGTTTCGTTCGTTGTTCTGCTTGCGACGCTCGGTTCGGTGGGGATTCCGGTCGAAGGACTCGCTTTCATTGCCGGGATTGACCGACTTCTCGATATGGCCCGCACGGTCGTTAACGTGCTTGGCAACTCTCTGGCTGCGGTAGTCATGTCCAAGTGGGAAGGACAGTACGACAAGCAAAAAGGACTCGCTTACGTCGCTACGGTCAAGGAAACGTCGAAGCAAACGCTGAAGCCCACGGCCTAAATCCGCTAGTGCTAGATTTTCCAAGAAGAACCGATTCTATGTACACAAAAGCCGCGTCTCCGATTAGAGGCGCGGCTTTTGCGTTGAATTACATGCCGTTCGTTTTGGCCATCAGCTGCTCGAGGGTAATAACGTCTTTCGGGATGCCGATTTTGAACTCCGGCTTTTCGTTGATCTTGGAATATTCCGCTTTGATGTTGGCGCCGATTTGAGACGGTTTGCCATTTTCTTTGACTTCCAGGCCTACGTTTACATCGTGGTAAACCGGGAATCCTTTTTTGTTGACGGCAGTCGTGATTTGCAGGTCCTTGATCTTGACGTCTTCCTTCATTTTGGCGATTTCGGATTTGAGCTTGTCTCCGGAGTTGGCCGTCAAATCTTTCTTCGCTTGCTCCAGGTCTTCTTTCTTGAAGTCAAACACTTTCGCGTATTTGTCGCTCATCATCAGATCGAGCACTTCCGGCAGCACTTTTTCGGCGACCGTCGTGATGAACGGCTCCAGGTTTTCGTTCGTAACCGCGAATTTCACGATCTGGTTCGCTTCAACCGTTTCCGGCAGCTTGGCGTCCTTCTTGTCCACGGAGGAGAGGAACGTTTTCTCGTCCACGTGCTTGAAGAAGATTTTGCCGATTTCTTGTCCCAGCTCCTGCTGCTTCTTAATGGTAGCGGCGTCGAAGTTCACTTTTTGGTCGGATTGCTTCGCCAGTTCCTTCGGATCAAGCTCCACAAATTTGCCTACCACATCTTTCGGCAGCGGCAGCATCGGAATGTTCGGTACCTTCACCCAAATTTTTTGATCGGTCATCACGATCGGCAGATTGATGTTCATCGCCATATCGCCTTTGAGTTTGGCTTCGATGTTCATTTCCATTTGGAACGGTTCTTGCTGGTAAGCGCCGGTTACGGCCACTTCCATGTTTTTGAGCATTTGCGCCGTTACGGCAAGCTGCGGATTTTCTGCCAACGCGTCGGCAGGGAAGTCCATGTTCATCGCGAAGGTCATTTTATAATCGGCCGATTTCATATCCGCAGCCGTCTGGAATGCCTTCTCCAGCGTTTCCTTCGGTGCTGGCTTTGCTCCGCAGCCGGCGAGGACTGCCATCACAACCAGCAGCGCGCAAAGTGCAAGTGCAATTTTCTTCCTGTACATCTGTGTTGATCCCCTCTCCAAATCTGACTCTATTTTTGCAACATTGCTTATTCTATTACAAAAAAATAGATTTGAAAAGGAATGATTGGTAAATCGTGTCGAATTTCATAGTCTAATGGCATAAATACCCTACTTGAGAACTATATGTCTGAAAGCTGCGAGGTAAAGTTTTATTACGAAATTTCGATGTCGTGGCATAACTGGCAGGCACTTCATATATAATAGTAAAGACAAATAAATTTTTGTCTGAAATTTGATCAAAAATTGAATTTTGTATGAACAAAATCGTAAAAGTGTGGTATACTATTGGAAGAGAAAGCACTTTCAGTAGCTAGGAGTGATCGCTATGACGACGAAAACGGCAGTATTGGCCGAAGGAACCGGAAACGAGCGCAACGTGGGCAGACTAGTAGCTTTGATGACGGCAACAGCATGGGTGCTGCTTGGAATCGGATTGCTGTTTAGTTTATTTAACCTGCATGATTTCAGCGATCGTAACACGTCCCTCATGGTCGGGGTCGGGTTCATGGTCGGCAGCGTTCATATTTATGTGATCCGTACAGCTATCCATCTCGTTGATTCCAGAGCGAAAGCGGAAGACGACAGTAAATAAGTGACATAACACACAAATTTTAGCCCCTTCGGGACCTCCCGGAGGGGTTTTTGGTGTTATTTGGGGTGTCATATTTTAACAATTGCAAAATATTTGTCAGCTTCGTGAAAATTATTTTGCAGAAAAATGACGAAACATTGACGTATTTGTTAACTGCCGCGAACATTTTGTCGCAATCTGTTATGGTGGTTCTATAGAGTGATCTGGCTCACAGTCAGAACAATCATAGCATTTCGGAGAGCTTGGGAGAGGATCGACATGAGAAAACCGGTAAAAATCGGCCGAATTTCGCTAGCGCTGCTGTTCATCCTGATGATGGCGCTGCTAACCGGCTGCGGACAAGAAATGATGGTGTTCGACCCAAAAGGGCCGATTGCCCAAGACCAGCGAGACCTGATCGTGATCTCGACCGTGCTTTGCCTTATCGTATTGGTGCCCGTGCTGGCCATGACGGCGGTTATCGTATGGCGCTATCGTGACGCGAAAGGAAACAAGGCGGCCTACAAGCCGAACTGGGCGCACAGCACCAAGCTGGAGATGATCTGGTGGGGGATTCCGATCGTCATCATCCTTATTCTAGGCGGCGTGACGGTAAAATATACGTACGCGTTGGAACCTTCCAAGCCGATTCAATCGGACCAGAAACCGATTGTCGTTCAAGCGACGTCGTTGGATTGGAAATGGCTCTTTACTTATCCGGAGCAGGGAATTGCAACGGTGAACTATTTGCAAATTCCGAAGGGCGTGCCGATTAAGTTCGAATTGACGTCGGACGCTCCGATGAACTCGTTCTGGATCCCGCAGCTTGGCGGACAAATGTACACAATGTCCGGCATGGCGATGACCTTGTATCTGCAAGCCGATGAGGCAGGCAAATATTTCGGCACCGCCGCGAACTTCAGCGGGGAGCACTTTAACGATATGAAATTCGACGTTCACGCGACGTCGCGGGAAGAGTTCGACAAGTGGGCCGAAGGGGTCAAAAAGTCGGCAAGTCCGTTGACGCAAGCCGGGTATGACGCGTTAGCCAAACCGGGACGCTCCGGCGAGCAGTTTTTCTCGGCGTTCCCGGATAACCTGTTCTACAACATCGTTACGAAATATGCAGTCGGCGGCTCACACGGCGCTCATGGCGCTCACGGAGCGACATCCGGCGGCAGCGGAAACGAATCTGGCGGGAAGCAGGGCGCTGCAGTCAGCAGCAACAAGATGGAGGACGTAACCGCAGGCGAAGCCCACGGGGTTCATGGAGCGGTTCACAGCGCCTCCGGAAAATAAACGCAACGCTAGATTTATTTTTAACAGAAAAGAGGCCCACTCATGCTGGATACCATTAAACAATTCGCATCGGAGTTTTTCGTCACCGGGGATCCGCTAATTCTCGGGGCACAGGTAAGCATCGGGCTTGCGATGGTAGCCATCGTCTTCGTGCTTACGTTTTTCAAAAAATGGGGCTGGCTGTGGCGCGAATGGCTGACGTCCGTCGACCATAAGCGGATCGGCATCATGTATATTATTTGCTCCATTCTGATGCTGTTCCGCGGCGGCGTCGATGCGCTGCTTATGCGGCTGCAGTTGGCGATGCCTGGCGTCGAATTTTTGCAGGCGGATCACTATAACGCCATCTTCACGACGCACGGCGTTATCATGATTTTGTTCATGGCGATGCCGCTTATGTTCGGTTTGTTCAATGTCGTCGTTCCGCTGCAAATCGGCGCGCGCGACGTTGCGTTTCCGTTTCTGAACTCGCTCAGCTTCTGGATGTTCTTCTTTGGAGCGATGCTGTTTAACGTTTCGTTCGTTATCGGCGGCTCGCCGGATGCGGGCTGGCTGGCATATCCTCCGCTGTCCGAGCTGTCTCACAGCCCGGGCGTCGGTCAAAACTTCTACATCTGGGGCATTCAGATCTCGGGGATCGGGAGCTTGGCGACGGGGATCAACTTTATCGTTACGATTCTCAAAATGCGCGCGCCCGGCATGAAGCTGATGAAAATGCCGATGTTTACCTGGTCGGTGCTGTCCAGCTGTATCATGATCATTTTCGCGTTCCCGATTTTGACCGTCACGTTGTTCCTGCTGTTCCTTGACCGCTTTGTCGGCGCGCATTTCTTCACGCTCGACGGCGGCGGCAACCCGATGATGTATATCAACTTGATCTGGATGTGGGGTCACCCCGAAGTGTATATCGTCGTCGTGCCGGCGTTCGGTATTTTTTCCGAGGTGGTTGCGACCTTCTCCAGGAAAAAGCTGTTCGGCTATTCTTCGATGGTATTCGCCATGATCGGGATCAGCGTACTTTCGTTCTTTACGTGGGTCCATCACTTCTTCACCATGGGCTCCGGCGCGGATGTCAATGCGTTCTTCGCGATAACGACCATGCTGATCGCCATACCGACGGGGGTCAAGGTGTTCAACTGGCTGTTTACGATGTTCCGCGGCCGGATTCGTTTCACTACACCGATGATGTGGGCGGTCGCATTCATTCCGTGCTTCGTCATCGGCGGGATGACTGGGGTGCTGCTGTCGGTTGCACCGGCTGACTTCCAATTTCACAACAGCTACTTCCTGATTGCGCACTTCCACCAAGTGCTCATCGGAGGTGTCGTATTCGGATACTTTGCAGGTCTTTACTACTGGTGGCCGAAAATGTTCGGCTTCAAGCTGAACGAGCGTCTCGGCAAATGGGCGTTCTGGTTCTGGAACATCGGCTTCTACGTGTGCTTCATGCCGCAATATTTTCTTGGACTGGACGGCATGACACGCCGTACGTATACGTACAGCTTTGATATGGGCTGGGGACCGCTCAACCTCGTTTCGACGATCGGCGGCTTCCTGATGGGGATTGCGTTCATTTTCCAAGTATGGCAGATTGCTTATAGCATCAAGAATCATGAAAAAGATACGACAGGCGACGCCTGGGACGGCCGCACGCTCGAATGGACGATTCCTTCGCCGGCGCCGATGTACAACTTCGCTATTACGCCGACCGTGCAGGAAACGGACGACTGGTGGGAGCGGAAGCAAAGAGGCGAGAAGCCGCTCGCTCCGATTCCGGATGCGAAGCTGGAGCCGATCCATATGCCGAAAAACTCGGCGATTCCGTTCATCAAGTCGGCGCTTTGGTTCTTCGCCGGGTTTGGGTTCGTATGGAACTGGATGTGGCTGACGATTCCGGCGCTTGTCGGCATCGCGATCTGCATGCTGGCGCGTTCGTTCTCGTACGATACCGACTATTACATTCCGGTCGATGAAGTAAAGCGGACCGAGCAACTGGCAAGGGGGGCAAAAGCTTAATGGCACATACAGCGGCAAATCACGGACACGACGCTCACGACCACGATCATCATGATCAAGAGTCGCTGAAGACGTTCGGCTTTTGGCTCTTTCTGATTACGGACGTTATTTTATTCGGCACGTTGTTTGCGACTTATATCGTTCTTCGGGGCAATACGAATGCGGGACCGACGCCCGAGGAATTGTTTCAAATGCCCGGCATTATTGCCGAAACATTCATCTTGCTGACAAGCAGCTTTACGAGCGGGATTGCGGTGCTTGCGATGCATCGCGGCAACAAGCAGCAGCTGATCGGCTGGCTTGCGGTTACGGCGCTGCTCGGCGCGGCGTTCATCGCACTGGAAGTGACGGAGTTCGTGCATATGGTGCACGAGGGCGCGACGATTTCCACCAGCGCTTTTCTGTCCTCCTTCTTTACTCTGGTAGGGACGCACGGCATGCACGTTTCGCTCGGCTTGGTTTGGATGATCGGGCTCATGCTTCAGCTCCGCAAACGCGGCATTACTCCCGTCACCAAGCGCAAAGTGGAAAATCTCAGCTTGTACTGGCACTTTCTTGACGTCGTCTGGATTTTCGTCCTTACGGTCGTCTACTTGATGGGGGTGATGTAAGATGGGGAATTCGCATGGAGCTTCTTCGCATGACCAGCACGGCTCCCATGGCTCGCTGAAGTCTTATACGATCGGGTTCGTGCTTTCGATCATCTTGACGATCATTCCGATTACCATCGTAATGAACAGCATGCTGAGCAAGACCGCGACGCTAGTCGTGATTCTTGCGATGGCAATCCTTCAGTTCGTCGTGCAGCTCGTCTTCTTCATGCACCTGCGCGAAGGCGAGAACGCACGTTGGAACATGATGGCGCTGCTGCTTGGCATGATCATTCTGCTTACGATCGTAGCAGGCTCGATCTGGATTATGACTTACAATGCGGTAGCGCATTGATGTGAGGGGGCGGGAAACCGCCCCTGTGCTTGTGGAGAAAGTGGTTAAGTGAGTGATAGACAAGTACGAGGGGGTGGGGTATCTACTTCCGACCGCTGCTCCACCCCACAAAGTGAAGTTGAATCAGGGAAGCTTAGTCCGAGTACTTTGCGGGGACCCCGGGTCCTCGGGAAATTTGATTAGAAGCCGCTTAATAGCGGACATTTCCCGAAGACAAAGGCGGCCGCTATCGCTTCTCCAGTAGATACCCCACCTCCGTATGTTTCTCTATCTCAGTCAAAAACCTCTTTCTCAACAGTCTGAGGGGCGGGAAACCGCCCCTTTTTTCTATGCCGGAATTATGGTTTAAGTTAGGCAATCACAATAGAATTGCGCTGTTGACTCTGGTTGTGACCATTGTCAATGCGATTTCCCGAAACAAAAAGAAGTAGACCGCCCTCGGCAAAGGCAAAGGTAGCGGTCGTTTCATTACTCATCCATATTTTTACTTAGCCACCGCCCTTAAAAGCGGCTATTGTGTAGGAGTCGTGTTGGCGCACGGCTCTTTTTTTATTAATACCGTACGCTTACATCCGGCTCAATCCCGCATTATGATAAGCGCTTGGGGAATGACAAGCCAGAAGCCTGACACCGGCATGAAAAAGACGCCGACGAGACAAAGCACAAGCATGTAGACGCCGATAAATTTCGGGATTTCCATTCTTTTGACCTGGGTCAGCCAGTGGATCAGTCTGGCCAGCATAAACAGCAGGGCGCCGAATAGCAGGAACCAGGAGGCCGAACCCCTGTCGTAATGAGGACCAATGCTGTTAAATAATCCGCTCCGTCCGATATCTGTGAGCGGCTGCCAATAAATGATAATGCCGACTACCGTATGCAGTACTGCCGTCCATGCAAGCATCGTGCCCGAATAAGATTTAAGTTTGGCTGCCATAAACAACTCGCTCCTTTTCCGCATTGGTTTTGATCGCTCTGAGCAGGCCGCGCCGGATCAAGGCGCTGCCGGGATAGATCAGCAGCCAATACAGTCCGAATTTCAGCCGAACGGACCTGTCCTGCGCTAGAATCCGCGTCTCGGTCATGACCGTCATCGTTCCGCTCGACTGCTCCCGCACTTGGAAATTCATGACCGCCTTCGCATGACGCGGGGAGTCACAATTGATAAAAGCCTGTGCCGAATCCAAGTGGATCGGCTCGTTGCGGATGGGTCTCCAGAATGGGCCGACTACGCCGACCAAGAGCTCTTGCCCTTCGGCTTCTTCCAGCAGCATGAATCCATAGCGCATCATTCGCTTTATAAACGGGTCGTCGCCATCCGAAGCCCCTGTTTTCACTTTGCCGGCCAGCCAGGCCGGAAGCATCCGAATGCCGAACAGCAGATTCAGTACGGGAATATCGCCGTATTTTACTTCGCGAATCGCACGATAGACCGCATCCCTCGGTGCGCGGACGTCGATCGAATGCTTTTCGTGGTAATGGTAGACCGGCAAATAGCGGTCGATCAGCATGGGCAATTCCTCCTCGTATCAAGCTCTAAGCTCTGGGCGGCGGACTGTGCTATGGCTCAATCGGAAATGTCGATCACACCACGGGAACGGCTGGGGGGTGATTTTTTGCCGGCTGCCTCCGTTGGCTCCTTCGCCCGGTCGATTGCGGCATCGAGCAGGCTGCGAAGGCCGAGCAGGGCTTCTCTGCGGGAAGCGAGAAAATGGCTGCGTGCCCCGGCGGGAATAAATTCGGCAAGCAACGTTTCTTGCGCCTCCGACAAGCTATCCAACAATCTTGTTACCTTATCGGCTCTCATCGTTCTCCTCCTTTGAAGGTTCTTCCGGCAGCTCCCTTTCGCCGAAGCGGATCGACAGCTTCTGCTCCGTAAACCGGGCGCCGGCAATCGGACGGCCGAGCAGGATGCGCGGAAGCACCACTTTGCGCTTGTAAGAACCCGCTTGGACGGTCAGCTCGTCGCCCTTCTGGCTGAGCGACAAGTCGTTTTTGTCTACAAAAGGCAGTGTCAGATCCAGAAAGTAAACGTCGTCCTCCTTGCGGATGTCCTGTACCTTACCCGAATGGAGCACTTCCGAGACATTCCTGCTGCCGAAAGCGGCCTCTCCCATTTGAGCGAGCAGCGGCAGGCCGTGTACTTCGGATTGCATCAGCGGGATGCGAAAGATCGGGAGCGGGCTGAAGCAGTCGCGGATTTCTTCTTCATATTTATTGTGAGCCGCCCGCCATCCGGCCCAATAACCGGTTCCAGCCTCCTCCGGTAAGACGCGGTTTACAACCACCGCATCGGTATTGAAGCCGAACAAGTTCAAATAGGTGAACGCCCTTCGAGCCTCGGAAATGACCATCTTCTCCGGGTTGAGCACCATACGGATGGACGTCGTCTCCGAATCGAGAATCAGGCTTTGCAGCAGCTCCAGCTCGCGGGCAAGCGATTCGATGCTGTTCATGACGTTATCGTCGGGCAGCTCCAGCCCGCCTGTGACGATTTTGGCGACGGGACGCACCAGCTTTACTAACCGGCGCTCGTACGGAAAAATTTTGTCCATCCACCAGCCGAGCACGTTCGGATAGCTGAGCAGCCGGAGCGTCTCTCCGGTCGGCGCGCAATCGACGACGATGACGTCATAATCGCCGCTGGCCGCATGGCGTTTGATTTCCAGCAAGCTGAACAGCTCTTCCATGCCGGGAAACACCAGCATTTCCTCGGTCGTCACGTCGCTAAGATCGGCCCAGTTCATCAAACCGGCCAACCAGCCTTGGACCGCGCCCCAGTGCCTTTCCGTTTCGCGCAAGCTGTCCACCTCTTGCCCCCATAAACGGTCGGCAATGGGAACAGGGCTGCTGCCCAGCGGCTGATCGAACGAATCGGATAAGCTATGCGCCGCATCCGTACTCATCACAAGCGTGCGAAGTCCTTGCCCCGCAAGCGTAACGCCCGTCGCCGCAGCGACGCTCGTTTTGCCGACGCCGCCTTTTCCGGTATATAGAATGATTCTCATCGTATCCCTCCATTTAGTACGATTTCGTAGTATTTAGTTAAAAAAATAGGGGCTGCGGTTCGACCGAATTTAATCGTCTATCCGGATTTTCCGGACGGTGCGATCGGACGGCGCGCTGTCTTTATCTTCTTTGTGCTGCAGCGCTTTGCCTACTTTGACCGCCAGTGTCAGAAATTGGTGCAGCTCCTCCGGGGAAAGAGCCGCCTGCACGCGGGCAAACATGTTTTCCATCATGGCTTTCGCCTGGCCTGCCAGCTTGCGGCCTTCGTCGGACAGCCTGACCAGAATGATGCGCTGATCTTTGTCGGACTGATTGCGTTCGGCAAGACCTTTGCGGACAAGACGCTTCGTCAGGCTCGTCACCGTGCTAAGCGGCGCTCCCAGTTCCGCGGCCAATTCCGACATGGTCAGCTCACCGCGATACTCGAGGAACATGAGCGCGGAAATTTCGGAGCGGTTCAGCGTTTGCTCCAGCTCGGTCGCCTCCGCCATCAAGCTCATGGGCCGCAGACCGTGTTTGAAAAATAACTCCAGCATCTGCTCCATCAACGGCTGTATCCTCCAATGTACTGCGACATTCGTTTACTACGATATGGAATTAATTTACGGTTTCATTTTACTACGATTTCGTACTAATGGCAAGAGGGACTTTGCGTTTGGGTGAAAATGAAGCGGGGGGAGCACAGCTTCTCGGCAGGAAAAAAGAAATAGCGCCCCGCAATTCGGGGCGTTATTGGCGACGAGACTCCGTCTATTTTACTTTTCCGATGGCCAGGTTGACCTTGTAGTTGCCGTACTGGAGAATCGCATCCAGCAAAACGTTTAATGCGGCCGGGTCGGACACCGCGGCTTTAACCGTATAGCACCCTTCGCCGCTGACCCGGTAAGCTTCGAGCACCGCCTCTTGTTCCTGAATAAAGCTCTCGAAGCCACTGTGATTCGTCGATTTCATAAATACCGTGATAAAGGCGAGTACGGAGCGGCCCATTTTTTCCTCGTTCACCTGAACCGTATAGGCTTGAATGATCCCCAAATCCTCCAGCCGCTTGATCCGGTTTCCGACCGCTTGCCCTGATAAAAATACTTTTTCCCCGATCTCTTTCCATTGGATACGGGCATTTTGCCGGAGAAGACGGATAATCTCAATATCGGTTTGATCCAGTTCCATGAATACACCTACTTGTATGGAAGATTGCTCAAACCGATTGTACCGTGTCCGTCCTCCGGAAACAAGGCTTCCTCTATTACATGCGCGATGAGGACGGATGGATGCGGACGGACTCTCCGTCCTCCGGGACACGGACTCTTTCGGAGAGACCGAGCCCGGCAACATACGCTCTCAAATCTTCTCTCCGCAGCAGGCAGTGGTTCAGAGCCTCCATATGAGCCACGATAACTTGAGCGTCCGGTACGGTGCTCGCGACCTTCGTCACATCCGCTTCGTTCATCGTAATCGGTCCGCCCTGCAGGAACTGCGCGCTTCCTCCGAACAGCAAGACGACGTCAGGCTTATGCTGTGCCAAGGCTTGCTCTACCTCCGGGCACCAGATCGTATCGCCGGCAATATAAAGAACGGGCTCGCCCGGCGCATTCAGCACGAAGCCGGACACCGGCCCCATAAGCTTTCCGATCTCGCCCGTGCCATGCTGACCGGAGGTTCGTACGATGCTGACGGAATCCCATGTTATGTCCGATTCGATAGGCCGCACATCCCGAAAGCCCTGTTCCCGAAGCTTCCCGGCATCCTCCGGCTGGCAGAAAAAGACGATATCCTTCGGCAGCAGCGCTGCCGCGACGGCGTCGAAATGATCCGGGTGACTATGGGTAAGCAGGAGGGCGTCGGCTTGCAGCAGATGGAATATGGAGACTTTTAGATTCACGGTCGGATTCGGAAAAGAATTCGGCGTATTCCGGAAGGGAGGCATGGCTCCGGCCGGACTTAGCATCGGATCCAGGAGCAGCTTTTTTCCGCCGTATTCGATATAATGCGTTGCGTTTCGAATGAGTTGAATTTCCATAGGAACGGTTCCTCCATTGTTTTCTGCATTTGCTTTCTATCCGTATTGTAACGCCAAGCGGCCGTGCTGCGGAACAATCCGGCGAAAGAGAAAAGCGTCTTTTGCTTTCGTGGCGGAAGAAAATGACGAGGAGAGCTCATCATCTGCTCGTTCGCTGCGCCACATAGCGGCTGCTTCAACAGGCGCCGCGCTGTCGAACGCCAGGATCATTCAAAAAAAACACATTGCTATCGAAGGGGGAGGATGGTAATATAGGCTCACAAAAGTAAAGTATTGTTACATTTTTCCTAAATTGTTGTCGCTTCTTGCCGCCATCCGGCGATTCGATTTGCCTATTTCAAAAATTAAAGCGGTTTAATTTTCATAGCGCGTATCGGAAGGAGCCTACCCCATGAAAGCAAGCATATACGACGTAGCCAGACATTGCGGATTATCGGTGGTGACCGTCTCCCGGGTGTTAAACAACACGGGCAACGTGCGGGAAAAAAACCGGCGAAAGGTGCTGGACGCCATCGAGGCTTTGGATTACCGGCCTCATGCCGCAGCGCAAAGTCTTGCCCGGGGTCATACCCGCATCATCGGTTTGATCATGACCGCGCTGCATGATCGCTTTTTTGAGATGGTCGTCAATGAAATCAACCGCACGCTTGCCCGGTACGGTTATTTTCTGGCGCTTTCTGTCTCGAATGATGTTCGTTCCCGCGAAAGTCACGATTTGATGCACGAAGACCGGGTGGACGGCTTGATTCTATTGTCTTTGCCGGAAGAGGACCGATATGTCGCCCAATTGAAGAAGCGGAGCATTCCGTTCGTGCTCATCGATAATCAAAGACGGGATCACATGGTCCCTTCGGTGCTGACGGACAATTACTACGGAGGCTACGAAGCGGCGAAGCACTTGCTCTCGCTAGGCCATACTTCGATCGCCCACGTATGCGGGCCGGAATATTTTTTGAGCACGCGGGAGCGAAAGCGGGGCTTTTTGGATGCGCTCCGGGAGGCGAGACTTTCTCCGTTCGCTGTGGTGCAAGGGGACTACGAAATCGGATTCGGTTACGCTACGGCAAAGTCATGGATCAGGAGCGGGAAGCTGCCTACGGCCGTATTCGCCGGCGACGACTATATCGCGGTCGGAATCGTAAACGCTTTGGCGGAGGAGGGGATGCGGGTGCCGGAGGCAATGTCGGTTATCGGATATGACGATCAATATATTGCATCCCGTCTTCGTCCTTATTTGACGACGGTTCGTCAGCCTGCGGAAAGCATCGGCCAGAGCTCCGTCGAACTGCTGCTCAAATGGATCGGAGCCGGCTCGACGGCAAGCGTAACGGTCGAATGGAAGCCCGAGCTGGTCATCAGGGAATCGACCGCCGCGCTTAAGGCTTAGGGAGGAATAGTGCAGCAGCGGCATCCAACCGGATGCTGTTTTTCATTGCAAATGCGTCAACCGCCGTTGATCGCTTCTTTCACGGCTCGGGTCAGCTTTCGGTATACAAGCTGGTACGATTCCTCCAGCATGTCCAGCACCTCGGTGTCCGGAACTTCGCCGTTCAGCACGACCGTATTCCAGTGCCGCTTGTTCATATGGTAGCCGGGAAGCACGGCGGTCGGATATGTTTGCCGTACGAGCCAGACGTTGTCGGGATCGCATTTCAGATTGACACTCGGGATGCCTTGATGGGTGCCGAGCAGAGCGAACATTTTGTCGCCGACGAACAGGACGGGCAGGTCCGGGTCGAAAGGATACTTGAGGCTTGTTCCGGGCTTCTTCAGTCCGTATTCCATAAGACGGGCATGATCGATCATGAGTTAACGACTCCTTGAGACTAGTTTTTGCTCTATTGTAACGTATGACCCCGTGTTCTTGCCAGAAGGATAGAAGGATGAACTAGTCAGACCTAAACCTTGTTTCTTTTTCCGATATCTGCTATGATAAAAACAGAACATTTGTTCTTATTTTGTTCGGGTTTAATTAGTTATTTTCCTACTATTCATAGGAATGGATGATATCGTATGTATAAATATGAGGATCAATCGTTCGACGAAAAAGATTTCAGTCAGGCGGATTTTCGCGAGGGGGAGCTGCGCAACTGCACGTTCACACGCTGCCGTTTTCGCGCCGCTCGTTTGGAGGAGCTGTTGACGTCAGGCTGCCGATTTATCGATTGCGATTTCACCGGGGCTCAGTTCAATGCGTCCGTTCATCACGGCTCGGCTTTCACGAACTGCCGCTTTCGAGGCGCGAATCTGTTTGTCGCCAAATTCGAGGAGTGCAAAATGGTCGGCTCCGACTTCTCCGAGGCCAGCTTCGACGGGATCACGATCGAGCGGGGCGATTGGTCGTACACAAATCTAAGACACGCCAACTTGTCCAAGCAGCAGTTGAGAGGAGTCCGGTTCACGGAAGCCGACTTGTACGAATGCAATTTCGAAAAAGCGGACCTGCGGGAAGCCGACCTCTCCCGCACGCAGTTGGCCAAATGCAAGCTGTACGGAGCCGATCTGCGCGGCGCGAACCTGGACGGCGTCGATTTTAAGTCGCTTGAGGTCAAGGGCGCCCGGATGGACGCGGCGCAAGCGATTTTGTTTCTGCGCTCGCACGGCGCGAAGGTGGAATAAGATAGAGTTGATTTAATCCGGATTCTAGTGTCCCGGCCCGCCATAGGTGCGGTTGATTTCCGCGAACTCTACGATTGCGAGCCCATGATAAATCATTTTTATTTGCCGCGCAAAATAGGGATGCCCGGATACGTACTCCCATATACTTGAAAAGACGAAAGTCGCACGACGCTTTGGGAGAGGAAGGTGGGCATATGGCCATTAGACCGCCTGCGCTGCAAAGAGGCGATACCATCGGAGTCGTTGCCATGGGCAGTCCGCTGGAGGCTGACGTAATCGATGCGCGCGTCCAGGTGTTAAGAGGGATGGGGTTTCAGGTCGTCTTGGGACGGTACGCGTATGCCCGCAACGGCTTTCTTGCCGGCACCGACCAAGAGCGGGCGTACGACTTGATGACGATGTTCGCCAATCCGCAGGTCAACATGATTCTTCCCACCCGGGGCGGCGTAGGTGTGTCTGGCATGCTTCCTTACCTTGATTTCGGCATCATCCGAAGCAATCCGAAAATCATTTCCGGCTACAGCGACGTGACGTTTCTTCTGAACGCGCTGTACTTGTATGGCGGGCTTATTACCTTTCACAGCCTCATGCTGATTGACTTCAAACCGGAAACCCCTGCGTATAATTTCGACCAGTTTTTTACCGCCGTATCGTCATTATCTTCTTACCGCTCCATTGTCAATCCGCCGAATGTTCCGCTTGTCAGCCGTGTGCCGGGGAATGTCACCGGACCGATCGTCGGCGGCAATTTGACCTCCATTGTCGATACGTTGGGTACGCCTTACGAGATTGATACAAGGGGAAGGGTGCTGTTTCTGGAAGAAACCCACGAGCCGGCCAATACGGTATACAGGTATCTGAATCATTTGAAGCTGGCCGGGAAATTCCAAGACTGTCTTGGCATCGTCATGGGCGAATGCACGGATTGTCCGGCCGCTTACGAGAAGTCCTATGAAAATGTAATCACCGAATTCGTCGTTCCTCTCGGCAAGCCTCTTCTGACGAATCTCGCAACCGGACACGGCCGCTATAAAGTGGCTATTCCTATCGGGGCTATCGTCAACCTGAATACGTTCAACAACACGCTAACCGTGCTTGAACCGGCGGTTAGCGTTCAGAAGACCAAACAAAATTACCGGCGTCTTGTTGAATCTTAGCCGAATTCTACCACCCGGATCAGAACGATCCGGGTTTTTTCGTATTTCTGGGGGAGAATCGGGCGACCAGTTAATAAAGTTTTAATGATTTGTTTAGAAACGGCTAATCCCCGGTTTCTAGAATGTTTAGCTCTTCCGTTTAGGATGGAATTATGGAAGCCGGAGATGCTTTCAAACCCCAATCCCAAGGAGGAAGAAACCATGAACAAACGAGTCGCACTAACCGGAGTCAGCGTAGCCGTCGGAAGCCTGCTTATGATCGGCTCCGCCTATGCGGGGCTTGGAGATGCCCCGGGGTACGACGCTTACAAGTCGGCCGTCAAGCAAACGTTCGCAGTACAAAATGTGACGAAGCAAATGAATGTCACGGTGAAGGATAACGGAACGAAGCTGCTCGACGTGCAGTCGACCGTCAAAGAAGATAAGGCGAAGAACGAAATGAGCGCAGATATCAATCTCAATGGCGGCACAGCAAGTCAGGGAATTAATCTATACCGGCAAGACGGCAGGCAAATCTTCAAAGCGAGCGACAACGATATATACAACGTCATTGAAGGAAAACAATGGAAGGGTAAAGCGGGCGAACACCGGGGGCAAGCTCCGGACGGCATTAGCACTGAAGTCGAGAATGTCGTCGACGCCTTGGTCGGCAATCTGAAGGATTATGTCACCTTGTCGCCGCAAGCGGATGGGACGAAGAACATTTCGATGCAGCTGAGCGGAAGCCAAATTCCGGCAGTGGCGAATGCGATCGGATCGCTCGTGGTGAAGCAGGCTGCAAACGCAGAAGGGCATCATAAAGGCGTCCAAGAGCCGTTCGGCGATAAGCTCCAGGGCCTGCAAGACAGCATGCCGAAGCTGACGCAGGACGTGAAGATCGACAAGTTCGATCTGGCTGCCCAAGTCAACGCGGACAACCGGATCGAGAAGCAGCAAATGACGCTGACGATCAGCGGTAAGGATGCGCAAGGCGTTTCCCACGAAGTCGTTGTTGCCGCTGATTTCGGCTTGTCGAACTTCAACGGCACGACACCGGATCATATCGATCTGAACGGCAAGCAAGTGAAGACGCTCGATGTGAAAAAACACGGAGAATAAGCGCTATTGCCGCAGCGGGACAGAGGGGCGGCCCGTCAGCCGTCCTTCGCCGTCCACGCAAAAGGTTGAGCTTCGATGAAGAAGGAGATGAGCCGATGGAAGCTGTCTTGGAGTTAAGTGGATTGACCAAAATTTACCACAACCGGCGCGGCGTAGAAAATATTACGCTGCAAGTGCAGCGTGGAGATATTTACGGATTTTTCGGTCCGAACGGAGCGGGCAAGACGACCGTGATGAAAATCATTGCCGGACTGTGCCGGGCGGACCGGGGGCAGGTGCGCTTGTTCGGGCAAGATGCCTCAGCCGACTTCGTGAAAGCGATGAGCAAGGTGGGCGTGCTTATCGAAACGGCGGATGCTTACGATTATATGAGCGGCTACAAAAATTTGGAGCTCGCCGCCCGGTTTTACCCGCAGCTGCCCCGCAAACGGATCGACGAGGTGCTGGAGCTGGTCGGACTTGCCGCCTTCAAGCACGAGAAAGTAAGCCAATATTCGCTGGGCATGAAGCAGCGTTTGGGCGTGGCCGCAGCGATCCTATCCGAGCCGGAGCTGCTTATCCTGGATGAGCCGACAAACGGGCTCGATATCGAGGGCATGGTGGAGATGCGCGAATTGATTGCCCGGCTGGCCCGTGAGCAGCACATTACGTTTTTCTTATCCAGTCATCTGATTACGGAGATGGAGCAGCTGTGCAGCCGGATCGGCATTTTGTATAACGGAAGACTGATTCGGGAAGATTTCGTAGCGGATATTGTCCGCGGCGCGAACCCGATGACGCTGGAAAATTATTTTATGGAACAAGTGCGCGAAGAAAGGAGGGCGGAAGTGCATGCCTAGTTTTTATGCGAATACGATAAACGAGCTGGCAAAGCTGTTGGCCCGGCGCAAAACGGTTGTTTTTCTCGTTCTGACCGCCCTGATCCCGATTATCGCGGCAGCTGCCGCCTCGCGGCTTCAATTCGGCTTCGGCGTAGGGGCGCTGACCTCTGCGGATTTCCCGGTCGTCCTGCTTGGCTTTTATACCGCCGTCTACTTGCCGCTGCTGCTCTTCATGACGGCGTCCGATATGTTCGCCGGGGAAGCGGGCGACAAGACGATGAAGCTGCTCTTAACCCGTCCGATTACGAGATTTCAAGCGTTCGCGTCCAAGCTGGCCGCCATGCTCGGGTATACGGCGCTGCATCTGGCGATCGCCCTAGTCGTATCGGTTGCAAGCCTTCTGTTTCTGGGCGGCGGATATGCGGTTGTACAGGGACTGGGCCGGACGGCCGCCGCTTATGTTACGGCACTGCTGCCTCTGTTCACACTCGGACTGGCCGCGGCTTTTATCGCCCAATTTTTCAAAAACGGCAGTGGCGCGCTGACAGTCTGCATTTTGCTGTATGCTTTGGCAAAGCTTGGCGCTTACTTCGTGCCTGCGCTGGCGGTGTACACCCCTGCGGCTTACACCGACTGGCATATGCTGTGGCTTGGAGCCTCCGTGGCGTCCGGCAAAATCCTGAACGTCTTTATGTTTCTGGCCGCTTGTTGTATATTGTTTTTTACAGGAGGCTATACCTTATTCGAGCGAAAACAATACTAGGAGACCGAAGCAATGTCCATCAAAGTCCGGTTGGTGCTTTCCTATTTTTTGATGCTTATCGTGCCGGTCATCCTTGCTGGCGTCGCGTTTTTGATCATTGTCGCCGCTTTTTTCGGCGACGTCCGGTCGCTGTATGATGTCGATATGAAGGGCCACAATCCCATCGAGGAAGTGATCGAGAAGGAAGCCGCCATCAGTGCCGAATTGAAGCTCAAGACGACGGAAGATCCGGACTCCCTGCTGAACCCGGCAGTCGTGGCGCAGTTCGAAGAGCGGCTGAAGCCGATTAATATGGGGCTGATCATCCGCAAGCAGGCGGGCGTCGCCTACGTCTCGGAGAAGCTGAATAAGCCGGGGCTGCTTCACAATTTGCCGCCGTACGGAGCGGCGGATTCGGAAAACAACGGCCGGGTGATGAAGGACCGAGGCCCGTGGTTCTTATCCAAGCAGTACGATTTCCAGTTCAAGGACGGCAGTCCGGGGACTGTTTTTGTCGCCACAGACATCAATTTTATCGGCAAGTTCGCCCGCACCTACACCGTGGCGTTTTTTATTTCCCTGCTCGTTATTCTCGTGTTGACCAACGGCTTGCTGACGTACTGGGTGTCGCGGAGCGTAATTCGTCCGCTTCGTCAATTGCAGCGGGCGGCAGGCGAAATTCGCGAAGGCAATCTCGACTTTGAAGTCAATCCGCTGGCGAAGGACGAGATCGGCGAGCTGGCGGCATCCTTCGAGCAGATGCGCCGGAGGCTGAAACAATCCGTCGACGTGCAGCTCAAGTACGAAGAGAACCGCAAGGAGCTCATTTCCAACATCTCGCACGATCTGAAAACGCCGGTGACCGCCATTAAAGGCTATGTCGAAGGTATAATGGACGGCGTATCGAATTCGCCGGATAAGCTGGATAAATATTTGAAAACGATCTATGCCAAAGCCGTTCAGATGGATCATCTGATCGACGAGCTGTTTTTGTTCTCCAAGCTGGATTTGAAGAAGCTGCCGTTTCATTTTGAACCGGTGAACTTGAACGCTTTTTTGCAGGACTGCACCCTCGACATGCAGCTGCACGCCGACATTGAAAAGAAAGGCGTCACGCTTCGGTTCGACGCTCCGGAGGCGCAAGCTCCGGTGTGGGTTACGGCTGACCGGGAGAAGCTGAAGCGGGTGCTGGTCAATTTGATCGGCAACGCCATCAAATATATGGACAAGGAAGAGGGACTCATCACGCTTCGGATGCAGTCCGACGGCGAACGGGTCATCGTGGAAGTCAGGGACAACGGGCAAGGCATTCCGCCGGAGGCGCTGCCGCATATTTTCGACCGGTTTTACCGGGCGGACCCGTCGCGGAACAGCGGCACCGGAGGCAGCGGGCTGGGACTCGCCATTGCGAAGCATATTATCGAGGAGCACGGCGGCGTCATTCAGGCTAAAAGCACGCTTGGCGAAGGCACGAGCATTTATTTTACGCTCCATCAAACTACAGGCGGCGAGGACTGAGCGATGAAAAATATTTTAATTATCGAAGACGAAACGAGCATTGCCGAGCTGGAGAGAGATTATCTCGAAATTAACGGGTATCAGGTCGATATGGAGCACAGCGGGGACGAAGGGCTGAAGAAGGCGCTCACGGGGAATTACGACCTGATCATTCTCGATCTGATGCTGCCTAAAGTGGACGGCTTCGAGATATGCCGGAAAATCCGCGACAAGCACGATATTCCGATTCTGATGGTGTCCGCCAAAAAGGAAGAGATCGACAAAATCCGCGGCCTGGGCCTCGGCGCCGACGATTACATCATCAAGCCGTTCAGTCCGGGCGAGCTGGTCGCCCGCGTGAAGGCGCATCTGTCGCGCTACGAGCGGCTGCTCGGCAGCCGGGCTTCGCAGACGGAGGAAATCCGCATCCGCGGTCTCCTCATTGACAAGTCGTCCCGCCGCGTGTTCGTGAACAACCAGGAAGTGACGTTTACGACCCGGGAGTTCGATCTGCTGACCTTTCTCGCTTCCAATCCAAACCGGGTGTTCAGCAAGGACCAGTTGTTCGAGCACATCTGGGGCTACGATTCGGTCGGCGATATCGCAACCGTCACCGTGCATATCCACAAGCTGCGGGACAAAATCGAGCAGGACCCGTCCAATCCGCAGTATATCGATACGATCTGGGGCGCGGGGTACCGGTTCAAGATTTGAGGCGCGATGAAAAGATCCCGCACATGCTCCGAAAAGGAAGCAGGCGGGATCTTGTGGTTTGCGGAGTGCGCGGGGCGTGCTTTTGTGAGGCTGAACGCCTGTAACGACGTAGGGTTTGACCGACAGCCTCGCAGCGCCGAAACTGGCGAATGGGATTCGCGAATTGGAAGCCGCGCTCAGGAAAATGTGCGTTGCGAAAATTAGAGGAACCCGGATCCGCTATCGTAGCTTTTTGCATTGGACCGCGGACGATAGAGGAACGCACGTTCCTCTATGCTTGTCGAAAAATATAATTTTGCCCTCGCACAGTCTGGTTAGCGCACCGCAGATGTCTTATTTTTCAAATCAATGATGGTTCGCTGACGTTAAGACATCGGAGTTCCTCTATATGCTTCAAAGCTATTTGCTTACCGGCCGGTGCTTCTTGACGGCCAGCCGTTTCCCATCGAACAGCTTCTTCACATCGGTCTGCGCGAGAAATACGCTAAGCAGCAGCAGCGCCGCGCCGACGTATCCTCTGGATGTCAACGTTTCCCCTGCAAAAACAAAAGCGAAGATCGCCGCGAACAACGGCTCCATGCCGAAAATCAGCGCCGCTCGCGTAGGCGAGGCGTACTTTTGCACGCTGGCCTGCAGAACGAAGGCGACGGCGCTGCATAAGACGCTCAGGCCGAGGATCGACGTCCAGGCATCGAACGTATCCGGCAGCTTCGGGGTCTCCATCAGGAAGGAGAAGGACAGCGCCCACAGTCCGGCAAACCCGAGCTGCAGTACGCCGAGGGCGATCGCATCCCCCTGTTTGACGGCCGAGCCCGTAACAAGCATATGCACGGCGAAGAGCAGAGAGCCGAGCAAGCAGTAAATATCCCCTTGATTGATCGTCAGCGACGAGGTCAGCGTCAGCAGGCCGATCCCGACGATAGCCAGTCCGATGCACAGAAGAAGACGCGCCTCCGGTCTTTTTTTCAGGAAAAGGATCGACAGGATCGGAACGAAAATCACCGAGAGACCGACAAGAAAGCCTGCGTTCGAAGCGGAGGTCGACCGGACTCCAAAGGTGATAAACACGAAGCAGAGAAACAAAATCGAGCCCAACACAAAAGCCGAACTCACCGTCGACCAGTTGGCGCTCCTCACACGTTTATGAAAGACAAGCGCCGATAACAGAAATGCAATCAGCAGCCGCAAAGCAATAAGATTGAATGTCTCTAACGATTGCAATCCGACTTTGGTGAACAAATACGAAGACGCCCATAGCATCGTCGCTCCCAGCATCATCAAATCCGCTTTCATTTCCGTTCTCATCTGTCTGGCTCCCAACACGATATGTATTTACACATCGATTAGTATAACGGTACACTATGAATAAGAAAAATGAATGTTTATCATATAATATGTGAATTATTTTCATGAAAAGGAAGACGATCCATGTCATTGGCCAAATACGAAGTATTCAGCACGGTTGTCGAGCTGGGGAGCCTGACCCGGACGGCCGAAAAGCTCGGACTGACTCAATCGGCGGTCAGCCATGCCATCGCCAGTCTGGAGACCGAGTGGGGCTTCGCGCTGCTGACCCGGGGACGCGCCGGAATCGGGCTGACGCCGAACGGAGCGCGCGTGCTGAAGCATGTCCGGGACGTTATCCAGCGAAGCGAGCTGCTCAAGCAGGAGGTCGCTTCGATTCAAGGGCTGGAGACCGGTACGGTGCGGATCGGCACCTTCACGAGCATTTCCACTCAATGGCTGCCCGGCATCATGAAGCGGTTCCAGGCGGAGCACCCGGCGATCGAGATTAAGCTGCTGGAGGGCGACTACGACGAAATTAACGATTGGATTACGAGTGGCGCGGTCGATTTCGGCTTCGTTTCGTTAACGGCAGCCCGGCCTTTCGACATCATCCCGCTGACCAAGGACAACCTGCTCTGCATCGTGCCGGACGAGTCCCCTTACCGCGAGATGACGGTCATGTCGCTTGCCCAACTGCAAGCGGAGCCGTTCATTATGCCGAAGTGGGGCAAGGAAAGCGACCTGCTGCGCATCATCAAAATCAACCGGCTATCGCTGAACATCAAATACGAAGTGCTGGAAGATCAAGCGATCATGGCGATGGTGAAAAACGGGCTGGGGATCAGCATTTTGCCGGCGATGGTGCTGTACGAAGCGCTGGACGGCATTCACATGATCGGCCTCGAAGGCGATCCGTACCGCACGATCGTGCTCGCGGCCGTATCCTTCAAGCAGCTTTCTCCGGCTGCGCGAAAGTTCAAAAAGCATATCACAGCGTGGCTGAATGAGCAGCAAGTATCGCTCTGACGTTATGCCGTACGTAAGTCCGGGTCGTGGGCGTGCCTCGTCCTGGACCTTATTTTTGTCCAAATGCATCGTAAGAAAGTACATATCCCTACGCCGAGCGATCGGCTACAATAATAAGAATAGGGGAGGGATGGCGGATGAAGGAACGTTCCAGTCGATTGGCGCTGTGGTATTCGGCTCCGGCCCGCAGGTGGGAGGAGGCGCTACCTATCGGGGGCGGCCGGCTCGGCGGTATGGTATTCGGCACGGTAGGGCAGGACAAAATTCAATTAAACGAAGATTCCGTCTGGTACGGCGGACCGAAAAAAGCGAACAATCCCGACGCGCGGACGAACGTGCCAGAAGTCCGGCGGCTGCTGATGGAAGGCAAGCAGCAGGAAGCGGAGCATTTGGCCCGGATGGCGTTGATGTCGGCGCCTAAATATTTGCATCCGTACCAGCCGCTAGGAGATCTGCTCCTGTACATGCTCGGGCATGATAAGCCGCCGCAAGCCTACGAGCGGGAGCTCGATTTGGAGCAGGCTCTCGTACGGGTTCGTTATGACATGGACGGCGTCCGCTACACCCGGGAATATTTCAGCAGCGCGGTCCATCAGGTGCTGGCCGTCCGACTGACGGTAGACCAGCCGGGGAGCCTGACGTTCAGTACGCATATGATGCGCCGGCCGTTCGATATGGGCAGCCAAAAATACGGCGAAGATACGATGATCATGTACGGCGAGTGCGGTACGGAAGGCGTCCGCTTCAGCGCGGTCTTGAAAGCGATTGCCGAGGGCGGCAGCGTGAAGCCGATCGGCGACTTTATCTCGGTAGAGGGTGCGGATGCGGTGACCTTGCTACTTGCGGCGGGCACGACGTTTCGGCATGATGATCCGAAAGCCGTCTGCCTGGAGCAAATAGCAAGGGCGGCATCACTGCCGTATGAAGAGTTGAAGCGCGCGCATACGGAAGATTACACCCGCTATTTCCGACGGGTCGGATTGGAGCTGGCGAAGCCGGAACCGGATGCGGCAGCCTCTTTGCCAACGGACGAGCGACTGCAGCGCGTGAAGGAGGGGCATGACGATCCGGGATTGGTGGAAACATTTTTCCAATTCGGGCGGTATTTGCTGCTGTCGTGTTCGCGCCCTGGCTCCCTCGCAGCCACGCTGCAGGGCATATGGAACGATAGCTACACGCCGCCTTGGGAATCGAAGTATACGATTAATATCAACACACAAATGAACTATTGGCCTGCGGAAGTGTGCCATTTGCAAGAGTGCCACGAGCCGTTGTTCGATTTGATCGAGCGGATGCGCGAAAATGGTCGGGTCACGGCGCGGGAGGTATACGGCTGCGGCGGTTTTATGGCACACCACAATACGAATCTGTGGGGCGATACGCATGTAGAGGGCATTCCGGTCAGCGCCTCAATTTGGCCGATGGGCGCAGCTTGGCTGTCGCTTCATCTGTGGGAGCACTACCGCTTCGGGATTGACCGTTCCTTCTTGTCGGACCGGGCGTATCCGGTCATGAAGGAAGCGGCGCAGTTCCTGCTGGACTATTTGCTGGAGGACGAGCAGGGACGGCTGTTGACGGGACCGTCGATATCTCCCGAGAACAAGTTCGTGCTGCCGAATGGAGTCACGGGCAATCTATGCATGGCGCCTGCGATGGATTCGCAGATTGCCTACACTTTGTTCGAGGCATGCCGGGAAGCGGCGGCTGTGCTCGGTCTGGACGAGGCGTTCCGTCAGCGGCTCGCGAAAGCCATGGCGAAGCTGCCGCAGACCCGGATCGGACGACACGGTCAGATCATCGAGTGGCTGGAGGATTACGAGGAAGCCGACCCGGGCCACCGCCACATCTCGCAGCTGTTCGCGCTGCATCCCGGCGAGATGATTCACCTTCACCGTACTCCGGAGCTGGCGGTGGCGGCCAAGCGGACGCTGGAGCGCCGTCTTGCGAACGGCGGAGGGCACACCGGCTGGAGCCGGGCGTGGATTATCAACTTCTGGGCGCGGCTCGGCGAAGGCGACAAGGCGTACGACAACGTAGCGGCGCTGCTTGCCCAGTCGACGTACCCGAACCTGTTCGACGCGCATCCCCCGTTCCAGATCGATGGCAACTTTGGCGGCACGGCCGGGATCACAGAAATGCTGCTGCAGTCTCACGGAGGCGAACTGGCGCTGCTGCCTGCGCTGCCGAAGGCTTGGCCATCGGGCCGCGTTTACGGGCTGCGGGCTCGCGGCGGCTACGAGGTCGCCATGACGTGGGACGACCACCGGCTGACGGAAGCGACGATTCGCGCCGGATACAGCGGCACCTGCCGGGTTCGAATTCAGACGGCCGTGTCGGCTGTGGTGGCGGACGGCGAAGCGGTGGCGTTTGAGGTCCGCGACGGCGTGCTCACGTTCGAGGCGGAAGGCGGGCGGACGTACGTGCTGAAGGGATAGAAAAAAGCCTGACGACGAGCGAAGGACAGATAGTGAACTGCAAGGAATCGTGATTAACCGCAAACTATCATACAAAAGGGCAAGGGACGAATTCCGGAACCGCCGGAAACGTACCTTGCCCTTTTCGTTTCGCCGGCGCTGATTCGTCATAGAGGCATTGTGCTAAGCGTAAGCCTTGCCTTTGGTCAAGATGCAAGGCACCCCGTTGCCGACGGCGCCCGGCTGGGACATTTTTTCGAGATACCGCAGTCCGCGCTCGCATTTGCGGCAGCGGGCGCACACGTCCGAGGTCACCACTTTCATGTTGAACTTGGTTTTGTCGATAGACGACGCCGGGACGTTCTTTTTGGCAGTTTTCGCTTTGCTCATAGTCTTCATCTCCCGCGGCTTGAATGATGCATTTTATGAGCGGACCGCCCATTTGGTCACCATGCCAGCGGGTGATGGGAATATTATTATTTTTTACATACTCCGCTATATACAGACACTATCTGACAAAGGTATAATTTAACACGGAAAATATTAGTAAGAAAGTCCTGTAGAATTTACATCAGACATATGGAGGAAATATTTTATGGTCTTTCCCGATGGTTTTAAAAAAATTTCGATCATTTTTTTGAATTTATTTATAATACTGCTTGCTCTCCCTTTCGATGCTTCAGCAACTGGTAAATATTTTTTTGACCCTCCATCAGAAACTAATCTCTTCCCACAACCTAGCGATAACAGTGGGTTTACAAAACGGGATAATGGAATCATAAATAGTAACCAGTCTTACAGTTATAAGTACGATTATGGACAAAAAACGACATGGACATGGCATGGATTTGATCTCGGAGTGGATCCGGATGTGACTTATACCTGGAGCTTTGACGCATATATTTCCCCTGATGCCAACCTTGCAGTAACAGGAGGTACATTTATTGCCAACGGAGAAGGCGGTTTCGGTGGCGCCTCGTTTTATTATGATAATACGAGAAAAGGGGTATGGCAGCATTTTGAATATACGGGCAAACCGACTTCAAATGTAGCCAGACTATTGCTTTACCCGACCAAAGAAAGTCTACCGGCAACAACAGGGTACATTGAATATAGAAACGTCGAATTTAGAAAAGCAGGAACGGCAGCTAACTTGTATCCACAACCTTCGGATAATGAAGGTTTTAGTGTCAAAGGTGGCGGCTTGTTTACTGCAGAATCCTATGCAAACAGCATGTATAAATACGACTATGCGCAAAAAAAGCCCTGGACGTGGCATGGCTTCGACATCAAAGTAGATCCCAATGCAACGTATACGTGGAGCTTGGATGCTTATATTTCTCCGGATGCGGATATTGCTGTAACAGGAAATACGTTTATAGCTCAAGGAGAAGGCGGGTTCCCTGCACTTTTCCGTTACGATAATACAAACAAAGGAACGTGGCAGCATTTTGAGTTTACCGGCAAACCGGCATCTGATGTAGCAAGAATTCTGCTATACCCGACATTTGGGGATCTTCCGGCAACAACAGGGTACATTTTATATAAAAACGTGGACTTTAGAAAAACGGATACGGTCTCCAATCTTTTTCCGCAACCGACGACAAATGAGGGTTTTACGATTAGGGGCGGAGGAGTATTAACGAGCAAGACATACAATACATATAGCTATGACTATGCTCAAAATCTGCCTTGGACATGGCATGGTTTCGATATCCCGGTTGATCCAAATGCAATCTATACTTGGAGTTTTGATGCGTATATTTCATCGGATGCCAACATCGCCCAAACAGGGACTACAGCCATCGCTCAAGGCGAAGGAGCATTTACAGTACCTATATATTATGACAATGCGAATAAAGGTAAATGGCAGCACTTTGAACACACAGGTAAACCTACATCCAGCATAGCGAGACTATTGCTTTATCCCACTATGGCTAACAGTCCAGGTACTACAGGATTTGTTCTGTACAGAAATGTAGAGTTTAAGGTCAAAGGGATTGAATGGAATGAATACGTAGATATTAGCGCAGGATTAAATTACAAATACGACACGAACGGACGATTATTAGAGATACAAAAAAATAACAGCAAAGTTCCCATTACCAAAATTAAATACGATAGTAATGGGAATATGGTTGGTAAAGAGGTTATTTTACCGTAATAGCGACAACCGAGAGTGCGTTGATTCAATTGGTTAAAACACAACCGTAAAATCAAATAGATTAAAGGGTAAATTTAGGGATTATACGCGGTTGAGTGAAGCGGTAGCAGGCAAGTGAGACATAAACTTTGTTGTTAAAGCTGAGGGGGAGTTTTGAAAAGTGGCATCACACATAAACAATAACTTCATATTAATTGTATTATTACATGTAAGAAATTTACGAATAATATTTTTAATACCTTTTATAAGTATATGGCTGTTTTTCGAATTACCAACTATTGGCTATGCAAATCCTTCCTTACCAATAAGTTACGGTAGTCAGGGGCTTGTTACAGCAGCATCTATTTCCAATGGACTATATGAGAATATATATGATGTAGAATCGTTTGAACGAGGAAGCTTCACAGGAACAAACTATATAGCAGGAGCAGGGACCATAACCAATGACCCGCAGAAGGTAATAACGAGGCAATACTCCGCCTACCTAGCCTCCCAACCTACTCAAGAATGGAGAGATATTTT